>NZ_JAOWDX010000038.1:0-257538 GCF_030334485.1 Citrobacter sp. Cf072 | reverse complement strand
GCTGTGAGTTCAACGGGTCGATGCAACGCTATCCTTAATCAAGGGGGACGTTGCCATGAAACGAAGAACTCGGATTAACTACACGCCAGAGCAGAAGGCAATTATCTGGGACAGATATAAGCAAGGTGATTCTCTACATGATATCGCCAGAATGTTCGACAGATATCATTCTTCCATTATGCCCACTATCCACCAGACAGGCGGCTACCGTCCTCCCGTGCCAAAACGGCACCGATTAGCGCTTTCGCTTGATGAAAGAGAGGAGATATCCAGAGGGCTGGTAGCAAAACTCAGTATCAGGGACATCGCCACCAAATTATCAAGAGCGCCCTCAACGATTAGCCGCGAGGTCAGGAGGCACGGTGGTGCAAAACAATACCGTGCAGCAAAAGCCGATGCTGCTGCGTGGGAAAATGCGCTGAGACCAAAACCTTGCAAGCTAATTGAAAGCCCCGCATTGTGTAAAATCATTGCAGAGAAGATGCATCAGGACTGGTCGCCGGAACAGATCGCCGGTTGGCTGAAACGCTGTTATCCGGATAATCAGGAAATGCATGTGTCACACGAAACGATTTATAAAACGCTTTTTATACAAACCCGGGGAGCATTAAAAAAAGAGCTGCAGCAATGCCTCAGAAGCGGAAGAGCAGTGCGTAGATCCAGAACGTCATCGCTTAAAGGGAAAGGATTAGGGTCAATCCCGCACACGATACCTATCAGCGAAAGGCCACCAGAGGCCGCTGACAGAGCCATTCCAGGTCACTGGGAAGGTGACCTGATTCAGGGCTCGAATAACTCCTATATCATCACCCTCGTAGAACGTCATTCCCGTTTTGTTATGCTGGCGAAAATCAGAGACAACAAGACCATAACGGTTATATCTGCACTCATCAGACAAGCCCGGGAATTACCTGCTGAGCTTTATAAAACATTAACTTGGGATCGTGGCGCTGAAATGACCAGCCACACACGATTTACTGTAGCGACAGACATTCAGATTTATTTTTGTGATCCTCAATCTCCCTGGCAACGTGGCTCAAATGAAAATACGAACAGATTGCTCAGACAATATTTTCCAAAAGGAACTGACTTATCGGTTCACAGCCAGCAAAGACTTAACAGTGTTGCCAGACAGCTCAACGAGAGGCCGAGAAAAACGCTAGACTATGAATCACCCGCAGAGCGGTTCAATAAGTGTGTTGCGTCCATCAGTTGAACTCACAGCACAAAGGAGCCAACTATGACGGACTCTCTCGTCATGCGCGAAAATTGGCTACAATCTAAAATCCAGTTCCTTTCCGAAATCAAAACCCGGGAGAATATCTCACAGGAGACATAGCACCTTTCTTTCTGAGGTCATCAGGGATCTTCTTACCTAAATAAAGCTGTGTAATCTCAGGAGATGCAGCCCTACCCCGGAACCCAAAGCGGGAACTTTGAGTAGCTTCAAACTCATCATCTGCATCCCATGAATCTATCTCTGGGAAATTCTCACGAGTAGACTTGAGCCACTCATCAGCAATATATACGCCCCTCACGATACCTCTTACTGTCGCCAGTATGACCTCAGCCTTACGAGCACGCTCAACGCTGACACGCCAGCTAAACCGTACTGCATCATAGAGGTCAATATCCTTTGAACTCCTGTTAACCGATATCATTAGGGTCTTATGTTGGAACGTAATTGTTTCAGGTTGGTACGTAGCGATTAACTCTTTGATGTGTGCAGCACCGAACTCATTACTGCCAGCACCGTTCATGATGTTAGTTAAACTAGGATAGGCGTCTATGAGTGCTGCTTCAACCTCGTAAGCGGTCTTTTCTTCAGCCATACCGTGCCGATGGATAACATGGATAACCTCAAGACCAGCTAGTCTGATCTCTCGAAGTTGCTTGAGTTTGTTACTCAGTAACTCATCATCATCCACTGCCGCAACCTCACCACGCATATGAGCAAAGACACGATTACCTTTCCCTTTCCCTACGTAGAACGTACTGCCATCCCTCGGGTCAATTAGGCGGTATACATACCAGCCAAGATGTTCGATGACTCCAGCTGGAAATTCATTAATATCCATATAACAACACCCGCAATTTAACTTATATTTTACAAAATAAACACAATGCTGTCGATTGACAACTTATAGTCCCGATTAGTTAGTATTATGATTTTTATAGTGAAGGATAAGAAATGCCCGCTTTGTATTGAATCACGATACAGCAAGATTAACCGGTTCCACTACGCACAGTCTGTCACAATCACGCCCAGCCCCAGAGCACGGTGCTGTAACCGGAAAATATGTTCCAATTGGCTACCATGTTGACTCTCCCATATAGCTACGTTGTCGTGCAGTTCCCGGTGGCAAATACGGCACATAGGCATAACGTGAAAATCCCCTGCTTTCATGCCGGTACCGCCGAACCCGTAACCAACAAGATGGTGTGGATCGTCTCCAGGTTCACCGCAACCGCAGCACGCCTGCATTTTGACCCAGTCAGTGTACGCCTGACATTCCCAACGAGGAATTTTCGGACGGCGCATGTACTGCGCTGGCGCGTCAACATCGATCGCGACAACCAAAACCGGCGTATCCTCGACAGCAGTTGTAATTATTGCTAGGGGATCTGGCGGGTTTATTACCAGTTCGCTCTCGCGGTAGACAGGTTTAATTGGCTCAGTTGAAGGCATGCACAGCAACTTACGAATAACTGTGTCAGGGAGGAGACCAGCAACTCGTTTAACCAATGCCCAGCAACCCAGGTCACTGATAGTAACGATGTGATGATCGGGGTACCGAAAATGCGAGCGAACTGATTCAAGAATGTAATGCGCCGCATTTTGACGGGCAATATCAGCAACCAGCGCTGGAGGCTGGTCCACCAGCACGCGGTCATGATGCCAGCACAGGCAAAGGCCTGATTGCTCGTACCTGGCCGTGGTAAGTTCAGGGTGATGGTATTCATCTGCCCCATGATTCCACTGGCAGACGTTAAACTTTCTGACCCAACTCTGGACTGAGCCACCTGCGGCGCGCAGCACTTCAGGCTCCATCCAGAATGATGAAAATGCGGGATCCAACAGTAAGGGCTGTTCTTGTGGCAGTAAACCGGGCTTACGCCCGGCTTCCATTTCACTAGCCGGGGCAATAATCACTGGCCCGTAAAACAAGCTCATTAGCGAACGACCCGGTCGCAGAATCACCAGATCCAGTTCACGAATGATGATGGGGTTAAGCAATGTGCGCATCGGCTTTCCACCCGCCACGTATCAACCGGACACTACTGTCACATTCATTTCCCCAACAATCCCAACCAGGTATGTCGCCGCGCGCGAATAACTCAATACGAGGAATTTCCCCCACCAGCCGCTGCAGCATTTCACGAAATACCACAGGCTTGGCACTATGTTCTCCGCGCGGAGCGGTAATGTGCTGACAGATCGAAGCATCCAGTCGAACAGGCAGGCGCCCACGCGCGGCAAACAAGCAATCTTCGGAGTTAGCTCGGGTAAGATGCCCCATTCCAATAGCGCTGTTACCCTTAATCCGGTTAGTTTTGTGCCATGTGAAACCTTTCATCGTGACCAGACGAAAACCCCAGGCTTTCATGACAGCCAGCGCCTCTTCGGGCTGAGTCGGTACCCACCACATAGCGAGCAGGCAAGACTCAGGGTTAGCCAGATCCCAGACAGGTAAACGGCAAATGTCATCAAACCGCATTACCGGATATTTGAACCCAGCACCGCGCTTACCATCTGCAGCACTGTCACGGTACGACCATGGAGGATCAGCATAGATAATCTGATACATCAGCAAATCCCCCCTGCGCCACCAGGAGTGAATGGCATAGCGCTTAACTTTTCTTGCTGCGAGTCAGTATCAAATTTAACGTCACGGCTTAAGCGGTATAACCGCAGGTTCTTCAGATTAAACATTGCTAACCTCATATTTTGTTGGTTTAAGTACGCTGGTCAGGCGCGATTTCTCGTGTTACTTCGTTCGTCTGGTCAGCCCAAACTTATTGCGAATATCTGTAATACGTTTTAACCCCTCTTCACGCGACAATGCCGGACGGGGTTTTTCAGTGAGTACCAGAATCGGCATCGCGAGTATGGACGGACAGAACAGCTTTCTGTCCGGTTTGTCTTCATTCCAGGACAGCAGTCGAGGGAAAAGAAACAGTACTTTTCTAAAAGGTCTTTTCCCTACAGCTGGGAAAGTGGCATGAAACGGGCAGGCGTTAGAGTGAGGGACCCTTATCAATCTCGCCATACATACGCATGCTGGCTACTGTCATCAGGAGCTAACCCATCGTTCATTGCCAGTCAGATGGGGCATGAGAATGCAAAGATGGTTTATGAGGTTTATTCGAAGTGGATAAGCGAAATGAATCAGGATCAGGTAAGCATGCTGAACAGCAGGATGCCGACCCAAATGCCCCCATTATGCCCCCAGCGCACAGCCTGAATAAAAAACACGCTGCAAAATCAACAAAATATAATCAACTTGCTTAATTACTCTGCAATCGCGTGAGATCAGGAAGAAAAATGCCATTTCCCTCTTGCCTCATTCGGTCTGTGCCGCTAATATTCGTCCCCGTTGTCACCTACAACGTTGCGTTCATAGCTCAGTTGGTTAGAGCACCACCTTGACATGGTGGGGGTCGTTGGTTCGAGTCCAATTGAACGCACCATCTTGCGTCCGTAGCTCAGTTGGTTAGAGCACCACCTTGACATGGTGGGGGTCGGTGGTTCGAGTCCACTCGGACGCACCAAATCATCTCTTCGATTTGGTGCTATTTCCCTTCAAAACTATCGTTTTATCTTCGGTTTTATCATTTCCTACGTTGCTACAATAGCAATGCGTTAAATCATTCTAAATTCCATGCTCAACGCGTATCATTCATATTCTTCGTATAATGTCTTTCGTCAGAGCCCGGATACCATGCCCTCTTCCATCCTCCTGTTCGCCGCGGGCAGTTTACGCCCAGCATTTACCCCGCTGATAAGCCAGTTCACGCGCATGAGTGGAATAGACGTCAAGATTGAATATGGTCCGGCCGGTTTACTGCGCGAGCGTATTGAAACGGGTGAACCGTGTGCGCTCTTTGCCTCCGCCAACCGGGAACATCCGCAAAACCTGCTGGTACGTAATAAAGCCGTCTCAACGCACACCTTTTGCTGGAACAAACTGAGCCTTGTCAGCAACCGAATCGGAACCTGGCTGGATTTACTCCGCGACCCAACGCTGCGACCAGGTACATCAACGCCCGGCTGCGACCCTTCCGGAGACTATACCTGGGCATTTTTCGACAATATGGATGTACTGGAACCAGGACTCGGGCGGCAACTTCGGGCGCGCGCTATCCCACTGGTTGGTGGCCGTGATACGATAAAAATCCCGCAAGGAGAACTGGCGAGCGCCTGGATCCTGCGCCAGGGGCTGGCCGATCTGTTTATCGGTTACGCGCATTACGCACACGCGCTGCACGCGATGACCGACGTACATTACGTGGCTATTCCGGACGAGCACAATATTCGCTGCGAATACCAACTGGCGGTGCTTGAAGCCTCCAAAGAAGTCATGGCGCTGGTTGAATTCATACTTTCCCGCAGCGGTCAGGCGTTCCTTACCGCCGCAGGATTCTTACCGCTTAACGACGAATAGAAAACAACGGTGCGATAAATGGCGTAGGGTGATTCTCCACGCTAAGTTTTCGCAGCGGTAAGCCATAGGCCAGAAACAGATTCTCTTCGGTCACAATGCTGTCCGTTGGCCCTGCCCGCCATTTACCTTCAGGGAGTAGCAGCAAAGTATGGGAAGCAACCTGTAACGCATGAAGCGGATCGTGGGTCGAAAAGAGAATGCTGCATCCCTGTTGATGGGCCAAATCGCTGATGAGCTGGAGCACCACCTGCTGATTGGCGAGATCCAGCGCGGAACACGGTTCATCAAGTAACAACGTTTGACACTCAGTCACCAGAGCCCGGGCAATCATCACTAACTGTTGCTGCCCGCCAGAAAGTGAGCCAAATGAGCTGGAGGCAAGATGCGCAATACTCAACTGCTCTAATGCCTGCATTGCTCTTTGTTGATCCTGCTGGCTGGGTTGCGCAAAAAGCTTCACGTGCTGTGCCCGCCCCATCAATACCACGTCGCTGACCGTATAAGGAAACGGTAGATGGCTATGCTGTGCCACAATTCCTATCCCACCGTTATTTTCAATACTCCCGCCTAAAGCAGGCAGCGTGCCGGTTAGCGTATCAAGCAGCGTACTTTTACCCAGACCGTTACGTCCAAGCACGGCCCAGATATCACCTTTCTGGCAACAGAACGTTAGCGGCTCAAATAGCGGCGCGCGATACCCATAAGAAAGCTGATTTACGCGCAGTGCGGCAGGTATCATGAATTCTCCCGACAGTTGGTACGAATGAGCAAGAAAGCAAACAACGGCGCACCGAACAATGCGGTGATGATCCCCAGCGGTATCTCCGCGTGCATCAGGGTGCGGGCAATATCATCCACGACAATCATAAAACCGCCCCCCAACCAGAAGGCACACGGCAGTAGACGACGATGATCAACGCCCACCAGCAAACGCGCCAGATGCGGAATAACCAACCCAACCCAGGCAATACTGCCGCTGACCGCCACCTGAGCGGCGACCAAAAATGCGCAGCACACCAAAACGCTGCGTCGCAGAGGAACCACCGCCACCCCCAGTGCTCTGGCATCTTTGTCATTGAGCGATAACAGGTTTATCCGCCAGCGTAGCTGGAACAAAACCGTCGCGGCGATACCGACTGGAACCGCCAATAGCAGTACTTTATGCCAGTTGGCCGTCGCGAAGCTCCCCAGCAGCCAGAACACAATATTAGGTAACGTCTCTTCGGTATCAGCCTGATATTGGATCAGGCTCACCAGCGCGGCAAAAAAGCCGCTCAAAATGATACCTGACAGGATCAACACCAGCGTATTCTCCAGCCCCTGTAACGCAGCAATGGCATACACCAGGATCAATGCCGTCAGACCGAAGAAAAACGTTGACCCCACCATCAGCAAGGGCGAAAGACCGAGCAGGATGGCCAGCGTTCCGCCAAAGGCCGCCCCCGACGTCACACCGATAATATGCGGGTCGACCAGCGGATTATGAAATACTCCTTGCAACGTCGCCCCGCATAACCCCAGCGCGCCCCCCGCCAGCAGCGCCATCAGAATACGCGGTAATCTGACCGTCCAGATCACCTGGCTGGCTATTCCCTCAGCGTCGCTATAGTGCGTCAGGTGGTAAAACACCTCGCTTAACGACAGCGGATATTGTCCGAGGCATAGCGAACTGACGCCCAGCAACAGGATCACAACGATTAAGAGCGGTTGCTGGGGCAAAAAACGGTTACTTAGCTGCATCAGACTGCCAGTTCACACGATAAAAACGCTGATAGTAATCTTGCGCCTGCGCATCAACTTCCACATCTTTATAGGCATCCGGATACAGTTTTTTGGCCATCCACAGTTCACCGATCGCCAACGCCTCCGGCATCGGATAGCCCCAGGCTTTGGCGTATTCAGGCATCAACCAGACACGATGATTTTTCACCGCATCAATCCCCTGCCAGTTCGGATCGTTTTGGATCTGAGTTACCACCTGCGGATAGCGATCCTGGACAAAAATCACCTGCGGGTTCCACGCTAATACCTGCTCCAGCGCAACCTGACGGGCCCCTTTCACACTGGCAGCCGCCACGTTCAATCCCCCCGCGTGCTGCATCATCAGTCCGGTGTACTTACCGGAACCGTAAGTCATCAGGTCGGGGTTAGCCATATAAATACGGACTTTTTGCGCATCCGGGATGTTTGCAACCGGCGCATTGAATTTTGCTCGTGCCGCAAAAACGTAGTCGATAAACGTTTCAGCCTGCGGTTTGCGCCCCACGACATCCGCAATCAGGCGAATACCCTGCTTTAACCCTTCGTTGTAGACCTGCTCTTCATCGGCCATAGTCGGGTTCATTTTATTCTGTTGCCCGTCGGCATCTTTGCGCAATGAGATAGCAACGACCGGAATACCGGCGTTCTGAATCTGCTGGATCATCTCCGCGGGCGCATAGTTGGCGACAAACACCACCTGTGGATGAATTGCCAGCAGGCTTTCGATGTTCACGCTGGTGAGATCACCCGGCGTCGGCAATGTAGTAATCGTCGGCATAAAGCGCGCAAATTCAGGCCCGAGCTGTTTTTTCCAGCTCGACATAACGCCAACAATGTCCTGCTGGGCATTGAGCTGGACCAGAATATTCAACGTCTGGTGTTGCAGCACGACGACTTTGTCCACATGGTCAGGGATCGTGACCTGACGACCAAGCTGATCGGTGATCGTACGGTCGGCCTGAGCAGAAAACGCAAACAACATGCTGGCGCATACCAGCACAAAAGAGCGGAAAGTTAACATGGGATACCATCTGAATAGAGGAGTAAAAACGATATGCATTAAATTATATAACGCAATAACTGGCAACCCATTCGCGATAAATACCGCACTACACACGAGGAAGATCAATTTATGCCGGCAATAATAAAGCCGACGGTGATGACAACCGTCGGCTTTATGTCTTTTCTGCGGTATACGGGACTATTTCGTCGCCGCTTTGATGATCTGAAGCGCTTTGGCGAACTGATCCTGCGGAATCGTCAGCGGGTAAAGGAAACGAATAACGTTGCCATACTGACCGCAGGTCAGCAACAGCAGTCCTTGCTCAAGGGCTTTCTTCTGCACGCGTTGTGCGGCGGAAGCGTTGGGTTCCCCTGTCGCTGCATCACAGAATTCAGCAGCAATCATAGAACCTAAACCACGCACTTCGGCCAGTTCAGGACACCCTGCTTGCGCATCTGTCAGAGCGGCGCGCAGCTGTTCGCCGAGGGCCGCCGCACGCTGGCACAGCTGTTCATCATGGATAATGTCCAGTACTGCATGGGCCGCCGCGATCGACAGCGGGTTCCCGGCGTAAGTTCCACCCAGACCACCAGGCGCAGGTGCATCCATGATTTCGGCTTTGCCCACGACGCCAGACAGCGGCATGCCGCCCGCGAGGCTTTTCGCCATAGTCATCAGGTCCGCTTTATCGGCGTAATGATCCATCGCAAACAGCTGGCCCGTACGGGCAAACCCGCTTTGTACTTCATCGGCGATCATCACGATGCCATGCTCGTCGCAAATACGGCGGATGGCGGCCACAAATTCCGGCGGTGCCACCACGAAGCCCCCTTCGCCCTGGACGGGTTCGAAGATAATCGCCGCAACCTGGGTTGGATCGATATCGGCTTTAAACAGACGCTCAATCGCTTTTAGGGAGTCCGCCGTGGAAATACCCTGCAATTCAGAAGGATACGGAGCATGGTAAACAGAGCCAGGGAACGGACCGAAACCTTTTTTATAGGGTGCCACCTTGCCGGTTAACGCCATCGTCATGTAAGTACGACCATGAAAACCACCGCCAAATGCGATAACGCCAGGACGCCCGGTATGTGCGCGTGCAATTTTCACCGCGTTTTCTACCGCTTCAGCCCCGGTGGTGAAGAATGTGGTTTTACGCTTGCCATCGATTGGCGCGACGGCGTTGATTTTCTCAGCCAAAGACACATAGCTTTCGTACGGGACAATCTGATAAGCCGTATGGGTAAAAGCCTGAAGTTGCGCTTCGACTGCCTGCACCAGGCGAGGATGGCGGTGTCCGGTGTTCAGCACGGCAATCCCGGCGGCAAAATCAATGTACTGATTGCCTTCGATATCGGTAATCGTGCTGTTTTCTGCCGACTGGGCATAAAAATCACACATCACACCCACGCCACGCGGGGTGGCATCCAGACGACGTTGTTGCAGGTTTTTATTGTTCATTCTCTACACCTTGTCCATTAATACATTTCGGTTGAATTACCCTTTAAATTTAGACGCCGTCTGGTACTTTAATCGAGAGCCAAATCGTTTTATTTTAAGGATCCAAATGCGTTCACTTGCCGGAGATGTGATCAAGCAGGCATTTAGTCAGCAGACTGACGAAAAACTACATCGCCGCCTGTATGCCGCCATTTGTAGTTGCATCCTCGAAGGTAGCCTGAAACCGGCTACCCGAATGCCTCCGTCGCGTGACCTGGCAGGAGAGCTGGCGCTATCGCGCAATACCGTCCTGCGGGTTTACGAGCAGTTGCAGGCCGAAGGTTATATTTCTGCGCGTACCAGTAGCGGCACATTTGTCACTGACAGCGTGCTGGACAATCTCAACCTGCGTCCCAATAAAGAACCTGTTGCTGCCGCTCTGGAGGATCACACCCGCTTATCTGCCCGCTGCCTTGAGCTGTTAGGTAATGCCAGCGCCAGTCCCCGTCAGTGGGGCGCGTTTATTCCAGGCGTACCTGATGTAGAGCATTTTCCGCACCGGGTGCTCAAAAAAATTCAGGACAGGCTGGCAAGACGATTGCGCCCGGAGTTTCTCACTTACGATGCCGCAGGCGGTGTGAATGAGCTGAAAGAAGCACTGGCAGACTATCTGCGCACCGCTCGCGGCGTGCGGTGTTCGCCGGAGCAAATTCTGATTACCGAAGGTATTCACCAGGCGCTGGATCTGGTGACCCGAACGTTATGCAACCCGGGCGATTACGCCTGGATTGAGGAGCCGGGCTACTGGGGAATCAAAAATATTCTGCGTATCAATGCGGTAAATTTTTCAGCTATCCCGGTTGATGAACAAGGTTTGGTCCCGCCGGATGCAGGCGAAACACCGCCAAAACTTATTTTTGTGACACCGTCACATCAATACCCTCTCGGTTCGGTGATGAGCCTCAGTCGCCGCCGGCAACTTATCTTTCGCGCACGTGAAACACGAAGTTGGATAGTGGAAGATGATTACGACAGTGAGTTCCGCTTTTCCGGCCAGCCGATCCCCTCTTTGCAGGGGCTGGAAGAAGAGACACCGGTCATCTACATCGGGACATTCAGTAAGACACTCTATCCCGCACTTCGACTCGGGTATGTCGTGCTACCTAAATCGTTAGCCGCTCCGCTGAAAAAGGTTCATAACGACCTCTATCGTGGTGGACATCTGTTGATTCAGGCCGCGCTGGCGGAGTTTATTCGCGAGGGTTATTACGCAGCGCACATTCGGAAAATGCGCCAACTATACAGTCGTCGTCGCCAGATGCTGGTAGAGCTTATCAGCCGCCAGCTTGGTGAACATTATCTTGGTTCCTTCAGCAGCAACGCCGGGCTGCATATGATCTTACAGTTACCCGCAGGGAGCGATGACGCGGTCATTGCCCAACAAGCGAATGCGCAAGGGTTGTTGGTGCGCCCGCTGTCACGCTACTACGTGAATGAAGAGAAACGCAGCGGCCTGTTGCTGGGGTTTGCAAGTATTGAAGAGCATGAAATGCCGGCGGCGTTTACCCGACTCGCGGATATTATCAGGGTAAACACCGTGTAAGCACTGCCGGATGGTGGTGCAAGCACCTTATCCGGCATACTGTTTAATGTGACGCTTTTTTAATCCCAGCCAGATCTTCATGGCTTACTTCGCCATTCCCTTCACCCCAGGTCTTACGCACGTAATTAATCACGTCGCGCATTTCGTTGTCACTTAACATGCCTCCGTAGGCGGGCATCTTAAAGGAGACGCTGCCACGCGTTGTCGGTGTTTCTGCGCCGTGGGCAATCACTCTGAACAGCGGCGTCGGATCATCAACCATGACCAGCGGATTGTTGACCAAAGAAGGTGCGTTATCATCCGTACCTTTCCCTTCCAGACCGTGACAAGTTGAACAGTAACGGTTATAGGTCACTTTGCCCGCCTCAGGTGAATTCGACCAGGATGCTGTAGTCGCAGCAGCACGCACCGTTTCAGGCTTCGCGCTTTTCAGACTCAGCAGATATTGGGCGATCGCCGTGGCATCTTCGTCGGTCAGATACTGTGTACTCTGCGTGACGACTTCAGCCATCGAACCTGAAACCGCAGCATGCTTGCTCTTACCGGTCAGCAACAGCGATTTTAACGCCTGCTCAGACATTCCGCTGCCCCGCAGCGAAGGTGCATACCAGCCGTCAATCATCGCTCCGCTCAGGTACTCGGCATCTGCATGGGTATAGGCTTTTTCATTCATCGCCATACCTCTCGGTGTATGGCAAGAACCGCAGTGCCCGGGACCTTCCACCAGATAAGCGCCCCGTTTTACCAGGGCTGCGTTGTCATCTGGTTTCGCGCTATCTACTGTCGTCGCTGGCGCGTCGGTAAACAGCCAGTTCCAGATATGCAGTGGCCAGCGGGCGGAGAGTAGCCACGGAATGGCATTCTCTTTATTGGGTTGCGCAGACGGTGTGACATCATGCATAAAATAGCGATACAGCGCCTGAACATCCTCGTCAGAAAGTTTTGCATAAGAGGGATAAGGCATGGCCGGATAGAGCGGATGACCGTCTTTGGCAATTCCCTGGCGTACCGCCTTTTCAAAATCCTCGTATGAGTAATTACCAATACCCTGTGCCTTGTCCGGGGTAATGTTGGTCGAATAAATATCCCCCACCGGAGTAGGAAACTTTTTGCCCCCCGCCATCGCTGCACCACCTTCAGCGGTATGACAGGCGACGCAGTCTGAAATTCGCGCGATGTATTCACCGTTAGATTCAGCAGCGCTTACCGAAGCGGTAAATAAACAGGCGGCGAGAATGGTTACGTTACGCATAGATCACCCCATATCCTTGAGTTCATTAACCGCACGCCATGCCTGATCAATTGCTGTGTGGGCATAAGCACTCCAGTCAGAATCGGAGTTAGCGATGGTAATGCGACCGACTGGCTGACGCGCCCGCTCGATAATTTCTGGCATTTTATCCATATCATCGAACAGTGAATTGGCGTAGTACGCATAGCCATGCGCCCAGCGGTTAACGGTAATGGCGGAGATATCGCGTTGATTATCAAAGCCTGTTGAGCCAAACATCTCCTGCAACTGGGAGCGAATCATCTCCTCATGCGCCGCAAAAGTGGTCCCCAGCAAATAGGCTCGTCCCAGGCGGAACTGCTCTCTGGCCGATAGGTTACTGCCCGGGTAGGTCGGCACATAGACCATGTGAATGACCATCGGATCGTCCGGGGAGGCCGGATGCTGATACCCACCAATACTGACCGGATAGTCGAGCTTAACCCGGCTGTAAGGTGCCGCTGGAGAATAAAATTCATGTACGCCAAGCTGTTTGAACGCCTGCCAGTTTTTGACCACCACGTTGGTGTACACCAGCGGAGCCTTGACGTTCAGTTTGAGATCCGCCTGCTGCTGTTCCGGCATCTCAGGCACCAGATACGGGATCATCATGTTATAGCCTGCCATGATGGTGTTCTTACCGCGCACACGGTGCATTTTACCGTCACGCAGGTAGGTCACCACAACGCCATCCTGCACGTTGGCCGCATTAATCACTGTGCTGTTCAGGCGCAGGCGCGTGGTGTTTTCTGGTAGATCCAGCTTTTCATAATGTAATCTGGCGAGAACAGAGTCTTCCATCGTGTTACCCGGTAGCGCATCCGGCAGCATATACCTGACTAACAGTCGGGCCAGACCGGCGTTACCGTCCGGGAAATGGTAAACATACGGCTCTTCGAGGTCGGCCAGCGACTCTCCGTCCAACGGCGGTAACCCCATCCCTTCCATGCCGGGTAAGGCGCACGCCCTGGCATCGCTGCAGGAGATGCCTTCAATGCCGATGGCAAAGAAGTCATTGGAACGCTGCTGAAAATAGAGCAGCGCCATTTTGCTCAAACCCACTTTTGTTGCTAAAAATTCACTGTAGCTGTGGGTATCCAGCCATTCCATTTTCTCATCAACCGTCATCCCCGGAAGGTAATCGCCAGGGCGCACATGCAGGTCGATCAGCGCTTTTCTGTCGTTCTCACCTAGCGGAAAATCATTGATAAAGTCTTCAATTTTATGGCCATTGAGCCTGTCCGGCGGAATATCATCAGATACCGCGCGGCCCGGATCGCCGCTGACGATTTTTGTTACGCCAAAATTCTTCTTGTCGAAAAAAACCCCGCGACTGAGCTGCCAGTCGGGGTAGAAGTTTACGTCAAAACTCTCTTTTAACCGCGTGACGCTGACGCCCACGGTTTCCATCAGTTTTTGTACTTCAGGGCTGAAATTATGCGCGGGTGACTGGAATGCTTCGCTGCCGCCATAACCGAGTAATTTCTTGCCCGAGCTGGTAAATTCATTACGTTTGGCGTGTCCGCCAAAATCGTCATGGTTATCGAGGATCAGGACCCGGCTATTTTGCCCGGCAACTTGACGCCAAAAACAACCGGCAGCTAACCCGCTAATCCCGCCCCCAACAATCACTAGATCGTATTCTTCCTCAACGGGCAGAGCGTTTAAATCAAAATGCTTCTGCTCGCGGCCTAGCGCATGCGCCATTTCAAATGATCCAGGATGATTACCCCGCAGCCCCGTCAGCGCAGGAGGATAATAATTTCCATCTATAAATGCGTTTCCCTTTCCTGTCGCCCTGACCCACTCAAGCGGGGTAAGTCCCGCCGCAATAGTCACCGCGACGCCGTTGAGAAAATCACGTCTGGTAATTGCCATTAACTTTTTTCCTTATTGCTACACACTGCCTTTAATACGACACAAATAAGAGAAATACCCCTTCTTAGTTATAAAGGGGTACAACCGACTACTTCACTGGCTTTAACTCTTCATCCAGTTTTTTAGAATCATAATAATCACCCTGCCAGGTGATTTTTCCTGCTTTAACATGAATATAGCTTACGCCTTCAAATTTGATCGGATTATTTGTCGGCGGACTCCCTGCCCATTCACCACTATTTTTGCCTGAAAATTCCCAACGAAAGGCCACGGTGTCTTCGTCGTAGACGGGTTTGCCAACCATTTTCCAGTTCAGATCTGGCACCGCCTTAATAAAAGCGCCGATAACCTCTTTTTCCGCTTTTTCTCTGCCGTTTATCGGTTCGCCCGCGGCGGCATCATAATAGACTGCGTCCTCCGCAAGATATTGAGCGGCTCGCGAAGCATCATGCGCATTCCACGCCGCCATATATTCTTTTACGGTACTCAGCGATGTACTTTCTGCAAAGCTATAGCCAGAGAGCATCACTAATGAAAGAACCGCAATTTTTACTGTTTTCATCGTAATCCTCTCTATTCAGAAATGTCACACATGATATGTTTCACCCGAGTGTATTCTTCGAGCGAATAGGATGAGAGATCTTTGCCATAACCCGATTTTTTGAACCCGCCGTGCGGCATTTCGGCACACAGAGGAATGTGATTGTTAATCCACACCGTGCCAAAATCGAGGTCAATGCTGAAGCGCTGCGCGCGACCATGGTTACTGGTCCAGACGCTGGCGGCAAGACCATACTCCACATCATTCGCTTTGTGTAGTGCCTCTTCGTCAGTAGAAAACGACTGAATGGTCATTACCGGACCAAATACTTCATGCTGAATAGCTTCATCATTTTGATGCAATCCGGAGACAATCGTCGGCTCAAAATAGAAGCCCGGACCTGGCCCGGCGCGCCCACCGGCTTCAATTTTTGCATGTGCCGGTAAACGCTCAATAAAACCTTTCACCTGCTCCAGTTGATTCCGGCTATTCAATGCGCCGTACAGCGCATTCTGATCTTCTGGCGGCCCAAATTTGATACTTTTTGTTTTCTGGATCAGTTTTTCCAGAAACTCAGCATAGATGGATTGCTCTACCAGGATCCGCGTAGCCGCTGTGCAATCCTGCCCGGCATTGAAAAAGCCTGCCGTAGTGATTGTCGCAATCGCCTTGTCCATATCCGCATCGGCGAACACGACTGCAGGCGCTTTCCCGCCCAATTCCAGATGTGCTTTAGTCAGATTCGCCGCTGCTGATGCCGCAACCTGCAAGCCCGCGCGGACCGAACCGGTAATCGAAACCAGTGAAGCCTTCGGATTTGAAACCACCAGCGAACCGGTGCTGGCTTTGCCCAACACGACGTTAAACGCCCCTCTCGGGAACAATGGTGCTGCCAGTTCAGCCAACAGCAGCGTACTGACTGGTGTGGTGTCGCTTGGCTTTAACACGATCGTGTTGCCTGCCGCCAGCGCTGGTGCAATCTTCCACACCGCCATCATGAACGGGTAGTTCCACGGCGTAACTTGCCCAACGATACCCAGCGGTTCACGACGGATGGTCGATGTAAACCCGGCGGAATATTCTCCCGCCGCCTTCCCTTCAAGACAGCGCGCCGTGCCAGCAAAAAAGCGGATGGCATCGCAGGATGCCGCAATCTCCTCTTTCTCAATAAAATGGCGAAGCTGACCGGTTTCCTGACTCTGCGCGGTTACCAGTCGCTCAACGTTGCGTTCAATCTCGTCGGCCAGCAGCAATAACGCCTTTTGCCGCTGTGCTGGCGTCGATTTTCTCCAGATTCTAAACGCCGCCTCCGCTGCTGAGTAGGCTTGCTCTACCTCCACCTCGTTAGCGTTGGGAGAAATTGCGTATGTTTCACCGTCAACCGGACTCACCAGTTCGAAGCTATCTTCGCTGCTGCCTGCTACATAGTGCCCATTAATAAAATGCTTCAGGGTTTTCATGCTTGTCTCCTGCCAATTAATACATAAAGAATCTTATGTAATATATATATTGTAAAATTTTTTCAAATGCGCAACATTGACACTATGATAAGCCTCGCATTTTTAACTTAATTTTCACATTTGCAAGGTAAGGCTTTTCATTGCCAGCTGACGCGTTATGCTCAGCTCATCATGAGGTTATCGGGACACACATCCGCTTGTGCAGTGACGTTGCGCCCAGGCATGTAAAATAACTCGGCCATTCTTACCTTCCTTGCCCGACGGGCATGTGTTAAAAATGGTCGTTGTTTCAGGGAATTGAGTACAGAAAAGATTATGATTACTCACGCGGTCATATTTGCGCCTATCGGGCAGGTCAGTCGTTCAGACCAGATAGTCCAGCGCCTTTCAAATGCCATTATCACGGGGTTGCTGGAGCCAAAAGAACAGCTTCCCAACGAAACTGATTTGGCAAAAATGATGGGTGTCTCACATATCACTATCAGAGAAGCGCTAAACACGCTTCGGGCTAATAATCTTATCCATACGGTTCGTGGTCGTAATGGCGGGAGCTTCGTTTGCGAAAATATCGATGGCAAAAATAGCGCCCTGCACCCGTTCAAAGCGATCAGTACGGATTATCTGTCTGATCTGGGTGAAATGCATTGTGCCATTATTAGCCATAGCGCGAGGCTGGCTTCCCGACGGATGACCGGTGCGGATATCGCCAAATTTCGCGAGTTTGTCGAGGTACTCAGAAAGGCAAACTCACCTGAGCTGATGACCCAGGCCGATATGCGTTGCCTGCTGGCGATTGCCGCCAGTTCGCATTCAGCGCGACTGGCCAATCAGGAGCTGCAAGTTCAGGCTGAATGGGCATCACTTGTGGCGATACTTTATCGCACAGACAGTATTCATGCGGAAATTATCGCGCTTTATTCAGCGCTGGCCGATGCACTGGCTGCTCACAACGAGGCAGAGTCAGTACAGTTTGCTACACGGATCATCGACACGTTTACCTACTACCTTATTGAAAAAAAGCTGAAATATAACTCGAACTGACAATCAGTGAAGGCAGGACAGACAATGAGCTCTTCGACATCCCTAAGCGCATTAATCCGTAAAATTGATGACATAACTGTTTCTACCGTAGATTCTACCGTTGCGCTAGCGAGGAGCATCCATGAGGCGATTTCAGGAGTACAAAAGGCCTCAGCCGAGGTCGTTCTCGACCCATCAGTAAGATCCACCGTTCAACAGCACATCAAGCGCACGCTCAGTGACAACCATTACTGTTCAGGAGCGGGATTCGCCAGCCATATTGAGAGCACCGCAAACACAAAAGAGTACTGGTTGCTGGAGTGGTGGTATAAGAAAGATAATGGTTTGAGCCAGGCGCATCTGGATTTGGATCAGGCCACGCAACAACGACTGGATTTCAGAACCTTTGAGTGGTTTAAGCATTCTCCTCCGGCTGGCAAAGCCTATATCCACGGTCCCTACGTCGACTATATTTGCAATATCTCCTATACCCTAACGTCAGCCGTACCGGTCTACTACAACGACCAGTTTCTCGGTGTTGCAGCGGTCGATTTGCTGGTCAGTCAGATAGAAGCCGAACTGCTCTCCTGCGCTCATCCTGATTATGTGATTCTGACCAATCTGGAAAACAGGATCATTTTCTCCAGTTGGCCACGTTTTCGCGTGGGTGAATTGCTGTCACCTGCAAATAGTACCGTGGTGTATCAGAGCGACTACTTCATCCTTTATCACTATCAAAACTAAGGGCCCGAAGGCCCTTAGTTTTTAGTTATCCTGCCCCATATTGAGCTTACTGGCGTACGCAATGGCGTCGTTTTCCGGCGCCGCTGAACGACCAAACGGACGGGTCAGGAACATATAAATAAGTCCCGAGCCAACGACAATCGCCAGGCCGAACAGGACCGTCCAACGGTCAATGAAGTCGCTGCTGTCCGCCGGTTGCGCCAGTAACCAGATCCCGCACAATCCGTAAGCTAACGCCAACACATTCACGATTACGCCCCAACCGCCAATGGTCCACTCCCCCGCCGGTTTCCAGCCTTTCAGGCGCTGACGCAGCGCGGCCAGCACAACCATCTGGAACGAGATGTAAATCCCGATAACAGCAAACGCGGTGATACGCGACAGGTTATCTGGCTGGAAATAAACCCAAACACAGATGATCACTGGCAGTAGGCAACTGACGACCATGGCATTATCCGGAACACCATTTTTAGAGATTTTGGCCATCCATTCACTTCCCGGCAGCATTCTGTCGCGGGAGAAAGAAAAGATAAGACGGCTTAACGCAGCCTGGAGAGACAAAATGCACGACAACATGGCGATAATCGCGACGACGATAAAGACAGTCGCGCCGGTTTCACCCAGAGCTTCATTAAGGATTGCCGGGATCGGATCGGACGTTTTGCCATTCACGATGCTGACCAGATTCGGTGAAGCCAACAGATAACCCATAACAGAAATAATGGCGGAAATCGCGCCGAATACGATGCTTAAAATCATCGCCACTGGGATCTTTTTACTGGGATTCTGCACCTCTTCCGCAACGTTACCGCAGGCCTCAAAGCCAAAGAACATAAACAGTCCCATCAGCGCAGCAGACATAAATGCGGTGGAATAGCTGCCGTCATGAGCCAGCACACCCATCGAGTCAAAAATTACAGAGAACGGCTGCGAACGGTGGAAAATCAGCAGATAAATCCCCAGCGCGATCACGCTAACAATTTCACACCAGAAACCAATTTTCGCCACCCGGGCCAGATTTTTAGTCCCGGACATATTAACCGCCATCATCAACAGCAGCAGCAGAACGGAAGTCACCAACATCGTGGCTGGAGTCTGACCATAATGGAAGAGTGATTCAACAAACGTTGATGTATATTCCGCGATCGACGTAATGGTGACCACCAGTGCCCACAGGTAGATCCAGGCGGCGATCCACGCATATTTCTTGCCCCACAACCTTCTGGCCCAAGGGTAAAGCCCGCCGGTTATCGGATACTGGGAAGCGACCTCACCAAACACCAGCGCCACCAAAAGTTGCCCACATGCGACGATTAAAATCCACCATACTGCAGGCGGCCCCGCCAGCGTTACGGCCAGCGCAAACAGCGAGTAGACGGCGGTAAGCGGCGACAGGTAGGTAAAACCCAACGCAAAGTTTGAAATTAAACCGATCGATCTATTGAACTGTTCTTTGCCATCTTTTTGAAAATTATCGTTTTTCTTATCAGGTGTCTGTTCCATATAGCTTTCTCTTTTGTGGAATAGTCGCAGGGTTGAACAATTAATGTATAAAAGATATTAAGTTATATGTATAGTGATTTTGTCGCAGATTTGTTAAAAATGATCGCGCATCACGTTAATGAAAAAGTGGGAATAAAACGGTAGAGAGAGCGAGAATTTTGCGGTATTTACAACCAACAATTCTTTAGCAATTGCGAACCGTGGGCCACTTTGGCGGATAAATACGCACAGCGGATTGCGTTCGATGCTAAGTAGCAAGAATCGCTGCTGTTAAGCAACATTTTTGCAATATAATAACGCGATGTTAAACGCTGAACCTGAGCAGGTGAATGATGGAAATTGATCTCGATAATCTGGTCTTTGATGGACTGGAAGAAGCGCAAGAGCGTAACGCTGAACGTCTGGAAGATGCAGACAAGAAAGCGCAGGAAATTATTGCTGATAATGACTGCGGCGACGCCTGCAAAATCTGATTTCCAAACCGGCGCAATGCCGGTTTTTTATTGCCTGTTCCCCCCCCCACTTCAGCCCGTATACCGTAAGGCCTCAATCAGTTGCGCAAAGGCAGCGGTATGCTGTTTTCGGCTGGGATAGTACAAATAATAGCCAGGAAAAGGTTCACACCAGTCCTCCAAAACTTTTTCCAACGCCCCCTCTGCAACAGCCTGCTCGACGGTATCTTCCGGCACAAAAGCCAGCCCCCTTCCGGCAATCGCTGCGCTAATTCGCGGGGGTAGATTGTTAAAAATAAGCTGTCCTTCAACCCGCACGCGCAAATCTTGTCCGTCTTTAGCAAACTCCCATGCGTATAATCCGCCCAGCGTCGGCATACGCATGTTAATACAGCTGTGGTTTTGCAGGTCGTGAGGGGTTTGCGGTTTGCCATGGCGAGCAAAATACGTCGGTGCCCCCACCACTACCATGCGCCAGTCCGGGCCAATTCTGACAGCGACCATGTCTTTTGCTACCTGCTCGCCAAGCCGAATACCCGCGTCATAGCGGCCAGTCACAATATCCGTCAGACTATTGTCGATGGTCATTTCCACATTCACATCAGGGTATGTCTGCAAAAACGGCTCCAGCGCGGGCCAGACGGTAGATTGCAATGCATGTTCGCCCAGCGTCAGCCGTATGTTACCAGCCACCCGCTGACGGACATCGGTTAATGCCAGCAGCTCTGTTTCAATGTCATCAAAACGCGGGCTGATACTGTTGATAAGCCGTTCTCCGGCTTCGGTCGGCGCAACGCTGCGCGTGGTGCGGGTGAGAAGCCGTACATCCAGCCGTTCTTCAAGCCCACGAATCGCATGGCTTAGCGCGGATTGCGAAACCCCAAGTTTTGCCGCTGCCCGGGTAAAACTACGCTCGCGCGCAACGATAATGAGATAATAGAGATCGTTAAAATTATCACGCAGCATGCTTATCCCCAATCCAAACCTGTTGTGACATATGGTACAGGTCTGGAGGGTATTCCAGTAAACCTTCTGGACATTAGCACAGCTCAATCTTATTCAAGCGTGCCCTCAAACATAAACAAAATGCAAATTATTATCAGGCTTATGCACTATTTTACCTTTCACTCATGCATTATTTTCACCCGCTATTAACACATCCTTCACTAATAACATTTTGTATATAGATAAGAATTTTTTCTTATTTTGTCCCAACCGTAAGTTATGGGAGCGTAAAAAGCACAAACCAAAAACTACAGGGATTTCATACAATGATGGCTACGAAAACTTACCGCGCTAAAAAAACACTGCTGGCACTCGGCATCCTGCTGGCATCAGGCATTAGCGTCTCACAGGCTCAGGCCGACCAACTGGCCGATATCAAAGCCGCAGGCGTAGTAAAAGTCGCAACATTTGACGCGAACCCGCCGTTTGGCTCCATCGATGCCAAAACGCATAAGATTGTCGGCTACGACGTCGATTTTGCCGAAGCGCTGGCCAAATCTCTTGGTGTAAAACTGGAACTGGTGGCGACCAATCCGGCAAACCGAATTCCGTTATTACAATCTGGTAAAGCCGATTTAATCGTTGCGGATATCACGATCACGCCTGAGCGGTCGCAGGTAATAGATTTCTCCGTCCCCTATTTTGTTACCGGCCAGCAGTTTCTTGTGCCAGCAAAATCTCCGGATAAGCTCGATCAATACAGCAAAGCACGCATCGGCGCGGTAAAAGGCACTACTGGTGAACAGGCACTGCATCAGCGCTTCCCGCAGTCGCGCGTACTGGCCTATGACGATATCCCGCTAGCGTTAACTGCACTGCGCAACGGCAATGTTCAGGCCATCACCCAGGACAGTACGATTCTGGCCGGTTTATTAGGCGGTGCGCCGGATAAAGCAGATTTCAAAATTCTACCGGACCTGCTGAGCAAAGAAGAGATTGGCGTGGGGGTGAAAAAAGGTGAGCCAGCGTTGTTAAAAGCCGTCAACGATGAACTTTTGAAGCTGGAATCTACCGGGCAGGCGGCCAAAATTTATGATGTCTGGTTTGGTCCTGAAACCAAAAATCCACAAGCCCGCGCCTTTAAAATAGAAGCCAAATAATATGCTCTCAGCCCTTTTTCATCGTTCCGCAGCTTCGGCTGCGGATTTTACCCATTTGCGTCAGGCGAGCGTCGAGCTACGCAATGTGGTTAAAGAGTATGGCGCTCAAACTGTACTTAACGGCGTCAACCTGGCAGTTGAGCCCGGTGAAGTGGTGACCATTCTGGGACCTTCCGGTTCTGGAAAGTCCACTCTTATACGTCTTATCAACCAGTTGGAGTCGCTCAGCGATGGCGAAATCTTCATTGATGGTAAACCAATTAGCCAGTTGCGCGGGGCGGCATTACGCCAGCTACGCAGCCGTATCGGTTTCGTATTTCAGCAATTCAATCTCTATTCGCATCTGACTGCACTGCAAAACATCGCGCTGGCGCTGGAATATGTTCACGGCTGGAATAAGACGGAAGCGGATCGTCGGGCACTTGAGTTGCTGGAAAAGGTGGGACTGGCGGAAAAAGCCAATGCCTATGCCGCACAGTTGTCCGGTGGACAGCAGCAGCGCGTGGCCATCGCCCGCGCGCTGGCTTCATCACCGCAAATTATTCTGTTTGATGAGCCCACCTCCGCGCTGGATCCTGAAATGATCGGCGAGGTATTGCAGGTGATGAAAAATCTCGCCCACAGCGGTATCACCATGATCGTCGTGACCCACGAAATGCATTTCGCCCGCGAGATTGCCGATCGTGTGGTTTTCATCGATGGTGGCGATATTCTTGAAGTGGCCCCGCCGGAGGATTTTTTCGTCCAACCACAGCACCCGAGAACCCAGCGTTTCCTGAAAAAAGTGCTCGACCCGTTACACCAGGAGTCATCATCATAATGCATGCAATGGACTGGCAGGGAGTGCTGAGCGGGCAACCCCTGCAATGGATAATTTCTGGTTTTCTTACCACGCTTTGGGTGACGCTGGCAGGTATCGTGCTCGCCACGCTCATTGCCATCTCACTGCTCAGCCTGCGACTGACGGGCAATCGTCTCGCTAAAACGATGGTCGGGGTGTGGGTCTCGGTGTTTCGCAATACACCTTTACTGGTGCAACTGATGTTCTGGTATTTTGCCGCATGGAACTGGCTTCCCCGTGACGTCATTAGCTTCATCAATGCTGATCATCCATGGTCAATTCTGCCGGGTGATATCTGGTGGTTAACACCGGAGTTTATCTGTTCAGCATGGGGACTGGGCGTATTTACCTCAGCATTTTTGGTCGAAGAGATCGCCTCAGGTTTACAGGCAGTTTCTGCCGGACAACGCGAGGCTGCCGTGGCGCAGGGGTTTTCATCCTGGGCGATATTTCGTCACATTCTACTGCCTCAGGGACTGGCAAACGCCTGGCAACCCATTGTTGGGCAATATCTCAACCTGATGAAGCTTTCCTCGCTTGCCAGCGGTATTGGATTTGCTGAGCTCACCTACCAGGTACGGCAAATTGAGAGCTACAACGCGCACGCGCTGGAAGCCTTTGCCGTTGGCACCGCACTCTATCTGTTTACCGGCATCGTGCTGGGTATGTTGCTTACGCGTCTTGGCCCGCGGCCGGCGGCGGGTAAATCGTCAAAGGTAAGAATGCGCATCTTCAGCGTCAGGAGCATACTGCATGATCGCTAATATTTCGGTCATTACCGACAATCTTGACTATCTCCTGTGGGGACGTGTAGCTGAGGGGCAACCCGGTGGTGTACTGCTCACTTTGCTGATGGCTATCGGTGCGGCTTTGCTGGCGCTGCCTGGCGGGATCGTTCTTGCCTGCTGCGCCTGGCGATTTCCAGGCGCGGTTCGCAACGGGTTGTTTATCTGGGCAGAATTTATTCGCGGCATTCCGCTCATCTTTGTGATTTTCTGGATGTGGTATTTGCTACCCATGCTGACCGGAAGCGATCTGCCCGGTGCCGTTACCGTGACGCTGGCGCTGGCATGGTTCACTGCCGCTTCGGTGATGCACTCGGTGTATGCTGGAATTAGCGCACTGCCTGGTGGGCAATATGAAGCGGCAGTCGTTCAGGGGTTTCGCCCGGATCAGGCCCTGTGGCTTATCTTGCTGCCGCAGGTGCTGCGTAACGTACTGCCGTCGTTGACGGGGATTTTCATTGGGCTACTGAAGGACACGTCACTGGCATTTATCGTTAACGTACCGGAACTCACGACGGTTGCCGGTCAGGTTAACAGCCGGGTGCAAATCTACCCGGCAGCCATTTTTATCTTTACCGGACTGGTCTATTACCTGCTGTGCTTTAGCCTGGAGAAAATCACCCAGCGCCGCTTCGCACTAAAATAACCTCTCGGCTCAACATTCCACAAACTGATGGTCTTCGTTGAGCCGATATTTCACGCCCGCCCGAATGTTTTTTTCCCCTTCAACGGCAAGCGCAAAGCGCATTCTCTCGCCATCGTGATAAGCCAGCGCCGCACATCCGCCGGGACCGAGCGTTATCGAATCTACAGTACCGGTACTGGCAACAACAGCGTTCTCTCCGCTGGCAATAATGTGGATATTGTCCGCGCAGTTAGCGATTTTTGCCTCTGCGCCAAAACAGGCTACCTGGGTTAAATCACCGCTACTGGCAACCCGGTTTCGGTCGCCAAGCGAACTGATGCGTACGCGCATGCCAGTACTGGCGATACGCGTTCCGTCGCCCACACTGCTGATACGCGCCGAATTTCCCGCAATCGCTATTCGCCCACGATCGCCTGAACTGCCGATATGCGTGTTATAGCCTACACTGCCAATCCGTACGCTGTAACCGGCACTGGCGATCTGTGCGGCATACCCGGCGCTGGCAATTTTAACGTTGTCACCCGCACTGCTAAATCGGGCATAATCTTCCGCACTCGCCAACGGACGACTGGTTTCCTCCGCTGCTTGCTCACAGGAAATATTCCCCATTGCGTCAATATCCTGCTGAGCAAAACTCGCCTCTTCCCGCCATTTCGACCAGCCGTATTCCACCAGGCTATTTGCCCAATCGGTATACCCTTCCCGCTGGAGCGCGCGATGAACATCGGCATAGCTTCCTCCTGCGGGAAACGCGCGTAGAAACCAGCGATACATGACGGGCCCAACACGCCAGGCCCGTAAGTCACTTCGTGTAATCATCATCGCTTAATGCCGGTGGTAGCCATCCACCATACACTTGAAGGTTTCGCCCGGCGTGCGGCCCGTAGTGCAAAGATAAAGATGCCCAAAAATGAAAAACAGACTGACAATTGCCAGCGCAAAGTGCGCCTGAAGCAGCCAGTAACGCACACCAGGAAACAGATCTCCGACGACCGTCGGGTAAAGCGATAACAACCCAGAAATCAGCAGTAGTGGCAGCAACCCATACATCACGCCAACGTAGGCCGCCTGCTGTAGCGGATTGAATTTAGAACGCGGTGATGCCGGGAATGGGTGTGACTCGCCCTGCATAATGCCAAACAGGTAAAAACGTGTTTGTCTTTGCGCGCGAGCGATCCAGCCCTGACGTTGAATAATATAGTGATGTCCGTTGCCGCCAATCAGGTTGATCAGCACAAAACCAACCCAGCAGGCAAGTAGCAAAAAGCCGCAAACCTCATGAACGGTAAGCAGGCTTTTCATTACCGGTGCGCTGACGGCAGAGAAGTGATTGACCAGGCCACTGACCAGAAGTAGCAAAAACAGCAGCACATTCGACCAGTGCCACAAACGAACAGCCTTCGAATATAAATAGACCTTCTCACCGTGCCCTGCCGACGTTTTATGTGCCGCCCGAAAGCGCAGCATGGCGTGAAGCGCCAGCACCAGCCACATTCCCACCAGCATTAACCCGGCAACGACTAACCACACGGGCCAGTAGTCCGGTGAAAACAGGGGAACATACTGCGCAAGCTGGGCGTGAAACTGTTCGGCATTTTGCGACGCGTTCATACATTTTCCTTTTTAATCAAATGTTGACCGAACCGACGATACAGATGGGGTTTCCCGGCGCCTGCAAGTTGATATTCGTAATACTTGTTTTCTCGCAACCAGGTCTGAATTTCCGGGCTATCTTCACGGCCAAAAATCAGCGCATGTTCCGGGCAAGCGTTAACGCAGATCGGTGGAAAACCTTTCGCCAGGCGTGATTCAGCGCAAAAGTCGCATTTATCCGCCACTTTGGTATGCGGGTTGAGATAACGAACCTGATAAGGACACGCACCAATACAGTAACTGCAGCCGATACAGGAAGACGTATCTACTCGCACAATACCGTTCTCATCCCGCCAGGAGGCACCGGTCGGACACACCTCAATACAAGGCGCATCATCACAATGCTGGCAGGATTGACGGAAGTAGTGATACAGCGTTTCGTTGTCGTTGTCCGAGACTGGAATATGCGCTATCGACAAACGGCTGCCCTGGGCAGGAACATGGTTGGTTTTCCTGCAGGCCCGCGCGCAGATATTACATCCGTTACACAGTGATTCGTCGTGAATCATGACGTAACGAACGGCTTTAGGGCTCCTGGTACTCGCTAACAGATTTTGACCTGGGCCGGTGAAAAAAATCACCGTCCCCATGCCAATGACAAATTTTCGTCGGGTGAAGGACATCGGGTTATCCTCTAAACTGTGACAGTGGTCGTCCACACGTTCCATGACATCAACCTGAATAATTCAGGGGTTCTGATACTGCTCAACCTCAAGCCATTCACACAGGCCGTACGCTTTGCCATAACTCATAAAACGTTCGCTAAACAGATAAGGTTCCGCATTTGACGATTCCACAGTACGTATATCTGCGTAATCGGGATGCGTTTCCATAGCCGTTAGCGCCGCTGTAATCTGCTGAGATTCAAAGCTATACGGCGGTTGCGTCAACATGGCGACCTTATAGGGGCGAGGATACGTGCGGCCGTCGAAGCGTACCGCCTCGGCAATCGCACGGCAGATGTCGTTTTCCACCACCTGCACGCACATGTCGGCGTAGTTTGCCGTCATGGTTTGCGTTGAGTAGAAATAGACATCTTCCGCGCCCTGCACACGGGTGATATCCGCGTTAATTGCGTCCTGACACAGCGCATCCAGCAGCACGGATAGATCGGTTTCAGGGACGGAATAAGGTGGCAGCAGAAACACGCTGCGCCCCACCAATTGCCCCGATGCCGAATGCTGGCGGATAAAATCTGCCACAATCGACTCCGGGCTGGCAGGATCCTGAACCTGCGGCGCAGTCACCTGCTCTACCGACGGGTGAAACGCCTGCAGCCAGTGTCTCTTTTGACTATCAACCTCGTCAGGAAGCGCCTCTACGGGTGCCAGAACGTTGCTCACGTTAGTCATCTCACGTTCCTTACGCTGGCAACAGATCTTGCGCCGCCAAATCAGCTGCCACGTCTTCAAGTCCGAGTCGGTTCAGGGTTTCACGCGTTGGGCAACCCAGCTCTGGATCCCAGCCCATTTCCTGATAGAACATCGTCAATGACTGACGCATATCCTCCCTGTCCATCTTGTCGGTTCCTTCAGTGAAGACCGGGATCTTCGGATCTTTATCGAATACCCAGGAGCAGATGAGATCGTGCTCATTGCGCATATCCTTGGTTTGCATCAGTTTGACCGTATAAGCGCGATGCAGGGTAAAGATGCGTTCAGCGGCCAGGTCCAGACTCGCCTGCGTGGTTTCATCACCGGTGACTGCCTGGAAGAACTTCGCTTCCAGATCCAAGTCTCCGCGATAGTTACGGCTCTTGAGTGGTGAAACCGTCATCGGCCAAACCCAGTTACACAACGTAACCGCGTTATGCAGACAGACTTTCAGCAGCGTCCATTTGGCATATTTGATCTTGGCAGCATTGATCGGGGTGTAGTTTTTGGTTTCATCGTAGGCATCCTGTGAACCAAACAGCTCGCCCGCCACTTCGCGCTGCAATTTCAACGGCAAACCGGAACCGATGAAGTTGATATGGGTGTGCGCCATGCAGTCACGGTTAAACATACAGTTGGTGATCGCCCCCACCTGCGCTGAAGCCTCGTTCGCATGGTGAACAGGAAAACCGAACGGCGACCACAGTTTATTTTTGGCATAACCCCAGTACTCTTCGCCCAAATCCCAGCGTTCAGCAATGGCATACGAGCCGTCCGCAAGGTGACTGAGTTCCCCCACGCGATGCGCCAACCGATAGTAGAAGTCTTTAATAAAATTAGGATCACCCGCTTCCAACTGATCCCAGCGGATCTCCGCATACTCTTCAGCCGGCAGTACGCGTTTAAAGACGCCTTTCGAATAGCAATAAGTAAAATCACGGTGCAACTGGCCGTAGTTACACCAGATACCGTAATCGTCAAACAGGTTCAGACCAATCAGGTTTCCCACCACACGCCCATCGTCTTTATCGTCAAAATCTTTCGGGCCATTGGGGAAAATGGTGGTGTGTACAAAGTTCGCCACACAAGTGTTGCCGCCGGTACTCGGCACGCCAAAATCTTTCACCCGCGGAACATTGAGCTGTGACATACAACGAATAGGGCATGAATGACAGCCGCTCATTTTGACCGTGTATTTTTCTGCGGCTGGCCCCAGATCGAACACCGATTTATAGGTACGGAAACCTACCGTATTTTGGTTGCCCGGCGGGATTTCCCCGGTTTCGATTGGTCCGCCTTCTGCTGCGCCCCAGAACAGCCCTTTACGCGCCGTCCAGCGCGAGTTTGGCGAAGAGTATTCTGCCCAGGCCTGCGGGGTGCTTGGCACAACGTGGTTGTTGTTAGCGCCGATGAGCTCGGTCATCATGTAGTCATTGAGCCGCTTCATCTCTTTGCGATCGGCAATATTGACGCCTTTGGTCCCTTCTACCGCAATAGCCTTCAGGTTTTTCGAGCCCATTACTGCGCCAGTACCAGCTCCGCCGCTGTGGTTGCGACTGTTGATCATGCAGGAGAGCGGCACCAGATTTTCCCCCGCCTGGCCAATCGCGGCGACGCAGGTTTCCGGGCTGGTGATGCGACAAATTTCTTCAGTTGTGGCTCGCGTCCCCTTACCCCACAGGAAATCGGCTTTTTCGATGCTAACCTTATCGTCTTTAATGTTGATCCAGACCGGCGATTCGGACTTGCCTTCAATAATAATGGCGTCGTAACCGGCGAATTTCATTTGTGCGGCAAAGAAACCGCCCATATGAGCATCCACGACTAAATTGCCTTTGGTAAATGTCGATAAGGAGGTGATATTGACGCGGGAGCTACAGGGAGCGCCAGAACCCGTTAATGGTCCGGTGGCAAAAACCAACTTATTCCCTTCATCAAAAGGCATGGTGCCTGGCGGGACTTCGTCGTACATAATTTTATAACCAAAGCCCATCCCACCGACAAATTTTTTAAATTTACTGGAATCTTCAAGGGTGATATTACCCGTGGTGAGATTGACCCGTAAAATAGTACCTGTCCAACCATTAGCCATCATGTTTTCCTTTGCAAGAAGGTTTAATAGATATACCCGCCATTCTTCAGGCAGCTTTTTTATCCAAAACTGCGGTATTTTTGGCAATTAATGGCGCGAATCAGGTATGCCTGCTATCTATCAAACAGTAATATCTTTCCACTCGATAATTTTTAATGCCCCAGTCGGACAAGCATTGGCGCATTCCCCGCATAACACACATTTTGAGGACTTTTTCGTTTCGGTATTTACGGTCGCCATCATCCACGGGCAGGCTGTGGTACACGCGCTACAGCCAATACAGCGTTTGTGGTCCACCGCAATACAACCGTCTTCCTGCTTCCAGGTAATTGCACCTATCGGGCAGACCTTCATACACTGCGGATCTTTGCATTGCCGGCAGGTATCAGCGGTATAGTTTAAATCGCCATACAGCCCACCACCGGACCCGACACCATCATCGCCAAAGAAGAAATTGCGATGGATTTTTATCCGGGAAAAGAAGGTACCCACCGCCCCATCGTTATAATTGGTACAGGAAATTTCGCAGCGGTGACAGCCCGTACAGCGAGCTCGCTGGGTCACCAAAACCCCTTTAGGCGTATTGATAAGCCCAACAGTCCCACTATCGACATCTTCCTGCTTACAACCAAAAAGGGATAACAGCGCGGGAGCAATCGTTAATCCCGCCAGTCCTTTTCCTGATATCCGCAGAAATTCTAGTCGCGTTAAACCACAATCTAAAAATGGACGATCAACCTGGTTCATTTATTTCGCATCCTCTTCGCAAATGCTGTGGTAGCAACACCTTCAGGCTAATTTAAACCAGCGCAGGTCAAGCCATATCGGGCGGTTAATGTTGCCAACAACACGTAAATTTTTGCCCTAACCTGATCGCATAAATGACGGTGGTTAAACTGAATGAATCTAATCCTTTAGGGTTAGGCACAGAAATAATGTGGTTATTCAGCATGCATAGTCTTGATCGTCATCAATTAAAAAACGGAAGGGATATAATTAATGCGGAGTGAGATTTATTATCATTAAGATAAATTGAAATAGCACTTCATATGTATTGCAAATATTTGTGACTCCACTCTCATATATATTTTTATATATCATCCGATATACAATTAAATATATAGCGAGTTTGATAGCATTAATTGCAACGCTAAATTATAATTATTGATAGATTAACGTAATGAGAATAAGAGGACGGCGAGAGAAACTACCGCCCTCTTTTTGCGGATTAACCGGCCAATGCTTTAATTACGGTCTCAATAGCCTGTTTTTCTAACTCACTGCGCTTCACACGCTGGTTCGCAAGGGTGGTTCTCAATACTCCCGCAATGACGATATGCTTAGGCTCTTGTCCCAGATCGCGCATTTCCAGCACTACTTTACCGACTACTCTGCACATTTCACGGTACAACTCGTCGTCTTTCGTCTGATTTCCCATTTTTGCCCGCTCGTCATTAACTCAAACCAACAGCATATATCACTCTGAGGATTTAGACAAAATTCAATGAAAATCAAAGAAATGTCATCATTCTACTGAACTCTCTGAAGTCGATTTACAAGCTCAGCAAGACTTCCCGCCTGCATTTTTTCCATCACCCGCGCCCGGTGCACTTCAACCGTACGCACGGCAATATTCATGGCATCAGCAATTTCCCGATTCATTAATCCTTTTGCTACCAGATGCGCCAGTTCCCGTTCTTTTGGCGTAAGCTGTTGATAGCAGCAGATGATCTCTTGTCGCGAGAACGCCGCTGCCGAGACCTGCAAGGCATGTTCTAATGCTGCCTGAAGCGGCACGGCTGACACCGGTTTTTGCAAAAAATCGACCGCGCCACGTTTCATTTGCTCAACCGCCATCGGCACATCGCCATGCCCGGTGAGAAAGACCACCGCCAGCGTGCTTGCTTTCTGACGCATGATTTCATGCACAGCGTGCCCATCCAGTACCGGCATACGCATATCCAGCAGCAGTACACCCACCTGGTGCAGATTTGCCTCAGCGAGGAATTTCTCACCTTGCTCCCAGCAAGACACTTCATATCCCAGACTTTCCAATAAAAACGCACAGGCCTGGGTGACGGCAATGTCGTCATCCAGCAGATGAATTATCGCCACTACGGCCTCCTTCCCGATTTGGTTTAAAATATAATGTCACTCTCGCCCCCGCTTTTCCGTCCGGGGCCTGCTGATTGTTGATCTCAATATCTCCGTTTGCGTAGCGCACCAGTCGCTGACAAATGACCAGTCCTAGTCCCATGCCTTCTTTGCGAGTGGTCATAAACGGCTGAAACGCCTGATACAACTGCGTCTCGTCAATGCCTCCGGCATTATCCTGCACCTGAATACTCACACCACCATCCTTATGCAGGGCGCTAAACCAAACTGTGGTAGCCCCTGCCTGGGCGGCATTGAGTACCAGATTGGCCAGCACCTGCTCAAGAAGAACGCTTGGCAGCGTCAATGTTAACGCCTTGCTGACCTGTGTGTGCAGCGTTACCGCCGGGAATTGCTGGGGCATGCGCAGTAATTGCCAGACGTGATGGATAGCATCGTGAACGTTGATGGCTTGCCAGTCATCGGGAAGTACCGGATTGCCCTGTGCCTGGCTGACCCACTGCCGGAGATTGCGCAGCGTATCGGCCCCCCTTTGTGCCTGGGTGTCGATGTGCTCAAGCACGGGCAGCAACGGATGCTGCTCATCCTGACCGCGCAGGCGAATCAGACAGCCTTGGGCATAATGGCGGATAGCCGACAACGGCTGATTGAGCTCATGGGCAAAACCGGAGGTCATCTCCCCCAGCACGCTCATTTGTCGGGCAGTCTCCAGCGCCTGTTCCTGTTTGTGCAACAACACGTTGTTCCGCTCTAGCTGCCTGCCGCGTCGGCGAACCAACAGCATTACCCAGATGTAATTGAGCGTCAGCAACAGCAACACGATGGCCACGCCCCCCATTGCCAGTCGGTGTTGAATAAACCAGCTTTTGACATCCAGCCACAGCTGACGCTGCTGCGGATGCTGGCGGACATCGCGCAACAACGCTTCCACCTCGCGGGTCGAGGCGGGCGCTCCCCAGCGAAATGTCGCGTTTTGCGGTGCATTGAACAGCACCCGCGTGACGCGATCGGCCAGCTCGTCACTCACTGCAGGTAGTGCGGCAAATGACCAGTCAGGATAGAGCGGTGTACTGGTCAGACAGGGAATTGAGGTCGGATGGTTCAACACGGTCATAAAATCGGTTTTACGAATGAGGCCTTCTTCATCCATTTTTTCCAGCAGACACACCGGCACGATCACCGCCTGCACGGCTTTTTCACGTAATAAATAGAGTAAGGCATCGGCGGGAAATCCGGTAAACGTCAGTCGTAAATCGCGTTCAGGACGCAGACCGGCATCACTGAGCGCTTTATATCCCAGCAAATAGCCGCCAAAAGCCTGAGCATCAATGGCGCCAACCGTTTTGCCGATCAGATCGTGTGGGGAGGTTATCCCGCTGTCGCGTCTGACGAGGATCGCGCTGCCAATCACGTTACTGGTGGCTTTCCCACCACGGGTGGAGCGTAGCGACGCTAGCCAGCGCAGCGCAGAACGGCTGTTTAGCTGAACAAACTGCGCCGGATTAGTAACAACAAACTGCACCGTTCCACGATTCACCGCCTCCTGCATCTGGTGCAGATCCAGAGGTTGAATATGAAACTGTTCGCCGGGGATTTGCTGATTCAACAATGTTTCCAGCGGCTGCCAGTGATTACGTGTAGAAACCTCCCCGCGCATCGCCAAAACGCCAATGTTCCATGTCTGCGCCCTGACCGCGCCGCTTAGCATCCACAGCGACGCCAGCACTGTCAGACATCTTACTACGTTGCGTCCCACTCAATTGTCCCTGTCAATTATGTTGTTTTAGATCAACAACAAGCCGGGTATGTGGTTAACCACAATAGAGTATACCCCGTCACGATTTTTACACTGTAAATCATTGAGATTCTTTATTCATCACACGCAAATCAACGGCGTGACCAATGTTTCGTTGTTGCATCGTGACGGGAGAAAATATGGACAGCAGTAAACGGCAGTTTCTCCAGCAACTGGGCGTCCTGACCGCTGGCGCATCACTGGTTCCGCTGGCTCAGGCGAAATTTCCCTTTTCGCCTGAACGCCATGAAGGCTCACTTCAGCATCGCTACGCCATGCTGGTTGACCTGCGACGCTGTATTGGCTGCCAGGCATGTACCGTCAGTTGCGCCATTGAAAACCATACGCCACAGGGCGAATTTCGTACCCTCGTCAACCAGTATCAAGTACAGATTGAAGGTCAGCAAAGCGTCACCAACGTCCTGCTGCCGCGACTATGCAACCATTGTGATAATCCCCCTTGCGTGCCCGTTTGCCCGGTACAGGCCACTTTCCAACGCGAAGACGGCATCGTGGTGGTCGACAACACACGCTGCGTTGGCTGCGCCTATTGCGTGCAGGCCTGCCCTTATGATGCGCGATTCATCAACCATGAAACGCAAACCGCCGATAAATGTACCTTCTGTGTTCACCGCCTCGAAGCGGGGCTGCTCCCGGCCTGTGTAGAATCCTGCGTCGGCGGCGCGCGCATCATTGGCGATATTAAAGATCCACACAGCCGCATTTCACAAATGCTGCATGAACACCATGACACCATCAAAGTCCTGAAGCCGGAAAGCGGTACTTCTCCTCACGTGTTCTATCTGGGACTGGATGAGGCGTTTGTCACCCCATTGATTGGACGTGCTCAACCCGCTCTCTGGCAGGAGGTTTAAATGAACCATTCACTAATTATCGACGAGGTTCTGGCCCATCCCCAGGACGTAAGCTGGTTACCCTGGGCCGTACAATATTTCTTTTTCATCGGCATTGCCGCCTGCGCCGCACTGTTCGCCTGCGTTCTCCACTGGCGCAAAAAAGAAACGGCAGATCTGGAGAATCTGACGCTGTTAATCGCTCTGACCTGCGCGATTACCGCACCGCTGGCGCTGACCGCTGATCTACACCAAACCGCCCGCGTCTGGCATTTCTATGCGTATCCGACGCCCTGGTCCTGGATGCCGTGGGGCGCACTGTTCTTACCGCTGTTTACCGGTTTTTTAGGTCTGTGGTTTCTGGCGCAGCACGTTAAACGACTAACGCTAAAAAGTTACAACGTCACAAAATGGTTAGCACTTGGTAGCGCGCTGTCCGCCATCGGATTGCTGGTTTACACCGGCCGTGAAGTGTCGGTGGTGCAGGCGCGTCCCATCTGGTTCAGTTACGCCTTTCCGGTTGCGATGTTCCTCAGCGCGCTGCAAACGTTTCTTGCCCTGCTTATTGCCACGACAAATAGCAAGGGCGTACTGCCGCGTAAGCTAGCGTGGGGGCAAATGGTCACGTTGATCGCACTGGCTATCGTGGTGTTGATCTGGGTGAGCGGTAATACGCTTTCCGGTTCGGCTATCCGCCAATGGCTGGATGTTGCTTCTTCAGCACAACACTACGCTATCGGTTGGGTTGCGTTATGGCTTGTTTCACTTGTTCTTTGTGGGTTGGTTGTACGTTACCCCTTGTCGCTACCGCTGCGCATATTACTCGCTTTTAGCGCCATGGCGCTGTGCTGGCTAATGCGCTGGACGTTACTCATCCAGGTGCAGACCGTACCGAAATTTAACGCGCAGTTTAATCCCTACACCCTGCCCGGCGGCACCGATGGCTGGCTGGCCATTGTGGGTACCTTCGGCCTGTGGATAGCACTGATTATTATTGTTCGTGAAGCCCTGAACGCGATCGCAAGGAGAATGCAACATGGCTAATTTAACCCGTCGTCAGTGGCTTAAAGTGGGCCTTGCCGTAGGTGGCATGGTGACTTTTGGCCTGAGTTATCGGGATGTGGCAAAGCGCGCGATAGACGGTTTGCTGGACGGAACCTCGGGCAAAATTACCCGTGACCGCATCTTTGCAAACGCGCTCATCCCTGAAGCCAACGCCCGGCCGCACTGGCAGCAAAACCCGCAGCAGGTGATCTCCATGACACAGTGTTTTGGTTGCTGGACGCAGTGTGGCGTGCGGGTTCGCGTTGACACTGAGCAAGGCAAGGTGCTGCGCATTGCGGGCAACCCTTATCATCCGTTGTCGCACGAGCACCATATAGACGCCTCCGTCCCCTTTACCACGGCAATGGAACAGTTGGCCGGGGAGTCAGGTCTTGACGCACGTTCCACCGCCTGCGCCCGTGGTGCAACTTTACTCGAAGGTCTGTACAGCCCGTTACGTATTCTGGAGCCCATGAAGCGCGTCGGTAAGCGCGGTGAGGGAAAATGGCAGCGCATCAGCTTCGAACAGCTGATCAAAGAGGTGGTGGAAGGCGGAGATCTGTTTGGTGAAGGCCACGTTGATGGTCTGAGAGCCATCCACGATCCCGCTACACCGCTTGATGCGAAACATCCCGGCTTTGGCCCAAAATCCAATCAACTGCTGGTCACTAATACCAGCGATGAAGGACGTGATACCTTTTTACGTCGCTTCGCACTGAACAGTTTCGGCAGTAAAAATTTCGGTGCTCATGGCGCATACTGCGGTCTGGCCTATCGGGCTGGTTCCGGCGCGTTAATGGGCGATTTGGATAAAAATACCCACGTGAAACCCGACTGGGATAACGTCGAATTCGCGCTGTTTATGGGCACCTCTCCGGCGCAATCCGGCAACCCGTTTAAGCGCCAGGCCCGCCAGTTGGCCAGCGCCCGTTTACGTGACGACTTCCGCTATGTTGTGGTAGCGCCCGCCCTGCCATTAACCACGGTGCTGACTGACGATCGCGGCCACTGGCAGCCCGTACGACCGGGAAGCGACTCCGCGCTGGCGATGGGGATGATAAGCTGGATTATCGATAAACAACGCTATAACGCTGATTATCTCGCCATTCCCGGCGTGCAGGCCATGCAGCAGGCAGGAGAAAAAAGCTGGACTAACGCCACTCATCTTGTGATTACCGATGAAATTCCAACGCTTGCCGGACAACACCTGACCCTCGCCCATCTGAGCACAAACGCCGCCCAGGAGCCGGTGGTCGTCAACGAGGCCGGTGAGATTGTCGCCGCCAACAGTTGCCCGCGTGCGCAACTGTTTGTTACCCGCGAGGTGACGCTGGCTGACGGGCAGACGGTAACGGTAAAAAGCAGCTTCCAGCGTCTGCGAGAGTCCGCAGAGAAACTGTCGCTAACGCAGTACAGCCAGCAGTGTGGGGTGTCAGAAGCAGACATTGGCACTCTGGCCGACGCATTCACCCGCCACGGACGTAAAGCGGCAGTAATTACGCACGGCGGAATGATGGCAGGCAATGGATTTTATAACGCCTGGTCGGTAATGATGCTCAATGCGCTGATTGGCAACCTCAGTCTTGAAGGCGGTGTGTTTGTTGGTGGCGGCAAATTCAATGGTGCCACCGACGGTCCGCGCTACAACATGGACAGCTTCGCCGGGAAGGTAAAGCCGAAAGGGTTAAGCATCGCGCGCAGTAAAACCGCTTATGAGTCTTCCGAAGAGTACCGCAATAAGGTAGCTGCCGGACAATCCCCCTTCCCGGCTAAGGCCCCGTGGTACCCGTTTGTCGCAGGTCAGCTTACCGAACTCCTCGTCTCGGCGCTTGAAGGTTACCCTTATCCGCTGAAAGCCTGGATCTCAAACATGACCAACCCGTTTTACGGCATTGCGGGATTACGTGGCGTGGCGGAAGAAAAGCTTAAAGATCCTGCGCGTTTGCCGCTGTTTATCGCCATTGACGCCTTTATGAACGAAACCACGGCGCTGGCAGATTACATCGTGCCGGATACCCACAACTTCGAAAGCTGGGGATTTAGCGCTCCGTGGGCAGGCGTGGCCAGCAAAGCCACCACCGCGCGTTGGCCTGTCGTCAGACCTGCGACCAGCCTCACGGCTGACGGTCAACCGGCCTCGATGGAATCTTTCTGTATCGCAGTGGCAAAGCGCATTGGGCTACCTGGATTCGGCGACAATGCGATTACCGATCCGCAAGGTAATCACTATCCGTTGAATCGTGCGGAAGATTACTACCTGCGCCTCGCCGCCAATATTGCGTTTATGGGCAAAGCCCCGGTTGCAGAGGCACAGCCGGAAGACATAGCGCTAACCGGAGTACAGCGGATCATGCCTGTGATGACCCAAACGTTGAAACCCGATGAAATCAGCCGAGTTGCGTTTATCTACTCCCGCGGCGGGCGCTTTGCGCCGGACATCAGCGGACGAGTTGATAACCGCGTCGGCAATGCCTGGGAAAAACCGCTCCAAATCTGGAATGCGAACGTTGCCGCGCACCGCCATGCAATTACCGGCGAGCGCTACAGCGGCTGCCCGGCCTGGTATCCTTCACGTCTGTCTGATGGACGTGCGGTCGAGGAGTTGTTCCCGGAACAAGAGTGGCCGTTGAAACTGATTTCCTTTAAATCCAATACCATGTCCAGCGCCACGGCGGTTATCCCGCGCCTTCATCATCTGAAACCGGTTAATCTGGTGGCGCTCAATCCGCAGGATGGTCAGCGGTATGGTTTAGCACACGGCGATATCGTGCGTATCACCACCCCTGGCGGTCAGGCGCAAGCGCAGATAAGTCTGCTGCATGGCGTCATGCCGGGCGTGATCGCCATTGAACACGGTTACGGGCATAAAGAGATGGGCGCAGCTCAGCATACGCTCGACGGCAAGCCAATGGCATTTGATGCACAGATAAAGTCAGGGATTAATCTCAATGATTTGGGCTTTGCGGATCCTACCCGGCAGGTTGCCAATACCTGGCTTGACTGGGTGTCGGGTGCGTCGGTGCGTCAGGGGTTGCCAGCGAGAATTGAGCGTATATAACTTTAGCGCCGGATGACAACGCTAACGCGATTTATCCGGCCTATGACGTTCAAAGTCATTGGCTATAGAGATAACTCCAACAGAAGTTACTCAATGACGGCAAAGTTGGGTCAAAAGAGGTTTTCTGGCACAAACTAATAAAGTAAGGAACAAATCACATGCTGTCTTCGCTTACGGTTTGGTTGCTGATAATGATTCATTAGGCGATTCAGTATCAAATGGCAGAGTTGGTGAAATAGAGTTAATTATTGATAAAAGCCGAATTTTATAATTCATTTATCCGATAAATAGATAAACCCTTGAATATTTAAAACCTAAATTTCACATGCGGAATTTAGGTTTTTTTTGTGTAATTTGAGAACATAGTCACATTAATTAAATGTGAAATAGTTTGATATCATACACCAATTAGTCTGGATATTTAAAATAGGGACTTAATCTATGAACTTCTGGGATGAAGATAAGCAAGGCTTTTTATTATCTCCTGGAGATAGAACAAGTTGCGGTGGTTATATTTTGGAAAATACTGATCTCCCTCGTATCAGAGGAATTAACATAGCATGCGAAGGAGATGAATACATATGCGGCCTTGATGGTCAACGATACAAAATTGAAGGCGGCGTACCAAATGGTTCACATATAGAGGTAGGTAGAAATTTAATTAGAAATACCTTCAAGAATGCCTTTGATGATGACATCGATTATGAAGGTCAAAAAATAACACCAGCCTCAGAGAGACTGAGGAAAATGCAGGAAGAATCAGGTTTACAAAGACGTTCATATAATTCACTTAGAAATTTCAATGAAATATATGAACGCGATGATTTTATTGGTTCTGCAGGAGGTATAATACCTGGACGGAAAAGAATCATTACTGGAGATAAGGAAAATAAATTCTTAACTTCAAATTTTAGCACAGGTTTTCGAACAAGGATTTCCAGGCATTTATTTGATACTTACACAAGGATGGGGAAAGATTTATCAGGTTATGAAACAGAAATAATATGTCTCCTTGCAGGCTCCGCACACAGTAGAGGTTCATGCAAATGTCATTGCAGGTTTACACCACGTTTTAATTTAACATACAGATATGATGAATATCTTTTGTCCAGTTTTCAATCAGTAAATAATACCAGTAATTCAAAACCGGAGACACCACCTGTACGGCATCAGCGCCCCTCTGAAGCAAGACAATCGGTTGAACCCGGTTTTTGTGTCGTGCCAGATCAAACATCACCTAAGAAATATGAGTGTGAGTTAATAGTCAATCCACCATCGGGAGTAAGAGAGTTATACCGCCAACTAAATCCAGAAAGAGGAAAAAAACCAGGTTCAATATTGATTGTTGCTGATCCTGAAAAAATTGATACCGATAAAATAAATCATATTAAAGTTGCCAGAGATAAAATTGATCTGGCTTTAGCACCATTAACAAATGAAGAGGCTAAAATTCTATTTGAAAACAGAACCCCGGTAGATATATTCGCATCAAATTTATACAGTGATGCGCTAGGAACAAGTGGCGACATTTTGGGTTATATAAAGGACGCGGGAGGAAACTATTATGAAGAAATTAATAAAAAATTAAATCAAATTCAGGGTCTATACCAAAGAACTTATAGCGAAAATGCTGGTCGTATTTCTGGTGAGGAATTTTTTGGTCAGCGAAAGCGGTTGTTTAAAGAGCTTGATGCTATTATGAATAGATTATCAAAAGAGCAATTAGATCTAAAACAATATGATAATATAAAACAGGCACTAGGACTATCAACAAAATCAATTATACATAAATGGGATCAAACTGGTATAAATGATATTGAAGGGTATGCAAGTTATATAGAAAAATCCGCAAAGTTATTTAAAATAATGAAAACCGTAGGTTATGTTGGTGTCGGCCTCGATTTTGCTAGTTACACTACAAATGTATACGATGCTTGCGCAAAAGGCCGTGAAAGTGAATGTAGAAAAGCCGCTATCTCTGAATATAGTAAGTTTGGTGGTAAACAAACTGCAAGTATGTTTGCCAGTGGTGCTGCTGGCACAGCTTCCAGAGCTGTTTGCATGTGGGCAATGGGTTTTGCTAGCGCAGAATTTGCAGGCGCTGGTGCTGCATTATGTTTAGCGATCGGCACTGGTGCTGGAATCTTAGCAGGTAAAGGTGCTGAAAAATATGGAGAAAAAGCAGGAGAGTATGTGGGAGAAATTATAATTAATAGTCCAGAAAAGCTTACCTACTCGCCCGAGACATTTATGGAAGAATCAGGAATCCTTATATATGAAAAGTTATTTGATAGAAAATTACGCTAATTTACAAGGTTTGATAGGAATAAGTTTTATGTTTTTAATGCTAGCAATAATCTTTATATCTTATGTTATTAATGGTTATAATTACAAGATAATTGCAAAAGCATATGAGAATAAATTTGGTTTGCTTCCTCAAACAGCACGACTGGCAAGAGGGGCGAGTTTGATTGGCACTCCTGCGGCATATTTCGCAAAAATAGATTTTATTATGGGGAGCCTTATATTCCCATATAATAGAGTAATCAATCATGATATGAGTATTGAATCTTATAATTATATTAGAAACCTTCCAGGTCATTTGACTACCGGGTTTAAAATAGAAGCAGCCCTATGGCTTGCTGAGTTAGTATTAGCGATGGCTTTTATGCTAATAGAGTTTATTGTTTAAAAACAGGGACTCCGGTGGAGTCCCTTTTTAACTTTTATTTCAATGTGCCATATGTTTGAACAACAATCCAGCCATATGGTTAACCGGATCGATTGACGTCAACGTTCCGGTCCATCCTGTATGACTATAGGTTTCTGAAATGGTTAACACACCGGACGTTGACGGCATCGATGCGTTACCGTTCATACGCCACTCGGCAAAAAGCGGATTAGTTGTTTACCGGGATCACCGCGCCTTTATATTTGGTACGGATCCAGTCCTGGATTTCTTTGGAGTGCAGGACATCGACCAATGCGACGATATCCTTCTTCTTCTCGTCGCCACGATGCACGGTAATGATGTTGGCATACGGGTTGTTTTCACCACTTTCAACGGCAATAGGATCTTTCACCGGATCCAGCCCGGCGTCGATGGCGTAGTTGGCGTTAATCACCACCGCATCGCCTTCGTCGTTGTTATACATCTGCGGTAACAGCGCGGCTTCCACGTTTGGCAGGAACTTCAGCTTTTTCGGGTTTTCGACGATATCGCTAATGCGCGCGGTTACTTTATCCACGCCCGGCTTCAGCTTAATAACACCCTCTTTTTCGAAAATCGACAGAATACGGCCTTCCTCAGATACCGCATCGCGCATGATGACTTTGCCGCCTTCCGGTAGTTCTTTAAGCGATTTCACTTTTTTCGAATAGATACCAATTGGCTCAATGTGAATTGCTCCGGCGCTGACGAAGTCATACGTTTTATCGCCCGCATGATCTTTAATCACACTGTTCAGGTACGGAATATGCTGGAAGTAGTTAGCGTCAATCTCACGACCAGCCAGCGCGGTGTTCGGCAGAATGTAATCCTGGAACGGTTTAATCTCCAGATCGATCCCCTGTTTCGCCAGAATCGGTTTGGCCTGTTCAAGGATCTCCGCGTGCGGCACGTTAGATGCACCAACGGTCAGAGTGTCTGCCCAGGAGGCAAAGCTCAGAGCGCTTAAGGTTGCTGCGGCGAGTAACGTCAGTGATTTTTTCATGATAATGGTTTCCGTATTTTATTAGCGTTTATCTAACAGAGAGGTGATCACATCGCCGCAAAGCTGGATGATGAAGACAATGAGCAAAATCGTCACCGTCGCCACCAGCGTGACGTCGCTGTGGTTGCGCTGGAATCCTTCCAGATAGGCCAAATTCCCTAAACCACCGGCACCAATTACCCCTGCCATCGCGCTGTAGCTAACCAGCGCAATTAGCGTCACGGTGATCCCGGACACCAGAGCAGGAGAGGATTCCGGCAGTAAAACCCGAAAAATAAGCGTGCTCAGCCGTGCGCCCATCGAACGTGTCGCTTCAATAACGCCTTTATCCACTTCACGCAGAGCGATTTCGACCAGACGTGCATAAAACGGCGCTGCACCGACAATCAGCGCAGGCAACGCGGCATTGGCGCCGAGAATGGTGCCTACCATCGCTTTGGTAAACGGGATCAGCAGCACGATCAAAATGATGAATGGGATTGAACGAAAGATATTCACCACCAGCGAAATAGCGCTATATACCGCTCGGTTGGGGAACAATCCGCCGCGCGCGGTCAGGAACAATGCCAGACCAAGCGCGATGCCCAGAATAAAGGTCGCAGCACCCGAAAGGGCCGTCATATACAGCGTTTCCTGGGTTGCCGCTAACAGTTGCTCCCACTTCAGATGGGGAAACAGTTCTTCAGCCATGTTGAATCACCTCGCCTTCAATGTCGCTCTGGCGCAGGTCGGCCAAAATATTGTTCAATTGTTCCTCAGAGGCCACCACGTGCACCCAAAGTTGACCAAACACACCGTGTGCGGTTTGCGTCATTTTGCCGTGCAAGATATTGAATGGCAGGCCATAGCGCAGGGTCAACTCGCCAACCACAGGCCGGTGCGTGCGTTGCCCGGTAAACGTAAGCTTGATAACTACGCCGCCAAGCTCGCTTGCCAACTGCGGATTAAACTCGTCTTCCTCGGTGTACTGACTCACCTGACGAACGAACTGTCGGGTGATCGGCTGCTGTGGTTGGGTAAAGACGCTGAGTACGTCACCTTCCTCAACAACTTTGCCATTTTCCATTACCGCCACGCGATCGCAGATTTTACGTACCACGTGCATTTCATGAGTGATCAGCACAATGGTCAATTTGAAGCGACGGTTAATATCGAGGAGTAAATCGAGTATCTGATCGGTAGTTTGCGGATCCAGCGCCGAGGTGGCTTCGTCACACAACAGGACATCCGGATTGTTCGCCAGCGCGCGGGCAATTCCTACACGCTGTTTTTGCCCGCCGCTGAGCTGGGACGGATACGCATTTTCACGACCGCTCAGCCCAACCAGCGTAATCAGTTCAGCAACCCGCTGTTTGATTGACGCTTTGGACGCGCCAGCGATTTGCATAGAGAAAGCAATATTTTCGCTAACGGTCCGTGACCACAGCAAATTGAAGTGTTGAAACACCATGCTGATTTTCAGTCGTGCCTGGCGTAACGATTCCCCACGGGCGGCAGAGATATCGTGGCCGTTAATCATCACGCTGCCGGAGGTCGGTTTTTCCAGCCCATTGAGCAAACGAATTAAGGTGCTTTTACCTGCCCCGCTGTAACCAATAATGCCGTAAATCTGTCCCTGTTCAACCGTCAGGTTGACGTTATCGACAGCGGTGATGGCAAGCCTTCCTGGCATAAACACTTTCGAAATATTTTTCAGGACAATCATGTCGTTTGGGTATCCGCTGCTGCTTATTGTTCTTCTGCTATTGCTTTTGGCTGTTTAGCAGTATGGATGTCCAAACGAGTGTAATCAGCGGAATTGTCTTTTAAAATGAATTAAAAAGTATTTGATATAACATTTAGATATATATGTCGCGAACACTGAACAGATACCCGTCCTATCCCAGCCACGATGATGGAAAAACTCCTGACATTTTTGTTCACTGTTTTTTTTATCTCAACCCATCTCAATTTATAACTGAATCGAGCAAGCCAGCACCTTTTAAATGCGACATAGGAAATTGCAAAACTAATACATGACTGTGCTCACAAGATATCTTGCGTTAATTGTAAACATATAAAAATAAAGAACGTGTAATCCACTTTTTATTATTCTCAATAATTTGGTTTTGCTTCCGGTTTACAGCATGATCTGTGATTCATTTCACCACATGGCAACATTACTATAAATACAATTCAGCAAAATACACGGAGGCTTTAATGTTTAAAGAAGAAAGGCGTACATCTATTCTTAACTTACTCATCAAAGATCATAGTGTCAGCGTGAGAAAACTCGCCGTTCTTTTTAATGTTAGCCAGGAGACTATACGTTCAGATCTTTGTTATTTTCAGAAAACAGGAATGCTTTTGCGTTGTTACGGTGGTGGTATTGTTAACCGCCAGGCATTAAGCAAGTTGATAACAGAAAATAAAATTGATATCTCCGGCACAATTTCAACTCCGGCAAACAAAGATTTTCGATTACATAGAGAAGGCACGAAAATGTCGGGAAAAGTTTGTATATTAGGTTCATTTAATATTGATGTATCGGCTACCGTCCCCTGGCTTCCGCAAAGCGGTGAATCAATCCTCGCAAGCCAGTTCGGTTTTTATCCAGGAGGTAAAGGTGCTAATCAGGCATTGGCCGCAAATAATGCTGGCACCGACGTCCACTTTATTTTTAAAGTAGGTAAAGATCAGTTTAGCTCTTTTGCCCTCAATCATATTATCCAATCTGGTATAAATTCATATTGTGCTTATCAGACTGATGATGCACCCACCGGAAGTGCATTAATTTATGTTTCAGAGCAGGATGGTGATAATATCATTGCTATCTATCCTGGTGCCAATATGATGCTAACCAGGCACGAAATTAATGAACAGCAGGGTCATATATCTGAAGCTAACGTTTTGCTAATGCAGCTGGAGACTAATATCGATGCTATTGAAGAATTTGTTCGCTTGGGTAAATTAGCAAACAAGACAATTATTTTGAATCCGGCACCTTATACCAAAAATGTTAGCCGTTTATTACCTTCAATAGATATTTTAACACCTAACGAAACAGAAGCATCATTTTTATCGGGCATTACAATATTAAATATTGATGATGCTCAAAAAGCAGGGAATATCATTCTTCAATCAGGCGTTGAGAAGGTCATTATCACTCTCGGCGCACAAGGATCATTACTGTGCGAACGCCACCGTACTTTGTTTATCCCAGCCTGGAGTGCCGTCGTCAAAGATGCTGCGGGCGCGGGTGATGCATTTAATGGCGCACTGGCCGCCTCACTTGCCCGTAAATCAGACCTTGTATCAGCCATTCAGTATGCCTCTGCCTTTGCTTCACTGGCAGTTGAACAAGAAGGCGCATCGAGCATGCCGCAGCATGAGCTGGTACTACACCGGATGCGCACTCAATCGCATGATATTATTAATATCAAATAATAGGATCTCAGTATGAAAATTTTATTTATCGGTGAGTCATGGCATATTCATATGATTCATTCTAAGGGATATGACAGCTTCACATCCAGTAAATACGAAGAAGGCGCTGACTATCTCTTATCCTGTCTGCGCCAGCAAAATATCACTATCGACTACATGCCAGCGCATATTGTACAAACCCGCTTCCCGCAGACGGTGGAGGAACTTGATATATACGATGCTATCGTGATTAGCGATATAGGCAGCAATACTTTTTTGTTGCAAAACAAAACTTTTTATCACATGAATATCATCCCGAATGCGTTAGCGCTGATTAAAGAATATGTCTCAAATGGCGGCGGTCTGTTAATGATTGGCGGATACCTTTCCTTCACCGGCATTGAAGCGAAAGCAAATTATAAAAACACCCTGCTGGCCGAAGTTTTGCCTGTCGAAATGCTGGAGCATGATGATCGCGTTGAAATTCCGGAAGGATGCTGCCCAATCAACACGGAGGAACAGCATGTCATTACGCAGGACCTGACACAGTGGCCCCCCTTGCTCGGTTATAACAAATTGCGTTCCAAGGTAAACAGCATCACGTTGGTCAAAATAAATGACGACCCACTATTAGTTCTCGGTGAGTACAATAAAGGTAAAGTCGGCTGTTTTGCCAGTGATTGCGCACCGCACTGGGGAAGTCCGCAATTTATGCAATGGGAACATTACAAGTCATTCTGGTGTAACGTTCTGCAAGCAATTAAAAAATAAACGCCAATCTGCAGGTGATTATTGAATCACCTGCCCTTTCCCCTCTGTATCGGTTAAAAATATGCAAAGTCACTACAAATATGGTGAAATGTTTTGCGATAGCATATTAACCAGCTATCGTATTTATGGCGACCCGGCATCTCAATTAATGCCATTAATTATCTTACACGGCGGTCCATCAGGCGGTTTTGATTATCTATTAAATTATCATGAGCTGTCTGATGATGGACGCATGGTGATATTTTACGATCAATATGGTTGTGGTCGTTCGACGCATTTTCCGCTGGCGGATGCCTCATTCTGGACAATAGAACGTTATCTTCAGCAACTTCGCCAATTAATCAGTCATCTGAATATTGGTCAGCGATATTCATTACTCGGACATTCCTGGGGAGGTATGCTGGCAGCAGAGCACGCCTGCACGCAACCGGAAGGGTTGAGTGGTGTGATATATGCCAGCGCTCCCGCCAGCATACCACTTTGGCAAAGCGAAGTACTGCGATTGTTTAAAGAACTCACGACTCGCGCTGATGCAATGCCAGACGATGCCATTATGCAGGCAAAAATCTATCAGCATCCGCCTGAACAACTTATTGCCTACTACAAAAAACATGTTTACTCCCTGGCGCAAGAACCGCTGCATATTCAGCGTTCTGATGCGCAATTTGCCGCCGATCCCACCGCCTACCATGTGCTATGGGGCGCCAATGAACTTGCGGTGAATGGCTTGCTGGCGCAGTGGGACATCACCCGTTCATTGCACAAGATTCGATGCCCAGGATTAGTCCTTCATGGTGAGTATGATCAGGCGACATCACAGGTCGTTCAACCGCTTATTACCCATATAACCCACTGTCGGGGTGTCACGATTCCTGACAGCAGCCATAACCCACATGAAGAAAATACCGAGCCTTGCCTCACTGCTGTCCGTGAGTTTTTACGAGGCCTTGATTAACACGAATTGAGGTGTTTACTATGAGTAAAATAAAAAAGTTATCTCTCACAGATTTGGTGCTGTACGGGCTGGTATTTATGGTGCCGATCGCGCCGGTTTCTCTCTATGGCGTCGTATATAATTTATCTCATGGCATGGTCGCGCTCGTGTATATTATTGGCGCTATCGCGATGTTTTTTACCGCCCACAGCTATTCAACATTATCAAAGCACATCTCATCCTCCGGGTCGGCTTATACCTATGCAGGCGTGTGCATCAACCCCGCTGTGGGTTTTCTCACCGGATGGATTTTGTTGCTGGATTATCTGTTATTCCCTACGCTGGTTGCCGTCCTGGGCGGTGTTGCTGTTCATGCAATACTTCCGCAAATACCGATTTGGATATGGCCGTTAATTTATGTGGCTATCGGAACGGGTATAAATTATTTGGGAATACAACAAACAGCTAAATTCGACAAACTGCTGGTCTTTATTCAACTCGGTATTCTGGCCATTTTTGTGGTGCTGATTTTGCGACTGCTGATGCTTGATAGCAGCCATGTGTCATTTTCTTTCAAACCTTTTTTTGATTCTCAGTGGTTTACGCCTGGTTTAATTGCTACCGCGATCTCTGTTGCGGCGCTCAACTTCCTCGGATTTGATGCCATTAGTACCCTAAGTGAAGAAAGCGAAGGCGGCGGGAAAGCAGTCAGTAAGGCAACCCTTCTCGCCCTTATCCTGGCCACCGTGCTGTTTATTATTGTGGTGACCTTTGCCGCATTCGCTACGGGTAAAATCGACAGTTTTGCGGAAGGTACACAAACTAACGAGGCCTTTTTCACGATTGCAGGCGATGTTGGCGGCATCTGGCTTAAAGTTGCATTTTCTATCATCGTAGCGTTCGTTTGCGCAGTCGGGAATATCATTACGGCACAAACCGCCGTATCGCGCGTCCTGTTCTCTATGGGTCGAGATAAAATGTTACCCACATTTCTGGCGCATGTGCACAGTAAAAGAAAAACACCTGACTATGCAATTCTGTTCACCGGGGCTGTGACACTATTCCTTAGTTACTTGTTTTCCGGGAAAATTGAATCCATATCCACCCTTGTCAACTTCGGTGCGCTTTTCGCATTCTTTATGGTGAACCTGAGTGTCTTCGTGCTCTACAACGTAAAGATGAAACAGCATCGTCGTTTTGTCCCTCATGTGATTTCTCCTGTGCTGGGGATGGTCGTCATTGGATATGTCTGTATGAATATGAACATTCACGCGCTGACGCTCGGGGTTATCTGGTCTGTAATCGGTCTGGCGGTTCTGTGGTATCGGAAAGCGCATAAGCAGGACATCCATATCGATCTTGAGGGGCGAAAGCTGCTCGACTAAGGCTGAATGCTGAGTTTGCAACACGTTATTTTTTTCTTGTTGCGCAACACCGTCTGAAGTTGGGCGGTGTTTTGTTAACCAACCCGAAACAATTTAATGCTGATTCTTTGTAAAACTGCACAGAAGTGTTTTGAAACGCTGTTTCCATTTTCCTTTTTGATAATTTTCAGCGTATAATGCGCGCCAATTGTCTCTTGAATGGTTTCAGCACATTGACCTGTAAAACTCAACGACTACAAAACTCACCATCCCGTTGGGCTGAAACACAAGCACACATTCCTCTGCACGCTCTTTCGATGTCACCTATCCTTAGAGCGAGGCATCACAACTTTCGTAACTCAGGTTTAGCTTCCCGTCCGTGCGCGGCGGGAGCCAGATTTCCATATCCTTCTCAACTTAAAGACTAAGACTGTCATGAAAAAGACGAAAATTGTTTGCACCATCGGTCCGAAAACCGAATCCGAAGAGATGTTAACCAAAATGCTGGACGCGGGCATGAACGTCATGCGTCTGAACTTCTCTCACGGTGATTACGCAGAACACGGTCAGCGCATCAAGAATTTGCGCAACGTCATGAGCAAAACCGGCAAGAAAGCAGCAATCCTGCTCGACACCAAAGGTCCGGAAATCCGTACCATCAAACTGGAAGGCGGTAACGACGTTTCCCTGAAAGCGGGCCAGACCTTCACCTTCACCACCGACAAATCTGTCGTAGGCAACAACGAAATCGTTGCTGTTACTTATGAAGGCTTCACGAAAGATCTGTCCGTCGGCAACACCGTTTTGGTTGACGATGGTCTGATCGGCATGGAAGTTACCGCCATCGAAGGTAACAAAGTTATCTGTAAAGTGCTGAACAACGGCGACCTGGGCGAAAACAAAGGTGTTAACCTGCCGGGTGTTTCCATCGCACTGCCAGCACTGGCTGAAAAAGACAAACAAGACCTGATCTTCGGTTGCGAGCAAGGCGTTGACTTCGTTGCAGCGTCCTTTATCCGTAAACGTTCTGACGTCGTTGAAATCCGTGAGCACCTGAAAGCCCACGGCGGCGAAAACATCCAGATCATCTCCAAAATCGAAAACCAGGAAGGCCTGAACAACTTCGACGAAATCCTCGAAGCGTCTGACGGCATCATGGTTGCGCGTGGCGATATGGGCGTTGAGATCCCGGTTGAAGAAGTTATCTTCGCGCAGAAGATGATCATCGAAAAATGTATCCGTGCACGTAAAGTCGTTATCACTGCGACCCAGATGCTGGACTCCATGATCAAAAACCCGCGTCCGACCCGTGCAGAAGCCGGTGACGTAGCGAACGCCATCCTCGACGGTACCGACGCAGTAATGCTGTCTGGCGAATCAGCAAAAGGTAAATACCCGCTGGAAGCCGTTACCATCATGGCGACCATCTGTGAGCGTACTGACCGTGTGATGACCAGCCGTCTGGACTTCAACAATGACAGCCGCAAACTGCGCATCACCGAAGCCGTTTGCCGTGGCGCGGTTGAAACTGCTGAAAAACTGGATGCTCCGCTGATCGTTGTCGCAACCCAGGGTGGTAAATCTGCTCGCGCAGTACGTAAATACTTCCCGGATGCCACCATTCTGGCGCTGACCACCAATGAAACTACCGCGCGTCAGCTGGTGCTGAGCAAAGGTGTTGTTGCACAAGTTGTTAAAGAAATCAGCTCTACCGATGATTTCTACCGCCTGGGCAAAGAAGTTGCTCTGGAAAGCGGTCTGGCTCAGAAAGGTGACGTTGTGGTTATGGTTTCTGGTGCACTGGTTCCGAGCGGCACCACCAACACTGCATCCGTTCACGTGCTGTAATAATTCCATCGCGAATTAATTTGCTTAAAAAAGCGCCCTTGTGGCGCTTTTTTTATTTAATCGATAGCCACAATTAATAAAAAATCAAATCGGATTTCACTATCTAATCCGTGATTATCTAAGATGAATCCGATGGAAGCTTTCTGTTTTCACTCGGTTTTTTAGCCGTTTTTGCACAATTCGATGCTTCTTTGAGCGAACGATCAAAAATAAGTGCATTCCCATCAAAAAAATATTCTCAACATAAAAAACTTTGTGTAATACTTGTAACGCTACATGGAGATTAACTCAATCTAGAGGGTATTAATAATGAATCGTACTAAACTGGTACTGGGCGCGGTAATCCTGGGTTCTACTCTGCTGGCAGGTTGCTCCAGCAACGCTAAAATCGATCAGCTGTCTTCTGACGTTCAGACTCTGAACGCTAAAGTTGACCAGCTGAGCAACGACGTGAACGCAATGCGTTCCGACGTTCAGGCTGCTAAAGATGACGCAGCTCGCGCTAACCAGCGTCTGGACAACGCAGCTACTAAATACCGCAAGTAATAGTATCTGTGTAATAAAAATGGCGCACATTGTGCGCCATTTTTTTTGCTCTGAATTCCCCTTCCCTGTTATTGCATAGCGCGCACCTCAGCATCTTCTCCTGGCACACCATTTTGCGCAGACTTCACTTCTGGCCCATTGCTCGCGACCGATGCTTGCCCGGCAGTGACGGTGACCGGATAACCTGCACGACGATACAACGCCCTTTCCACCAGACTGTTATCCACCGCTTTATTGTCTTTAAACTGGGTAAAGCCGGCTGGTAACACATACGGCATGGTCTGGACGTTTTGTTCCTCTTCAGGCGACAGCGGTCGATGCACTTCGACATACCTCATACCGTTCGGCTCTATCGAATATTTTATCGGCTCATTAATCACCCTGACCGGCGTGCCTGTGCGGACCTGAGCAAACAACGCTTTGATATCCGGCGCGTTCATGCGAATACACCCAGAACTCACTCGCAGGCCCACGCTGTCCGGTGCGCTGGTGCCATGGATCAGATATTCACCGTTTCCATGCGCCAGACGCAGTGCAAAGCGTCCTAAAGGGTTATTTGGTCCTGCAGGTACAACAGGCGGTAATGTGATGCCACGCTCCAGAGAGCGTTTACGGATGCCTGGTGTAGGGGTCCAGGTTGGATTCGGGATTTTCTGCCCAACCCGGGTTTCCATTACCGGCGTTTCCAGCCCCTGCAAACCGATACCAATCGGGAATACCTGAACAATATTCTCTCCCGGCGGGAAGTAATACAGACGCAGTTCCGCCAGATTCACAATAATGCCTTCGCGTGGTGCATCCGGTAGCAGTAATTGTGAGGGAATAGTGATCAGCGTTCCGGGTTTAGGTACGGGGGCAATAGTATTGTTGGCTTCAAGGATCAGCATTGCAGCGGTATCAAACTTACGGGCTATCGCCTGTAGGTTTTTATCGCCTTCCTGCACGGTGTAGGTTTGGTTTTGCCCAACAAGGCGGCTGTTCGCCTGGGGCAAAGGATAATCGACCGCCCATGCGGCCTGAATAGCGCTGTAGGCGCCGATTAGCATTAACGTAATAACAGACGCGCGTTTCATACTCACTCACCCCCCTGGCGTTCTTGCCGGACGGCGGCGAGCGCCCGATCCGGCCTACGAGTCACTGCGTTGCCTTACACGAACGCTTTCAAGTCGGTCTGAAAGTTGACGTGTTTTATCAGTTTAGCTAAGAGTTGCGGCTTTGGCGCGAATAGCCCGAATCATCGCCTCCAGCCCTTGTGAACGAGACGGTGTGAGATGCTGTGCGAGCGCCATTTTTTCAAACCACGGGCGCACATCAAAATTCACAATATCCTGAGCCGTCATGCGATCATACAAAATGAATACCACGGCAATAAGCCCTTTCACAATTGCCGCATCACTGTCGCCCTGTAATTCAATAATCCCTTCACCATTCTGACGCATAACAATCCATACCTGGCTTTGGCATCCCTGAATGCTATTTTCCGGGCAGCGTAAGTCATCGTTTAGTTCCGGCAAACGCTGACCCAGTTCAATAATGTACAGGTATTTCTCTTCCCAATTAGCGCAACGCAGAAAATTACGCAACAACTTTTCTTTATCCGGTAGCGCAGCCATAACGCCTCCCTGTTAGCCCAGTAAATGGTGAATACGCTTGAGGCCCGTTACCAGGCGATCCACTTCTTCATGGGTGTTATACATTGCAATCGACGCCCGGCACATCGCGGGAACGTTATAAAAGGCCATCAGCGGCATTGCGCAGTGATGCCCCGTCCGCACGGCGATGCCATAGTTATCGAGAAAACTCCCGACGTCATAGGCGTGATGCTTGCCGAGGTTAAACGCAATCACACCCAGACGGTTATCCGGTCCGTAGATTGTTAAATCCGGCACATCCGCCAGCTGTTCCAACGCATAGCGCATCATGAACTGTTCATATTCGCTGATTTCAGTCAGCCCCAGCGCTGAAACATATTCAATAGCCGCGCCGAGTCCGATAATGCCCCCGGTGTTCGGCGTTCCGGCTTCAAACCGCCAGGGCGCTTTGGCCCACGTCGTTCCCTGACTCAAACTCACCGTCGCAATCATTGAACCACCGCCTTCCCACGGCGGCATCTCCTGCAGCAGCGACTCTCTGGCATACAGAACGCCAATACCGGTTGGACCGTAAAGTTTATGCCCGGAGAAAACATAAAAATCGCAATCCAGCGCCTGCACATCCACCTGATGATGCATCACCGCCTGCGCGCCATCCACCAGCACTTTCGCGCCGTATTGATGCGCCAGCGCGATCATCTCACCCAACGGGTTTTCCGTGCCCAGCACGTTAGATACGTGGGTAATCGCCAACAGCTTCGTGCGATCGTCAAACAGCGTCGGCAGCGTTTCCAGCTGCAACGTACCATCGGCATTGAGCGGGATAACGCGCAGTTCTGCACCTACGCGTGCACACAGCATCTGCCAGGGCACAATATTGGCATGGTGCTCCATTTCGCTGATGATAATGTTATCGCCCGCCCGCACATTGCTGCTGCCCCAGCTGTTCGCCACCAGGTTGATGCCCTCCGTCGTACCGCGAACAAACACCAGCTCTTCGGCGGAGCGGGCGTTAATAAACAGCGAAGCGAGCTTGCGCACATTCTCCATTTTTTCCGTAGCCTGAGCGCTCAGCGTATGGATACCGCGGTGGACCGCCGCATAGCCGTGACGGTAGAACTCGGCTTCGGCATCAATCACCTGGTTCGGCTTTTGCGCGCTGGCCGCGCTATCCAGATACGCCAACGGTAAACCATTCACTTCACGCGTCAGAACCGGAAAATCGGCCCGCACTTTTTCAATGGGAAATGTCATGCTACGCCTCCCGGCAAGCGTTGGGCGATCCGTGCCAGTACCTGTTGTTTCAGCGTTTCCTCGCCCAGGGCTTCCGTTAGCTCAGCGGCAAACGCATAGAGAATCATTTGTTGGGCATCTTGCTGGCCGATCCCGCGCGAACGCAAATAGAACATCTGCTCGTCGTCGATCCGCCCTACCGTCGCCCCGTGACTGCATTTCACGTCGTCGGCATAGATTTCAAGCTGCGGCTTGGTATCCACTTCCGCCAGTTTACCAAGCAGCAAATTATTGTTGGTCATCTGGCCATCGGTTTTAATAGCGTGTTGAGCGACGTTGATCAGGCCATTGAATACCGCCCGCCCCTTATCGCTGACGATCGTTTTATGCAGCTGGCGGCTGTTGCAATATCCTTTGTTATGCTCAAGCCAGGTGCGGGTGTCGCAGACTTCATTTTTCACCGGCATTGCCAGGCTGTTGAGCCGAAGCGTGGTGTTTTCGCCGTTAAGCTGGGTGCTGGTGTTATGACGCAGCACCGCATCACCGAGTAAAAAACTGTGGCTGGCGGCCGTGGCATCCGCCCCCAATTGAATGTCATTGTGCGCGAAATGGTGGCTCTGTGGGTTCTCAAACGCCAGTTTGATGTGGCGCAAGTGCGCATTCGCCGCGACATTCATGGTTAAACGTGCGCCGGTGAAATGGCGAAGCTCGCTGAGGCTGACATAGTGTTCAATAACGGTGGCTTCTGCGCCTTCCGCCAGCTCCAGATGGTGGCGATAGTGCGCCGTGTTCACCTCATCGCCCGCCAGCCCCTGGGTAATGTGCAGTAGCAGCAGCGGTTTCGCTGGGCGCTGGTTACGCTTCACCTGAATGTGAGTGACGCTACGCGACAGGCTTTCGGTCAGGTGCAGAAACACTTCCGGTTGGATAGCCGCTGGCAGCATCTGGCGCGCATCGTCAATGGTAATGTCAAAACCACTACCTTCCGCTCTGTCGCTCAGCGTTGGTGAGAATTGCCCGTCGACAAATACCAGTCGTATGGCATCAATTGCCGGCGCTAACGCTTCACACTGGGCTGACGTTATCTCAGTGACATGACTGACAAACTGGCTATTGGTTAACCCCTCCAGCGGCGTGTATTTCCAGTCCTCATGCTTACGCGTTGGCAGCCCCAGACGCAGCATCTGCTGCAGATGCTGCTGGGCATGTTGCGAGCGCGTCTCACCTTGCGTTTCAAACAGATGGTGCCACTGTTGCAGCACGTTACTGCTGTTCGCTAAGCCAGCCATAACCTTGCTCCTCAAGTTGTTTGACCAGCGTAAAATCACCGGACTTCACTATTCGCCCCTGGTAGAGAACGTGAACATAATCGGGTTTGATATAGTCCAGAATGCGTTGATAATGGGTGACGATAATGAATGAGCGTTGCCCGTCGCGTAGTGAGTTCACGCCGTCGGCGACGATTTTCAGCGCATCGATATCCAGCCCGGAGTCCGACTCATCCAGAATGCACAACTGAGGCTCCAGCACCGCCATTTGCAAAATGTCATTACGCTTTTTCTCACCGCCGGAGAAACCAACGTTGACCGAACGCGTGAGCAAATCTTCCGGCATCTTCAGCAACGCAATTTTTTCTTCCATCAGATCCTGGAAGTCAAACCTGTCCAGTGACTCTTCGCCACGGTAGGTGCGTACCGCATTCAGTGCCGTTTGCAGGAAAAACTGATTACTGACGCCGGGGATTTCCACCGGATACTGGAATGCCATAAAGATCCCTTCACCGGCCCGGTCTTCCGGTGACAGTTCCAGTAAATCCTTACCGTTGAATTCTACCGTCCCGCCGGTGACTTCATAGTCATCACGTCCGGCCAAGGTGGCGGAAAGCGTACTTTTCCCGGAACCATTTGGCCCCATAATGGCGTGCACTTCTCCGGGGCAAATTTCAAGACTCAGCCCACGCAGGATCGCCTTATCTTCCACACTGACCTGTAAATCTTTGATGCTTAACATGTGCTTTCCTTAAATTTTAACCGACGCTGTGTTCAAGACTTATGGCGAGAAGTTTTTGCGCTTCCACGGCAAATTCCAGCGGCAGTTCAGAGAACACGTCTTTACAGAAACCATTCACGATCATCGAAATGGCATCCTCTTCGCTGATACCGCGCTGCAGGCAGTAAAACAGCTGATCTTCGCCAATGCGCGACGTCGTGGCTTCGTGCTCGAGCTGGGCGCTGTTGTTACGACACTCCACATATGGGAATGTGTGCGCTCCGCAATCCGCCCCGATCAGCATCGAGTCACATTGGGTATAGTTGCGGGCGTTGGTGGCGGTCGGCATGATTTTCACTAAACCGCGATAGCTGTTCTGGCTGTGTCCGGCGGAGATCCCTTTCGAGATAATGGTCGATTTGGTGTTTTTACCGATGTGGATCATCTTGGTGCCTGTATCGGCCTGCTGATGACCACTGGTCAGGGCCACGGAGTAGAATTCGCCGATAGAGTTGTCGCCACGCAAAATGCAACTTGGGTATTTCCAGGTAATGGCCGAGCCGGTTTCCGACTGCGTCCACGACATTTTGCTGTTTTCACCTTCGCACAGAGCGCGCTTGGTGACGAAGTTCAAAATGCCGCCGGTGTTACCATCCCCGGGGAACCAGTTTTGCACCGTCGAGTATTTCACTTCGGCATCTTTGTGGATGATGACTTCTACCACCGCGGCATGCAGCTGGTAGCTGTCGCGCACCGGAGCCGAACAGCCTTCGATATAGCTGACGTAGCTGCCCTCATCCGCGACCAGAATAGTGCGTTCAAACTGCCCGGTTTTTTCCGCATTGATACGGAAATAGGTCGACAGTTCCATGGGGCAACGCACGCCTTTCGGTACATAAATAAACGTGCCGTCAGATGCCACCGCTGCATTCAGCGCGGCAAAGAAGTTGTCATTACCTGGAACCACGGTGCCCAGATATTGTTTTACCAGCTCAGGATGATCGTGAATCGCCTCACCGAACGAACAGAAAATAATGCCCTGTTCCGCCAGTTTGTCGCGATAGGTGGTCGCCACCGATACCGAGTCAAAAATAGCATCAACCGCCACCTCTTTGCCTTCACGGACCGGTACGCCAAGCTGTTCAAAGGCATCCTCAACCTCTTTGCTTAAAAACGCATTCGCCCCCGTTTGCTGCACCGCTCCCGGCTCAGATGCGCAGGTTTCATCGCAGTTACCGCAGGACGGTGCGGAATAATAGCTGTACTCCTGATAATTCAGCTTGTCGTAGTGCGCTTTTAGCCAGTGCGGCTCTTCCATCGTCAGCCATGCCCGAAAGGCATTCAGGCGGAATTCCAGCATCCAGTCGGGTTCATTACGTTTTGCCGAAATCGCGCGCACGACCTCTTCGTTGATCCCTTTCGCCAGCTCATCGGTTTGCAGTTGGGTGAAGAAGCCCTCTTTGTAATTAAGGTGCCCGCCAGCCCAGGTGTTGACATCGTCAGTTGCTTCAGTATTACGAGACATAGTACCGCCTATACCCCAAAACTTTCGCCACAGCCGCATTCGTTCTGGGCTTTCGGGTTATGAAATTTAAATAACTGATTTAATCCTTCGCGAACGAAATCGACTTCTGTGCCGTCGATGAACGGCATCGCCTGTAAAGGCACATACAGTCTGGCGCCATCCGTTTCAAACAGGAGATCGTCTTTTTGGGCCTCGCGCACGGTATCCAGCACGTAGCCGAATCCCGCGCATCCCGTTTGCTTCACGCCCAGGCGTACGCCCAACATGTCGGGTTGCTTTGCCACCAGTTCACGGATATGCGCCGCAGCCGCAGGTGTTAACGTCAGTCCACGCCAGGCAAAATCGTCCGGGTTAAATGTTCCTGAATGCAATTCCATAGGGTTACCTCGAGTCACTAGCTTTTAAGCTATAACAACATGTTAGTGATAATGATTATCACTTCAACCCCTCAACAGCAGGGGCATTCGGGTTAACCGCCCTTTTTGACTACTTTTACTAAGCATAGACCCTGCAGCGAGGGTTTACAGGAATGGAATTATTTGTTCAATGCATTGATTAATAATGGATTATAGAAATCTAATCGTTCAGGCAGGTCAAAGATTAAAAGATGTATAGATAATGTCTATTTAAGGGATAGGTAGGGATAAAAACAGGGAAAACAACTATTCAAATAATATGCTAATGACAAAAAACCCTTAAGTCTGCTTGCTGGCAGGCTTAAGGGTTCCGGCCCCATCCGGCGCTTATCTCCGGCACTCACGATGGCTTAGCTCTTGAAGGGGCGATAAGAATAGTCTCATACACCGTTAAGTTTTTTTTAACACAACTTGCGGTTTGACTATTTTGTGAGCACGTTTAGCTACCTTTTTAGCATTGCGCCGCCCCACTAAGCGCATCCAGCAGCAAACGTAGCCCCGCAGGCTGATGCTCCCGAGAAAGGTATAAGCCATAAATTGGTAAGCATTTAGGTTGAAGTTCTGGCAGTAATCGAATTAACGCTCCCTGCGCCAGCCCTTCCTGCGCTTCCAGTTCTGGCACCAACGCGATTCCCATTCCTGCCACCGCCGACTCGCAGAGCAGCGAAGAGATCCCTGCACTCAAATTCCCTTTGATTGCAACGGAGACAGACTGCCCCTGGGCATCCAAAAAGTGCCAGGATTGTCCGGCAAAACCGCTGTAGTACAGGCAATTGTGCCGAGTGAGATCGTCGACTGTCTCAGGCGTGCCATGTTGATGCAGATAATCTGCGGACGCGCAAAGTACCGATTTACAGTCGCCCAACCGACGGGCGATGGTTCCTGGCTCGGGATTATCCGTTATGCGGATCGCCACATCGATGCGTTCCCCCACAAGGCTTACCGGTTGATTATTGATCTCCACCTCAATACGTAATTGCGGATATTGCTCCATAAACGCCGGCAGAACCGGAGCAAGAATATGCATGGCGGTAAAATGGGCGCAGGCCACACGTAGCGTGCCTGAGGGAATTTGCGCGCCACTGGCGGCACCAATATCCAGCGAAAGTTGCGCCAGAGAACGCGTTTTCAGTAATGCCTCTTCACCCGCTGGCGTGATCGTTAACCGACGTGATGAGCGATGGATAAGCCTTGCGCCTGCCCATTTTTCCATCTCGTCGAGGTAACGACTGACCATCGGACGGGAAAGCCCCAATGCACGTGCAGCGGCGCTCAGACTGCCCAAATCACAGATATGGTTAAATACCGTTGCCGCCATCACTCTGTCCATTGCATCCCATCCGATCGTTTTATGAAACTCAGCATGTCCTAATGAGGGAATTCTAACAGATACGAATATGCTTAAAATACGGGAACTATCAAAAGTCAATTCCCTGCATAAGGTTACCTGGTATGAAAGTTAAATCTCTGGCCCTGCTGTTACCTCTGTTTGCGTCTTCAGCTTTCGCCGCACCGCTACAGCTGAACGTCTATAATCCGCAGGAGAAGGGTATTTTCCCGGTCTCTTCGACGCTGGTGTCTGGCCCCAAAGAGGCGATTTTGTTTGACGCCCAGTTCAGCACCAAAGATGGCGAACAGCTGGTGCAGATGATTCGCGCCAGCGGTAAAACGCTGAAGGCTATCGTGATCACTTCCGGCGATCCGGATTTCTATTTCGGTCTGCAACCTATCGTCAACGCTTTCCCACAGGTAAAAGTTCTGGCAACACCGCAGGTGGTAGACCATATCCGCGCCACCAAAGAGGCCAAACTGCAATTCTGGGGCCCGCAAATGAAGGACGGCGCGCCAACATCGCTCACCGTTCCGCAGGCGACGACGCAAACGCAGTTCACGGTTGATGGTGAACCGCTGGAACTGCGTCACTCCAACGATTATGCAGCGTATATCTGGATCCCGGCGAATCGGGCCATTATTGGCGGCACAGGCGTGGCTTCAGGTATTCACGTCTGGACGGCGGATACACAATCTGAAGAACAGCGTAGTACATGGCGTAACGTACTGAGCGAAATGCAGAGCTTACAGCCCACTCAGGTGGTCCCGGGTCATTACATTGGCGAACGCCCAACCGGCGATAAAGCTATTCGCTTCACCCAGGACTATTTGCAGTCGTTTGAGCAGGCGTTAGGGGCGAAGAAAGGATCGGATTATGTGATTAAAACCATGACGGCAGCATGGCCAGGTCTGGCAGACGCAAGCTCGCTGGAACTAAGTGCGAAGGTTAACAGCGGTGAGATGAAGTGGTAATGAAGATTTAAGGCCAAAATAACCCCGAACACGTGTCGGGGTTTCGTTACGATAAGCATACCGGAATCAATGAACGCCCATGCGCCAGGCAAAATAGATCTCTTCTTTCAGTTCAGTTGAAGAGAGCGCCAACAGATCTGCAAACTCCAGCTCAAGCTGTTTCAGCCTTTTCAGGTACTGAGCCGGTGAAAGATCGGTTTTATCACGACGTAAAAATTCTATTGCCAGTTGGGCAGGGTCTAATTGGGTAGACATATCATCCTCGCTTGTGTTCAAAACCTGCACAGTATAACACCATTCCCTGTGCAGATAATGACCAAAAGCAATATGCATCACAAAATTGCGGTCGTCAGACGCGAAGTACAGCACAATCGTCCCTGCTCATCGAAGATCTCTATTTGCCAAACCTGGTGACGAGAGCCGGTATGTAACGCGCGACATACGCCCCTGACGTGCCCTTCCCGCGCAGAACGGATATGGTTGGCGTTGATCTCCAGGCCCACCACTTTCTGCTCACCCTGAGTACACAGGTATCCCGCTACTGAACCAATACTTTCCGCCAGCACCACGGATGCGCCGCCGTGCAGCAACCCAAAGGGTTGTTTGGTGCGATGGTCCACCGGCATTGTAGCTTCCAGCGTATCGTCACCAATGTGCACAAAACGAATATCGAGCAGCCCAACCATATTTCCTTCACCCATGGCATTGAGCGCCTCGAGTGTGACTTCACGTTTCCAGATCATCCTATAATCTCCAGCAGTGCCTGTAATGGGTGGCGAACGCCCGTACCTTCAACGCGTTTAACCTGACTGCGACAGGAGTACCCGGTAGCCAGACAACGGTTACGTGGCAATCGTTGCATTGCCTGGTGCCATGATAACTCATAGATCCCCAATGAGTTTTGGTGATTCTTTACCTCGTGGCCGTAGGTGCCAGCCATACCACAGCATCCCACGCTGACGTTCTCCAGCTTTGCGCCAAAGCGAGCAAAAATAGCCGCCCACTGTGCAGGCGCGCCCGGCAAGGCCGTCACTTCGGTACAGTGGCCAAAGAAGTACCACGGTTCACCGCCAACAGCGACTGGCTGCTGTGCTTCCACAGCTTTCGATAACCATTCGTTGGCTAGCAACACATGGAAATCCCCCCGTTGTTCACCCAGCACCATCTTGTATTCATCGCGATAACAAAGCACCAGCGCCGGATCAACACCCACCATCGGAATATTCAGCTTCGCTACCCGGTTAAGAAACTCGGATGTCTTTTTCGCCGTTTTGGCAAAACGGTTTAAGAAGCCTTTAATGTGCTGCGCCTTGCCGTTTGGCGAAAACGGCAGCAGTACCGGCTGCATGCCCAGCTTCTCTACCAGACGTATAAAGTCAGCAACCACCTGCGCATCGTAATAGCTGGTGAAAGGGTCCTGCACCACCAGCACCGTACGGGCTTTTTGCTCAAGGCTGAGTAATTCGAGCTGTTCCAACGTCATATTGGCGGAGCGATGCCCCACCAGTTGGCGTTGCAGCGACGGTGCAGACAACAGAGGTAAATCAACCATTCCAATGTGCTTTTTAGCCAGGTTTCGCACCAGCGGCTGGTTGATGAAGAAGTTAAACGTTTTGGGCGCTCGTGCCATTAACGGCGCATAGCTCTCAACGGTCGCCACCATGTGATCGCGCAACGGGCGCAGATAACGCGTGTGGTACAGCTGGAGGAAGCGCGAACGGAACTCCGGTACATCAATTTTAATTGGACACTGGGTGGAACAGGCTTTACACGCCAGGCAACCTGACATCGCCTCTTTTACTTCGTGTGAGAAATCGTATTCACCCTTGCGCGCATGCCAGCTGTTGCGGGTACGGGCAATCAGCGAACGTAAACTGGCGCGTTTTTCCGGTAGCTCTTTTTCCAGCTGTATTGGGTCAATCCCGCGATCCGCTAACAAACGCAGCCATTCACGCACTAACGTGGCTCGCCCTTTTGGCGAATGAATACGGTTGAGGCTGATTTTCATCGACGGACACATAGGGCTTTTCGCATCGAAGTTAAAGCATAACCCGTTGCCGTTACACTCCATTGCCCCGCGCCACTCCTGGCGTACGGCCAGAGGGATCTGACGGTCATACGTTCCGCGTTTCACCGCGTCCACTTTCATCATCGGCGCATCTACGTCTTCCGGTGGACAGATTTTCCCAGGATTCAGCCGGTTTTGCGGATCAAACACCGATTTCACTTTGCGCAGTTCGCGATACAGCTCCTCGCCGAAGAACGCCGGGCTATATTCTGCACGAAAACCTTTCCCATGCTCGCCCCACAGCAAACCGCCATATTTCGCCGTCAGCGCCACAACATCATCAGAAATGCGTTTCATCAGCACTTCCTGCTGCGGGTCACACATATCCAACGCCGGTCTGACATGCAGCACGCCTGCGTCTACATGACCAAACATGCCGTAACTCAGGGCGTGGCTGTCGAGTAGCGCGCGGAACTCGGCAATATAGTCCGCCAGATGCTCCGGCGGAACGCAGGTATCCTCGGCGAACGGAATTGGCTTCGCGGAACCTTTTGCATTACCCAGCAGACCGACTGCCTTTTTGCGCATGGCGTAAATTCGTTCGACTCCCGCCAGTTCGGTACACAGCTGCCAGCCAATGACACCCGCTTCCTGACGAGCGATTAAGCCATCCAGACGTTCACACAGTGCGCTGACCTGCGAATTAATCAATACTTCGTCGTCACCGGCAAACTCTACAATGTTCAGACCCAGCATCTCTTTATCAGGTACATCGGTAATCAATTCACTTACCGAGTGCCAGACGATATCTTCCCGCGCCAGATTGAGTACTTTGGAGTCAACAGTTTCTACCGACAATGCGCGTGCTTCCACCATCACCGGCGCATTACGCAACGCCGAGTCGAAAGAGTCGTACTTGACGTTAACCAGTTGTCTGACTTTTGGCAGCGGGGTGATATCCAGACGGGCTTCGGTGATAAACGCCAGCGTACCTTCAGAGCCGGTGAGAATGCGGGTTAAATCAAATTCGGTCATCTCATCGTTAAAGACGTGCCGTAGATCGTACCCGGTCAGGAAGCGATTAAGTTTCGGGAATTTATCCATGATCAGCTGTCGGTTATCGCGACAACGTTCATAAACGGTCTTATAGATGCGGCCAATGGTGGTATCGCTTTTCCCCAGCATTTCGGCAAGCTCGATCGGCATTGGCTGAGTATCAAGAATATCACCGCCCATCAGCACCGCACGGATGCCCAACACATGATCGGAAGTTTTACCGTAAACCAACGATCCTTGCCCGGACGCATCGGTGTTGATCATCCCGCCGAGTGTTGCCCGGTTACTGGTGGATAATTCCGGGGCAAAGAAATAGCCGTAAGGCTTCAGAAACTGGTTGAGCTGATCTTTTATCACCCCGGCTTCTACCCGCACCCAACCTTCTTGCGGGTTGATTTCAATAATGCGGCTCATATAGCGGGACATATCAACAATAATGCCCTGGTTCAGCGCCTGACCGTTGGTCCCGGTGCCGCCGCCGCGCGGGGTAAAAATCAACGACGAGAAAAGCGGTTCTGCCGCCAGACGGGCGATTAGCGCCACATCTGCGGTTGAACGAGGGAAAACGACAGCATCAGGTAGCAGCTGATAAATACTGTTATCCGTCGACATTGTTAGACGATCGGCATAGCTCGTTGCCGTATCGCCCGTAAATCCTTGCTGCTCCAGCGCCTGCAAAAAGTTGAGCACCAGTTGAACGACACCTGGTGCCTGAGAAATTTGTGGAATCATTATAGTGACCCTTTCCTGCGGTCTGTGTTGTGAATTTAATCGTTTGCGTGTTGCTTTGTTTGTTGTATCACATTTTTTTCTAATACGCTCAGCAGATTTACAGGCAGAATCCGCCTGTTCAAAACCGCTGAAATTGCTCATCATTACAGGGTGTGATTTAAGTATTCACGTCGCGTCAACGTTCTGGCGCAAAGACAAAGGTGAAAAGTATTTATGGTAAATTTCCGTCAGCCCAGGGATATTGCACAAGTGCTGCTATCGGTGCTGTTTTTAGCCATCCTGATTGTGGCCTGTCTCTGGATTGTTCAGCCCTTTATCCTCGGTTTTGCCTGGGCAGGCACGATTGTCATTGCAACCTGGCCTATCCTGCTACGCTTACAAAAATTGCTCTGGGGACGCCGTTCACTTGCCGTACTGGTGATGACGCTGTTGCTGGTGCTGTTGTTCATCATCCCCATCGCGCTGCTGGTTAACAGCATCGTCGATGGCAGTGGGCCGCTGATCCATGCCGTAACCGCAGGTGATATGACACTACCGGATCTGGCATGGTTGAACAGCATTCCACTGGTGGGTGCCAAAATGTATGGCGCATGGCACAGCTTACTGGATATGGGCGGTTCGGCGATTATGGCCAAGGTTCGTCCTTATATCGGCACCACCACCACCTGGTTCGTCGGTCAGGCCGCGCATATCGGCCGCTTTATGATGCACTGTGGCCTGATGCTGCTGTTCAGTGCCCTGTTGTACTGGCGCGGTGAACAAGTCGCATTAGGTATTCGTCACTTCGCCTGCCGTCTTGCCTCAAAACGTGGAGATGCTGCCATTCTGCTGGCAGCACAAGCCATTCGCGCCGTCGCATTAGGCGTTGTGGTCACCGCTCTGGTACAGGCAGTGCTCGGGGGTATTGGTCTGGCGGTAACCGGTGTGCCGTATGCCACACTGCTGGCGGTATTGATGATCCTGTCATGTCTGGTGCAACTGGGGCCGCTACCGGTACTGATTCCGGCCATTATCTGGCTATACTGGACGGGGGATTCAACCTGGGGCACCGTGCTGCTGGTGTGGAGCGGCGTGGTCGGAACACTGGATAACGTGATTCGACCGATGCTGATTCGCATGGGTGCCGATTTGCCACTGCTCCTGATTCTCTCCGGAGTCATCGGCGGATTGATTGCCTTCGGCATGATTGGTCTGTTTATCGGTCCAGTAGTACTGGCCGTTTCCTGGCGTCTGTTCTCCGCCTGGGTAAACGAAGCCCCTGCACCAGGTACCAATCCGGATGAAATCCTCGAAGAAATTGCTGAAATCGAACGCAATAAGTAATCCAACATCAGGCGGCAACGCCGCCTGATTGTTTAACAATACTAATCAATCCCTCCCTCTTACGGGATTAGAACCAACTTCGTCCCTCTTTCAATACTCATTTGTGTCGCAAATTCTTTACAGTTTTTAAACTATTGAGATGAATCTGATCGACGTAAAAAATCAGTATGCCTACTATTAGCCCATGGCTTTAGATCAACACATTGATTTATAAGCATGGAAATCCCCTGAGTGAAACAACGAATTGCTGTGTGTAGTCTTTGCCCATCTCCCACGATGGGCTTTTTTTTGTCCTTCGCGCGCCACTCCACCAACCTTAACGCACCAACACATTATCTTCCCCGTCAAGGACCAAATAATATTGCACAAAATACTGTGACTCTCTTCAAGCCGAAATATCCACAGCAATGTTATTACTATTCCACCGTCTTTTATGAAGCGACCAAATAATGAACGCATTAGAGCTACAGGCGATCCGCCATATTTTTGCTATGACGGTGGAAGAAAGCGCCAGGTATATCGCGCGCGATGACAATGTTGTCGCCTGGCAACAATGGGAAAAGGGTGAAAGAGAAATTCCAGACGACATTGTCCGCATTTGTTCAGAAATGAAAGCCAAGAGGAAGTTAAGAATTAATGCAATTATCGACAAAATAAATAACCGCATTGGTAATAACACCATGCGTTTTTTCCCCGATCTGAACGCTTTTCAGGCGGTTTATCACCACGATGGTTTTCTCGACTGGAAAATCTATCAGTCGGCAGCTGTTGAACTCTATGCTCACGATCTCGAGCGTATGTGTTAAGAGATCGCAACGCCATACCTATTTAGCCTCTTCGCTGAGTAACACATTATGAAAAACACCTATTTCTCCACTGCGATAGGGCTGTACCTAAATTACCTGGTGCACGGCATGGGGGTCATTCTGATGAGCCTCAATATGTCTTCACTGGAACAACAGTGGCAAACCAATACCGCGGGCGTCTCGATTGTTATTTCCTCACTCGGTATCGGCCGCTTAAGCGTTTTATTAGTAGCAGGGATGCTTTCCGATAGCTATGGTCGCAGACCATTTATTATCCTTGGTATGACCTGCTACCTGATTTTCTTTATTGGCATCATAAATACTCACAGTATTTTTCTTGCCTATGCTTTTGGTTTTTTAGCGGGAATGGCAAACAGTTTTCTCGATGCCGGAACCTATCCCAGCCTGATGGAGGCATTCCCCCGCTCACCCAGCACGGCCAATATTTTGATAAAAGCCTTCGTCTCCAGCGGTCAGTTCCTGCTGCCAATGATTATCAGTCTGCTGGTATGGGCCGAACTTTGGTTTGGCTGGTCCTTCCTGCTGGCGGCAGCCGTTATGATACTCAACGGTGTGTTTTTATTTCGCTGTCGGTTTCCGCCACATCCCGGGCCTCATACCGTCATCCGGGCTCAACCGGCTGAACGGGAAACCGGACAACCTGAACATCGTTGCTCCCTGCTCGACCTTGCCAGTTACACCCTGTACGGCTACATCGCAATGGCGACATTTTACCTGGTAAGCCAGTGGCTGGCGCAATACGGACAGTTTGTCGCCGGAATGCCCTATACGTTATCTATCAAACTGTTAAGCATTTATACCTGCGGCTCTCTACTGTGCGTGCTGATCACCGCCCCGCTGGCGCGAAAAGCAGAACGCGCGACATCGATGCTGATGCTGTATACGTTTATCTCATTTGTCGCACTGCTGATGGTTTGTCTGCATCCGACACCTATCGTTGTCATTATCTTTGCGTTTGTCATCGGTTTTTCTTCCGCAGGGGGCGTTGTGCAAATCGGTTTAACGCTGATGGCCGCACGCTTTCCGCATGCGAAGGGCAAAGCGACCGGTATTTACTACAGCGCGGGCAGCATTGCGACCTTCACCATTCCATTGATAACAGCAAAACTCTCTGAAACCAGTATTGCTCACATCATGTGGTTTGATACTGGCATAGCCGCTGTTGGATTCCTGTTGGCGTTGTTTATTGGTTATCGCAGCCACATCACGTCAAAACATCAGCTAAAGATGATACAAGCCGTAAAATAAGCGTGGATGCAATATTGTTCCCCTCTTCTGCAAAATAATTGACTTCAGTTTTAAAACATCAGCAAAACACCGGCCGGCAGAGTTCGATTTCACAGTGTGTTATGCAATATACCTGGTAACTTAAACGCCATGCTATGTAGGTTCTGTGGCTGCCGCCCAGTATATTAATTACAAGGTCGCCGCAATTTAAACAATATCGACGAGCACAGAACAATTTTAAAATCCGCAAGGAGTTGTGAAAATGTCTCAAAGCAAGACCTTTAATACGCCATTTCTTTTGGCGATAATCTGTATTTATTTAAGTTATTTCCTACACGGCATTAGCGTCATTACACTGGCGCAAAATATGACCTCTCTTGCAGAAAAGTTTTCCACCGACAATGCAGGAATTGCCTATTTGATTTCAGGCATTGGTCTGGGGCGACTGGTGAGCATCTTATTCTTTGGCGTGCTCTCAGATAAATTTGGTCGTCGGGCTATCATTCTGTTAGGCGCTATTCTTTATATACTGTTCTTCTTCGGTATTCCCGCCAGCCCTAATCTGATGGTTGCCTTTATTCTGGCCGTTTGCGTTGGCGTGGCAAACTCGGCACTGGATACCGGCGGGTACCCGGCGTTAATGGAATGCTTCCCTAAAGCCTCTGGCTCAGCCGTTATCCTGGTGAAAGCTATGGTCTCGTTTGGGCAGATGATCTACCCCATCGTCGTCAGCACCATGCTGCTCAACCATATCTGGTACGGTTATGCGGTCATTATCCCGGGTGCGTTGTTTGTCGTCATTACCTTGATGCTGCTAAGAAGTCGCTTCCCTGGCCAGATGGTGGATGCTGGCATCGCGAAAGATCTGCCACAGATGAACAGTAAACCGTTGGTCTGGCTGGAAGGTGTGGCATCCGTCATGTTTGGTGTTGCTGCCTTTTCGACTTTTTACGTCATCGTGGTCTGGATGCCAAAATATGCGATGGCCTTTGCCGGCATGGCAGAATCTGACGCACTGAAGACAATCTCTTACTACAGTATGGGATCATTGGTCTGCGTATTTATTTTTGCCGCTCTGTTAAAAAAATGGGTTCGACCTATTTGGGCAAATGTGTTTAACGCCGGGCTGGCAACCATCACCGCAGCCGTCATCTACTTATATCCCTCTCCGCTGGTGTGTAACGTCGGTTCATTTCTCATTGGATTCTCTGCCGCTGGCGGTATTTTACAGCTCGGTGTCTCGGTGATGTCTGAATTCTTTCCCAAGAGCAAAGCCAAAGTCACCAGTATTTATATGATGATGGGTGGCGTAGCCAACTTTATTATCCCATTAATCACCGGATACCTCTCTAACATTGGTCTGCAGTACATCATTTTGCTGGACTTTGCATTTGCTCTGCTGGCCTTCATCACCGCCATCATCGTCTTTATTCGTTACTACCGCGTATTTGATATCCCCAAAAATGATGTGCGGTTGGGCGAACGTTATTTTCAATAAATTGTTTAGAAGGAGTATCAAATGGACGTAACTGCTAAATATGAACTAATTGGATTGATGGCCTACCCTATCAGACACAGTCTGTCGCCTGAAATGCAAAATAAGGCATTAGAAAAAGCGGGATTGCCATTCACTTATATGGCATTTGAAGTCGATAACTCAACGTTTGCTAATGCAATTGCCGGGCTGAAGGCCTTAAAGATGCGTGGTACAGGGGTCTCAATGCCCAACAAGCAGCTAGCATGTGAATATGTTGATGAATTAACACCTGCCGCCAAACTGGTCGGTGCAATTAATACTATCGTCAATGATGATGGTTACCTGCGTGGTTACAATACCGATGGCACGGGTCATATTCGTGCAATTAAGGAAAGTGGTTTCGATATCAAAGGTAAAACCATGGTACTGTTGGGCGCAGGCGGTGCGTCGACAGCCATTGGTGCACAGGCAGCGATTGAAGGCATCAAAGAAATTAAACTCTTTAACCGCCAGGATGAGTTTTTTGCCAAAGCGCAGGAGTTTGCCAAACGCGTCAATGAAAACACCGACTGCGTGGTCACTGTTATCGATCTCGCAGATCGCCAGGCTTTTGCTGACGCACTTGCCAGCGCGGATATTTTAACCAACGGAACAAAAGTCGGCATGAAGCCGCTGGAAAATGAATCTCTCGTGACCGACGCTTCCCTGCTACGTCCGGAACTGCTGGTAACCGAATGCGTCTACAACCCGCATATGACCAAATTATTGCAGCAGGCACAAAGTGCTGGTTGCAAAACAATTGATGGTTACGGCATGTTGTTATGGCAAGGGGCTGAACAGTTCAAGCTCTGGACCGGGAAAGATTTCCCGCTGGAGTATGTGAAACAGGTTATGGGTTTTGCCGCCTGACGGGCAAGCATTTGTAGAATAGTTAAAGGGTAATCAATGAAAACCGTAACCGTAAGAAACCTCGTTATTGGCGATGGTGCGCCGAAGATCATTGTGTCGCTGATGGGTATAGACATCGCAACGGTAAAAAGCGAAGCGCTGGCCTATCGCGAAGCGGATTTCGACATTCTGGAATGGCGCGTTGACCATTTCGGCGATGTCTCTTCCACAGATGCCGTGCTGGAAGCGGCTCGCGCCATCCGCGATGTGATAGCGGACAAACCGCTACTTTTCACCTTCCGCAGCGCCAAAGAAGGCGGTGAACAGGCACTGTCTGTCGAAAACTATATTGCACTTAACCGCGCGGCGGTAGACAGCGGTCTGGTGGATATGATCGATCTGGAACTGTTTACCGGAGACGAACTGGTCAAAGCGACCGTCGAGCATGCGCACGCGAAAAATGTCTTTGTGATTATGTCCAATCACGATTTTCATAAGACACCAGCTGCAGAAGAGATTGTCCAGCGCCTGCGTAAAATGCAGAAACTAGGCGCAGACATCCCCAAAATTGCCTTGATGCCGCAAAATAAAGCGGATGTTCTGACGCTGCTTAGCGCCACGCTGAAAATGCAAGAACGCTATGCCGATCGCCCGATAATCACCATGTCGATGGCTAAAACAGGGGTGATTTCACGTCTGTCTGGTGAAGTTTTCGGTTCAGCGGCAACCTTTGGGGCAGTAAAAAAAGCCTCCGCCCCAGGACAAATTTCGGTCACCGACCTGCGTACTGTATTGACAATATTGCATCAGGCTTAATTACAGATATATCCATATAAATATCAGTAATGCCCTACCCCAGATATTCGTCTAACCACGGATATCTGGCCGATGATTAAACGTTATTAAATTACGCACAATATTATTGTCGAATATAGCGACAGGTAGTCGCACGCATATAATCTGGAGTTCACATGAAATTTTCAAGACCAAATCGTATAGATGGTCGGGTACCTGTATTATCCGCAGCAGATGCAGTTAATTATATTCCTGATGAAGCAACTCTTTGTGTATTAGGTGCAGGTGGCGGTATTCTCGAAGCAACAACATTAATTAACGCGCTGGCTGAAAAATATAAAAATTCTCAGTCACCACGGAATCTAGCGTTGATTAGCCCTACGGGTCTGGGTGACCGTGCCGACCGGGGAATTAGCCCGCTGGCACAGGAAGGCTTAGTCAAATGGGCATTATGCGGACACTGGGGACAATCACCACGAATCTCCGACCTGGCGGAACAAAATAAAATTGCCGCCTATAACTATCCTCAGGGCGTATTAACCCAAACCCTGCGTGCATCGGCAGCCCACCAGCCTGGGATCCTCAGTGATATCGGCATCGGTACATTTGTTGACCCTCGCCAACAGGGCGGTAAGCTGAATGAAGTGACCACCGAAGATCTGATCAAATTGGTGGAAATTGATAACAAAGAGTACCTGTATTACAAAGCCATTGCGCCAAACATCGCCTTTATTCGCGCCACCACCTGTGACAGCGAAGGCTATGCCACCTTTGAAGATGAAGTTATGTATCTTGATGCGCTGGTGATTGCCCAGGCCGTACACAATAACGGCGGCATCGTTATGATGCAGGTGCAAAAAATGGTGAAGAAAGCCACTTTGCATCCGAAGTCGGTACGTATTCCCGGCTATCTGGTCGATATTGTGGTCATCGACCCCGACCAAACGCAACTGTACGGTGGTGCGCCGGTTAACCGCTTTATCTCTGGCGATTTTGTGCTCGATGACAGCCAACAAACTGCCCTGCCGCTCAATCAGCGTAAACTGGTGGCCCGACGCGCCCTGTTTGAAATGCGCAAAGGTGCGGTCGGCAACGTTGGCGTAGGTATTGCCGATGGCATTGGTCTCGTCGCGCGCGAAGAAAGCTGTGCTGACGATTTTATTCTGACAGTCGAAACGGGTCCGATTGGCGGCATCACCTCTCAAGGCATTGCTTTCGGTGCCAACGTCAACACTCGCGCCATTCTGGATATGACGTCCCAGTTTGACTTCTATCACGGTGGCGGGCTGGATGTGTGCTATTTAAGTTTTGCCGAAGTGGATCGCCACGGCAACGTCGGCGTACACAAATTCAATGGCAAAATCATGGGTACCGGCGGTTTTATCGATATTAGCGCCACTTCCAAAAAAATTATTTTCTGCGGCACGTTAACTGCCGGAAGTCTGAAAACGGAAGTTGCGGACGGTAAGTTAAATATCGTGCAGGAAGGTCGGGTGAAAAAATTCGTTAATGAATTACCTGAAGTGACTTTCAGCGGAAAAATTGCCCTCGAACGTGGACTTGATGTGCGTTACATCACTGAACGCGCTGTATTTACGTTAAAAGCAGATGGTCTTCATTTAATCGAAATTGCACCGGGAGTCTCTTTACAGGAAGACATCCTGGACAAAATGGATTTCACACCGATTATTTCCCCAGACCTGAAATTGATGGACGAAAGATTATTTATCGATGCCTCGATGGGCTTTGTATTACCCGACGCAGCCAATTAAAAGGAGTACCCTGATGGACTTTTCATTAACTGAAGAACAAGAACTGTTGCTTGCCAGCATTCGTGAGCTGATTACCAGCAATTTCCCGGAGGAGTATTTCCGTACCTGCGATCAGACGGCGACTTATCCGAAGGAATTTATGCGAGCCCTTGCGGACAACGGCATTTCGATGCTGGGCGTTCCGGAAGAGTTTGGCGGCATACCGGCTGATTACGTCACCCAGATGCTGGCGCTGATGGAAGTGTCAAAATGTGGCGCGCCCGCTTTTTTGATCACTAACGGTCAGTGCATCCACAGCATGCGACGTTTTGGCTCCGCCGAGCAGCTGCGTAAAACAGCAGAAAGCACCATGGAAACGGGCGATCCGGCGTATGCGCTGGCATTAACCGAGCCGGGAGCAGGCTCCGATAATAATAGTGCCACCACCAGCTACACCCGCAAAAATGGCAAGGTGTATCTCAACGGGCAAAAAACGTTTATCACTGGCGCTAAAGAGTATCCATACATGCTGGTACTGGCTCGCGACCCGGAGCCGAAAGATCCGAAGAAAGCCTTTACGTTGTGGTGGGTGGATTCTAAGAAACCGGGCATTAAGGTTAACCCGCTGCATAAAATCGGCTGGCACATGTTAAGCACCTGCGAAGTCTATCTTGATGACGTTGAAGTGGACGAAAGCGATATGGTCGGCGAAGAAGGCATGGGCTTCCTCAACGTAATGTACAACTTCGAAATGGAACGCCTGATCAACGCCGCGCGCAGCACGGGTTTTGCCGAATGCGCCTTCGAAGATGCCGCCCGCTACGCTAACCAGCGCATCGCATTTGGTAAGCCGATCGGTCATAACCAGATGATCCAGGAAAAACTGGCGCTGATGGCAATCAAAATTGAAAACATGCGCAATATGGTGCTGAAGGTCGCCTGGCAGGCCGATCAGGAACAGTCGCTGCGAACCAGTGCGGCACTGGCAAAACTGTATTGTGCACGTACGGCAATGGAAGTGATTGACGACGCAATTCAGATCATGGGCGGACTGGGTTACACCGATGAAGCACGCGTATCCCGATTCTGGCGCGATGTCCGCTGTGAGCGCATTGGCGGTGGTACCGATGAAATCATGATTTACGTCGCGGGTCGCCAAATCCTAAAGGATTATCAGAATAAGTAAGCGGTATAACTGACCGGATAGCGCAGATACGCTATCCGGGACGGTGCGGGAGAATCAAACTTCAGGCATCAAGCATTCCTGCTCAGCAAGGTTATTTTTAAACTGCTTACGATAATCGCTGGGCGTACACCCCACATGCCGCTGAAAAAGTTTGGCAAAATGATCGACGTTTTCATACCCTACCCGCCACGAAATTTCCGCCAACGAGGCCTCCGTATTGGTCAGGGAAAATTTCGCTTCTGTCATTCGCCGTTGAATAACATAATTGATGGGTGATATACGATACTCGCGGGTAAATTCATGGCAGATATAGCTCACGCTGGCGCGGAATTTTTTAGATAACTGTTCGAGAGTAATTTTTTCGCGGAAGTTGTTATTTAAATAGACCAATACATCTTTAATTAAGACATCTTTTTTAATATATCCCTGTTCAGAGCGGTAAGCATTTTTAAAGTTTTCGTAATATAACACGGTTAATGCATACGCGAATGCGTCATAAGCGGAAGACGTCAGGTTGTTCTTGCTCTGCGGGAGCATCACCCCCAGCTCATTAAAAATACTCTTAATAACCTCTTTACCCTGGCTGACGCTAATGACCGGACACGAGTGCATCTGCAATAGCTGATTGTCCTGCCAACTGTTAAACCGGAAACCGTAGAGTGCGCAGGTGTAAGTGGTAGCAGGTGCGCTGCTATCAGATGCAACCGCATGCAATCGCCCTTGCTCAATCACCACAATGTCCCCGGCATGCGCGACATACAGCGAAGAGTCGATGATTAATCTTGCAACCCCCTTTTTAACATAGATAAGCTCCGTTTCATTATCATGAACATGATGTCCGGACTCCCAGTTAGGATCATCGCTAATGACGAATCGGGAAAATCTCGGCGTTTTCCCCTGCTCAAAAAGGGTCTCAATGGCATTATCAAAGCAGCGTTGATACATGACAACCTCCACCTAAAGGCAGTAATTTTGTGAATAATGAATATCGAAAAGTGAAAACGATAATAACGTTATACAACGTTATTCCTTGCTGGCGAAACAAAATTATTTGCGTCGACTGCAAGATGATACCTCCTGCCTCATTGCGTTGTTTTCCACGTTTATTTTCGTTTGATAAAAAACGAAAAGAATAAATGTTATTAATTCAACATTAACAATTTACATATCAGAAACAAATTAAGCGTAAAAACGATAAAAAACATGATGCATTTCGCAATTATCCTTCCCTGGTTTGTTTGCTCTTTTTTCTCTTCAGTACACAAGGCCGAGCTCTCGTTTATAAAACAAGCATTCCCGCAGCACTTTTTTTTGCAAGATTGTTGGGAATGAAAACAGATTGCCCCGTCGAAAACTGTCCCCTCTCTGCCGCAAACTATTTTCAGTTAATTTTCCCTACTGTGGATGACTGGAGATGCCATGAAAATAATAACCTGCTTTAAGTTGGTGCCTGAAGAACAGGACATTGTTGTTACCCCACAGCATTCGCTTAACTTTGACCGGGCCGATGCCAAAATCAGCCAGTTTGATCTGAATGCGATTGAGGCCGCGGCGCAACTGAGTGCGGAGGGTGATGAAATCGTCGCTTTAACCGTGGGCGGATCGCTACTGCAAAATTCCAAAGTGCGTAAAGACGTGCTGTCACGTGGACCGGACAGTTTGTTCATGGTGCAGGATCCGCAATTGGAGCATTCATTGCCCCGCGACACCGCTCAAGCGCTGGCCTGCGCGGCCAAAAATATGAATTTCGACCTGATGCTGTTCGGAGAAGGATCGGGGGATATCTATGCCCAACAGGTTGGCTTACTGGTTGGCGAACTGTTGCAACTCCCGGTGATTAACGCCGTCAGCAACATCCAACGTAACGGCGACCGCATTGTGGTTGAGCGCGTGCTGGAAGACGAGGTTGAGGTGATTGACCTGCCGCTCCCCGCCGTACTCTGCGTAACCTCGGATATCAACACGCCGCGTATTCCCTCAATGAAAGCCATTCTCGGCGCGGGTAAAAAGCCCGTCACACCATGGCAAGCCAGCGATATTGGCTGGACGCCTGCGTCACCGTTAGCGGAACTGGTAAGCCTCACCGTACCGCCACAAACAGAACGTAAGCACATCATTCTGGAAAATGACTCGGCTGAAGCCATTGCCGAACTGGCTGAACACCTGAAAAAAGCCCTGAACTAAGCTCAACGGAGAGAAATTGTCATGAGTAAATTAGCTAACGTATGGGTGTTCAGCGATAACGTAGAACGCTACGCAGAATTAATGACCGGCGCGCGTCAGTGGGGTGAGCATGTCCATCTTATTGTACAAGGCAGCGAACAGGCTAATCAGGTTAAACCTCTGGGTGCCGATGAAATAATCGTGCTCGAAGCCCCCTCCGGTTTACAGCGTGTAGAAAATTACGCCGAAACCATCGCGGCGCTGATGCAAGAACACGCCGGAATGCTGTTGATGTCAGCCACAAAGCGCGCGAAATCACTTGGGGCACGGTTAAGCATCCAACTCAATGCCGCGATGGTGAACGACGCAATATCGGTGACTCTTGAGGATGGCACAGTGTTCGCAGAGCACCGAATGTATGGTGGGCTGGCATTCGGCAAAGAAAAAATCAAAAGCGCGCTGGCAATTATCACTCTTGCCCCTGGCCTGCTTGAACCCGTAGCAGAAAACGCCTCGTACAACTGCCCTGTTGTCCCAGCAGCTTACATCGCACCGCTTCATGAAATTATGTGCCAGGAACGTCGCGCTAAATCCGTGAGCAGCGTGGACCTCAGTAAAGCCAAACGTGTGGTTGGCGTGGGTCGCGGCCTGGTTGCGCAACACGATCTGGAGATGGTGCATCAGTTGGCATCGGTACTGGGGGCAGAAGTGGGCTGTTCACGCCCGATCGCCGAAGGCGAAAACTGGATGGAGCGCGAACGCTACATTGGCGTTTCTGGTGTGTTACTGAAGTCAGACCTTTATCTGACGTTGGGCATTTCAGGACAAATTCAGCATATGGTCGGTGGTAACGGCACGAAAGTCATTGTTGCTATCAACAAAGACAAGAAAGCCCCTATTTTCAATTATGCCGATTACGGCCTGGTAGGCGACATCTACAAAGTTGTTCCGGCCCTTATCGAACATCTCAGCCGCTAATCCCCCCATTTAACGCACATCTCCCGCTGCCCTTGCAGCGGGAAAGGAGCATAAAGCATGTCAGATGAAAAATTTGATGCCATTGTGGTCGGTGCTGGCGTGGCGGGTACGGTTGCAGGCTACGTTATGGCTCTGTCCGGACTGGACGTGCTGGTCATTGAGCGCGGAAACAGTGCAGGCAGTAAAAATATGACCGGCGGAAGACTCTACGCGCATAGCCTTGAGCGCATCATGCCAGGGTTCGCGCAGGAGGCGCCGCTCGAGCGTAAAGTCACCCGCGAAAAAATCTCCTTTCTGACCGAAGAAAGCGCCGTCACTCTCGATTTCCATCGTGAAAAAGCTGACGCACCAACGCAGGATTCGTATACCGTTTTGCGCAACAGACTTGACCCATGGCTAATGGAAAAAGCGGAACAAGCTGGCGTGCAGTTCATCCCCGGTGTGCGCGTCGATGCTCTGATCCGCGAAGGTAATAAGGTCACCGGAGTCCAGGCCGGTGACGATATCCTGGAAGCCAATATTGTCATCCTGGCCGATGGCGTCAACTCTATGCTGGGGCGGTCCCTGGGGATGGTTCCTCCCTCTTCTGCACATCACTATGCCGTTGGCGTAAAAGAGCTGATCGGCTTACCTCCAGCGGTCATTGCAGATCGCTTCAACCTTTCAGGTAATGAGGGCGCGGCCTGGCTGTTTGCAGGCTCACCGTCTGATGGATTGATGGGAGGAGGTTTTTTGTATACCAACCAGGACTCCATCTCTCTGGGGCTGGTGTGTGGTCTGGGGGATATTGCCCATGCCACAAAAAGTATTCCACAAATGCTGGAAGACTTTAAGCAACATCCAACTATTCGACCATTGATTGCCGGTGGTGAATTACTGGAATATTCCGCGCATATGGTGCCGGAAGGCGGTCTGGCAATGGTTCCAAAGCTGGTCGATGACGGTGTGATGATCGTCGGTGATGCCGCCGGTTTCTGTTTGAACCTGGGTTTCACGGTGCGAGGTATGGATTTGGCCATCGCTTCCGCAGAAGCCGCTGCCCAAACAGCCATTGCAGCAAAAGAACGACAGGATTTCTCTGCCAGCAGCCTGATGGCCTACAAACGCGCGCTTGAACAAGGCTGTGTGATGCGTGATTTACAACATTTTCGCAAGATCCCGGCGTTGATGGAAAACCCACGTCTGTTCACCCAGTATCCGCGTATGGTGGCCGACATCATGAGCGATATGTTCACCGTTGACGGACGTCCAAATCAACCGGTTCGCAAGATGATTATGTCCCATGCCAAACAAATCGGACTGATGAACTTACTGAAAGACGGTATCAAGGGGGCAACTGCACTATGAGTCAGGACAATACTGTTAACGTTGACGTCAAACTGGGCGTCAATAAATTCAATGTCGATGAAGGCCACCCGCACATCATCCTGGCCGAACATCCAGACCTTAATGAATTTCGCAAGCTGCTGAAAGCCTGCCCCGCCGGGCTGTATAAGCAGGACGAGAGTGGAAACATTCATTTTGATTCTGCTGGTTGCCTGGAGTGCGGAACGTGTCGAGTACTGTGCGGCGACACGATCCTCGACCAATGGGAATATCCGGTCGGAACATTTGGCATTGATTTTCGCTACGGCTAACGGATTTTGCCTGTAGTACACCGGTTCGGCCACGCCGGCCATCCGGTCAGATGTATGCCGAAATCATCCAGGGAATAACTTCATGAGTATCACACTAACGTTTAACGCCGAACGTCGCGAAGTCTGGCGGCAACAGGGTTTATGGGGAGATGCTTCGCTTGGCGATTACTGGAACCAAACTGCCAGAGCCATGCCAGATAAAATCGCGGTGGTTGATAACCATGGTGCTTCATACACCTATGCTGCACTCGATAGCGCGGCCAGCAGTCTGGCAACCTGGTTTTTAGCCTGCGGTATTCAACCTGGCGATCGCATTGCCTTCCAGCTACCGGGCTGGTGCGAGTTTACGATTATCTACCTGGCCTGCCTGAAAACCGGGGCCGTTTCCGTACCGCTGCTGCCAGCGTGGCGTGAAGCAGAGCTGGTATGGGTGCTGAATAAGTGCAAAGCGAAGATTTTTTTCGCACCGACGCTGTTTAAACAGACCCGACCGGTCGATCTGATCCTGCCCTTACAAAACCAGTTGCCACATCTGCAACAGATCGTTGCCGTGGATAAACTGGCTCCGGCAACGACCTCGCTAGCGCTCAGCCAACTGCTTTTAGCTCCGCCATTAACCCAAACGATTAATGTTCACGCCGATGAACTGGCGGTGGTGTTGTTTACCTCCGGTACCGAGGGAATGCCAAAAGGCGTAATGCTGACCCACAACAACATTCTTGCCAGCGAGCGCGCCTACTGTGCCCGCCTTAATCTCACCTGGCAGGATGTGTTTTTAATGCCAGCACCACTGGGACACGCTACCGGTTTTCTGCATGGCGTTACCGCACCGTTTTTAATCGGCGCACGCAGCGTATTGTTAGATATTTTCACCCCAGCCGCCTGTCTTGAACTGCTGGAACAACAACGCTGTACCTGTGTGCTCGGCGCAACGCCCTTCGTCTACGACATGTTGTGTAGCATGGACAAACGGCCAAGCGATCTCTCATCGCTACGCTTTTTCTTATGTGGGGGCACAACCATTCCACAGAAGATTGCCCGTGACTGCCAGCAGCTCGGCATAAAATTATTAAGCATTTATGGCTCGACAGAGAGTCCCCCGCATGCGCTGGTCAATCTCGATGATTCGCTTTCTCGCATGATGGATACCGACGGATATGCTGCTGCAGGCGTCGAAATTAAAGTCGTCGATGAAGCGCGCAATACGTTGCCTGTGGGTGTAGAAGGCGAAGAAGCCTCACGCGGTCCCAATGTGTTTATGGGCTATCTCGATGAACCCGAACTCACCGCCCGTGCGCTGGATCAAGACGGCTGGTATTACAGCGGCGACTTATGCCGAATGGACGATGCGGGGTACATCAAAATCACCGGACGGAAAAAAGATATCATTGTCCGCGGTGGAGAAAACATCAGCAGCCGCGAAGTTGAGGATATTTTATTGCAGCACCCCCGCATTCACGATGCCTGCGTTGTCGCGATGCCAGACGAACGCTTAGGTGAAAGGTCATGTGCTTATGTGGTGCTAAAGCCGCCGCATCATTCGCTGTCACTGGAGTCAGTGGTAGCCTTTTTTAGTCGCAAGCGGGTGGCAAAGTACAAATACCCTGAGCACATTGTGATCGTGGAGAAATTACCACGCACAGCGTCCGGTAAAGTACAAAAATACCAACTGCGTCAGGATATTATTCAGCGTTTGAGCGTGGAGAGTGTTGCAGGATAAAGTGCCGGATGGCGACGCTAGCGTATCTTATCCGGCCTACGTTGAATAGGCCGGATAAGGCATGATGTTACTTGTTCAGTTCAGCCAGACTTAGCCAGGTCTGTACGACAGTGTCCGGGTTCAGCGACAGGCTGTCGATCCCCTCTTCCATCAGCCAGGCCGCAAAGTCTTCATGGTCAGATGGGCCCTGACCGCAAATACCCACGTATTTGCCCTGTTTCTTGGCTGCACGAATCGCCATTGACAGCAGCGCTTTCACCGCGTCGTTACGCTCATCAAACAGTTCAGAAACCACACCAGAGTCACGATCCAGACCCAGCGCCAACTGCGTCATGTCGTTTGAGCCGATGGAGAAGCCGTCGAAGTACTCGAGGAACTGCTCGGCCAGCAAGGCGTTAGACGGGATCTCACACATCATGATGATCTTCAGTCCGTTCTCACCGCGTTTCAGCCCCTGGCGTGCCAGCTCTTCCACCACCGCTTTCGCCTGGGCAACGGTACGTACAAACGGTACCATCACTTCAACGTTAGTCAGGCCCATGTCGTTACGGACACGTTTTACTGCATCGCATTCCAGCGCGAAGCAGTCGCGGAAGCTATCGGCAACATAACGGCCCGCCCCACGGAAGCCCAGCATCGGGTTCTCTTCATGCGGTTCATAACGCTCACCGCCGACCAGGTTGGCATATTCGTTGGACTTAAAGTCAGACATACGCACGATGACGCGTTTAGGATAAAACGCCGCTCCCAGCGTCGCGATCCCTTCCGTCAGACGACCAACGTAGAATTCACGCGGAGAATCGAAACCTTTCATCATGGCGCGGATTTCATTTTGTAGCTCAGGCGTCTGGTCATCAAACTCCAGCAGTGCACGCGGGTGTACGCCAATCATACGGTTGATGATAAATTCCAGACGCGCCAGACCAACACCTTCGTTTGGCAGGCAGGCGAAGTCGAAAGCGCGGTCCGGGTTACCGACGTTCATCATCACCTTCAACGGCAGATCCGGCATGGTCTCCACGCTGGAACTCTTCACGCTAAAATCGAGCATGTCAGCGTAAACATAACCGGTGTCGCCTTCGGCACAAGAGACAGTAACCTTCTCACCATCTTTCATGCGCTCGGTCGCATCGCCACAGCCCACCACGGCAGGGATCCCCAGCTCACGGGCAATGATTGCCGCGTGACAGGTACGACCGCCACGGTTGGTGACAATCGCCGCTGCTTTCTTCATGATCGGTTCCCAGTCCGGGTCGGTCATGTCGGTAACCAGTACGTCGCCTGGTTCGATACGGTTCATTTCGCTGATGTCCTGGATGACTTTGACCGGACCCGCGCCAATGCGGTGACCGATAGCACGACCTTCAGCAATAATTTTACCCTGCGCATGCAGCGTATAACGCTCCATCACCTGGCCACGAGAACGCACGGTTTCCGGGCGCGCCTGCACAATGAACAGCTTGCCGGTATGACCGTCTTTCGCCCATTCGATATCCATCGGACGACCGTAGTGCTTCTCGATCTGCACCGCCTGCTTGGCCAGTTCCTGCACTTCTTCGTTAGTCAGGGAGAAAATGTCGCGTTGTTCCTGCGGCACATCTTCGATCGTTACCTGCTTACCGTGTTCCTGGGTCGGCGCGTAGATCATGCGGATTTTTTTCGAACCCATGGTGCGACGAACGATAGCCGGACGGTTAGCCGCCAGCGTCGGTTTATGCACGTAGAACTCATCCGGGTTAACAGCGCCCTGCACGACCATTTCGCCCAGGCCCCATGCAGACGTGATAAACACCACCTGGTCAAAACCGGATTCGGTATCGATGGAGAACATGACGCCTGAGGACGCGAGGTCAGAACGCACCATCCGTTGAACGCCAGCAGAGAGCGCTACGCCACGATGGTCATAACCCTGGTGGACACGATAAGAGATCGCACGGTCGTTAAACAGCGAGGCAAATACGTGTTTGATGGCAACCAGCACGGCATCAAATCCCTGGACGTTGAGGAAGGTTTCCTGCTGACCGGCAAATGACGCATCTGGCATATCTTCTGCGGTTGCGGAAGATCGCACAGCAAAAGAGGCATGGGCATCGTCCGCTGACAGCTGCGCGTAGGCATCGCGGACGGCATTTTCCAGCTCCGGCTGGAAAGGAGTGTCGATAATCCACTGGCGGATCTGCGCGCCGGCTTTTGCAAGCTCGGTGACATCGTCAATATCCGTTTTATCCAGCAGCTCATAAATGCGCTGGTTTACACCGCTCTGGTCCAGAAACTGGTTAAACGCGTCGGCGGTCGTTGCAAAACCATTCGGTACGGAAACACCCATACCTGAAAGGTTAGTAATCATTTCACCCAGGGAGGCATTTTTGCCCCCAACTCTGTCTACATCATTCATGCCGAGTTGGTTATACCAAAGCACCAGCGGTGACGAGCCATTGTTGGACATCGAACAATCCTTATATTTGAACGAGGTTAGGAAACTCAATTTTGCGTAATTATCTTTGCATATTTACTCCAGCGAAAAAAACGGTGAATCGTTCAAGCAACTTTATTTTTTATTTTTTCAGATTGTTTCCGCATTTGCGCAAACCCGCGAGCCACAGGGGATCTCCACAAAAACTACCGGTATAAACATTTGTTCCGAAAAATGAAATGTACTTTTCATTAATTATAAAAATACCGTTTCATTTTATAAAAAAGATGCAGCAATATTCGCTTCTGGCGAATTTTAATTTATGCTTTCAGAGAATTATGTCTGCCCAGGATGAGCAAAATGGATAATGCTGTTGATCGTCACGTATTTTATATTTCTGATGGTACGGCCATCACCGCCGAGGTCTTGGGTCACGCGGTGATGTCGCAATTCCCGGTCACGATCAGCAGCATTACGCTGCCGTTTGTGGAAAATGAGAGTCGTGCGCGCGCGGTTAAAGACCAGATTGACGCGATCTACCAACAAACTGGCGTGCGCCCTTTGGTGTTTTACTCCATCGTCCTGCCAGAAATTCGCTCAATCATTCTGCAAAGCGAGGGATTTTGTCAGGATATCGTGCAGGCATTGGTTGCTCCGCTGCAGCATGAGATGAAGCTCGACCCTACACCTATCGCCCATCGCACGCACGGTCTGAATCCCGGTAACCTCAACAAGTACGACGCGCGCATTGCCGCCATTGACTACACCCTCGCCCACGACGACGGTATTTCGTTGCGCAACCTCGATCAGGCCCAGGTGATCCTGCTTGGTGTTTCTCGTTGCGGCAAAACCCCGACCAGTTTGTATCTGGCCATGCAGTTTGGTATCCGCGCCGCCAACTACCCCTTTATTGCCGATGATATGGATAATTTGGTGCTGCCCGCCTCCCTGAAGCCGTTGCAGCATAAGCTGTTCGGTCTGACTATCGACCCTGAGCGCCTGGCGGCCATCCGCGAAGAGCGCCGTGAGAACAGCCGGTACGCTTCGCTGCGCCAATGCCGAATGGAAGTTGCTGAGGTAGAAGCGCTGTACCGGAAAAACCAGATCCCCTGGCTGAACAGTACCAATTATTCGGTAGAAGAGATTGCTACCAAGATCCTCGATATCATGGGACTGAATCGCCGCATGTACTAGAATGCTAGTGCGTTGGTTCGTTTTTTTGTTATTATGCTCGCCACCAGGCAGGATGAGTGTGATATTGTGATGTACATCACTTCCCGGTAGTCCTGCCGTTGAAGCAACAAATTTCTGAGACAAGTAATGAACAGAACCGATGAACTCCGTACTGCGCGTATTGACAACCTGGTCACTCCAGCAGAGCTTGCGCAACGGCATCCTGTTTCATCCTCCGTCGCCCGTCATGTTACGGACTCCCGACGTCGGATAGAAAAAATTTTAAATGGTGAAGATCCCCGTTTACTGGTGATCGTAGGTCCCTGCTCGATTCACGATCTTGATGCCGCGATGGAATACGCGACACGATTACAGGCGCTGCGCACAAAGCACCAGGCGCGTCTGGAAATCGTGATGCGTACCTATTTTGAAAAGCCACGCACCGTCGTGGGTTGGAAAGGCCTGATTTCCGACCCGGATTTGAACGGCAGTTATCGTGTAAACCACGGTATTGAACTGGCGCGAAAACTGCTGTTGCAGGTCAACGAACTGGGCGTCCCCACGGCGACTGAATTCCTCGACATGGTGACCGGCCAGTTTATTGCCGATTTAATCAGTTGGGGAGCTATTGGCGCGCGCACCACCGAAAGTCAGATCCATCGTGAAATGGCCTCCGCGCTCTCCTGCCCGGTCGGTTTTAAGAACGGAACGGATGGCAACACGCGCATCGCCGTCGATGCGATTCGCGCCTCCCGCGCCAGTCACATGTTCCTCTCGCCGGATAAAACCGGTCAGATGACCATTTATCAGACCAGCGGTAACCCTTACGGGCATATCATCATGCGTGGCGGTAAAAAGCCGAATTATTATGCTGAAGATATTGCCGCCGCCTGCGATACCCTGCACGAATTTTCCCTGCCTGAGCATCTGGTGGTCGATTTTAGCCACGGCAATTGCCAGAAGCAGCATCGTCGTCAGTTGGACGTTTGTGACGACGTGTGCCAGCAAATTCGTAACGGTTCGACGGCAATTGCCGGGATCATGGCGGAGAGTTTCCTGCGTGAAGGTACTCAAAAAATCGTTAGCGGCCAGCCGTTGGTTTACGGTCAGTCTATTACCGACCCGTGCCTGAACTGGGAAGATACTGAACTGTTGGTTGAAAAACTCGCCTCTGCGGTTGATAGCCGTTTTTAATGCTGTTCGCCGGGCAATATCACTTTGCCCGGTGCTAATCCTTTGTTTTTCCCCGATTGTTGTGCAAAAAACGTTCTCGTCACAATTATTTCACAAAAACGCTTGCCGCAAATTTGCAGTTTGATGATAATGATTATCATTGTTACATTGATTGTTATTTTTAAACACTATGTCACGTATGGATAACACAACGGCTACGCCTACAAAAGACACAACACCGCCTTCCGTCGCGCCAAACGAGCGACGAATTGACAGTAAAACCCTGCTGGGTAACGAAGGACGCGTGATCATAGAGCATGATGGTCAGCACTACCTGCTGCGCCAGACGCAAGCCGGAAAACTCATTCTGACTAAATAAACAACACATTTCGCCAGCCACCCAGGTCATACCCAGGCAGCCAGCGCTTTTCGATTTCCTAATGGAGAGTTGCTATGCCTTACCTGCACACCGCTTCCCTGCGCCCATCGCTGTTGGCGCTGGCGATTGTCAGTAACCTGCCCGCCGTAGCCTATGCGGCGGTCGAGGATATGACCGTCACCGCCACCGGCAATGCCCGTAGTGCCTTTGAAGCGCCGATGATGGTCAGCGTGATTGATGCCACCGCCCCGGAAAACCAGACCGCCAGTTCGGCAGCCGATCTGTTGCGGACGGTTCCGGGTCTAACCCTCGATGGAACGGGTCGTACCAACGGCCAGGACGTGAATCTGCGCGGCTACGATCGACGTGGCGTTCTGGTACTGGTTGACGGCGTTCGTCAGGGAACTGACACCGGACACCTGAACAGCACCTTCCTCGACCCGGCGCTTATCAAACGTATCGAAGTCGTGCGTGGCCCTTCCGCACTACTGTACGGTAGCGGCGCGCTGGGCGGCGTGATCGCCTATGACACTGCGGATGCCAAAGATCTGCTGGAAGCCGGACAAAACAGCGGTTACCGCGTGTTCGGTACTGCGGCAACTGGCGATCACAGCCTCGGTATGGGCGCCAGCGCATTTGGGCGCACCGATACGCTGGACGGACTGCTTGCATGGTCGAGTCGCGATCGCGGTGATTTGCGCCAAAGCGACGGTACTACAGCGCCAAACGATGAAGCGATCAACAATATGCTGGCGAAAGGTAGCTGGAAAATTGACAGCGCCCAGACGTTGGCCGGCTCGCTGCGATACTACAACAATGACGCCCGGGAACCTAAAAACCCGCAGACCAGTGCAGCTGATGCCAGCAACCCGATGACCAACCGTTCAACGATCCAGCGTGATGCGCAACTGACCTACTCGCTTGCTCCTGCGGACAATGACTGGCTGAACGCGGATGCCCGTATCTACTGGTCCGAAGCGCGCATTAATGCTCAGAACGCAGATAACACTGGCGAATTTCGCAAGCAAACCACCAAAGGCGGGAAGATCGACAACCGCAGCCGCCTGTTTACCGACTCTTTTGCATCTCACCTGCTGACCTACGGCGGTGAGTACTATCGCCAGGAACAACAACCGGGTGGTTCAACCACCGGTTTCCCGGAGGCAAAGATCGATTTCAGCTCCGGTTGGCTACAGGATGAAATCACCCTGCGCGACCTGCCGGTTACGCTGCTGGGCGGTACCCGTTATGACTCTTATCGCGGCAGCAGCGACGGCTATGAAGATGTTGATGCTGACAAATGGTCGTCCCGCGCCGGACTCACCGTTACGCCAGCCGACTGGCTGATGCTGTTCGGTTCATACGCTCAGGCCTTCCGTGCGCCAACCATGGGCGAGATGTATAACGATGCGAAACACTTCTCGATTGGTCGTTTCTACACTAACTACTGGGTGCCAAACCCTAACCTGCGCCCGGAAACCAACGAAACCCAGGAATACGGATTTGGCCTGCGCTTTGACGATCTGCTGATGGCGAGCGATGCGCTCGAATTTAAAGCCAGCTATTTCGACACCAAAGCAAAAGATTACATCTCCACCAGTGTTGACTTCGCCGCTGCGACAACCATGTCCTATAACGTTCCCAATGCCAAAATCTGGGGCTGGGACGTGATGGCGAAATATACCGCCGACCTGTTCAGTCTCGACATGGCCTATAACCGCACACGCGGCAAAGATACTGACACAGGTGAATACATTTCCAGCATTAACCCCGACACCGTCACCAGCAAACTGAATGTGCCGGTTGCGCACAGCGGTTTCTCCGTAGGCTGGATTGGGACATTTGCTGACCGTTCAACGCATATCAGCAGCACCTACGCTAAACAGCCTGGCTATGCAGTAAACGATTTTTACGTGAGCTATCAGGGCCAACAAGCACTGAAAGGCATGACCACCACGCTGGTACTGGGCAACGCCTTCGACAAAGAGTACTGGTCGCCGCAAGGCATTCCGCAGGATGGTCGTAATGGCAAAATTTTCGTGAGTTATCAGTGGTAATCACTTTTCCCCGGTTCGCCGGGGCCGCAATCTGGAAGGAAGAGACAATGAATCATTACACACGCTGGCTGGAACTGAAGAAAGAAAATCCCGGCAAATACGCACGCGACATTGCAGGGTTGATGAATATTAGTGAAGCCGAACTGACCTTTGCGCGCGTCGGCCATGACGCCTGGCGCTTACGTGGCGAAGTCCGCGAAATCCTCGGCGCACTGGAAGCCGTAGGTGAAACCAAATGCATTTGCCGCAACGAATATGCGGTGCATGAACAGGTTGGCACTTTTACCAATCAGCACCTGAACGGCCATGCCGGGCTGGTTCTTAATCCGCGTGCCCTCGACCTGCGCCTGTTCCTCAATCAGTGGGCAAGCGCTTTTCATATCAGTGAGACCACCGCCCACGGCGAGCGTCAGAGCATTCAATTCTTTGACCATCAGGGAGACGCACTGCTGAAGGTCTATACCACACAAAATACCCTCGTTGAGGAATGGGCGGCGTTGCTGACCCGTTTCATCTTTGCAGAAAACCCGCCGCTGGTGCAGCAACCCGTCAACAATTCTGTGCCTGCCGCCGTCACTGTCGACGCACATACCGTTGATCAAGAGTGGCGAGCCATGACCGATGTCCATCAGTTCTTCGGTCTGCTGAAACGCCACGATCTCACCCGTCAACAGGCGTTTAATCTGGTTGGCGACGATCTGGCCTGTAAGGTTTCTAATAGCGCACTGGCGCAATTACTCGACACCGCGCGTCAGGATGGCAACGAAATTATGTTTTTTGTGGGTAATCGCGGCTGTGTACAGATATTTACCGGAGTAATAGAAAAACTGGTGCCGATGAAAGGCTGGCTGAACATCTTCAACCCAACCTTTACCCTGCATCTACTGGAAGAGAGCGTGGCGGAAACGTGGGTGACGCGTAAACCGACCGCCGATGGTCACGTCACCAGTCTGGAGCTGTTTGCTGCCGACGGCACGCAAATCGCCCAGCTGTATGGTCAACGTACGGAAGGCGAGCCGGAGCAGACACAATGGCGCGCACAGATTGACGCACTGACGCCGAAAGGACTGGCCGCATGAAAAAACTGCTGGCCCTGATCGCGCTGCTGCCCTTCGCGGCGCTGGCTGCGCCCGAGGAACGGGTTGTTGCGCTCGGTGGCGATGTCACCGAGATTGTCTACGCACTGGGAGCACAACCCTCCCTTGTGGCGAGAGACAGCACCAGCCAGTGGCCTGTTGCGGCAACCGCGTTACCTGATGTTGGTTATTTGCGCCAGCTCAACGCCGAAGGGATCCTGGCTACCCGCCCTACGCTGGTCCTCGCCAGCGCGCAGGCACAGCCCTCTTTAGCGCTAAAACAGCTTGAGCAGAGCAACGTCAGGGTTGTCACGATCCCAGCAAGCAACGATCTTAACGCGATTGATGAAAAAGTTCGGGTTATCGCTGAGGCTACTCATCGGGAGGCCGACGGCGAAACTCTGCGCGCAACGTTACGTCAGGAACTGGCGACGCTCCCGTCGTCTGAACTTAATAAACGTGTGCTGTTTATTCTCAATCATGGCGGGATGACCGCAATGGCGGCGGGCCAGCAAACCGGAGCCGATGCGGCGATTCGTGCCGCAGGGCTACGCAACGCCATGCAAGGCGTTAATCGCTATCAGCCGCTGTCACAAGAAGGCGTCATTGCAAGCCAGCCCGATCTGGTGGTGATTTCGCAGGACGGCGTTAAGGCGATGGGTGGCGAAGATAACCTGTGGGCGCTACCGGGACTTGCACAAACACCTGCCGGAAGGAATAAACAGGTATTGCAGGTTGACGATATGGCGCTGTTGGGCTTCAGCGTTCGCACGCCACAGGCTATTTTGCAGCTTCGTGCTAAAGCGGAGCAATTGCCCTGATGTCCCGGCGGATCACCTGTTCGTTGTGGATGTTGGCATTGATGCTGGTTGCAATGACGGTTCTGGCTACCGGTTTTGGCGCGTTGCGCCTGCCGGTAAGTCTGCTCTGGCGTGATGGCGATGAGGCACTGCGTCAAATCTGGATCACGATTCGCCTTCCCCGCGTCCTGCTGGCGCTGGTGATTGGCGGTTCTCTGGCGCTCGCTGGCTGCGTGATGCAGGGACTGTTTCGCAATCCGCTTGCAGACCCTGGATTACTGGGAATAAGCAGCGGCGCCGCCTGCGCTGTGGCCCTGTGGGTGGTGCTGCCTGTCTCTTTGCCCGCGCTGATGATGTTGTATGCTCCAATGCTGGCCGCTTTTTTCGGCGCGCTAGCGGCAACCGTAGTGATTTTTATCCTCAGCCAACAGCGCGACGGTTCGCTCTCCCGCCTGCTGCTGGTCGGCATTGCCATCAACGCGCTCTGCGGGGCGGCGGTTGGCGTACTGTCGTGGGTCAGTAATGATGCGCAACTGCGCCAGCTGTCGCTATGGGGAATGGGAAGTCTGGGGGCTGCACAGTGGTCCACGCTGTTGGCTGTCACTTCACTGACAATCCCGACAGTGCTGATCATCTGGCGACTTGCTCCGGCGCTGAATCTTCTGCAACTGGGTGAGGAAGAGGCGCATTATCTCGGCGTTGATGTACGTACAATCCAGCGTATTTTGCTGCTTTGTAGCGCATTACTGGTTGCCTCAGCCGTGGCGGTAAGCGGGGTGATTGGCTTTATCGGGTTGGTAATCCCACATTTAATACGTATGTGGCTCGGCTCAGACCATCGGGCCGTTATTCCGGGTTCCGTGCTGGCGGGCGCGTTTTTATTGCTGATTGCCGACACCCTGGCCCGTACTGCGGTTGCGCCTGCGGAGATGCCGGTCGGTCTGTTGACCAGTCTTCTCGGCGCACCGTGGTTTTTATGGCTTATTTTTCGTCAGCGAGGAGCGCATGGCTGAACATTTCATCGCTGAAGGGCTTCACTATCACGTAGCTGGCAGAGCGGTGATTGACGACGTATCGCTCGCCCTTACAAAAGGTGAACTGGTTGCGCTCATCGGCCCAAACGGTGCGGGGAAATCCACCCTGCTGCGCCTGCTGACCGGTTTTCTCAAACCAGCAACCGGGCGTTGCGTGCTGGCGGGCAAACCGCTGCATGAATGGTCTACCCAGACCCTGTCGCGGCATCGGGCAGTGATGCGCCAGCAAACACAGTTGGGATTCGACTGGCCGGTAGAGGCCGTCATCGCGATGGGCCGCGCGCCGTGGACCCAACAGCAGGAGCCCCGGCTTATCGCTCAGGTGATGGAAATGACCGGATGCACACCTTTGGCGGGTCGGCAATACGCCGCGCTTTCCGGCGGCGAGCAACAGCGAGTACAGTTAGCCCGTGCGCTGGCACAACTCTGGTGCGACGGTGCGCCTCGTGGTTGGTTATTCCTTGATGAACCGACCTCCGCGCTGGATCTTTACCACCAGCAGCATCTGTTGCGCATGCTAAAAACGCTTACCTCTTCGGGAGAGCTGCATGTGTGCATTGTGCTTCACGATCTGAACCTCGCCGCACTGTGGGCAGACAGAATAGTGCTGCTGCACAACGGCAGGCTGGTATCGCAGGGAACACCGGAAACTGTGTTACAGGCCGATGACTTGAAGCGCTGGTACGGTGCTCAGGTACACGTTGGCCAGCATCCGGCCAACGCCTCCCCGCAGGTATTTCTGGCCCCTTAGCTTGAACAACTCACTTCCAGCCGTTTTCCCCAGTCAGGTGGACGGCTGACATAGTCATCATCACGATCGGCAAACGGGGTACGCAACGCCTGGTGCAACCGATGCAGCTCGGCGTAATCCCCCTGCTCTGCCTGACTAATCGCCCGTTGCGCCAGCCAGTTACGTAATACCATCGCCGGGTTAGCCGCCTTCATCTGTGTTTGTCTGGCAGCATCGGCAATATTGTCTTGCTGAAGGCGCGAGCGATACCGCGTGAACCAGTCGTCAAACGCTGCGCGGTCGATAAACTCATCGCGCAACGGAGATTGCGCACTGTGTTGTTCCGTTTGGCTGAGCATGCGAAACGTTCGCGTATAGTCGCTTCTTTCCCGCGACATCAGACTAAACAGCTCGCTAAGCAGTTCGTTATCGTCTTTCTGCTCGCTAAAGAAGCCGAGCTTTTGCCGCATCCGCTGACCGTAGCGAGTTAACAGCGCCAGCTGGTAACTGTCCAGCGCATCATTGAGCGCCTCGACCGGGATAAACGGCGACAGGGTTTGCGCCAGACGTTGCAGGTTCCACAACGCGGCGGCCGGCTGATTATCGAAACTGTATCGCCCCTGGTTGTCAGAGTGGTTACAGATATAATCGGGCACGTAATCATCAAGAAAACCGAATGGACCGTAATCCATCGTCAGACCCAGAATCGACATGTTGTCCGTATTCATAACACCATGCGCAAACCCTACCGCCTGCCAGTCAGCGATTAACGTCGCAGTACGCGTGACAACATCGTTAAACCACAGCTGATATTTATCGGCGTCTTCCTGCCATTGCGGCCAGTAATGGCGAATCGCAAAGTCAGCCAACTGGCGCACTTTTTCCGGCTCCCGGCGATAGTAAAAATGCTCAAAATGGCCAAACCGCATATGGCTTTGCGCCACGCGGATAAGCATCGCTCCCGCTTCGACCGTTTCGCGATACACCGGCGTGTCGCTGGTGACAATCGACAATGCCCGCGTGGTCGGTATTCCCAGGTAGTGCATCGCTTCGCTAGCAAGGCTTTCGCGAATGGTCGAGCGCAGCACGGCGCGCCCATCACCCATGCGGGAATACGGCGTGAGTCCGGCGCCTTTCAGGTGCCAGTCAAACGTTGAACCATCCGCGAGCTGTTGTTCGCCCAGCAGGATCCCACGTCCGTCGCCAAGCTGACCTGCCCAGACGCCGAACTGATGTCCACTATAAACCTGGGCTAAAGGCGACATCCCGGGAAGCAGCGATTCGCCTCCCCAAACGCCCGCACCAGTTGAAATATCAAATAGCGCCGCAGGAATAGCTAATTGCTCCGCCAGCGCATCGTTATGCCAGATAAGGCGCGCATTTTTCAAAGGGGTGGGTGAAAGCGCGGTATAAGTTGCTGGTAGTTCATCACGCCAGCGAGTGGTAAAAGACAGGGTCATAGGGCCTCCTGCCTCTAGTGTAGACTGTTAATAGCCTGTTAAACACCAGCAAATAAAAGGGTTATATCTTAGCAAGCGAAATTATCTGCGCAGGAGGCACTGCAGGCCACAATCCTCCCTGCATGGCACTGAATCCCACAGGCAAAACACGCTCCAGCATCTCTTGTGTATCAATTCCGCTAATGATTATTGACTCACAACTGGGAGATAGTTGCGCCAGAATAGCCCGCATAAACGGTTCAAACGAAATATGTGCAATCCTTTGTTGAACAAAGTTTTTATCCAGAACGACGCGTTTGAACAGACCGTCAAAAATTGCCCGGGTTGATATACCGCCAGCACCATAGTTTGTCAGGACTAATGGAAATCGCGCAGCAAGTGCGGCCAATGTTGGATTATCTTTACCTTTGTTTAACTCCGGATAGCTTTCATTAATAGTCAGCTCCAGAAATGAAAATCGTTCAACTTGTGAAGCAAGTTCAGTATCTGATAATAAAGTATTAGCAATTGCTGGCGTTAAATTAATCCAGGCAAATACTTTTCGCTGAATAAAAAAATGTTGGCACGTTTCGATTAATTCTAGTTTTTCTACAAATAAACGACATTGTTCGTCGTCTGACATCCGAGGTAGGACCAGCTCGGTGGGTATACGCACATCCCCATGTGCACTGGCGAAATTGGTGATGATGTCGACGAATTCAAGATCGCCTTTTTCGCTTCTCGCAGGAAGAAAAGAGAACTCAGAATGGTAAAGATTATCCAGTGAAACAATCATCGTGCCAGCCCCGCTGCATGGGTGTTATCCGGCATCCTGTAGCAAAGGATGAAGAAATACGTTACTGCTGATGCAAGTAGAGGCCCTTTCATTTTTCCCTTTTTAGCCGGTAAATCGAATCCTTTTTTTTAGCTTATCCTGATTATAAGCGAATATCCAGCTTTGCACTTTTTAATATCTCGGAATAAATCATATTTTTAGCAAGATACGCTCTTAATGTTCATGGGTATTGTCTAACCAAAAGCAGAAATAAAAGTTAACTTTCAAACGGTGATGTCGAGGCTGCCACTCGATGGCAGCCTCGGAGTTGTGAGGATTAAATACGTCGCGCCTGCCAAAAGTTTTTACGCCAGTAAACGTTATCCAGAGACGAGCGCATCACTCCACGGCTGGTTGAAGCATGAATAAATTGATTATTGGTATCGTAAATACCGACATGCAAACCGCTTTCCCCAGACCCGGTTTTAAAGAAAACCAGATCGCCGGGCAGCAAATCGTCTTTATCAATTTCGGTACCAATCTTTGATTGCGTACGCGTATCGCGTGGGAGTTGCAGATCGAATTTATCGCGCATCGTCATCAAAACAAATCCAGAACAATCCACCCCGCTACGACTCATACCACCATAACGATAGGGTGTGCCATGCCAGGTTTGTAGCTGATCATTAAGACCGGCAATAACGGCGATTGAATCCGACAAGCGGGCATTTGGCGCAGGCGCACGATGGCTGCTGCAGCCCGCCAAAAACAATGCTGTGATTAAAAGGAGCCAAAAGCGCATTCAGTACGAATCCTCTGAATTTTATTTTTATACCAATTTAGCGTGGAAATTATATGATTTTCAAGAACCCATTTAACTTAAGTGGTTGATATGAGCATTCTGTGCCCTTCAATATCCAAACGTCGGAAGTTGACGCCATAGGCCGCAGACAGATTGGCCGGCGTCAGTACCGCATCTCGAGAGCCACTGGCAAGCAGTTTCCCGCGTTTGAGTAGCCAGGCTTTATGCGCATGGCGTAAGGTGTGATTAAGGTCGTGACTACTCATCACAATCGCTATGCCCTGCAAACACAGCTGACTCAACAATCGATCCAGTGCGTTTTGTTGCGCGACGTCCAGACTGTTCATCGGCTCATCCAGGAGTAAAAGCTGACCTAATGGATTCGCTTGTGGACAAATCTGCAGGATAACCGCAGCCAGGCGCACACGCTGCCACTCACCGCCGGAGAGTTGGTTCACGCCGCGCCCCAGTTTATCTCCCAAGCCGAGCGCATCGGCGACCTCCTGTAACAGATCGGTACGTGCTTTGTCGGGTTGATGCAGCGTCAGAAAATGCCAGACCGGCATCGCAAACGGCGGATTTTGCTGTTGCGCAAGATAGGCACGATATTGCGCCAGCCTGGCAGCCGGCCATTCCTCCAACGGCATATCACCAAAAGTGATGCTGCCCTCTCCGTTCGTCAGACCCGCCATACGCGCCAACAGCGTACTTTTTCCGGCACCGTTTGGTCCCACTAAATGCAGGATCTCTCCTGCTTTTATCTCACCAGAAAGCGGGCCAAGACGGGTCGATTCCGCGACGTCCTGTAGCTGCATCAATCGAGACATTAGTTTGCCAGCGCCTGCTTGATGGTTTGCACCAGAATGGGATCCTCAGGCGTCATATCCGGTGAGAATCGTTGCAGCACTTTTCCATCGCGACCCACTAAAAACTTCTCGAAATTCCACAGAATATCGTCCGGGTAGAGCGGCGCACGACCTTTGCTCGCCATTCGCTCATAGAACCCACTATCCGCAGGTGCAACGGCCGTTGGCGCGGCATCAATCAGCTTCTGATACAGCGGATGGCGTCCCTCGCCGTTGACGTCAATTTTGCTGAACATCGGGAAAGTTACGCCCCAGGTGGTACTGCAGTACGTTTTTATTTCCTCTTCGCTGCCCGGCTCCTGGCCCAGAAACTGATTGCAAGGGAAACCAAGAACGCTGAAGCCCTGTTGGTGCCAGGTTTTCTGCAGATTCTCCAGTTGCTCGTACTGCGGCGTCAGTCCACATTTTGAAGCAACGTTGACGATTAACAGCACATTTCCGGAATACGGCTGCAGTGAGGTAACCTCGCCGTCGATGGTCGTCACTTCTGTATCAAGGATAGTGTTTTGCATAGCATCTCCAGAACAACAGGTGGATTTTCAGTTTTTAATCATAGACCGAACCAACGCGTTCTAGCGCGCGGCTTTTAACAATAGCCAGATAAATACCGGTGCGCCCATGGTGGCCGTCACCACGCCGATAGGTAACTCAGCCGAGGCCAGCACCAGACGCGCGACAACATCAGCAAACAGTAATGCGATTGCACCAGCCAACGCACAACCTGGCAATAAAACACGGTGATCGGTGAGGCCGCACAGTCGCAAAATATGCGGGATCACAAGCCCAATAAAACCAATCGCCCCTGCCAGAGCCACGCTCACGCCGACCATCCAGCCTGTGGCGACCACCAGCAGGTTGCGCCAGAACCATAGGGGCAGCCCCAGTTGACGAGCAGACGTCTCTCCTAATGCCAGCATATTCATCGGCTGCGACTGACAGCAGATCCACACCAGTACCGGAATCAACGCCACCATGAGCCAGGCCTGATGCCAGTCTACGCCACCGAAGCCCCCCATCATCCAGTACATCAGCTGTCGTAAGTCAAATGATGTGGAGAAGTAGATGGCCCATGTCATCAGCGCGCTACAGATAATCCCCAGCGCCACCCCTGCCAGCAGCAGACGGCTGGTAGACAAATGACGGCGGGCGAAACGTAGCAGTATGAGCGTGATAATCAGCGCCCCGGCAATGGCGCAAAGGCCCAATGCCCAGCCGGGAAGTTGCCCCTGCCCCAGCAGCACCGCCGCGATAAGCCCGACTCCCGCGCCGTTAGACACGCCTAATAATCCCGGCTCGGCGAGCGGATTTTCAAAGAGAGCTTGCATCACTGCGCCTGATAAGGCCAACGCAGCGCCTACCAGCAAAACGGCAAGGGTACGGGGAAGTCGGATTTGCCAGACGAACAGATCGCCGCGGGCGCTGAACCAGTCGCCGGGAGCGATCCATTGTTCTCCTGCACACAAGCTTAGAATCGTTGCCAGTAGCATAAGTACTGACAGTGACAGTATCCAGCGCACATTTCGACGCTGCTGTTGATGGGCGAAAGTCAGCATGTTTTCCATTCTGCTGAAAAGAGATGAAGGTGATTCTACGGTGCTGATTCGGTAGTGAAAAGGAAAAAGGCCGCAGAGCGGCCTTTTTAGTTATATATCATGGTTTGCGCTGCCGCTTTGATGGCAGAGCAAGTGACTTAACGGATCGTTAAATCACTCTTCTTTGGGCGTTGCGTTTTCGACCCGGCTTTTTAACTTCTGTCCGGGTCTGAAGGTCACCACGCGCCGTGCTGTAATGGGAATATCTTCGCCCGTTTTCGGGTTACGGCCCGGACGTTGATTCTTATCACGCAGATCGAAGTTACCAAAACCAGAGAGTTTTACCTGCTCACCATTTTCCAGAGCACGACGGATCTCTTCGAAAAACAGCTCGACCAGTTCTTTGGCATCCCGCTTGCTAAGCCCAAGCTTATCAAACAGATATTCTGACATTTCAGCTTTTGTAAGCGCCATAGGTTCAATCCCTCAATGATGCCTGGAATCGCTCTTTTAATGCCTCTACACATTTGGCGACGGTAGCGGCAATCTCCTCTTCTTCAAGTGTACGGCTGGTATCCTGAAGGATCAGGCTGATAGCGAGGCTCTTATAACCCTCCGCAACACCCTTACCGCGGTACACGTCAAATAAGTTTACGCCAACTACCTGATTTACGCCAACTTTCTTACACTCGGATAAAATATCCGCAGCGGGAACGTTTTCGGCCACAACAACCGCGATGTCGCGACGGTTCGCCGGGAAGCGAGAAACTTCACGCGCCTGAGGCACCACGCGGTCTGCGAGCTTATTCCACTCCAGTTCAAACACCAGAGTGCGACCGTTCAGATCCAGTTTACGTTCCAGTTCAGGATGAACAACCCCAATGAAACCAATACGTTCACCTTTCAGATAAATCGCCGCAGACTGACCCGGATGCAGTGCTGGATTCGCTTCAGCTTTGAACTGAATGTCTGCCAGTTTGCCGGTCAGGTCGAGAACCGCTTCCAGATCGCCTTTCAGATCATAGAAATCAACGGTCTCTTTTGCCAGATTCCAGTGTTCATCATGACGGTTACCGCAGATCACGCCCGCCAGCATCAGATCCTGACGGATCCCGAGATTGGCCTGTGTATCCGGTACGAAACGTAAACCCGTTTCAAAAATACGTACGCGGTTCTGCTGACGGTTCTGGTTATACACTACCGTAGACAGCAAGCCGGTCCACAGGGACAAACGCATAGCCGACATATCAATAGAAATTGGGCTTGGCAGCAGCAGCGCTTCTTCACCCGGGTGCAGCAGCGACTGGACTTTCGGGTCGACGAAGCTGTAGGTAATTACTTCCTGGTAGCCTTTGTCATTCAGCATGGTTTTTACACGTTTCAGCGACAAATCCGCTTCACGATGCGTACCCATGATAAGACCCGCCTGAATCGGCGTGTTCGGGATATTGTCATAACCGTATACGCGGGCGACTTCTTCGACCAGGTCTTCTTCGATTTCCATATCGAAACGCCAGCTCGGCGCGACCGCTTTCCACTCATCCTGCCCTTCCGTCACGTCACAACCCAGACGACGCAGAATGTCGCTCACCTGCTCATCCGCAATATGGTGTCCGATCAGACGATCCAGTTTGCTACGACGAAGCGTAATGGTTGCGCGTTTTGGCAGCGTGTCTTCGTTCGTCACGTCAATGACTGGACCCGCTTCGCCGCCGCAGATATCGATCAGCAGGCGCGTTGCACGTTCGATGGCCTTATGTTGCAGAGCCGGATCGACACCACGCTCATAGCGGTGAGAAGCATCGGTGTGCAGACCGTGACGACGTGCGCGACCGGTAATAGACAGCGGGCTGAAGAATGCACATTCCAGCAGGACGTTTTGCGTTTCATCATTCACGCCGGAATGTTCGCCACCAAAGATGCCGCCCATCGCCAGCGCTTTGTTATGGTCCGCAATCACCAGCGTATCCGCATTCAGCTTCGCTTCGCTGCCATCCAGCAATACCAGGGTCTCACCCTCTTTTGCCATACGGACAACAATTCCGCCTTCAATGCGGTCTTTGTCGAATGCGTGCATCGGCTGGCCCAGTTCGAGCAGCACATAGTTAGTCACGTCAACCACGGCATCGATTGAACGAATACCGCAACGACGCAGTTTTTCTTTCATCCACAGCGGGGTCGGCGCTTTAACATTGATGCCTTTAACCACGCGGCCCAGATAGCGTGGACAGGCTTCCACGGCTTCAACCTGAATCGGCAGGACGTCGCTAATGGTTGCCGCTACAGGCGCGATTTCCGGCTCAACCAGCGGAGCTTTGTTCAGCACAGCAACATCACGTGCGACACCGATAATGCCTAAGCAGTCGGCGCGGTTCGGCGTGACGCTGATTTCGATAGTGTTGTCGTCAAGCTTCAGGTATTCACGGATATCGGTGCCAATTGGCGCATCGGCCGGCAGTTCGATAATCCCGTTATGATCGTCGGAAATACCCAGCTCAGAGAATGAGCACAGCATACCTTCAGACGGCTCACCGCGCAGTTTCGCGGCTTTGATTTTGAAATCGCCCGGCAGAACGGCACCAACGGTTGCCACAGCCACTTTCAACCCCTGACGGCAGTTTGGCGCACCGCAGACGATATCCAGCAGACGGTCACCGCCTACATTCACTTTGGTGACACGCAGTTTGTCAGCGTTCGGGTGCTGGCCACATTCAACCACTTCACCCACCACAACGCCGTTGAACGCACCGGAAACAGGTTCCACACCGTCAACTTCCAGACCCGCCATTGTGATTTGGTTTGACAGAGCATCGCTATCAATCGCCGGGTTTACCCATTCGCGTAACCACAGTTCACTGAATTTCATTGTTTTATCCTGCCTTTATTTAAACTGTTTGAGGAAACGCAGATCGTTTTCGAAGAAAGAACGCAGATCGGTAACACCGTAACGCAGCATGGTCAGACGCTCCATCCCCATACCAAATGCAAAGCCCGAGTAGATTTCCGGATCGATGCCAACATTACGCAGCACGTTCGGGTGAACCATCCCGCAACCCAGTACTTCCAGCCACTTACCGTTTTTGCCCATCACGTCTACTTCCGCAGAAGGTTCAGTGAACGGGAAGTAGGAAGGACGGAAACGAACCTGCAGGTCTTCTTCAAAGAAGTTGCGCAGGAAATCGTGCAGCGTGCCTTTCAGGTTGGTGAAGTTGATGTTGGTATCAACAATCAGCCCTTCCATCTGATGGAACATCGGGGTGTGAGTCTGATCGTAATCGTTACGATATACACGGCCCGGGGCGATAATACGGATCGGCGGCTGTTTTTCCTTCATGGTGCGGATCTGCACGCCGGAAGTCTGCGTACGCAGCAAACGCGTCGCGTCAAACCAGAAAGTGTCGTGGTCAGCGCGCGCCGGATGATGGCCAGGAATGTTCAGCGCATCGAAGTTATGATAGTCATCTTCGATTTCCGGACCAGTCGCCACGGTAAAGCCCAGCTCACCAAAGAAACTTTCAATCCTGTCAATTGTACGCGTTACAGGATGCAGACCGCCGTTTTCGATACGACGCCCTGGCAGGGAGATATCGATAGTTTCTTCTGCCAGACGAGCATTCAGGGCAGCACTTTCTAATTCGGCCTTACGCGCGTTCAGCGCTTGCTGCACCTGCTCTTTGGCTTCGTTTATCACCGCACCTGCTGCCGGGCGCTCTTCTGGCGGCAGTTCGCGCAGGGTTGTCATCTGAAGGGTCAGGTGCCCTTTCTTGCCCAAATATTCGACGCGGACATTGTCTAACGCGGCAACATCTGAAGCCTGGTTAATGGCGGCCGTTGCACTGGCAACCAGCTCTGCGAGATGTGACATGGTTTTCCTCGTTATGTTGCGATATTCACTAGTCGCTCATATATACGCAAAATCATTCAAGTTGTATCAACGCAGCAAAAGAGCGAATGCAGCCAATACAGAGACAACTTGAAGGATGACGCGTATAAAAAAAGCCTCCACCAGGGAGGCTTTTAGGCGCTGTTTTCCGTTTCTTCTTTCACGCGCAAGCCTCCTGATTTCAGGTGCTAAAGTAAAAGAAGAAGCGGAAAATAGCAGCATTCATGCTTGCGTTACCTTGTGTGGTAAAAACCGGACAACCTTTATTGAAAAGGCTTACGGATAAATTGTCAACTAATTGATTGTACTGCAAATAAAAGAGAGGGAGCCAGGCTCCCTCTTTTCACCGGCTTATGCCAGAGCTGCTTTCGCTTTTTCGACCAGAGCGGTGAACGCTACTTTGTCGAATACTGCGATGTCAGCCAGGATCTTACGGTCGATTTCAACAGAGGCTTTTTTCAGGCCGTTGATGAATTTGCTGTAAGAAATACCGTTCTGACGTGCTGCTGCGTTGATACGCGCAATCCACAGTTGACGGAACTGACGCTTTTTCTGACGACGGTCACGATAAGCGTACTGACCAGCTTTGATAACAGCCTGGAAGGCAACGCGGTATACGCGAGAACGCGCACCGTAGTAGCCTTTAGCTTGTTTCAAAATTTTCTTGTGACGTGCACGGGCAACTACACCACGTTTTACGCGAGCCATATGTGCTCTCCTGTATCTATATTCTTAGTAAAAAAATGAATTAAACGTTAACGGCTTATGCGTACGGCAGGCACGCGATAACCAGACCCAGATCGCCTTTAGACACGAGGCCTTTTGGACGCAGGTGACGTTTACGCTTAGTAGATTTTTTGGTCAGAATATGACGCAGGTTTGCGTGCTTACGCTTAAATCCACCACCACCGGTTTTTTTGAAACGCTTAGCAGCACCGCGTACGGTCTTAATTTTTGGCATTTTAATAACTTCCACTTCGCATTGTTAATAAACGAAACGTAGGCGAACAACGGCTGTGGAACCCGTAGGCTCCACAGACATTGCTACTTGAAGGCCTTACTGTTTCTTCTTAGGAGCGAGCACCATGATCATCTGGCGGCCTTCGATCTTCGTAGGGAAGGATTCGACTACTGCCAGTTCACTCAGATCGTCACGGACGCGGTTGAGCACTTCCATACCGATCTGTTGGTGGGCCATCTCACGACCGCGAAAACGCAGCGTGATCTTAGCCTTATCGCCATCTTCCAGAAAGCGTACCAGGCTGCGGAGTTTTACCTGGTAATCGCCATCGTCGGTGCCAGGACGGAATTTAATTTCCTTAACCTGGATAACTTTTTGCTTTTTCTTCTGTTCCTTAGAAGACTTACTCTTTTCATAAAGGAACTTGCCGTAGTCCATAATACGACAAACTGGCGGTTCGGCGTTAGGGCTGATTTCAACTAAATCTACTCCAGCTTCTTCAGCTTTTTCGATCGCTTCTCTCAGACTCACAATACCCAAAGCTTCGCCTTCCAGACCTGTTAAGCGAACTTCCAGGGCGCGAATCTCGCCATTGATACGATTCGGACGTGCCGTTTGAACTCGTTTTCCGCCTTTAATACCTTATTCCTCCAGTTGTTGAAGACTGCGGCTGCGAATCTCTTGTTGCAGCTTCTCAATCACTTCATTTACGTCCAGGCTGCCCAAGTCTTTGCCACGACGGGTGCGCACGGCAACTTTGCCTGCTTCTACCTCTTTGTCGCCACAGACCAACATGTAAGGGACACGACGTAAAGTGTGCTCGCGGATTTTAAAGCCAATCTTCTCATTTCTCAAGTCTGCTTTTACACGAATACCCGCATTTTGTAGTTTCTGCGTTAATTCGTTAACGTATTCAGACTGAGAATCGGTGATGTTCATGACCACAACCTGAACCGGCGCAAGCCAGGTCGGGAAGAAGCCAGCGAACTCTTCGGTCAGGATACCGATGAAACGTTCCATCGACCCAAGAATTGCACGGTGAATCATAACCGGCACCTGACGTTCGTTGTTTTCGCCAACGTAAGAGGCGCTTAAACGGGACGGCAGGGAGAAGTCCAGCTGTACAGTACCGCACTGCCATGCACGATCGAGGCAGTCATACAGGGTAAATTCAATTTTCGGACCGTAGAACGCGCCCTCACCCAGTTGGAACTCAAACGGGATGTTGTTTTCTTCCAGCGCAACGGCCAGGTCAGCTTCAGCACGGTCCCACATTTCATCGCTACCGATACGTTTTTCGGGGCGAGTGGACAGTTTGACGACGATTTTCTCGAAGCCAAAGGTGCTGTACATATCGTAGACCATACGAATGCACGCGTTAACTTCATCACGAATCTGCTCTTCAGTACAGAAGATATGCGCATCATCTTGAGTGAAGCCACGAACACGCATCAGGCCATGCAGCGCACCTGACGGTTCATTACGGTGGCAGCTACCAAACTCAGCCATACGCAGCGGCAGATCGCGATAGGATTTCAGACCCTGATTAAAGATCTGTACGTGGCCAGGGCAGTTCATTGGCTTAATGCAGTATTCACGGTTCTCAGAAGAGGTGGTGAACATCGCATCTTTGTAGTTGTCCCAGTGACCTGTTTTTTCCCACAGCACGCGGTCCATCATGAACGGACCTTTCACTTCCTGATACTGGTATTCTTTCAGTTTTGAGCGAACAAAGACTTCCAGTTCACGGAAGATAGTCCAGCCATCGTTGTGCCAGAACACCATACCCGGCGCTTCTTCCTGCATGTGATACAGGTCAAGCTGCTTGCCGATTTTACGGTGGTCGCGTTTGGCCGCTTCTTCCAGACGTTGCAGGTAGGCATTCAGGGCTTTTTTATCTGCCCATGCAGTACCATAAATACGCTGCAGCATCTTGTTATTGCTGTCGCCACGCCAGTATGCCCCAGCGGTCTTCATCAGTTTGAAGTGATGGCAGAAACGCATATTCGGCACGTGCGGGCCACGGCACATATCGACATATTCTTCATGATGGTACAAGCCAGGCTTGTCATCATGGGCAATGTTTTCATCAAGAATGGAGACTTTATAGGTCTCGCCACGCTTCACGAAGGTTTCACGCGCTTCGTACCAGCTGACTTTCTTCTTAATGACATCGTAGTTTTTCTCAGCGAGCTCGTGCATCCGCTTCTCAAGCGCGTCGACGTCTTCCTGGGTTAACGTACGGTCAAGATCGATATCGTAGTAAAAACCGTTATCAACAACCGGTCCGATCGCCATTTTGGTGTGCGGCCAGAGTTGTTTGATCGCGTGCCCTAACAGGTGCGCACAGGAGTGACGAATGATCTCCAGACCTTCTTCATCCTTCGCGGTGATGATGGAGAGCTTCGCATCATGCTCAATCAGATCGGAAGCATCTACCAGCTCACCGTCAACACGGCCAGCAATAGTGGCTTTCGCCAGGCCTGGACCGATGTCCAGCGCAACATCCATGGGGCTTACAGCGTGGTCGTAATGGCGTTGGCTGCCATCAGGAAGAGTAATAACAGGCATGTTATATCCTTATTTGCAGTGGTGACCCACACGTAAGATCACATACAAAGAGAAAATTTATTTGTTTACAGTAAGTTGTGTAACCATCTAACCAACAATCGCTAAATTGGTACACAATCTGGTACACAAATGAAAAACTGACATCCTCAGTCCCTCACCCGGTAAAATGATGGTAACACTAAAAAAGTGGTGATTGCACCACTCTGTTTCACATTGATTCAAATTGTCTTGCAACAATGGATGCTATCGGCTAAGTGAGAGCAGCACAAAGCCTTGCAAACCGATGCAAAGCTTTGTGTGTGCCTTTTTTTGTCTTACACCTGAATTTCATAGGTCGATCGCTGCCCTTTCAGATGATAAACTCCCTATCTTTAGGAATTCACTGATTTTTATAATGATAAAGCTATTCGCTAAGTACACAACAATAGGTGTCATTAACACTCTAATTCACTGGGTGGTTTTCGCTATTTGCATATACGCATTTCATACGGGGCAGGCGCTTGGCAACTTTTCCGGATTCGTTGTCGCTGTATCGTTCAGCTTCTTCGCTAACGCAAGGTTCACGTTTAAGTCATCGACTACCACACTACGCTATATGCTGTATGTCGGGTTCATGGGAACCCTGAGTGCCGCTGTTGGTTGGGGTGCTGACAAATCCGGCCTAGCACCTATCATTACATTAATCGCTTTCTCCGCCATCAGTCTGGTGTGCGGTTTTATTTATTCTAAGTTCATAGTCTTTAGGGATGCGAAATGAAAATTTCTTTGGTTGTTCCTGTCTTCAATGAAGAAGCCACCATACCAATTTTTTATAAAACCGTTAGAGAATTTGAAGATCTGAAACCATACGAAGTTGAGATAATATTCATCAATGATGGAAGTAAGGACAATACAGAGTCAATAATCAATGCACTGGCAGTTTCTGACTCTCTAGTAATGCCATTATCATTCACCAGGAACTTTGGAAAAGAGCCAGCACTTTTCGCAGGCCTCGATCATGCAACCGGAGACGCAATAATCCCGATTGATGTTGATTTGCAGGACCCAATAGATGTCATCCCTCGACTCATTGAGAAATGGAAATCCGGTGCCGACATGGTATTGGCAAAACGCACAGACCGTTCTACAGATGGCAGACTCAAGCGCAAGACAGCAGAGTGGTTTTACAAACTACACAACAAGATAAGCACTCCTAAAATTGAGGAAAATGTTGGCGATTTTAGACTAATGTCACGTGACGTAGTTGAGAACATAAAGCAATTGCCAGAGCGTAATCTCTTCATGAAAGGTATTCTTAGCTGGGTAGGAGGAAAAACTGACGTTGTTGAATATGCCAGAGCTGAGCGTGTGGCTGGAGATTCAAAATTTAACGGCTGGAAACTTTGGAATCTTGCTCTTGAGGGGATCACAAGTTTTTCAACTTTCCCTCTCCGCATGTGGACATACATAGGAATTGTAGTAGCTGGGATTTCTTTCATGTATGGTGCATGGATGATTGTTGACACATTAGCATTTGGTAACCCTGTCAGAGGATATCCATCTCTGTTAGTGTCTATACTTTTCCTTGGTGGAGTTCAATTAATTGGAATTGGAGTTCTTGGTGAGTATATAGGTAGAATTTATGTGGAGTCGAAATCAAGGCCTAGGTACATTTTAAAAAAGATGGTGATTAAAAAATGATTAAGGACTGGAAGTTTTTAATTTTATTTAGCGTAATGGCTTATATTTTGCAATTTATAATTGCAGACATTTATTATGGAGATGATTTATTCAGAGTTGTAGATGCTTATTTTTTATGGGGTGATGATGGGCGACCTTTGGCAGATATTTTTTACAGGATATTTTTGCCATTAAATTCATCATATCTTCCAGATGTTTACCCTATACCATTACTGACATCTTCAATTTTATTTTCTTTTGTTTTTTACAAAGTAGTAGAAAACTTTTGCGATGAAGAAGGAAGTTTTAAATACATTATACCAATTATATTTTTATCCAACACCTTCTTTATTTCAAATCTATTATTTAGATTTGACGGAGCATTTATGCTTCTGGCCATGGTTTTATCATCACTTCCATTTGCATTGAATAGAGATAATAAATGGATTTGGTCTGTATTAACAGTAATATCACTGGTTTCATCTTTTTGTCTATACCAGTCATCTGTTAATGTTTTTATTGGCTTTACTTCTATATATGCTTATGTTGCCTACTGCAAAACCCGAGATTTAAAAAAATCAATAATTTCAATTTTGCATAGTGCAATTATTTTTGTTTTATCTTATGCGATATATGCTTTTATATTGAAATTTATTCCATTGAATGCCCATTTCACTGAGTTTAATAAAGCCATTGATCCATCCATTGAAGGTGTGAATATATTTATTAATAATATAAGCACATCACTAATATATGTGAAAAAACTTTTAGGAAGCGGGTTATTATATCCAATCACTTTCGCTTATATTGTGTCGCTGGCGTATGTTATTCACAGCTCACTGAAAAACAGAGATGTTTACATCCTGATTTTTTATTTTATTGCTGTAATTACATGTGCATTCTCTATATGTGGGATAGTATATTTTGGTAAGTTCGCATCATTCTTCCCTAGAGTTTTTTGTGGTCTTTCTGTTTTCTTAGTACTTCCTATCATTGTATTACATAAAGTTAGAGCCAGTAATATAATTGCCATACCAGTTTGTTTGTTCCTACTTATACCTCAATTGGTTTTGTGCTCTACTACTTTAAATGCATCAAAATTTGAGATTAGTCAAGCTGATTCCATATCAAAATCTATAATATTTGATATGCAACAATATGGATCAGGTGAAAAAATAGCCATCATAGGCAAGCCAAGCCACGCACCAAGGACAATACCAGCACTAAGATCTTTCCCAATCATAGAAGACTTGTTACCTGTAGTATTTAGAGGTGGATATGATGGTGGAAGGTATACATTGTTAGCAAATGGAATGCCAAGGAAACAATTTGCTTCTGATAAGGAAATTGACTTTATACGTGCTAATATAGCATCCTTGAATCCAGCAACATCAAACAATGTATATAATTATTACGTATACAATAATATATCAATTATTTACTTTAAGTAAATTGAAGGCATGCCAATAAATTTGGCATGCCTCATTACTAACTAATTTGAGCATCGATGATATATCTTATAAGAAACTTTTTGATATACCTGTAATTTGAATGTTAGTGTTAATAGTAATAGAACTAGATGAAATATTGACAACTTGAACATTAACCGCACCTGCTAATATTGACGCTACTTGTACAACTATACCAGGATATAGATTACCCAGAGTCCAACTTACTGCGGATCCTGAAGGTAGCCCAGGAACTAAAACAGATGTGTTATATGTTCCGCCATTTGCTGCAATCGTTGATGATAACGACCCAGAAGCAAATATCTTATTATAAAAACCCACCATGCTATGTATTTCTTCACGAAACTGGGTTTTTAGTTGATAATCGCCCAAATTTTCACCTATATCAGTACCAACGACGGTACTTCTATGCCCGTTTGGATTATCAAGAATCCAGTTAACTTTGTTTGGATCGTTGTATGGAAATAATGAAAGGTTGATGAATGTTTGCCTTCCTCCATCGCGAGCCTGACAAGTAAATTCGTTACTATTATCGATAGACATCGTAATCCATGTATTAGCATAAGGGGAATTTATGCTATAAAACCATGTCCATACCTCTTCGCAACCTTCAACGTTTGTAGATATAAATGTGTTTGTTTCGTATACACCACGCTCATTACTTAGGTCATAAGCTAATGCGCAAGATGACCACGTACAACTGATTTCAGTATTACGATTATATACACCTGCATAATATAATGCCCTAACGCAATTAATAGCGGCGCACATTTCAATCTTACCAAAATATACTTGCCCACCTAATGATGGAAATAAAGCACGCGGATAAGTTAGGTTTGGTGAAGTTCCTGTCCTGCCCTCATCAATCCATCTGTTAAAAGAAATTGCTTTATCGAAAAGATCAGCTCTTAACCTATATAAATGAAAGTAGTTACAATCACCAAAATCTATGGCATGAATATCCTTGGCTGCACGACCGACGAGATATACGTCCTTAATTCCAATATTATTGCATCCAGGAACCCATCCAGATGGTCTATGTGACCTGATCATTGTGTTTCCGACGGGAAAAGTTGATGAGGCACGGATTAGAGTCTTATCGTAACCTCCCCCCTTCAACGTTACGCCAGGATATAACAATACCGTATTCGAAATGTAGAAATCACCAACTATTGTTACCTCAGGAATCCCTAACGTGTGAGCAGCAACGATTGCGGCCTGCAGGTTTGCTGTCAGATCCGGTTGCCCGCTAATCACTCCGCCAGGGACAAAATCAGCAGCCAAATCGATAGAGTTTCTGAGTTTTCTGTCTACAGTGGTTAATTTTGATGATGGTTGATTGAGGTTATATCCAACAAGAAGTGAACCTGTTCCGGCGGCTAAATCTTTTCTCAAAACATCACTAATATCTACCGGCTGCCATTTTCCTTCACCTGTCCCACCTGATGATTCTGGCGTAGAGCCTGCCGGAACCGTTTTTGGCAATGTTGTCAGGTCATCCCATCGATACCAGACATTTGTTGACGTGTCCTGCAATACATCACCAGCAGCGGTTACTGTTCCCCCTCCCTGAAATGTTCCTGCAAGACTCCATCCGAGATTGTAGATATGCTGGAGAGTTAGCTGCTTAAGTCCTTCAATCGTATAATGTGCATTCCCAAAACGATCGATGTACTGCTGGGCCATTGACGTAACAAATTCATCAATTTTCCCGGCGTTGAATTTCAGATCTTGCGGCTTTTCGCTCGGAACCGGCAGGTTAGTTGGTGTAGTGCTCATATTTTTTCCATAAAAAAACCCGGCTCGGTGGCCGGGTTGTGGTATTTGGATAAGGTATTATTCGTAGACTGAGTCGCTGTACTCTGAGACGGTCAGAGATACCGTGTTATCTGTGTTCGGTTTGATGCTATTGACCGTCCATAGCTGACTGTCCAGCTCTTCCACTGTCGCGATCAGATAGCGCGATGGTAGCTGCACAGTGTCTCCGTTCCATATGTTGAGCTGAATGTTAGGGATAGCCGCGGTGAATCCGTACTTTGTATCGCTGCGGGCCGTAGCCGGATGGCGCAGTGTCGGGTTACCCATGTTGTCGGTGACAAGCACATACATATCTCCAGTAAATGTGATCGGCTCACTGGTGTCGAAGTCATTCCCGGTGCGACCGGTGATGTAACCCTGTTGCTGGTTGCTGTCGTAGATGTCCGGCATCTGAATGACGCTTCCAACCTGGATAATTCCGTCCTCGAACACCTTGGCGTTCATCTTCACACGTGAGTAAATCAGGCGCTTTGTTTCGCGTAGCGCTCGCTCACGAGCCTGGTACTCGTTACGGAATCCTACTATCTCGAGCTTGTTTGGGTTCTCCGCTTCCTGCTCGACGATAACGCCGTTCAGAACACGATAGTTGATGTACGTCTTGTTGTTCGTAGTCGGGTGAACGTAGGAGACCTGAACACCGTCGTAACCGCCTGGCAGCGTGGCCTCATACGTCATTTTGTATTCGTCCGTTTTCATGTTTGCCCGGTTGAACACTGCTGCCGGGTAACCGACTTTCTGATCGCGGGTGAATGTCAGTACACCGTCATCCCAGTACGCCATAACAGACGCTGCATTACAGATCGCCTGCACCCTGTCGCCCAGCGAGTCGTTTTCATCATCGAAGGTGTAGTCGAAGTAACCCAGCCGTTCGTCAGGCAGGCTTTCAGCAATCGAATACAGTCCGTAGAGGTCAATGCTGCTTTCTGGCTGGCTGCCCATTACGAGCCAGGTATGTGCAACCGCGTCAGCAAAGGAACGCGATGGACGCAATGTGTGATCGACGGTCTGTGTCATCAGGTCGTAACTGATAGTCTGGCGAGTTACCAGAGTATTGTATTTGCGGTCACGGCTTCCTAATGCGTTTTCTGTTGCCCGCACCTTGACGCGAACCAACGTATCAGTCGGATGAACTACGTTGCTTCTGATGTTGACAGCGTGTATCTCCTCAACCTTAAGAATTGACGCATCATTGGAGTTGTTTGTCCGCTGGAAATTGATGGCATATTTACCAAACCCTCCCGCTGGAATTATTTTATCAGTGCGATAAAACACTTCGCTGGTCGACTTATGAGGCGTTCCCTGGTGATAGGTAAAGGTTTGTTGTGTGCCGGGGATCTGATTGTAATCGTCGTCGATTTTCCAGATTGTCACCGTCCAGTCAGTCCAGTTACCGCCCCCCAGTGATGACTGTGTATGCAGCCAAAGCTCTGTTGATTCAACCGGTGAGAAGAAAGGCCCCACAACAAGCGCCTCATTATCGTTGAGAATAAATTTCGTTGTGTTGATGGTGGCTGTAGATGGAACGGTAGGTGGCCCCTGCAAATCTGTCATGGTGAACGTGTACCACTTAACAGGGTTTATCACAGAACCATCATCACTCTGCACAGCAGAAATTAACGTTCCAGAGAAAAGCACATCTTCAGTAATACTGCCTGATGTCGTGTCATAAGTGACGTTGATAGTAAAGGTGACGGAGTGTGGAAGTGCCAGCCCCATGAAGTAGTCGAACTCAGCCTGCTTGACGATTTTCATCGCTATCTGGCCGCCAGCATAATCACCACTAACCACGCTATTGGCAGTAGCCGATTCTACCGGGAAATTGTCGCTTTCGTTTGGCCCTGGCATCTCCTGCCCGTCGACATCGTCGAACGAATAGCCCTCGTTAATAGTCGGTATTACCTCACCAGGCTGATAAAACTGATACTCAGCACCGGCCATCGATCCGAGACTCGACTCTGAGTAACGAACAGACTCATAGTCATACTTACCGATACCGATACACATCCACTCAGTGACGTATTTCAGGCCGCCGTCGTTCTCACTCTGGCGTACATATTCAAACATCGATTCCTGAATCAAGTCTGGAAACGATCTGACCTGCCCGTAAATATCAGGCTTCGCTTTGTATACCCTTGCGGTATTCGTTTGCCCGGTCAGACTGTTGTTCGGAGAATCGACAGTGTTTCCACCGTTATTGGCTATTGCTGGCTTCGGGGCAAGGAATGAAAACACAGCACCAACAACTTTGAAGATTGGGCTGAGAATGTCGCTAATGATGCCCTTTGGCTGGTCGAAAATCTGGATAGTGTCCAGTTCGCTCAGTTCAAACGCCAGTTCATCATCATCATTTAACCTCACGCCGTTACGGACGATCAGCAGATCACGGTGAAAGGTGCCATCATTGGCCGACAGCCAGTCATAAAAAAGGGTGCCGTTTGGCACCCTGCAACGCAGCTTAGGCGTTCCTGGAAAATTCGATATCTCAACCAGCGCCATAAGAAAAATACTCCACTTTAGTGAATGCCCGCTGAATGACCAGCAACGAGTCCATGCGCACGCTGCCGTTCTCGCCCCGAGAGTGTAGCGCCTTCCGGTTCATCACCAGGCCAACGTGCGTCGGTTGCGCGCCGCGGTACCCGACAAATATCCCGCCTTCGACAGGTTTATCGGCCTGGCGCCAGAAGACTACGTCACCTTGATAGCATGTGAAGAAGTCCTCACCGGCTTCGTAGTCCGGAGTCTGGTGCAGCTCAATGCCGAGAACGTGACGGTAATACAACACCACCAGTCCCCAGCAGTCGACCCTCTCGAACGAACAGGCACGATTAGCCCACGGCACGCCGATCACCTTCCGAACAAAATCAGAGGTACTGCAGGCCAGTATATTCCGTTGGGTCATAGAGCCTTCCGATGTTGTTGTTCAGCGGGTTGGTGACGGACAGGGTTACTGACGCGGAGTCAGCGTCGATGTCCACCGTCTTGACGTAAAGCTGCCAGGACTTAATCGGCACAGACACGTCGCCGCTGTCGAAGATCTGCCTGGTGGCAGTGATGGCTGTCAGCCGGGCCGCGCCCTTCCACTGCTTCATCAGCGCTTTAATGTCAGACGACAGCCGACCTAACTTCACCGTCGCGTCGATCACCGGCGTACCACTCTGCTGACTCTCTTCGATTTCAAAGCGCGCTGGCGTGTACGTCTGGCCTCCTAGTACCTTCGGAAAGAACTGCTTGTCGACCAAGCGGACATAGCCAAAGGATGGATGGTAGAACGTGATGGTGTCGTACAGCCCGCGCGTCGGCCGCTGCTGCTTGTACTCTCTGAAGCTCGGCATTACGGCACCCTCGGTAGTGATTCCGGATCGCGGCCGTCCGGATAACCAGTAACTACGATATCCAGCCACGAATCCCACGGCGGCGGCAGCTCAACAATGATGTCGTCGAATTCGTCATCTGCGTTGTAGAGGTGGTTTGCAATCACGGTTCCAGTCCATGTAACAACGCCGTTTGTGATGTTTGTCTGAACAGGCATCTGCGTGAAGTGGAGTTCCTGCAACTGTACCCCACTGCCGCCGAGATTCACCTTCATACGGAACCAATTTAGCCCACGGTTTAGGTAGTTAGGGCTGCGCAGCCACTGCTGGAATGCGCGCTCCTCTGCCGACGTAAAGATCCACGTCAGTGACCACGTCACTTTCAGGTCATCGGTCTGGTTCTGAAAGATAGCCGGGCCTACCGCTGGCTGATCGGTCTGGAACCCGGTATCGAGCGTCATGTTTTTACTGGCTTTCTGCGCCAGCGGCAGCCAGTCGGGATAGTCGATAATAGGCATCAGCCCTGCCCCCTTGGCGTGCGTTTAACGTTCATGTTGCTGGTAATGGCGCTGCTTGCAGGACCACCGTTATTCATGTCAGCGATAAATGCCTCAAGCGTCCATGAACCATCACCGTTCTGCTTTGCCTGAGCATCAACAGAAGCGGATGAATAGTTGTAGATGTTGAGAACAGGAGCGCCACCACCACCGCCAGCATTCATATCCTTATTGCTGATCACCTTGCCGTTATCGCCGGGGATCATGTACTGCTTGCCAGTACTGGCCTGGTAAATCTCCGGCATGCCGCCTTCGCCGACCTGATACATCCCGCCAGCCGATACCGGCCCGCCGTTCTTGCGCTTACCGGACAGAGCCAGGATGCCAGCCATAGCGCCGATACCGATCGCCACCGCACCACCGAACGAGGCAATGGAGGACATGATGGCCGCAGGAGTCCATGCCGCAGTGGTAGCTGCCGCCGCTGCCGTAGACGTCGCCGTCGTGGTGGCAATGCCAGCCGCCTGCGCCGTAGTTGATGCTGCAACTGCTGCAGTGGTGGCTGTCTGCCCCATGATTGCCGACTTCACCCACTCAACGCCCATCTGGACGAAAGTATTGATGAGGCTGTTCAGGACGGTATTGCCGATCGATCGCAAAGCGTCAGATGCTGACATGCTCCCGGTGATGATGCCGGTTAAGGCATTGGACGCATTACCAGCCAGTGCATCAAATGACGCCGCCAGCGCTTCATTGCCTGCGCTCTGGTTACGGAAAATCTCCCATTGCGCTGCTATACGTGCCTGTTCGTACTCCCTGTCAGCAGTAGCGCGCAACATAAGTGCGTTCTGATGAGTGATAAGCCCTTGCTGTTCGAATGCCTGAATTAGCGCTAAATTGCGGGCGTTTTCGTTAGCCAGTTGCTGCACTGGGTCAACACCACCAACTGCATCCTGCTGCGGCGTCACTGCCTGCTGAGCCTGGATTTTTGCAAGGTTAGCCTGATGAGTTGCTGCCAGTCGCTCGGATGTCTGATTGAATTGCTCCTGGCTGATTTTCTTCGCAGCCAGAGCGGTATTCAGATCCTCTATATCCTGCTTGTAACTGGCGTTCTCGCGCGCTTCTGGCAGGAGTTTCTCTGCTGCAGCTTGCGCCTTAATGGCGTTGGCAGTGTCCCATTTTGTTGCGGCGTACTGCCCAGCCAGCGCGATCTGCTCCTTCGTTGCGCCTTTACCAAGTGACTGCTGAGCATTCAGGATCGCTTGTTCCCGGCTCAGCTTGTTTGTTGAGTCGGCAGCTAACTCTGACTGCTGTTTCAAGTTCGCCAGTTTCTGAGCAATAGAATCAGCCTGGGAAGCGCCTTTCTTCTGCTCTGACTGAAGCGTCTTCTGTGCCTGCGTATTTTTGTACGTGGCTGCAGCATCGTCTTCCATTTGCTTAGCGTGCGGATCATCCTTCGCAAACCCGGCATCTTCGGCAGCGTATTGTGCCTGCAGTCGTGCGCGGGCCTCACCCTGTAACTTCGAAAGCGCCAGATTGCGCTCTGACTGCTTGATGAGATTCTTCTGCCCTGACGTCAGGTTATCCGTTTCCTCCTTCAGTGCAGCAACGTTGCCCTTGGCAATGACCGCCTCTCGGGAAAGCGCTACAAGCTTGCCAACGAACGCTGTAAGCGCCGTCTGCCCCTTCTCTGTTGAGCTTTGAGTATTCTGTAACTCTGTTGCTAGCTTTTGCAGCGCTTCCGGGGTTGGGTTTTTAGCAATATCAGAAAGTTGCTTGCTGAACTCAAAAGCCTTTTGCTCAGAGATGCCGAACTTATCTGCAACCGCACCGACAGTGTTACCGATGCTGTTCGCCGTAGCCTGAAACGCCTGACCAGCACCGTATGCTTGTTTGACTGCCTCAGCATAGTTATCAGTGGTGATCTCCAGCGACGCCAGACGCTCATTGAACCCGTCAACCGACGCATACCCGCCGGAGAATGCAGACAGAGCTTTATCACCGAATGACAGCAGAGAGCTTGATGCATCACTGATAGCTTTCGGGATTTTGTTGATCGCCTCGTTGTACTCCAGAAGCGCCTGGTTGCGCATCAGAGTTGCTACTTCAGCGTTAGTCTTGGCGAGGTAGGCGTATTTGTCAGAGAGTGCAGCCACGCCGTTAATAGAGACGTTGATGACTTTATCCATCGCCTCAGCAGCATCTTTCAGCGCATCCATGGCATTCTTGCCGCCGTTCAGAGACGTTATCAGGACGCCAGCCAGCACAGAACTAAGTGCAATGAATGCTCCGACGACTGCACCACCCGGGCCAAATGCGCCAGCCAACTGAGAACCCTGCTGAGCAAAGGCCACTAGTGCAGACTGACCGCCTTGCACCTGAACGATGAAGTCCTGCACCTGGTAACCAGCAGACTGCATGCTGGACTTCCACTTACCGGTTCCCTTAGCTCCATTCTCGACACCTGTTTTCATGTCGTAGAGTCGACCAGTCAGTTCTCCAATCTTCTGCTTTTCTTCATCGGTAGCCTTTGACCCGGCTCGCAGCTGTGCTGCCAGAATTGCAGCGCTGCGGGCGCCGTTTTCCTGAGCCTCGTCAAGCACAGCAAGTTGGTTACCAAGCGCCTCAACAATGGACTCAGCACGACTGAACTCGCTACTTGCACCACCGGTACCACTGCGCGCCTCTTCCATTGCCCGAGCAATGCCACTCACGTTAGTGTTCAGCTTACGCAGCTGGTTATCCATGGAGTTAGCGTAACCAGCCAGCTCGGTGAATGCAGCACCAGTTTGCGAGGTGCTTTGGTCGAGGTTATCCATTCCCTTGCCGGATTGCTGGGCCGCAGAATCCAGTTTATCCAGAGCATCAATGGCCTGTTTCCCGCCCTGCAGCAGCGGCTCAACGTCGGCGCTGATTTCATAAACGATGCTACCGGCGTTCTTCTCACCTGCCATGTCATTCTCCGGTTATTGCTTTGCTTTTGCCCTGCGTGCGGCCTGTTTAGCCAGGTATTCGTCGGCGATGCTGTCGTACTCATCGCGAGTGAAGCCTTTCTGATCAGGATATTTCGCCGCCAGCAGCATCTGAAATTCGGTCATCGTTAATTGAGATGCTTCTGCGCGGTTCATGCCGAAGTGGCTGCGTGCAGCGCTGATGTAGTCGAATGCTTTAAATTCAGTGGTGCTCTCGCCAGTCTCGTGACGCTGCAACTGGCGCACTTTTGCTTTGCCAACAACGCCGTGTTGAATAAGGTGCTGAGCAAGCACAATGATGTCGTTTTTCGGCATCTGGCCCGGGCGGTAAACTACGCAATGCCGCCAGCCCTTCCACTCGCCGATCATTGGCGTCAGGTCGCTCTCACAGCACGCCTGCAAAACATGCATACACGTTGATAAAAGCTTTTCAGCAGCGCGGTTGAATGATGGAGCCATCCATTCTGGGAACCGCCCCAGCGTGCCAGCGCACACCTCAATCAGCTGAGCGACATCATTCCCATGGATGGTGGCATAGGCCCGCACAATCTCTTCCGGAGTGCCGATCCTGGTCATTGCCTCGAATGATGGCCTGAGCAGGTAGTCTTTCCCGCCGGTGCGGCTGTCACTGACAGAGAATTCGCCAATATCGGTTAAAGCAGTCATAGGCCTTCCAGTAAACGGTCATTATCAAGGGCAGCACGCCGCCCTTTGGAATGTCCGTTAAGTAACAGTAACCGTATGCACGGCCACAAAGTTGCCGTCTTCGGTGTTAATGATGATCTGTGCGCTTCCGGTGGCGACGCGGGTAACGGTAACAGTGGTACCTGATGCCGTCGCAGTGGCTTTGGTTGGATCGGTTGATGCTACGGTGAAGTCTTTGTTGGTTGCACCGGTTGGTGCGATGTTCACCGTGAAGGTGCTGGTACCGCCCGCCGTGCCAGTGCTGGTTGTCGGGGTTACCGTCACGCCAGTCACTGCTACCGAGTTATTTTCATTTACCTCGATAGTGCTTGCGTCACCAACCTTAAACTCAGTGGTGAACGGGGTGATATCGTTCGTCCCGCCACTGGAGTTAAGGGCGGTAATATTCATGTAACCGATAAATTCTACTGGGCCATAGTCCAGTCGAACCCAGATACCTGGCTGACGACGTGCAGCTACTTCCGTATGGAAATACTTGGTGAAGCGTCCAAAACCATACTGATCCAACTTATCCTTCACCCGCACCTCACCATCAAATGAGATAGTAAAGTCGCTATTGGTGACGATAGTTTCAACGTATCCGCCGCCATCATCAGCATCGCTGGTAGTGGTGTTAGGGTTGAAATCAAATCCCTTCGTTGTACCGGCAGCCAGAGCCAGCCACTCAGATTCAAGTGGTTTGACGTCCGGGCAGCCATCGGCAACTTCCAGCACGACTGCGCCACCGAAAAGGCGTTCGTTCGAGTTCTGGCAATCAGCCATGTGAAACTCCTCTTTAACGTATAAAAGAAAACCCGCCGGAGCGGGTTACTTGGTTGGAATGGCTATTCGCCGTAAGTGCAGGCGAACTGGAGTCGGAAGACTATTCGCCCTTCTTCTGTGAGCACCGGCGCGGGAATTGCGCCCATGTTCTGGATGTAACCGACGCACTCGTCAGCCATTGGGTTCGCCTGGACGTAATCGACAATTCGCTGCACGGCATTAAGCGCGTCTTTGCGCTTGTCCTTCGCGCCGACAACGTCGACCAGGACGTGGTACTCAGATCCGAGATCGGTTCGGATATTCGACCCGCCGTTTGGTCTGAACACCATGATCGCCTTCGATAGGTCTTTCGGGTCGTCGTACATCAACTGCTGTACCGTGAACCCAGTCGTCAGCCCGGCATCGCCAAACATGTTGCGCACCCGTTCGTGCATCATGGGTGTCATAACGAAAGCTCCTTGCGCATCACCGCATCAACGTTATCGCGCTCGTCATTCGCGCCTTTGGTTAGGAATTGCGGCTCACCATGAGGGTCCCAGTAGTTGCCAGTTCCGGTACCGCCTCCGAACTCTTTCGGTTTCTGCGGGCCTACTGACGAACGGTTGCTGGTCACGCCGAAATGCGCGCGCGGCTGACCTTTGAGCTTGCCTGATGCTTCATGAACGTACGCCGCATAGTTGGCTGAGTAACCGATGCGCCCGGTAATGAGCACGCCGCCAGCGTCGATTTCCCGGAACTGGCTGTTAATCAGCGTTGAGGTGTCGATCGGGGTGTAGTAGGCCGCTCGGGCACCGATAAGAATCATCGCCGACTGCAATGCGCGGATTACCTTGCGCCCCTTTACGTCATTGATGACATCGTTCAGGTGCTTTTTCGCCTGGCTAATGCCTTTCACTTTGATGCCCATGGCTACACTCCCGTCAGGATGGCGTAATCATCCGCCAGTCGCTCGAACGTGTCGGCGTAACGGATAACCTGCCGCACCTCGTCGGCACCGGCCACAACCGGGTCAGCTTCGGTCGACGCACCAATAAGTAGATAATCACCGGACGCCGCCAGCGCGAACTCGGTCCAGACGGTATTCTTCACGACGATCTCGGCGCCCAGGCTAGCTAATTTCTTGCTGAGACCTCCCTCGTAGTCACAGAGGATTTGCTCAGGTGTGGCATAGCCCAGCGGATCGCCGTATTCGTCATTGCCTTCCAGCTTGCGCCAGATGGTCGCCGTGGCGGTGTATGACCAGTTTGCAACGCTAGACATTGCTACCCCCTCAAAGCTCTGGTAGCGGCACCGTCATGCCTGCCATGCTATGTGTGCAGTCATTCAGATATTGAATCTGCCCATCTGTCACAAATGAATGGCAGGTAAACGGTTTGTCTTTCGTGGCGTCGTCAAACTCCTCTGGGTCATCGCTGGGCAAGAAGCCAGTAACCAAAACGCTTGGAGTCAGCGTCGGCTTATCAACGCTGCCATTCCATCCCCATCGCGGACCATTGCCAATGCCAATCTGCACCACATGGCGACTTCCACACCCAGGGCACATGAACGATAAACGGCTATCGCTCGCTTTCTTTACTCGCTCTGTCATTCTTTCCACCTCAGCACCTTCGCGCCAGTCGCCCGGATGCGAGGGCAGTTAATGAACCACTCGCCATCGGATTTAACGTAGCCGGTAGTCTCCCGCCCGGTGTCGGTCATCACCCAGACGTGGGTGAAAGAGCGCGGCAGTCCGTGCTTAACTGATTTGTACGTCATCACTTGCCCCCGCACATGCAGCCGCCCTTCCCGATCCAGATGCCAGCGAATGCCGGGGCGGCTGTAGGGTCGGCAGGAATTAGCGAGGTGGCGCAGCCGTACTTATCCAGCCCGCGCAACAGGTTAACCGAGGCCTTCCAGCGATCGGTGAACGACTGGTATCGGAACGAGCGAGACGCACCACTCGGAGCTGTCTGGCTTGAGATGTACTTATCCCCCTGCCCGAGCCCCATAAGCGCCAGCAGATAGAGCTGAATCAGCAGCGCGGTCGATGCAGGATAATGCGCATCGAGACACTCATGAATGCTGTTAGCCTGGTCTACGAGAGCCTGAAGAACAAAATCGGGAATGGTAATTCCCTGGCTCTCCAGATACTCCTTCGCCTGTTCGAGAGTTACCATTATCGACTCCGTGAAATACCCCGCCGGAGCGGGGCATAAAAAAACCGCCTTAGCGGCGGCTGTTATTCAGCAGGGAAAAGCTTTTCGAGTTCGCCATCAGGCAACAACTCACTGAGCTTTTCAGCGCCCAGGTTGCCTTTGAACTCGATGCCAAGTTCAGTCAGACGAGCCTGGATAACCTCTTTGCGGGATTTCTCACCGGTACCGGCATCAGGCGTCGACGGGGTAAGTTCTCCGCCTGCCTCACCATTCATGAGACGGACGTTAGACTTAAGCGCCGGGTGCAGTTCTTCCAACTCCACCACCTGCCCTACCTTTACGCCGAACCATGGGCGCACAACTTCGTATTTAGCCATGCTGTTTCCTTACGCCAAGTTAGCGCCGTAGACAACACCAGACAGGCCCTGATCGTCTGCGGTGATTTGCAAACCTTCAGCAGACATAATCTGGAAGTTGTAGTTAACGTTAGGCAGTGGACGCGGCAGTGGCACAACACCGACGGCCATACCCACCAGTGGAGAGATCACGTCACGGCGACGAACGTACGCGATAAACTCGTTACCTGTCAGCGCGAAACTCATGCGGATTTCTTTCACCGGCGCGAACGGCAGAACAGCCTGCAACACAGTGCCGCTTACAACGCCATTCACCACGTACGGCTGCGCCAGGTTCGCCCAGATTTCCGGGGAAACCCACATCACATCGTATGCGGCGACTTTGTTCGTGCGTGCGGTGGTGCCGAATGCGCCTTTACCGAAGAATGCGAAGATGGCGGTCATGTCAGCGGTGGTCAGGTCGATATTCGCACCACCAGCACCAGATCCGAGGTTAATCTTCTTGGTGTGTCGGTGGTTCTTGATGCCTTGCGCCGGGTATGACTGAACCTGAATTTTTGAATCGCCGTTCAGATAGTAGTTGACGCGCTTCTGGTTGAACTTACGCATCTTCGCCATCTGCGAGTCCAGCACCAGATCAATGCCCACAGAGTTCAGCCCAGCAGCATGACGCCAGTTAACACCGTAACCAGCAGTGAACACCGGAATCGGGTCACCGTCGCTCGCGTAGTCAGTGTGATCGAAGGAGAATGGCGCCTGGCCATCGATGCTTACTGACACGTCGTCAGCGATGTCGCCAACCACGTTATACAGCTTGGCGGTTTTACCGACCGGCAGAACGGTCTGAACGCCGATCAGGTCGTTCACGATTTCCATGCCAACTTCCTGATCACGCAGCTGCAGCACCTGGTTGTCGATCTCAGCCCAGAAGTCACGGGAGAAACCGCCAACAGCGTTACAAGCCAGCATGTCAGGCGTCATGATTGCGCGGTTAGCCGCGATGATGGAATCGTTCTGCAGGTTCCACATGTTGCGGTTTGCCCACAGTTCGCTCCAGTGCCCGCCGAGGCGGGAGTTAGTCGCCAGCGTCTCTTTAGAGAAGTACATATGTGTTTGTCCTTTTGTTACGCGCCAGCTGCGGCGACAGTACCAACGCGCATGCGCACGCGAATGAAGTCGGTGGTGCTGGCTGCGATGGTGTATTCATCCTGGCTGTAGCCGATCACTGAATCAGTGTCGGAGGTGGCAAGGGTGAACTGACCGGCAGTTCCCAGCTTGATTGGGCTGTCTTTTTTGTACGCGCCAGGCAGGCAACGCAACGCCAACTCACGACCTTCTTCGACGTAGTTACCTACTGCCGAATCACCGGCAGGGATTGATTCAGTGATGGTCAGACCCTGGTGATAACCGACATCGATGATGTACAGGCGGCCGGTTAGCGCGGTGGCCTGAGCGAATTTATCGGATGAGTTGATAGTTGCGGCGGTGCCTGGAAGCAACGCGGCGGCCGTGGTGCGGGTTTCGGTCTTGTACAGAGACTGACCGTCGATATTAACGCGACGATAACGTGGCATTATTCCGGCTCCTTACTTGAAGTGTTCGTCTGCGGCAGGTGCGCCGGTTTCTTTGTGCTGCTGTGCATTGTTAGCACCCAGCGGCGCAGCTTCGCCCAGCGATTTGAACATCGCGTCCAGAGGCTCTCCTGACAGCGCGTTCGCGACGATATCGCCATGGACCTTAGCGACGGCTTCACGCTTGGCTTTCTCTTCAGCGCGCGAATTGGCGGTCAGCGTTTCGGTAAGCTTGTCCTGATTGGCCTGCAGACCGGTGATCGCATCCTTAATCGGATTCAGGGCATCGGCGAAGTTAGCGGCCAGGCCTTTACCGATTTCGCTGATCAGCTCTTGTTTCTCTTCAGTGGTTAAAGGCATGTCGCCCTCCGTTTTGTGGTTTGGTGCAGGCTGTTCCTGCGGTGTGAATAGAGCTTTGAATTTGTTGGCGACGACGGCCACCCACGACTCCTGGCGCGCCACTGCGGTGCCGGTGTCGTCGAAGGTGATAACGCCACCCTCAGACTTGTAGCCAAACACCTCTGCGGTGCCGCCGTTGCGGATGATTACAGCTTGCGAGTCAGTGAAGTCAGCAATCCAGGCGTATTCATCCGCGCCCGCCGCAAACTTCGCTTTGGCTGCGCGATCGAGACGCTGTTCGCGCTCCCGGTAGGATTCACCCACCAGCGCGCCGGAGTTCGCCTTGAGCGGCTGCGCCAGATCAGCGTTAACCATCAGGCCAACTCCCTGCTCAGGGGTGGCGGCTCCGACTTCGTGCAGCAGGATCGCGTCGTGGTCCATGCCGTGGATATCAGCTACCCACTCAGCACCCGTTGCGCGCTGCTGATCGTTCGGTTCAAGCTGGTCGAGGAATGCGGCAACACTGGTATGAATCGGCGGAACGTCTTCGCCGCGCTCAATGGCAGCGACACGTTCAAGCAGTTCTTTACCACCTTCCGACTCACTGGCACGGGCAACATCAACCCACTTTTCAAGGTAGATGCGATTACCGGACTTCTTAACGTTGCGGTTCCACGCGCCGATATGGCCTGCGTTAATACCCTCCGGGGAGAAAGCAGACACGAACTGACCATTAACCTGAGGGTGACCAAGCGGCGCCAGGGTTCCCTCCAGCCCCTTATAGTGGGCGTCGATTTGTTCTTGCGTGTACAAGCCGCCATTCATGACGACGTTCGCCGGCAGCGTGTAGCTCGGCAGCACCAAGTGCTCACGCCCGTTGTATGTTTCTCGCCGGATAGACTGGCTGTTCACCTTCGTGGTGATATTGACCTGCATTGGCATGGTTAAACCTCAAGCTGCCTTTTTGCAGCAGTGACAAGCTGAATGATTGACCTTCATCTTTTTCCAGTGGCTGTCGAATTCCTTCTTAGCCATTTCGATGACGTTCGGATAAAGCGGATTGCCTTCTGCATCCACCAGCACCTCAACCTGACCGCACTTACAGTTAATTGCATTAGCATCAACTGCATACCAATCCCTTACTGCCTGAACTGTGTATGTGTGCGCGTGTCTCAGAGCGTGCTTTATTCGCGTTGTGGGGCTTAATGCTGAAAGGTGAAGAAGCCTGATGTTTAAACCGAGATCATCCATCGATGATTCGGCCTCATCCCATCGTGCGCGACGCAGAGCGGTAGTCACTTCAGTGCGCGCTATACGGTTAGCCCGGCGTTTCTCGATGCCGGTCTGGTCTGTCAGGTTGCGGGCAATGTCCAGCGGATTGAGCCCACGCCCCACCCCATCAGTCAGCACGCGCGCCATGTCGCGCTTAACATCAGCAGTAAGCCCCTTCATTTCCTCAAACACACGGGCATGCACCAGCGCCATACGTTGCTGGTATGGGTCGCTTGCGAGGATGGACGCCAGTGATTCGCGCCCAGCGGCATACACCGGGGACTGCTGGCTGAGGTTGTAGAACGACTGCCCGGCTCCTTTCTCCGAAGCCAGATCGATGTACTCGTAAAACCACAGGTCGTAATCTCCACCTTCAAGCAGCACCTGATCAACCAGGTAACTGGCATCGTTCAGGATGATGGAGAGTAGCGTCGGGTTTAGCTGGTATTCGTATCTGGCGTTTACTGCGATGGAGGAAGGTATTTTGTTGAGTGCTGATTTGTACGCTTTGCCAATCTTATTCATTCGCCTGGCGAAGTCTTTCATTGCCCGGCGTTCCAGCGCATCGGCTCCGGTCGGATCCTGATAGTTACGCGGCAGAATCGGTGGCTTCGTCTTCTTCGTCGCCATCCTCTTCTCCTAACGGGAATTCATCGACGTTTTCATAACCGGCTGCTGTGCGAATTTCTTCACGGCTGAAGGCCGGATTCTCTCCGCTGCCCTGGAACGTCTGGTTAATCTCAGCCATTGTTTTGGCATTGGCGAGTTTCTCAGTGCCAGTCTGCTCGTTAAGGTCATCCCAGATAACCGTCTTCTCGCTGACAGCATCAATTATTTTCAGGTCGATTAACTTGTCACTGAAGTCTTCTATTTCGAATGACAGGTCACCTCGCCGTGACTGGCAGCGACCGTTGAAATACTTCTGATCTTCAGTGCTTGAACGCTCAGCTTGCTGATTGCCGACAAGAATACGCGCCGGAATATCCACCCCAGCCGAGGCTGTCTGAAGGTTGACATTGTATGTAGGCGACGGGTCTGAAACAGCAGAGACCATCGACGTGACCTGCGCACCCTGGGTGATCAGGAGTACATCATTACCAACGTTCAGCTCTCTGGCAGCTTCGTTATAGCGCTCCTGAAGTTCATCTACCGAGACGCCATACAGAGAAGCCAAATTAGCAAAGTCGATGTCTTTCTCAAAGTTGATGGCCTGCTTGTTTGACGCATTTTTCAGGAACGATTCGCCAGACCCGCCCTCTACCTTTTCGAGACTGACAAAGGCGTTATAAGGTGGTTCAAGGAAGCCAATGGCATCATTCGAGTAGTCACCCAAGATGAAGACGCGATCAGGATGCACAAAGCGCTGATTAGTTCCGCCGTTTGGCAAGCTCTCAACGTATTTCCACTGCTTTGGTTGCCCATAGTCTGCCGATTTCTGGTCAGTTACCCACTCGCTGACAGTTAACGAACCGGCCCATGCGATCGTTACCTTTTTAAGTGACTTACCGCGAACAACCGGCTGATCCCATGTTCTTGAATCGTTGATATGCAGCAGGATGCCAGCATAGCGACCGACAAGGCGGCGGCGGTCAGCTTCAGCAAAGGCCCGCCAGAGGCGCTTAGTGAATACCTTTTTGGTCTTCTTCTCCCAAGCCGTCTCATCCTTGCTCTCGTCGGCATCGTCACCCTCGATGATTTCCGGGTTGGTCTGCCAGCACTTGCCCACCAGCTTCTCAACGGCACCGTGAGCGATACCACCGCGCCGATACAGGGCATAGAGGTTTTCGTAGGTTACCTGCTCAGGGAAGCCATACTCGCACCATGCAGAATGGCGCTTATTGTCCAGCCCCATTGTTGGCGCCATAAGCCCCATACGGGCGCGCGCCATACGCGCATCGTTCAACGCATGGTTGACGGCGAGAGTTAATTTGTCAGTCATGGATTGTCCGTTGGTGGATTTATGGCAATAAAAAAGGCCGCCTGAGCGACCTTTATGAGTGATTTATTTTATACCCGGTTAAAAGATTTGAACAAAATCTTGTCCGGCGCAACGCCATGTGATTTTGCAATCGCATGTCTCATCTCATTCATAGCTTCAATTGAAGTTATAGGTGAGTCTGTCGAATAGAAATCATTCCCTTCTAAATCAGACCCATCTTCAGAACCGGCATAAACAATCCAATACCCAAACCAAATATTCATACTCCCTCCTATTGAAAGACAGTATTTAATCGGCATTTTTTCAGAAATATTTATAGGGACAATTTCAACGTAGTCTTTTTGGGATCATCATCCCAGCCATCTGCCCTTTGCGCTTAATGTGTCCGTCGAGGCTATAGCGAATACCATCCCAGCAGTGCTCATAGCCATCTGCGAGCTTCGGCAACACCTCGCCAGTGATGCGGTCAGTTTTGTACGACCACATGCGGGCCTCTCTCGCCACGTTCTTGCAGCGCGGGTGGATAATGATTTCGTCGAAGCCGCGAAGATGGGCGATCCCGTCCTCAACGCTCCCCTGCCATTTCTCGGCAGCCGAGATGTTGAAGCCCTGCCGCTTGAGATAGCTGATCGTTTCGGGTCGAGCGGAGTCGGCCTTGATGGGCCAGTCACGCGCGCCTGGAATCGTGTCGTATAGCTCTGGCATGTGGTCGAGCTCAGTCTGCTGACCGTATGCCTCGTATTCGATGTACAGCCGGTTGTGGAGGATGAACGAACGCACCAAGGTGTTAGGGTCTTTGGCGAACCCGAAGTCAGCACCGAAGAACAGGCGATCGGCCTCTTTCCATAGCTGGTCCGAGAACTCGGCAATCCGGTATTTCCCGGCCAGCACCTGCTTATCGGAGTTTTCGAGGTAAGCGCCTTCCCACACCCATGCGTATGTCGCCGGGTCGAGGCGTCGCTGATCGTTCTGTCGCTCACCTTCCAGCACGTCGGGGAACCACGGGTTATCCGTGTAGTTCATTTCAACGGTGATGCAGTCGTCACCAGCCTCTTTGCGGAATCGCTTGTCCGTGGCGCTACCGTCTCGCTCCGGGTTCCACGTCACCCAAATCTCTGAGCCTTCTTCACGAACTGTCGGGCTCAGCTTCTGCCACGCTATTTCGCTGACTGATTCAGCCTCATCTACCCAGCAAAGCAGGATGCGCGCTTTCGACTTGATGCTGTTGAGGTTATGCCGCAGACCGCAGAATACGTAGTTAACGCTTTTGTCGATGGTGCGGATGTACTTCTCGCCGATATCAAAGTTGGAAGCCAGCCAGGGGACAGACAGGATCGCCTGTTTCACCTCCTGCATGCTCGACTCTTCCAGAGAGTTCATGAATTCACGCGCGCAGAGCACCACGCCGCTTTCACCGTTCATCATCGACTGATACGCCTTTACTGCAGTCATCAGCGCGAATGTGCGCGTCTTGGCGCTGCCACGTCCACCATGCGAGCACCGGTAGCGCTTATTCACGGCGGTGAACAGTGGCGCAAGCTTCGCGGGGATCGGCAGTTGAACGGCGTTACTCATGCTTTCGGCTCAACGGGTAGTAGCTGGATGATGGTCGGTTGCGGCGTCATGCTGCCATCAGGGCTTGTATGCTCGACTTTCTGGCGATTAGTGTAGGCATCGCCCATTTCTTTGGCGGCCTGCTCGATAAGTTGCGAGGTCATGCCGTAGTTCTTCATCTTTTCAGCATTGGTCGCCATTCGGTCGAGAACCCGTAACCGGTACGCTTTGTTCGCGATCGGTATGTCTGCGATCTCATTCTGGAATCGTTTACGGGTGGCGTTGAAAAGGTCAATCCACTTCTGGCTCAACTTGGCCGCCATTGCGTTTCCGGGCGTATATTGCGACACCTGCTGCCGTGAGACATCGATGCCGTATTCAGCCTTTACAAGCTCAATGACTTTTACCGGGGTCTCGTAGCAGGCGAGTGATTGAACGATGAAGGCTTTAACCTCTGTCGATAATGCTGCCACAGGCTACCTCCATGACAATCTGAATAAAGCGTTACGCCAGCTTCAGCATGCACGTCCCGCATGACCTTGCTATATCGATGTGAGCCACTTCTGCTGGCGCATTGGCCGCATCAACAAGCTCCTGCACTTCTTTGCTGGCACCGTATCGACGTACGACACCAGTGAATTCTTCGACGTCGTGGCCGCGCAGTGTAAGCACTGGCTGCCCGGTCTCTTTGTTGAACTTAGGCGCGCCGAAATCATCGGTGGCCTGGGCTATGTGGTAAAGCTCATGCTCTACCAGTGCGCAGAACTCGAGGTCACTGCATTGTGAGCAGTAATCAGCTGCCAGCGTGATGATGAACTTCGGAATACGCCCAAACCATTCATACATCTGCTGCTCCATTCTTGCTTTTTGCCAACCACCGGAACGGAGCATTACCTGTTCGGCCTGACCGAGAACATATCGCCCTTTTTTCGCGAATGATTCTGAAGCCCACATAAAGCACAAATCAGCTTCCATTAAATGGGCGTGGTCAGGGTTATGGATGCTTCCGTCATCACTGAGGATTTGCCGGCTTATCCACTCATGCACTTCGTTAGCGGGGATTAGCATGGTGTATGGCTGCCAGTTGTCGGAGGCGATGAAGTTTACTGGCGGATATGGCCTCGTTTTTTTTGCTTCCTCCGTCACAATTAACAACCTCACCTTATTGATTTAAAGGGATACACCCCCAAATAAACATCTAATTCAATTTCTGGGGATGATTATGTATCACTACTTTTTGTTAACCTATTCAGTTGAGAATGTCGGCAATTCAAGTTATGAGTCCACCGCTAAAGCTGTTAGAGATAGCATTGGGACGTTGACGCTCGAGGCTGTTAAGTCCACTAATGAAACTATTGCTTTCGCCATAGATGGGTGGGAAAAACTTAAAAACGTCGAAACTGCAATATCCGGGCAGATATGGATTTACGGTGAAGATGAGGAGTCTGACAGCGCCAAGGAGGCATTTTCAAAGAAACTAGTGCGTACGTTATTTCGAAATATTCTCGAAGACAAAAATGCCACGCGAGACACAACAATCATACATTGTGCAATGATCATCGGCGGAGCTGGGCAAACCTTCACCTTCAAAGTTTTACCTCGAGCGTAACTTATTGGCCCCATCTCTAGTGGGGCCTCAACTCAACAAACGCAGCATTACATTATCGAAGCCCCTCAGTGAAGAGCTTCTGTAATGCGGTCAGGCCTGCGCCTTACTGGCAAGCTCAGCTAAATCTTTGAAGTCCTGGCACATATCCAGTCGATGACCATGATCGTCGACAAAGTTATACCCTTTGAATAGCTCTACGATTTCCTCGGGACTTTTCCCATTCAAACGAGGAAACTGCTTTGATTCGTCAACCTGTTTCATCTTCAAATCTCCAATCAGTAGGTTATGACCAGGCCACTTCAACGCTGGAAATTGCATTCCATAGTAGTGGCATTTATCAATACTCTCGGGTTCCTTCTGCCGTGCACACAGCGTTAATGAATGCACCGTCAAAAGGTCAGTATTTTGATGCCCACATTAAAAAAGCTGGCTACCCTTATCGCAAAGTTGGCTAACAGCTAGCGGGGATTCGTCCCCGCTTTTTGCCACTTCCCGTTGTTCGACTGTCTCACCGAATCGTAAATGCGCTCACACGTCATTCCAGCCCGGTAGCTTTCGTCAGATCGCTCAGCATAATATCGAGCTTCTTCTGCAAAGCGTCCGAGCATGTCGGCGAGCACTGCGGCGTCGGTTCCGGCTGTTTTGCTTCTGACGGCAGCGGCAAGATCTGCGGTGTGCTTTGCGGCGTCCAGGCGGGCGGCAAGCTTTGTTGCTTCGGTGCGCAGCTGGCTAACAGTGGCAGACATACCAGCAGCAGTGGCAGCAGATTTTGCGGCTTGTGCTTGTGCATCTTTTACAGCCTCATCACGGGCAATAATTCGCCCTTGTTCAATCATGCGGGCGGCGGTCTGCGCGTTCGCGGTTTGCGACGATTCCACGCTGTCACGCTCTGCCCACTTCTTTTCCCAACCGCGGCTGCTCCATACACTACCGGCGATGAATGCAACGGCCACCAGCAACGAAATAGCAATGAACTGATAGCGCAGGTTCACTGGTCTATCCCCCAGCACGTCAGCGCGCTTTCCTGATCTCGTCGCTCTACCTGCCCATAGCAGCCATTTTTCTGGCCTTTGGTCAGACGACAATCGCGGCCACCGTCTTTAATCCACCAGCGAATAGCTTCACAGGCTCCTTTACGGTCGCCAGCATTGATGCGCTTATAGAACGTAGACGGGAAGCATTTTCCGGGGCCGATGTTATACGGACAAAAAGATGCGATCCCAGCTTTCTGTGGTTCGGTCAGTGGCACCTCGATGTTTCGCTCAACCCATGCCAGCGCCTTGTCGCGTTCTATGGCGTTCACCTTGGAACATTTCTCAGCAGACAGCTTCATGCCCTGAACCACTGGCTTGCCATCAACCATCGTGGCGCCACGACAAATGGTCCATATACCAGAGCCGTCCTTGTACGCTGTTGTGCTGTTACCCTCTTTCTCATCCAGAAACTGATCGAGAATCACGGGTGCGGAAGCCCCTGCAAGAATTAACCCAACGACCGCTGCACTCAGTTTATTCTTCAGCTTTTGTGGCATAGCCATTGCGACGATCCTCCCGTTCTTTCCAGCGGAAATACCAGTTCACTGCACAGGTAATAACGGTGCATGCAATACCGACTATAATTGCCCAGTCACTCAGGCTTAACCCTGCAATTCTGTCGGCCAACATCCAGGACACCTCTTTTGCTGTTTTAGCTGTTTCGGCATATGCCTTCGCTGATACACCGCAGCCGGTCAGCGTGGTTCCTGTTCCATATGAAAGTCTGCTGTAAATGGTGCTCATTCTGGTCATAGCCTCACCTCCGATAGTTCGGATGGCGCTGTGTGTGATTAAAGGGTCAGGCTTCACGTGCTGGATTTATCAACAAAGCACGTAGCGGATGATTCCCGTGAGCCTAAAATGAAAAAGGCCGCCATGCGGCAGCCTCGAAGTAAGTTAGGTTGTTTACATTGGTGGAGTGAGAGGACCTTCTAACACCTCTGCCTCACCGTTATGGCAAATGTCATCGCCTCTGGTCAGATGCCAGACACCTGTGATTGTTTTACCCGTTTCCAGATCATCAACAGTGTCATTCGTGTAATACGCTACCTGTACAATGCCTACATGCTGAATCCAGTAATACCCTTCTTTCATACATTCCTCCGCAATACTAAGCAAACAGTATAGAACGGAGCAGATGATGCAGCGTTGCAAGAAACCACAACAAACTCAATGTTTGCTGTCCAAGGTGCACATCCTGGCCTTAGAGCCTCACATCCGATTCTTCGGATGGCGCTGTGTGTATGAAAAGGGTCGCCATATGGCGACCTCTAAACTTTAAATAGGATTTTCTCAATGAACGGCTTCGTGATAAATAATCTGCCCGCCCATACCTGAAATCAGCTTATCTACTCGAATATAATCCGTATAGAAAAAAGATGGAGCATAATCCCAGTGACAGAGTGCGATTTCACGCTTCAGATATGTGTCATAGTAGATAACATGAGCCTTACATGACCTGGTTTTTCCTCCAGATTCCGTGGGGTATCTCATTTTGAATCGGTAATTGTCACTCACATGCTTATTAGCTGATGAGATCATTATTAACTCTGGAACGTTCCAAAAGGTAAAAGTCAGGTACATCATAACGGTGAGACAAACGCCAAAAAGCCTCTTAACCAGACCTGTTGAGAACTTATTACTTAGGTACACACGCCAAGCAATGAAAACTCCTATCACGAAGGAAGTCCCCACAATAACTGACTTATAAAGCACCCCATCAAAAAGGTATGTGTCGTGAGTTGTTTTGTCTGCCCATGCACACCAGATAACCCAAATGACTACGAAGCAGAATGAAATCAGCTCTACCTTTGTTGGCAACCTCATTATCATTAATCCATTTCTCAACTTCTTTGAAGCGAAATATATCAAATTGACAACTACCTTTGATACCTCGAAGTGAACTTAGACTTGACGCGTCTGGCAGGGATTTAGCCAGCGAGAATTCAATTATGGCTTGAGTGCTTTACCGCTTGTCTACATTCAAATAAAAAAGCCCAAGGCGTCAACCTCAGGCTTGAAAACTCATTTACTGCCAGTGCATACAACAATGGCACAATATCAGATTTACACGAAATATATCCATTTTAGTTCGGTTTTGCAAGACTTACGTCTAAATTTGTCGCCTTTTGTTGTGAACGTGATCGCGTTACGGAGATAAGCGCAACGCTATCGAGTCGCTTAAAGCTGTTGCGCATCGCCAGCCAGTGAGGCAGATACGTTTCTGTCCAGGTGGATTTCGCCACGCCTGCTAGTTCTGCCAGCGTCTGGTATTCGTACGTCTCACGCCCTGCCAGCTCTGCCTTGACGTCCTGCGCCGCTAACCAGACAAGCTTCTTCAGGCGTTCCATCGTCTTGCCAGCCACCTTCTTCGCGCCGAGTTGGCCCAGGAATTCTGCCCACGCCCACTGAGTTATCGCCACCTGATACTCGAAGCGAATATTCTCGCTGTAGTTCCAAAGCAGCCACGCTTTCTGGTGGTCTTCCAGCGATAGTACAGCGCGGCGCCATGATGCGGTGCCGAACTCGACCTGGTTGACCAATGCGATGGATGAGCCTTTGGCGCGTGACTGACTACCGCTCATCGGCGGACCGTCCGGGTTAACCATCTTCTGCCTGATCTCGCTAAATACCTTTTTCCTTCCCCGGCTGCGCGCCGTCGCGGTGAATTGCGCGTTCTCGGCGAAAGCTACCAACTGCCCTTTCGTCGCCCCGCTCAAATCTGCGGTCGCCACAATGAGCTGCTGACGGACATATTCCAGTTGCTGACTGTTCATGCGGCTTCCTTATGTGGCTGGTTGGTTTTGGTCTGGCTGTGCTTTGCTACTGGTGGCAGGCTGGCGCGCTTAACGCTTTCGGCCTGGTATCTGACAATCTGGTCACGGGTCATTGCTGAATCCTCAGTGCGGCTTCGAGGTCAACTTGCGGGATTGCCAGAAGCGTCCTTCGCTGCTCGGCGGTGATGTTACGCATCCCCATGAAAACAATGCCTCCGGGAGTCTTTACAGCGGCAACATGCTTTGAGCGATACCAGTTGAGTAGTGCGAGGGTGTTATGAGTGCTCATGCTGCCTCCTGCTGTTTCAGTGCTCGAAGATCTGCCCTGGCCTTGGCGCGGATGCCGTCCAGCTCTTCACGGGTGTATCGGTGGGTTTCGTTGTTGGATTCCAGCGCCAGAACGCGCTCTTCGCCGATCAGTTCGACCAGGGCGGCGCGGTATGCCTCGATGTTCCCGGATTTGTGGACGTTGCAGGCGGAGCATTGGAGCCAGATATTGTCCGGGTTAAAGCGAAGCTGTGGTGCGGCGGCCGTGGTGCGGTAATGCCCGGCATGCCAGGCAAACGCGGTCTTGGTTCCGCATGAGATGCAGCCATAACCGGCAGCAAGCAGCATTTCGCGACGCCAGTCGTTGAAGGCGCGCTGAGTCATCTGCACCCAGTGACGGAGCGGCTTCAGCTCATTACGCCGCGCAGCGCGCCGTTGGCGACCTGCCTTCTCTTCGGTGCGCTGACGCTGCGCTTCCTTCTGCTTAGCGGCTTCGCGGGCTTTTGCAGTCTGCTCTTTGCCGATCGCGCTGGCGCACTCGAATGAGCAAACTACCTGCCCGTCGCGGACCGGGTGGAACCACTGGCGACAAGCTTTATGGGCGCACTTGCGGCGGGCTGGCTTCATAATCCAACCTCCAACCAGTGTTTTGCTAATCGATACGCAAGAGACGCTCTTTTCGGATTATCAAATGTGCCCAGGTGTTTCGATCTGCCATCAATCTTTATTCCTGCACACCAGCGACTCATATCTTTGTGGTAAAAAACCCCGACAAAGCCAGAGGTGTTATTTGTACAATTCCCTTTGTTCGATCTGGCTGATACGTCACGAAGATTTTCAATGCGGTTGTCATTTCTTGCATGATTTATGTGGTCAACCTCCTTGCTTGGCCACACACCATGGATGTAGAACCACGCCAGCCTATGTTCCGGATACCATTTGTTATTAATGCGTATCTTTCTGTATCCACCACCATTAATTCCGCCAGCGCGCTGCCCAGCCTTCACTGACGCTCTATTGACCTTCCAGGTAAAAACTCCAGTTTCAGGGTCATAGTGGAGGATGTTTTTAAGCTCATGCAGCTTAATCATTTGAACGCCCTCCGTGCCGCGAGACGCAGCCATTTCTGATCCACCAGGCTGGCGGTGTAGCCTTTCAGTGTCGGGATTTCGGACGGCTTAACCGCGTGCTTACGCTGGCGGCGCGCCGGAACGCGGAAGATTTCGTTGGTGATGACGCGGGAAAGTGGAGTTGACATCAGGCCTCCTGCTTATCGCGCAGCTGCTGGTAGCAATGACTATTGGGCAGTCCGTGATTGGCATGGTAACCATGCTCAGCCTTTGCCTTGTCGCGAGCTTGCTTTGCTTCTTCCATGCTCTCGTAAACACCCACGAACTTTCTTTTTCCGTCGGCGTTGATCTGGACATGCCACTTGCTTAGTTTTTTATTCCAATGGATACCAATCTCACCTGACGTATTGGTGCTGGGCAGCGATTTGTTACGGGTATTATCCGACTGACTTATCAGCCTAAGGTTTTCAATCCGATTGTCTGCGCGGACGTGATTTATGTGGTCAACTTCCATCCCTTCCGGAATTGGGCCTTTTATCATTTCCCATACAATTCTATGAGCCAGGTATTGACAGCCAGAGTATTCAAACCTTCTGTAGCCATCGCTAAGACATCCTGCAACGTCACCAATTTTTACCCTGTTAGCTGGCTTTATGGCCCACACAAGATTTCCATCAACAATGGAAAATATATCGCTCCAGTTATGCATCTTGGGCCTCCCTCAATTTCTGGTATTGGGAGTCGGAAGGAATGGTCAGGTGGCAGCCGATATTCATCGCCCAGGCTTCGACCTTGCACAGGAAGATGTACATTTCGCCCGTTTCCAGCTCTGAAGTATGACGTAGGGATTGGACGGTGGTGACCTCGCCAGACACGACGTCTACACGGTCCTTGCTTTCGTAGCCGAGATAGGTGTGCTTCATCGCGTCTTTGACCCACTCAGGCGTAGCGAAGGTCTTGCCGCGCGCGATCAGGTACTCGCTAATTTCCGTGTACCACATGTGGCTGAGCGCGTTCTGCGACAGGCTGCGCTTCTCGCGCCATGGCTTAACCTGAAGGCGGAAGCATTGCCCTGCATCCAACAATGGCTGAATCTGCTGGCCGATGGCCGCGAAGTTGCCGCGATGTAGTTTGATGCCGTCTACTGGCAGAGTCATACGGCCTCCTTAACGGAAACCGTAGAATGCAGAAAGTCGCAGGTGCATTTCTGCATCTGTGACAAAGTGGAGAGTTCAGATTGTGGTCGCATTTAAGTCCCCTTAAATGCGCAGAAGTCACCAGAGTTGTTCAGGCTCTGGTGAGATGATTATGGCTGGTTGATTATTGGAAATCAAACTTTGCTTGCTGTTGCGCGGATTAAAAATTGTGTCGGTCTTTGTGCGTGAATGCGTATTCGTATGTGAAGTTGAAAGCCTCGTTTTCGGTGTCGAATCGCTTGTCTGTTATATCTATCCAACGACCGCCTTTACGAAGCTTCTGAGCGACCCATTTGCCTTCGTAAGGGAAAACCACGTAAGAAACGGAGTAATTATTGCCGATATTAGGGGTTGGGTATGATTCACCTTCTGCCAGCATATAAAAATTTATACCGGCAATAATTAAGCACCCCATTACTTCTTCTCGTTCTGAGTTGCCATATCCAGATAGCGCGGATCGGATGCTTTAGGAAGGGTCAGGCTCTGCTCGCGGTAGAAGCGCACTCGTTCCATGAAGTATTCACGCAGATGCTCTGGCTGCTCTCGAGCTACCTGCTCAGCGATAACCGGCATGTTAAGGCGCTCTTTGTACGCGACACCACTGGCGGCAAGGTCAACGTTAACCTTGTCCTGCTCTTCTTTTGGTTTTGCTGCGATGTTCCAGTCAGACATAAGAATCCCCTAGATGGCCTGAGGGGATTATACATCACTACGCGGATTTTCGTTCTGCTGCGGATTTAGCCATTTATCATCTTCCCGCAACGTTTGCAGTAGACGCCATGAAAAGTCTCTGGCCTGGTTTTATCTATCAACCTAATGATGACCGTGCCGCTACCTTCCATTGCTCCAAGATTTGCAGCCGGAGCGCCTCTGGTAATTGCGGGTCGATATGAATGACCAAATAAAAAACCTAAAACTCCTAGACATTTATCCATCGATATTCACCTTAGGAATGCTAAGTATCGGCCATATAGCGGAACAGAGAATAGTGTTAATAACACGATACATGACCTTCTCACTGCGACGAAGTTGCCAGTGAAAAGGCATACAACCTAAGATGCCTCCGGAGTAGAAAAATAAGAGATAATCCATCACTTCACCTCCTGCTGCGGTGCTGCTGGCAGTGGCATCCAGTGAGTTACCTTTCCGGGAACGACATCATGACAGTCAAATGACTTCCAGCACTCTCCATCCCACCAACCTTGTCCAATATCGAAACCATTAGATGTGATTACAGTTTTCATGCCTTCAGGCATCCGATCGCTTACCGGAATCCATTTATCACTCATGTACTTATCGGCCATCAATTCAATGAGTGATGCCATATTATCAACCAACTGATCATGCTGTTGTAGTGACGCAGAAAACATTAAATCCTTTGCCTTTTTAGATAACTCAATATGTCCTAATTTTGATGCATGTATTCCCAACTCTCTGCATTTTAGAGGAAATCCATCATGGAAAGATAACTGCTCAAACATTCCTACGCTTACCAACTTTGCAGATAACTTTGTTATATCATTCATCGTATTTTCCTGCTTAGGTGCCGTTGCAACCATGAACTCATACACTCTTGCAGCATCATCACCACCTATCGAATAGTAACCGTCACCTTCTGTTGCCATCCCGGTATATACATCAACGCCTATATGACCTGTTTCACACATAGCTTCAGTGGGTACTTTAGGAACCATAACCCAACCATCCGGAATCACCGGATAGTTGCCAGACTGAATCATGGCGGCGCGGCAGGCCAACCAACATTGCCACATCTGATTTAGCACCTGTCCAGCATATCCAGTGCCGCTGCGCATTAGCCTTGAGTCATAGCTCTCAGTAACCCAGCTCTCGAATGCGAGCCTTGAGGCGTCGAAATCATCTTCAATTACCGGCGCTGGCGGGGCGGTGTAGAGCGCGATATCACGCCCATGCGCGTTATTAGGGAAACCGCGAAGATATAGACCTGTAGCCTGCATATTGGTGATTTCGCATTTTTCCGTCCACGCCACAGGCTCAGCATCAAACGCTGCAATAGCCGAATCAATCACCTTCACAGCATCAACCATTGCGTAGCCGAGATTACCGCCGTCGCTTTGTGCTGCTGCTTTGCTGAGTATTTCTCTTATCTGGTGCAGGCGATCGAGTGATACAGGACCGTGCGCCGGGTGGTTGTTAGTGGTCATGCTGCGGTTCCTTCTGTCTTATTAACGATTACACCGTCATAAACTTCTTTCAGATGCCCACGTAAATCCATGCGGCGTAGAGCGCTAAACATGTAGTCGCATTCTGCTTGTTTGTTGGCCTGAAATGGTTTGCTATCCCGGTTAACCCAAAGTCCGTTACCAGGCCATCCGTGCACCTTCTTAACACGACCTTTAATAACGTGAAGTAAGCCCCAGCCTGACGGCAGGTCTTCAACATTCACAATTCCAGGCTCGCTAATCATGAAGCGCCAATCTCCCATGCCCTTCTCAGGTTCAATCCGGAAAGGCTTCTTACGGTCAGCTAACAGGTCAGAGCGAGAGCATTTAGCCTCAATCAAGCAGCTGGCACCGTTGCGAAAGCCGATAGCATCAGCCTGTTCTCCGTAGGGTGTCCATGCACGGAACCGGTCATGAAACGCTACTTTGAAGCCGTTATTCTGAAGAAAGCGCCAAGCGATTTGGCAGAGTTCGTCGTGCGTTAATGGTATTAAGTCCATCTCACTCCCCCTTCACGCCAATGCCAGCGGCGCGGATGGCTTCGATAACATCATTCGGGCGATAGATTTTCACGCCACCGTAACTGTTTAATGCTTCTGGCAGCGTCACCGACCTCGCCTCCAGTTCTGCTATGCGCTTCTCTGCGGATTCCAGCGCCATAACCAATTCGTCTACAGTTCCAGCAGCTTGCAGTGCGTAATCGGTAATAACCAGCTCATGATCAATTTCAGTGCCGTTCTCATTCGTTGAGGTGATAGCAAAATAATCAGAGTCGATTTCGTTATTGGCTAAATGGCGTAGCGTATCGGCAACAAGTTGACCGTTTTCGATTAGCAGTGCCTGTTTGTTGAGTGCTGTCATTTGGCTGCCTCCTTCAAATTAATATCGCCAAATTCATGCATGAGCGTTGCCCTTACTCGCTCCACGATTTCATCATAATTGGCTGTGTTGGTAGCTTTATCCGTAAGGCCTTCAGCGCTCATCAGCTCAAGGCACCGCTCGAACGCTGGTTTATTCATGGTGTCAGGAAGCCAGAAATAGAACGCTCCTCCAGTCATCTTCTCGCGCCCAAGCAGCCCCTCTTCAGCAAGGCGCTTAATTCGATTCATGGATTGACTATCGCTTAGCGGTAGCCCTAGTGAGCTCTTGCGGGCTGTCGTGCAAATTTGCGTACTGCTGCGCAACCAGAACCAGTCGTTTTTGCATAGACTCACTACTTTTCCATCACCGAAATAGTTGTGAGTGACGCGAACAGGAAGTTGCTTCAGAACTGCGTGCCAGATAGCGAGGAGAATAAATTCATTCGAAAGTTTGCTCATAGCGCGGCTCCTTTGCGGAGCGTTGATACAAAAGCCGCAGCACCTGCAGCACCACTACGCAACTCAGGTGGCAACGTTTCGGTCATTTCGTTAAATCGTGATTCGAGTTCGTCGATTAACTCGTTTCGTGCCTGCGCCCGCACTTCAGCTAGGAAAGCGTCGGTCGCCGGGGTTTCGGTGTTAGCCAGCACCAGTGGAACACCGCGCCACTTATCCGCCTCAGCCTGGTCTATGGTTACCTCGCTGGTCATTCTGATATACCAGGCTTTAGGATCCTGATTCTTCAGCCCCGAATTCTCCGCCGCCAGCGCAGCGCACTTAGCCTCCAGATTCTGCATTGTGATATCAGCAGAGCGGAATTCGCGTTGTGACTCTTCGGCACGCACATACTGCACTTCAAGTTGAGTAGCCAGATCGCTAATCAGTTGCGCCAAACTGCGCACGTCGACAGCACCGCATGATGCTTTCAGTTCAGACGCGCGCTCATGTCCTAACTTCACTAACTCAATGATGTTTTCTTGTGCTATTTGTTTCATGCTGATGCTCTCCCGTAAAACGCCAGAATTCTCTTCATCGCCGCGCTTTTTCGACATTCGTTGAATATTCCATTGGTGCAAATCCGCGCTGTTCCTGCCTGTTCTTCCGGAGTAGCCAGGCGATAGGTAACTGTTCGCCATACTTTGCTGATGCGCACTAGCTTGTTGACCTTCTCCAGCTCGAGTGCGTTCTTCGTGATGCAGTTGATGGTCATGCCACACTCGGCAGCCACATCCTTTGCGGTGAAGGTCCGGTGCGTTTCGAGATAACGCAGAATTGCCTGTTTGCCTTTCATCTCACACCATCCCGTTCGATTTATTTCGGTTGTACTTGGCCTGCAGCAGTTGGATAGGAGTCGGTCCAAGATCGGCAGCAGGTGCTGCGATTGCACGTCGCACAGGCGGAATTGGTTTGCCCTCTATGACGCGCTTCTCCCACATGTCCAGCAGGTCACCGGCTTCTCGCGACAGTTCACCATGCGTTAACTGGCGCTCAGTGCTGCGGTGGCGCAGTTCTACGCAGATGTGGTACATGACAGGCTGAGACCAGGGGAATTGCTCGCTGGATGTGAATTCGAACGAACGGTTACGCCAGTCCCAGTATTCGGCGATCACCTGGTCAACGTTGACGCCCAGCACCCCGCCGCTCTGTTTGCACCAGGCGACGAACTGGCCCGGCGACGGCAGGAATGGACGCTCCTGGCGGCGGGCAATGCGCATACCGGCATCGACCTGTGCCATTGAGTGGATACCGTTCTCCTGAAACGCCAGCAGCCATTGACGGCGGAATTCGTTCAAGTCGTCCTGGGTGCGGAAGTTCGCCATGCTGGCCGGGAACGCGGCTCGCAGTTGGTTAAGCAGCCCGTTGAATACCTGAGCCACCTGCTCTACCGGCGCGCGCTCCTGGTACTGCTCTGGCAGGTTATGGGCCATGCGGCGCATCTGCTCGCGGTCGTGGTTACACATCTGCTCTGCAAGAGATTTCATCGGATCACCCCATAGGCCCAGTCAGTGTTGTTGAAGTCGAGTTCTGGCTTGTTACCTGTTGCTCCGGTTTCACCAGTGATTTGTTTCGTGCGCTTGATATCGAGCTGTGTCCACTTCTCACGCAGTGTCGAAGGGCAAAGCACGTTTCCCTTCCAGAATTTGTCCTCGCAGGCCCACTTGAACAGCGTGGCGATCTCCTTGTGAGTTCTTTGGTCACGTTCTCGCATCAGGCGAATATCATTGGCCCATGCTGCATAGTTCGGCTTTCTGGCAGACGAAGAGATGCTTTGCACGACATCGAAGAGCCACTCTGCACAGCGAAGGTCTTCTGAGTTACCCCACTTAGTTCCGCTCTGAATTGCCGCTTCAGGTTTCAAGACAGCAGGTTTCTTTCCTGGCTTGTCAGAGGATTCGTCAGAATTCTCGGACGAAGAGTTATTTATATTCTTGTTATTACCTTCTTGTTCATGATGTGCGGGGAATTGTGCGGCCTTATGTGCGGCATACCCATCTGAATCCGCGCCATTACTGGCTTCGTCATGTGCGCCTGTATGTGCGGCTTTATGTGCGGGCAAATCGTCCATTTTTTGAGCATATTCGACGTAATTCGTGATGGTGATCACTCTGCCTTTTCGCTTCTCTCCTTCGATGGAAATCATCCCTTCGCGGACGAAAACAGACAGCATTCTCTCCACTGCATCGCGGCTTGTCGGATTGCCCTGACGATCACACAACTGAAGGCCAAGATCTGCAGCAGTGACGACCAGTTGACCGGGTTGCAGAGGCCATTGTTTGCCCTTGAAGAATGCCGTGTAAGGCTGTCTGGCTGCGTCTATGAGCAGGTTTTCCCACAGCGCGCGCAGGAATACATCCTTCGCCCAGGACTTCTTCTTGATGCTCCGGTACAACGGGACGTAACCAGACTTCTGGTTCTCCATCCTGTTGCTCCTTGCGGCTGAGTGCGCCGCGAAATTAGCGTAAGCGACGTTCGACACAGTTAAACCTCCTGCGCCTGGCGTTTTGGATTAGCGTTTGTCATAATGACCTCGCAATTGACTCGCGTTTGTTGCACAAGAAAGCTGTTGGTGTTCGAGCACCGCAGCTTTCGCCATTTCTGAAGTCTTCACATAACCCCCAACATCGAAGTGACCATCGTCATCAGCGGCCCTACCTGCTCCGGCATGAGGCGGAACAGCGAAGCTATACCCTCGCTTACCTCTTTCAGCTTCTGATGCTCTGGAGCGTCCAGCAGGACCGCCTGCTTTGCCTCTGAACATTCCTTCATGGCTGATGCAATAAGCGACATGGTGTCGTTCTGTGGCACTAGGCGCGTACGAAACTCAACAGGAAGGACGGCCATGATTGCCGGCGTCAGCTGACGGACATTCTCGCGGTACTGATCGGAGTCGAAACGGTTATCCAGGAAGCGAAACAGCTTCTGTCGCGCCCGGCTGATGTCGCCCGGGAAGCTGATGGCGGAACCGCCCTGCTCCCGGTATTCGTTGATGATCAGCGCAGAGACCACGTCCTGATTGTCCAGCGCCGAAGACCATGCACGGACCGCATCGCGGATCTTTTCGTGGTCTGGAGCCGCCTTAGCTTGAGCGCGGTTTATCATCGCTACCGGGTGTATTCCTGTATTGTGTTGATACGCAAGTGAATGCATTGCTTTCCCTTTCGTGGTTAGGGCCGCCGGTTAGGCGGCTGTGTTATTCGCCCCAAGCAGCTGGGCGAGATCCGGACGGATATCTGCTGGTTTGAGCTTGCCGTTGGTTGCAGTGACAATCTTCATTACGTAGCGGGCATCAATGCCGCCACCGTGCAACCAGCGCCATACCGTCGGCTGCGCCACGCCGCACAGGTCGGCTAATTTCTTCTGGCTACCAGCGATATCAATGGCGCGCTGGATGGTTTTGTTCGTCATATTCCAATTCCTATGAGTATTGGTGTGACTTGATAATAGCAATGCGTATTGCTTTAGGCAATAGCTAAACGTGTTTTGACCAACAATACGCAAGCGTATAAATTTAAACTCATGAAAAAAGAAACTCTTGCAGAACGCCTGAATCAGGCAATGGAACTCTCTGGCATGTCTCAAGGCGCATTAGCGAAGGCGTCTGGAGTTGCTCAGCCAACGATTTGGAGATTAACGAGCGGCAACGCCAGAGGCTCAACTAAAATTGTTGAGATCGCTAACGCTCTTGGTGTTCGCACGGAGTGGCTTTCTACCGGAATCGGCCCTATGCGTGAAGAAGGCCAGTCTCCTAAAAGTTTGCCAGTGAAATCTGAACCGTTACCGACTGACACTTTTCGTATTGAGGCGCTTGATTTCTGCGTCAGCGCTGGTCCAGGTGCGGTAAATAGTGAGTTTGTGGAGGTACTACGCTCCGTGGAATACTCTGTTGAAGATGCCCGCAGGATGTTCAATGGCAGGAAAGCTGAGCAAATACGAATCATCAACGTACGCGGAGATAGCATGTCAGGAACTATCGAGCCGGGAGATCTGCTCTTTGTTGATATAAGTATCCAGCATTTTGATGGCGACGGTATTTATGCGTTTATTTATGATGATACTTCGCATGTAAAGCGCCTTCAGAAGATGAAGGATAAGCTTTTAGTTATCTCAGATAACCAGACATATCGCCCATGGGAACCGATTGAAAAAGAAGAGATGAATAAAATCTTCGTCTTTGGCAAAGTCATCGGCAGCATGCCTCAGACATACAGAAAACACGGTTAATTTGCTCACAAATTCTGCGAGCCATACACAGCAAAGGATTATGTAATGAAAAGAATTTTGGTAGCGGGTATCACTGTATTTTCACTTGCTGGTTGTGCACAAAAGGTGGATCCGCAAACGGCAGCTCAAGCCCAACAACCTGTTTATTGCCAGGGTAAAGATCAGTGTGATGCCTACTGGGCACGAGCTAAGGCATGGATTGCAATGAACTCTGGGTGGAAGATTCAGATGGCTGATGAGACTGTCATCTCCACTTATAGCCCAGTAGGCACGAGCGCGGTTCTTGGTTACCAGGTAGTCAAGACACCGCTTGGCGGGGATAAAAGTGAAATTGTTGTCCAGACCGCATGCGCAAACATGTTCGGATGCATCCCCGGCGCCGCAGAACAAACTGCAAAACTGAAAAACTACATCAAAGCGCAGTAATCAATCTTTCCGCCCGGTAGACCAAACCACCGGGCTCCCCCCCCATACCAAAAAATCCTCAGAATCCCGCACCCCATCAATCGAACCAAGCTCCATCAATCTACCATTCCCACGACAGATACAACCAACATCAATTTTTTTATAAATAAATTCATTTAGCTATCAATAGTTTAATAGCATTTGCTATTATTCAATATCAATACGTATTGCTATAATCAATACTCATAGCTATTATCAATCCATCGAAACGAAACATCGACAGCTGAGCGAAGTTAGCCAGCGGCGGACAGCAAGTCGCCTGCTTTTTAACAACATGCAAAGTCGGAACAGCACTCGGTAATCCTGTTTAGACCCCAACGTACAAATTCGGCGCAGCACCGGGCGCGATCCGGTCGGTGTGAGGCTACCCCCTCGCGAGAGCGATAAAGGCGTGGGAACGGGCAACACTGGCGGGATGAGAGGTGCGAAGCGCAAACAGATTTATTCCAGTCCATTCGAAGCTGAGTGGGCTGGGCTGAATTAAAGAGTCTTTCACGCCCGATTGGGCGACACGTTCAAATGGCTAGCCGCTGCCACCCTTTTCGACGCGGCGCACCGTATCGGAGGAGTTATGTAACAGGTAACAGTGACGACTGAAAACCAACATTCAGCCCCGGATTATGCCGGGGCACACAGTGGAATGTTTTGGGGTGTGGTGGCGGTGTCCTCAAGCGAGGTGCAACGCTAGCAGTGTGATAAGACCTGAAAACCGGCTGGGCAGATAGTTGTTTGCCAATACAGAAAACAGGGCGTCAGGAAGTAAGTGAGAGTGGCGACTCAGTGCCAGTCCACCACACCACCAAAGCATTTCTCCCGCATCAGCGGGTAACGACAGAGGGTAAGGCGATGAAAACAAGTAGCGGACAAGAGATTTTAAAGGGCTTCAATGTTCGGGATATCTCTGCTGATTATGACGAGCCAAGGTTTGATGTTTTGTTTGTCCACGATGATGGCAAATGTCGGTATTCAAACGATGTTTTTGGTTCTGAGCAAGAAGCCATCAGTTACGCAGAAACATGTAACGCCAACACAGCAGACAATGAATGCTGGGACTACTACCAGCACTCTTCAACCAGCAACGACTGGAAGTTGATTCAACACATTCAAACTAAAGCCGCCTAACCAGCGGCTTTTTTCATACCCAAACGGGTTCAAAGAGCCTGTTTCGTTATGACAACCGGCGGCCATCCACCGCCAATATTGTTTGAATACGCGCTTGCGCAGAAGTCTTTAGTTCTGACATTCGGGAAAGACCGGGAGAGAAAATGAATTGGTCAAACTACTTTACTTACGATCCAAAGCTCGGCCTGCTGCGATGGAAGCAAAGACCAGCTGACATAGATGACTCAGCAGCAAAAATCAGATCGTGGAATAAGCGATACGCAGGCAAGGAAGCGGGAACCACGAGAGCCGATGGATATATCGCTGTTGAGATTGTTTTCCTCAAGCGAAAAATAAAGGCCCACAGAATTATATGGGAGATGCACAACGGTCCTATTCCTGACGGACTCGTAATTGACCATATAAACCGTAACCGATCTGATAACAGGCTTGAAAATCTCCGGGTGGTCACGCGTCGAGATAACTTTCTGAACTCGGAAAGATTCGACGGAAAGCCGCTGCCGCCAATCAAAACAGACGAACACCGTACCTTCAAAAAGCAGAGAACTCACGCCAAAGGCACGAGCAAGTTGAAGGTTAGCCGCCCCAAACCATGGTCGGCAAAGATATGGGTTGATGGACGCAACGTTTCCCTCGGCTATTACGCGACAGAATCTGAAGCGAGCGCTGCTTATCAAGCGGCAGTCGCCAAGTATCGAAACAACTAACCACCGGCGGCGCGGCCTTAAGCGCGGAGATGATTATGAAATACACCATGAAAGTTTACGCTAGCTCTCCTGAATATGGCGCCTACCTTAAAAGCCGATTTGGGGGCGATAAAAGTGGCCAGTCATTTGAATGGGCCGGTCACCGCTGGGCGTACGAAGTCACCAGCTTTGACGATGCTGGCGATTACGACCTGCTTTACCGCTTTGATGACAAGCCATATCCGGAAGAGGTTTCAGTCACTACAGATGACATGACGATACGCGACTACTTCGCAACTGCTTATATGCAAGGAGTTGCTGCCAAATCTGGCGCTTTATATGACCGAAAGGACTTGGCTAATGAAGCTTATCAAATGGCTGACGCAATGCTCCGCGCCCGGGAGGCATCATGACAGTCACCCACAACGGCAAGCAGTACACCGCCAAAAAGCTCAACGATAACGAGTGGCAGCTGACGTCGGTGTCGAACCCGCGCGACAAGCTGACGCTGAACCGCTGGCAGATGCATATCGCTGGCCTCCTAGAACAGGTTGAGGTGAAGGCATGATCAACCACTACGGCACCACGCCGCTCATTCGCCAGTGCGTCACGCCCGGCATGATGGCAATGCATGAAGGCCGAACCTATCGCGTCTCAGCAGTAATTCAGGAGCGCAAATGGGTATGCCTGCACACCGATGCAGAGATTATCCGGCTCACTGACTGCGTGATTGACGTCCTTCTCGACGGTAGCGGAAACCCTATCCAGCACTAATTTCAAACCCATTCCCCTACTCGTCCGGCTATCGCAGACGGGAAGCGCACAACCAAATTTCAGGAGCCTATTATGGCTGCATATCTCGTTCAAGACCGTATCGAGGCGCAGAACTGGACGCGCCATTATCAGCAAATCGCCAGAGAAGAGCGTGAATCTGAATTGGCTAATGACCTCGAAAAAGGATTACCACAGAGCAAACTGGAATCGTTGTGCGTTGACGAGTTGCAACGGCGCGGGGCCAGCAAGAAGGCCATTTCCAAAGCATTCGATGATGATGTCGAGTTTCAGGAAAAGGCCGCTGAATTTATTCGCTACATGGCAGAGACAATTGCTCGACACCAAACAGATATTGATGAGGGATAGTAACAATGAGCATCAGCATTGTTGAGTTCGTTAAACAACAGGAGCCGCTATTTGTTGGCGCGGTTACCGACCAGTCAGTTACATGGGCTAAGGAAAGCCAGTTCGCTATTCAGTACTTCCAACGTAACGACTACTTAGCCAAGACGGCGCTTTCAAACCCTATCAGTGCACAGAACGCCATCATCAACGTTGCGGCGATCGGCATAACTCTTAACCCGGCAAGCAAGCTGGCTTATCTGGTGCCGCGCGATGGCATGGTGTGCCTTGATATCAGCTATATGGGGCTTCTTCATCTTGCGCAGTCTACCGGTTCCATTAAGTGGGGGCAGTGCAAACTGGTGTATTCAAATGACACCTACGAATCGAACGGACTCGATACTGCCCCTACCCACAAATACAACGCATTCGGCGATCGCGGTGAAGTTGTCGGTGGATACTGCACAGTTAAAACAGCTGATGGCGATTACCTGACAGAAGAAATGAGCCTGGCAGAAATCAAAGCTACGGAAGCAACCAGCAAGGCCAAGAACGGACCATGGAAAAACTTCTGGGAAGAGATGGCGCGTAAGACCATCGTTAAGCGAGCCAGCAAGTACTGGCCACGCGCAGAGCGTCTGGATAACGCGATCCACGTCATCAATGAAGATGAAGGGATTTTCCAGGAACCGGTTATGCCGCACAAGCCAGAGGAAGACATTCGCGAGGATGCCAAGAAACAGCAGCAAGAAATCATGGATAAGGCGCAATCGCTGTGTGAAGAAATGGCGAAGTCCGAAACCATGGCAGATCTGAAGCGTCATTTCGCTGAAGCATACCGACTTACTGCCGGGATGAAGTTGCAGCAAAACATTCAGGCCATTTATTCAGAATGCAAAATTAAATTTGAGGAGGTCGCATAATGACCGCTCTTTATCAGATCGCCAATGACTTCGCAAAACTTACCGATTCAGACATGCCGCCTGAAATGATCGCCGACACTCTTGATGGCATTGAGTGGGAGCTTGAAGCAAAGGTCGAGCAAATACTTGCCGTGTGCAAAAACGAACTTGCCGATGCCGAAGCACTCAAGGAAGAGGCTAGAAGACTTATAGAGCGAGCAAAAGCATCAGAGAACCGTGTAGTGAGCCTTAAAGAGTATGTCGCTCGCTCACTTGAAACTGCCGGGAAGAAGTCCATGAAGGCAGGATTGCATCAGGTAACTGTTCGCGCCCCGTCAAAGTCTGTTGAAATCACCGACGTTAACGCCATCCCCCCTGACTTTGTCGAGTATGAAACGACAATTAAGCCTGACAAGCTCGCGATTAAACACCAGATTGAGGCCGGTATTGATGTCCCAGGCGCTCAGATAAAGATCGGGAAGCCATCACTTCTCATAAAATAGAGTGAGAAAACATCGATGAAACATGCGCATGACAACATCAGAGTCGGACGAATAACTCTTGTCTATTCAGTAGTGCAAAGAGGCTGGGTATACCACGGCCTCTCTGTTATCAGAAACCCTTTCAAGGCTCAGCGCATTGCAGAATTGCTGGATATGAGGAAGTAATCATGACCGATTACACAGGCAGCAACACGCCAGCAGAACAGCGTGATTTATGGCGCACACCACCTGCATTGTTCGCTGCGCTTGATGCTGAGTTCTGCTTCCAGCTTGATGCCGCAGCAGCGCCGCATAACGCGCTGTGCCGGAAGTTCATCACCGCCGAGCAGAACTCGCTGGAAACGCCATGGGCTCATTACCTGACTACCCCTGGTTATTGCTGGCTCAATCCACCATACAGCGACATCACGCCGTTCGTTAAGAAGGCTGCCGCCGAGAGCGCCAATCAGATCGGCACGGTGATGCTGGTACCGGCTGATACTTCTGTTGGCTGGTTCAAAGAAGCAATCCAGACCGCCAGCGAAGTTCGCTTCATCACTGCCGGGCGCCTGGCATTTATCAACCCGGTCACCGGTAAGCCAGTATCGGGAAATAACAAAGGCTCGATGCTCATCATCTGGCGCCCGTACCCGCGTACACACTGCCACTTCGCAACTGTGGACCGGGACGAGCTGATGGCTTTCGGGGCGAAACTTCTCGCCCGCAGGGAGGCCGCATGACGCCAGAGCAAGACAACGCAGTACGCGCACAGGGACGTAAATGCGTTGCAGAGATTCAGCAGGCTATGAAATGCAGGCCTAAGCCGAAATGGAATGCAGTAGTTCCGCCAATCATCAAGAAGCATCACCAGAAAATTGCGCCGCTGGGTATTAGCCTGGTGGCATTCGTTAGCAGCATCGGTCGCATGCAAGGCCGATACGGAGTCGAATCATGACGCTAACCAAACGAATCACCAGGTCGCTATCGCGGCCTTTTTTATTGCTGGTGTTCACCTTCAACCGAATTAACCGACAGTTCCGGGAGCATTGAATATGGCTCGCTACAAATTCACAAACCGTAAGGCTCGCATTGAGAAGAAGTTCAGTAAATCGGCGATGGAGCTGCTTATTCAACTAAGGCCAAGAAGCATTAACGCCGCAGATTTCACCCTTGAGTGTGGTGATTTCGAAGGCCGTCATGGAACGGTTTATCACGACGAATGGCACCTTTGGGGATCCCCTGATTACTGGACTGGCGACTGCGATAGTTACGATGCCTTTTTCGTGCTCCACGACCATTTAATTATGCTGACGCATGATCATGAGGGCGAGATGGATGCCCGCAATAAAGCTGGCTGGGACGAAGAAATAGACATCACTCCTTATTGTTCTCCGTGGCGCCTTGGCACCGTCAACCGCGCTGAAATTATCAGGCATTGCCGACAGCTCGTGTCTGCCGGTATCAACTGGGACGCATAACATGGCCGACATCATCGATACCGCAGCAGAGATTGAAGAGCTTCAGCGTAACGCTGCCCTTTCCGCTCACAGATTGAACCGCAACGCAGTATCAGCTGAGCGTTGCGAAGAATGCGACGAACCAATTCCCGTGCCGCGGCGCGCTGCCGTTCCCGGCTGCAAGACGTGCGCGGAGTGCCAGGCTGACCTGGAGCTTATACGCAAGCAAAGGGGGTTGTGATGGACAGGGCCGAAATTGATTTAATTCTTGAGAGTAAGCCAAGGAAATTTCACAGGAACAACCTTGTTAAAGGTGTTGGTAAAAACGACTCACCTTTCTGCACAGGGGCCGAGTTCGATGGAAAGGTGATCAACCATAGGGCTTATGATATTTGGTGCGGAATGCTACAGAGAGCAACGTGCCCCTCCTACCAGGAAAAGCATCCGCACTACAAAGGTTGCTCTGTATGCGAAGAGTGGCTCACGTTCACAACCTTTTTCGCATGGTGGAAGCAAAATCACGTAGATGGCTGGGAGTTGGACAAGGACTTTACAGTGATTGGCAATAAGGTTTATTCCCCCGAAACATGTATTTTTATCCCAAGCCAGCTCAATTCTTTTATCAACGCAAAAGGCAAACACAACGGCGAATTACCTGTTGGCGTTATGTACGTTCCATCACTTTCAAAATTCAAAAGCGTAATCATTTTCATGCGCCAGTACCATTATCTCGGGCTGTTCGAGTCAGCCGATGATGCCCATCTTGCATGGATTACCAAAAAGTTAACATTCGCCTACCAATTCAAAGAAATGTGCAATCTGATTTCCCCTCGTCTTTTTGATGCGTTACTAACTCGCGTTTTGGCGATATCAAACGCACCAAGTAAGTACGAAATTGCCGAGCGGATCGCCGAAGAAATCGAAACAGCAGAACACTTAAAACGCCTCCGCGCTATGCGGGCGGCATGAGGAGAGATTATGCGCATCACTATGACGGTTAACTCAACGCTGGATATTGAGAACGCCATCGCCGCATTGCGCAAGTTCATCAGCGAGAAGAGGCATGATGATGGTACGAGCGATGTGTGGGGAATCGGCATTACTGGTGGAACATACTTTTCAGTGGGCGTTAAGCCGAACGGGAATTACACGGTTAAGCAGCAGAATTAAGGAGTGGTTATGTCAGATTTGGCAATGAAGGTTTTGAAGTGGCAGACGACAGGAAATGTCGGTGTTAGCAGTGCGACGATGGCATCCATTGCTTTAGGGCTGGAAAAGCCGTTCTACGGCAGTGGATTTGGCGCGCCACACGACCCATCAGATATGCTGCGTTGCATGAAATTGCTGGAAGCCATCCCAGAGATTCGTGACCACTTCCCCACTATCGCTAAGCGGGTGCCAGCATTCAAAGGGATTATTGAACAGTGGGATGAGCTTGTTGAGGTGATGAATCGGGAATGCGTTGGCGACAACTGGCGCGCGCCGGACGCATACAACCTGATTAAAAAACTGAGAGGAGATGACGATCCGCACCGAACAATCAGATTTTCATGACGCAACTGATAGCCAGTTATGAGCTGGCTATTGGGTGCGGATGCACTGCCACGTTATCCCCCATTTGCCCGGCCAATAGTGCCGGGTTCTTTTTGCCTGGAGAAAAGCATGCAAACAACAATCAGCATTCAACCGGTTCTGGTTAACCGTGAGCGCGTTCAGGAGATGCTTGGTGGTATCTCCAGAACCACGTTTTATCGTAAGCGAAAACAGTGGGAAGAATCTGGCACACCATTCCCGCAGGAAGTGGAAGAAATCCACCCACCTAAAGGCGGCGCTCTCTTCCGCTATGTAGAGGTTATTCAGTTCTGCAAAGATAAAGGACTATTGGCTGCACACGCCTGAATCTTCTCAGCCCACAATTCTGCCGCTGCCTGCTGCTCGGGGATGTAGTCATACTGGTCATAGACAGCCAGCATCCCCGTTAGCTTATGTCCGAGTATCTTCTCTGATACGTGAGGCGCAACGCCAAGCTCAGCCATCTTTGTTTTGCACGTTCTTCGCAGGTCGTGCAGAGACCAGTGCTCCCCACCCATTACCTCTTCCACCTGCCCCGCGATGGAAATCAATGTACTGGCTGACATAGGCCTGTCCACCTGCAGCTTAGCCGGTGGAAACACGATTGACTGATCGGGGTACACATCAAAAACTTTCTGCAGATAGTCGGCTGCCAGCTGAGAAATCCCACGCACAAAGCGCTTACGCGTTTTCGAGTTCTCTTTCGGTATTACCCACTCCCTCGCCTTCAGGTCAAAGTCACCCTTCCTTGCCAGCCTCAACTCAACACCGCGGCAACCGGTAAGCGCCACAAGGCGGATCAGCATTTTGTTTTGCCATGACATCTTGGTTTTATCGATGGCATTCCAGAACGCGCCGATCTCTTCGTCATTCAGGAATCTTTCCCCATCATCCGGGCGGCTACCGACATCATTAATTTCGAGTAACATTAGCGAATTTGAAGTTATACGTTTTCGGCGCAGCGCATAGCGGATCACCTGCTTCATCTTCACCAGCACGTTACCGGCCTGAACTGGCGAACCACCTTTCGTTATGCGCAGGAATATCTGCTCCCACTCAACGGGGCTCATCTCATCTGCTATCAGTCGACCGTAATTGTCGGTAACGTGAAGCTTCAGCATCCGCTTCCAGTATTCGTACTTCACCATCTCTTTCACTGACGGTGTTTCAAGCCACTCATCAACGAGGGTGCTTATGCTTGGTGAGCTGGATACGATGTCCCTGGCTTTTTTCCGCTGCATTGCCGGGTCGCGTCCCTCTTCCAGCCAGCCCTTGCATTCCTCCATAGCGTCACGGGCTTCTTTAATCGACATCTTGCCGTAGGTGCCGAGTTTTAGCCTGGCCGGTTTCCCGTTGAAGCGATAGCGGTACTGAAAGGTGATAAGTCCCTTTGGGCTGATCCTGGCAGAAAGTCCACCACCGTCAGCTATCTCCTCTGGTCCATCATATGGCTTGCCAGCTATACGCCTGAGCTTGGTATCGTTGAGAGGCATGCTTGTCCCTGTTCAGCTTTATCGGAATTGGTACACGATTTGGTACACAGATTCTACGACACGAACACAGACAAGATGAACTAAATTGAAACGGGTAAATTGAAGAAAGTTAGGTGTGATGCGGAATTGATGAAACAGGTGGGAACAGACAGGAATGAGGTGAAATTCTGGATGGTACTTACACGTAAGATCACATACAAAGATTCAATATTTAAAATTATCAAAAAGGTGTGGGCTGATTCCCGCTTCACTCTGCGAAATATGTCACTGGTCGCCTTAAAGACCACACTGGACCTACACCCGCTTTTTGATAACACCGTTTGACAGTGTACACGGCATTACGGGTCGATCAAAGCAGCAATCAACGTGCGCTCTATGATGTAAATCAATTCACTCACACCCAACCATCTTTGTTACACTTGCACAAAGTCATCTAACCTGAGCAGGAAAAAAACAATGCCCACAAATCGCTTTGCGAAGAAACACTGGAAGATGGTTGTGATTCTGCTCGTTATTTGTGCGGCCATGTTGATGCTGCGCTGGGCTGCGATGATCTGGGGCTAAATGACGCTCACCCGCTGTTCCGATTTCGTTTATTTATCGATTAATCGAATTCGTCTGAAAATAACGCGTTATGGCCAGGTAGAAAAATAAAACGCAAATTAAATATTAAATAAACTTAACTTTAATTTAGAAAAGCCAGGCCATTTATTTGACCCGGCTTGTCACTACATCCGATAACCGAGGGAAACTGTCGTGCGGCGATCGGTATGCTCCGGCGCTGTTGCCGGTGGTTCAGAGTTCCAGGTCACGTTGTAAGCCACCTTTAACCCAAAGTGTTCGTTGATGGCAACGTTCAGGGCAGTTTCAGAGTTGAGTGTGGTATCGTCAGCGCCGAATACCGACACCCCCTGAGTAAACTTGGTATTGTCCGTCATCTGCCATGCGTAGGCCCCGGACGCATAGCCCAGCGGCTGTGTTTCGGTAGTGCCATCCGTGTGCTCGTCATAGCGCACGCCAGGACCGAATTCGAAACGGAAGCTGTGCACAGGCCCGTTGAGGAACTGACGACCATAACCCGCAGTCAGCACGTCACGCTCGCGGTAGCCGTTGTAGCGGTCGGTCAACCAGCTTGCCTGTCCAAAGAGATAGTCATAGTCGGTCATGTTGTAACGACTACGGCCACCTACGGCATATTTCTCCGATGAACGCTCATCATTTGAGGAGGTATTACTGGCATTTCCCCACAGAGACCATGCGGTCGTTTGGCCGTACCAGGTCATGGTGGTATCTGCGGTTAAAGAAGAACTTTTTGTGTTGCCTGACTGGGCGAGATATCCCGCGTTCAGGTTACCTTCAAAGGGTTTTTTCGCGCTGGAAGGGTCATCCATGACAGTAAAAACGGAATCATCGGCGGCAGCATGCATTGACGCAAGCAGGCCTCCCGTCAGCAGCAATGCTGCGGGCACTGTCTTCAAAAGCTTCATTTATTAAGAGTCCGTACAACAAAAAAAGAGACCATTACGGTCTCGGAAACTTTCATATGGATCAATGACAAAAGACCCTTGAAAGGTAACAAATTATAAAAAGACTCGAATAACATAGCAATAAATTCTTATTTCATTTTTTGAATAAGAGCGCTCCTAAACCTTTATTTTATTTATATAACTTTATGACGATAATTTTAAATAAAGATATGAAAAATCATGTTGTTAATTACTTCACTTTCGGGAGGTTAAGTGCCAGACTGAGGACAGCCTAACAGGAGGTAAAGATGGTACGTATCTATACGTTAACACTTGCGCCCTCTCTCGATAGCGCAACAATCACCCCGCAAATTTACCCGGAAGGTAAGCTTCGTTGTACCTCGCCAGTTTTTGAACCCGGCGGCGGCGGCATCAACGTTGCTCGCGCAATTGCCCATCTTGGCGGAACCGCAACGGCGATTTTCCCCGCGGGGGGGGCAACCGGAGAGCATCTTATTGCATTGCTCGCCGACGAAAATGTTCCCGTATCCACTGTCGAAGCCAAAGATTGGACCCGACAAAATCTTCATGTCCACGTTGAGTCCAGCGGCGAACAATATCGTTTTGTCATGCCTGGTGCTGCGCTGACCGATGACGAGTTCTACCAACTTCAGGATCAGGTGCTGGAAATTGAATCTGGTGCATTGCTGGTCATCAGCGGTAGTTTGCCGCCCGGCGTACAGCTTGAGAAGTTGACCCGACTGATTACCACCGCACAAAAACAAGGGATCCGCTGTATTGTCGACAGTTCAGGTGAAGCACTGACGGCGGCGTTAGCCATCGGCAATATCGAACTGGTCAAACCTAACCTCAAAGAACTGAGTGCGCTGGTAAATCGAGAACTGACACAGCCCGATGATGTGCGCAAGGCCGCACAGGAAATCGTACATAGTGGAAAAGCGCACCGCGTTGTGGTCTCGCTTGGGCCGCAAGGGGCGCTGGGCGTAGATCGAGATACCTGCGTTCAGGTGGTTCCGCCACCGGTGAAAAGTCAAAGCACCGTAGGCGCGGGCGACAGTATGGTCGGGGCCATGACGCTTAAACTGGCTGAGAATGCACCTTTTGAGGATATTGTCCGTTACGGCGTCGCCGCAGGTAGCGCTGCAACGCTAAATCAGGGTACGCGCCTGTGCTCTTTGGACGACACGCAAAAAATTTATTCGTATCTCACTCAGTAATGACACCGTCCCTCTTTTGAAGAGAAAGGGGGATTCTCGCGTAAAACTGTCAGCATGGGTGTTATGCGACTATGATAAAAATCACGTGATTACAAAGAAGTGAATCATGTGCAGTCAGACGTCTCCACAACGGTACGGGGTGAAAAAGAGCGACAAACATTAAGTGCCTTTCCAGCGATGACGCGTCCGTGGTGTGCGTCAGTTCGTGTTTTTTAACCGCATTCTTGCGCTAACCTTATGATCTGGCAGACAACATGGGGAGAGACATCATGTGGCAGGCTATCAGTCGTCTTTTAAGCGAGCAATTAGGTGAAGGCGAAATCGAACTGCGTAATGAACTGCCCGGCGGAGAGATTCACGCCGCATGGCATTTACGCTATGCGGGGCGAGATTTTTTCGTCAAATGCGATGAAAGAGAGCTGTTAACCGGCTTTACGGCAGAAGCCGATCAGCTGGAGCTACTTTCCCGCAGTCAAACTGTATCGGTACCGAAAGTCTGGGCAGTAGGCGCAGACAGAGATTACAGCTTTCTGGTGATGGATTTCCTCCCTCCCCGTCCGCTTGATGCGCATAACGCATTTATCCTCGGTCAACAGCTTGCGCATTTGCACGAATGGAGCGACCAGCCTCAGTTTGGTCTCGACTTCGATAACGCGCTCTCTACCACACCGCAGCCCAATACCTGGCAACGTCGCTGGTCAACCTTTTTCGCCGAGCAGCGTATAGGCTGGCAACTGGAACTCGCCGCTGAAAAAGGCATTGCGTTTGGCAATATTGATGCCATCGTCGAACATGTCCAGCAACGTCTCTCTTCTCATCAGCCGCAGCCGTCTCTCCTGCACGGTGATTTGTGGTCCGGGAACTGCGCCCTCGGTCCTAACGGTCCGTACATCTTTGACCCTGCCTGCTACTGGGGGGACAGAGAGTGCGACCTGGCAATGCTGCCGTTACATACCGATCAGCCGCCGCAAATTTATGACGGTTACCAGTCAGTCTCACCACTACCGCTGGACTTTCTTGACAGGCAGCCAATCTACCAGCTCTATACGCTGCTGAATCGAGCAATTCTGTTCGGAGGACAGCATCTGGTTGTGGCGCAGAAAGCGCTGGATAGATTACTCGCTGCTTAACTACGTACCGCGTTGCTTATCAGGCCTGCCGTTTCGCAACGTGGCAGGCCCGATAGAGCGGCACTTACAAAAAGCCCAGCAATGAGAAGAAGAAGTAGCCGATCACGATAACGATCACCGGCAAAATATAAAGCGGGAAAATTTGTAAGAAGATCGTATGGTGCGGTACCACAATTCGCGACTCAAGTTGCTCGCGGGATAATCCTTCACTGCCTTTTGCCTGTTCCAGAATCAGCTGATCCTCAACGCCTTCGCGTAAGAAACGTGCCTGGCGGCTCATTCTAGCGCCTGAATCCTGCAACGCCAGACCGATAAAAATCAGGATGAATATCAGCCAAAAAACGAGATTCAGTCCACTTTGAAAATCGGGCGTTGGCGAGTTATACCAGAACACGTTAAGAAAAGGTGTATTAACCCGCATCATATCGATCATCACGTGAGCAAAATCGAGCATGACCGCGTTAATTCCCTCCTGCTTTTCGCTGTGCGCATACATAAACTTCAGTACAGAAACCAGTGTTGAAATCAGCGCGGGAATGAAAATTACCCATCCCACCAGCCTTTTCAAGACGGCAATGCGTCCAGCTTGTTGATACGTCATGAGTTCCCCTTGATAAAGACGTGTCATTTTGGCCTAAGTTTACCCGCTGATAACCGTTTTCGCCTGATCTTTAAAGGCGGTATACTGCTGAATTAGCCATAATGAACGCTCAGAGCCTGTTATTACTGGCTCTTAATCCCTTTTATCACCGTAAAGGAGAGGTTGTAATGTCAACCCCGCGTCAAATTCTTGCTGCAATTTTCGATATGGATGGGTTACTGGTCGATTCTGAACCGCTTTGGGATCTGGCTGAACTGGATGTGATAGCAAGTTTAGGCGTTGATATCTCCCGCCGCCATGAACTTCCCGATACTCTTGGCTTACGCATCGATATGGTGGTCGATTTGTGGTTTGCGCAGCAACCGTGGAACGGTCCCTCACGTCAGGAAGTCACCGAGCGCATCATCACCCGGGCCATTGCGTTAGTGGAAGAAACAAAACCACTGCTGCCGGGTGTGCGTGAAGCCGTGGCGTTGTGCAAATCTCAGGGCATCAAAGTAGGACTGGCATCCGCCTCGCCGCTGCATATGCTGGAAAAAGTGCTGACCATGTTTGATCTGCGCAGCAGCTTCGACGCTCTGGCTTCCGCAGAAAAACTGCCCTACAGCAAACCGCACCCGCAGGTTTATCTCGATTGCGCCACAAAACTGGGCATTGATCCGTTAAACTGCGTAGCACTGGAAGACTCGGTAAACGGCATGATTGCTTCGAAAGCCGCCCGTATGCGTTCCATCGTCGTACCAGCGCATGAGAATCAGGAAGATCCCCGCTTCGTTCTTGCCGACGTCAAACTAACCTCGCTCACCGAACTTACTGCTGTTCATCTGCGCGGCTAATCCTGTAACGGGCAATGATCGTATTGCCCGCCCTCTCAGATTTTTTATTTTTAAAACATCGTTTCATTTTTAATTGTGTTTCTGTTTAACCTCTCCTATCCTTGCCCTATAGAGCAAGCGTTAATGACATAAATAGTTGAGGTAAACATGATTCAGGAAGCTTTTCGTCTCGAAGGTAAAGTAGCCATCGTCACTGGATGTGACACCGGCCTTGGGCAGGGTATGGCAGTGGCGCTGGCTGAAGCGGGCTGCGATGTAGTCGGCGTGAATCGTAAAATACCACATGAAACCGCAGAGAAAATTAACGCCCTCGGTCGACGTTTTATGGCTATTCAGGCCGACCTCAGCCAACAAGATGCTCTCACCAGCATCGTGACACAATCGGTGTCGGCGTTTGGCCGGATCGATATTCTGGTCAACAATGCGGGAACCATACGCCGTCAGGATGCGCTGGACTTCAGTGAAAAGGATTGGGATGACGTGATGAATCTGAATCTCAAATCTGTTTTCTTTCTGTCACAGGCCGTGGCGCGCCAGTTTCTGGCTCAGGGCAATGGCGGAAAAATTATTAACATTGCCTCGATGCTCTCTTTTCAGGGCGGAATCCGCGTCCCTTCCTATACAGCATCAAAAAGCGGTGTACTGGGCATCACTCGCCTGCTCGCCAATGAATGGGCGGCCAAAGGAATTAATGTCAATGCTATCGCACCCGGCTATATGGCGACCAATAATACCCAGCAGCTGCGCGCAGACAGCGAGCGCAATCAGGAGATTATCGATCGTATTCCCGCAGGGCGCTGGGGCACGCCAAATGATCTGAAAGGCCCGGTCGTATTCCTCGCAAGTTCCGCCTCTGACTATATTCATGGCTATACGCTAGCCGTGGATGGCGGTTGGCTGGCGCGGTAATGGCGCACTTGTGACAAAGGGTTACAACGTCACCTCTTCCGCCTACTGTATAAAACCCCTATACTGTATGAATCGACAGTTTATTGGGTTTTATCATGACGGCGGAAGGCCACCTTCTTTTTTCTATTGCCTGTGCGGTATTTGCCAAGAATGCCGAGCTAACGCCCGTTCTTGCGCAGGGTGACTGGTGGCATATTGTTCCTTCCGCCATTTTAACGTGCCTGCTGCCGGATATTGATCATCCCAAATCCCTGCTGGGGCAGCGTCTGAAGTGGATATCAAAACCCATTGCCCGGGCATTTGGTCATCGCGGGTTTACGCATAGCCTGCTTGCAGTCTTTGCCCTGCTGACCACGTTTTACCTGAAAGTCCCGGACACCTGGATAATACCGGCTGATGCCTTACAAGGTATGGTTCTCGGTTATCTCAGCCATATTCTGGCCGATATGCTGACCCCGGCGGGCGTTCCCCTGCTTTGGCCCTGCCGCTGGCGTTTTCGTCTGCCCATTCTCGTGCCGCAAAAAGGCAACCAACTGGAGCGGTTTCTGTGCATGGCACTATTCGCATGGGCAATCTGGATGCCGCAGACCGTACAAGAGAACAGCGCTGTACGCTGGTCTTCGCAGATGATTAATACGCTACAAATGCAGTTCAATCGTTTCATAACGCATCAGATTGACTAATAAATCAGCCAAAAAGTCATTTTCGGTATAAACAATTCCATTTGAATATAAGAGGCATGTCACAGTTCTGCTAATCTTGCGCCAACAGAATCACCTTTAAACGGTGATACGCATAATAAGATCAGGAGAACGGGGATGAACTTTCCTTTAATCGCGAACATTATCGTGTTCATAGTGCTGCTGTTCGTGCTGGCGCAAGCCCGGCACAAACAGTGGAGTCTGGCCAAAAAAGTACTGGTCGGTCTGGTCATGGGTGTCGTGTTCGGCCTTGCCCTGCATACCATTTATGGTTCCGACAGCCAGGTTCTTAAAGATTCCGTACAGTGGTTCAACATTGTCGGCAACGGTTATGTACAGTTGCTGCAGATGATTGTTATGCCGCTGGTTTTTGCATCTATTCTCAGCGCCGTTGCGCGTCTGCACAATGCCTCTCAGTTAGGTAAAATCAGCTTCCTGACCATCGGAACGCTACTGTTTACCACGCTGATTGCCGCACTGGTTGGGGTTCTGGTGACCAACCTGTTCGGCCTGACCGCCGAAGGTCTGGTGCAAGGTGGTGCCGAGACGGCCCGTCTGAACGCGATTGAAACCAACTATGTTGGCAAAGTGGCTGACCTCAGCGTTCCGCAACTGGTGCTGTCGTTTATTCCGAAAAACCCGTTTGCCGATCTGACTGGCGCCAACCCGACGTCGATTATCAGCGTAGTTATCTTCGCAGCATTCCTGGGTGTAGCCGCACTGAAACTGCTGAAAGATGATGCACCAAAAGGCGAGCGCGTTCTGGTGGCTATCGATACCCTGCAAAGCTGGGTGATGAAGCTAGTTCGTCTGGTGATGCAGTTGACGCCGTACGGTGTTCTGGCGCTGATGACCAAAGTGGTTGTCGGTTCCAACCTTCAGGACATCATTAAGCTGGGTAGCTTCGTCGTGGCCTCTTATCTCGGTCTGGGCATTATGTTCGTGGTTCACGGGATCCTCTTGGGTATTAACGGCGTTAGCCCGCTGAAATACTTCCGTAAGGTGTGGCCAGTGCTGACTTTCGCCTTCACCAGCCGTTCCAGCGCAGCCTCAATTCCGCTGAACGTTGAAGCGCAAACCCGTCGTCTGGGCGTGCCTGAATCCATCGCCTCTTTCGCCGCCTCTTTTGGCGCCACGATTGGCCAGAACGGTTGTGCGGGTCTGTACCCGGCAATGCTGGCAGTAATGGTCGCGCCGACCGTTGGAATCAACCCGCTGGACCCAATGTGGATTGCCACGCTGGTTGGTATCGTGACCGTGAGTTCCGCAGGGGTTGCGGGTGTCGGTGGCGGTGCAACGTTTGCCGCACTGATCGTTCTGCCTGCTATGGGTCTGCCGGTCACGCTGGTTGCGCTGTTGATCTCCGTTGAACCGCTGATCGACATGGGTCGTACTGCGTTGAACGTAAGCGGTTCCATGACTGCCGGTACGCTGACCAGTCAATGGCTGAAGCAGACCGATAAAACAATTCTGGACAGCGACGATAACGCCGAACTGGCGCATCGCTAAGTCTGTCAGCTAAAAAACAAAAAACCGCCGGAGTATCATGCTCCGGCGGTTTTTTTATATCCATTAATCGCTCAGTTCATTTTCCTGACGAACCTGATTAGCCCAGCGCTGCGCTGATTCCGGGACCGTAAATGCAGGCGAACGTTGAAACGACTCCCCCATTAAGACAAAAGCGACATATTTTCCGCGCAGTATCCATACGTCACGAAACGCATCCATTTTAATCGCATGCTCTGGTGGAGCGGGCTCCACGCGAGGAACATAGCTGATAACCGGACGATTTTGTTGGCGAAGAGGTTTCATAATCAGTTGCTTCACTAAAGACAAATTCTAAAAATCAGAAAACCGCTATCTTAGCCGATTTTGCCTCCTGACGTCCTGCCTTGCGTGCGCTGTTTGCCTGGTTCATCGCGCTTTACGTCATCGGCCTGTACCTGCGCCGCTGAATGAGTGGTCTATAGTTAAAGTTTTTGACAGCAACAACGACCCTTTCAGCGATGAAAACAGGAGACGAGTTTAATGTCACAGAACGATAAGCACCCACTCCATCACTCAGCGCCGGTTCATGATGCCAGCGAATCCCAGCCAGGACTTGACTCACTGGCGCCAGCAGACGGTTCACATCAGCCAGCGCCTGAACCCACGCCACCAGGCATGCAACCCACCACATCCGGCAGCTTAAAAGCGCCTGACGTCACAAGTGACAAACTCAACGCGCTGGACAGTTTTCGCAAAGGAAGCGAGGATTTTGCCCTGACCACCAATCAGGGCGTGCGCATTGCGGACGATCAAAACTCTCTGCGCGCCGGAAACCGTGGGCCAACTCTGCTGGAAGACTTCATCCTGCGGGAAAAAATCACCCATTTTGATCATGAACGCATCCCGGAGAGGATCGTACATGCCCGAGGTTCTGCCGCTCACGGTTACTTTCAGCCCTATGCCAGTCTCAGCGCGACGACGAAAGCGGACTTTCTGAGTGATGAAAATAAAATCACCCCGGTTTTTGTCAGATTCTCTACGGTTCAGGGCGGCGCAGGCTCTGCGGATACGGTCAGAGATATACGGGGATTTGCGACCAAGTTTTACACTGAAGAGGGCATTTTCGACCTGGTGGGAAACAATACTCCCATCTTCTTTATTCAGGATGCCCATAAATTCCCAGATTTCGTCCATGCGGTTAAACCGGAGCCGCATTGGGCCATCCCGCAGGGCCAAAGCGCCCATGACACCTTCTGGGATTATGTCTCATTACAGCCTGAAACGTTGCACAACGTCATATGGGCAATGTCCGATCGGGGTATTCCGCGCAGCTATCGCACGATGGAAGGCTTTGGTATTCACACATTTCGGTTGATTAATGCGCAAGGGAAAGCCACCTTTGTCCGTTTCCACTGGAAACCGCTGGCAGGCAAAGCTTCGCTGGTATGGGATGAAGCGCAAAAACTTACCGGTCGGGATCCCGACTTTCATCGCCGCGATCTGTGGGAGGCGATTGAAGCGGGCGATTATCCGGAATATGAACTGGGGCTACAGCTCATTCCTGAAGAGGACGAATTCAAGTTCGATTTTGACCTGCTCGATCCAACGAAATTGATACCTGAAGAACTGGTCCCGGTACAACTCGTCGGTAAAATGGTGCTAAACCGCAATCCGGACAATTTTTTCGCCGAAAATGAGCAAGTGGCTTTTCATCCCGGACACATCGTCCCGGGCATCGATTTTACTAACGATCCCTTGTTGCAGGGCCGCTTGTTCTCCTATACCGATACCCAGATCAGTCGTCTGGGCGGGCCCAACTTCCATGAAATCCCAATTAATCGCCCAACCTGTCCGTATCATAATTTCCAGCGTGACGGCATGCATCGCATGGACATCGATACCAACCCAGCCAACTATGAACCGAATTCCATCAATGATAACTGGCCGCGTGAAACACCTCCGGGGCCAAAACGCGGTGGATTTGAGTCGTACCAGGAACGGATTGAAGGAAACAAAATCCGCGAACGCAGCCCCTCTTTCGGCGAATACTATGCGCAGCCTCGTCTGTTCTGGCTAAGTCAGACGCCAATTGAACGGCAGCATATTATCGGCGGATTCAGTTTCGAACTTAGCAAAGTTACGCGCCCCTATATCAGAGAAAGAGTGGTCGATCAGTTAGCTCATATTGATACTGCCCTCGCCACGGCGGTTGCCGGGAATCTCGGTTTTGAACTCACTGAGGAACAAACCAAAATTATGCCGCCGGCCAACGTCAACGGTTTGAAAAATGCGCCGTCACTCAGTTTATATGCAGGTGCGCAAGGTGAGATTAAGGGCCGTGTGGTCGCCATTTTACTTAATGACCAGGTGAAATCGGCCGATCTGCTCGCCATCATGCAAGCCCTACAGGCCGAAGGTGTTCATGCAAAACTGCTCTATTCCCGAATGGGGAATGTGGTTGCCGACGATGGCTCCGTTCTGACAATCGCCGGTACCTTTGCGGGTTCGCCATCCCTGACGGTCGATGCAGTCATTGTTCCATGTGGGAATATTGCGGATATCGCAATGAACGGAGATGCCCGATATTACTTACTCGAAGCGTATAAACACTTAAAACCTATCGCCCTGGCTGGCGATGCTCGTCAGTTTAAAGCAACGTTGAATATCAAAAAGGAAGGAGAAGAAGGCGTGGTGGAAGCGGACAGTGCAGACACACAGTTCATGGATACCCTGCTGACGCTGATGACCGCGCACCGCGTCTGGTCACGCGCCGGAAAAATAGACACGATTCCGGCCTAAAAAAATGCGGCGCATCAAGCGCCGCAAACTCAGGAATTACACGTTTAGAAAACTGCCAAGACGATAACCGCGCTCCGCAATAGCATATTTCAGTGACGAAGACGTCAGCACGTCGAGCTCAGTTAAGCGGGGGTAACAGTAGGCACTTTGACGAATAATGTCATCGATAAAAGCCGGATGACACATCACTTCCAGCGAGGATTCTCCGCGATCGGCTGACGCATCAAGCATCTGCAAAAACAGAGCTTCAGAAATCGCCTCACCGTAAAACTCGCTGCTGAATCCCTGGGAAGTCCGTAAGGTTTCCGGTAAGTCAGACGCCTGGAATACCGCCTGACGATCGATACGCAACGCAATCCCCTTCTGGGCAGCAAACCCTGCTACGATAGGGAAAACTTGCGGGAACATATGCACATGGTGATGGCTATCCAGATGCGTCGGCTCCCGCCCGAACAGGTCAATAAAACGCTGATACTGTGCGGCCAGTTCCTGAGAAATTTCATCCAGCGGCAGAGTGTCTTCCTCAGCCATCTGCCAGATCCATTTCCCCAGTACCCCGTCACGAGTAAGGCCCGGCATTGCCGTCAACGGCCTGCCCAGCGTCAGAACAAAGTGCATTCCGACGGCAAGTTCAGGTATGTCGCGACTCAGCTGTACCGCATGGTCAATTGCAGCACCGTTAATCAGCGCCGTTGTCGAGGTGACAACACCATTGCGACAAGCTTCAACAATGCCGTAGTTTTGTCCTTTACTCAGGCCAAAATCATCCGCATTTACAATCAGTACGCGTTCCATAGCCGACCTCAGTTAGTGTTGTTCGCTTTTGAGTTTCTCAATGCACCCGGCGAAGTTTGGCAGCCATTTTTCATGTGCCAGAATTAGCTCACGCGCCAGAATCTCGGCATCGCTGTCAGAATGCACCAGCGGACTCAGGTTCAGCGCCAGCAGCACATCATTCAGCTCACCGCTCAACGCTGCGTTGCTCGCCGCCACTTCAAAACCTTTAATGGTATAGATAAGGCCGAGCACTTTCTCATCAAAATGGGTAATTCGCGGATGCGGCGTAGCACCGTTGCGCCCCAGCGTACAGGTCATCTCAACCGCCCAGTCGGCAGGAATATTATCAACATGCCCATGGTGAGGAACGTTGACATAGTGCTCGGTCTGTTTGTCATTGTAGATGGCATTGATCACTTCACAGGCCGCATCGGAGTAATAGGCCCCGCCGCGCTGCTCCAGCTCTTTCGGTTTAACGTTTAGCTCAGGATTTTTGTAGAGTTCAAACAGTTGTTTTTCAACTTTTTGTACTACCTGAGCACGTGCGCCACCCTTATAGTACTCGCCCATTTCGATCGCCAGCATCTCTTTTGGCTTGAAGTAGTACAGCAGATACGAGCACGGCAGCAGCTTCAGCGAACGAATCAATCCTTCGCTGAACGGCAGGTCGAAGATGTTCTTCACGCCAGAGGCTTTCAACTGACCCGAAGCAACGCCGTCAAGCAGTTCATCAAAGCGTGACACACCGTTGACCAGAACATCCTTAATGAAGACCATATGGTTCAGACCAAACAGGTCGATAGATAAGGCATCGCTCTCTTTCAGCGCCAGCACGTCGCTGATGAACATTTTCATGCCGATCGGAATATTACATACGCCGATGAATTTCTTGAAATTCGTATGGCGATAAACCGCCTCAGTCACCATCCCGGCTGGGTTAGTGAAGTTGATCACCCACGCATTCGGGCACAGTTCTTCCACATCTTTAACAATATCAAAGATAACCGGAATGGTACGCAGGCCTTTGAACAACCCGCCAGCGCCGTTGGTTTCCTGCCCCAGATACCCGTGGCTCAGCGGAATGCGTTCATCCTTTTCACGGGCTTGCAGCTGCCCTACACGCAGCTGGGTGGTAACGAAATCAGCATCTTTCAGTGCTTCACGGCGATCCAGCGTTTTAAACAACTTCATCGGCACGCCGGCTTTATCGATCATGCGCTGGCATAGGTCAAAAATAATGTCCAGTTTCTCTTTTCCACCGTCGACATCAACCAGCCACAACTCAGAAACCGGTAATTCATGATAGCGCTTAATAAAGCCTTCAAGTAATTCAGGGGTGTAGCTGCTCCCGCCACCGATAGTGACGACTTTTAATTTCTGGCTCATACTTTCTCCCTTCAGTGTCAAAACACTGACGTGTATTATGCTCAACCCGTATGTCAGGTATAGCGTGGCTGTCCCGACGCTATTTTGGGCAAGCTATAAAAAATGGGTTATTGGCAAATAATATCTACTGATTAAATTCAGTTAATTTCTTACGGTAGCTATTCGGTGTAAACGACGTCAGCTTTTTAAACGTTTTAATAAACAGGCTTGGACTACTGTAGCCAGACTCGTAAGCAATATCCGTTACAGAATAGTTCGTCATTTCCAGCTGTTTTTTAGCAAAGTTAATGCGGATTTCATTAATAATCTGCATCGGCGTTTTGCTGTAATAACGCTGGGTTGCGCGGGTCAGGTACTCCTGGGATTTCGCGGACAGTTGTACCATATTTTCCAGCGCATTCTCGCTAAACTGCCGTTTGTCATGCATGGTCTCAACGGTGGTTTTAAGCCACTGCGGAATATCATCCAACACCTGCTCTTCGCGATGATGACGTAACCGATTAATAATATAGAAGGTGACCACTTCTACAAATTCATCCAGTCCGCTCTCGCGAAAGTTAAGTGATGCAATAACCGTTTCAATATAGGTAAGAAACGAGTTATTCGCCCGATAGACCTGCGATGCAACGAAACAAAATGGCAGTAGCGGGTGATAGTGCTGTTCAAAAAAACGTTTACTGATGCCGACGTTAAGGATCCTTGTCGCACCAAAATCATAAAAACTTTGGTGGTGCGATCCCAACGGGATAAAGACAAAGTCTCCACGTTCGAGTAGTACGCGTTTACCGTTGATTTCCTGATAATAGCGCCCGGTTAAAACCAGGGTAAATTCATAGTAGTCATGCTGATGCAGCCCGCTGATGCTCTCAGTTTTGTTATAGATGAACACATGGAAATTTTTGCCATTAAACAGCTGCTGTTCATAAACGGTTTTGATTTCCGGTGCGTTAATCTGTAGCTGCATTATGCACTCCTCGCTATTTCAGCTTTTCGTGAAGTTCAATCAGTTCAGTCACCAGCTCACGCGCCAGCATTGATGTCATCAGGTGGTCCTGCGCGTGGACCAGCACCAGGCTAACTTTCATTTTACCTTCGCCCTGATCGCCTTCAATCAGTTTCGTTTGCACGAGGTGCGCTTCGTTCAGCGCCAGACGAGACTGCTCCATCATCGCCTTGGCCGACTCGAAATCGCCTTGCTTGGCCATTTTAAGTGCGCCGTACGCCAGGCTACGCGCCTGACCGGAGTTGATGATGAGGCCCATCACCACTTCTTCAAGTTCTTCTGCTTCGGACTGCGTGTCGACGATGTTCTCGATATCCAACATACTTTTTTCCTCTGGTTCAGTCCGGCATGACCGTGAAGCCATGCCGGATTAAATTTAGAATTTCAATGCGTTAGCGATATCTTCTTCGCTTTCTTCTTGGTCAATAACGTTCTGCGCTTTGTTGGCTACCACCACGAACGGCAGGTAAACCAGCGTTGCGATACCGAGGTTGAACAGCGCGACCAGCAGAGCAGCGACACTACCGTTGGTGTTAAAGAACGCGCCCAAACCGGTTGGCATGGTCCACGGTGCAATGTTGGTAATCGGTGGAATAATGCCTGAGTAATAAGCTGCCAGCGTAATCGCCGCCAGAATCGGCTGAACCAGGATGAACGGGATAAACATCACCGGGTTCATGATGATCGGCAGACCGAACAGGATGGGTTCGTTAATCTGGAACAGACCTGATGGCAGTGCCAGTTTAGCAACCTGACGATAGTCAGGACGACGCGATGCCAGGAAGATAGCGATAATCAGACCCAGCGTTGCCCCGCTACCTCCAAGGAAAATATAGGAGTCGAGCATCGGTTTCGCCCAGACGTGGAACGTCTTACCGGCTTCCATCGCGGCATCTACGGAACCAAACTGTTGGTAGATAGAGATGTTTTCCAGCGCCCATGGCGTCATGATACCGCTGTCCAGCGCAGTCAGCGCCAGTGAACCGTGAATACCAAAGAACCACAGCAGCGGAACAAAAATCACGTAGGCCCAGCCCACCACGCTGCCCAACGACGCCAGCGGAGTTGAAATGGAATCCATAATGATCTGGTGGAAGTTCGTACCCCAGGTGTTCAATGCCCAGGCGATGATCCCCATAATGGAGAGGATAAGGAAGCCAGGAATCAGCGCAGAGAAAGAGCGCGATACAGATGTCGGTACGCTATCAGGTAATTTAATGACCCAATTGCGACGAACCACAAAGGTGAACATTTCCGCGACCGCGAGGCCGATAATGATACCGGAAATAATATTGGCACCGCCGAGCCAGTTCGCACCAACGGCATAGGCTTCACCCACGCTATAAGGCGTTACGGTCATAAACGCGGCGACAGATAACAGCCCAGCAGCCAGTGAGTCGACTTTACGTTCCTCTGCCAGCGCCATGCCGATAAAGAACGGTGCCATCAATGACATGATACCCAGCGTACCGTTATAGACGTTTCCACCAATGCCTTTCAAGCTATTCAGCGTTTCAATAGTTGAAGCATCAAGTCGAATGCCCATTGAATAAAAAAACGACCCCTCCCCAAAGCTCAGGAAAACGTTATTGATTAATACAAACATGGCCCCTGCGAGGGTTAACGGCATTAAACGAATAAAACCGTTCTTGATTGCATTAACGTGTGGCTGCTTTCCAATTTTTACAGCAAAAGGAAGGAGTACCTTTTCAAGTGAAGCAATAGCGTTACTCATAGAAAAATACCCTTAAATACCGCAATTAAAAATTGCGGTGAATGTTAATGAAATAACTCTTTGACGGGAAAAATTAAAATAAAATAATTAATTTGCTGCGGCTTTTTTAATTGCTGCAACAGCAGCCTTAAGCACGCCTAAACCATCGACTTTGCCATACAGCAGCGAGTCAATCACTTCCACAGGCTTGTTGGGTAACAAACGCTGAATTTCGGGCAACATATAAGCAATTTGTGGACCTAATAACACGACATCGGCCGTTGGACCTTTTTCTCCGGCCAGCGTTTCAGGAAACGCTTCAATAATAACCGGCACTTCGTATTTTTCGGCCTGAGCACGCATCTTCGAAACCAACAATGAAGTCGACATGCCCGCAGAACAAAACAGATAAATGTGTTTCTTTTCCATTAAAACGATCCTCATATGCGATTATCTGTCAACCAGACACTCCGCAAGCCATAACCTGCATCCATGCTCTGGGTAACTTGCGTCAGCTAAATTACTTTTTTAGGTGGCTGAAATGAGTATACGGGATTGCACCAGTGGATGGTATTTCCTTGACCAACTAAATTGTCTCTCCTTGACCTGTCGTTATGACCCCCCTCACATTTCGGGCAAATAATTCGCGGCAATAAATAAGATCGTTCGGCACAAAAAAACCGGCACGATGGCCGGTTCGTCTGAATGCTCAGGCAATAAGCAGTTGTTACTTCTTCGCCGCCTGCGGGTCGGTGTCGTACTCTGCGCAGGTCTGGTAACCGGAGTTAATCACATGTCCGGTGTCATCTAAAGCAACAAAATAGGTTTCAGCTTTACCATCTCGTTGACCCAGGATGTAGGTCTGGCATGTCCCTCGCGCATGAATCATGCTGACTTCAGAAGAAGGTTTACCGGCAATCTGCGCCACCTGCGCCCGGCTCATCCCTTTCTTCACATCTTTCACCACGGGCTGAACAAATTGGTCTTTGGTACGATCGTAAGCCGTACACCCTGCCAGCATAGTCAAAACAGCCGCTGCACTCAGAATTCCTGTTAGGTTCTTGTTCATATTCCGTCCTCTTGTATTTCAGCGTGTTATATAAGCCTGGAGCACAACAACGCATTTTTCAAGCAATCAGATGATACTTAGGCGGTTTCGGAAAATTCTATTAAAACAAAATGATGCTCGCATCCCTTGTCGTTTGGGCCTCAACGCGATAATTTTAACACATCATTTTTTTGATCATTTTATTTTCCATAGGGGGTTAAATGACTCTGCAGCAAGAGATAATCCAGGCGCTTGGCGCAAAACCGCATATCAATGCAGAAGAAGAAATTCGCCGCAGCGTGGATTTCCTTAAATCTTATCTGCAGACCTACCCCTTTCTGAAATCACTGGTATTAGGGATTAGCGGCGGGCAGGACTCAACGCTCGCGGGAAAACTATGCCAGATGGCTATTTCCGAGCTTCGCGAAGAAACGGGGAATGACGCGCTGCAGTTTATTGCCGTACGTCTGCCATATGGCGTTCAGGCTGATGAACAGGACTGTCAGGATGCCATCGCCTTTATCCAACCAGACCGCGTACTCACCGTCAATATTAAGGGTGCGGTACTGGCCAGTGAACAGGCCCTGCGTGAAGCGGGTATTGAACTGAGCGATTTTGTCCGTGGCAATGAAAAAGCCCGTGAACGTATGAAGGCTCAGTACAGTATCGCCGGCATGACCAGCGGCGTTGTCGTGGGAACCGATCATGCAGCAGAAGCCATCACCGGATTTTTCACCAAATACGGCGATGGTGGTACTGACATTAACCCTATTTTCCGTTTGAACAAGCGTCAGGGTAAGCAGTTGCTTGCCGCGCTGGGTTGCCCGGAACATTTATATAAGAAAGCACCAACCGCCGACCTCGAAGACGATCGTCCTTCTCTGCCGGATGAAGCCGCATTAGGCGTCACCTATGACAACATCGACGATTATCTGGAAGGAAAAACGCTGGCTGCCGACGTCGCGAAAAAAATTGAAGGCTGGTATCTGAAGACCGAGCACAAACGTCGCACACCGATTACGGTGTTTGATGACTTCTGGAAAAAAGCGTAATTCTTTTAGTCACATATTGCCGGATAGCACTGGGATCACCGCTGTCCGGTCCCTTTTCCTGATCTGATGCCGCTTTTTTAATCGGTTCCAAACTGTTACACTGGATGGATAACCAGCATCCGGAGTGAGAAGTGGTACGGCGTCAATCAGCCCCGCGCCTGGCATTTGAGGCAGCGGCAATCTATGAATATCCTGAGCACCTGCGTCCATTTTTGAGTGCGCTTCCCGCCGTGCCAGGCGTCTATCTGTTTCACAGTGAATGCGACACTATGCCGCTCTATATTGGTAAAAGCGTCAATATTCGCAGCCGCGTGATGGCACACCTGCGTACCGCAAACGAAGCAGCAATGCTGCGTCAGGCCAAACGCATTAGCTGGATTTGTACCGCGGGAGAAATTGGTGCCCTGCTGCTGGAAGCGCGATTGATCAAAGAACAGCAGCCGTTGTTTAATAAACGACTGCGGCGCAATCGTCAGCTTTGCGCCTTGCAGCTTACCGACCGAACCGTTCAGGTTGTCTACGCACGAGATATTGATTTCTCCCATGCCCCCAATCTGTTTGGCCTGTTTGCCAATCGTCGCGCAGCGCTACAAGCGTTGCAAAGCCTCGCGGATGAACAACAGCTGTGCTACGGCCTGTTGGGGCTGGAACCCCTGAGTCGCGGGCGCGCCTGTTTTCGCTCCGCGCTTAAGCGATGCGCCGGAGCGTGCTGCGGGAAAGAGAGTCATGAAGCCCATCATTTGCGTCTGTTAGAGGCGCTGGAAAGAGTGAGAGTGATTTGCTGGCCATGGAGCAATGCCATTGCGCTGCAGGAAACCCGCGCTGAAATGACACAGTACCATATCATCAACAACTGGCTGTGGCTGGGAGCCGTTTCAACGCTGGATGAAGCGGCTACCCTGGCGCGTATGCCGGCCGGCTTTGACCATGATGGCTACAAAATTCTCTGCCGGCCTGTTCTGTCTGGTCAATATGACATTATTGAACTGCGTCCGGAGAATGGCCCGGCATCCAGTTAATCTCGCTGAACAGCAGTTTTCCCTCGCGCTCCAGCAGTCGTAAGGTGTGTTTACCGTCGTGCCAGCTTGCACCCTGATCGGCGGTCAGTAGCTTATCGCCCAGTTGCCAGGCACCGCTGATAACAAATACCACGCCGCCGCGCGAACCAAAAGTCGTAAACGTACGGTCGGCAACTCTGACTTTCGCCTGGCAGACATCCCGTCGGGTCATGATATTGAAATCCATCGACATCTGCCCTTCTGTCAGCTTCGCTTTTACCACCTTGTCACCGGCAAAGGTAAAAGGCTGATGCTGTTTCAGAGTATGTGTGAAGGTGTTTGACTCTTCCAGGGTCACTTCTCCACCTTCCAGTAAAGTAATCACGCGTTCTACGCCGGGAAAGAGAGAAAACTCTCCGTTGGCTGCAATGGAGGCGATACTCGCCCGCCAGTGAAAATCTCGTGTTGCTGGCGGAAAACAGCAAATCTCACGGGTTTCTCCCGCACCATTTCGCCACAGATTGACCGGCATTTTGCGGATATCAAAGTATTCCATCATCCCTCCAGAAAGACGCAGCACGGCAACCCGCCGTAAACAGGCAGCCATAAATCATCATTGGTATGTTCACCCTGCAGATTATTGTTATCGGCAGCAGAGTTGATTTGCCTTAGCGATGAACCCGGTGTTTTGCAAAAAAGAATAACGCGCTGATCCAGGTAGAATTTTCACGGGCTTCAGGAGAATAGCGTGTCGTGTGTCCGGTGCAATAGGCAGGAAAGAAAAAACCGCCGATCCTGCCCACATCGTTAAACGTGTTGTGGACAAGAGCGGCGGTCTTGAGTTTGGTTTCACGCTGTGCGGCAATCAGTGCAACACAGCATGAATGATTTAGTGTAGACGCTGATCGATTACTCGGCAGCTTGTGGCATTTTACCTTTCTGCGCTGCACGTTCTGTCAGACGCTTCTCAAAATTGGCATTAAACTGCTTTTTCTGTTCCGGGGTCAGAATGTTGTAAATCTTGTTCTGAGTTTCCATATGCGCCAGCATGTTGGCTTTGCGCTGTTCTTCCATCTTCGCAATCTGCGCTTCGGCTTTCGCTTTATCGAAACTATCGCTGGCAATAATGTCGTGCATCGCGCGACGCTCTTCCAGCGGCGGACGTTTCATCTGGTCGCGTTGACCTTTCATGATCTCGCGAATCTGCTGTTTCTGAGCATCGGTCAGGTTCAGGTCTTTGAACATCATGTCGTGATGCGGAGCGAATTTACCGTTGTGGTGCATCATCGGTTTGGCATCAGCTGGCGCAGCTGTTGTCGTGTCAGCGGCGTGAGCCAGGTTGGCAGCACCCAGGGCCAGAGTAGAGGCAACAAACAGAGCAGTCAGTTTACGCATAATTTCTATCCTTTCTTTCAGTTATTTTTACGACACTCATGCGACTCTTATGCAATGTGATGTCGTGTTGACGAGATTAACTTTACCGGCTTAAGCGTCAATTAATCAGAGCAACGGTAAAACAGTGAAAGTATAAAAAACAAATTTTCATCAATTATGAAGAAAAAAAGAATAAATTGCGCAGAGTTGCAATAAAAAATTACAACAGGATGATTTTGAAAGGATTATGAAGAACTATACCTGAAACCTGATTATTAAGAAAGCAATTCACCAGGAATAATCCGTAATAAATAAAAACAGCACGCAAAAATAAGCCCTGAAGGATAAACCTGCAAGGCATATATATTTATCACATTTTTTGGAGCATCAGCCCGGCACGTAAACCACAGGCCACGTTGGGATTCGGAAAGAGAACGTATTCAACATCATGGGTGACAATAAAACGTTCATCACCGTCCTGCGCCAGCAAGGTTCCCTCTTTAAAAGAGGTAAAGTTGAGCGTCTGGTTATCCATATGAAGAATGAAATCGTCGCTACGTCGCGTGATTTGCGACACTACGCGGTAGCGCAGCGGAGATGTTTCTCCCGTCGATACTCGCTCGCCTCGCAGCAACTGCGCCAGTGCGTCTGCCGTTTGCGCAAACTGGGACAGATCGTTTTGTCCAAACGGCAGCGCTTTACCGAGTTCCAGCGTACAGGCCAGTGCGCCAAAATGTTCCCCGCTAAAATGGGTGAACGTACCGCCAGGCGTCTGATGAAAAACCAGCGCCTCCAGTCCCGCATCTCCCAGCCATTCAAGAAAACCCTCATCCCAGGCAACGTTGCGTTGTGGCAACACGCCAAAGCGCAGATGCAGTGAACCGCGAATCGCGGTGTGCAGATCCAGATGCCAGCGTGCTGGCTCTTTCGCCCGCGAATAAAAATCTTCCAGACACAGCTCAAGCTCATGGGCTCGGCGCGTTTCTTCACTCGCGGTAAAAATCTGCCACCGGCCGCCAAACATACGATTCAGGTCGCTATGACAATACCGTTTTCCTGCAGCAAGCGCCTGCGGGTTTCCCAGAATCACCAGTAGCCGCCATGTTAGTGCCAGCTCGCCGCTAAATAACCGGGACAACAATGAGTCGAGTATCTCTACCGGCGCGGTTTCATTGCCATGGATCCCCGCAGACAGCACCAGAGAATGTTCAACGGGTGCAAGCGGCGTCAGTTCCAGAATTCCGTGACCGATCCACTGCCAGTCAAAACCATGAATGGTTCCTTGCGTTTCCTCCGGAGTGGCACCTGCGAGCGTGATAGCCAGAAAGTTATCCATGGCGCATCCCCTCCAACTGGAAAGGATACACAGAGCCGAGGTTAAGCAATTGCGTCAGCGTATCCAGCGCTTCACGCCCCTCGCGCAACAGCTGTGGGTCGGCAAGGTCGGCAGCGGTAAGACGATCGCGATAGTAACGGTCAACCCAGTTATTCAACGTGTTAAACAGCATATCGTTCATGATAACCGCCGGATTCACCGCCTGCTGTTCCTGCAAGGTGAGCACCACTCTCAGGCGCAAGCATGCCGGACCGCCGCCGTTGGACATACTTTCACGCAGATCGAATACCCGCAGGTCATCGATCGGATTGTCTTCCTCGAGAAGACGGTTCAGATACCGCCACACGCCAGTATGCTCCCGGCACTCCTGCGGCAGGACCAGCATCATCGAACCGTCGTCACGACTCAGCAACTGACTGTTAAACAGATAAGTAGTCACCGCATCCTGCACCGAAACTTCCGCAGTCGGGACTTCCAGCGGGGTAAAACCTGCCACCTGACTACGCAACTGCTCTAATAACGCCTGCTGTCTAACAAACGCCTGCTGATGACAAAACAACACCTGGCGATTCGACACCGCAATCACATCGTTATGAAACACACCAAGATCGATGACATCCGGATTTTGCTGAGCAAAAATACACTGATGCGGGTTAACCTGATTCAGTCGTGCGACCGCCTCACTGGCCTCACGGGATTGCCTTGCCGGATAGCGCTTCGGCTGGGATGCATTGCCTTCTTCACGACCGTAAACAAATAGCTGTACACCGGGATCGCCGTAATCTCCACCGAGGCGGTTATGGTTTGCCGCCCCTTCATCACCGAAAAGCGCAACCTGGGGTAACGCACCGTGGACAGCAAAACTATTCTCATCACGGAAAATCGCCCGTAGCAACGCTTCGGTAGTAGGCGCTTCCAGCGAACGGTGGAACTTATTATTCAGATTCGCCACCGTCAGATGCACTTTCCCGTCCAGCGAATCTGCTGAAGGGCAAACCGTTGCCGCATTCGCTACCCACATAGGCGATGCGGAGCTGGCACTGGAGAGCCAGTGAGGTGCCTGACGCGCCACTTTCTCCAGCACCTGTTCGTCACTGCCGCTAAAACCCAACTGACGCAGAACCGGAATATAAGGCCGCTCGTGGGGGGGGATCACCGCCTGAGGAAAACCCGCATCCGCCAACGCTTTCATCTTTAGCAGACCTTGCTTCGCCGCCAGACGCGGGTTCGACACCTGAAATCGATGTTTGGTTGAGGCCTCATTACCAAATGACAATCCAGCATAGTGGTGAGTCAGTCCCACCAGGCCATCAAAATTTACCTCACGGGCTTTCATAGATTATCCTCGCGAGAAAAATCCAGCCCGGGGCTAAGCGCCGTTGGCAGCGTTAAGGCCGGTGATTCCAGACTTGCCATCGGCCAGGCGCAATAATCTGCGGCATACCACGCGCTGGCGCGATGGTTCCCGGAAGCGCCAACGCCGCCAAACGGTGCGGTACTCGCAGCGCCGGTTAACGGCTTATTCCAGTTGACGATCCCTGCTCGTGCCTCCAGCAGTAGCTGTTCAAACTGGCCGCGATCGGGCGAAACTAACCCACACGACAGTCCAAAGCGGGTGTTATTCGCCACACGAATCGCCTCATCAAAACTGTCATAACGCCATACGCCAAGCAGCGGCCCAAAAACCTCTTCATCAGGTACGTTCGCCGCCCCGGTCAGTTCAATGATTCCAGGGGTCAGCAGTGACGTTCCCGCTTTCACCAGACGTGGCGCCAACAGCGTACGTCCCCCCAACGACGCCAGACGCTGCCAGGCATCATAGACATGCTGCGCGGCCTGTTCGGAAATCAGTCCGCCCATAAACGGCTGCGGTTCCGCATCCCAGTTGCCGGGCATTAAACGCTGACTAATCTCCACCAGACGCGTCAGGAACGCATCACCCTGCGCGCCTTTTTTTACCAGCAGGCGGCGGGCACAGGTACAGCGTTGTCCGGCGGTGACAAATGCGGACTGAATGGTCAGATGTACCGCGGCATCAATATCCTCCGGATTCTCAATAATCAGCGGGTTATTACCCCCCATCTCGAGGGCGAGGATTTTTTCCGGTTGACCGGATAACTGCCGATGCAACTGATAACCGGTACTAGCACTGCCGGTAAACAGCAGACCATCGAGGTCTTCCAGCGCACTCAGAGCCTGCCCTGTTTCACGTCCGCCCTGCACCAGGTTCAGCACGCCCGGCGGCAATCCCGCCTGTTCCCACAGCTTTGTTACTGCTTCACCGGTCCACGGCGTCAACTCGCTGGGTTTGAAAATCAACGTATTGCCTGCCAGTAATGCCGGAACAATATGGCCATTGGGTAAATGACCAGGGAAGTTATACGGACCAAAAACCGCCAGCACGCCGTGTGGGCGGTGGCGCAACGTTGCCGCGCCATCCGGTAGTTCGCTGTGCTGCTCTCCGGTACGGGCATGGTAAGATTTGACGGAGATGGCGATTTTATTGATCATCGCCGTCAGTTCAGTCGCGGCTTCCCAGCGTGGTTTGCCGGTTTCCCTGGCGATAATCTGGGTTAGCTCGGACTTATTGCTTTCCAGCAATGAAGCAAACTTTTCAACAATCGCCTGGCGTTCACTGAAGGGCTGTTTAGCCCAACCGGCAAAAGCTGCACGCGCAGCCTGGCACGCTTGCGTCACCTGCGTGGCATCGGCATCATTGCCGTGCCACAGCACATCACCACCTACTGGGTTGGTTTTCACCCGGCGCTCGCCCAGTCCCGTCACCCAGTCACCGTTTATCCATAGTGTCATGCTGTTTTCTCCTCTGCACAAAGACGCACAAAACGTACATGGTCGCCCGCGTGGCATTTCAGGGCATCCAGTTGTGCCGCCGTCAGTACCAGACGTTGGGTATCCGGGTCTGCGCGAACCAGCATGACACGGAAGTTTTGATAGTTTTCATTGGCAACCAGACAGGCCGGATAATCGCCGATTGCTGGCTGACCTTCCGCCACTTCCACCAGCCTGCTTTTACGAATCGCCCGCACCCGGTCAATATCGCATTCCAGCGTCGGCCCGCCGTCGAAAATATCGACATAGTTGCGATAGCGAAAGCCCTCTTTCTCCAGCACCGCCCGCGCGGGCGCCGTTTGCGGATGTACCTGACCAATCACGCTTTGTGCTTCATCAGACAGGAAATCGGTGTAAATAGGATGCTTGGGCATTAATTCAGCAATAAACGCTTTTTGCCCTGTTCCGCAGAGAAAATCCGCCCGGCTGAACTCCATTGAAAAAAAGCGTTTGCCGAGGCTTTGCCAAAACGGCGAGTAACCGTGTTCATCGATCACGCCGCGCATCTCAGCCACGACCTTCTCATTAAACTTGTCACGAAACGCGGCCATAAACATAAAGCGCGATTTTGACAACAAATAGCCGTTGCCTTCTTTTCGCCAGTCCGGATCGAGAAACAGCGTACAAAGCTCGCTGCTACCCGTGTGATCGTTACTCAGAAACAGCGTCGGCAGCGCGTTATACACGTTCAGCTCTTTCGAGGCGTGGACCAGTGTGCCGACCCGATAGTTGTACCAGGGATCGTTAAGTCCTACCGCCACCTCAATGGCGCAAATCCCGGCCACGGTTCCGCTGGCGCTGTCTTCCAGCACAAATACATATCCCTGCTCACTTTTGGGCAACTCACCGCGCCAGGTTTGTAGCGAACGTTCGATACGCGCCATCAGCGTCGCTTCATTCGCCGGTAGCGAGGTCAATCCGCCGCCGGTCTTACCGGCAAGCTGCATCAACGCGGTGATATCAGCACGTTCAATGGGACGAATCACCATCATGATGAACCTCCTGCTTTAATGCGTTCGCAGGCCAGCGCAAAGCGATCCAGTCCGGTGGCGACTTCTTCTTCGCTGACATTGAGCGCTGGCGCAAAACGCACCACGTTAGCGCCAGCAATCAGTACCATCACCCCGGCAACAGCCGCTTCTTGCGAGATAAGTTTCGCTTTCCCGGCAAATTCCGCGTTCAGCACGCAGCCGATCAGCAGCCCGAGTCCACGAATTTCACTAAACAATCCAAAACGTTCGTTAATGGCGTTAATACGCTCCACAAACCAGTCGTGGCGCTGTTTTACTCCGTTGAGCACTTCCGGCGTGTTAACAATTTCCAGCAGTTTACCCGCCACCGCCGTCGCCAGCGGGTTGCCGCCGTACGTTGTACCGTGCGTACCCACCGTCATCACACTGGCGCAATGCTCTGTCGCCAGCAGTGCGCCGATGGGGAAACCACCGCCCAGCGCTTTAGCTGTCGTCAGCAGGTCCGGCGTAACGCCGTAATGCATATAGGCATACAGCTCGCCAGTACGGCCAACCCCGGTCTGAACCTCATCAAAAATCAGCAGCGCATTATGGCGATCGCATAATTCACGCAACCCCTGCAAAAACGCGTTTGTTGCCGGCACCACGCCGCCTTCGCCCTGGACAGGCTCGACGATGACCGCACAGGTCGTGTCATCAATCAGTTGGCTGGCAGAATCGAGATCGTTATACACGGCATGGCGGATATCCGGCGGCAGCGGCGCGAAATCCTGTGAATAGGCGGGCTGACCACCGGCGCTGACGGTAAACAGCGTGCGGCCATGGAAGGCATTTTTAAACGCCACAATCCCGCTCTTCTGGCTACCAAAACGATCGTGGGCATATTTACGCGCCAGTTTTAGTGCCGCTTCGTTGGCTTCTGCGCCGGAGTTACAGAAGAAAATGCGCTCGGCGAAGGTGGCGTCAATCAGCTTTTTCGCCAGACGCAATACCGGCTCGTTGGTGTAGCCATTTCCGGTATGCCAGAATTTGCTCGCCTGGTCGTTTAATGCCTCGCGCAATGCCGGATGGGCGTGACCCAGCGCGTTAACCGCAATGCCTCCCGCGAAATCGATATACTCTTTACCCTGCTGATCCCACAGACGTGAACCTTCACCCCGCACCGGAATAAAAGGGGCCGGAGCGTATACAGGCATCATCCATTCATCAAAATTTTCACGTGTAATTGACAGAGACATAGCGACCTCAACGGTAAATAAAAGGTTATTTATATGTTAATAAATATAGTGTTTGCGGTGTAAATGTAGATTGCAGGGTTCGTGCCAGCCAGCGAAAAAAGTGCATAAACGGAGGTCGAGGACGAAATATCAACAGGTTACAACGTGACGATATTCACTATACGTGCATATAAAGTGAATATGTTTGCGCATCAGGCGACTAAACAGAGGAAAAAACGCAGTTTTATTCAGTCGCCAAATATAATTCTGGAATTGTGATCGTATACGAAATTTTTCGGAAATTATTGCTCTATTCCGGCGCGCTTCGCGCCAAAACGGTGCAGTTTTTGCTCCATCGTTAACACCATTAGCAAACATTGTTGGAATCAGGTGACAAGAAGCAGTCAGTCTGCAGAAATTCTGCTACCATCCTTGCACTATTCATCTTGCAAAGTGGCAGTGACTATGAAATTTGTCTCTTTTAATATCAACGGCCTGCGTGCCCGTCCCCATCAACTGGCAGCCATTGTCGAAAAACACCAACCGGATGTTATTGGCTTACAGGAGACAAAAGTCCACGACGATATGTTCCCTCTCGAAGAGGTAGCAAAGCTCGGTTACAACGTCTTTTATCACGGTCAGAAAGGCCATTACGGCGTCGCGTTGTTAACGAAAGAAACGCCAATTGCGGTACGTCGTGGCTTCCCGGGCGAGGACGAAGAAGCGCAGCGTCGTATCATCATGGCAGAAATTCCGTCCCCTCTGGGCAGCATCACTGTGATCAACGGCTATTTCCCGCAGGGCGAAAGCCGCGACCATGAAACTAAATTCCCGGCCAAAGCCGCGTTTTATCAGAACCTGCAAAACTATCTTGAGACAGAGTTGAAGCGCGACAATCCGGTATTGATCATGGGCGATATGAATATTAGCCCAACCGATCTCGATATCGGCATTGGCGAAGAGAACCGTAAACGCTGGCTGCGTACCGGAAAATGTTCCTTCCTGCCGGAGGAGCGTGAGTGGATGGAACGCCTGCTGGGCTGGGGTCTGGTGGATACCTACCGTCACGCAAATCCTGAAAAGAATGACCAGTTCTCGTGGTTTGATTACCGCTCAAAAGGCTTTGACGATAACCGTGGCCTACGTATCGATCTGCTGCTGGCGAGCAACCCATTGGCGGAACGCTGCGAAGAAACCGGCATCGACTATGAAATTCGCAGTATGGAAAAACCGTCCGACCATGCGCCGGTATGGGCTAAATTCCGCGTCTGACCTTCTATGTTTTTTTACTCTCCGGGCCCGGCCTGGAGAGTCTGTTTATTCTGTGCAAAATCAATAAAGCGACGGTAATACATTGTTGCGGCCGGGAATTTATTATATCTTCGCGCGCACTTTTCGCTGACGAAAATGCTCCATTGCACTCGGTTTTACAGGAGAACCCCCATGAAAAAGAAGTTCGCATAAAGCAGAATACCGGCTGCTGATTGTCGCGGTCCTGTTCTGCGTTCTGGCGGGAGTTTTCCATCATTATGGTCTGACCGACCTGATAACCAATTTCCATCATTTGCAAGACGTCATCCGCCAAAGCGGTATGTTCGGCTATACGCTTTATATCCTGCTGTTTATTGTTGCTGCGCTGTGTCTGATCCCCGGCAGCATCCTGGTGATCGTCGGCGGTGTGCTGTTTGGCCCCGTGGCGGGGACGCTTATCTCGTTAGTGGCAGCAACCGTGGCCTCGGCGCTGTCGTTTTTGCTGGCTCGCTGGCTTGGACGGGATCTGCTCCTGAAATACGTTGGGCATACGACAATGTTTCAGGCTATCGAAAAAGGTATTGCCAATAGCGGAGTTGACTTTCTGATCCTCACCCGGCTCGTGCCGCTGTTCCCTTACAACATTCAAAATTACGCCTATGGGCTGACGGCTATTCCGTTCTGGTCATTTACCGTGATATCTGCGGCAACCACTTTACCAGGCATTTTTATTTATACGCTGATGTCGCACGAACTGGCCAGCGAAGGAATTAGTTGGGCATTTATCGGTAAGCTCAGCGTGGCGGGGATGGCGTTATTCGCCCTCGTACAGGCAACCAAAGCCTGGGCCCGTTATAAGCATGTCGATCCATCAGCTCCTCACGAGTGCGCAGATAAATGATAAAACGACGCATCCATTACTACCGCGCAGGAGTGATAATCCTTCTGCTGCTCGCGCTGATAGCGTGGGCGTGGATACCTGGCGTGAGCGATTTTCTCCACAGCAGCCTGGCGGCATTTGCCACGCTCGATCAGCATGCAATTGAGAATTTTATTCGTTCTTACGGAACTCAGGCGGCGGTCGTTTCATTCTTCCTGATGATCTTGCAGGCCATCGTCGCCCCGCTTCCCGCTTTTGTGATCACCTTTGCCAACGCCTCGCTGTTTGGTGCATTTTGGGGCGGCATATTGTCCTGGTGCAGCGCAATGGCAGGCGCGGCGCTGTGCTTTTTTATTGCCCGCGTTTTAGGCCGTGGCGCGGTGGAGAAACTGACCGGAAAAACGGTGTTGAACAACATGGACGCTTTTTTCGAGCGCTATGGCAAGCACACCATTCTGGTCTGTCGCCTGTTACCTTTTGTACCGTTCGATCCGGTAAGCTACGCAGCAGGCCTGACCTCGATTCGGTTTCGCCATTTTTTCATCGCCACCGGCATCGGTCAGTTACCTGCCACTATCGTCTATTCATGGGCGGGTAGCCTGTTAACCGGCGGTACATTTTGGTTTGTAACCGGCCTGTTCATCCTGTTCGCTCTGAGCATAATAATTTCAGTGGCGAGAAGCCTTTATCTTGAACATCAGCGAAAAAAAACCTGAGACTTCCCCCATTTTTAGCCATGGAGATACTATGCGTTACTGCTTATTGTGCCTGAGTTTAATGCTCTGTCCGCTGGCGACGTTTGCCCAGGACGACGGCTGGCAACAAATCAAAAATGATGCCCGCGGTCAGACGGTGTGGTTCAACGCCTGGGGTGGCGACAATGCAGTTAACCAGTATCTCGATTGGGTTAGCGGCGAGATGAAAACGCACTATGCCATTAACCTGAAAATCGTACGTCTCGCAGATGCCGCCGACGCGGTAAAACGTATCCAGACAGAAGCAGCATCCGGGCGAAAAACCGGGGGTTCTGTCGATTTATTGTGGGTTAACGGCGAAAACTTCCGCACTCTGAAAGAAGCCGGGCTTCTGCAAACTCAGTGGGCGCAAACGCTACCTAACTGGCGCTATGTTGATACCCAGAAACCGGTGACCGAAGATTTCTCCGTTCCAACGGAGGGGGCTGAATCACCGTGGGGCGGTGCCCAACTCACCTTTATTGCCCGGCGCGATCTCACCGCACAGCCGCCGCAATCTCCGCAGGCACTGCTTGAATTTGCGCAGGCGCACCCTGGCACGGTGACCTATCCGCGCCCGCCAGACTTTACCGGCACGGCGTTTCTGGAGCAGTTGTTAATTTCGCTCACCACCAAACCACAAGCATTGAAAGTTGCGCCAGATGCAGCGACATTCGCCGACGTTACCGCGCCATTGTGGCATTATCTTGATACCTTGCACCCTGTACTTTGGCGTGAAGGCAAAGATTTTCCGCCCACGCCAGCACGAATGGATGTACTGCTCAATAGCGGCACCCTGCGTTTGTCATTGACCTTTAACCCAGCCCACGCGCAGCAAAAAGTAGCCAGCGGCGAATTGCCTAAAAGCAGCTACAGTTTTGGTTTCTCACAGGGCATGCTCGGCAACGTGCACTTTGTTGCCATTCCGGCGAATGCCCGCGCCAGTGCCGCAGCAAAAGTCGTGGCAAACTTCCTGCTTTCGCCCGAAGCACAACTGCGTAAAGCCGACTCAACTGTCTGGGGAGATCCTTCGGTGCTTGATCCACAAAAATTACCTGTCGAACAGCGTGATGCGCTGCTGGCACGGATCCCACAAGGACTCCCTGCCATTCTGCCGGAACCGCATGCTGCCTGGGTAAACGCTCTGGAACAAGAATGGCTACGCCGCTACGGTACGCATTAATTTTGCTACTCTGGGCCATCATGGCGACAGTTTATCTGCCGTTGGTGCCAGCGGCTTTTTCTCTGATAGCGCCAGCCCTTAGCTTAACCCATTGGCTGGCTCTCTTTGCCGACCCTCAACTTCCACAGGCGTTACTGGCGACGCTTGTTTCCACAGGACTGGCTGCCGGCGGCGCACTAATCATCGCGCTGCTGGCGATCCTCGCTTTATGGCCCGGTGCAGGCTGGGCGCGACTAAGCACCCGTCTTCCGTGGCTGCTGGCGATCCCGCATGTTGCCTTCGCCACCAGCGTGCTGTTGGTTTTTGCCGAAGGCGGTAAAATCTGGCAATGGCTTCCGTTCCTCAGCCCACAGCCAGACCGTTTCGGCATTGGGCTTGGCGTGACGCTGGCGGTGAAAGAGAGCGCTTTTTTGTTATGGATCCTCTCGGCTCTACTGAGTGAAAAACAACTTTCGCAGCAGGTTATCGTGCTGGATTCGCTGGGTTACAGCCGACTGCAATGCCTGAACTGGCTGGTACTGCCCGCTATCGGCCCGGCATTAGGCAAAGCTATGCTGGCGATTGTTGCCTGGTCACTCTCCGTTGTGGATGTGGCAATCGTCCTCGGCCCCGGAAATCCGCCAACACTGGCCGTATTGAGCTGGCAATGGCTCAGTCAGGGCGATGTCGAACAGCAGGCGAAAGGCGCACTCGCCAGCCTGTTGCTGGTGCTGTTACTCCTCATTATCGCGCTGGTGAGTTATCTGTTGTGGCGCGCCTGGCGACGTACTATCCCGGCAGTAAATGGTGAACGCCCGCATTTTTCACCTATAACAATCGCACGCCCGCTGGTACAGATCTTGCCCGTCAGCGGTGTGGTATGCGCGCTTGTACTGGCGCTTATCGCCAGCTATTCCTCACTAAACCACGAGGCGCTCAGCAATAGCCTGCAGCTAGGGCTCCTTTCCAGCGTGTTAGCGCTACTGATACTTTTTGTCTGGCTGGAATGGGGTCCACAAACCGGGCACCGCTGGGTCTGGCTACCGCTCATTTTGCCTGTGCTACCACTGGTAACCGGACAATATCTGCTGGCGTTATATGCCGGACAGGATGGACTGATGACGACCATTATCTGGGGCCACCTGCTGTGGGTGATGCCCTGGATGCTATTTGTGCTTAAACCGGCCTGGCAGCGCATTGACCCGCGATTAATTTTGATTGCACAAACGCTGGGCTGGTCGCAGGGGCGGATATTCTGGCTGGTGAAATGCCCGCAGCTGGTGCGTCCGGCATTGATTGCCTTCGCGGTTGGCTTCTCGGTCAGTATCGCCCAGTATATGCCGACGCTGTGGCTAGGTGCCGGACGCTATTCCACGCTGACCACCGAAGCGGTGGCATTAAGCAGCGGCGGTAGCAGCGAGATTCTGGCAACACAAGCGTTGTGGCAGCTTCTTCTACCACTGCTCGTTTTCGCGCTCGCAGCCTTTCTCGCCGCGTGGATTGGCCGCTTTCGACAAGGACTCCGCTAATGCTCATTGTGCAAAACGTTTCGTTGTACCAGGGTGCGACTGCGCTGCTGAAGAACGTTACCTTTCAGGTTGATAAAAGTGACATTGTCACGATTATGGGTTCTTCCGGCAGCGGAAAGTCCTCGTTGTTTTCGTGGATGGTCGGGGCGTTGTCGCCTCAGTTACAGGCATCAGGCGAGCTGTGGCTCAACGAACGACGCGTTGACGCGCTGCCTACGGCGCAGCGCCAGATTGGCATTCTGTTCCAGGATGCGTTGTTGTTTGACCATTTCAGCGTTGGGCAGAATTTACTGCTGGCCCTACCTGCCAGCCTGCAGGGTTCCGCCAGACGACATGCGGTGGAAAGTGCTCTCGCGCGCGCTGACCTGACCGATTTTTATTCGCGCGATCCGGCGTCGCTCTCCGGCGGACAACGCTCGCGTGTCGCCCTGCTCCGCGCGCTACTGGCTCAGCCCCAGGCACTGTTACTTGATGAACCCTTTAGTCGGCTGGATGCGTCGCTACGCGACACCTTTCGCCAATGGGTCTTCACCGAGGTGCGTAAGTTGGGGATCCCGGTGGTACAGGTGACCCATGACGCGCAGGACGTTCCACCAGCAGGCCGCGTACTTCAGATGGAAAACTGGGCGTGAATGTGGCGATATGCTGCGTTAACGCAAGGTTTTTACTTAACCGGCGGCACAGAATGTCGTCCTCTTTTTTTCAACGTCGGGCTATTCGATGAAACGTGTTTCTCAAATGACCGCGCTGGCACTGGCTTTAGGGCTCGCTTGCGCTTCTTCCTGGGCAGCTGAAACAGCACAGACGCTCACCCTCGACCAGTTACAGCAAAAGCAAGGCGCGGCGATCGATACCCGTCAGAGCGCTTTTTACAACGGCTGGCCGCAGTCGCTTAATGGTCCTTCAGGACACGAACCTTCCGCACTGAACCTGTCTGCCGCCTGGCTCGACAAGATGAATGATGAACAACTCAGCGCCTGGGTTCAGTCACATCAGTTGAAAACTGATGCGCCAGTAGCGCTGTATGGTAACGATAACGACATACAGGCTGTCAAAGCCCGCCTGCAAAAAGTTGGCTTTAACCATATCTCCACCCTCAGCGATGCGCTTACGGACCCAGCCCGCCTGCAACGTCTGCCGCACTTCGAACAGCTGGTGTACCCGCAGTGGCTGCACGACCTGCAGCAGGGTAAAAACGTAACCGCTAAACCGGCGGGTGACTGGAAAGTGATTGAGGCCGCCTGGGGCGCGCCGAAGTTGTATCTGCTCAGCCACATCCCTGGTGCGGGCTACATTGATACCAACGAAGTTGAAAGCGAACCGCTGTGGAATAAAGTTTCCGACGCGCAGCTCAAAGCGATGCTGGCGAAACACGGTATCCGCCACGACACCACGGTGATTTTATACGGTCGCGATGTCTATGCCGCCGCTCGCGTGGCGCAAATTATGCTGTACGCAGGCGTGAAAGATGTTCGTCTGCTCGACGGCGGTTGGCAAACCTGGTCCGACTCAGGTTTACCGGTCGAACGCGGAACTCCGCCAACGGTGAAACCAGAACCTGATTTCGGCGTGAAAATCCCTGCCCAGCCGCAGCTGATGCTCGATATGGAACAGGCACGCGGTCTGCTGCATCGCCAGGATGCGTCTTTGGTGAGCATTCGTTCATGGCCAGAATTTGTCGGTACCACCAGTGGCTACAGCTACATTAAGCCAAAAGGTGAGATTGCAGGTGCACGTTGGGGCCACGCAGGCAGCGACTCCACGCATATGGAAGATTTTCATAACCCGGATGGCACCATGCGCAGCGCGGATGACATCGCCGCCATGTGGCAGCAATGGAATATCCTGCCGAATCAACAGGTCTCTTTCTATTGCGGTACCGGCTGGCGCGCTTCAGAAACGTTTATGTATGCCCGCGCGATGGGCTGGAAAAACGTCTCCGTCTACGACGGCGGCTGGTATGAGTGGAGCAGCAATCCAAAAAATCCGGTTGCCAGCGGTGAACGGGGCCCGGACGCCAGTAAGTAAGATTGTCATTATTGCCAGATGCGGCGAGAACACTTTACTCTGCCTGGATATACCATCGTTGTAGGCCGGATAAGCGAAGCGCATCCGGCAACGCAATATCTTACTCCTGACGCTGGACCGCTTTCAGTGTCAGGTATCCGCTCCAGATCCGGGTAAACGTCGTCATCCAGCACAGCGCGCCAAAGACCCACGCCATCACGGCAAAATATTCCGGGAACAGACACCCCAACACAAATAGCAAAATCGTCTCAGTACCTTCGGTCAGTCCCCCCAGATAATAAAACGATTTATGCGCGTAGCCCGGGTTATCAATTTGATGTTTCGCCGCCAGCGCAGCAAAGGCCAGAAAGCTGCTGCCGGTTCCCATAAAGGCGAACAGCAGCCAGCCGCCAGCCAGCGAGTTAGCCGCCGGATCGGCGAGCATAAAACCGAATGGCACTAAGGCGTAAAACAGAAAATCGAGCGAGATATCAAGAAATCCGCCTGCGTCGGTTAGCCCTCTGCGCCGCGCCAGAGCCCCATCCAGCCCATCAAAAAGCCGATTGAGCACAATGGCCGCCAGCGCTGCCAGATACCAGCCTAACGCCAGAAATGGCAAGGCCAACACGCCAATGGCAAAACCGACCAGCGTAAGCCCGTCCGGGGTAATCGCCGGTTTATCAATAATGCTTACGCAGCGATGCAAAAGGGGTTTTAATCGCGGATGAATATGACGATCAAGCATGCGGGCGTCCTTTAAAGCTGTCGCACAGCCCCTGGGAAGGAATATCGAGAGCAGCATTAAAACGCGCCGAGAGATTTTGAAACGCAATCAGCGCGGTCATTTCCGTAATGACATCATCGGTAAAATGCTGCTTCATCTGCGCTTTCAGCGCATCATCAACCTGTGGAGGCGTTGCGGTCACCGCATCGGCATAGGCCAGCGCTACTCGCTCTTCTGCGCTAAATAGCGCCGATTCTTGCCAGTTGGCAACCTGTAAGACTTTATCCAGCGCGCCACAGCGTTCAGCCAGCCGTAAACTGTTGGCATCAACGCAGAAAGCGCAGTGGCACACCTGAGAAACGCGGGTCATCAACAGCGCGCGCATCACCGGCGTTAAGCGCGCCTTTTTACGCTCCAGAAACCCGACAAACAGCGCCACCAGCCAGAACAGAAACGGCATCCGCCCCCACCAGCGCGTGGGATGCAGCACATCGCCATAATGTTTTTTCTGCGTAGCAACGAGCGGTTTTAGACTGGAAGGGATACGCGTTAACGGCTTTACCCACGACTGAGGTTCGTTCAACGGTGGCTCCTGAATACTTTAGATAAAACAAAGATAACGATAGTATGTCATTTTCTGCTGTTAGATCTTGATGAATATAATGAAAACCATCGACGTGGTCGCCGCTATCATTGAACGTGATGGCAAAATTTTACTGGCTCAGCGTCCGCTACATGCGGATCAGTCAGGCATGTGGGAGTTTGCCGGCGGTAAGGTTGAACCGGGCGAAAGTCAGCCCGACGCGCTGTTCCGTGAACTGCGTGAAGAGTTGGGCATTGAAGCAGTCGTGGGGCGCTACATTGCCAGTCAGCAGCGCGAGGTTTCGGGCCGACTGATTCACTTACATGCCTGGCATGTACCGTTATATCAGGGGGAACTGAAGGCGTATGAACATCAGGATATCGTCTGGTGTTCACCCGAAGAGGCGCTGCGTTATCCGCTGGCGCCTGCCGATATCCCACTACTGGAAGCGTTTATTCTTTTACGCGACGCCAGACCAGCGGATTTGTGCTGATCGTTTTCTCATCGCGTTGGCACTGAAGCAAGACGCCGTCAGCTTTAATCACTGCCCCTTCCGAATAGTTTTGATCCTGATAAATACAGCACTGGCTACAGGGCTGCGCCCGCTGACCGCTGGAACTGAACACTTCCGGCGGTACGTTAACCTGCACATCCGGGCGATAAGGCTGATTTGCCAGCGTCGCGCCGGACACCAGGGCCAACACGCCTGCCACGATTAAACGGCGCATATTCTTTCCTTTTTAACTGACAATTATGCTCAGTATAACGGTATAAATCGGCAGAAACTTTAGCCTCTTCGATCATCGTTTTTGGTTATGACCCACGACGCAATATTAATTTACTTAGCGGGGTTAATTTTTTCTTGCGTCGCGTCACAGTGCTGATGGTATAGTCAAAAACTGCACAACACTTAACACAAAAATCAAAAATATAACCATATCAATACATAAGAGGTTCTTATATCTATGGATCAGACATGTTCTCTGGAGTCATTCCTTAACCATGTGCAAAAGCGCGACCCGAATCAAACCGAGTTCGCGCAAGCCGTTCGTGAGGTAATGACCACGCTGTGGCCTTTCCTTGAGCAAAACCCGCGTTATCGCCAGATGTCATTGCTGGAACGTCTGGTTGAACCGGAGCGCGTGATCCAGTTCCGCGTAGTCTGGCTGGACGACCGCAATCAGGTGCAGGTCAACCGCGCATGGCGCGTGCAGTTTAGCTCTGCCATTGGCCCATACAAAGGCGGTATGCGTTTCCACCCTTCCGTGAACCTGTCGATCCTGAAATTCCTTGGCTTCGAGCAGACGTTTAAGAATGCCCTCACCACGCTACCAATGGGCGGGGGTAAAGGCGGAAGCGATTTCGATCCAAAAGGGAAAAGCGAAGGCGAAATCATGCGTTTCTGCCAGGCGCTGATGACCGAACTGTTCCGCCATTTAGGTCCCGATACCGACGTTCCGGCGGGCGATATCGGTGTGGGCGGCCGTGAAGTCGGCTTTATGGCCGGGATGATGAAAAAACTCTCCAATAACAGCGCCTGCGTCTTTACCGGTAAAGGTCTCTCTTTCGGCGGTAGCCTGATCCGCCCGGAAGCCACCGGCTACGGTCTGGTGTATTTCACCGAAGCGATGCTCAAACGCCATGGTCTGGGCTTTGAAGGCATGCGCGTGGCGGTTTCTGGCTCCGGTAACGTGGCGCAATTCGCCATTGAGAAAGCCATGGAGTTTGGCGCGCGGGTGGTTACCGCCTCCGATTCCAGCGGTACCGTAGTTGACGAAAGTGGATTTACCAAAGAAAAACTGGCGCGGCTGTGCGCAATCAAAGACAGCCGCGACGGTCGTGTAGCAGATTATGCCCGTGAATTTGGCCTGACCTATCTGGAAGGCAAACAGCCGTGGTCGGTTCCGGTCGATATCGCCCTGCCGTGTGCCACGCAGAATGAGCTGGATGTCGATGCAGCACGCGTATTGATCGCCAACGGCGTGAAAGCTGTCGCCGAAGGGGCAAACATGCCGACCACTATCGAGGCCACCGATCTGTTCCTCGAGGCAGGTGTACTGTTCGCACCGGGTAAAGCCGCTAACGCCGGTGGTGTAGCGACATCCGGTCTGGAAATGGCGCAAAACGCCGCTCGTCTGGGCTGGAAAGCGGAGAAAGTGGATGCGCGCCTGCACCACATCATGCTGGATATTCACCATGCCTGCGTTGAATACGGCGGCGAAAGCAAGCAGACCAACTACGTACGTGGCGCCAACATCGCAGGCTTCGTAAAGGTTGCCGACGCGATGTTGGGTCAGGGTGTGATTTAATATTGTCTCTGCAAGCCTGTAGGCCGGATAAGGCACGGGTGCCGCATCCGGCCTACAAACTTACAGGCCCGCCTCTTCAGATGGCGGGCTTTTTTTCGCCGGACGTTTACGCGGCGCACTCTTTTTCTTATCGCCACCACTACCGCCAGGTGCAGCAATTCCGCGAAAGCGTCGTACCGGTGTGCTGCGCGCCTGATCGATAAGCTGATACAGCGTCCCCACCAGCGGCTGCATGAAATCCTGATAGCGGCATTGCTTTTCGCTGATTTGGGTCAGTATAGATTCCCAGTGCGCGGTCATGTCCGGACGCGTCGCCATTTCTGGCAACGAGTGGAACAGCGCTTTTCCCGCGTCGGTCGAATGGATATACCGCCCTTTTTTCACCAGGAATCCGCGCTTAAACAGCAGTTCGATAATTCCGGCGCGCGTCGCTTCCGTACCTAAACCATCCGTTGCGCGCAGGATCTTTTTCAGATCTTTATCCTGCACGAATCGCGCAATCCCGGTCATCGCTGACAGCAGCGTGGCATCGGTAAAGTGACGTGGTGGTTGAGTCTGACGTTCAACCACTTCGCCTTTTTCGCACAGCAGTTCGTCATCTTTTGCCACCACCGGCAGCGGCGTCCCGTCATTATCTTCGTCGCGCTCTTTATTGCCGAGCAGCGTGCGCCATCCGGCTTCCGCCAGAAAACGCGCTTTAGCGACAAACTTGCCTTTGGCAATATCCAGCTCAATAACGCACTTCCTGAATACCGCATCTGCGCAAAATTGCATCAGATACTGACGGGCAATCAGGTTGTAAATTTTCGCTTCGTTATCGTTCAGGTTGATGGACGAACTGCGTGCGGTAGGAATGATGGCGTGGTGCGCATCCACTTTTTTGTCGTCCCAACAGCGATTTCGCGTATCGGGATTGACCGCCGGTTGCGGGAGCAGATCCGGTGCATGGACGCTAATCGCGTTCAGTACCGCATGACGTCCGGCAAAGTGCTCTTCCGGCAGATAACGGCTATCCGAACGCGGATAGGTAATCAACTTATGGGTTTCATACAACTTCTGGCAGATATCCAGAACGTTTTGCGCACTTAAACCGAAGCGCTTCGCCGCTTCAATCTGCAACGCCGACAGCGAGAACGGTAACGGCGCGGATTCTGATTCCCGTTTATCGTTATAGCTGGTGACTATCGCCGGTTGACCGTTAATTCGGTTCACCACGTGTTCAGCCAGCGTGCGATTCAGCAAGCGCCCTTCTTCATCCTGATACGGCTCACACGCTTCGCTCGGCTGCCAGATAGCGGTAAACCGCTCATCGGCGGGCGTTACGATATGCGCTTTCACTTCGAAGAAGTCTTTGGCGACGAAGTTCTCAATCTCTTCATCACGACGCACAACCAGCCCGAGCACCGGCGTTTGTACGCGCCCGACCGAAAGTACGCCCTGATAGCCCGCGTTACGTCCAAGAATGGTGTAAGCGCGCGTCATATTGATACCGTACAACCAGTCCGCTCGCGCTCGCGCCAGTGCCGACACGCACAGCGGAATAAACTCACTGTTGGCGCGCAGCCGCTCAATAGCCCGCTCAACGGCCTGCGGGTTGAGGTCGTTAATCAGGCAACGCTGCACCTTCTGGCGCTTTTCAGGCGCCAGTTGCAGGTAATCCAGCACTTCATCCACCAGCAGTTGCCCTTCACGATCGGGGTCACCGGCGTGAATAACTTCGCTGGCCTCATGCAAAAAGCGCTTAATGACGTTGAGCTGTTTGGTCACCGAGGGGCGCGGTTGCAGTTGCCACTTTTCCGGGACAATCGGCAGATCGACCAGACTCCAGCGAGCATAACGACTGTCGTAGGCGTCTGGCTGCGCCTGTTCAAGCAGGTGACCAATACACCAGGTCACCACTTGTCCATTTCCGCATTCGATAAAACCATCGCCTTTGCGATGCGGCTTTGGCAACACATCGGCGATAGCACGCGCCAGACTTGGTTTTTCGGCAATAAACAACCGCATCGAGTTAACGAATCTCAACCATGGCGCGACCGCCACGAGCTTCCACTAACTCACCAATGGCGGTGAGATCGATACCGAACTGCGCCGCTACCGCTTTCACTTCGGCTTCAGCTTCCGGCGTTACCGCCAGCAGTAGGCCACCGGAAGTTTGCGGATCGCACAACAGATCGCGTACCGATTGCGGCATTTCACCCATCAGGTGTCCGTAGCTGGCAAAGTTACGTTGGGTACCGCCGGGTACTGCACCCTGCGCGATGTATTCTTCAACGCCAGGCAGCTTAGGAATATCCTGGTAGATAATTTGCGCCTGAACGCCTGCGCCCTGACACATTTCACTCAGATGCCCCAGCAGACCAAAACCGGTAACGTCGGTCATGGCTTTCACGCCGTCGATATCGGCGAATGCCGCACCGGCAATGTTCATCCGACACATCACTTCTGTCGCCAGTCCTTTGTGTTCTTCCTTCAGTAGTGATTTTTTCTCTGCTGTCGTCAGAACGCCAATCCCCAGAGGCTTGGTCAGGAATAACTTACACCCTGCCTCTGCGGTGCTGTTTTTCTTCACGCGTTCGGTCGGCACAACGCCGGTTACCGCAAGGCCAAAGATAGGCTCTGGGGCATCGATAGAGTGGCCGCCCGCCAGCGCAATACCCGCCTGACGGCAGGCAAAACGTCCGCCTTCGGTGACTTCGCGGGCGATTTCCGGCGCCAGCTTATCCAGCGGCCAGCCCAGAATAGCAATTGCCATAATCGGTTTGCCGCCCATGGCGAAAATATCGCTGATGGCGTTAGTCGCGGCGATGCGGCCAAAATCAAACGGATTATCGACAATCGGCATAAAGAAATCGGTGGTGCTGATAACACTGGTGCCGTTTCCCAAATCGTATACGGCCGCGTCGTCGCGAGTTTCATTACCCACCAGTAAGTTCGGATCAACAAACTTCGCCTGCTCGCTGTGCAGGATGGTTTCCAGCACTTTTGGGGAAATTTTACAACCGCAACCGGCTCCGTGGCTGTATTGCGTTAAACGAATAGCTTGCTCGCTCATGGACATCTCCTGTCATTGCAATCCGGATATGGTAGCGCTCATTCCATGATGTGGTAAGAGTGACTGTCTGAATTCGAGTGTCTTTGCTCAGAATCCAGACAGTTTTGCCGTTGATATCAGAAATAACGGACGAATGCGCTCGGATCGGCAAGGTTGATCGTCGTGGATGCTTTTAGCTGCGGTGTACCCAGATAGAGGAAACCGACGATTTTATCTTGCGGGCGACAGTCGAATGCTTCACGAACGACCGCACTTTCGGTTAATGCACCACTGCGCCAGATACCGCCAAAGCCCTGGGCAATTGCGGCCATCTGCATAGCCATCACCGCACAACCGGCAGACATTTCTTGTTCCCACAGAGGAACCTTGTCGTTTTCTTCACATTTCGCCACCACGGTAATAATCAGCGGCGCGCGAAACGGTGCGTTGCGCGCTTTTTCCTGAGCTTTCTCATCGCTACCTGCGGCAATCGCGCCTTTCTCAAGTACGGTGCTAAAGCGTTCACGCCCTTCACCCTCAATGACATAGAATTGCCACGGTTGCAGCGTTTTATGGTCCGGTGCGCGCATTCCCGCCCGCAGAATGTTTTGCAGTTGCTCTCCGGCCGGGGCCGGCTCGACAAGACGAGAAGCGCTACGACGGGTGATAAGTAATTCGAGTGCATCCATTTGCTTAACTCCAACAATGAGATTTGTTCACAAAATTAACACGTGAGCGGATTTTGTTACAGCACAGGCGGTGATTCCTGCTGACAAGTGCCTGTCTGGTCATTACGATAGCCTCATCTTATCGCCTTTCTCCGGGATTTCGGGATGGCGTGTTGTTAATCGGTAGGGAGAATACATGCGAACCCTGTGGCGATTTATTGCCGGATTTTTTAAATGGACATGGCGATTACTTAATTTCGTCCGTGAATTTGTGCTTAACCTGTTCTTCATCTTCTTGGTGCTGGTGGGCGTGGGTATCTGGATGCAGGTCAGCAGCAGCAATACCAGTGAACACGCTGAGCGAGGCGCACTGCTGCTGGATATCTCGGGGGTGATTGTCGATAAGCCGTCGAGCACCAGTCGCTTAAGCGTTATTGGTCGTCAGCTGTTTGGTGCCAGTTCCGATCGCCTGCAGGAAAACTCCCTGTTCGATATCGTGAATACTATTCGCCAGGCAAAAGATGATCGCAACATCACCGGCATTGTGATGGATCTGAAAAATTTTGCCGGGGCCGACCAGCCTTCCATGCAGTATATCGGTAAAGCGCTGCGGGAATTCCGCGACAGCGGCAAACCGGTCTTTGCCGTAGGCGATAACTTCAGCCAGGGGCAGTACTACCTCGCCAGTTTCGCCAATAAAATTTATCTTTCTCCACAGGGTTCCGTTGATCTGCACGGCTTTGCCACCAACGGTTTGTACTACAAATCCCTGCTCGACAAGCTGAAAGTTTCCACACACGTGTTCCGTGTCGGGACTTATAAGTCTGCCGTAGAACCGTTTATCCGTGATGATATGTCTCCTGCCGCGCGTGAAGCTGACAGCCGCTGGATCGGCGAGCTGTGGCAGAACTATCTCGACACGGTTGCTGCCAATCGCCAGATCCCTGCTCAGCAGGTGTTCCCTGGCGCACAGGCCATGCTGGACGGTTTGACAAAAGTCGATGGTGATACCGCGAAATATGCGCTCGACAACAAACTGGTGGATGCACTGGCCTCCAGCGCCGAAGTCGAAAAAATGCTGACCAAACAGTTTGGTTGGAGCAAAGCGGATAAAAATTATCGCGCTGTCAGCTATTACGATTACTCACTGAAAACGCCAGCGGATACTGGAGACAGCATTGGTGTTATCTTCGCCAATGGCGCGATTATGGACGGTGAAGAAACTCCTGGGAATGTGGGCGGTGACACGACTGCCGCGCAGATCCGCGAAGCCCGTCTTGATCCGAAAGTGAAAGCAATTGTTCTGCGCGTGAACAGCCCTGGCGGCAGCGTCAGTGCCTCCGAAGTCATTCGTGCTGAGCTGGCTGCGGCAAAAGCGGCGGGTAAACCGGTTGTGGTGTCCATGGGCGGCATGGCAGCCTCCGGTGGGTACTGGATCTCCACCCCAGCAAGCTACATTGTGGCGAACCCCAGCACGCTGACCGGTTCAATCGGCATCTTTGGCGTGATCAACACCGTGGAAAACAGTCTGGATTCCATTGGCGTACACACCGACGGCGTGGCGACATCCCCACTGGCGGATATCTCCATCACCAAAGCGTTACCACCAGAAGTGCAGCAAATGATGCAACTTAGCATCGAGAACGGCTATAAGCGCTTTATCACGCTGGTCGCAGATGCGCGTAAAACAACACCTGAGCAGATTGACAAAATCGCGCAGGGCCACGTCTGGACCGGACAGGATGCAAAAGCCAACGGTCTGGTAGACAGTCTGGGTGATTTTGATGACGCCGTGGCGAAAGCGGCTGAGCTGGCCAAACTGAAACAATGGCACATTGCGTATTATCAGGACGAACCGACATTCGTTGATATGGTGATGGACAGCATGTCAGGCTCCGTTCGCGCCATGCTACCTGACGCCATTCAGGCTATGCTCCCACCACCGCTGGCCTCTGCGGCCAGTGCAGTAAAAGCCGAAAGCGATAAGCTGGCCGCATTCAACGATCCGCAAAACCGCTATGCGTTTTGCCTGACCTGCGCCAACGTTCGCTAACTATTGGCCCCTCTTCGGGATGAAGAGGGGTTTTCTTTGAGACAGAAGAAAAGTCATGCAGAAAAAATCAATTTACGTTGCCTATACCGGCGGTACCATTGGTATGCAGCGCTCAGAACAGGGTTATATTCCCGTTTCCGGTCATCTGCAGCGCCAGCTGGCATTGATGCCTGAATTCCACCGTCCGGAGATGCCAGACTTCACCATCCACGAATACGCCCCGCTGATGGATTCCTCCGATATGACGCCGGAAGACTGGCAGCATATTGCGGAAGACATTAAAGCGCACTACGACGATTACGATGGTTTTGTCATTCTGCACGGCACTGACACCATGGCGTTTACGGCTTCGGCGCTCTCTTTTATGCTGGAGAATCTGGGCAAGCCGGTCATTGTGACAGGGTCACAAATCCCATTAGCAGAACTACGTTCTGACGGACAAATCAATTTGCTGAATGCGTTGTACGTTGCAGCAAATTACCCGATCAATGAAGTTACCCTGTTTTTCAACAATCGATTGTTTCGCGGCAACCGGACCACTAAAGCGCATGCTGATGGTTTTGACGCGTTTGCCTCACCCAACCTTGCACCACTGCTGGAAGCCGGGATCCACATTCGTCGGCTGGGAACTCCGCCCGCACCTCACGGTACAGGTGAGTTGATTGTGCATCCTATCACTCCGCAACCGATTGGCGTGGTCACCATTTATCCTGGGATCTCCGCTGATGTAGTACGCAACTTCCTGCGCCAACCTGTAAAAGCATTAATTTTGCGCTCCTACGGCGTGGGGAATGCGCCGCAGAATAAAGAGTTCCTGAAAGAACTTGAAGATGCGAGTTCGCGTGGCATTGTGGTGGTGAACCTTACGCAGTGTATGTCCGGCAAGGTGAACATGGGGGGCTACGCGACAGGCAATGCGCTAGCGCATGCTGGCGTGATTGGCGGCGCGGATATGACCGTCGAAGCCACACTCACCAAACTGCACTATTTGCTGAGTCAGGGACTGGATACGCAGACGATCCGTGAAGCGATGACGCAAAATCTGCGTGGTGAGCTCACGCCTGACGATTAAAGGAGTCTATGCCCATGGCCCGAGCCTTACTGTTGGTCGATTTACAAAATGACTTTTGTGCCGGTGGTGCCCTCGCGGTCCCACAAGGTGACAGCACAATCGATATTGCCAACCGTCTGATTGACTGGTGTGCCTTACGCGGCGACATGGTCGTTGCCAGTCTGGACTGGCACCCGGCTAATCACGGCAGTTTTGCCAGCCAGCATCAGGTCGAGCCCTACAGCCAGGGACAACTCGATGGACTGGCGCAGACATTCTGGCCCGATCATTGCGTACAAAACAGCGCAGGTGCAGCCCTGCATCCGCTGCTGAACCAGCGTGCGATAACTCAAACGTTCACTAAAGGTGAGAACCCGCTGGTCGACAGCTATAGTGCGTTTTTTGATAACGGTCGTCGTCAGGCTACCGCGCTGAATGCATGGCTACTCGAACGCCGCATTGCCGAGCTCATCATCATGGGTCTGGCAACCGACTATTGCGTTAAATTCACCGTACTGGATGCGCTCGATCTTGGCTACACCGTCAGCGTTATTACCGACGGCTGCCGTGGGGTTAATATTCAACCCCAGGACAGTGCAAACGCCTTTATAGAAATGGCGGCGGCGGGTGCAACGCTGTATACGTTGGACGACTGGCTGGAAACCCAACCGTAAGCGATGCCGACAGGGTCACTCCTGTCGGCGCGTTATCTCAGGCCAGCGCTGAAATCTCTTCCAGCGATACTTTGCGTGTTTCGATGCCAAAACAAAAAAGAATCAGCGCGCATAGAACCAACATTACTCCTAACACGATAAAGACCGTAACGGAGCCATAGCGGGTCAACAAAATAGCGACGCCATAGGGCGTAAACACAGCGACAATCCTTCCCACCGCATTAACAAAACCTGATCCTCTCAATCTTAGGTGCGTGGGCCATAGTTCTGGGACATAAACTGCAGAGGCAAAGCAGACATACATATACAGAAAAAAAATCATCACCAGCCCGTAGCTCAGAATGGCCCACTCTTCAGTTTGAAGTGAATAGAAATACCCGAGCAATGCGATAATAATCAACAAGAATGAGCCAAACAATCGCCGTGGAAAGCGATCGATAATTAACGCGGCAATAAATATCCCAACTGGCGCGCCAATCATAATTATCGCAGTCATAAATATGGATTTCGTTACATCGATTCCCGAATTAACAAATATAGTCGGGATCCATACCGTAATGGTGTAGAGCGAAATATTCATTGCGATAAGCACCGTGATCGCCACCAGTGTACAGCGCAACATTGGCCCCTTAAACAATAGCCAAAATGAACCACTTGCCGTGCTTAAATCCGCCGACGGGCATTCGTTCCGGCAGGATGGTAAAGTGATGTTTTTTTCTAGCTCAATTTGCGATTCAACCTGCATAAGATGTTTTTCAGCTTCGCTTCTCTTCCCTTTACCAGCCAGCCAACGTGGGGATTCAATATAGTATTTTCCCGACAGATACCAGGCCAACAGCATTGCCATGCCACCGAGCAGAAACATCACCCGCCAGCTTAAAAGTGCAATGATCACGACGCCAATTGCCGCAGATAGCATTGGTGCCCAGTTGCCGACAAATGACAGACGGGCAGACCATTTCCCACGTACCGCGGGTGGAATGAATTCTGTAAATGAGGCATAGCCCACCATAATTAGCGCCCCCATTCCAATCCCCATCAGACAGCGGAAGAAGATAAGCCAGTACATGTTGGGCACAAACGTTGCAGCGCAGGCTGAGGCCCCGACGATTAACAAATTGATGCGGAACGCTTTGCGTCGACCGAGATAATCACCAATAAAGCCGCCGGCTAGTGAACCGATAAAGTAGCCGAACATCAGCGCTGAGGTAAACGCGGCATTTAGATAATTGTTTGACCAGCCAGTGTTGACTAATTTTGCTAATACCACATTCCCGGAATAGCTGAGAAAACCGGTTATTAACAAACTAAAACTAATAATGCCGAAAATACGAAAATGAAATCGAGATAAAGGTAAGCGATCTAATCTTGCGCCGATAGGGTCACATTGTTCCATCTGGATGCCTCAAATTCAGCTAAATAGAAAGTATGGCGATCGCGGCAGAAGCAATTTTGCCGCGCCATCCATCATCATTAGATTCTTATGGCATTTCCCAGGTGCAAACTAAAATAATATCGACACAACCCTCGCTATAGTTAATAAACGAGTTGAATATTATTCTCTTTGCAAAATGCAATCCACTCTGCACCCGGTGCCTTATTGGTTATTAGGTAATTAATATGGCTAAAGTCCACTAGCTGAACGAAAGCTTTACGATCAAACTTTGAGTGATCAACTAACAATGCCACCTCAGTCGCCTGGCGGATCATGGTTTTTTTGATTTCCGCTTCCGCTTCATTAGAATCAAGCGCCCCACTCTGCATATCCAAACCTTTGCAGCTCATCACCATGATATCAACATGATAGCGGCTGATAATCTCCTTGGTGATTCTTCCCTGCAGCGACAGCGTATTCTTATTCAGCTCACCGCCAGTAGAGACCACGTTAATTTCTGACTGCGCCAGCTCATGAAATGCTTCAGCCGAATTGGTAAGCAACGTCAGATCGTTTCTTTCCTTCAACAGCTTTAATAATTCCATCGCGGTACTGCTGGAGTCGGCAGCCATTGTGGTCTTATTTTTAATAAACGGTAATGCATTACGTGCAATGATCTGCTTTTCTTCGAAGAAAGATTTTGCACGCTTATAAAAATGAATATTGTCGGACAACGCAGTGGTATTGAGCACTGCACCGCCATATGTTCGGGTCAAAAAACCTTCATCTTCCAGTTTTTCAAGATCGCGGCGAATCGTTTCCTCAGTCACCTGAAAGATTGAACTTAAATTAGATACCACCACTTTCTTATCGTTAGCCACCATTTGCTTAATGGCCTGAATCCTGTCTTTTGCCGCCACGATGATACCTCTGTTTCCTGCAAAGTAATAATAAGACCCTAGTATCTCACAGGCTATATTTATTTTCAAAAGAACATGTCTGAATCACAGATTTTAATACTCTTTTACACAGAAACAGAGGTCAATCCTATCTGAATTAATTTATATCCAACGCTTCCGCCATTCGCCTCATCAATAATGAATCATCATCTGTCAGGGGAATGGTTAACGCCTCGACATTCTCGCGAACCTGTTCAGGTGCGGTTGCGCCACTCAGTAAGGTGATCAAATCGCTTTGCTTTAAAATCCACGCCAGAGCTAGTGCGGGGATTGTGCAGCGGTATTTTTCACAAAGCGGCTGCCACTGCCCAAGCATATCAATCACCCGCAACATATTTTCCCGCTGAAACCAGACCTTGTTAGCCCGCGCGCCGCCAGGAACATAATCTCGGGCGATAGTACCGGTCAACAACCCCTGCTCAAGCGGTGAATATACCTGCACAATGATGCCATTCTGCTGACATAGCGGCAGCAGTTCAGCTTCCAGCGCCCGGTCAAGAATGCTGTACTTGGCCTGGATAATATCCAGCTCACCGTGTTTGAGATACTCCCTGATATGCCCGGCATTGACGTTTGCCGCACCAATCGAACGGATTTTCCCCTCTTTTTTCAGTGCGTTCAGCGTGTCTACGGTTTCCGCAATCGGCGTAAAACAGGGTTCGACCGACTGCCAGTGGGTCATATAGATATCAATACTGTCGATACCCAATCTTTGCAGGCTGGCATCAACCTCTTCGCGAATAGACTCAGGCGTGAGGTTTTTATACAGCTGGCGATCGCCCACTTTGTTAAACAGGCTGCCTGTTCGCTCCCAGACGATGCCGCATTTGGTTTCAACCACTACCTCGCTGCGCGGCAGCTTTTTCAGCGCCTGACCGACAATCACTTCACTGTTGCCAAAGTTGTAGCCTGGCGCGGTATCAATCAGATTGATACCGCAGCGATGCGCCTCAACAATGGTATCGATACAAATCTGCAGATCGAGATCGCCATTCCATGCCGGACCACCGCCAATAGCCCATGTGCCTAATCCCATGCGGGAAAGCGTAATATCCGTACTTCCTAAAGGAATCATTTTCATCTGCCGCTATTACCCTTCGTATTCGTCAAGAAGTTGTTCAACCAGCTTTCTGTTCTTCACACCCGTCGTGGCACCCACGCTCAGTACCGATATTGCCGCCGTTGCATTAGCAAACAGCGCGCAGTCGCGAAGCGGTTTGCCTTCTAGCAGCGCGGAGATAAATCCTGAAGCAAAGTTATCCCCCGCGCCGATGGTGTCGATGGCGGTAATTCCTGACACCGCCGGGACCTCCATTTTCATGTCAATACGCTTGATAAAACAGCCTCTCTTGCCGGTCTTAATCACGACGGTTTTCACGCCACAGTTCAGAAAACTGTCGGCAATCTCATCCAGCGTCTCTTTCCCAGTGAGCAGTTTTGCCTCTTCAAAATTGGGAAACAGATAATCCACGTAGCTCAGCGCTTCACGGATATCGTCCAGCGTTTCATTCAGTCGCGGTTTAATCATATCCGCGCAGATAATGAGCTTATGCGCTTTCGCCTGAGTGAAAATTGCCGTCAGTGCATCACCATCCAACAACGGGCTATTAAAAATACTCGCCAGCGACAGCAGCTTTGCTTGAGAGAAACGGTCAAAATCAACATCGTTTATATTCAGTTTCCATAAGCTGCCGTTACGGTTAGTCACAAAGGTGCGTTCACCATCAGCGGTGACTAAACCCACGTTAATGGAAGTATCAATATCAGCATCCTGCTTCAGGCTTTTAATATCAATATTCTCCCGACGGCAGTGATCGACAATAAAATGCCCCGCAGCATCGTCACCTATCCGGCCTATTAACGCCGTGCGATGGCCGAGGCGAGAAATAATCGTCGCCTCATTAATAGCGTCACCTCCCGTGGTCATAGCTATTCGTTCTAATGGATAAGATTCAACATCAAAGATATTTTTACTCACTGGTTGCAAGGGAATATCAACAATTGCCGCCCCTATACAAATAACCTCGATATAATCCATATTGTCATTCCGCTTTACCGTCTGAACCAAACAATTTGATTTTCTCCAGCGCGCGCTCTTTTACGGCTTTACGTACTTCACGTTCAACGTGCAGGAACGGCTGGTCCTGGTTCTCCTGCACCGCCACCATTGCGGCCTGGCACAGTTCGGTGTGAATATTGATTTTCGAAATGCCTAATGAAATGGCTTTTTTGATATCCGCGTCGCTAATGCCGGACGCGCCGTGCAGCACCAGCGGAACGGATACCGCCTGACGCACTCGTTTAACCACGTCAAAGTTCAGTTTCGGTTCGGAGGTGTAGACGCCGTGCTGGTTACCAATCGCTACCGCCAGCGAGTCACAGCCGGTACGCTCGACAAACTCAGCCGCCTGGCTTGGGTCAGTGTAGTGATAACCCGCCAGCGCCTCTTCGTAGACCGTTTCATTACCCACATGGCCCAGCTCTGCTTCGATGGGAATACCCAGCGGGTGGAAGAAATCGACCGCCTCTTTGGTCAGGCGAATATTCTCCTCGAAATCAAAAGCGGAAGCATCACGCATCAGTGAATTCATGCCGTGGGCCCATGCGTTATGGATTATCTCCATGCTGCGTCCGTGATCCCAGTGGGTAATAACCGGCACCGAGGCTTTTTTCGCCATAGAAACCATCATATGCGAAAAATCTTCAAACGAGGTATTACCCACAAAGCCGGTACCGAAGGAGATAATTACCGGCGATTTAGATTCTTCCGCCGCATCAATCACTCCCATTAACATTTCCGCATTCCACACGTTAAAGTGGGCAATTGCATAATGTTTATTTTGAGCATCATTTTCCCAATATTTAATATCTGCCAGCATGGTTATTTCTCCCTTTTCAATAGATTAATAATTTAATTTAATAACGCCTTTGATAATTTCACATTTGTTATTAACGGATTCATCAAACGCGCGCTGAACATCTTCATAATCGTAAATATGCGTCACCATCGACTTCACATCAAAACGCCCTGAGGAGATGGCTTCAATCGTGACCGGGTAGCGGTTGGCATAACGGAAAACGGTCTGAATAGACACTTCACGGTTAATTTTGAGGAAATTAATCGCTGAATCACCAGGTACAGTACCCACGATCATGATTTTCCCGCCGCGCATTACCAGATATGGAGCCTGCTTAACAGTGATCGCTGAACCTGCGGTTTCAAAAACAATATCGGCCCCCATATCTCCGGAGAACTGCTGGCAGCGGACAACGGTGTCCTCTTTCGCCCCGTTGATCACGGTCGTCGCACCAAGTTGCTCGGCCATGGTCAGACGCTTTTCCAGGACATCAACCACCGCAATGTCGGTAGCACCCAAACATTTACAGGCTTGCAGGGTCATTAAACCAATACAGCCCGCCCCCAGAATGACGATTTTCTTGCCCGGTTTAACGTCCGCCAGCATTGCGGCATGCATCCCTACCGCCGCGGGCTCTACCAGCGCGCCTTCCATGGTGTCCATATTATCGGGCAACTTGTAAGTGAAGCTCTCCGGATGGCACAGATAGTGGGTTAGCGCGCCGCGATAATTAGGCTGCGTGGCCATAAAGTCAACATCAGGGCAGATGTTGTATTTCCCTTCCAGGCAGTAGCGGCAGTGACCGCACGGCACGCCCGGTTCGATATTCACCCGGTCGCCGGGTTTAAATTTAGTCACACGGTTCCCTACTGCCACCACCGTACCGGCGCATTCATGCCCCAGACCAATTTCCTGATTGGGATCTTTCGGCGGAATAAAAGGACCTGATTCAAAACCATGAACATCTGATCCACAAATTCCAACGTATTCCACTTTAATCAGCACTTCGTGCTCTTTTGGCACCGGGATATCGGCGGCAATAATTTTCATCGTGCCCGGCGTTTTTAATATCGCTTTTGAATTTTTCATTTTATTTCCCATCAATATTATTTGCTGGTAACTGCATCAATACCGAGGCTTTCGACAGAGACGCCTTTGGTTTCAATTCCGATGGTAGCAATGGCGACAGCGACAATAATGGAGACCGCACCCAGCAGTACAAATACACCCGTCACTCCATAACCGTTAAGCAATACCGCGACCGCATAAGGCGCAGCGATACCACTGATACGTCCTACCGCATTCGCCAGACCAGAACCGCGGAGTTTCGCTTCGGTTGGCCATATTTCCGGAACATAGACTGCCGAGGCGTAGCAAACGTACATATAGACAAAAGTAATCAGGAAGAAACCAATTAGCGTAATCAGCAGCATGCTGGTTTGCAGTGAATAGATATATCCCAGCACGGCAATTAACACTAATAACCCTACACCCATGGTCTTTCTCGGAATTTTATCCATTACCAGCATGGCGATAAAAATCCCAAACGGCGCGCCGAACATACTCATGGTATTTAAGACAATGGAGTCTTTCAGATTAATGCCCTGCGTCATAAATATTGTCGGTAGCCAATTAATTAAGGTGTACTGGACGACGTTCATGGCAATCAGAACAAAGGAACCCAAAATAACCCGCTTCAGTAACACCCCTGTTAATAATGCGGAGTACGGAACAGAACACGGTTGTTTGCCATCATCATCTATTACGACTGGGGGCAGCGGCCTACCGGTCTGTCGAATGACACCTTCCTCAATTGCCCGCATCACCTTTTCGGCTTCCTGGTAGCGCCCGCGAGACTCCAGCCAGCGAGGCGACTCAGGGAAACTGCGCCAGGCAATAACCGTTGCTATGAGCGACAGCACCGCAGGAATCAACAACTGTACGCGCCAGTTCCATTCCGCGCTGATAACTGGCGTCAGCCCCATCGCAATCAGCGAACAGAGTGGATAAGACCAGTTGCCGATAAACGAGACCCGACTCGACCATGTACCACGATTTCTGCCTGGCATATATTCGGTAAACCCGGCAAATAAGGTCACTAACAGCGCGCCTAATCCAACTCCCATTACAAAACGGCAGGCGATCAGAAAGGTCATATTGGGTGAAAACGCACCCACGATCATAGAAATAATATGAATCGCTTCATATAGAATAAATGCGTTTTTACGCCCGATTTTATCGCCAATAATTCCCCCACCGAGCGCGCCGAGAAACATTCCAGCCGTCGTAATGGCAGAGAACGTGGCGGTGGTGGAATTATCAGTCCAGCCAAGTTCTTTTAACTGCGCGAGAATTAATCCGCCGACGGCATTACTCCAGCAAACCAGTAATCCGAAGGCAACCATCGCAAACATTGACGTATGCCAGCGACAGTCAGGTAGCCTGTCCAGTCTGGCGCCGCAGTGCGGTTTTGCTATTTGTTCCATGCGATAACGTCCTTTTAATAAACATGTTATTCATCAAAGTCGTAAGTCATGATGACTTTAATCGCGGTTTTATTGACCATGGCGTCAAATCCTTCGCGCCATTGCGATAGGCCGATACGGTGAGTGATCATCGGTTTGACCTTGATCGCTCCGCTGGCCAGCAGGCGTATGGCGTTGCGCCAGGATGTAGAATCGTAGGCCATATGGCCAATGATGCTTTTGTTCCACGCGGTGATGTCGTTGATGGAGAAATCGAGAGGTTTAAAGCCCATGCCGACGCGAACGACTTCACCATTCGGGCGCAGCATTTCGATCGATTGTTTCAGAGCTATATTGGCACCAGAGCATTCAATGACTAGCCCCAGATTGTCTTTACCGCAGATTTCCTGGCAACGTGCAACCACATCTTCGGTCGAACCGTTAACGACAGCTGTCGCGCCCAGGTCTTTGGCGATCGGGAAGCGTACGGCAACATCCTCTTCCAGCCCGACCATCACAATATTAACGGCCCCCATAATGCGCGCCATTTGCACGGAAAAGAGCCCTAATGGGCCGGTGCCGAAAACCACGACGTCCTGGCCGGGAAGGAATTTGGATTGCTGAGCAATAGATTTGTAGGCGTTACAGATAGGATCCAGCACCGCCGCTTCTTCATAATCAACGCCTTGTGGGATTTCCCACAGCGCATGGCGGTGAATTTTGAGGATTTCTCCCGGCACCAGGCAATATTTAGAGAACCCTCCGCCCCATGTGTTGTTGTCGAGACCTAAGTTCACTTTTTCTGTACAACACAGAAAATCGCCTTGTTCGCAGGCCGGGCAAACACCGCAGACATGTCCACTATTGTCAGAAACCACCCGCTGACCGACTTTCCAGTCCTTAACTTTGTCGCCAACGCGGACAATTTTACCGGCGAACTCATGGCCGCGGATGGAGTTAAATTGATCAGATCCGCTATCAACATTGTAGTGTTTCATGTCCGCGCCGCAGATAGCCGCCGCTTTGATTTCAATCACGATGTCATCCGGGCCACAAACTGGTTCCGGTACATCAATCATCTTATAGCCGCCAAAGGCCTTGCCAAATCTTGCCAGTGCTTTCATTGAATTTTCCTTTGTGTTCAGTTTTGCATCAGTGACAATCATACTTATCCATATAATTTTTGAGGTCAACATCAAATCTTTAAAACACAGATTATTATCTGCATTTCACAACCAAGATCACAAATAAGTGCAAAGATGAATTGAAAACCAAGTGAACCTGGCAGCCGCTTCGCTAAAATGGCGTGAACCCCTTCGCATTTTTCCTGTTATGAAACTGTTAACCTGCGGGTGCTGTTTTTTTTCGCCACGCCATTTCCGTGGCGTGTTTACTTGTTTAAATGTCAAAGAGGAACACCGATGAAACTATTGCCTTTGTTGGCAGCATTACCCCTGCTCTGCGCCAGCGTTGTTTCCGCCAATTCACTGATGTCAGTTGGCTACTTTAATGGCGGTGGCGACGTCACTGCCGGTCCTGGCGGCGACATCAATAAACTGGATGTTCGCCAGATAACTCATCTCAACTATTCGTTTGGCCTTGTCTACAACAACGAAAAAGACGAGACCAATGACGCCTTAAAAGACGCCAGCAAACTGCATCAAATTTGGCTTTCACAGAAAGTGCAGGATGATTTGCTGAAAATTCCACAGCTGCGTAAACAAAATCCAAACCTGAAAGTGTTACTTTCCGTCGGCGGTTGGGGAGCGCGTGGATTCTCTGGTGCGGCGGCAACGAAGGATACGCGCGCAGTGTTTATTCAGTCTGCGCAAGAGATAATTGCGAAATATGGTCTGGATGGTATCGACCTCGACTGGGAATATCCGGTTAACGGAGCCTGGGGACTGGTCGAAAGCCAACCGGCTGACCGCGCTAACTTTACCGCGCTGCTAACAGAACTGCGGACCGCATTGGGGCATAAAAAACTGCTGACCATCGCCGTGGGCGCAAATGCAGAAAGTCCGAAAAGCTGGGTGGATGTAAAAGCCATTGCACCATCGCTCGACTACATCAACCTGATGACCTATGACATGGCTTACGGCACCCAGTATTTTAACTCGAACCTGTATGATTCGACGCAATGGCCGACGGTCGCCGCGGCGGATAAATACAGCGCCGATTTTGTGGTCAGTAACTATCTCGCAGCCGGTCTGAAACCGAGCCAAATGAATCTGGGCATTGGCTTTTATGGACGCGTACCAAAACGCGCCGTTGAGCCAGGCATTGACTGGAGCAAACCTGACGCGCAGAAAAATCCTGTTACCCAGCCCTATTTCGAGCCTGCGCAAATTGAGTTGTTCAAATCACTGGGCGTCGACCTGAGCAAAGATACCTACGTGAAGTACAACGATATCGTGGCGAAGTTGATCAACGATCCGCAAAAACGCTTTAGCCAACATTGGGATGATGAAGCGAAAGTGCCGTGGCTGTCGGTGCAGCCTGCAGATGGAAAAGCACTTTTTGCCCTCTCCTATGAAAATCCGCGTTCGGTGGCGATCAAAGCCGACTACATCAAAAGTAAAGGATTGGGAGGCGCCATGTTCTGGGAATACGGTGCAGATGACCAAAACCAGTTGGCGAAGCAGTTAGCCGATTCGTTAGGCATCAAACACTGATCCCAACGCCTGGCACAATAGGTTATGATTAGCCCATTCTGCTGCGTCAACCTTTGGCGCAGCTCTTCATTTTCTACTGGAGGCATGCGCTTTTATGGCTTTTATCCCTAAAAATTACGCCCGTCTGGAAGTCGGATATCGGGAAAAGGCGCTAAAGCTCTTCCCTTGGGTTTGTGGACGTTGTTCCCGTGAGTTCGTGTATTCAAATTTGCGCGAGCTGACAGTACATCACATCGATCACGATCACTCCAATAACCCGGAAGACGGTAGCAACTGGGAGATGTTATGCCTGTACTGTCACGATCATGAGCATTCGAAATACACTGAGGTGGATCAGTATGGTTCTACCGTAGTGGCAGGGGAAGATGCGCAGAAAGACGTCGGCGAGGCGAAATACAATCCGTTTGCCGACCTGAAGGCGATGATGAACAAGAAATAACAGCAACTGCGGGCCCGACACCGATGTTTGTGTTTGCCGGGCCAGGTTAATCAGGATTTAAACGTCGCAATCGGTTCGGGCGTAATACCAAACTCAACCTTCAACTGCTGCTTGCTCTTCATCACCATCTCACCGTTGGTATCAATCGTCATATGCTGCGCGTCAATATTGTTTCGCGCCTGCCATAACATTACCAGCTGTAAGCTGTTCTCTTTTTGTTCTGCCGTTAGCGCTACGCCATCCGGCCATTTTCCGAGCTCAACGGCAGTCGATAAGCGCTGATAAACTTCCGGCGTCATACTGTTGATCATCTCATCAAGATTCATGTTAAATCCACTCTCCGTAGAATAATTTGCTGAATCGTTTCTTCAACCCTTGGTTTGCTCACCGTTTTCACTATCGGTGAAGTTCAAAGACGCTGAGTTAACGCAGTACCGTTCACCGGTAGGTTTCGGACCATCCGGGAAGACGTGTCCCAGGTGCGCATCACAGTTTCCGCAGCGGATTTCTATGCGCTGCATGCCGTGTGACGTATCTTTTATGTAATGGATAGCCTCATCGCTGACAGGCTCGTAAAAGCTGGGCCAGCCGCAGCCAGAGTCATATTTTGTCTCGGAACGAAATAGCGGTTTATCGCAGATCAGACAGTGGTAGATGCCGTCACGCTTGTTATGCAGCAAACGCCCGGTAAATGGCGGTTCTGTCCCGTGATTCTGCGTCACGTAGAACTGCATTTCGGTTAAATTTTTTTTCAGTTCTTCTGGAGAAGGTTGATTAGCCATTTGCTCACATCTCGCTTTATCTAAACTCACATCGCGAGACAGATTCTAACAAAACATTAACACCGGAGTGCGAACTTTTGTTCTAAACTTGATCCTTGCGAAATGGCAGCCTGCAATTCGTGATCAGAGTCACGTTTTTATCTTGATTGCCCTTTAAAATTCGGGCCGCCGACCCCATGTGGTTTCAAGCCCAAAGGAAGAGTGAGGCGAGTCAGTTGCACAAAGCTTAGGCAGCAGATTGATTTGTCGCAATGATTGACACGATTCCGCTTGACGCTGCGTAAGGTTTTTGTAATTTTACAGGCAACCTTTTATTCACTAACAAATAGCTGGTGGAATATATGACTATCAAAGTAGGTATCAACGGTTTTGGCCGTATCGGTCGCATTGTTTTCCGTGCTGCTCAAGAACGCTCTGACATCGAGATCGTTGCAATCAACGACCTGTTAGACGCTGACTACATGGCTTACATGCTGAAATATGACTCCACTCACGGCCGTTTCAACGGTACCGTTGAAGTGAAAGACGGTCATCTGATCGTAAACGGTAAAAAAATCCGTGTTACCGCTGAACGTGATCCGGCTAACCTGAAATGGGACGAAGTTGGTGTTGACGTAGTAGCTGAAGCTACTGGCCTGTTCCTGACAGATGAAACCGCTCGTAAGCACATCACTGCTGGCGCGAAAAAAGTGGTTCTGACTGGTCCGTCCAAAGATAACACTCCGATGTTTGTTAAAGGCGCTAACTTTGACAAATACGAAGGTCAGGACATCGTTTCTAACGCTTCCTGCACCACTAACTGCCTGGCTCCGCTGGCTAAAGTTATCAACGACAACTTCGGCATCATCGAAGGTCTGATGACTACTGTTCACGCAACCACCGCTACTCAGAAAACCGTTGATGGCCCGTCTCACAAAGACTGGCGCGGCGGCCGCGGCGCATCCCAGAACATCATCCCGTCCTCTACCGGTGCAGCTAAAGCTGTAGGTAAAGTACTGCCAGAACTGAACGGCAAACTGACTGGTATGGCGTTCCGCGTTCCTACCCCGAACGTATCCGTTGTTGACCTGACCGTTCGTCTGGAAAAAGCTGCTTCTTACGAAGAAATCAAGAAAGCAATCAAAGCTGCTTCCGAAGGCCCGATGAAAGGCGTTCTGGGTTACACCGAAGACGACGTAGTATCTACCGATTTCAACGGTGAAGTTTGCACTTCCGTGTTCGATGCTAAAGCTGGTATCGCACTGAACGACAACTTCGTGAAACTGGTATCCTGGTACGACAACGAAACCGGCTACTCTAACAAAGTTCTGGACCTGATTGCTCACATCTCCAAATAAGTTGAGATGAGTATCTGATCCAAAAAGGCGACTTCGGTCGCCTTTTTTTATGACCAAAATATTCACATACCAAGGATTGCATCATGATTAACAAAATTTTCGCTCTCCCGGTCATTGAACAGCTTACCCCTGTCCTCTCCCGCCGTCAGCTTGATGAGCTTGAGGTTCTTGTTGTCGATCACCCCCAGGTTAAAGCGTCTTTCGCGCTACAGGGCGCACATCTTCTTTCCTGGAAACCAAACGGCGAAGAGGAAGTCCTGTGGTTAAGCAACAATACCCCGTTTAAAACCGGCGTAGCGCTGCGTGGCGGCGTACCAATTTGCTGGCCGTGGTTTGGTCCGGCTGCTCAGCAGGGCCTGCCTTCGCATGGTTTTGCCCGTAACTTGCCATGGACGCTGAAAGCGCACAACGAAGACGACAATGGCGTGGTGTTGACGTTTGAACTGCAGAGCAATGCCGAAACGCGTCAGCTTTGGCCGCACGAGTTTTGCCTGCTGGCCCGTTTCAAAGTGGGAGCCACCTGTGAGATGGAGCTGGAAGCTCACGGTGAGTTTGAAACCACCTCGGCACTGCATACCTATTTCAACGTTGGTGACATTGCGGCAGTGAAAGTTAGTGGTCTCGGCGATCGCCTGATCGATAAAGTGAATGATGCTAAAGAAGATGTGCTGGCTGATGGTATCCAGACCTTCCCGGACCGCACCGATCGTGTCTATCTGAATCCGGAAGCGTGCAGCGTGATTCATGATGATGCGTTGAATCGCAATATCGACGTTGTCCACCACCACCACCTGAATGTCGTGGGCTGGAACCCTGGCCCGGCGCTGTCCGTCAGTATGGGCGACATGCCGGATGATGGCTACAAAACGTTTGTTTGTGTAGAAACGGCTTACGCGACCGCTCCGCAGAAAACCACCGAAGAAAAACCATCTCGCCTCGCGCAGACTATTCGTGTTGCTAAACGCTAAGACAACTCTGCGCATCATGCCGGATGCGGCTAACGCCTTATCCGGCCTACAAACCACACACAGCCGTTGGCCTGATAAGCTGCGTGAGCATCGTCATTTGGCAAATCAGGCCATATCCAGCGCTGTTTTACCTTTTGGCGCCGGATACACCTTATCTAACTGCTTCAGCTCATCCACAGAGAGCGTTATCTCCAGCGCGGCGGCATTTTGTTCGACATGCGCTACGCTTGCGGCTTTCGGAATTGCTATTACACCCGACTGACGAATCACCCACGCCAGCAAAATCTGTGCAGCACTAACATTGTGCACGCGCGCAATGTCATTCACCACTGAATTAGAAAGCAAATCGCCACGCAGCCGTCCCGCCTGGGCCAGCGGACTGTATGCCATGACCGGCATCTGCTGCTGCTGGCACCACGGCAGTAAATCATATTCAATACCGCGCGAGGCTAAATGATAAAGCACCTGGTTAGTCACACACTCCCGTCCACCGGGTACCTGCCATAACGCCTGCATATCATCATAATCGAGATTTGAGACGCCCCAACGGCGGATTTTCCCCTGCGCAATCAGTGTTTCCATGGCATCGACGGTCTCTGCAAATGAAAAATCGCCCATCCAGTGCAGCAAATAGAGATCCAGATAATCAGTTTTCAGTCGACGCAGGCTGGCTTCGCAGGCGGCAATGGCTTTCTCTCCACCGGCATTCCATGGGTAAACTTTCGAGACTAAAAAAGCGCTATCACGCCGTCCCGTTAATGCTTCACCCACCACCTCTTCCGCTGCACCATCAGCGTACATTTCTGCGGTATCAATCAATCGCAGGCCGAGATCCAGTCCGGCCTGCAGCGCAGACACTTCATCCCGGCGTCGGCTTGGATCCTCGCCCATGTACCATGTTCCCTGCCCAATAGCAGGAAGCGATACCTGGTTTGTAAACGTCACCTGTTTCGCTGTCATCGCACCCTCCTGTGTTAATGCACCACAGTAAAGCAAAACAACGTGCATGTGTCCTGTTAGGGTGCACAAATTGCACCATCATGATCTGGGGGTTGTCTTAATTTTAATGACGTAAAAAAGCCCGCAGAGATGCGGGCTAGTGTTTGACACGCAGTGGCATCAGAACTTATAGGTCACACCTACCGAGAAGATGCCAGACCAGGACTTATCGACCATCGGGCTGTCTTTCACTTCATCACTCAAACGCACATAACGGCCAGTGCCGTACACGTTCCAGTTGCCAAGGAAGTTATAGCTCGCGGTCAACTCCAGGTACGGATCCCATCCATCGTCAGCGTTGTAGCTATTCAGACCACTGCGGCGAGACTCGTGACTGGACACACCATAATAGTAGTCGTTGTAGTTTTCGCTGCTGTACTGCACACCGATACCCGGCGTCAGGGTCAGACCACCGTTGGTGTAACGGTAGAGCCAGGCCAGATCCCAGATAAAGCCATTGCTGTTATCCAGGGTATCACCCGCCAGTGCGGTACGCAGGAAACCATACTGGGTGTTATGTACATATGATAGGCCAGCCATCAAGCTGCTTTTACGCTTGTCGAGTTGGCGTAAAGCATGGCTATCGCTATCACCCGGCTTGAAATGCGTCGGATCATAGTACGCCATGATGGAAAGCTTATCTGCCGTATCATTCCACAAATAGTAACCGCCACCCAAGCCGTGGAACCACACATTATCGCCTTCATAGGTGACAACCGGAACAGGGTAAACATCTCGGTCATACTGTTTGTACGGGCTGTTAATCACACCGACACCCGCGCCAACAGTCCACTGACTTTCCGCCTGTGCGGTGCTAACTGCGGTTGCGGCAAGGACGCCAAGTGCCAGAAGTTTGAGTTTGGTCACAATCCATAATTCCTTATTCAAATGTGTAGCGGTCAAAGTGTAACCGCCAATACGCTTCAGCCCAACTATTTTACGTATTCGCCCCAGAATGTAACCCCCTAATTTCTCAGCGAGTGATGACATTTTGCTTGCAGCACGGTGAACACCGCATGAATCCCGCTCCAATTCTTTACATAAGATGTGCTTTTTTTGCTGATGAGTTATTGATATGCCATTGAAATTCATTTGCGCACACAGGCAAGTTTTGCAAATGCCATCTACGCTTAATTTTAGAAGGTGTATCACCGAATACGTTGATCTCCTGACCACTAAAATGGCATGAGAGTTGCTTATTTCTTCAGCAGCGACGTCGTTCAGTTTACCTCTTCAGGGGCCTCTACTATTCATATGAACGGCTCTTAACATGTGCTAAAAAACGAAAGGACGGCATACCATGAATATATTCGATCACTATCGCCAGCGTTATGAAGCTGCCAAGGACGAAGAGTTCACGCTGCAGGAGTTTCTTACCACTTGTCGGCAAGATCGCAGTGCTTATGCCAACGCGGCAGAGCGGCTATTAATGGCTATTGGTGAGCCTGTCATGGTTGACACTGCCCATGAACCTCGACTTTCTCGACTCTTTTCGAATCGGGTAATTGCACGCTATCCCGCTTTTGAAGAGTTTTACGGCATGGAAGACGCCATTGAGCAGATTGTTTCTTATTTGAAGCATGCGGCTCAAGGTCTGGAAGAGAAGAAGCAGATTCTGTATCTGCTGGGGCCTGTGGGAGGGGGGAAATCATCTCTTGCTGAGCGGCTGAAGTCGCTGATGCAACGAGTACCGATTTATGTCCTGAGCGCCAATGGCGAACGTAGCCCGGTCAACGATCATCCGTTATGCCTGTTTAATCCGCAGGAAGACGCGCAGATCCTGGAAAAAGAGTATGGGATCCCGCGTCGTTATCTCGGTACGATCATGTCGCCGTGGGCTGCTAAACGTCTGCATGATTTTGGCGGGGACATTACAAAATTCCGCGTCGTCAAAGTCTGGCCGTCTATTCTGGAGCAGATCGCTATCGCTAAAACGGAGCCTGGTGATGAAAACAACCAGGATATTTCTGCGCTGGTCGGGAAAGTGGATATTCGTAAACTCGAACACCACGCCCAGAACGATCCTGATGCCTACGGTTATTCGGGCGCACTGTGCCGCTCAAACCAGGGGATTATGGAGTTCGTTGAGATGTTTAAAGCACCGATTAAAGTGCTGCATCCTCTGCTGACCGCCACCCAGGAAGGAAACTACAACGGGACAGAAGGTATCTCCGCCCTGCCGTTTAACGGGATTATTCTTGCCCACTCGAACGAGTCTGAATGGGTAACGTTCCGTAATAACAAAAACAATGAGGCGTTCCTTGACCGTGTTTACATCGTCAAAGTGCCTTATTGCCTGCGGATCTCTGAAGAGATCAAAATTTACGAAAAACTGCTTAACCACAGTGAGCTGACCCATGCGCCTTGCGCACCGGGCACGTTGGAAACGCTCTCTCGCTTTACCATTCTTTCTCGCCTGAAAGAACCTGAGAACTCGAGCATTTACTCGAAGATGCGCGTTTACGATGGCGAAAGCCTGAAAGATACCGATCCAAAAGCGAAATCCTATCAGGAGTATAGGGATTACGCCGGGGTTGATGAGGGAATGAACGGTCTGTCCACGCGTTTCGCGTTTAAGATCCTATCTCGCGTCTTTAACTTTGACCATGCTGAAGTGGCAGCTAACCCGGTTCATCTGTTCTACGTACTGGAGCAGCAAATCGAGCGTGAACAGTTCCCGCAGGAGCAAGCTGAGCGTTATCTTGAGTTCCTGAAAGGCTATCTGATCCCGAAATATGCTGAATTCATCGGCAAGGAGATCCAGACAGCTTATCTCGAATCCTATTCCGAATACGGACAGAACATTTTCGACCGTTATGTCACTTATGCGGATTTCTGGATTCAGGATCAGGAGTATCGCGATCCAGATACCGGTCAGCTGTTTGATCGCGAGTCACTGAACTCAGAACTGGAGAAAATTGAGAAGCCGGCGGGTATCAGTAACCCGAAAGATTTCCGTAACGAGATCGTCAACTTTGTTCTGCGTGCCAGAGCGAATAACAGCGGTCGCAATCCAAACTGGACCAGTTACGAAAAACTACGCACGGTTATTGAGAAGAAAATGTTCTCCAATACCGAGGAGCTGCTGCCGGTCATTTCGTTCAATGCTAAAACCTCGACTGACGAGCAGAAAAAACACGACGATTTTGTCGACCGTATGATGGAAAAAGGCTACACGCGTAAACAGGTGCGTTTACTGTGCGAATGGTATTTGCGCGTACGTAAATCGTCTTAACATAAGTGCCCGGTGGCGCATGCGCTTACCGGGCTTGCAAAACAATGTTCCGTAGGCCGGATAGCGACAGCGCCATCCGGCACTTACAGACATGGCGAACAGTTGGCAGTACGGGGGGCTTATGACCTGGTTTATTGACCGGCGTCTTAACGGCAAAAACAAGAGCACGGTAAACCGCCAGCGCTTCTTACGCCGTTATAAATCGCAAATTAAACAGTCGATCTCCGAGGCCATTAACAAGCGTTCGGTGACTGATGTGGATAGCGGCGAATCTGTCTCTATTCCGACTGATGATATTAGCGAACCAATGTTTCATCAGGGACGTGGTGGCCTGCGCCATCGCGTACATCCGGGTAACGACCATTTTGTGCAGAATGACCGCATTGAACGCCCACAGGGCGGCGGTGGCGGCTCAGGAAGTGGACAAGGCCAGGCCAGCCAGGATGGTGAGGGTCAGGATGAGTTCGTCTTTCAGATCTCTAAAGATGAATATCTTGATCTGTTGTTCGAAGATTTAGCACTTCCTAACCTGAAGCAGAATCAGCAGCGTCAGTTAACGGAGTATAAAACACACCGGGCAGGTTTTACCTCTAACGGTGTGCCTGCCAACATTAGCGTGGTGCGATCCCTGCAAAACTCACTGGCGCGCCGTACGGCGATGACAGCGGGTAAGCGTCGCGAACTGCATGCTCTCGAAGCGGATCTGGAAACCATCGCGAAAAGCGAACCAGCGCAGTTGCTGGAAGAGGAACGGTTACGCAAAGAGATTGCCGAACTGCGGGCAAAAATCGAACGCGTGCCATTTATCGACACCTTTGATTTACGCTACAAAAATTATGAAAAACGCCCCGACCCTTCCAGCCAGGCGGTGATGTTCTGCCTGATGGACGTCTCTGGTTCGATGGATCAGTCGACCAAAGATATGGCTAAACGTTTTTATATCCTGCTGTATCTGTTCTTAAGCCGGACCTATAAGAACGTGGAGGTGGTTTATATTCGCCACCATACCCAGGCGAAAGAAGTGGATGAACATGAGTTCTTCTACTCTCAGGAAACCGGGGGAACCATTGTCTCCAGTGCGCTGAAGTTAATGGATGAAGTGGTGAAAGATCGCTACAACCCTGCCCAGTGGAACATCTATGCTGCACAGGCATCGGACGGTGATAACTGGGCAGATGATTCACCGCTGTGTCATGAGATTTTGGCGAAAAAGCTACTGCCAGTGGTACGCTATTACAGCTATATCGAAATCACTCGCCGCGCCCACCAAACCTTATGGCGTGAATACGAACATCTGCAATCAACCTTTGATAACTTTGCGATGCAGCATATCCGCGACCAGGATGATATTTACCCGGTATTTCGCGAACTGTTTCATAAGCAAAGTACGACCAGTAACAATTAATCTAAACAAATCAGTCAGCGCGTAGATGTGCTGACTGATTTTATAAATAGTGCCCCATCCTGTTTTTATTTTCCCTTAACAGAGCAGCAGGCAATGTAGTTTAGCTGATGACGTTGCGAACGGAAGAAGCGAAACATTTTCAGGAACCGACGACGATTTTCGCTCGTGCGTAAGCCGTTAAACACAATTTTAACTGCCCCTGTAAGCCCTTCATCACGAATTAATCCGCGCGGTGACATCAGCGACATGTTGCCATTCTGCTGCAAGACCTGTTCGAACCCGCAGTTAAGAAACAAATCACGCCAGCCTTGTCTGGTCATTGGGCTAACGTTTGATTTCACCACATCGACAAGCTGGCCCTGATCGCCCGCGCCCAGTTTTTGGGCGGTGAACATAATATCGTGGGTGAGCAGGCGCCCACCGGGCTTCAACACACGATAATATTCGGCAATTAACTTCGCCTTCGCTTTATCGGCATACATTGTCAGCATGGCTTCGTTAATCACAACATCAAAACTGTTATCCGCAAAAGGCAGGGTACTGGCATTCGCAGCCATCACATGGATGTGATTTTCCAGCCCATTTGCTGCCACATTATTTCTGGCATTAGACAGCGCGGTTTTATCCATATCGATAGCGTAGACCGTACAACCAAAGCGTTGAACTAACTCTATCGCCGTCGTGGCCATGTTGCACGCCACTTCAAGCACCTGGCTGCCGGGCGTCAGCTGTGACTGGCTAAACAACCATTCTGTTGCTTCAACGCCGCCCGGACGCAGACGGGTTTTGCCCAGGCTGGCTAAAAATGTATGACCCGCTTTTTCAGTCGCGCTCATTGGCCTGTCTCCTTTTATAAGTTGCATTATAAATACAACATTAAGAGTTAAAGGTGAAGCGCGCGAATGATTTTTATTACAAAATGTCCTTGCCCGTAGCGTTAGAGCGGATGTATGCCGTGTGATAGACTGAACTATCAGACTTACAGGGCTGTAAATCATTATGAAATTGCATCATAAAGCGCTCAGGCTCTTTATCTCCGTCAGCGTAATTGTTTTGACGTCTTCTTTTTTGGTTTATGAGCTCATTGCCAGCGATAAAGCAATGAATGCGTACATGCGCTATATCAATGAGAAAGCCGACTCATCGTTCCTCTATGATAAGTACACAAATCAGAGCATCGCAGCCCATCTGATGCGCACATTTTCGTCCCCCCATGAGCCAGCCTCTCTCGAACAGCAAAAAGCACTTTGCACCGCTTTCGACAGTGTTAACGGCGCTCATGGGCTCAACCTTACTAAGCACAACTATCTGCCATTGCGCGGTACGTTGCAGACCACCTCAACAAAATGTAGTGAGCAGCTTGATGACATTTTTCTGCTGCCTTCTTTTGACCGGGCGGTCAATGTTAATCGTCAGCAGAAAGATTACGGTCAGGGATTAGGGACGTTAGAGTATAAATTTCGATATTACGTCGATCTCAAAAATAACTACGTCTATTTCTATGATTTGATCGACTCGCGGAAATTTGCGATACACAACTGGTCGTTTTTGCAAAAAGGTACGCTGGGAATCGACCAGAATGATATTGATGGTATTTTCACCGGCCGCACGGTGATTTCCAGTATTTATGAAGATAACCTGACCGAGAAAAAAGTGATGAGCTTTTTAACACCGGTCTACTACACCGGTAAGTTAAAAGGTGTGGTGATGGTAGATATTAATAAAGAGAATTTACAGAATATTTTCTATACCAGTGACCGCCCTCTCGTCTGGCGCTATCTTAACGTAACGGTCTCGGATACCAGCTCCGGTAAAGAGATTCTCGTTCATAAAAGTGAAACCGATCTGTTCCGCTATGTTGACTATGAGAAGGACATACCCGGTGGTATACGCATCACACTCTCACTCGATGTTATGTATTTTATTGTCTCGTCCTGGAAGATATTCGCATTCTATTTACTGGCAACGATATTACTGCTGAATATGGTCAGAACGCATTTTCGGTTGTATCACAACGTCACGCGGGAAAATGTCAGTGATGCGATGACCGGGCTCTACAACCGTAAAATTTTAACGCCGGCGCTTGAGCAGCGTTTGCAACAGTTGGTGAACACGGGAACGCTCGTCACCTTTATCGCCATCGACTGCGATAAACTGAAAGTCATCAATGACACGTTAGGGCATAAAGAAGGCGATCGGATTATCACCCATCTGGCCAAAGCCATTCAAAGCTCTATTCGCAAAAGCGACTACGCCATCCGCCTCGGCGGCGATGAGTTTTGTATTATCCTCATCGACCACCCCAGTGATTTAACTCCCCGCCTGCTGGAGAGAATTCGCTATAACTTACAAATTATTGCGCATGATATATCCATCAGCTTCTCTGCCGGGGTTTACAATATGCAGCCGAACGACACTATTGATGATGCTTACAAAGCATCTGATGCACAGCTCTATCTGAACAAACAGAAAAAACACGCCGGTGCGTGATTATTTTTCTGCAGGATTTTCATTGTTGTACCAGGAGTAAGTCATGACGGAAGTGAACAAAGGTAACGCAACGCATCAGCGTTTAATTTCGCTGTTGTCAGAGCAAGGCGCAACGTACCGCGTGGTAAGCCATGAAGCCGTCGGCAAATGTGAGGCAGTTTCTGAAATTCGTGGTACCGCACTGGGCCAGGGAGCAAAAGCGCTGGTCTGCAAAGTAAAAGGCAACGGCGTCAATCAGCATGTCCTGGCGATCCTCTCTGCCGATCAGCAGGCCGACCTGAGCCGGTTAGCCAGCCATATTGGCGGGTTGAGAGCCTCTCTTGCCAGCCCGGCGGAGGTAGATGAACTGACAGGCTGCGTATTTGGCGCTATCCCACCGTTCAGTTTTCATCCTAATCTCAAGCTGGTCGCTGATCCGCTACTGTTTGAGCGTTTTCATGAAATTGCGTTTAATGCCGGGTTGCTGGAAAAATCCGTGATCATGGATACCGCAGATTACCTGCGTATCGCGCAACCTGAATTAATCCCTTTCCGCCGCGAACAATAATGGTCTGCGTTAGCAGTAAAAAACGTCGCATCGTGCGTTAGCCCAAAAAAAATCATAATCATGAAAAAAAGCCTGTTCCGTCACGCATTTACGCGTACAGTAAGCAGGCTTATTTTTCTTTTGGCAAGGAAACTACGATGTTTGATGTCACTCTGCTGATCCTCCTCGGACTGGCAGCTCTGGGCTTTGTCAGCCACAACACCACTGTCGCTGTTTCAATTCTGGTGCTGATCATTGTCCGTGTTACCCCTCTGAATACTTTCTTCCCCTGGATTGAAAAACAGGGCCTGACCGTCGGGATTATCATTCTGACCATTGGCGTCATGGCACCGATCGCCAGCGGAACGCTACCGCCCTCCACGCTCATCCACTCCTTTGTAAACTGGAAATCACTGGTCGCTATTGCCGTCGGGGTATTTGTCTCATGGCTCGGCGGACGCGGCGTTACGCTCATGGGCAGTCAGCCCCAGCTTGTTGCCGGATTACTGGTGGGCACGGTACTGGGCGTGGCGCTGTTTCGCGGTGTGCCGGTGGGGCCGCTTATTGCGGCAGGCCTGGTCTCGTTGATTGTTGGGAAGCAGTAGCCAGCCCGTTCAGATAACGGCCTGGCGTCTGCCCCAGGCCTTTTTTGAACATAGTGATAAATGCCGTGGTCGAATCGTACCCGAGCATTTGCGCGACCTGTTGTACATTGCGGCCATCGATCAACGCCTGCAGCGCCAGAATCAGCTGGAGCTGGTGACGCCAGCGGCGAAAACTCAACCCCGTTTCTTTGACGACCAGACGAGCAAGGTTACGTTCACTCATCGCAAATACGCTGGCCCATTGTCCCAACGTCTGCCATTGTGCTGGCTCTTTCGCCATCGTTGCGACCATTCTGCGAATTTTCGGGTGATCGGAAACCGGTAACTGCATCTGCTCCTGTGGTTGCTGCGGGAGTTCATCAAACAACACTTGCGTCAGCCGCTGGGTTGCCGGCTCCAGTCGCTGAGCATCCGATTTGGACGCCAGCGCCAGAATGAGTTCCCGACATAACGGGGCGATTTTCAGCGTGCAGCAACGTTCAGGCATCACGACAGCCTGCGGCTCAATAAACAGAAAACACAATTGCGCGCCTACGGTAACGTGGTTGCTGTGTGGAATTTCGCCAGGGATCCACACAGCATATTGCGGAGGCACCATCCACATAGCATTTTCAACTTCACAGGTGATCGCACCATGCAGCGCCAGGATCAACTGTCCCTTACGATGCTGATGCAGCGGACTGAAAAGTTCATCTTCCCGAGCCTGAATACAAAATGCGACCGCCGCATCGTGGTGCAAATCGGGCTCATATCCATCCAGTCTCAGCCCCAACATAAGAATGTCCTATTTTAGCGATAATCTGTCATTTTAGCTTGATTCATCCATAGTGTAAAAACGCTAAAGTATCGCCTCGCCTGACGATATGAGAAAAAAATGATTACTACACCTTCCTCCCGTGGCAAAAATGCAGCGTTGCTGATCGCGGGGATCCTGATGATTGCCACCACACTGCGCGTCACCTTTACCGGCGCAGCCCCGTTGCTGGATGCCATTCGCGCCGACTACGGTTTGAGTACCGCCCAGACTGGACTTCTGACTACCCTGCCGCTGCTGGCCTTCGCGCTGGTATCCCCCCTGGCTGCCGCCGTTGCGCGCTGCTGGGGCATCGAACGTAGCCTGTTTGCCGCGATGCTGTTGATTTGCGTAGGTATTGCGATTCGTTCGCTGCCTTCGTCAGGGTTCCTGTTTAGCGGTACCGCCATCATTGGTTGCGGAATCGCGTTGGGAAATGTGCTGTTACCCGGATTGATTAAGCGAGATTTTTCCCAGCATGTGGCGAAACTCACTGGCGCATACTCGCTGACCATGGGCGCGGCGGCGGCACTGGGCTCGGCAATTGTGGTTCCATTGGCACTAAATGGATTTGGCTGGCGCGGTGCGTTGATGGTGCTGATGGCCTTCCCGCTGCTGGCGCTGATTATCTGGTTGCCCCAATGCCGCCAGACTGCTCATGCCAGCCTGAGTAACTCGCGCGCCTTGCATTCCCGCGCGATCTGGCGCTCTGGCCTAGCCTGGCAAGTGACGCTGTTTCTGGGGATCAACTCCCTTGTCTATTACGTCATCATCGGCTGGCTACCCGCCATTTTAATTAGCCATGGCTACAGTGAATCTCAGGCCGGTTCGTTGCATGGTTTACTGCAGCTGGCGACTGCCGCGCCGGGAATATTGATCCCTCTCGTCCTGAACAGATTTAAGGATCAGCGCGCCATCGCCGCTCTGGTTTCGTTAATGTGCGCCGTCGGCGCGGCGGGATTCGCCATAATGCCCGAACAGGCATTGCTATGGACCATCCTGTTTGGCTTTGGCTCAGGCGCGACGATGATCCTCGGCTTAACCTTTATTGGCCTGCGCGCAAGCTCAGCGCATCAGGCTGCAGCGCTCTCCGGCATGGCACAGTCTGTCGGATATTTACTGGCCGCCTGCGGGCCACCGCTGATGGGGAAAATTCACGACCTCAACGGTAGTTGGCTGATTCCATTAACGGGTGTCGCCGTGTTAGCGATGCTGATGGCGGTGTTTGGTTTGTGCGCGGGGCGCAATCGGGAGATCGCGAGCGCATAATGCAGAGGGCAGGTTCGCGAACAACCTGCCCAATATTTATCCGCGCGCGGCGCGCAGCATCGCCTGAACCAGAGGTACGGGTTTTCCCGCCAGCGCTCCCCGTTCATGCTGAAAGAGCGTGCCGACATAAAATGGATGTGTCACCAGCTCAATGGCACGAATATCACCAGCCTCATCCCAACCGGTCACACGGAGATCGCCGCGCTCCAGCTCAGCGGCAAAATCTTCCGATACGCCGTAGTTGCAGTGATATCCCTCCGAGATAACATCCCGTCCGTAGGCTTTGGCTATCAGCGTATTGGCCCGAAGCTCAATATCATCTGTTTTTTCTACCAGCGAGCAGGTCAACGGTGCTATCACCATCCGACCCGTGGTGTCCGTCTCCGCGTGGGCGGCGTCGATCCAGCCCAGCACGTTGCGGGCATACTCCAGAATGGCATGTTGAAAGCCGCCACAGGTACCCAGGAATGGGATGCTGTTTTCACGCGCGTAGCGTATCGCGATCAGCGCCCCTTCCAGGTGGCGATAAGGACTGCCTGGAACGACCCAAATGGCATCATAACCTACCAGGTCCTCACTGCTGCTGATATCAGATGTGGTTAGCCAGTCATAATCAGCCACTAATTCCAGGACGGCAGCGGCATCATCAATAGCAAGAGGAATAGCCTGATGCGCCACAATATCGGGGTTGTAATCGCCCACCAGCGCAATGCGAAGCGTATCTTTAATCGGGGAAATTTCCATTAAACGTTCCTTATGTCCAGACAATGAGGGACACTATAAGGAGCCTCAGCCTACCGATTTTTTGTTGGTATCACAATCCCTTAAATTGGGAGTCAGGGCTGGCGGAATGCTATAATGGTCACGTTTTACGATCTTATTTAACCGTAATAGCGATAGCTTAATGGAGCGGATGAAGAGATGAATATTCAGTGCAAACGTGTGTATGACCCGGCAGAAAAAAGCGATGGTTACCGCGTGTTAGTCGATCGGTTATGGCCTCGCGGGGTGAAAAAGAGCGATCTTATTTTCAACGAATGGAATAAAGCACTTACCCCGTCATCTGATTTACGTAAGGCATTCCACGCAGAGTTGATTGATTTCTCGCATTTTTCTGAGCAATATCGCGCTGAACTGGCTCAACAGCAGCAAGAAGGAAAGCGCCTCGCAGAGATTGCCCGACAGCAAACCTTAACGCTACTGTATGCGGCGAAAAATACCCAGCAAAACCACGCGCTGGTGCTCGCTGAGTGGCTACGTCAATGCTGACCGCGTATCACTTGCCCGTTGTCGGATGATCTCTACGCCAGAGCGCCCATTCATCAATCACTTCCCCACCGGGTAGTTTGCAGTCTGACCTTACGCCTTGCGGAGTCTGCACCGCAACCAGCGTACCGCCCTTTTGTTCGCAATACACCGATGCCGGATTCGCCATGCCGATTTTTGGTGGTTTAGGGGCATCAGGCTGCGTGGTACACCCCGCCAGCACCAGCAAGCCGGGCAAAATAATAGACGCAAGTTTCATCTCTACTCCTGTTTAAAAGTATTATGCCGGCAGGTTACCCCGACTTCCCTTCTATCTCCATGTTTTACGTTCTAATTTCAATTTTATGATTACATTTCAGCCAGGAACGCGTGTTTCATCTTGCTCGCGGATGTTCTATCATGCGCCCACGCCAGCCTTGTCATCACTCAGGAGTATTTACACCTCATGTCGGACATGATCCTTGCCAGAGTCTCACAATCCTTAGCCACGGAGCAGTCAGTTGAGAGTCTGGTACGCCAACTTCTGGAAATGCTGGAAGTAGTGACTGAGATGGAATCTACATACTTGACCAAGGTCGATCTGGATGCCCGTCTGCAGCATATTCTGTATGCGCGTAATAGCTGCCAAATGCAGATCCCCGAAGGGCTGTCCGTACCGTGGGATGAGACGCTGTGCAAACGCGCTATTGAGGAAAACTGTTTGTACAGCGACAACGTGCCCGTACGATGGCCGGAATGTACCACCGCTCGCGCACTGGACATCACCACTTTTCTGAGTACTCCCGTTCATCTTCCGGACGGAACGTTTTACGGTACGCTCTGCGCCACCAGTCGCCGCCAGCATGCGTTAAGCGAACGTGGTGAACAGGTGTTGCATCTGTTTGCCGGACTAATCGCCCAGTCTATTCAAAAAGAGTCGCTGGTTGCTCAGTTACGTGAAGCGAACGCTGCGCTGATTGCTCACTCCTACACCGATGCCCTGACCGGATTACCGAATCGGCGCGCAATTTTTGAAAATGTAGAGACCCTTTTTTCGCTCGCCCGCCACCTCAGGCAGAAGATAGTTGTCGCCTATATCGATTTGGATGATTTCAAATTGATCAATGACCGCTTTGGCCACGAGGTTGGCGACCAGTTCCTGATCCAGATTGGGCACCGCCTGCTGCGTAAATGTAGTGATAATGACATTCTCGGTCGACTGGGCGGTGACGAATTTTTAGTCGCTCGCCTGTCACCGGAAGATGACAGGGAGCAACGTGTTCGTCTGCAGCAGGTGAAACATCAGTTGCAGCAGCAAATTTGCGGCGACTACCACCTGGGCGATATTCATCTGTTTTATCCTGGCGCCAGTCTGGGCGTGGTGGAAATTGATCCGCTGGAGACTGATGTAAACTTTGCGCTTCATCTCGCAGACAGCGCAATGTACAAGGATAAAAAACGTCAGGATAAAACCGCTTTTGTCGTACATTAACCCCTGCTATGCTGACTCGTCTTTAAATAACTCTGGTAGATAATCGTATGCGACTCGGTATTATTTTCCCTGTCATTATTTTCATTTCCGCTGTCGTTTTCTTATCCTGGTTTTTTATTGGCGGTTACGCTGCGCCTGGAGCATAACGATGAAAAAAACAACGCTTATTATGATTGGCGTGGCTATCATCGTGGTTCTGGGCACGGAACTGGGGTGGTGGTAACCAAAGAAAAAGGCCACTTATCAGTGGCCTCTATTGTCTGCATGTTTACTTAACTTTTGACTTTTCTATAGATAAACAACACCACAATCGCACCGATAACCGCTACGACAAAACTGCCAAAGTTGAAACCATCAACTTTACCAAAACCAAAGAAGGTACTGATCCAGCCACCCACTACCGCACCGACAACCCCTAAGATGATGGTCATAAAGAATCCGCCGCCATCTTTACCCGGCATAATCCATTTTGCCAAAATCCCAGCGATAAGACCGAAAATCACCCATGAAATAATGCCCATAATATCCCTCACTTATGTTTTTAAGTTAACGATTCGCTCGTTGTATAAAAGCATAGCATAGCGCTGAAAAATTAAAATTTGTGATCGGTATCACCTGCTATTTTCATCTTTTTCTGATCTTTCATAAGGTTAAACCATTGGATGGCGACATTTTCCCTGACGTAGCTCGTCATTAATGTCGAATCGTCAGTCATTCTGCTTTACTCATTCGCCCTCAGTCCCTGCAATTACTGGGTTTTCACTTCTGGCACGATTTATGCTTAAACAACCGGTCACTATGACAAATCGTAGTCCGCGATGCGTATCGCGCGGCTCCGTTTACAATTCGCGCTATTTCAGCATTTAACAGGTCTGTTATTGATGAAAAAAATCACCAGTGTATGCCCATACTGTGGGGCCGGGTGCAAGCTCAAGCTTGTTGTTGAGAATAACAAAATCATCCGCGCCGAGGCCGCAGAGGGTGTAACGAACCAAAATCAGTTATGCCTGAAAGGCTACTATGGTTGGGATTTTCTTAACGACACTCGCCTTCTGACTCCCCGTCTGACTCGCCCGATGATCCGTTATGAAAAAGGTGGAAAATTCACTCCCGTTAGCTGGGATGAAGCCATTCGTTACACCGCAAAACGCTTATCTGAAATCAAAAATACCTATGGCCCCCGCGCCATTATGACCACTGGGTCTTCACGTGGAACAGGGAATGAAACCAACTACGTGATGCAAAAATTCGCACGTGGCGTTCTCCATACCAATAATGTCGATTGCTGCGCCCGTGTCTGTCACGGCCCTTCCGTTGCCGGGTTACAGGAAACATTAGGCAATGGCGCCATGAGCAATTCCATCAGCGACATTGAAAACTCAAAATGTCTGCTGATCTTTGGCTATAACTGCGCCGACTCGCACCCGATCGTGGCTCGCAGGGTAATTAAAGCTCGCCAGAATGGCGCAAAAATCATTGTCTGTGACCCACGTCGTATTGAAACTGCTCGTATCGCTGACCAACATTTGCAGTTAAAAAACGGTTGTAATATGGCACTGGTTAACGCCTTTGGCCATGTCCTCATCGAAGAGCAACTCTACGATCGCGAGTATGTACAAAAGCATGCGGAAGGACTGGAAACATACTGGGAAACCGTGAAGGACTATGCGCCTGAAGCCGTTGAACATTTAACGGGTGTTCCCGCACAGCAGGTTCGTCAGGCGATGCGTACATTTGCCGCAGCGCCATCGGCAACCGTGATGTGGGGAATGGGCGTCACCCAGTTTGGCCAGGCCGTTGACGTGGTTCGTGGTTTGTCAAGCCTGGCGCTGCTGACCGGCAATCTGGGACGCCCTAACGTCGGCGTTGGGCCGGTGCGTGGGCAGAATAACGTGCAAGGCGCGTGCGATATGGGGGTACTGCCTAACTAGTTCCCTGGGTATCAGGACGTGACCGATTTCACCATCAGGGAGAAATTCGCCAACGCCTGGGGCATTGACGTTAATCAGATGGATGACAAGGTTGGGACGCGCATCACCGAAGTTCCGCATCTGGCTATTGAAGGCAAAATTAAAGCCTACTACATCATGGGGGAGGATCCGTTGCAAACCGAGGCCGATTTAGGTCTGGTCCGCGAAGGGTTTAACGCGCTCGATTTTATTGTCGTGCAGGATATCTTCATGACCAAGACAGCGGAAATGGCCGACGTCCTCCTGCCGGCCACCTCCTGGGGTGAACACGGTGGCGTCTTTACCTGCGCCGATCGTGGATTCCAGCGTTTTGAAAAAGCGATTGAACCCTCAGGTGATGTCAAGCGTGACTGGGAGATCATCAGCCTGCTGGCCAGTGAAATGGGCTATCCCATGCGGTATCAAAGTAACCAGCAAATCTGGGATGAGATGCGCGAGCTGTGCCCGCTGTTCTACGGCGTAACCTATGAGAAAATGGGTGAAATGGGGCATATTCAGTGGCCATGTCCGGAGCTCGATCACCCCGGCACACCTTACCTTTACGCGAACAGCCAGTTTGATACCGCCAATGGCAAAGGCAAACTGTTTGCCGCACAATGGCGAGCGCCCGCAGAAGTTCCTGATGAAAAGTATCCGCTGGTCCTGTGTACAGTGCGTGAAGTTGGGCACTACTCCTGTCGTTCAATGACCGGCAACTGCGCAGCGCTGCAAGCCCTGGCAGATGAGCCTGGGTATGTGCAAATCAATACTCATGATGCAGAAAAACTGGGTATTCGTCATCGTGACCTGGTATGGGTCAGCTCGCGTCGTGGTAAGGTCATCAGCCGCGCGGATGTATCCGAGCGTATCAATGCCGGAACGGTGTATATGACCTATCAATGGTGGATTGGTGCGTGTAACGAGTTAACTCAGGATAATCTCGATCCTATTTCGAAAACGCCGGAAACCAAATATTGCGCCGTAAGTATTGAGCACATTAGCGATCAGGGATGGGCTGAAAAGTATGCCGCACAGACGTATAGCGACATGAAATTACGCTTGTGCGAGGCCATTGCGTAAGTCACCTCGCTAACCGCCTGAGTCTGGTCATCCAGACTCAGGTATTTTCCCGTTACTTCGCCAGCTGTGGTTCACTAAAGCGAATGGCAGCAGATTCTTCCTGCTTATCCCGCTGCATAAAACCGAGGTTCATCAGGAACAATCCCACCATAAACGGGAGTTCATACAGCTCTTCAATGAGATCGCCGTACTGCGCGTTGTGCAAAAAGATAGGGGCCAGCAGACGATGATGCTCTACCGTATCGGAGATCAAAAATGCACAGGTGGTGATCGCTAACAGCCATAGCGGCAGCGGTTCATTGCGTAAGCGACGGGCAATATCCTGGCGTAAGCGTTTTGATATCAGGACAGGCAGAATAATCATTGCAATCAATACCACTGAGATAACTCTGAACAGTAGTTTAGGGTGCTCCGGGAAATAATCACGGCCCCAACTGGTACTGCGACCCAGCAACACCAACCACCACACTGCCGCCCAAAGCCAAAATTGTTTCTCGCCTTCAGGACGTGATAAAGGCCGGATGTAGCTGAGAGTAAAAAGCGCTCCAAACAGCAGCCATAACGCCTGGCCATTCTCAATCCATCTGACGACAGTACCGTTGAGCAAAGGTAGATTCCAGTTCGCAGTGAACGGGATCGCTACGATGATCAGCCCAAGAATGAAAGTGGGTAATGTTAGTCGGGTATTCAGTTTCATAAGCGAGGTTCTGTATTGTGACTGTTTCACGATCATAACCCCTGTGAATGATCCAACATTAGCAATCAATGCGGATTTCTTAAGGTATTCTTAAGAAATCTTTTTCCGGATATTTCCAGGTTTAACACGGATAAAAAAACCGCGCGGCGTCGTCAAAACGCAGTGCGGTTATTAGATTAAAATTCAGCGCATTCAATCAGTAGGAGTAATTAACGCCTACCATCCGCACACTTCATGCTCATTCTCGGTATCGTATGAACGTACGGTATTGACCAGATCTTTAACCACTTCAGCGGCCACATCCGGAATCAACAGCGTCATCGGCGCTTCAGTTTCATAATCGACTGACACGCCATTGCTGTTATTGGTCACTGTTACGGTATAGGTTGCTTTGCCCATGATTTACTCCTTGCCGGTACGCACGACTTTTCGTTGATTCGCGCTCTCCATCAGAACTTCCGGGGCAACGAAAAAATCGATATTAAAGTAAGTGTCGTCGGTCATCACTTCGATGTTATGCCATTTTTCCGGCGGAAAAACGCCAAACTGACCGGCTTCAATAACCATCACCTCTACGGGCTCTGGGCTGTGTTCATCTGCGTATCCGAGATATTTGACCGCCCCCTGCATAACCGAAAGTCGAGGATAAACCCCGGCCCGGGTTCCTTTATCAAGGTGGCGTTCGAAAATTCCGGCAGGCGCCGTTTCTTTGTTCCAGAATGGAGTAGAGCGTGTATGGATATGGTTCTGTGGAATTTGAAGCATTTTTCTTCCCTTTTCCAGTCGACAACCAGCGAGTTCTTACTGAACCGCTGCTGTACACAGGGTACGCCTCATAATATACATTTAAAATACCATTTATTGGTTATAACAATACAATTATAAATGAATTGCAGGGTGTAATATTGAAGGCCCGCCGTAACCAACGGGCCAATGGCGTCACGACTGAAGCGTGGCCAGACGAGCGGCAAAACCAACAAAAATCAGACCAATAAGGGAATTACCCACTTTGGCCAGTTTTTTCTTCGTACGGATATACTGCGTCACGAACGCGCCGGAGAAAATAAGAAAGCTCAGGTAGAAAAAGCTCACTATCTCAAGCGTAATAGCCAAAATAAAGAATGACAGCCCTGAGTGCGGCGCATTGACATCAATAAACTGCACGAAGAACGAAACATAAAACAAAATAGCTTTAGGATTCGTCAGGCTCAGAATTAACGCACGTTTAAAAATAGCGCCAAACGGGACTTCTTCAGGCGCGGCATCGCTTGCTTTCGATTTCAGTGTTGCATACAGGATCTTCGCACCAAGGTACAGCAGATAAAACGCGCCAAGATAGCGAACGATGTTGAACAAAACGGGCGTTGTTTTAATCAATGCGGCAACGCCAGCATAGGCCAAAAACATTAACACGGCATCGCCGATAAACACACCGCTTGCGGCGAGATAACCGCCCTTCACTCCCCGACCAACGCTGTTCTTCAACACAAATATCGTATTTGGCCCCGGTACCAGCACGATAAAAATAGCCCCCACCAGATACGTCCAGTAATTCAGAACTCCATACTCTGCGAACACGTTAACCTCTTCCTGAAAAAACACATGCACTTGCTGCGAGACAATATGCTAACGAATGCATCGGGTGATGGAAAGAGAAGGTTATGAATTAAAAAACCCGCCACTGGTGACGGGTGTGTACAGATAAGGTTAGCCCGGATTAATGGTGCAGCATCTCATCCACAACCTCTTCTCCCTTCAACTGGTAAGGGTAGTAGGTAGGCCAGTTTTCCATCTCTTCAAGCAAGGCTGCCTGCGAGGTATTTCCCATAAAAATATGGAAGTGGCTCGATTTACGCGGCGCGATAATATGATCGCTGAATTGCACGTATTTAGGTGCTTTGCTGTTAGCGTCTTTACACTCAAACAGATAACGTACACCTTTCTTGCCTGACTTATAGTGCAGAATTTTATAACCGGCGTAGTCGTATTTACATGATGCAACCTGATTACCGGTGTGAAATTCCATTACGTCATTTTCGATGCCGATGGTGTCTACGTTGGTTGCATAACCTTTACGGTAGTAATCTTTAATTTGTTCTGCCGTTTTGCTTTTGTCTTTCTCCGCTTTCTTTTTGAAGACCGGATCAAGCTCGCCGCTGACCAGATACGGATAGACAGATTGCCACATGCCATCCCAGTCGGTCAGCGCCCTATTTTGCACCTGGTTATCATCAAAAACCCCTTCCGACGCCTTTTGTTCTGTTTCGCTCATCGGCGCACCATGGGAATGATGACCGTGCGCCATAACCGAACCACTGACTACAAGCATCCCCAGAGCAATTGTCAGTTTTTTAATACAAATAGCCAAAATTTCACCCTCAAATCATTTGCGAGTGAATGTTATAATATAACATATCAATTTAATCAATAGATCAGCTACAAGCCTTATCTCATTTCACGTTACAAGGAGTTTGCTGGAACAAAGCTGCTCAAGCAGGGCCTGTTGATGGCTGATAATCAGCATAGCCAATGGCCGACGCTGGCATTCTTCAAGCAGCAGCGCCCAGATATCCCGTTGAATGGAAGGATCGAGCTGGGCGGTAATTTCATCAGCAATAAGAAAACGTGTCCGCGGGTCCAGCGCACGAAGTAAAGCAATTCGCGCCAGTTCACCGCCAGAAAGTTGTCCGGGGCGGCGAGTTAACCACTCTGGGTTGATGTGAAGACGGGTAAGCATTTCAGCATCCGGTCGCCAGGCATCATGAACCGCATCACCGGTGCTGCGTCGGGGGTTAAAAGTTAATTCCGGATGCTGTGGCACCAGTTGCACCGGGCAATACTGGTGCATCGGTAACGGTTGTTCATCAACCAGAATGTCACCCGAAGTTGGTTTCTGCCAGCCCGCCAGCACGCGTCCCAGCGTCGTTTTGCCCGTCCCACTTGGCGCACAAATCCCAATACGTTCTCCAGGGTGTAGAGAGAAGGTCAGATTTTGCCACAGAACCTTTTCTCCCTGACGGATTGTTACATCACGACAGCACAACATCGCGCTCTCCAAAAAGTTGATTTCTTTCAGGCAGCGCCCGCCATTGTCGTTGCAGATGTTCGCTAATCTCTCCGCGTAACAGCTGTTCCCGGCTGACGTTATCCGACACCCTTCCCTGATGCAACGCGACAATACGATCCGCATGGCGGGCCGCCAGCGTGAGGTCATGCGTTACCCATAAAACGCCAGCCCCTTGCTCACATTGCTCACGCAACTGTTCAAGGAGTTGATTAGCCAGAGGTGCATCAAGCCAGGCGGTAATTTCATCCGCCAGAATATAGCGAGCCTGACTCAGAGACGCATGACAGGCCAGGACACGTTTCGCCATACCGCCTGAAAGCTGGCGCGGAAAAGCATCTAATACGCGACTTTCCAGTCGGCTACGCTGGAGCAATCGTTCAATTTTTCCGGCATTCCATTGTTGGCCAGAAAGCTGGCATGCCCTGCGCAGATGCTTTTCAATCGAGAGCAGCGGGTTAAGCGCCTGAACGCCTTGCGGGACATAGCTGAAGGTATCGCCACGACATTTGCGAATATCATCGCTGTTCAGCGTTTTGCCCTCCAGTGTGATAGTGCCCTGGAAGCGCAAATTCTCCGGTAAGAGATCGAGCAGGCATTGCAGCAGCAGGCTCTTACCCTCCCCGCTTCCTCCCACTAACGCCACCATTTGACCCGGTGCCACGTCGAAAGAGATATCCTGCAACAGCGAAGACCAGTTTCTCGCGCCGTACCAGCGATAACGCGCCACCTCCAGCGAGACCTGTCTTAAACTCAACATGCGTCACCTCGTAACCATAAACGATGTACCGCCCTTGCGAGCTGATCGAATAACATCACCAGACTGAACAGCATCAGTCCCGGAAACAGCACCAACCACCAATCGCCATGACTGATAAATCTCAGCGCATCCGCCAGCAGCAGTCCCAGTGACGGTTCATGCGGTGCCAGCCCAAAACCGAGGAAGCTTAACGCCGCACTGTGCAACACCGCGTGGGGAAACATCAGTAGTGTTCCCGTTAGCCATTGAGGTAATAAGGCGGGTAGATAGTGATGTCGCCAGCAGTAAAAATGGCCGTGCCCCAGACGCCAGGTCAGCGTCAAGTAGTCACTGTGGGCCACGCGCTGCGCTTCAGCACGCAGGATTAGCGCCAAACGCGGCCAGTGGGTCAGCGCAACCGCCATAATCACGCCGTTTTTCCCACCGCCCAGCGTAAAACAGATCAAAATGAGCAACAGCAGATGCGGCATCGACAGCATGGCATCGGTAATCAGGCGCATAAGCACATCCAGACGCGGATGTATGCGCGAAACCGCCGCCATCACTAACGCGATGAAACCGCTACACAACGCCGCACCAATACCAATTTGCAGACTGGTTAGTGCACCCTGAAAACAACGGATCCACAGGTCGCGACCAAGGTTGTCGGTGCCAAACCAGTACAGCGCATCAGGCGGTAAATGCCGGGCAAGCAGATTAACGCTCAACGGGTTATCCAGCATTGCGGCACCATACACTGCAATGAATAACAGGCAGCTAAAAGAGAGCAAAAGACGAATCAGCGTCGGCGTCGGGTTATAGAGCATCAGGTCGTTCCAGAGCACGGTTCAACATACGGACAAGCCAGGTAGACAGCGAGTTACCAATAAACACCAATACGGTACTGAACAATACAATTCCCATCAGTAACGGCAGATCTCCACGTAATCCGGCATCAATAGTGGCCTGCCCCAGTCCCGGGTAAGCAAAGACTTTTTCGGCCAATAATGCGCCTCCCAACAGCTCCCCCAGCGAGGCAAACTGCAAACACAGCGCAGGCGTAATTGCATGACGCAGAACCTGATGGCGTAACAGTGACCAGCCCTTATCTCCCTGAGAACGCGCAAAACGGACAAAATCGCTTTTCATCACGCTGGCGATGCTTTCCCTCGTATGAAGCGTAATTTGTCCCAGTCCCAGCAAACTGAGCGCGCAAACGGGAAGCACCAGATGGCGCAGACGCTCAGTCAGCGTCGCCATATCGCCGCTATTGCCCGGCTCCCACGCGCAGCAGACCGGAAATACCGGCCAGCGCACGGCAAATAATGCCAGCAACAGCATGCCAATCCAGAAGGTCGGCAGCGAAGAAAGCAGATAACTGAGGCGACAGATTGCTTTATCCGGCCAGCGATTCAGGTAGCGACCCGCGACAAACCCCATTGCCGTTCCCAATATGCCAGAGAGTAGCCACGCGCCACCAAGCAGCGCAAACGAAGTCGCAAAGCGCTCCTTGATCACGCTGGCAACCGGCGCGTTAAACAACATTGAGTAGCCGAGATCGCCCTGTAATACACGGCCAAACCAGTGACCAAAACGCTCCCATAGCGGTTGGTCCAATCCCCAGCGAGCCGCGATACGCGCATATTGCTCCGGCGGCACATGCAGGAGATCGTTGCCGATATAAGCCCGAATCGGATCGACCGGAGAAAAGCTGAGCAGCACAAAAGTGCCAGCCGCAACCAGCACTAATAACACTATCAGCCGTAGAAAATGGCCCACAACAGACTTCATCAACGGCAGGTCCAGGTCCATTCATCCAGATTATTGAGCAGTGACCAGCTACCGTGAATCTCCGGTGCGCCTTTACCTAAGTCAATACACGGATTTGCCAGGTAGGTATGCTGAATATTCAGCAACCATGCCCAGGCAGCATCGCCCTGCACGCCAGCCCCTTGCTTGCCATCCCACTCAACTTGCTGCCAGAACGGCAACGCTTTTTGCCAGTCCGGAGCGTCAATTGCCTGTTTAAGATGCTGCTCAACGACAGGATTGCTGTAATAGCCTGGATTGTAATATTCCACGCCCGCAGCCTGATTACTGTAGTGATGGAAAAGCTCCATCGGATCCAGACTTCCCCAGCCAAACAGCGTCGGGTTGGCATGCATATGCCGCTCAACAGTTTCCCAGCTCCCGGATTGCAGAGAAATCTGAATACCCACTGGCTCCAGCATCGCACGTACGGCTTCGGCTAAATCCCGGCGTGTACTGTCACCGCTGGCGTACCACAACGTTAAGCGAGCATCTTTACCGTCCTTCACACGTACGCCATCTTTACCCACCTTCCAGCCGGCTTCTTCCAGAATCGTTCGCGCTTTTTCGCTATCGCCATCTTTGAACGCAACTGATTGTCCCTGCCATGGCAGACCCTGAACCGCGCTATACGCCGGAATCGCATGGCCTTCCATGACCTGATCGGCAAGCTGCTTACGGTCGATGGCGTAGTTGATGGCGCGCCTGATGGCAACATCGGCAGTGATATCGTTCCCAATCGGATAGCCATTGGCGTCTTTTTTACCTGCAGGAACCATCGGGAACACAATGCCACGGTTTTCCACGCTGTCGCGTACCCAAAGTTTCAAATTTTTCTGCTGAGGAGCGACCGCCATCGACGGCGCGATACGTACGAGTCCCAGTTGGCCGCTGCGCGCTGCGGCATAAGCGTTATCTTCATCAAGGAAGACAAACACCAGCTTACTGAAATCATTTTTCTTACCGGCATACCAGGGGTTAGCCTCAACGATCAACTGCTGCCCCGGCTGAAAACTCACCAGTCGATACGGACCCGCGCCAATCGGATTTTTAGCGAATGTTTTTTCGTCATACCGTTTTTGCGGAACAATTCCTAATGAACCCAGCACGTTCACAAAGGTACTTTGCGGGCTACGCAACGTAATTTCTACCGTGCGGTTATCTTTCAGACTGGCATGGGTGAAGTTTCCCATGTCGATTTTGCCGCCGCTTTTTGCTGCTTTGTTATAGGTGAACACCACATCTTCAGCGGTTAGCGGCGAACCATCAGAGAATTTAAGGTCAGGTTTTAACGTCAACGTCCAGGTTTTGCCGTCTGCGCTGGTCTCTACTTTTTCCGTCAGCAGGTTTCCCCAGCTCATATCTGCATTTTGTTTTAATAATGGTGCATGCAAAAGCAGATAGCTGCCATGACTCCAGCCCAACATCGGGTCAAAACCTTCCGTTGGCTCCGGTCCAATTGCCAGTTTTAACGTCTGCCCTTCGCTCGCATTTTGCGCGGCGAGAAGTGGTGAGGTTAATGCGAGAGTCAATGCGCACGTAAGCAGTGCCAGCTTGCCTTTGATCATTATGTTATCCAGATTTACGTTATTTTTATGCTGCATAACGATTTACAGTCGTTAAGCAGTCTCCTGGGGAAGGGATTATGGCGGACAGAAATGACGAAAAAAATGATGCGGCGCAGAAAAGTATGACGATTTTCTAAAATTATCATACTTTTTTCTGATACTCCGTTATGAGTAGTATGTGAATCTCAAAATATAGATTAATCCCTCGCCATTTATTCAAAGGAATATTAATCCCTATCTAATAATTACTCATGCTGACTATTTACCCTTCCTGCCATTTCCTTATCTAAAATTAATGACAATTTATGTATATTTATTCAAAAAAAACACCAGAAGTGACAAGTTATGTAAATTTGTAATGATAATTATTTGTATTATCATTTCCATCAATTATCTTACTGCCTTTGATTTTTAACAAAGGAAGTTTGACTATGCGTTTAAAACCCGTTGCCTCTGTCGTTCTGTCCTGTTTAGGATTTTCCAGCCCCCTGGTATTTGCTGAAGATGTCATGGTGGTAACCGCTTCCGGTTACGAAAAGAAAATCACCAATGCCGCCGCCAGCGTCTCTGTTATTTCGCAGCAAGAGTTACAAACCAATAAATATAATGACTTAGGTGAAGCCCTGCGTTCTGTTGAAGGGGTAGATGTTGAAAGCAGCACCGGTAAAACTGGCGGTCTGGAGATCAGCATCCGTGGCATGCCCGCCAGCTATACCTTGATCCTGATTGACGGTATTCGTCAAAACGGCAGCAGCGACGTGACGCCAAACGGCTTCTCTGCCATGAATACCAGCTTTATGCCCCCGCTGGCGGCAATCGATCATATTGAGGTTATCCGCGGCCCGATGTCGACGCTTTATGGCTCCGACGCAATCGGTGGCGTGGTGAATATCATCACCAAAAAAAGCACCGATAAATGGAGCACTTCCATCAATACCGGCGTTAACCTGCAAGAGAGCAATAAATGGGGTAACAGTACGGTCGCCAACTTTTGGTCAAGCGGCCCGTTAATCGCGGGCGTACTGGATATGCAGGTTCGGGGGAGCACAACCCAGCGTCAGGGTTCCAGCGTCACTTCGCTGAGCGATACCTCTTCCACCCGCGTACCTTATCCAACCGAGTCGGAAAACTACAATATTGGCACGCGATTCGACTGGAAAGCCAATGAAAGCAATACGCTGTGGCTGGATCTCGACTCCGCCAGACAGCGTTATGACAACGATGACGGTCAGTTGGGTAACCTGACGGGAGGTTATGATAAAACGCTGCGCTATGAGCGTAACAAAGTGACCCTCGGCCACGATACCGCCTTAACGTTCGGCACCTGGAAATCCTCCCTCGGCTGGAATGAAACCGAGAACAAGGGCCGACAACTGGTCTCCTCCGCACTCACGCCAGAGAACGCAGGTCGGGCCGGTGACGCGCGTGAACTGAAGAACACCAACGTCATTCTGGACTCCGTGCTGCTGACACCACTAGGTGATTCGCATCTGTTAACCCTCGGCGGGGAATATTGGGATGCACGGATGAAAGATGGTGTGGTGCTGGCCAATACCGGCGAGACGTTCCACCAAAAAACGTGGGCAGCCTATGCCGAAGATGAATGGCATATTCTCGATTCGCTGGCCTTAACCGCAGGAACACGCTATGAGCATAACGATGTCTTTGGCGGTCATCTCAGCCCACGTGCGTATATGGTCTGGGACGTATCTGATGAATGGACCCTCAAAGGCGGCGTAACGACCGGTTATAAAGCACCATCACTGAGCCAGTTACATAACGGGATCAGCGGTGTAACCGCGCAGGGAACGGTGAATACAGTCGGTAACCCGGACCTCAAACCTGAGGAAAGCATCAGCTACGAAACCGGGCTGTATTACGAGAACAACGCCGGGCTTAACGCCAACATTACCGGCTTCTATACTGAATACAAAAATAAAATTGTCTCGTATTCTATCGATGATAATACCAACAGTTATACCAACAGCGGCAAGGCGAGGACCGATGGCGTTGAATTTGCCAGCACCTTCCCTCTATGGTCGGATGTGCTGACCTTATCTCTCAACTACACCTACACTCAGAGCAAGCAAAAAGATGGTGACAATAAAGGCGCGCCGTTAAGCTATACACCAAAGCATATGGCTAACGCCCGTCTGAACTGGCAGGCAACGGAAGATATGAACGCCTGGCTGAGCGCACGTTATCGCGGTAAGGCCCCACGCTTCACTGAAAATTACGACAATCTCAGCGCAGTACAAAAAGCCGTCTATGACGATAAAGGTGCTAATTTAAAAGCCTGGACCGTCCTGGACATGGGAATGTCTTACAAACTGACCAAAGATCTGACACTTAATACGGCAGTTAATAACGTGCTGGATAAAGACTTTAGCGAGGTTAAACTTTACCAGGTGGGCCGTAATAGCACCTACGCAGGTGATTATTATCAGACTGCACAATCCACTACCGGATACGTAAACCCGGGTCGTAACTACTGGGTATCGTTAAACTATCAGTTCTAATGTTGTTTTCCCTTCCTGACGGACTGGAATTGATAGCCCGTCAGGAATTATGTCACATCAAATAACAGGCGGATGATGTTATAAAATCGCACTTTTTATAAGGATATGATTAAAACACCCTCAGCCACCTGTAACTAAAAGTAACTGATTTTCATGTTAAATTCTTACCAGGCAAGAACACCAGAATCAGATTTATTCACACAACAAATGCCTGGATTTTAAAACCGAAAAACAAAAGCCAACATCATCATATTTTCCTGAGTTACCAGACCTTACTCTCAAAAAAACATTTGTCAAAATAATAATAAAAATACATTCACATAATCAATCCTTCAAGTTTAAAAAACAAAAAGAAACATCTTCTTTTATTTGGAACGGATACTCAATGTTATTATTTCAAAAATAACATCCACGGTAACCGCCATGCTCATCACACACGGTATACTTAATGGAATAATGGGTGAAAGAGTTTCCGATGATTGTATTATTTACTTGTCTGGACCTTCATCATTAGATACACCCCTTGAGATAATGCGTAGTAAAAGTTGCATTTGCGTAAATGGTAGCGCAGGCTATTTAATTAACAACAATATCCCTATATTACTTTATGTTGTTTGTGACGGTTCTTTTTATGAAAACAATAAAGACTTATTTTATAAGTATTCCGCCTATGCTCAGCATACCTTTATTAGTGAAGATGTTATTAAAAGAGCTGATTCAACAGAGGCAGAGAACTTGCTCAACACATGTTTTCTGTTAAAGGACATTTGCAAATCCAGAGGTGGTATCGGTAGAAAGATTCGCTATAAAATAAAAACAATGACTAACAAGAATCTTCGAATTAAATGCTCTGCATTCAGAAAAGTGAAAACAATTGCATTTTCAACTGATGTAACACATGGTCATTTTGGTAGTGCTACGGTCGCATTTAGCGCGTTACAAATAGCCATTAGTCTAAAATTTGAAAGAATAATTTTTTCAGGTTTAGATTTGAACGGTAGCTGTAAACGGTTTTACAATGAAGTTAACGCTCAACCCACGACTCTACCCGCTGATCTTAGCTTTATATTAAGATCATTTTCTTATGTAAGTAGCCACTATGACGGTAAGATCTACAATCTTTCTCCACAAACAGCTATTCCCTACGATGTTATTCCGTTCATCAATACAGAAGAAGTAGCTTGTTCCACCTCCTACTAGCAATACACCAACGATAAGAATATTTAAATGATTAATACAGAAACACCCCTTCATGCACCATTAGATACAATGCCAAAACAATAACCCCGACGATACCACCTAAAAACAGTGCTGCGGCAATCACAAGCTGGTTGCGGTTTGTGTACTTCGTATTGTTTCGTACATCCAACTCTTTTTTCGCTGCACTGTGACTTGAATCACGCTCCATCGCGAATGTTATATCTGCCATGCCATTATCCAGTTGCTGTATATGAAAACACAAATAACCACTACATCGATAAGGGTATAGATTTTAAATAACATAATCTGAGATTTGTCTCACAATAAAGATAATCATCGGATTTTTACTCCCGAAGCAGATTTCATGCCCCCTTTTCATCAATAAGGTTATCCTGTATTTATTCGACAAAAACCTTCACTTTAGGCTTTGCCAGCAGAATCATGACAAACTCAGTGAAGGTTACTGGTTTATAGAAATAGTACCCTTGCAGGAAAACAATGTTGTTTTTGTTGAGATAATCGAGCTGAGCCTTCGTTTCAACTCCTTCTGCAACGATGCTTAAAGACAGTTTGCGCGCCAGATCGAGAACACAATCCAAAATTCGGGTTGAATCGGGAAGCTCATTAACCCTTCCCACAAAGCTCTGATCGATTTTAATGTAATCAATGTGCAGGTCATGCAAATAAGAAAGCCCGGAATAGCCCGTACCAAAATCATCAAGCGCAATCACAAAGCCATTTTCATGCAGGATATTGAGCCTCTGCACAAGTTCTTCATCTATATGTAATGGCTCACGCTCAGTAACTTCAATCACCAGGTTGAGATCATGGCGGCTGAAGCTATCTTTGCATTTCAGACACTCTTCAACAAATGTAGGGGTAGTGATATGGAATGCGCTGAAGTTAATACCGACATGGAATCCAGATGGCAGTTTGCTGGCAATGGCGTTCATATTCGCCGCAACCTGCCTCATCAGACTTTGAGTTAGTGGCACTATCAGGCCTGATTTTTCGGCGACGGGAATGAAGGAGGCAGGAGAGATATATCCGGCTGTTGGATGTTTCCATCGGGCCAGCACTTCAACACCGCGTAACGTCCCCTCACGACCATTTACGATAGGTTGATAAAAAGGCACGATCTCTCCTTTTACTATCGCTCTGCGCAACGTTTCTTCTGGGGTATCGTTCTTATTTAGATATTTATCAATGGCATAAGCGGCTGCGAAAGATATTAACAGGATAAAAACCAGAATCCCTGAACCTTGTGTAACCAGCCTTTTTGCACTAAACAATGGCGGTTCATTATAAATAATGCTGAACGGATACTTTGCGGAATTCACCTGACAAGACATCTGTGAGCTTGCTGTAACGGTTTTCACATCACCCAATAAACCAAGCACTTCGTCACCTACGAGTAGTGAATATGTCACCCCCTTTAACGGAACATTCAATGCTCCACGGATATGCACCCCGCTAATAGTGACAATGATGTGGTTGGTTTGAAAACGAGTTTGATACAGCAGAACGGGTATCTCATTTTCCGTATTTCTTGCGGGAGTAAGCAGCAAATTTGTATCAGTAATCACCGGAATTTGCTTAAGCAAGATCCGATTACCTGGCAGTGACGTACACCAAAGCTTCCCCTGTCGGATAATGATCAGCGTTCGCAAATGAGGGCGAAGTGCAGCTTCAGTTCCAAGTTGGTATTGACCCTCCAGATCGCATTTTTTTTCGGCGATGTGCATAGCGGTTCGAGTTGCCTGGAAAGCTTCATCCAGTATGTTATCCATATTTTTCGCGGCATATCTGGCTCCTCCAAGGATTTCTGTCGAAGAGGAATACCACAGCTGCATATTAAGAATAAAAACACCTATCAAAAAAAGACACACCGCTGCGGTTACCGGTAAAAGTACTTTGCGCATTCTCATGTCCCGTGGTGAAAACTGATCAGTCGTTGCGATGAGCATTGACGTGTTCTAATTTATCTCTACAGAGCATGGTAGATAGAATCAAAAGTCGCCATGCGCCCAGTCATACTTCCAAAGCTACAACATAAGAAATTGATTTTTATAAAAAATAATCCCTGGAAAGATCATAACGATAATGACATCCCTCCTTCCAATTTTGCTATCATATGAATGTACTAATAAGAGGTAAGCAAATGAAAATCTTTATCACTGACAATGAAGGGAATCTCATTCCTGTTGACGGAAAAAGCGTCGTGATCGAATTGAATAGCGGCGGAACTATTGAGATCGCCGAGGAGTACAGTCGGGACGATGTTCCTGAAGGTATTAATCTGTGGGGAGGACGAGAACCTTCCCCTTCACTCTCATTCGAGGAAATTAAAGCTCGAACAGAAGGCCTTGGTGTTTACCCCATTGCAGCCAATGCCCTGCACGTATTCCCGTACAAACTTTCATCAAAAGAATGATTGCATACAGCAGGCGAAGCGTTTTTCTGAAACCAAAGTAAGGCCATTGTTATCATAAATACCTCTGGCCTTGGGGGGAGTCAACTCGCCAATATCTGTTACTTCTGATTGCAGTCCATGCTGGCGCTGCATTATTTCATCACTATATACAGAAAAAAATACGCTTTTGAGAGTGATTCCTGAGCATAAGCATTTGAATAATTAATAAATGATTATAATGTTAAGAACATAAGCACTCAAGACAGTAAGTACGTGGTCTAAAATATTAATCGTCATCATAATGCTTATGCTTCTTGCGATCACTCATAGACTCTTTAAAAGCATCTGCTTGTGTATTAGCAGCCTGCAGTCGACTCATGTTAGCACTGTAATTATTCCAATATTCTTTTTCTTCATGATAACAAACATCACGGCTAATTCCCTTCGCTTCGCACTTAGCTAAGCGTTGTTCTTCTGATACGCAACCAGACATCAAAGAAACAGTAGAAAATGCAACTAGTATTATCATTAATTTATTCATATAAATAACCTTAGAATTTCCAGCCGGCACCGACTACAATACTATTAGCTTGCGCGCCAAAGACCTTAGAACCTTCATAGCCTGCATCGACAGTGAAAGCTGCAATGGGGGTAAACTGAATACCAGCGCCATAGGCAAAACCTGTAGAAGTATCAGTTTCACCATTCGCTTTGATCGCACCTCTCCCAATACCCACCATTACATAAGGTTTTATCACATCATTTACTTTATAACTTGCACCGACTAATGCAGAACCATAACCACGATCTATATCATTATCGTCATTTGCTGAAATAGTTAAGGATGTTATAACGCCTAAATCACTTTCATCTGGGGTATAACCATATTTAGCGTTAAGACCGTTAAGGTTCTGTCCATCTGTCCGGGTATGTACATAACCGCCGGTGACTACGCTTTCTCCTGCATAAACTGTCATAGCAAAACATAATGTAACAGCCACTAAACCCGTTTTTAAACTTAGCATTTTAATAACCACTTTCATCATCAACTAATAGTAAGCAACACACATAATAAGGAGTCATGCTTTGAATTTCATTTCTCAAGCATGTCGCCAAGATAAAAACAGAAAGGTAATAAAAAATCAATCGGGAAAAATGTTCTTTTTTGGACGTTATTATCGTTCAGAATAATAAATTGTCATAACATGCTGATAAAAATGGATTTAAGATTAGAGAAAAATAACATTAAAACGCCACCACATTTAATATCCCCCCAATATTTTCTTGTTTTTAAAACGACTGTTTTACATCTAAAAATCAACAATATACAAACACCACTCAATTATAGTTAGCTCTCATGCCCGAATATATTTAAATAAATATTGAAAGATATGGATATCTTTTATCAATAAATAGAATTGTAATGACAAAGATAAAAATTAAATCTTTAGTGCTATTAAAATGAGTTTAATAGTCTGAGTGCCAGGAAAGCACTTTGCAGGTAAAAAAAACGGGAACCAATCGGCTCCCATTCTTATACAACCCAGAATCTGGATTACATGTTTTCGATGATCGCGCCTTCCATACCTTTAACAATTAAGTCAGTCGCTTCGGTCCACCCCATGTGGCGCAACATTTCATTGCTAAAATCATAGCAACCATTTGATAAAGTCGAAATTATCATCCTCTCTACTTTCAAATCAGCCAGTAGCTACCATTTTAAACTCATTGATTATCTAAACTTTGGTTTTAGTTTTGGGGAAGAGTTTTCGCCAAGAATCCAAGTTTTTCACGCCAGCGCATTCAACACACTACCACTAATGGCAAGCCTCGATGGTAAAGCTGTTGCTGCCGCAGAGGTCCGATTTGAGCGAAAACCGGATGCCCGCATAGCGTGAACAGACATCCGGTATTTTGAAGTGGCAGATTACTTAATCTGCTTACCCGTTTCGTCAATGACCTTCTCGCCATCCTCTTTGGTAAACGCTCCTTTCTGACCTTCCGGTAGAATATCCAACACTATTTCTGAAGGGCGGCAAAGACGAGTGCCAAGCGGCGTAACGACTACCGGCCGATTAATCAGGATCGGATGTTGAAGCATGAAATCAATTAACTGCTCATCACTAAATTTCTCTTCATCAAGACCCAGGTGTTCATAAGGCTCAACATTCTTACGCAGTAATGCACGTACCGTAATTCCCATATCTGAAATAAGTTGAATCAGCTCATCACGGGTCGGTGGCGTATCGAGATAATAAATTATCGTTGGTTCGTTGCCGCTGTTACGGATCATCTCCAGCGTGTTGCGAGAAGTGCCGCAGGCAGGGTTGTGATAGATGGTAATGTTGCTCATATCTGTATCTCATTACAAAGTGATGGAGAGCCGCAACGCCAGCGCGGCCAGAGTGACAAACAGCACGGGCAGAATCATGATAATACCCGTACGGAAGTAATATCCCCAGGTAATCGTTATATTTTTCTGGGCAAGCACATGCAGCCAAAGCAGTGTTGCCAGACTGCCAATCGGGGTGATTTTCGGGCCTAAATCGCAGCCAATCACGTTGGCATAAATCATTGCCTCTTTGACGATGCCAGTCGCCGTGCTCCCGTCAATCGCCAGTGCACCAATCAGCACCGTCGGCATATTGTTCATCACCGACGACAGGAACGCGGTCAGGAAGCCGGTGCCGAACGTTGCTGCCCATAACCCCTTTTCTGCCAGTAGGTTCAGCACGTCAGACAGATACTCCGTAAGCCCTGCATTGCGCAGGCCGTAGACCACCAGGTACATACCCAACGAAAAAATAACGATCTGCCATGGCGCACCGCGGAGGACTTTTCCGGTGTTGATGGCATGACCTCTTTTCGCCACTATAAACAGTATTGCTGCGCCAGTAGCCGCTATCGCACTGACCGGGATCCCCAGTGGCTCCAGAACAAAGAAACCGACAAGCAGCAATAACAGGACAATCCAGCCCGCCCTGAACGTTGCCGGATCCTTTATCACACTGGCAGGCGTCTTCAGCAGCGAAACGTCATACGTCGCCGGAATGTCCCTGCGAAAGAAGAGATGCAGCATGACCAGAGTGGCCGCAATCGCTGCCACATCTACGGGGATCATAACGGAGGCATACTGCGTAAAGCCCAGACCGAAAAAGTCCGCCGAGACGATATTCACCAGGTTAGAAACAATTAGCGGCAGGCTGGCCGTATCTGCAATAAATCCTGCGGCCATGACAAACGCCAATGTCGTGCCCTGGCTGAATCCCAGTGCGAGCAGCATCGCAATTACAATCGGCGTCAGGATCAGCGCAGCGCCGTCATTGGCAAACAACGCAGCAACAGCGGCACCAAGCAAGACTATCCAGGTAAACAAAAGGCGGCCACGTCCGTTACCCCAACTGGAGACGTGCAGTGCGGCCCATTCAAAGAAGCCGGACTCATCGAGCAACAGGCTGATGATAATGACCGCAATAAATGCCGCTGTCGCGTTCCAGACGATATTCCAGACAACGGGAATATCTGCGATATGAATGACTCCGGTTCCCAGCGCCAGCGCAGCTCCGATACTCGCGCTCCAGCCAATACTCAGGCCTCTGGGTTGCCAGATCACCAGTACCAGCGTCAGTAAAAATATACTCCCTGCCAAAAACATTTCAGACTCCGTTATATATGATTATGTAAATATGTTCTCCTGCCTCAGCAGGAGGTACAGGCCGACTTTGCCAACCATTCCCGCACATCCTCCCGAAGGCACAGCCAGGATGTCGTGATTGTCTCAGCGGCCCACGCCGGAATATGAGGTGACAGACGATAGTGGATCCATTTCCCTTCCCGACGATCAAGAACAAGCTTTGCCTCGCGCAGGACGGCCATATGTCGTGATATTTTGGGCTGTGATTCGGCGGTAGCTGCACAGATATCGCACACGCACAGTTCTCCGGACTCCCGCAGAAGCATAACAATGGCGAGCCGTGTTTCATCTGACAGAATTTTGAAAAGCTGAACAGGTTGTAGCATTTTTCTCTCCGTTCCCTTTAGAATACACATATGGTAGATCATATGTATTAACTTTGAAATCATCTGCTCTCTCTGGAGGAGAAAAATGGAACAATTTCCTGCCCTGAATACTGCATGCTTTGATCAACACATCGCTGAACGCCTGAACGTGCAGGAGCCACCACGGATTCTGATCCTGTATGGTTCAGTGAGAGAGCGCTCCTACAGTCGCTTTGCCGCGGAGGAAGCCGGTCGCCTGCTGACGGCGATGGGCGCGGAAGTGAAACTGTTTAACCCCTCCGGTTTACCCCTGCCGGATGATGCGCCGGACACGCATCCCAAAGTCACCGAGCTGCGCGGTCTGGTCAGATGGTGTGATGGGATGGTGTGGAGTTCTCCGGAACGGCACGGTGCTATGAGCGCAGTCATGAAGGCGCAGATTGACTGGATACCCTTAAGTGAAGGAGCGATTCGTCCTTCGCAGGGCAAAACACTTGCGGTAATGCAGGTCTGCGGCGGTTCACAGTCCTTCAATGCCGTGAACCAGATGCGTATACTTGGTCGCTGGATGCGGATGTTTACGATCCCCAACCAGTCCTCTGTAGCCAAGGCATGGCAAGAGTTCGACGAAAACGGACGAATGAAACCTTCTTCATGGTATGACCGCATCGTCGATGTAGCCGAGGAGCTGTTTAAAATCACTCTGCTGCTTAAGGGACAAACCAGTTATCTTGCAGATCGTTACAGCGAGCGAAAAGAGAGCCATCAGGAGCTTTCATCCCGTGTCAATCAGGACAAAATATAACGTATGTTCTTCGTGAATCCATACTGCATGAGCTTACCAATGTCCGCTTTGGCAGATTGATTATGCCGGATGATCTCTAAGTGTGAATGGCACGATTATGCGGGCTACTTACAATTGCACATATCAGCAATGAGCCATCGCAGGCAGTAAGTGACGCATCCACAACAAGCAGCCCCCCTGAAGTATTCCTTCCCTCAAATGTGAACGCGATGCCCGCATGAAATAAGTCGCTGCGGGCTGGCTGATTAGTTGCTGATCGAGGGAGATTCGTGTTTCAACATAATCTGCCGCAAGTGAAGGAAAGCCCATGTTTATGCCCTCTCTTGAATACCGGATAAAAACACAGTATAAATACTGTATATCCATCCAGCAAAGAGACGATAAGCAATGTTCGTGGAACTCGTTTATGACAAAAGGAATTTTGATGGGCTGCCCGGTGCAAAAGATATCATTCTGGGCGAATTGACCAAGAGGGTTCACCGGATTTTCCCCGACGCTGATGTCCGTGTTAAACCGATGATGACATTGCCGGCGATCAACACTGACGCCAGCAAGCACGAGAAGGAACAGATAAGCCGTACTGTCCAGGAAATGTTTGAAGAGGCTGATATGTGGCTGGTTTCAGATTAAGTGCAGCAGTCAGTAATTCATCTGTGTTGAGGCCTGATTAAGCCGTATCGCGGTTAAATAGCCAAGGAACCTTAACTGGAGAAGCATTGATGGAGTGGGTAAACGCGTTGATGAGCCATTTCGCGCTTCATCCTTTCAGCCTGTGGGGCCTGCTTTTTGGAATAGCATTCGCAAAATCTACGTTCCTCATTTCAGCTGTATTACCGCCAGCATCTGTTATGTTGGTTGCTGTAATTTCCGTCGGCAAGGCGACTATTGCGCCATGGGAAGCGGGAATTGCTGTAATGATTGGCGCATGGTGCGGGACAATTGTTAATTATCACCTTGGAATGATGATGGGACATCTACCCTGGCTGGCACGCATCATGTCGCGTCATGCCGATACAGTAGTACGGGTTCGACGCCGGTTGCAAAACAGTTCTGTACCGATACTTTTTACTTCGCGCTTTATTGCCATGCTGCGTTACATTGTGCCATTAGTTGCTGGAATGTTGCATCTTCATCCAGTGAAAGTGTATGCAGTCAGTCTGATCTCTGCGGCGACCTGGTCAGCGCTTTATGTCGGAGGCTTTAGTCTCGTTTTGCCTTTTTTTAGCTAAACCAAACATAAATAGACCACAACAAGCCCTGATCCCCCTAGGTACTGAGCGGATAAAATGACAGGGAAAGAATTTTTCAGGCACAAAAAAACGGGAACCAACCGGCTCCCGTTCTCATACAACCCAGAATGTGGATTACATATTTTCGATGATCGCGTCACCAAACTCTGAACATTTCAACAGCTTAGCGCCATCCATCAGACGTTCGAAGTCATAGGTTACGGTTTTCGCGTTGATCGCGCCTTCCATACCTTTAACAATCAGGTCAGCCGCTTCTACCCAACCCATGTGGCGCAGCAGTAGTTAGATCATTCAATCACAATCATATGATATATAAGCATAATTTTACCAATTTGCATATAACTTACTGATTATTCTCGTTTCTCTAACCAACTGATTATAAACATGTTTTTTGGGTTTTGATAACCACTTTTAGCGTTAAAACAACAATCAGAGCTATTCAGAATAGGGATTTTAAATCGTGCGCGTTATAGCCATAATCAATAAGTTACCGCTGACGGCAAACCCCAATGATGAAGCTTATACAGTCCTAACGGTCCGCTATGAGCGAGGAGCGGAAGTTGCCATTATTCTTACATCTGAACACTATATGACTTAAATTTTGATCGATAGATCAACTGGGAGCAGGTCACCACCTGCCTATATTGCAGGTGATGAATTAATATAGTATTATAGATCATTCATTGACTAAGATATTTTTGAAAGTTCAACTTCAAAAGTTGAATTTTTATTTTTTATAACATGATCAACACCTTTATAAAGTTGCCGCAATTCATTTACTGCGTTTGTATCAATGGCTGTAAAAGAGTACGGTCGGATAAGATTGTTGAAAATTTCCTCGGAGTAAAAAGACTTCTTATTTTGATCAAGGGAGTTCATTCTTTTAATGATAATTTCTAAAAGATATGTTTTTTGATTATTCTGCAATTTTTCTGAAGTAATAATCAGATACATCATTTCCCCCAAGGTAGTAGAGGCAAAGTACTCTGGAGATTGCTCTTTTTCTTCCGTCGTCCAGTCATCATAGTTAAGGTGTTCTGCTGCACCTACCCATATATTGCAATTATAGATTAACTCATATATTAGATAATCAAATCGCATGGGGAATTCTCTATTTATATCTATACTACCCGATATTTCATGGCACTCAAGGATTTCCTTTAGGAAAGGACGATAATACATGAGCCACATATGATCTTTTGAACGTTTAAATATAGCTGCAGATACCATGACATCGAAAAACACCAATCCAACGAAGATTGGGCACTCCCAACGCTCGTCACTACTTGAAAAGTAATTATCCGGTTGATTGTAAAAGCTAGAACTTCCTTTCTGTTTTTTTATGTAGCTAACTACGTAATCACCTACAGGTTTCCATATTCCTACATCTATCGCCGTACGAATATCATTTAAATAAAAATTAAGCAAGGTGTTACTTTCGTCGAGTGCGTACTCCCCGGTATGTGAGCGATTTTGATTGTCCCGTAACTCTCTATACATAATGCTGTTTGGGTTGGATATTAAGTACGTAAAGAAATTTGTATTATATTCATCATTATTCCTAAACTGTAAACAGGTAGCCTTCATTGCTACGTGAGGATGAGTATCAATTAAATGATGGGCGAAAGGTTTTGATTTCAGAAGCTTAGAGATATTCAATTGAATGGCTTCTTGGCTTTTGTCTTCATAAGGGAAAGGCTTTGACAGAAATTTTCTGATTTTTTTGAATCGTATTTTTTTTATCTTTTCCTGATCCACCATCATGGAAAATAATGAAGGGTTTAAGTATTCATGTACGCGAACATACCATTTTTTATTACTAATTATATCGAATAACTGCTCATGGTATTTATCAAATAGATATCCCAGTTGTTCTATTTTTTTTGCGCGCAGATACTTTTCTGAAACGCTGACCCAATAGGTAAGGTTTGCTTTTGGTACTTGTTTGCCTAGGATCTTGATTCCAAAAAATGCAATTATGATGCAAAGACAAGTAAAAGCTAATGTATCTTCGTTAAAACCGAGTATCCAAGGAATTGGTTTTATCGGGAAAATACTTAGCAAAACCTTAGAATATATAATTGTCAAGATTGTTGATATAAAAAAGATAATAAATATAATATTAAGTTTAGATATGCGCAACTTTAAATCAACACGTCTCTCATCTGTTAAGAGAGTATACCAGGCAAGAAGTATGGCGAAGACTGTTAGTGAACCATTGGCACCCATTATCACCTCTGAATTAAGCTACATTTAAAGATTCATAAATTTTTAAAACTATATGCTCATTGTAACAAATTCTGGGCGTTCTCATCAGAATTATCTGCATCATCCTGCACCATTAGTTTTAGTGCTTCGCTGGTATCTGCAACGTCCGCTACTGGCACACAGGTGACGCTCAGGGGGGGTCATCGTGCCGGAATCCTGGTTCTGAATGGAGCAGAATTTTGGGTCAGGGTCAATCAGGTGTGTATGCCTCAAGACATGGATCTATGCCAAAGGTTGACAGCGTGTGGCTGATTGTATTTTGTCACGGCAGTGATGTTGTGGGAGAAGCAATAAGATAATATATGCTTTACCACAAATTGAATCGCCACGGATAATCTAGACACTTCTGAGCCGTTGATAATACTGGTTTTCATATTCTGTCGGTGACATCTGATTGCTCGAACCATGCCGACGCTTACTGTTATAAAACATTTCGATGTAATCGAAAATATCGCTGCGGGCTTCTTCCCGTGTTCCGTAGATCTTTTTCTTTATCCGTTCGCGTTTCAGCAACTGGAAAAAGCTTTCTGCAACCGCATTATCGTGACAGTTACCGCGACGGCTCATGCTGCCCTCCAGGCCGTGTGATTTCAGGAATGACTGCCACTCATGGCTTGTGTACTGACTGCCCTGATCTGAATGAACCAGCACCTGTTTTAGAGGATTACGTCGCCATATGGCCATCAGAAGCACATTCAGGACAATGCCCTTTGTCATCCGGGATTGCATTGACCAGCCGATAATTTTGCGTGAGAACAGGCCAACAACCACAGCAAGATACAGCCAGCCTTCGTGGGTCCTGATGTAAGTTATGTCCGTTACCCAACGCTCATCCGGAACATCCGGATTGAATTGTCGCTGGAGCCTGTTGGGCGATACGATACTGATCTCGCCTTTGTGTGCCCGCGGGCTCCGGTACCCGACCTGAGCCTTTATCCCGGCACGATTCATCAGTCGCCAGACTCTGTTCACTCCGCACTGTTGCCCGCTATCCCGCAAGTCCAGATGGATCTTGCGATAACCATAAACGCAACCGGACTCCAGCCAGAACTGTTTGATCTGTCCCGTCAGTCTCAGATCTACCTGGTGGCGCTGAGAATACGGTTGCTTAAACCAGGCGTAAAAGCCACTGGGATGAACATCCAGCACCCTGCAGAGCAGACGAACAGGCCAGCAAAGGGAGTTGTCACGAATAAAGGCGTACCTCAGTCGGACAGCTTTGCGAAGTACGCCGCGGCTTTTTTTAATATGTCCCGTTCGTCAGTAACCCGCTTCAACTCCTTCTGGAGTCGGCGGATCTCGGCCTGAGCATCTGACTGTTCTTTGTTAGTGGATGAGTCCGTACCGTACTTCTTTATCCAGGCGTAAAGGCTGTGGGTGGTGATATCGAGACGTGTTGCAACGCTGGAAACGGAATGACCGCGATCAATAACCTGTTTGACTGCTTCAATTTTAAACTCTTCGGGATAACGTTTACCGCTCATGGGCACCTCTCTTTAAGTCATCTTAAATGACTCTGAGGTGTCTGTTAAACCCGTGGCGATTCAACTTCCTTCCTGCGATAACATCCATTTTCTCAATGACGATCTAAAAGCAGGTTTACGTGGAGTAAATCCTGCAATTGGCAGAAACTTGATATAGCTCTACAAATGAGAATTCTTGATAATTGCTCTGCAATAAAAGCTTGAAGCCATAAAGTAAGAGCATAAAGTACTAATGCTGCGGATGTTAGGTGGTCAGCACTGAAATTAGATGTTTTAAGTGGGGGAGAGACATGGAGTTGACGAAGGAATCTGCATATCAAGCGATTGCAGAGTTTTTTACTGAGAAGCCGTTTGTTTTATTTGGTACAGGAACTTCATGTGCACTTGATCTAAATTTTGGGATGCCAGCCCTAGAGCATCACCTTCGAGCCGAGTTGACCAGTGGTATGACAGATACTCAGGCACAACAATGGCAGCAAGTTGTCTCCGTTCTCGATGAGGGTAGCCATGATTTTGAATCTGCTATGGACTTCATCAAGGATGAGGCTCTGACCACTCGAATAGTCGAACTAACTGCAAGCTTTGTTGCGTATCATGATAACGCTCACGCCCACCAAATCATTTCAGGATTACGCGATTGGCCTGCTGGCTCACTACTGAAAAAGCTCGTTGAGACTCTGCCACAGGCCGATAAGCAACTTCACGTCGCAACCCCCAATTATGATTTATTAGCTGAGTACGCCTTTGTTCGACACAAGATTCCATATATTACAGGATTTTATGGAGGATTCCTTCAGCGTTATGACTGGAATGAAGCAAAAAAAACAGTTCAATCTATACATAAAGGTTTAGGCAAGCCGAGACAATCACCAAGAATCGTTGAATGCAAACATGTCCGACTACACAAACCACATGGCTCATTAAATACATTTGAATGGGAAGCTCACCTTATTGAGTGTAATAGTTGGATTCTCAACAAACCTGAAGGCGTCGTACGGGCGATGATCACTCCTGGTACAGCCAAATATCAGCGATTACATAAAGATAGGGCACAGTTGGCTGAATATGACAACGCTGTTGGGAACCATACTTGTTTTCTGTTTTTAGGATTTGGTTTTAACGATTCCCAACTCGTAAATAACGTATTTAGACAAAAACTTGAACAAGATCAGTGTCGTGCGTTAGTGATCACTAGGGATTCAAACCCAAGGATCGAGGAATGGTTAGATAAATGCCCAAATATGTGGCTTATCTGCAAACAGACAACTTCAGATAAAAGCAGAATTTACAATTCAAAGTTTGAAAACTGGCTGCATGTAGATGACAAGGAATTATGGCGTTTTGACGCTTTCACTAACGAGTTCTTAGGGGGGTAATATGGCTCTTTTTACTTTTAATGATGACAGCTACATACTTGGCAATATTCGTGAAGTAGACACAAGAAAAGTAACTATTCTGGTAAACAGTGACAAGGACCTGCGTAAGGCCAGAGTTGGGCAGCTTGTAACAGTGCAACTAAGCGGAGCAACAGAATGTTGGCTCATTGGCATGATTGATAAGGTAATCAAAGCAGTAGTTGCTCAGCCTCTTACCCTAGAGGTGCAAGAAGATGATGCTGACGAGATAGACGCTTTTGAAGATAGCGTAGTCAACACGGTTAAGATTACGTTAATGGGTGGGGCTAGATGGGATGCAATTGATCAAAAATATAAGTTTTCGAGATCTCTAGACCACGTTCCTGAAATCGACTCGACCTGTTACATTCTTAAAGATGCCCATCTAGAAGAATTCATGCGTGTAATTTCTGAATGTGGCAATGGAGAGGACTCGCTTGAATTGGGTTCTTACAAGCTCAATGAAAATGCACGCGCTTATGTTGATGGAAATAAATTATTTCAGCGACATGCTGCTCTACTTGGTAGCACAGGTTCAGGTAAATCGTGGACGGTTGCTTCAATTCTTGAAAGAAGTTCACGACTACCATCTTCAAACCTCGTGGTATTCGATTTACACGGTGAATATAAAGAACTTTCCTATGCAAAACAATTGAGAATACCAGGGCCGGATGAGGTTGATGTAGATGATGATTCACTACTATTCCTACCCTATTGGTTACTCAATTCAGAAGAGATTCAGTCATTATTCGTTGATCGAAGTGAATTCAGTGCACATAACCAAGTTGTGGTTGTTCAAGATGCAATTACCGAGCAAAAGAAAGCTTTCCTTCAAACGAATGGTAGAACCGACCTGCTGCAGTCTTTTACACTCGACAGTCCAATTCCATATTCTCTGAATAATGTCATCGGAAAGCTAAAACATTTAAATGAAGAGAAGGTCGATGGCTCAAGAGGTCCTAAAAACGGCCCTTTCAACGGCGAATTCTCCAGGCTGCTAGTTCGTATGGCAAGCCGCTTAAACGACCGACGCTATGGTTTCCTCTTTAATAGTCCTGATAAATACAACCAATACGATTCGTTGAGCATGATCGCTGAAAAACTGATGGAGTATGGTGAGCAAAAGCCAAGCATAAAAGTAATCGACTTTTCAGAGGTTCCGGCTGATATATTGCCAGTAATAATCGGGTTGGTTGCACGTATCATCTATCAGGTTCAATTCTGGACTGATCCGAAGAGTCGCAGACCAGTTGCCTTTGTCTGTGATGAGGCGCATCTATACTTACCAAGAAAAGAAGGTAACCCAGTTGAACGCAGAGCGGTTGAAGCATTTGAAAAAATTGCTAAAGAAGGGCGTAAATATGGTGTTGCATTGATGATTGTAAGCCAGAGACCTTCAGATGTAAGTGCCACTATTCTCAGCCAGTGTAACAACATCATTTCTTTGCGTTTAACGAATGCAGATGATCAAACGACAGTGCGTAAATTACTACCCGAAAGTTTGGAAAGCCTTTTAGAGGCACTCCCTATCATGGATGTTGGAGAAGCTATGGTTGTGGGTGATTCAGTGCTCCTACCAAGCAGAATTAAAATTGATCCTCCAACAGAAAAGCCGTTAAGTGCAACAATAGATTTTTGGTCTCGTTGGCAGGAAAACGTTACCAATACAGACTTTGCATTGGCAGTAGAAAATATGCGTCGACAAAATAGAACAAGGTTATAACCAGAAATAGCCCCCTCGGACGAGGGGCTTTCACAGGCTAGGTTTGTTCAAGTCCGTCTTTGGATGGAGTCGTACCCTCAGAACATTTTGAATAACAACAAACTCTGGCAGCTCTTTTGTTAATTAATACACTATGCTGTCAGCAGTCTACTGCAACATCTGAAGACTGCTATCTGCAAGAAGCGGATGTTCATTACATCCGCTCGAGGTCCATTGCTAACATTTACATAGTATTCCGAATGATAAATTAAATCTGTGGTGATTCAACTTTTAAATTTTTGCCATTTGATTTGTTTATCATGAATTAACGAGGGAGTGTCAATAAAAAGTTATCGGCAATTTCGAAAAGGCAGTCAGTTGGATCTTCCCCGCGTTCCTTCATATGAAGCATTTCACATACTTTATCATCGTCTACTATGAGCATAAGTTTACCTTGCTCTCGCATAGCTCCTTGAGTCATAGCTATTGCATGTGCCTCTGCTCCTGTCCTTGTCATAATAATTGCCATACGCCTGAGTCCTTTTTCCAAAAGATACTTTTCCGTGGTGAGTATCTGGCCTTGTTTGATTTTCCCCGAATAGTTTTTAAACTCAAAAAGAACATAACGGCTATCGAGGTGTTCAATAACAAACTTCCAAAATTCAGTAGTGGGTCTAATACGACATACATAATCATAACGGTTTAGACCGTCATCGGTTCTTTTTTGTGAATGCCAGCCATGGAGGTCATTAGGAAACAGATACTTAAGGATTTCCTCGCATTTTTTTTCATATTGATGCCAGGATGCTTTCCCTTTTTTTATACTCTGTAGTTCAAGACAAAGTTCTGTACCTTTATTTTCATGTCTTTCAATTCGGTTACTCTTATAAAGAGACTTATCTCTAATGATAGAGTTACTCTCTTTACGAGAAAGGTGTGTTGCTAGAGCTTCATTTAGATTGACTTCTAATAGTGCATCCAATGACTCCGCTAATTCAGGATATGAACTGCACCAAATTCTTAAGTCAGCCTGATCTACAAAAGTAATACTAAATTTATTTTCAAGAGTCTCTCGTAACTCAGGTGTGAGAAAGCACGAAACGACTAACATCCCTTTGTTTACACCTGCAGCTATGCCATTACTCGAAATGCGAGCCGCAGCTGCATCAATAAGTGAAGGCTGAGCTCGCGCTGTGCGGTAGAACTTAACTTCAATAGCCCATCTTTCTTGTCCAAAATCAGCAAGCAGATCAAATCCATCGTCCCCTCTGCAGCTATTTCTTTTTATTTGAAAGTTGTTTACCTTGAGAATTCGACAAACGAGTTCCTCGAATAACTGCCATGTTGGTTTTAATTTATTCATGTTTTTAATAACTTCATCCAGATATGATAAATTAATATAAAAATATATCTTGAGATTTATTCATTAATGTTTCATGTAGAGCTGAGTTGTAAACGCAAAAATACCCCCACCATAAGTTGTCCAAGTTTTAAACACAGTACTTTACCCTATTCATTATTACATGATTTACCAAGCCAAAAGCTAAGCAAAGCATTAATTACCCCCCCCTATATCCCCCGAAATATCTTGAAACTCTGCCCATTTTATAGATTGCCATCATTCGGTTTGTGTTATCTTATCGTATTAACTTTATTGATTTTTAGCAATAACCGAGTCTAATTTGGTAGTGCCGAGATCACATTATTATTTGCTCATAATTATAAAATGTCCGCTTTTGGCTGTGAGTTCAACTGATGGACGCAACACACTTATTGAACCGCTCTGCGGGTGATTCATAGTCTAGCGTTTTTCTCGGCCTCTCGTTGAGCTGTCTGGCAACACTGTTAAGTCTTTGCTGGCTGTGAACCGATAAGTCAGTTCCTTTTGGAAAATATTGTCTGAGCAATCTGTTCGTATTTTCATTTGAGCCACGTTGCCAGGGAGATTGAGGATCACAAAAATAAATCTGAATGTCTGTCGCTACAGTAAATCGTGTGTGGCTGGTCATTTCAGCGCCACGATCCCAAGTTAATGTTTTATAAAGCTCAGCAGGTAATTCCCGGGCTTGTCTGATGAGTGCAGATATAACCGTTATGGTCTTGTTGTCTCTGATTTTCGCCAGCATAACAAAACGGGAATGACGTTCTACGAGGGTGATGATATAGGAGTTATTCGAGCCCTGAATCAGGTCACCTTCCCAGTGACCTGGAATGGCTCTGTCAGCGGCCTCTGGTGGCCTTTCGCTGATAGGTATCGTGTGCGGGATTGACCCTAATCCTTTCCCTTTAAGCGATGACGTTCTGGATCTACGCACTGCTCTTCCGCTTCTGAGGCATTGCTGCAGCTCTTTTTTTAATGCTCCCCGGGTTTGTATAAAAAGCGTTTTATAAATCGTTTCGTGTGACACATGCATTTCCTGATTATCCGGATAACAGCGTTTCAGCCAACCGGCGATCTGTTCCGGCGACCAGTCCTGATGCATCTTCTCTGCAATGATTTTACACAATGCGGGGCTTTCAATTAGCTTGCAAGGTTTTGGTCTCAGCGCATTTTCCCACGCAGCAGCATCGGCTTTTGCTGCACGGTATTGTTTTGCACCACCGTGCCTCCTGACCTCGCGGCTAATCGTTGAGGGCGCTCTTGATAATTTGGTGGCGATGTCCCTGATACTGAGTTTTGCTACCAGCCCTCTGGATATCTCCTCTCTTTCATCAAGCGAAAGCGCTAATCGGTGCCGTTTTGGCACGGGAGGACGGTAGCCGCCTGTCTGGTGGATAGTGGGCATAATGGAAGAATGATATCTGTCGAACATTCTGGCGATATCATGTAGAGAATCACCTTGCTTATATCTGTCCCAGATAATTGCCTTCTGCTCTGGCGTGTAGTTAATCCGAGTTCTTCGTTTCATGGCAACGTCCCCCTTGATTAAGGATAGCGTTGCATCGACCCGTTGAACTCACAGC
>NZ_JAOWDX010000037.1:0-74361 GCF_030334485.1 Citrobacter sp. Cf072 | reverse complement strand
AAACCTTGAGCGGGGCGATATCCCCGCCAGGCTGTGTAACATACGAAAAAAAAGCCCGTACTTGCGTACGAGCTCTTCTTTAGATATGGCGGTGAGGCGGGGATTGACTCGCTTCGCTCGCCCTGCGGGCAGCCTGTTCGCTATGCTCTCAGTCTGTCCAACTGGCTGCGCCGCTACTCGGCCCATCCCTGGGCCTCGCCCCTACGGGGCCAGCGCAGGCGCTGTTCAAAATTGCTCCTGGCAATTTTGTGTCGAACCCGGTCCGGGCTTCTCATCCCCGCCATGCTGTGCAACATACGAAAAAAAAGCCCGTACTTGCGTACGAGCTCTTCTTAAGATATGGCGGTGAGGCGGGGATTCGAACCCCGGATACGTTGCCGTATACACACTTTCCAGGCGTGCTCCTTCAGCCACTCGGACACCTCACCATATTGTTGTTCCTGTGCTACCGGAACGGGCGCTAATGTAGGGGAAACACAGCCCCGTCGTCAATCAACTTTTTGAAAAAAATGTGCATTTACACAAACTTCAAGCAACATGGAGCATAAATAAGCGGGAATTGTTTTTTTTGCCAGCATCCTAAAATTTGCTACTCTGATGTTCCCTCGGAAAATGATGATAATAAGTGCGAGAAAGTTCCGCACAACAATGTTCAGGAGACAATGTGGATATAATTTTCTATCACCCAACATTCGATACGACCTGGTGGATTAATGCGTTGGCAAAGGCAATACCTGGTGCAAACGTTCGTGAGTGGAAAGCGGGTGATAATGCACATGCTGACTATGCGCTGGTCTGGCATCCGCCGGTTGAAATGCTCGCAGGACGAAAATTAAAAGCCGTATTTGCGCTGGGCGCGGGCGTCGATTCTATTCTCAGTAAACTCAATGCTCATCCGGAAATGTTGGATGCGTCGATCCCGCTTTTCCGTCTGGAAGATACGGGTATGGGCCTGCAAATGCAGGAATATGCGGTCAGTCAGGTGCTGCACTGGTTTCGTCGCTTTGATGATTATCAGGCATTGAAAAATCAGGCGAAATGGCAACCGTTGCCAGAATATACTCGTGAGGAGTTTACCGTCGGGATCATGGGAGCAGGGGTATTGGGCGCAAAAGTTGCCGAAAGCCTGCAAGCATGGGGATTCCCACTGCGCTGCTGGAGCCGTTCGCGTAAATCCTGGTCTGGCGTGGAAAGCTTCGCCGGTACTGAGGAACTGGGCGCGTTTTTGAGCCAAACTCGTGTGCTTATCAACCTCCTGCCTAATACGGCAGAAACCGTAGGTATTATTAACGCTGATTTACTTAGCCAATTGCTGGATGGCGCCTACGTGCTGAACCTGGCGCGTGGTGTTCATCTCAATGAAGACGATCTTCTGGCATCGCTGGACAGCGGCAAGGTGAAAGGTGCCATGCTGGATGTCTATAGCCGTGAACCGCTGCCGGAAACCAGTCCTCTGTGGAAACATCCGCGTGTGGCAATGACGCCGCATATTGCCGCGGTAACGCGCCCGGCGGAGGCGGTGGACTATATCTCCCGCACGATTTTGGATCTTGAGAGCGGGAAATCCGTAACGGGTCAGGTCGATCGCGTACGGGGATACTAATGCTAACCCGGCGGATGCCGGGTTTCAGCTAATAAATAGCGGCGATACCTGCTATCCTTGACGAAAAATGACTACAGGAGAGAGTTATGTATCCCGTTGACCTGCATATGCATACCGTCGCCAGCACCCACGCCTACAGCACCTTAAGTGATTACATCGCTGAAGCCCGTCGCAAAGGCATCAAGCTGTTTGCTATTACCGATCATGGACCGGACATGGCGGACGCGCCTCACCACTGGCACTTTATCAATATGCGTATTTGGCCACGTGTTGTAGATGGCGTAGGGATCCTGCGCGGCATTGAGGCGAATATTAAGAATATTGAAGGCGAAATTGACTGTTCAGGTCCGATGTTTACCTCTCTGGACCTCATTATTGCGGGCTTCCATGAGCCAGTTTTTGCACCTCACGATAAAGAAACCAATACCCAGGCAATGATAGCCACGATGGCCAGCGGTAATGTGCACATCATTAGCCATCCGGGGAATCCCAAGTATCCGGTTGATATTACAGCAATTGCCCAGGCGGCGGCAAAGTACCAGGTTGCACTGGAAATCAATAACTCTTCGTTTTTGCATTCGCGTAAGGGCAGTGAGGATAATTGTCGTGCGGTTGCTGCGGCTGTGCGCGATGCTGGCGGCTGGGTGGCATTAGGGTCGGATTCACATACTGCTTTCACGCTGGGAGAATTTGGCGAATGCCGTAAAATCCTGGATGATGTTAATTTCCCTGAAGACAGAATTTTAAACGTCACACCTAAACGCCTGTTGGCATTTCTGGAATCGCGAGGCATGGAGCCGATCGCGGAATTTGCTGAACTGTAATTGTTACTAACTGGAATATATCAATGAACGAGTTTTCTATCCTGTGTCGTGTACTGGGCTCGCTGTTTTATCGCCAACCGCAGGACCCTTTACTGGTTCCCCTGTTTACCTTAATTAGTGAAGGTAAACTGTCTGCCAACTGGCCGCTGGAACAGGACGAACTGCTCACTCGTCTGCAGAAGAGCTGCGATATGCCCCAACTGGCTGCAGATTACAATGCGCTGTTTGTCGGTGAAGAGTGTGCTGTGCCGCCTTATCGTAGCGCCTGGGTAGAAGGGGCGAAAGAATCGGATGTTCGTGCATTTCTTTCTGCCCGCGGCATGCCGCTGGCAGATACGCCGGCAGATCACATTGGTACGCTGTTGCTGGCGGCTTCATGGCTTGAAGACCAGTCTGCGGAAGATGAAAGTGAGGCGCTTGATACCTTGTTTGTAGACTACCTGCTGCCCTGGTGTGGTACGTTCCTTGGCAAAGTTGAGGCGCACGCAAACACGCCGTTCTGGCGTACCATGGCGCCGCTAACACGTGATGCCATTAGTGCAATGTGGGACGAATTGCAGGAAGATACTGACGAATAAATGTGATTTAAATCACTTTAAACTGCAACGCAAATTATATGCTTGCATAAATTGTGTGCACGATCTCATTCCTATGCCGTTTTTCTGCTAAGATACGCGGCATGAACATACTTCTCTCAATTGCAATCACAACGGGCATTCTCTCTGGGATCTGGGGATGGGTGGCCGTTTCTCTTGGCTTACTCAGTTGGGCTGGCTTTCTGGGGTGCACGGCCTATTTCGCCTGCCCGCAAGGTGGGCTAAAAGGACTGTGGATCTCGGCGTGTACGCTGCTAAGCGGTGTGGTGTGGGCGTTGGTGATTATTAACGGTAGCGCGCTTGCCCCGCATATGGACATTATTGGTTATGTCATGACGGGAATTGTCGCGTTTCTGATGTGTATCCAGGCAAAGCAATGGTTGCTTTCATTTGTACCGGGCACCTTTATTGGCGCATGTGCAACATTTGCAGGGCAGGGCGACTGGCGACTGGTTGTACCGTCACTGGTACTGGGCCTGATATTCGGCTATGCGATGAAAAACAGTGGTCTGTGGCTGGCATCTCGCCGTGAAAATCGAATATCGCCGACGCTGACCAGTAAATAAAAAAGCGTGAGGGTTTTCCTCACGCTTTTTATGCAGTAAAGATCCATCAGGATTCTGGTGGTACCGACATATGGCGGTATTTAACCAGAATGTCATTATCAACTTGTTTCTTATCCTGCAAATCCCACAATCCGCGATCGATGCCGTCATTAATTAAGAAGATAACGCCTGTTTCAATCGCTGACATCAGACAAAGCATAACCGGTTCGTTAGAGGTGTAGCCAATTTCACCTTCCAACAGACGCTGGTAGTCAATAAAGCGGAACACTCCAGCCTGTACTTCATAAGACAGAATGGTTTTACTGGTGTTCACTGACGACAGGATCTCACCGGTGCTGACGTTAACTACGCGCAGGTTTACCGCTATCTGGTCGAGCTGGTATTGCGTATCGGCGCCAATACCGAAATAACGCGCACCGACACCACCCGATTTAACGTTACTTTCATAACCGATAATTGACCCTTCCACCATGACGTTTGCCGCGGTCAGGGACTGTAGCGGGATCCGGTTATTAATCGCAACCGTACCGTTTTCTTGAGCCGCACGAATGATTTTGCGTTCGTTCAGCAAGTTCTGTAGCCCCTGACGTTCCAGAGGGACGAACCAACGAGAATCTTTCAATGCGGTGACAAGCATAGCCGTGGCGCTTTGCGGGACGGCGGTAGAGAAGTTACTTGCCGGGTAAGGTTTAAATTGGCCAGTCTCATCCTGAATGTTGTATACCGACACAAAGATCTTACCTGTAGGCATAGGCAGATGCGTCAAATCTTTATAGCTTTGGGCCCGGGGCATTAATGTCGGCTTAGCGGCTTCTTGAGGCGGAGCTGTTAAACATCCGCTGAGTAAAATTACTGCCACCATGATAAGTAAGCGCTGCATGATTTTTTCCTTTCGTGGCTATAATTTAGAAATCGGTCGACTGATTTTGTAAACCCGACACTTCAATAGTCGACGTTCTCCCCGTTTTCCTGTCCGTGACATTCAGTTGCAGTTGCCCATCCCGGTTGGCGATATCAACGATAAAATCGCTGGTTACCATCCTCCCCGGTTTACCGGTATTGATATTGGTGAGCAAGCCACCGAGTATTTGCGACTGTATTGCCTGGGTAAAGTTATCCAGTGCTGATGGGGTTTCAATCCCGTAATCGCCAGCACTCGGATCCTTATACGAGTTTTGCGCCTGAGCGCTGTTCAGTAAAAAAGAGCCGTTGTTTGGGTTGCCACCAAAGTTAGGGTTGCGGAACTGGAACGTCATATTTCCGGCCCAACTTAATGGTGAAATCAGCATGAGCAAAACCACTGCATGTTTGACACGCATGAAAGCCTCCGGACTAAATCATGTTTTAGAATTCATCGCGCGCTAAATCGCTCGTACTTAATAGCGTTTGATCTATTTGCCGACGATTTAATGCTTCCTCAGTTTCTGCCAATGCGAAGACCACAATTTTGTCGAAGTCTCTTTTCGTCGGGAATAAAAAAGTCTGGAAGATAACGTCCTGATTGACAGTTATGGTGATCCAACTTCCCCAACGTGCACTGGGCCTTTCATTAATGGTTAAGTTTCCTGTGTACTTACTTTCCCACTTGTCACTAAAGGCACGATAAAAATCATGGCCAATGGAAGAGACAGTGTGGTCAGTCAACAGTCCGGGAACCTCCACCTCTACAGCAGCGTGTAGATTCCCGGCAGCAAGGAACAAATTTGCTGCCACAATCCAGGACAAATAGCTTTTCATGGCTTTATCGCCTGAGGTTATCATTGGCCCACGAGACCGCCTGCGTACGATTTTTGACAGCTATCTTTTTGAAAAGATTATAAAGATGTGTTTTAACCGTATTTTCACTAATAAATAGTGAACGCGCGATTTCAATATTTGAGGCGCCAATACGCAGTTTATTAAGGATCTCTTTTTCACGGTGCGTAAGTAATGCCGACTCCGTGCTGTTATAGCGGTAGTTCCCGGAATGCGTGATCAGGTAGCTGGCGAGCTTTTGTGAAAAGTAGCATTCGCCACGCAACACACCTTGCAATCCGCTGACGACACGCTGCTCATCTTCCGTTGCGTAGAATACGCCATTGATATGCGGCCAGTTTTCAATATCCCGATAAGGATAATCATCTGGGGTATTCAACAATAACGTCTTTATATTGTTGTTTTTTCTGCTCAAATTATCTTGCCAGTAATGGATCAGTTTTTTGTCTGCCTCCATCATGTCCAGTAGAACAATGCAGCTGGAGGAAATATCATCCAGAGAACGTTGAATATTATGTAGTTTTCCGGTTAACGCCAGCGATTGTTTTAAATGCTGTAATAACGCAGTTGCCTGCAGGGATGGTTTAGTGATCAACAATAATGTATGACCATGAATACTATGGACTTCATTAAACATGATGAAACTCCACTTTTTTAGTCGCACACCTGACAGCTGTCTCTACTAAAATAGAGGCACCAGAAGTACTGACAGATGTTGCACTGCTGTGTAGAAATAAAATATCGACCCAACGGGGTGAAAATATTAAAACAAATGGACTTCAACTGATTTCAATCTAGCTATTACAAATCTTAAAGCAAGTGTTAAACATGTTACAGAATGTAAATTTATATATTAAAATGTGATTTTTGGGTTTTTTAGAAGTTTAGATTTGATAGTAAAGTTGTACATTTTGGCGATACTGCATAGATTTAAAAAATCATACAAATTATAATATGGTATTGATTATTAAGAGTTAAATTTATGCTTAGATGGTTTTTGATTTCTAATGAATTCCGATCTTTTTGTCTTACTTTAAGTTGAACAATTTTAGATAGAAAAAAATGACGCTTGTCACGACTTGCAATGCTAACTATCGAAGTACCTCGCTACGAGGCCCAGAAAACGCGGAAAACGCGTTTTTTTTGTTACTGCATAGAAATTCATTCACTGGGTTAAAAAAGAAATGAAATCCAGAGCTGTAACGGTATTGTTCGCTGTTAATTAGTACTTTGGGGTGAATCTGAATATAAAAATACAACTGGCGGGTGAGTTATTTAAAATGTTTCCGCAGACATACTCTTCATCGTAACGTGGCGTTAACAAATGTAAGTCATGTTAACAACAATTTGAGTGGTAATTAATTTAACTTCATGTACGACCAGGTCCAGGGTGACAACATGAAAAACAAGTTGTTATTTATGATGTTTACAATGCTGGGTGTGCCTGGGATTGCAGCCGCGACTACAAGTTATGATTTAGCTAATTCAGAATATAACTTTGCGGTAAATGAATTAAGTAAGTCTTCATTTAATCAGGCAGCCATTATTGGTCAGGTTGGCACTGCGAACAGTGCAAATACCCGCCAGGGGGGCTCGAAGTTATTGTCAGTCATTTCGCAAGAAGGTTCTGGTAATCGAGCGAAAACAGACCAGACGGGATCATATAACTTTGCATATATTGATCAAACGGGTAGTTCCAATGATGCGAGTATTAAACAAGGTTCATACGGTAATACGGCGGTAATTATCCAGAAAGGCTCTGGTAATAAAGCCAATATTACCCAGTACGGTACACAAAAAACAGCAGTTGTGGTGCAGAGACAGTCGCAAATGGCAATTCGCGTGACTCAACGCTAATCCATTAACGACGTTTAAATCAATCCGATGGGGGTTTACCATGAAACTTTTAAAAGTGGCAGCATTCGCAGCAATCGTAGTTTCTGGCAGTGCTCTGGCTGGTGTTGTTCCGCAATGGGGCGGCAATCATCATGGTGGTGGCAGTAATTATGGCCCAGACTCTTCACTGAGTATCTACCAATATGGGTCAAACAACTCTGCAAATGCTCTGCAAAGTGATGCGCGTAAATCAGATGTCACCATCACACAACACGGGCGTGGCAACGGAGCTGTTGTTGGCCAGGGTGCTGATGACAGTACCATTAGCCTGAAACAGACCGGCTTCCAGAACAGTGCCACTATCGATCAGTGGAATGCAAAAAATGCTGATATTAGCGTGACCCAGTTCGGTGGCCGCAACGGTGCGTTGGTTAATCAGACAGCCTCTGACTCCAATGTGCTGATTCAGCAGGTTGGCTTTGGTAACAATGCTACAGCTAACCAACACTAATTCAGTTTTCTGACTGATAATAAACAGGGCGTGAGCCCTGTTTTTTTTTCGGGAGAATATGATGCATACGCTATTACTCATTGCCGCGCTGGCAAATCAAATAACATTCAATACAACTCAGCAAGGTGATATGTACACCATTATTCCTCAGGTGACGTTAACTCAACCGTGCGTATGTGAGGTACAAGTCCTTGCCATACGTAAAGGGGCCGGGGGACAAAGCCAATCGCAGCAGAAAACAAGCCTTTCGGTCCCCGCTAATCGGCCGATTGAATTAACTAAACTGAGTTTTAATATTTCACCTGAGGATTCGGTCAAAATTATCGTTACCGTTTCGGATGGGCAGTCTCTGCATCTGTCTCAGCAATGGCCAGACTCAAACAGTCACCCATGATTTTTTTGCTGTATTTGCATTAAGGGTGTGGCTGGGAATGCACTGCTGTTCTATGAATATAGAGACGTGTGAACGTTTTAATTTGATCGTTAATCACAGCGGCGAAGGATCATTTCGATCCCTCAAGGATGGCTAATCATTGAGGAACCCTTATGTGTACATTATTAAAGCGTTTTTTAAGTATCAGCTTGTGCAGTATTTCTCTTTTTACCCTCCCCGCAATGGCGCAACAAATCTCAACCGGCGGGGTTATTCATTTTCGCGGTGCAATAGTTGAATCACCTTGCGATGTTAACGCTCGGCAGCAGCAAATTGAATTGTCATGTATGCGCGACGGCACCACCCGTAATAGTCTCTACAATCAGCAACAGGTCGCGACTGCCCCTCAAAATGTGCAGCAAATTGCCACAGTCAAAATGCACTATCTCAATGAACAGAAAAACATGGCAATTCTTAACATTGAATATAAATGAATCATTCCGGCGTACATATGCACACGTTTGGTTAAAAAGTGAGATTTCCGGGAAAACCCTGCTGTACACTTAACAAATAGTGTTTGGTCAGGGGGAACTTATGCAATCACGTGTTCATGTGTTACATGGCGATATTACGACGATCGCTGTTGATGTGATTGTCAATGCGGCGAATCCATCGCTATTGGGCGGAGGTGGCGTCGATGGAGCGATTCATCGCGCTGCAGGGCCTGCGTTGCTGGCGGCCTGCAAACAGGTTATCCAGCAACAGGGCGAATGCCCAACCGGTCATGCGGTTATCACCCTGGCGGGAAACTTGCCCGCCAGGGCGGTGATCCACACCGTAGGGCCCGTATGGCAGGGTGGCGATCATCATGAAGCTGAACGCCTCGAAGAGGCTTACTTTAATAGCTTGCAACTGGCCTTAGCCAATGGCTATCAGTCCATTGCTTTTCCGGCGATTAGCACCGGGGCTTATGGTTATCCCCGCGCTGCAGCGGCAGAGATCGCGGTTAAAACGGTGTTGAAATTTATCACCCGACGTGCGCTTCCCGATCAAATATACTTCGTGTGCTTTGATGAAGAAAACGCTCGGCTATACAAGAGATTACTTACCCAGCAAGGCGATGAACGCACGGACTGATATGACGCGACTTGAGCGTGCCATCACGCCACTTTGTGAAAACCACCCGGGAGAATGCGGCATTCTGACGTTGGATGACAGCCTGGATGCATTTGCTGCTCGCTATCGGTTGACGGAAATGGCGGAACGTACCCTGGATGTTCAGTATTACATCTGGGAAAGCGACATGTCCGGGCTATTACTATTTTCCGTTTTGCTGGCCGCGGCGAAGCGGGGCGTCCGGGTGCGTTTGTTGCTGGATGATAACAACACGCCAGGTCTGGATGACACGCTGCGTTTGCTGGACAATCACCCTAATATAGAAATCCGTCTGTTTAATCCCTTTTCCTTTCGTATCCTGCGTGCACTAGGCTATTTAACCGATTTTGCCCGGTTGAATCGACGTATGCACAATAAAAGTTATACCGCTGACGGCGTCGTAACTCTCGTGGGCGGGCGAAATATCGGCGATGCCTATTTTGGCACAGGCGAACAACCGCTGTTTTCCGATCTGGATGTTATGGCTATCGGGCCGGTGGTCCAGGATGTTGCTGACGACTTTGAGCGTTACTGGCACTGCCGCTCGGTTTCAACATTGCAAAATGTACTTGAGGTGGCTGAGCCAGCTTCAACGCAAAAAATCGAACTTCCAGAATCCTGGTATAACGATGACATCACGCGTCGCTATCTACATAAGCTGGAAACCAGCCAGTTTATGACCCACCTCGATCAGAGGTCGCTACCGCTGATTTGGGCGAGAACGCGCTTGCTGAGTGATGATCCCGCAAAAGGAGAGGGGAAAGCGCCGCGCCACTCACTATTACCGCAGCGTTTGTTTGACGTGATGGGATCTCCCACCGAGCGTATTGATATTATTTCCGCCTACTTTGTACCAACTCGCGCCGGTGTGGCGCAGCTCCTGAGACTGGTGAGAAAAGGCGTTAAGATCGCGATTTTAACTAATTCTCTGGCGGCGAATGATGTCGCAGTCGTTCACGCAGGCTATGCACGCTGGCGAAAAAAGCTCTTGCGCTACGGTGTGGAGTTATACGAGCTCAAACCAACTCGCGATCGCGTTTCAGCAGTACATGACCGGGGATTAACCGGTAATTCAGGCTCCAGCCTGCATGCGAAAACCTTCAGTATTGACGGTCGTAAAGTGTTTATCGGCTCGCTTAATTTTGATCCCCGTTCAACGCTGCTCAATACGGAAATGGGGTTTGTGATTGAGAGTGAAGTACTGGCCGAGTTGATTCATAAACGTTTTATGCAAAGCCAGCGTGAAATGGCCTGGCAACTACGTCTTGATCGGTGGGGAAGAATCAATTGGGTCGACAGACATTCTGGCAGTGAACAAGTACTGAAAAAAGAACCCGCCACAGGATTCTGGAAGCGGGTGCTGGTAAAGTTGGCGTCCGTGTTGCCCATTGAATGGTTGCTCTGAACCATTCAATGCAAGATAACTAACCGGCCACGGCCTTGTTTTTATCCTGCCTGACGGCTGGTTTACCCGAAAAGAGAAACTTCAGCACCGGGATCCGTAAATGGATTTCGTACAGTATTACCGCAATCCCGACCACAAACAGCAGACCGCAGAGAAAACCCAGCAGATTCGACTTGATATGCGGTGTGATGTAAGCGCCAAAAAACAGCGTTAACGGATGATGCACCAGATAGATAAACAGAGATGCGTTGACAAAATAGGTTACGCGGGCTGACTGAAAATTCAGCAAACGGTGACCAAGTGAAAAGACGACGTTCACCATCCACAGGCCCATGACCATGGTAATGACATATTCAGTTTCATACATCCAGGCATCGCCGTTGCCGTAACGTTGATTGAACAGGTATGCGACAAATGCGCATGCGGCGCCTAGTGTGCAGCCGCGTGATGGCGTGGTAAACAGCGCTTTCAGATTAGGATTGATAAACGCCAGCGCACCGAGCATAAAGAAAGGCACATAAAACAACGTTTGCATAACGATAAAATTAAACATGCCATCGCTGAGAATCGAAGGGTAGAGGATGAAAATCGTCCTTCTGACGGCGGCATAACCGAAACCCAGCACTGCAAAAATCAGCGTTAACTTCGTCATTGACACCGCAGGCGCGCTGCCGACGTCGCTTTGCGTCAATCTGTGTTTCATCTGGGTAAACACCCACATGCTCAGGGTTGTTAACACCACGAGAACCAGTAAAAACCACAGATGGGAAATCAGCTCCCAGGCCAGCGCGTTGTATTTATCGTAGCCGCTGAGGGTATGCCAGCTGTCTGCTTTGCCTTTCACGTATTGCAGCATGATAAATTGCGGCAGCGTAAGCAGTGGAATCGCGGTCAGCATAGGGATCCCCACGCGTTCTACACGCACTTTCCACCAGCGCTTTATCGGATAGCGTAGAAATAGCATGTAGGAAAAATAACCCGAAATGACAAAGAAGACTTGCATGCGAAAAGCATGGATAAAGTCATTGAACAAGGTCAACCACCACGATGGTTCTGCGCTGTTCACGTGCCATGTGTGGGTGGAGTAGATCAATGAAATATGAAACGGGATCCCTAACAACATTAGCCAGGCACGGATGGAGTCAAGAAAATATTCGCGTGGTGGTGATACAGAGCTCATAGACAGTTATGTATTCTCAGACTTTTCGTCTTATCCCTAAGACGAATAATGGTTACATTCGAGGGCAACCCTACACGAAGTCTAACAACCTGTCTCCAGGATAAGCACGCAAAGTGAAAACAGGCAGACGAACCTGCTTAAACCATGAGCCAGCGCGCGAACAATACAGGGATTCAGTTGTCGGAATACCCGATTATCCATTAAAATGGATCGGATCAATATAAGCACACAAAGGGGGAAGTGCTTACTAATTATGAAACATAAACTACAAATGATGAAAATGCGTTGGTTGGGTGCAGCAGTCATGTTAACGCTGTACACATCATCAAGCTGGGCATTCAGCATTGATGATGTTGCAAAACAAGCTCAATCCTTAGCCGATAAAGGCTATGAGGCGCCAAAAAGTAACTTGCCCTCCGTTTTCCGCGACATGAAATATGCGGATTATCAGCAGATCCAGTTTAATCGCGATAAAGCCTACTGGAGCAATCTCAAGACCCCATTTAAGCTCGAGTTCTACCACCAGGGTATGTACTTCGACACGCCGGTCAAAATCAACGAAGTGACCGCTACTGCGGTGAAAAGAATCAAATACAGCCCGGATTACTTTAATTTCGGCGATGTTCAGCATGATAAAGACACGGTAAAAGATCTCGGTTTCGCCGGGTTCAAAGTGCTGTATCCGATCAACAGCAAAGATAAAAACGACGAAATCGTCAGCATGCTCGGTGCCAGCTATTTCCGTGTTCTGGGTGCAGGCCAGGTCTACGGCCTTTCTGCGCGCGGTCTCGCGATTGATACCGCTCTGCCTTCTGGTGAAGAATTTCCCCGCTTTCGTGAGTTTTGGATCGAGCGTCCGAAACCAACTGATAAACGTTTAACCATTTATGCCTTACTGGATTCTCCGCGTGCAACCGGAGCGTATCGCTTTGTCATCATTCCTGGTCGTGACACGGTAGTCGATGTTCAGTCCAAAGTTTATCTGCGCGACAAAGTAGGCAAACTTGGCGTGGCACCGTTAACCAGTATGTTCCTGTATGGACCGAACCAGCCTTCTCCGACGACTAACTATCGTCCAGAACTGCATGACTCTAACGGTTTGTCCATCCACGCTGGCAACGGCGAATGGATTTGGCGTCCGCTGAATAACCCGAAACATCTCGCGGTGAGCAGCTTTGCTATGGAAAATCCGCAAGGTTTCGGTCTGTTGCAGCGTGGCCGTCAGTTCTCGCGTTTTGAAGACATCGACGATCGTTACGATCTGCGCCCGAGCGCCTGGATCACGCCAAAAGGCGATTGGGGCAAAGGTAAGATTGAGTTAGTTGAAATTCCAACTAACGATGAAACGAACGATAACATCGTTGCGTACTGGACCCCGGATCAGCTGCCTGAAGCCGGTAAAGAAATGAACTTTAAATATACCCTGACGTTCACGCGTGATGAAGACAAGCTTCATGCGCCTGATAACGCTTGGGTACAGCAGACACGTCGTTCTACCGGTGATGTTAAACAGTCCAATCTCATTCGTCAGCCTGACGGTACCATCGCGTTTGTGGTGGACTTTTCCGGCACCGATATGAAAAAGCTGCCGCAGGATACGCCGGTTACTGCACAAACCAGTATTGGTGACAACGGTGAAATCGTTGAAAACACCGTGCGCTACAACCCGGTCACTAAAGGTTGGCGTTTGGTATTGCGCGTGAAAGTGAAAGACGTGAAGAAAACCACTGAAATGCGTGCTGCCCTGGTCAATGCAGATCAGACGCTGAGTGAAACCTGGAGCTACCAGTTACCTGCCAATGAATAAGACAACTGAGTATATTGACGCAATGCCGCTTTCGGATATCGAAAAAGCGGCACTGCCGAAAACTGACATCCGCGCCGTTCATCAGGCGCTGGATGCTGAGCATCGTACGTACTCGCGCGAAGATGATTCACCGCAGGGTTCTGTAAAAGCTCGTCTTGAGCAAGCATGGCCGGATTCTCTGGCTAAAGAGCAGTTGGTTAAGGACGATGAGGGGCGCGATCAGTTACAGGCGATGCCAAAAGCAACGCGTACCTCTATGTTCCCCGATCCCTGGCGTACCAACCCGGTTGGGCGTTTTTGGGATCGTCTGCGTGGGCGCGATGTGACTCCGCGTTATCTTTCGCGTTTGACTAAAGAAGAACAAGAGAGCGAGCAAAAATGGCGTACCGTAGGCACCATACGCCGCTATACGCTGTTGATCTTAACGCTGGCGCAAACGGTCGTTGCAACCTGGTATATGAAGACGATCCTTCCTTATCAGGGGTGGGCATTCATTAATCCTGCAGACATGATGGGGCAGGATTTGTGGGTCTCCTTTATGCAACTGCTGCCCTACATGCTCCAGACCGGCATTCTTATTTTGTTTGCTGTACTTTTCTGTTGGGTATCAGCGGGGTTCTGGACCGCGCTGATGGGCTTTCTGCAATTGCTGATTGGACGGGATAAGTACAGTATCTCGGCCTCAACGGTCGGGGATGAACCGTTGAATCCTGAACACCGTACGGCGTTGATTATGCCAATCTGTAACGAGGACGTTGATCGCGTATTCGCGGGACTTCGCGCCACGTGGGAGTCGGTCAAAGCAACGGGCAACGCTGAGCATTTCGATGTTTACATTCTGAGCGACAGCTACAATCCTGATATCTGCGTGGCAGAACAAAAAGCGTGGATGGAGCTGATTGCCGAAGTGCAGGGCGAAGGACAGATTTTCTACCGTCGTCGTCGTCGTCGCGTGAAGCGTAAAAGCGGCAACATTGATGACTTCTGCCGTCGCTGGGGAAATCAGTACAGCTACATGGTTGTGCTGGATGCGGATTCAGTGATGAGCGGTGACTGTCTGAGCGGCCTGGTGCGCCTGATGGAAGCGAATCCGAATGCCGGGATTATCCAGTCTTCACCGAAGGCTTCCGGTATGGATACGCTGTATGCGCGCTGTCAACAGTTTGCGACCCGTGTTTATGGGCCGCTGTTTACCGCCGGGCTTCACTTCTGGCAGTTAGGCGAATCACACTACTGGGGCCATAACGCGATTATTCGCGTGAAGCCGTTTATCGAGCACTGTGCGCTCGCGCCGTTACCGGGCGAAGGTTCGTTTGCGGGATCGATTCTCTCCCATGACTTCGTGGAAGCGGCGTTGATGCGTCGTGCTGGCTGGGGCGTGTGGATTGCTTACGATCTGCCGGGCTCTTATGAAGAGCTACCGCCGAACCTGCTGGATGAACTCAAGCGTGACCGTCGCTGGTGCCACGGCAACTTGATGAACTTCCGTCTGTTCCTGGTTAAGGGGATGCACCCGGTTCACCGTGCGGTGTTCCTGACTGGTGTGATGTCCTATCTGTCCGCGCCGCTGTGGTTTATGTTCCTCGCGCTCTCTACTGCATTGCAGGTGGTGCATGCGTTGACGGAACCGCAGTACTTCCTGCAACCGCGTCAGCTATTCCCGGTATGGCCGCAATGGCGACCTGAACTGGCGATCGCGCTGTTTGCTTCAACGATGGTGCTGTTGTTCCTGCCGAAGTTGCTGAGTATTTTGCTCATCTGGTGTAAAGGGACGAAAGAGTACGGCGGGTTTATCCGCGTTACGCTGTCGCTGCTGCTGGAGGTTCTGTTCTCCGTGCTGCTGGCACCGGTGCGCATGCTGTTCCATACCGTCTTCGTCGTGAGCGCTTTCCTCGGTTGGGAAGTGGTGTGGAATTCGCCGCAGCGCGATGACGATTCCACACCATGGGGTGAAGCGTTTATGCGTCATGGTTCTCAGTTACTGTTGGGGCTGGTGTGGGCTGTGGGTATGGCCTGGCTGGATCTGCGTTTCCTGTTCTGGCTGGCACCGATTGTCTTCTCGCTGATCCTGTCGCCGTTTGTTTCCGTGATTTCCAGTCGTTCCACGGTGGGGTTACGTACCAAGCGCTGGAAGCTGTTCCTGATCCCGGAAGAGTATTCCCCGCCGCAGGTGCTGGTGGATACCGACACTTATCTGGTGATGAACCGTAAACGTACGCTGGACGATGGCTTTATGCATGCGGTGTTTAACCCGTCGTTTAACGCACTGGCCACGGCCATGGCGACTGCACGCCACCGCGCCAGCAACGTGCTGGAGATTGCACGCGATCGTCATGTGGAACAGGCGCTGAACGAAACGCCGGAGAAACTGAATCGCGATCGCCGCCTTGTATTGTTGAGCGATCCGGTGACCATGGCACGTTTACATTATCGCGTCTGGAATTCACCTGATAAGTATTCTTCGTGGGTGAACTACTATCAGGGATTGACTCTGAACCCGTTGGCGCTCAGGAAAAAATAAGCGTTCTGTAACGTGAAAATACCGGCCTGGTGCCGGTATTTTTTTATATTGAATAGAATGAGTCGTGAGGTAGCAGGTGCGAATATTGGCTGTAGGAATAATGATCTTCTTCCTGAGCGGATGCGGCAGCATTATTAGTCGTACCATCCCAGGGCAAGGACACGGAAATCAATACTATCCTGGCGTGCAATGGGATGTTCGGGACTCGGCATGGCGCTACGTCACTATCCTCGATCTGCCTTTTTCGCTAGTGTTTGATACGTTGCTGCTCCCGCTCGATATTCATCATGGACCTTACGAGTAACTATCGCTCATCCCATTCATCGGCTGCGGTTTGACCCTCTTCAGTATCAAGGGGAGGTTCCAGCTGGAATTCACCCTCATCCCATTCGTGAAGCGTATTTTCTTCCTGCCACTCCTGGCGGATTTCAATTTCATCATAGTCGCCATCAAAAACGCTCTGGGCCGCTTCTCCGCTCAGCATTGGTAGACATTCACCATCTACATCATCCTCGTCAGCAAAGAATTCTGCTTGCCACATAATGTCGCCATCCTGTAGCACGTATTTTTGGATGCTTAGCTGTTGAACGCTGGCATCGTCTGACTCAAGGTCAGGGTTATCAGCCAGAAACACTTCACGAGCCGCATCAATAGCCTCTTCCAACGTGGCATAAAAATTCATGTCATTCTTTGCCATATTTCTTCTCCTAAGGCGAACAATAAAGGGGGATGATTCAATCTATAGACGGCGATCCGCAGAGCGTCAAACCCGTTAGCTGCGTGGCTAACACAATCAGATGATTACTGCCTGCAATGCCAACGAGAGCAGGTGAAAGTAACTTCGGTAGTTTATGAAAAAATTTACATTGGCAGATACTGAAGCCTACGTAATATCAGGAAAAAAATTCAAGAAAAAAGAGTAATGTATGTGGTTTGCAATGCAGTAATGAAAATCAAATAAATAAAAGCTGGCGTTATATTAGAAAATCTTCAGTTTTAAACACCATTTTTTATGTGTTTTAGAGGGAGGGATGCGAACGCTTATGAATTAACATTGCATAACCCAATAAAAGTAAAGGAGAAAATTAATGCCCAATACGGAAGTGTTACAGAGGTAATCAATGAAAGTGGCTAAACTTAGTGGTGTCTCTGGAAGTGACAATGCGTCTTTTGCGTATAGAGGTTGTGAATGGTGTGAGTGATACAAAAATAGTATACATAATAAAATATTATTAATGACAAAGGTTATAAATCTATAAGAAACCATTAAATAAGAAATGAATTAATGTTATTGAAATTGTGCGGGTATAATAGTTTGCAAAATCTTATGCTGTATTATATAAAATGCAAAATTAAGATTTACCTTAAGGTTGTTATGGATAACTATAATTCAAATAATGGAAGATTAATGGCTTTCTATATAATCTGTTTGGCTAGCTATATTCTTGGTGGTTTGTGTCTTACACAATTTAAATTAACGATGCAAAGTGTCCCGCAAACTGTATATCTGATTATAATTGTAGGGTTGTTCTTTTTATATGGGATAATTTTTCTGTTTATGCTATTTCAGTATCTTTGTAGAAAAGATCTCACCTGCCTCATGATATTAGGCATGGCGTTTCTTGGCAATAACATATTTTTCGTCGAGACTATCTACATCGTTCAGGACTTAATTAATGATTATGCATCAATCGAAAAAAGAACTAACGATATAGCTATATTCTATTACTTTCGGCAGATTAGTTTCATCGCTCTGCTATTTGTTTCATTGAAATGTTATAAAACATCATCGACAGTTATTGAAACCAAAGAAAGAGAACCTTGCTATATCGTTCTGTCATTTTTAATCATGCTAGTTATCGCGGTGATGGCGCACACTCTGGCCAGTTACAACCCTAATTTTACACTCGAGATAACAAGCCTGAAGCCTGATAATGTCACGGTGCACTGGCATATTGGGTACATTTATTCGCTTATTGTATCCTGGGGACTGGTCCTGTTGTATTTAATCATTAAAACCAAAACGCACAACATCTTGTGGAAAAGTATAGGGCTACTGTGTTGCTCTGCAATATTGACCAATGTACTACTTCTGAGCCTGGATGAATATAGCATGTATATTTGGTATGTTAGCCGGGGGATTGAGGTGATAAGTGCCCTGTGTATAATCTCAATACTGATGTACAACACCTTCATCATCTTAAAAAAAGAAAGGGACTCAGCTATTAAAGACGCAATGACTAAAATATATAATCGTAAATTATTCTATAAGTCATTAAAATCATCATTAGCAAAAGGTGTAGTGTGTGTAATGGTTCTGGATATTGATAAATTCAAACGGATTAACGATACCTACGGTCATCAGGAAGGTGACAGAGTAATAATCAGCATTGTCGATATTATCAATAAATCAATCAGAGATACGGATATTTTTGCCAGAGTAGGTGGCGAAGAATTTGCGATCCTTCTTAAGTGTAACGATCAAGATGAGGCAATTGTTGTTGCAGAACGAATTAGGCGAAATGTCGAGAATGGTACGACAATACCAAATTCATATTATTTAAAAGAAAAAATGACGATAAGTATCGGTGTATATTGCAGTAAAATTGATGATGAATCAGCGGATAAAGTTGTTTCATATGCTGATGCCGCTTTGTATGAAGCCAAAAATTCTGGCAGAAATAAGGTGTGTTACTATTATCATTAAGACTGAAATATATGTCATGTGAGATAATTTTTATTCTGAACCTAAGAATATGAATATATAAATCATCCCACGACCTCTGTACTCCGACGACGGCGCAGGCTATTCCACGAGTACAGGGCGTTGAACAGTACGACTCCTGCGGTCACACAGAATACAGCACGAAAACCGTAGTTGGCGGATATCGCTGCCCCCATTAGAGGCCCTGTTACGTTACCAATGTCGCGAAATGACTGGTTATAACTGAAAATACGTCCAGCTATTTGATTAGTCGAGTTATAGACCAGCAGCGTTTGTACCGCCGGGAGCAGAGCGCCGTCGGCCGCCCCCAATAAAAAGCGCAGAATACCAAGCTGCCAGGGCGTCTGGACAAATGACATTGGAATTAGCAGTAACACGGAAACGATCAGCGCGACGATCAGGATCTTCTCCGGGCCAATCCGATCGCCTAATTTGCCAAGTTTAGGGGCGCTGATTAATGCCGCAACGCCGGGGACTGAGGCTATCATCCCACTGATAAACGCAATATTGCTGACGTTGTCAGCCAATTCTCGAACGTACAGTGTCAGTATTGGCGCGATAGAACCGGTGGCTACCTGAATGATCAAAGTGGTGACAAACAGGCTCAGCACCAGTTTGGGGTTCTTTAAAGAGGCCACGACTTCACGAATGTGCAGCATTTCCTTCTTGCTCACTGGCTGGAATCGCTCGCGGATAAAAAATAGCGTCAAGATGAAGCAGACCAGCAGCACGCTGGCGGTGATGAAAAATACGGGGCGCAGTCCGTACTGATCCGCGAGGAGGCCGCCCGCCAGCGGCCCGAGCAGTGCGCCACTAACACCACCGGTGGAAAGCGTTCCCAGTGCCCAGCCGCTTTTATTGCGTGGAACCTGGGTGGCGATCAGTGCATTCGCATTGGGGATGAATCCACCAAGCAGCCCCAACAAGGCGCGCAGGATCAAGAACTGCCAGATATTTTGCGCCAGTCCCATCAGCAGCATCACAACAGCCATACCCAACGCAGACCGTAGCAGCATGATTTTTCGCCCCTTGCGATCGGCAAGGCCACCCCAGAAAGGAGAGGCGATGGCGGAAAAAAGAAAGGTGATGCTGAAGACCAGGCCTGACCACATATTCAGTGCACTATGTCCCGTGACGCCGAGACTTTCGACGTAAAGGGGCAAAAAGGGCATGACCAGGCTAAATGCTGCGCCGGTTAAAAAACAACCTAACCAGGCAACAGTGAGGTTGCGTTTCCAGTTTATGGGAGCATCTGAGGGTGACATAGCGTTCCGCAGTGTGGCGCGCTGTTTGCGCTATCGATTGAGTATAAGTAAGCAGGCTAATTATGCGCCTGGTAGATAATTGCTGCAATGCGGATAGCAGTTAAACCTAAAGCAGGCAGGGAAGGTGTTGCAGCCCACAGGACTGCAACAGTGTTTTAGTACAGGGAAGGAGAACCTTCAGGGCGCGTCTTGAAGCGACGATGCAGCCACATATACTGCTCTGGTGCCATCATGATGCATTGCTCAACAATTTTGTTCATCCACGCAGCAGTGGTCTCTGCGTCGTCCAAAGGCGGTGAACACTCCGGAGGCAGCATAATCAATTGATACCCTTTACCGTCAGGTTTGCGGCGAGGAACAAACGGTACCAGGCAGGCATTGGACATGCGTGAAAGCATCCAGGTCCCAGAGGTTGTTGCGGCTTGTTCAACAGCAAAAAGTGGTACAAACACACTGGCACGAGGGCCGTAATCGTGATCCGGCGCGTACCAGACCACTTCGCCCTTTTTCAACGCTTTAATCATCCCTTTCAGGTCTTTACGATCGAGCATTGATTTATTCGAGCGCATACGGCCCCAGGTTTGTAGCCAGTCGAGAAGCGGGTTGTCGTTAGGGCGATACACACCAATACCCGGTTCCTGCAAACCAAACTGACGCGCACCCAGTTCCAGAGTCAGAAAGTGCAGACCCACTAATAGGATCCCGCGTTTTTGCGCCTGAACGTCACGGATATGTTCCATCCCGATCACTTCAGTCCAGCGTGAAATACGCTTATCGGACCAAAACCAGGCCATCCCGGTTTCCATTACGCCCATGCCCACTGATTCGAAGTTCTTGACGACCATCTGCTGGCGTTCCTGCTCACTCATCTGCGGGAAGCACAGTTCCAGATTTCGGGAAACAATTTTTGCCCGACGTTTCATCAAACGTAGCGCCAGTCGACCTAATGCACAGCCCAACTTAAAGAGGATGGGGTAGGGTAACTGCACGATTAACCAAAGGATGCCAATACCCAGCCAGGTTAACCAATAACGTGGATGCAGTAACGCAGCCGAAAACTTGGGTAAATTCGTCATGTCTATCCTGTCTTCAAACGACCAATTCCCTGTATTGTCGCATTTTTTCGCGCGTATCAAAAATTTGTGACGGGAGAACGGTGATTAATTCCGCAATTGTTGTTGCAACTTTATAGTGAAGTATGAAATGTAGCGTAAAATGTGTGGATGTAAATTGGCGATGTTTGCTTTATTATGCCGCCGATTTTCATTTATTCCCTATTTGCAGGATACGTACACCATGCCAGTGTTACACAACCGCATTTCGAACGACGCCCTCAAAGCCAAAATGCTGGCCGAGACCGAGCCGCGTACGACGATCTCATTCTATAAATATTTCACCATTGCCAATCCTCAGCACACGCGTGATGCACTGTACCAGATGTTCACCGCATTGAACGTCTTCGGGCGAGTATATCTTGCCCATGAAGGAATTAACGCGCAAATCAGCGTACCGCAAAGCAACGTCGAGGCATTTCGCCAGCAACTCTATGCGTTTGATCCTGCATTGAACGATTTACGTCTGAATATTGCGCTGGATGATGACGGTAAATCGTTCTGGGTACTGCGTATGAAAGTCCGTGAACGTATCGTGGCGGATGGTATTGACGATCCTGACTTTGACGCCAGCAACGTGGGGGATTATCTCAAGGCAGCAGAAGTGAATGCCATGCTGGACGATCCTGAAGCGGTATTCATTGATATGCGCAACCACTATGAATATGAGGTGGGTCACTTCGAGAATGCGCTGGAGATCCCGGCAGACACATTCCGCGATCAGTTGCCGAAAGCTGTTGAAATGATGCAGGCGCATAAAGATAAAAAAATCGTGATGTACTGCACGGGTGGGATCCGCTGTGAGAAAGCTAGCGCCTGGATGAAACACAATGGATTTAGCAAAGTCTGGCACATTGAGGGCGGTATTATTGAGTATGCCCGCAAGGCGCGTGAGCAGGGACTTCCGGTGCGTTTTATCGGTAAAAACTTTGTCTTTGATGAGCGCATGGGCGAAAGGATCTCTGAAGATGTTATCGCACATTGCCATCAGTGCGGCACGGCGTGCGATAGCCATACTAATTGCAAAAATGATGGCTGCCATCTGTTGTTTATTCAGTGCCCGGCTTGTGCGCAGAAATATAAAGGCTGCTGTAGCGAGCTGTGTAGCGAAGAGAGTGAGTTGCCGGAAGAGGAACAACGGCGTCGTCGCGCTGGGCGTGAAAATGGCAATAAAATCTTTAATAAATCACGTGGTCAACTGAATACCAAACTGGGTATTCCAGACCCTGCACAATAGTCGCTATGCCGGATGGTGGCTTGAGCCCCATCCGGCCATTCATGCGTTACTTCTGTTGCACACCTTCCACTGAGATGATCAAATCGACTTCCTGCGACGCCGGACCGAGATCGGTGGTGATGTTGAAATCCTTCAGCTTAATCTTACCTTGCGCTTCAAAACCAGCGCGCGTACCGCCCCAAGGATCGCCGCCCTGACCGATGAGCTTCGCGTCCAGCGTAACCGGTTTGGTAACGCCGTTCAGGGTTAAATTACCGGTGATATCCAGGTCATTACCTTCTTTCTTCACGCTGGTGGAGCTGAAGGTCGCCTGCGGGAATTTTGCTACGTTAAGGAAATCTGCGCTGCGCAGATGCTTGTCACGTTCGGCGTGATTAGTGTCAACACTGTTGGTGTTGATGGTTACGTTAACCTTATCGGCTGCGGGATTTTTCTCATCAAAGGTAAACGTACCGTCGAAATCTTTAAATGTGCCGTACAGCCAGCTGTAACCCAGATGCTGAATACGGAAATTAACAAAGGCATGCTGTCCTTCCTTGTCAATTTTGTAATCTGCCGCCACGGCTGACCCGGTGGTGAATAACAGAGAGGCGAGTGTAAGTCCCAGCAGGTTTTTTTTCATTTTAAGCTCCATAGTCAGATGACGATTTTCCCAACATGCGATTGAGGGTATCGTCGTTATCAATAAAGTGATGTTTCAGGGCCATCAGTCCGTGCAGTAGGGATAAAATCACCACGGTCCACGCAAGCCACAGGTGCAAGCTACCGGCGAGGTCGGCCTGAGCACCAGCGTTGGCAACGGTGGCTGGAATGTCGAACCAACCAAAGACGCTTATCGCTTTGCCATCTGCGGTGGAAATTAGATATCCGCTGATGACAATTGAAAAGAGCAGCAAATAAAGAGCGAGGTGACCCATTGCCGCTGCGATGCGGGTTAAACGGGAGTAGCTTGCCAACGCAGCAGGTGGAGGAGAGAACAACCGCCAGACAACGCGGATAACCAGTCCCATCATGAGAAGGATGCCGATGCTTTTATGCAGTTCAGGGGCCTGGTGATACCAGCCGTCATAGTAACTAAGCGTGACCATCCATAAGCCCAACGCGAACATGCCATATACAGCAATCGCAACCAGCCAATGTAATGTGGCTGACACTACGCCATAGCGCTGTGAACTATTTTTGAATTGCATAAGCACACCGATTGATATTTCAGAAGTGAATGAAAATGGCGTGTAAAAGACATTAATGCAACTAATAAATAACAATGGTGATGATATTTATTTTTTGTTCAGTAAAGTTGACTGATTATTGAATTAATCATCAAGGGATTAGTGTGAGAGTAGGTGATAATGCTTGGTTTATGGGTGGTTATGATTTTTATTATTGTTCAGTTTATTGCAATGAAAATTAAGATAATTTCAATTTTTGTCAATTATTGTCAGCGCGCAGGAATCAGAAAAACATAATATATATTACATCCATAATGGCCAGCAGCGACCATAAAATAATGTAGAGCATAAGATGCTCGCGAATATTATTAACAAGATAGTGAAAGATACGGCGCATTAACGTTATTCCTGTCATTAAAAATGGCCTCACCATCGAGGCCATTCATTTATTATCACTTAAAACGGCTTAGCCTGAAGGGGGTCAGGTCAAAGTCAGACGGTTTGTCCTGAGCGAAGTTTGCCGCAATCTCTCCCAGAACAGAGGCAAACTTAAAGCCATGTCCGCTCAGCCCGGTAATGATTAGCGTGTTGTCGTGCGCTGGCAGAGTATCGATAATAAAGTCTTCATCCGGTGAATTATCGTAAGTGCAGGACGCGCCGTGTAGGCAGCAGCCAACGCCCGGTAGAATTGTGCGCAGGAATGGGAAGGCTTCAGAACCATCGCTGGCTACAGCGGCAAATGGCTTACGCTCATCAGCAGAGTGAATGACTTGTCCGCCGTTGTGCTTACCAATTTTCAGTTCGTCGTTTTCTGCCGGGAAACCGTAGTATTGATCACCATTTGGCAGCTCGCCGGTGAAGGCTGGGAAGTTATTCTTAACGCTGTAGCGCCCATCGGCCTGATACCAGGCGAACACTTTGCGCACCGGTTGTATCGGTAGTTCAGGGACTAAAGCCTGCACCCAGGTACCGGCGCTGATCACTGCTTTTTTCGCGTGGTAGTCACCGTCAGCCGTTTCTACCGTGATGCCATCATCACCGTGATGAATTGCGCTGACCGGGCATTTAAACAGTTGCGCACAGCCTGCTTCTTCCGCCAGACGGATCCAGGTTTTAATTGCTAACTCACTGCGTAAAAAACCGGACTCCGCTTCAAACAGACCGATATAGTTGTCAGGTACACGAATCTCCGGCCAGCGCGCCATGATGGCTGCCGCATCCAGTTGTTCAACGTTGAGTTGCCACTGTTTGGCGCTTTGCGCTGCGGTCGCTAAGAAGGTGGACTCTGCCGGACCGAGGTTGATAACACCGGAGCGAACAAAAATCGGTTCTTCATTATGGGTGGACAGTTCATCCCACAATGTTTGCGCACGTAGTACCAGCGGAACGTATTTTTCACCTTCGCCATAAGCATGACGAATTAATCGAGTGTCGCCGTGGTGGCTGCCCTGCTGATGAGGAGGCATATGTGCATCGATCATCAGAACCTTCAGACCGGCACGAGTGGCATAGTATCCAGCTGCGGCGCCTACTGAACCGCTGCCAATAATGATTAAGTCGTATTTCATCCGCTTCTCTCTGCAATCGCGATAGTAGCAGGTTAAATAACTGACCCGGAATATTCAACCTGGAAATAAGAAAGGCACCGTTAAGGTGCCTTTTGATGGTTGGATGTATCAGGTTTAATGTCGCTGATACTCATTTACCTGGTAATCGCCAGATTCAATTTTGGCGATTCCTGCTTCTAATATCGAAATAAATTGCCTGGCAACATCAGTGGTTAACCAGAGCGTTTGACCAACTTCAGTCCCATCCGGGTCAGGGCGATTCGGGGTCTGGTAGTGCAAACGCAGCATCAGCGCATCGTAGCTATCAACAGTGCTGATGTCCCACCCTACAAGCGGATGAGTCTGAATGACTTCATTATTCTTTTCCATCATGCCCCCTAATTCGTGTTACTAGACAACGGTTTTCGAGGTTCAATGCGTTTTTTTCTGAAGCAACTTCAGTATATCAATAAATAAGGATATTCATTGAAAATTTAAAGAGGGAAGGGCATAAATTTTTTGTTTTCAGCGTTATCTGACTAAGAAACCAACATGTTATTCATTTTTTTTTAGTATGTTGCACAATTATTTTGTTGTATTGGTTAAAAGATAATCGGTGAGTTAATATTAAATTAAAAACTCGTCAGAAGAAATGCGCGATTGATTACAGGATAGTGTGTATAAAAAAGCCGGGGCGACCCGGCAAACAAACATCACTGCATATCATTATTTATTCGTTGATGAACCAGTCATCCGCGCTTTCCCAGGTTTCCTGTAGGATCTCGCTGATGCGTTCTTTGTCCTCTTTAGTCGCGCCAATAACCGACAAATTGTTTGCGCCGGCATAACGGACGGTAACGTTACCTTCGTTATCTGGAAAATGGTGCTGAATACGGCGGGAGAGTTCACCTGCCAGTGCGTCAATTGCACCGGCAGGTAAAGGTGAAGTTTTGGCAATAGTGACTTCAATACGCATAGTAGCCCCCTGTGGAATATACTGTTTATTTATACAGTTATTCGCATCAGTTGGCTACACTTTTTTTAGCTTTTTACTGACCAGCGTACCGTTTCGCCACCCAGGAAAGGCACCAGCGTATCGTCTTCCAGTGCAATGCTCTCAGGAACCAGGTGCTCCACGCGTTCCAGCTCAATAAAGGTCTCATTTACCGGCAAGCCATAGAACTGTGGGCCGTTGAGTGAGCAGAAGGCTTCGAAATGGTCGAGCGCATTCATCTCTTCAAACACGGTGGCATAGCTGCCCAGCGCGGTCGGTGCATTAAAACAGCCCGCACAGCCACAGCTTGACTCTTTGCGATGACGAGCGTGCGGCGCTGAGTCGGTACCGAGGAATGCGCGCTTAAACCCGCTGGCAACCAGTTCACGCAGCGCCTGTTGGTGGACGTTACGTTTGAGGATTGGCAGGCAATACAGGTGAGGGCGAATCCCACCAACCAGCATGTGGTTGCGGTTAAACATCAGGTGCTGTGGCGTAATGGTCGCAGCCAAAAGTTCGTTACCGTCGCGAACGTATTCGGCAGCATCTTTGGTGGTGATATGCTCGAACACCACTTTCAGCGAGGTCAAACGCTGACGCAGCGGCTCCATCACCGTTTCAATAAAGCGCGCTTCGCGATCGAAAATATCGATATCTGCATGGGTGACTTCGCCGTGCACCAGCAGTGGCATACCCAATTTTTCCATCCGCTCCAGCACTGGCATGATGGCGTCAATAGAGGTTACGCCATGCGTCGAGTTGGTGGTGGCATTGGCTGGATAGAGTTTTGCCGCGGTGAATACGCCTTCGTTGAATCCACGTTCCAGCTCGTTGGGATCCAGCGTATCCGTTAAGTAGCAGGTCATTAATGGCGTGAAGTCGTGTCCGGCAGGTACCGCGTCAAGAATGCGCTGGCGATAAGCGATAGCCGCGTCAACCGTGGTGACGGGCGGTACCAGGTTCGGCATGACAATGGCGCGGCCATAAACTTCACTGGTATAGGGCACGACAGTTTTTAACATGTCGCCATCGCGAAAGTGAAGATGCCAGTCGTCTGGGCGGCGGATCTTTAAAACCTGGGATGGTGCAGTCATCAATATGCTCCGGCTGAGGATGGTCTTTTTTGCCGGAAACAAAGGATAAGCGGAAACGTTTTCGTTTGCACGAAAAAAAAGGGCGCATCAGCGCCCTCAGTTTTATTAGTCGGTGAACGGGATGATGATTTCACCCGGTTTGACCTCAATACCTTTCGCCAGTTTTTTCGCCAGCGCTTCACCCTGGCTGCTGTCTTCCTTCAGAATGTACGCTGGTTGCTGGTTGAAATAGTTACGCAGCGACTGATTTAAATAAGGCATCAGGGTTTGCAGTACTGACTGCATTTTCTCTGGCGTGACGGTGGCGTCGACGACTTCCATCTCTTGCAGATAAATCGCGCCTTTTTCTTTATTGAAAACCGGTAAGGCTTTCAGCTTCAGCTTCATGGTCGCTTTCTGACTGCCAAACAGGGAGTTCATGTCCAGGTTGGCATCGCCGGTCAGGGTTACTTTGTTTGGCTCTTCACGACCAATCTGGCTGGCGAGATTATTCAGTACGATATGTGCTTCAGCAACGCCGGGCAAACCGATGTCTTTTGAAAAGTTATTATGCTTTGCCAGGGCTTGATTAATTTCTTGCTCGCTAACCGTGTATTGCGTGAGTTGATTACAACCAACCAACAGGCCGCTGACAATCAGTGCAGCGGCAAAAAAAAACTTTTTCATGGGGTTCCTCAACATGATGCATGTGGCGTAATCGTGACACAAAGCATCATCGAGTACCAGCGCCCCGGACGCCAGCAGAAAAAACTGAAAAGTGCCCGGGCGCGGGTTCGGCTATCAGGCGTCTGGTTCCAGCATACCTCGCGTTGGGCGTTTGAGACTGAATTGCCAGCCCAGCGCCAGGAAGGTGATGAAGCCAATAATACCGAGCATCATCCAGGGCAGCTCAGGCTGTGCCAGGGCCTTGCCCATGTCAAACAGCCAGCCGCCGCCGACATAGCCAATTGCGCCACCGATGGCGAGTCCCAGTCGGCTGAAGCCCATATAGCTTCCTCTGGCCCGCGCATTCGCCAGCGAGGCGCTCAGAGTTTCACGCGCCGGTTCGGCGATGATCGAGCCAATATAGAACGTGCAGATCAGGGTGAACAACTGCTGTAAATTCCCGACCAGGCCAATGGGCATCATGCTCAGAGACATCACCAGCAGGCCCGCCATCAGGCGATGTTCAAGGCGAAAGCGTTTTTCACTCCAGCGGGCAATCGGGTACAGCAGCGTTAAAGAGAGACATGCCTCAATGGCATACATCCATTTCACGGCGGCTGGTGAGCCAGCGATGTCGTTCACCATGATAGGCAGCATCAGCATCACCTGTACCGCCAGCATGTAATAGCCCGCCAGCGTCAGCACATAGGTGACAAAGCGCTTGTCATGCATCACATGGCTCATCCCTTCACGCACCGGAATTTTCACCGTCGACAGCTTCCATGCCGGGAGCAGCCAGGCGTTAAACGCCGCGCACAGAACGAACAAAATTGCGCCGGTGGCACATACCAGACGGAAATCGTATTGCAATAACCAACTGCCGAGTAACGCGCCGACCACGGCCCCGGCGCTATCCTGCATCATCAGAATAGAGAAAAAACGCCCGCGCTTTTCCGGGCGGATCAGCTTGACTACCAGCGCCGAACGGGGAGGATCAAACAGCGTGCCACCCAGCCCGGAAAGAAAGCAGGAAAACCACAGCAGCCACGGTTCATGCGCAATGCCCATGGTGGCGAACCCGGCTGCGCGCATCAGCATGCCGGTGACGATCATCGGTTTGGCGCCGAAACGGTCAGCAATAGCACCACCGAAAATACCCAACCCCTGCTGGATAAATTGACGTAATCCAAGCGCGATACCGACCATCACGGCGGCCCAGCCCATTTGGTCGACGAAACGAATTGAGATCAGCGGGAAAACGACGAAGAAACCCAGCACGACCAGCATATTATCGATGAGAAGGAAGTATTTACCCAGGTTCCTTGCCTGCGAGACTTGCGACATTTCCCCTCCAGGGAAAAACTCGTCACTCTGGATAGAGTTTAAAAGATAAGCACCTTCTATTCTGCGGTGTCGTCATCGCTTTTCCCACCCTTCGCGGGACAATATTTTTTTATCAAAAGTCCGTCTTGATAGAGAGTTTTCATCAAAATGTGTGAATAATTCAAAAAATGGCATTTTGCTCTTTTCACAGGGTGTATTCGCACAGGTATAGTAATGCGAATAGCGTATTGAAGACGTTACGGGAAGGAGTAGGTATAGAATGTTTGGCTATCGCAGTAACGTGCCAAAAGTGCGCTTAACCACGGACCGCCTGGTCGTGCGTTTAGTGCATGAGCGTGATGCCTGGCGTCTGGCAGATTATTACGCAGAAAATCGTCATTTCTTAAAACCCTGGGAACCTATTCGCGATGAAAGCCACTGCTATCCGTCCGGCTGGCAGGCGCGTCTCAGCATGATCTCTGAGTTTCATAAACAGGGCACCGCTTATTATTTTGCGCTGCTCGATCCGGACGAAAAAGAGATTATCGGCGTTGCGAACTTCTCAAACGTAGTGCGGGGATCCTTCCATGCCTGTTATCTCGGCTACTCCATTGCGCAGAAATGGCAGGGGCAGGGGCTAATGTATGAAGCCTTAACTTCGGCCATCCGTTATATGCAGCGCACGCAGCATATTCACCGCATTATGGCTAACTACATGCCACATAATAAGCGCAGCGGTGACCTGTTGGCGCGACTGGGTTTTGAAAAAGAAGGGTATGCCAAAGACTACCTGCTGATTGACGGGCAGTGGCGCGATCACGTGCTGACGGCGTTGACCACATCAGAATGGACCCCCGGCCGCTAAGTTTCAGATGCAGCCATGATTAATGGAGAAGACGATGAAATACGAATTAACCGCCACCGAAGCACGAGTGATTGGCTGTTTATTAGAAAAACAAGTGACAACGCCGGAACAGTACCCACTCTCCGTTAATGGAGTCGTAACAGCCTGCAATCAAAAAACGAATCGTGAACCGGTGATGAACCTGTCGGAATCGGACGTGCAGGAGCAATTAGATAACCTGGTTAAGCGACATTTTCTGCGCACGGTGAGCGGCTTTGGCAATCGCGTTACGAAATATGAGCAGCGTTTCTGCAACTCTGAATTTGGCAATCTGAAGCTCAGTGCCGCAGAGGTGGCCGTAATCACTACACTGCTGCTGAGGGGCGCTCAGACGCCTGGTGAATTGCGTAGTCGCGCATCCCGTATGTACGAATTCAGCGATATGGCCGAAGTGGAATCGATACTGGAAAATCTGGCAACCCGGGAAGATGGGCCTTATGTGATCCGCCTGGCGCGCGAGCCGGGCAAACGTGAAAGTCGCTATATGCACCTGTTTTGCGGTGAGGTTGATGAAGCCATTGCCGCGGCAGATCAACTCCCTGCAGCCTCCGGTGATCTGCAGGCTCGCGTGGAAATGCTGGAAACGGAGGTCGCAGAACTTAAGCAGCGACTTGATTCCTTGCTGGCGCACCTGGGAGACTAACGTGAATAAATTACGTATCGGCGTTGTCGGCCTTGGCGGTATTGCACAAAAGGCCTGGCTACCCGTGCTGGGCACCTCCGCGGACTGGACGCTGCAAGGCGCCTTTTCACCTTCGCGCGATAAAGCACAGCGTATCTGTGATACCTGGCGGATACCCTACGTGGATTCACTGGTGAATCTGGCGCAAACCAGCGACGCGGTTTTCGTCCATTCCAGCACCGCGACTCACTATGCGGTCGTCAGTGAATTGCTGAATGCCGGAGTTCACGTGTGTGTGGATAAGCCGCTGGCGGAAAACCTGCGTGAGGCTGAGCAACTGGTGGAGCTGGCCGCGCGGAAAAAACTCACGCTGATGGTCGGGTTTAACCGCCGGTTTGCACCGCTGTACCAGGATCTCAAAACCCAGTTGAGCACCGCAGCGTCTGTACGTATGGATAAGCACCGTACGGATAGCGTTGGGCCGCACGATCTGCGTTTCACTTTGCTGGACGACTATCTGCACGTAGTCGATACCGCATTGTGGCTGGCGGGAGGGCAGGCGCAGTTAAATAACGGCACGCTGCTGACCAATGAATCTGGTGCGATGCTTTACGCCGAGCACCATTTTTCTACCGGTCAAATGCAGATAACGACCAGTATGCATCGCCGTGCCGGTAGCCAGCGCGAAAGCGTGCAGGCGGTGACGGACGGTGGCCTGATTGACGTAACTGATATGCGGGAATGGCGGGAAGAGCGTGGGCAAGGTGTTGTTCATAAGCCGATAGCGGGCTGGCAAACGACCTTAGAACAGCGTGGTTTTGCCGGATGTGCGCGTCATTTCATTGAGTGCGTGCAAAATCAGACGGTTCCCCAGACGGCAGGCGAGCAGGCGCTACTGGCCCAGCGTGTTGTTGAAAAGCTGTGGCGGGAGGCGATGGCTGAATAACCCCCTGTAACATCTGGCGGTAGTAATTCATTGTAATCCAGGTACTATATGCCCACTCAAAATAACACCTCTTTTCAACCATAGGCTGATTTGTCGGCCTGATAAGGCGCTACGGTGTCGCCATCAGGCACAGCAAAAGTGTCGGATGGCGGCGAAAATGCCTTATCCGACCTACGGGCTGGTTTGTCGGGGTTTTGCCTCAGAGTCTGGAATACAACATAGATGAATTTATTAAAGTCGCTGGCAGCCGTCAGCTCGATGACGATGTTTTCACGTGTGCTGGGTTTTGCGCGTGATGCGATTGTCGCCAGAATCTTTGGTGCAGGGATGGCGACAGATGCCTTTTTTGTGGCATTCAAACTTCCTAACCTGCTGCGCCGAATTTTTGCCGAAGGCGCATTTTCGCAGGCGTTTGTGCCGATTCTTGCTGAGTATAAAAGCAAGCAGGGGGAAGATGCTACCCGCGTGTTTGTTGCCTACGTTTCCGGACTGTTGACGCTGGCGCTGGCTGTGGTGACGGTAGCCGGGATGTTGGCTGCGCCATGGGTGATTTTAGTTACCGCGCCGGGGTTTGCCGACACAGCGGATAAATTTGCGCTGACTACTCAACTGCTGCGGATCACTTTTCCCTATATTCTACTGATTTCACTGGCCTCACTGGTTGGTGCGATCCTTAACACCTGGAACCGCTTTTCTATTCCTGCGTTTGCCCCGACTTTTCTGAATATCAGCATGATCGGTTTCGCGTTGTTTGCGGCCCCTTATTTTCATCCGCCAGTGCTGGCGCTGGCGTGGGCCGTTACCGTGGGTGGCGTGCTACAGCTGATTTATCAGCTTCCGCATCTGAAGAAAATTGGCATGCTGGTACTGCCGCGTGTGAACTTCCGCGATGCGGGGGCGATGCGTGTCGTCAAGCAGATGGGCCCGGCGATCCTTGGGGTATCAGTCAGCCAGATTTCACTGATTATCAATACGATATTCGCCTCGTTTTTGGCCTCTGGCTCAGTTTCGTGGATGTACTATGCCGACCGTCTGATGGAGTTTCCGTCCGGTGTGCTTGGCGTAGCGCTGGGGACTATCCTGCTGCCATCGCTGTCCAAAAGCTTTTCCAGCGGTAATCATGATGAGTATTGTCGCCTGATGGACTGGGGCCTGCGCTTGTGTTTCCTGTTGGCATTACCGAGTGCCGTAGCGTTGGGTATTCTGGCCAAACCACTGACGGTGTCTCTGTTCCAGTACGGTAAATTTACCGCCTTTGATGCCGCGATGACCCAGCGTGCGCTGGTGGCGTATTCGGTAGGTTTGATTGGTTTGATCGTGGTGAAAGTGTTGGCTCCGGGCTTTTACTCGCGCCAGGATATAAAAACGCCAGTGAAGATTGCCATTGTGACGCTGATTATGACCCAGGTGATGAACCTGGCGTTTATCGGGCCGTTAAAGCATGCCGGGCTGTCGCTGTCGATTGGTCTGGCGGCGTGTCTGAACGCTTCACTGCTGTACTGGCAGTTGCGTAAGCAGAAAATCTTCACCCCGCAACCGGGCTGGACCTGGTTCCTGGCGCGACTGGTGATTTCCGTGTTGGTGATGTCGGCGGTGCTGGTTGGGATGCTCTACATCATGCCAGATTGGTCGCAGGGAACGATGTTGTGGCGCCTGCTGCGTCTGATGGCGGTCGTGGTGGCAGGTATTGCTGCTTACTTCGTAGCACTCGCTGTGCTGGGCTTTAAAGTAAAAGAGTTTGTGCGCCGGACGGCATAAAGAATCAATGCCGGATGGCGGCATAACGCCGTATCCGGCCTACAAAAAGTGTAGGCCTGATAAGCAAAACGTTATCAGGCTTGCATCAGATAGAGAATTTTTTCCCGCCGCGGTGCGCAGCTGAAGTTTGACCGTTTGCGCCATATAACGCCGGTTCCTGGTGCGGTTTCAGCACTTGTATTGCTTGTTGATTACGCTCGATCTGCCCTTCCAGCAGCCAGCCATTGTGCTGGTTGAGGTCACGTAAGTGCTGTGTTTTCATGGTGATAGTCTGCCAGCGTTCAGCAATCTCATCATTGGCGCTGCGCGTGGCGTCATGCTCCAGGCGGCGCTGTTGCTCAAGATAATCAAGGGTTGCCAGCAGCGAGCTTTTTTCTTCTGTAATACGCTGTAGCTGGCTGCCATTGATATGCCCTGCGGAAAGCTGCTGCTGTTCAGCATCCATTACCGTTTTCAGGTCATTGAGGACAGTCGTCATCTGGTCAAGTATTTCTGACAAACGAGTCATACTTTATTTACTCTGTAGGTAGCTCTGCGCCTCGCGAATCAGCGAGTCGGCAATTTTTCCGGTATCCATTTTCAATTCACCGTTACGGATTGCGGTTTTCAGTGCTTCCACGCGTTCCATATTGATGTCATTGGTGCCGGGCTGCATCAGTTTGGCCTGGGCGTCGCTCAGCATGACGCTGGTGCTGGTGGTCGCGGTGGTTTTTTCCTTCTGCGCTTTTTGTACCGGCGCATCGCTGGTTTCACGCGGCTGAACGGTGCTTACTGGCTTCAATGGTGAGGTACGATCAATGCTCATTTTATTTTTCCTCATCGAGGGGTTACGCTATAGCGGCCCGCTGTAATCATTGGTTGTTTATCTATCGGCACACGCTAAAAAATCTTTAACCTATTATAGGTTAATAAGAATATTCCCATCAGAATCGACGACGCCGCTCACCACCTGGCCTGAAATCATCCGCACTCGCGCATTCTGTGCGACAGCGGCGTTGTTCAGCGCTTTACCTTCGGCGTTAACCCGAAAGCCATCTCCGTTGGCAATAACCAGCACGCGCTGACCGGCCTTGATCCGCCATGCCTGGCGCAACATCGAAAGCTGTATCGGTTGACCAGGGACCAGATCGCGCAGGCTCACAGCATCCTGCACCTGACTCATATCCAGCACCGCGCGCGGCGGTAGTTGGTCCAGTCGACCACGCTTCAGCGTTACGCTGGCTGGGGTCAGGGTGCTACCTCGCGCTACAGGCGCGGCGGCTACTACGTAGTTTCCCGTCGCCTGGACGTTCACCTGCAGATAACGTTTTTCGTTGGCACAGCGAGCCAGCACATTCACATTACCCCACAGTTTCGCGCTACCTGACACGCTTAATGCCGGTTGCTCACAGCTCGGCAATAAGTTTGGCGACGTTCGGATAGTGACCACCACCTCATCGCTAAATCCGGCCAGGCGCTGGGAAAACCATGCCGTTAGCTGCGAATTCAGGTCTTGCGCCAGCGTCATAGGGCTGAACAGCAGTGCTGCCACGACTATTCCACGTTTAAACGTTTGCATCAAAACCTCGCGCTTTTTCAGGTAGTGGCAGGATTTTACCTGTGTGACGCAGTCATCAACGCAACAAATAGCGACGCATTTTGCGTTTATTCCGGCGATAACGCGCGCGTAATGGGATTTAAGCTGTCGGCTGAATTTTGTCATTTGCGGAGGAGATATGCTCGATAAGCTCGACGCCGCCTTACGTTTTCAACAGGAAGCGCTGAATTTGCGCGCCCAACGCCAGGAAATATTGGCGGCCAACATTGCCAATGCCGACACGCCGGGGTACCAGGCGCGTGACCTGGATTTCGCCAGTGAATTAAAAAAAGTCATGGTGCGAGGACGGGAACAAACCGGCGGCGTTTCGTTGACGCTGACCTCTGCACAACACATTCCGGCCCAGACCGTTTCTTCGCCGTCTACGGAGCTGCTCTACCGTATTCCTGACCAGCCATCTCTTGATGGCAACACGGTGGATATGGACCGGGAGCGCACGCAATTTGCAGACAACAGCCTCAAGTATCAAATGGGGCTGACCGCGCTGGGTGGGCAAATCAAAGGCATGATGAACGTGCTGCAAGGAGGGAACTAATTCGTGGCGCTGTTAAATATTTTTGATATCGCAGGTTCTGCGCTGACGGCTCAGTCTAAACGCCTGAACGTCGCGGCCAGTAACATGGCGAATGCGGATAGCGTCAGCGGGCCCGACGGTCAGCCGTATCGCGCGAAACAGGTTGTTTTTCAGGTAGATGCTGCGCCAGGTGCGGCTACCGGTGGCGTAAAAGTTGCTGACGTCATTGAAAGTCAGGCGCCGGATAAGTTGGTTTATGAACCCGGTAATCCGCTGGCCGATGCGAATGGCTACGTAAAAATGCCGAATGTGGATGTCGTTGGCGAGATGGTCAACACCATGTCTGCCTCACGTAGCTATCAGGCAAACGTCGAAGTGCTCAACACCGTGAAAAGCCTGATGCTCAAAACGTTGACGCTAGGCCAGTAAAGGAGGCGCACATGTCTATTGCTGTAAAAATGAATGACCCGAGCACGACGGGGGTTAATGCCGCCACGGGGAATAGCTCTCTGACGGGCAGCAATGCCGCTGACCTGCAGAGCAGCTTTCTTACGCTGCTGGTTGCACAACTGAAAAACCAGGATCCTACCAACCCGCTGCAAAACAACGAACTGACTACCCAGTTGGCGCAAATCAGTACCGTGAGCGGGATTGAGAAACTGAACACCACGTTAGGGTCGATCTCCGGGCAGATCGACAACAGTCAGTCGCTGCAGGCCAGTACGCTGATTGGCCACGGGGTCATGATCCCGGGTACTACCATCCTGACCGGTAAAGGGACGGAAGAGGGTGCCAAAACCACGACAACACCATTTGGCGTTGAGCTGCAGCAACCGGCAGATAAGGTTACCGCAACCATTACCGATAAAGACGGCAAAGTGGTACGCACCATTGACATTGGTGGATTGAAAGCGGGCGTTCATACCTTTACCTGGGACGGCACCATGACCGATGGCACGGATGCACCAAGCGGTTCTTACAACGTGTCAATTGCTGCCAGCAATGGCGGAACGCAACTGGTGGCACAGCCGCTTCAGTTTGCGCTGGTGCAGGGCGTTATTCGCAGTAACGGCGGTAATACGCTGGATCTTGGCACCTATGGAACCACCACCCTCGACGAAGTACGGCAGATAATTTAAGCCTTCACACTTATCAGGAGTAAGTCATGGCCTTTTCTCAAGCGGTCAGCGGTCTGAACGCTGCAGCGACCAACCTCGATGTCATTGGTAACAACATCGCCAACTCCGCCACCTACGGTTTTAAATCCGGTACGGCATCTTTTGCCGATATGTTTGCCGGTTCGAAAGTCGGTTTGGGCGTTAAAGTTGCGGGTATTACTCAGGACTTTACCGACGGTACTACCACCAACACCGGACGTGGTCTGGATGTTGCTATCAGCCAGAACGGTTTTTTCCGCATGGTAGACAGTAACGGTTCCGTTTTCTACAGCCGTAACGGTCAGTTCAAGCTCGATGAAAATCGCAATATCGTTAATATGCAGGGGCTGCAGTTGACGGGCTATCCGGCTACCGGTACACCACCGACAGTTCAGCAGGGTGCAAACCCGGGGCCGATTACGATCCCCAACACATTGATGGCGGCACAGGCAACCAGCAAGGCCTCAATGCAGATCAACCTCAACTCATCGGATAAAATCCCGACAACGACAAAGTTTGATCCGAAAGATGCTGACAGCTATAACAAAAAAGGCCCCGTCACCGTTTATGACAGTCTGGGAAATGCCCACGAAGTTAACGCCTATTTTGTAAAACAGCCTGATAACAAATGGGCTGTCTATACCGTTGATAGCAGTGATCCTAAGGCTGCTGTACCAACCGCACCGACGTCCACGCTGGAATTTGATACTAATGGAGCGCTAATCGGCGGCGGTACATTCAATATCACCACAGCTGCGCTCAATGGCGCACCGGCTGTCACCTTCGCAATGAGTTTCCAGAACTCCATGCAGCAGAACACAGGTGCCAACAACATTGTTGCCACTAAACAGGACGGCTACAAACCAGGCGATCTGGTGAGCTACCAGATTAACAATGACGGTACCGTAGTCGGCAACTACTCCAACGAACAGCAACAGGTTCTAGGACAGATCGTGCTGGCAAACTTTGCCAACAACGAAGGTCTGGCGTCTCAGGGCAACAACGTCTGGGCGGCCACTCAGGCCTCCGGTGTGGCGCTGCTGGGTACCGCGGGTACGGGTAACTTCGGCAAGCTGACCAACGGGGCGCTTGAAGCGTCAAACGTGGATTTGAGTAAAGAACTGGTGAATATGATTGTCGCCCAGCGTAACTATCAGTCGAATGCGCAGACCATCAAAACCCAGGATCAAATCCTCAACACGCTGGTCAACCTGCGCTAAGCGCCTGACGGGATGGCTTAATGGATCACGCAATTTATACCGCCATGGGCGCGGCCAGTCAGACGCTGAATCAACAGGCGGTGACGGCGAGCAACCTGGCAAACGCCTCCACGCCAGGGTTTCGTGCGCAGCTCAATGCACTGCGCGCGGTTCCTGTAGAAGGATTGTCTTTACCGACGCGTACGCTGGTCGTGGCCTCCACACCGGGGGCCGATATGACACCGGGTCAGATGGACTATACCTCCCGCCCGCTGGATGTGGCGCTGCAACAGGATGGCTGGTTGGCTGTGCAGACCGCGGATGGTAGCGAAGGATATACCCGTAACGGTGCTATTCAGGTAAGCCCAACGGGTGAACTGACTATTCAGGGACACCCGGTAATTGGCGAAGCCGGACCGATAGCCGTACCGGAAGGTTCAGAAGTCACCATTGCGGCGGACGGGACAATTTCTGCACTTAACCCTGGCGATCCGGCTAATACGGTCGCGCCAGTGGGGCGGCTGAAGCTGGTGAAGGCTACAGGGATCGAAGTGCAACGTGGCGATGACGGTATGTTCCGTCTGACCCAGGCCGCACAGGCTACCCGTGGTGCGACGTTACAGGCCGACCCCAGTATCCGTGTGATGTCGGGCGTGCTGGAAGGCAGTAATGTTAAACCGGTTGCTGCGATGAGCGACATGATCGCCAACGCCCGCCGCTTTGAAATGCAGATGAAAATTATCAGTAGCGTGGATGATAACGCGGGCCGCGCCAACCAACTGCTGTCGATGAGTTAATACAGGACATTTTATGATCAGTTCATTATGGATCGCCAAAACCGGCCTGGATGCGCAGCAAACCAACATGGATGTGATTGCCAACAACCTGGCAAACGTCAGCACCAACGGATTTAAGCGTCAACGCGCCGTGTTTGAAGATCTGTTGTACCAGACGATTCGTCAGCCTGGCGCACAGTCTTCTGAACAAACCACGCTGCCGTCTGGTTTGCAGATTGGTACCGGTGTACGTCCGGTTGCAACCGAGCGTTTACACAGCCAGGGTAACCTGTCGCAGACCAACAACAGTAAAGATGTGGCGATTAAAGGCCAGGGCTTTTTCCAGGTCATGTTGCCCGATGGTACGTCCGCTTATACCCGCGACGGTTCTTTCCAGGTGGATCAGAACGGTCAGTTGGTGACGGCGGGTGGTTTTCAGGTTCAGCCTGCCATCACCATTCCGGCTAACTCGCTCAGTATCACCATTGGACGCGACGGGATTGTCAGCGTGACCCAACAGGGACAGGCGGCGCCTGTTCAGGTCGGGCAGCTTAACCTGACAACCTTTATGAACGATACCGGTCTGGAAAGCATTGGTGAGAATCTGTACACCGAAACGCAGTCATCCGGTGCGCCGAACGAGAGCACGCCGGGGCTGAACGGCGCGGGTCTGCTGTATCAGGGCTATGTTGAAACCTCTAACGTCAACGTGGCGGAAGAGCTGGTAAACATGATCCAGGTTCAGCGCGCTTACGAAATCAACAGTAAAGCGGTATCGACCACCGATCAGATGCTGCAAAAACTGACGCAACTCTAAAGTGGAGTCCGGTGGGGTGAAAACCTCACCGGCACACTGATTTTGAAGATGACCGCAATGCGAAAATACGCGCTTCACCCATACCCTATTTTAGCCCTGCTGGTGGTTTCACTAACAGGATGTGCCTGGATCCCGGCTACTCCCCTCGTGCAGGGCGCGACGACTGCCCAGCCCGTTCCAGGTCCAACGCCGGTGGCGAATGGCTCAATCTTCCAGTCGGCACAACCGATTAACTATGGTTATCAGCCACTCTTTGAAGACCGTCGTCCACGCAATATTGGCGATACGCTGACCATCGTGTTGCAGGAAAACGTCAGCGCGAGCAAAAGCTCTTCGGCGAACGCCAGCCGCGACGGCAAGACAAACTTTGGCTTTGATACCGTACCGCGCTATCTGCAAGGTCTGTTCGGTAACGAACGTGCCGACGTAGAAGCCTCAGGCGGTAACTCCTTTAACGGTAAAGGCGGCGCGAACGCCAGAAATACCTTCAGCGGCACGCTGACCGTAACGGTCGATCAGGTACTGGTGAATGGCAACTTACATGTCGTGGGTGAAAAACAGATCGCCATAAATCAGGGCACTGAATTCATTCGCTTCTCCGGGGTCGTTAACCCGCGCACCATCAGTGGCAGCAACTCCGTACCGTCAACCCAGGTTGCGGACGCGCGTATTGAGTACGTCGGAAACGGCTACATCAATGAAGCGCAAAATATGGGCTGGTTGCAGCGTTTCTTCCTTAACTTGTCGCCGATGTAAGCGAGGTACCCGGTGTTTAAATTTTTTGTTGGAATGGCACTGGTGCTGGTAACCGCCTTCGCGCATGCCGACCGTATTCGTGACCTGACCAGCGTGCAGGGCGTGCGGGAAAACTCGCTGATTGGTTATGGGTTGGTGGTGGGTCTGGATGGTACAGGTGACCAGACCACCCAGACGCCGTTTACCACGCAAACGCTCAACAACATGCTGTCGCAGTTGGGGATCACCGTGCCCACCGGCACTAATATGCAGTTGAAAAACGTGGCAGCGGTAATGGTCACCGCGCAGTTCCCGGCCTTTGGTCGTCAGGGGCAAACTATTGACGTTGTAGTCTCTTCCATGGGTAACGCTAAAAGCCTGCGCGGCGGAACGCTGCTGATGACCCCGTTAAAAGGGGTCGATAGCCAGGTATATGCGTTGGCGCAGGGGAATATTCTGGTTGGCGGTGCGGGCGCAGCTGCGGGTGGCAGCAGCGTGCAGGTAAACCAGCTCAATGGCGGACGCATTACCAACGGCGCGACCATCGAACGTGAATTACCCAGCCAGTTCGGCGGCGGTAACACCATTAATCTGCAACTGAATAATGAAGATTTCACGATGGCGCAGCAAATTACCGACACTATTAACCGCTCGCGTGGTTTTGGCAGCGCAACGGCGTTGGATGCCCGCACTATTCAGGTGCGCGTGCCAAGCGGCAACAGCTCGCAGGTGCGTTTCCTTGCTGATATCCAGAATATGGAGGTGAACGTCACGCCGCAGGACGCTAAAGTGATTATCAACTCGCGCACCGGATCTGTCGTCATGAACCGCGAAGTAACGCTGGATAGCTGTGCCGTGGCACAAGGCAACTTGTCGATCACGGTGAACCGCCAGGCGAACGTCAGCCAGCCGGACACACCGTTTGGCGGTGGACAAACCGTAGTGACGCCACAAACTCAGATTGACCTGCGCCAAAGCGGTGGTTCGCTGCAAAGCGTGCGTTCCAGCGCCAACCTGAACAATGTTGTGCGTGCGCTGAATGCGCTGGGAGCAACGCCGATGGATTTGATGTCCATTCTGCAATCGATGCAGAGCGCGGGTTGCTTACGCGCCAAACTGGAAATCATCTAATGATTGGTGACAGCAAACTGCTGACCAGTGCCGCCTGGGATGCGCAATCTCTGAACGAACTGAAAGCGAAAGCGGGTCAGGACCCGGCGGCGAATATCCGCCCGGTCGCCCGTCAGGTTGAAGGGATGTTCGTGCAAATGATGTTGAAAAGCATGCGTGAAGCGTTACCGAAAGATGGCGTGTTTAGCAGCGATTCAACGCGCTTGTATACCAGCATGTATGACCAACAAATTGCGCAGCAGATGACCGCAGGCAAAGGTCTGGGGCTGGCTGAAATGATGGTCAAGCAGATGACTGAAGGGCAAGCGCAACCTGCGGATGACGCGCCGCAGGTGCCGATGAAGTTTTCACTGGAAACGGTGACCAGCTATCAAAATCAGGCACTGACGCAACTGGTCCGCAAAGCCATCCCCCGGGCGACAGAAAGTAATGATCAGCCGCTGTCAGGTGACAGCAAAGACTTCCTCGCCCAGCTGTCACTGCCGGCTAAGCTGGCCAGTCAGCAGAGCGGGGTCCCGCATCATCTGATTTTGGCGCAGGCGGCGCTGGAGTCCGGATGGGGGCAGCGACAAATTCGTCGCGAGAATGGCGAACCGAGTTTCAACATTTTTGGTGTGAAGGCTTCGGGAAGCTGGAAAGGTCCAACCACTGAAATCACCACCACTGAATATGAGAACGGTGAGGCGAAAAAGGTGAAAGCCAGATTCCGTGTCTATAGCTCTTACCTTGAGGCGTTGTCGGATTATGTCGGTCTGATATCCCGTAACCCGCGATATGCGGCGGTGACCGCTGCCGCGACCGCCGAACAGGGGGCGCAGGCATTGCAAAATGCGGGTTACGCCACAGACCCTAACTATGCACGTAAATTAACCAGCATGATCCAGCAGTTGAAATCGATGAGCGAAAAGGTGAGTAAAACCTACAGCACGAATCTCGATAATCTCTTTTAAATAGCTCAAGTCTACCGACCTGCTGCCGATAATAACGAGTATTGAAGGATTACAAGGAACCTCCATGTCCAGCTTGATTAATAACGCGATGAGTGGACTCAGCGCAGCGCAGGCCGCGTTGAATACTGCCAGTAATAACATCTCCAGCTATAACGTTGCCGGATATACCCGACAAACAACAATTATGGCGCAAGCGAACAGCACGCTGGGTGCGGGGGGCTGGGTAGGCAATGGCGTCTATGTTTCTGGTGTACAACGTGAATATGACTCCTTTATCACTAACCAGTTGAGAGCAGCGCAGAACCAGAGCAGCGGTCTGACGACGCGCTATGAGCAAATGTCAAAAATCGATAATTTGCTCTCCAGCAAAACCAGCTCTATTTCGACCTCAATGCAGGGTTTTTTTACCAGCCTGCAGACGCTGGTCAGTAACGCTGAAGATCCGGCGGCGCGCCAGGCGCTGATCGGCAAAGCGGAAGGTTTAGTCAACCAGTTCAGAACAACCGACCAATATCTGCGGGATCAGGACAGGCAGGTAAACACGGCGATTAAGGCCAGCGTTGACCAGATCAACAATTACTCGAAACAGATTGCCAACCTTAACGACCAGATTTCCCGCATGACGGGCGTCGGCGCGGGGGCATCGCCGAACGATTTACTCGACCAGCGCGACCAGTTGGTGAGTGAACTGAACCAAATTGTCGGCGTGGAAGTCAGCGTGCAGGACGGCGGGACTTACAACGTGACCATGGCGAATGGCTATTCGCTGGTGCAGGGCAGCAACGCTCGCCAACTGGCGGCAGTCCCTTCCAGCGACGACCCCTCTCGCACGACTGTCGCTTATGTTGACGGCGTGGCCGGAGAAGTTGCCATCCCGGAAAAGCTGATCACGACCGGTTCGCTGGGCGGGCTGTTGACGTTCCGTTCGCAGGAACTCGACCAAACGCGTAATACCCTTGGTCAGTTGGCCCTCGCTTTTGCTGATGCGTTTAACACGCAGCACAAAGAAGGTTTTGATGCCAACGGCGACCCGGGCAAAAACTTTTTCGATATTGGTGGCCCGGCAGTCCTTAGCAATACGACGAATAAAGGGACCGGTGCGCTTGATGTTAAAATAACGGATAGTTCGTCGGTGCAAGCCACAGACTATAAAATTACGTTTGATGGTACTGACTGGCAGGTAACCCGTCTGGCTGACAATACCAGCTTTAAGCCGACCGTCACTGGCGGAAAAATGTCGTTTGATGGGCTGGAAATCACTGTCAAAAATGGTGCGCTGGCAAATGACAGCTTTACGGTGAAACCCGTGGGTGACGCCATTATCAATATGAAAGTGGCGGTGAGCGATGAGTCGAAAATCGCCATGGCAGAAGTATCCAAAAACGACCTTGATCCGAATGTTGATAAAGGCAAAAGCGATAACCGTAACGGTCAAAAGCTGCTGGATCTGCAAACCAAGTCTACCGTCGGTGATAAAACGTTTAATGATGCCTACGCTACGCTGGTGAGCGATGTCGGGAACAAAACGGCGACGCTGAAAACCAGCGCCACCACTCAGAACAACGTGGTAACGCAGCTTTATAAGCAGCAGCAGTCTATTTCCGGGGTTAACCTCGATGAAGAGTACGGAAATTTGCAGCGTTATCAACAATATTACCTGGCTAATGCGCAAGTTCTGCAAACTGCGAATGCGCTGTTTGATGCACTGATCAATATTCGCTAAGGGAGAGGGAGACTATGCGTATTAGCACCCAGATGATGTACCAGCAGAATATGCGCGGCATCACTAACTCTCAGGCTGAATGGATGAAGTTCGGCGAGCAGATGTCGACGGGTAAACGCGTGATCAATCCATCTGACGATCCGATTGCCGCCTCGCAGGCCGTAGTACTTTCGCAGGCTCAGGCGCAGAACAGCCAATACACGCTGGCGCGTTCATTCGCGACGCAAAAAGTATCGCTGGAAGAGAACGTGCTGAATCAGGTGACGACGGCGATCCAGACCGCGCAGGAAAAAATCGTTAGTGCGGGAAACGGTACGTTAAGTGATGATGACCGTGCATCGTTGGCCACCGACCTGCAGGGGATCCGCGATCAACTGATGAACCTGGCGAACAGCACCGACGGTAATGGGCGCTACATTTTTGGCGGATATAAAACAGAATCTGCACCGTTTGCCCAGGCTGATGGCGCTTACAGCGGCGGTACGACAAACGTCACCCAGCAGGTTGATGCCTCCCGGACCATGGTGATTGGTCATACCGGTGATAAAGTCTTCGCCAGTCTGACCAGCAACGCTGTGCCGGAGCCAGGCGGCGGTACCCAGGAAAAGAATGTGTTCAAAATGTTGGATACTGCTATTGATGCGCTTAAGACACCGGTTGAGGGCAATGATGCGGCAAAAGCTACTGCCACTGCAGCCATCGATAAAACCAGCCGAGGTCTTAAAAACTCGCTGAATAATGTGCTGTCCGTGCGTGCAGAATTAGGCACGCAGCTTAGCGAATTGAGCTCGCTGGATTCACTGGGCGCCGATCGTGCATTGGGGCAAACTCAGCAGATGAGTAATCTGGTGGATGTCGACTGGAACGCCGCGATTTCGTCTTACGTGATGCAACAAGCCGCACTACAGGCATCGTATAAAACGTTTACTGATATGCAGGGAATGTCGCTGTTCCAGCTTAACCGGTAACGATCCATTTTGAACATATCATGAAACTGGGTATGTTTGTCTGCCCGCTCCTTTAACACCCCGGAGCGGGCATTCTTTTAGGCAACCGACGCCTTACTAAGCGACGGGTTCCCCGTCAGTCTTATGGCCAACGCGATCGCACTGCTGAATGTTGCCAGCGTCACCACTCCTTCCCAGTTGGCAAGCGCATAGACCTGACTCCCAAGAACGGAACCCAGCGCCATACCGATAAACACCATCGTAAACAGCAGAGCGTTCAATCGTCCTCGTGCCTGAGGCTCCAGGCTATAGACCAGGTTTTGGTGGGCAACCAGGCTGGATTGCAATCCGAGATCAAAACCTACCGCCGAAAGGGCGATAAGCAGCCACTGCCCCTGAACGGGCAGGGCGGGTAACAAAAACATCAGTGCGAAAGATACCGTTACCAGCAAAGCACCCAATTGCGTCACTTTTGCTGCACCCACTTTATCGGCAAGATGGCCCGCCATCGGTGCAGCAAGCGCTCCGGCTGCTCCCGCGATACCAAAAGCACCCGCTATAGCGCTACCCAGGTGGTAATGCTCAGATAACATCACCGCCAGCGTAGACCAGAAGGCGCTAAAAGCAATGGACAGAAAGCCTTGTGCTAGTGCTGCGCGGCGCAAGGTGGAATATCGTTGCCAAAGTTGCACCATCGAGAGCATTAATGATGGATAGCTCAACGTGGAATGGACCGTAAAACGAGGCAGTGCTTTCCACATAATCGCGGTAATTACGGCAATACTGACGGCAGCAAGTTGGTACATCTCACGCCAGCCAAACGCCTCACCGACCAGTCCACTGACGGTACGTGAGAGTAAAATTCCCAGCAGAAGGCCCGTCATTACGGTGCCCACCGTTTTTCCCTGTTTGCCTTCGGGCGCCAGTATTGCCGCCGCAGGCACAATATCTTGTGCCATGGTTGCCGCCATGCCCATCAACAGACTCACTATTAACAGTGAATGCAACTGCCCGGTAAAGCTGCATGCCAGAAGCAGCACAGCAAGAGAGATACTTTTCAGCAGGATTAATGTCCTGCGGTCATAACGATCGCCCAATGGCAATAAAAACAAAATACCCAGCGCGTATCCCGCCTGGGTCAGCGTCGGGACCAACCCCATGCCGGTAATACTTAAGTTCAGATCCTGACCCATTAAAGGCAGAAGGGGTTGAGCATAGTAGATAGCAGCGACACTGAATCCGGCACCTACTGCCAGAACGAAAGTGACCCAACGGGAAAGTGCGGTAAATGTGTTCACAGATGATTCCTCAATCACAGGATGTGCGGCTATTTTTATCCTTCAGCGAGTGGCGTGGTAGCGAGCGCAGTGGTAAAACAGTTATACGTCAGACGTATGATGAAACTGAAAATGATAAAAAATGAGCGTATAGACAGGGTGGAGCTGATGCGTACGTTTGTACGTATTGTCGAAGCAGGATCGCTTTCGGCAGCGGCAAAACAGATGGGGACAACGCAAGCGACCGTAAGCCGACGGTTGCAATCCCTGGAAACTCTGCTGGGTGTGAAACTGATCATGCGTACCACGCATGCGATGAAATTGACCGACGACGGCGAAAGAGGCTACCAGCATGCCAAGAAGATTATTGATGCCTGGCTGGCGCTGGAAGATGGACTTAATGTCACAGAAGATGAACCGGTGGGGACGTTGCGAGTCCGTGCACCGCATGCGTTCGGGCAACAACAACTGCTTGAGCCGCTTTTGCAGTTTCTTTCGCGCTATCCCCATGTAGCAGTAGAGTGGATGCTCAACGATAAAACCGTTGATTTTCTGAGCGATAATATTGACTGCGCTATCAGGGTTGGTGCGGAGGTGGATCCGGCCACGGTTGCCGTTTTACTGGCTGAAGTTCCCCGTAGTATGGTGGCGAGCCCTGGGCTGCTGGAACAATTCGGCGAGCTTTCTCATCCTGAGCAGTTATCAGCGCTGCCCTGGATTGCCGTGAATACGTTTTATCAACATAGCGTTTCGTTGTTGCACCAATTGCGTAATGAGCCAGTCACGTTGAATATTTCACCCAGATTAAGTACCGACAGTATTTATGTCGCAAGGAATGCCGCGCTGGCGGGGTTGGGAGTGACTATTGTTTCAAGTTGGATGGTGGCGGAGGATATTGCCAACGGACGTCTGGTTGCGTTGCTACCTGAGTGGCATGCGGCGCCGTTGCCTGTACATTTGGTTTATCCGTGGGCGCGTTACTATCCGATTCGCTTACGCAAGTTTCTGGACTTAATGAAGGATGTTATGCCGCAGCTGACGGGGATGAAAGGCGTAGATCAGATATAAAAAAGCCGACCCGAAGGCCGGCTTTGATATTGATTATGGCTTACTCGACAGGCTGAGGACGTGTTGCTGGCGCAGTCGCTTGATGCGTTGCACTGTGTCCTCCTGCGGCACCTTTGCCTTCAAAGGCGAATGCCGGACGCTGCCAGTCGCTATGACGCGGCGCTTCTGGCACATATTCCGGTGCCGGGGCGCGGGTCATCGGTGCGGTCGCATGGCTGTGAAGGTGTTCAGCATCAACACTGGCTGCGACAACTTCAGGCTTAACGACAGTCGCTTCTACAATTGGCGCTGCAACAACTTCCTGCGGCGCAGCAATCTCTTCAGCAACTGGCGCTGTTTCCACAACTTCGGCAATCTCTTCAACCACTTCTGGCTGGGAAATAACAACCTCTGCAGGCTCTTCAACAACCGGCGCAGTCACAACGTCAGCCACAGGTTCGGCTTCAGCGGCGATTTCTTCTGCAACGGGCGCATCAGATGCAGCGATAATTTGCGGTTGTTCCTCGACCGGGGTCGCAATAACTTCCGGATGCGTGGTTTCAACCTGTGTGGTTTCAACAACGGCGGCCTGAGGCTCAGCTACAACAATCTCTGGCTGCACGGCTTCAACTGGCGCAGGGGCATCCACAATGTGTTCCACGGCAGCTGCAGCAACCTGAGGCTCTACGGCGACAGGTGCGGCTTGCTGCTGGACCATTTCTTGTTCGCGCTGTTCTTCAACCTGCTGATCCTGAGGACGTGCGACAGGGTAGCGGATCCAAACTTTACCGGACGCTAATTCAGGAGATGCACAGGCGACCGTTAACGGCATTGGTGACTGAACCGGATAACGCTCGTCACGGTAACGACGACGACGCTGTCCACTGACGCGCAGATGGCGAGGGGAGCGACGGGAACGACGCGGCATACCATTGGAGTCACGCGCGTCGCTGTTGTCTTCCTGCTCAGTCGCAACGACGGCTGGAAGATCAACTTTCGCCAGTTCGGTACGCTGTACCGGCGCAGACTGTTCAGTAGGCTGAGCGACAGCGGTTTCAGCGACTACTGCGGCAGTTACCACTTCGGCTTCAACCGCCGGGCTTTCAGTGAAACGCACTTTCTGAGTCAACTGACGCTGTTTACGGCGAGTCTGAGGCTGACGTACGCGCTCTTCCTGCTCGGCATCCTGCACAGGTTGTTCAGCCTGGTTCAGCTCTTTAACTTCCTGCTGTGCCTGACGCTTGTCATCGTTACGACGGCGGTTGCGTTCGCGACGCGGAGCTTGCTGCTCATCGCCAGATTTCGCTTTGTCTGCAACGTCAGTAGTTTGCTGGCGGTTATCGCGAGCTTCCGCATTTTGCTGCTGTGACTGACGACGGTTACGGCGGTTATCTTCACGGTTTTCGCCGTTTTCTGAACGTTCGTTACGGTTGTCACGGTCACCGCGATTATCACGGTTATCACGACGATCGTTACGGTCACGACGATTGTTCTGACGCGGTTTACGACGATCCTGCTGGCGTTCGGTGTTCTCTTCAGCTTTCGGCGCAGGTTGTTCAACCGGTTTCACTTCTTCGCTACCACCGAAGATGGACTTCAGTGCGCCAAAGAAACGGCTAATCAAACCGGGCTGTGCGGCAACGGCTGCGGTCGCTGCCGCAGCTTTAGGCGCGGCGGCTTTCGCGGCAGGTTCCTGCAGAGCAGGGGCTGGCGGAACGTCTGGCATGGCGAAGGTGGCCAGCGCCGGTTGCTCAGGCTGTTTACGCTCGACGTACTCTTCTTCCGTCGGCAATGCCATTGCCTCTTCATGCAGTTTCGGCAGTAGATAGCTCAGGGTCGGGGTTTCTTCCCCTTTACGTACGCGCAGCACAGAATAGTGCGGGGTTTCCATCTGATCGTTTGGCACGATCACACAGCGCACGCCATTCTGACGCGTCTCGATTGCATTTACCGCGGTACGCTTTTCGTTGAGCAGGTAGGAAGCGATCGGCACAGGAACAATAGCGTGTACTTCCTGCGTATTTTCTTTCAGTGCTTCTTCTTCGATCAGACGCAGAATAGACAGCGACAGTGATTCGTTATCACGTACGGTACCGGTGCCGGAGCAGCGCGGGCACACGTGATGGCTGGATTCACCCAGTGACGGGCTCAGACGCTGACGGGACATTTCCAGCAGACCGAAGCGAGAAATATGGCTGATCTGAATACGCGCTCTGTCCTGGCGTACGGCCTCGCGCAGACGGTTTTCAACCGCGCGCTGGTGACGAACCGGCGTCATATCAATGAAGTCGATTACAATCAGACCGCCGAGGTCGCGCAGACGCAGCTGACGTGCAATTTCATCGGCTGCTTCAAGGTTGGTGTTGAACGCTGTTTCTTCGATGTCGCCGCCGCGGGTTGCGCGTGCGGAGTTGATATCGATAGCGGTCAGTGCTTCAGTGCTGTCGATAACGATTGAGCCGCCGGACGGCAGACGCACTTCGCGTTGGAACGCGGACTCAATCTGAGACTCGATCTGATAGTGGCTGAACAGCGGGATTTCGCCGGTGTACAGTTTGATTTTGCTGCTGAAATCCGGACGACCCAGCGCGGCGATGTGCTGACGCGCCATCTCCATGACTTTTGGGTTGTCGATGAGGATTTCGCCGATGTCCTGGCGCAGATAGTCGCGGAAGGCACGCACGATAACGTTGCTTTCCTGATGGATCAGGAACGGAGCAGGGCGGCTGTCAGCGGCTTTTTGAATTGCTTCCCAGTGCTTCAGGCGGAAGCTCAGGTCCCACTGCAGCGCTTCGGCGGATTTGCCTACCCCTGCGGTACGCACGATAAGCCCCATGCCATCAGGCAGTTCCAGGCTTGCCAGCGCTTCTTTTAATTCGGTACGGTCGTCGCCTTCAATGCGACGGGAGATGCCGCCCGCGCGCGGGTTGTTCGGCATCAGAACCAGATAACTACCCGCCAGGCTGATAAAGGTAGTCAGCGCAGCGCCTTTGTTGCCGCGTTCTTCTTTATCGATCTGAACGATGACTTCCTGACCTTCACGCAACACGTCTTTAATGTTGGGACGACCATGGGAGTTGTAGTTAGCGGGAAAGTATTCGCGGGCAATTTCTTTTAACGGGAGGAAACCGTGACGTTCAGCGCCGTAATCAACAAAAGCAGCTTCCAGACTCGGTTCAATACGGGTAATTTTGCCTTTATAGATGTTGGCTTTTTTCTGTTCGTGTCCAGGACTTTCGATATCCAGATCGTACAGACGTTGCCCATCTACAAGGGCGACACGCAACTCTTCCTGCTGAGTCGCGTTAATTAACATTCTTTTCATCGTAACTTACTCATTATTCTTACATTGACGACTAAGCTGCGGGCAGAGTAATGCCTTTCCGGGTGTGAACCGATGGCCTCGTGTCTATTCGCGTCGCCAACCTCACGGTTATCGTCAGCTCAAAGAGGCGCAGAGTGTCGGTTGCCTGTATTTCATACGGAAACACAGCGCAATTATCAGGGGAACAGTCTGGGTGTTACTCTCCAGAGAAGCTTCCATTGTGCTTGTCGTCTTTCACGCTGTCGGTGCGTTGGCTTTATCTTCTCACCCTGGTCACTTACAGGAGTAAGAACCTGGGGGTATCCAGACTTGCCGCCTTCCTACAATGTGAAATCCATAGAGCACTTACCGGTAAGGACTGCAACCCGCAGCCCGCTAACTGCCTGAAAGATCAATACGTCTTACGCCATTGCTGCGTTGATGATCGGTCGGGCAAAATTGGGTCATTCCGGAAAAGTTCTTGTTTTAACAAGATTCAACACGGAAACAACCGCATTATTCCACTGCTAACCTTGTTATAGCAAGATGACTTTTGCCATTTATCACCCGGTTACTCACAGTTTTTTCACTTCCGCGTAGTGATTGCTTTAATAACCACCAAATCGGCTATGTCAAACTTAAGTAATAAGGTATAGCAGTTAATATAAGCATAGAAAAATGTGTGGCGCGAATCTTGATGGCTATTTAAAATCGGCCCCCATGAAAACAGAGACTCCAGCCGTAAAAACAGTTGCCATTACTGCCGACGAAGCAGGGCAACGCATCGACAACTTTTTGCGCACCCAGCTTAAGGGCGTGCCGAAAAGTATGATTTATCGCATTTTGCGTAAAGGCGAAGTGCGGGTGAATAAAAAACGCATTAAACCCGAGTACAAACTCGAAGATGGGGATATTGTGCGTATTCCACCTGTGCGTGTCGCTGAACGTGAAGAAGAGGCCATTTCGCCAAACCTGCAGAAGGTTGCGGCGCTGACCGATGTCATTTTATATGAAGATGACCACATTCTGGTGCTGAACAAACCTTCAGGTACGGCCGTGCATGGCGGAAGCGGGTTAAGCTTTGGCGTCATTGAAGGATTACGTGCGTTGCGTCCGGAAGCGCGTTTCCTTGAGCTGGTGCATCGCCTCGACCGGGATACCTCCGGTGTGCTGCTGGTTGCCAAAAAACGCTCAGCCTTGCGTTCATTGCATGAACAACTGCGTGAAAAAGGCATGCAGAAAGATTACCTCGCGCTGGTTCGAGGCCAATGGCAGTCGCATGTCAAAACCGTGCAGGCGCCGCTGTTAAAGAACATTCTGCAAAGCGGCGAGCGTATCGTGCGGGTGAATCAGGAAGGCAAACCGTCAGAAACACGTTTTAAAGTGGAAGAGCGCTATGCGTTTGCCACGCTTGTGCGCTGTAGCCCGGTGACCGGACGTACGCACCAGATCCGTGTGCATACCCAGTATGCCGGTCATCCAATTGCTTTTGACGATCGCTACGGTGACCGTGAGTTCGATAAGCAACTGGCGGATACGGGGTTGATCCGACTTTTCCTGCATGCCGCAGCGTTGAAGTTTACTCATCCAGGTACGGGGGAAGTGATGCGTATTGAAGCGCCAATGGATAAACAGTTGAAGCGCTGCCTCGAGGTATTACGCAGCAAAGCCTGATGCGCGTTGCTTATCAGGCCTACAATCGTGTGATGGACCGTAGGCCTGATAAGACGCATCGCGTCGACATCAGGCAGATTAATCAGGCGTTCAACGGGTTCATTTCTTCCCGCCGCAGCATTTGACACAACGCGATCAGCGGCAAACCTACCAAGGTATTTGGGTCACGACCCTCCAGGCGTTCAAAGAGTGCAATACCTAATCCTTCACTTTTGAAACTACCTGCACAATGGAGCGGACGCTCTTTGCGCAGATAATCATCAATTTCCGCCTCGCTTAAATGACGGAAATGGACGTCAAAAGGTTCTACTTCAGTTTGTAAATGTCCGGTCGCAGAATTATACAGCGCCAGTCCGGTGTAAAATGTCACAATATTGCCACGGGCTTTGAGTAATTGCTGGCGCGCATTTTCTTCTGTTAATGGTTTGCCGGTTATTTCACCATCAAGAACACAAATTTGATCGGAGCCAATAATCAGATGCGAGGGATAACGGTGGGCGAGTGATTGCGCTTTTTGCTGCGCCAGTCGCAACACCAGATGACGTGGCGCCTCGCCTGGTAATGGTGTTTCATCAACCTCTGGTGCTGCGCATTCGAACGGAATTGCCAGTTTTTCGAGTAAAGCGCGACGCCAGGGAGAGGTGGAAGCAAGAATAAGTTGAGGCATATTTTTTCCCTCGCATATAGCGTATTGATGAGAGCCATTTTAAACTATGGACTTCGACCTACAAGCTGGCTGTAGTGGCTTGTCTTGAGCGATTTTAAGTCGATGACCCGCAATGTGTGCGAATTATTGGCAAAAGGCAACCACAGGCTGCCTTTTTCTTTGACTATATGACGTTACAAAGTTAATATGCGCGCCCTATGCAAAAGGTAAAATTACCCCTGACTCTTGATCCGGTTCGTACGGCTCAAAAACGCCTCGATTATGAAGGTATCTATACTTCTGATCTGGTTGAGCGCGTCGCCGATTCTGTAGTCAGTGTGGACAGTGATGTGGAATGCTCCATGTCGTTCGCTATCGATAACCAGCGTCTCGCCGTTATAACCGGTGATGCGAAGGTATCGGTTACGCTCGAATGTCAGCGTTGCGGGAAACCGTTCCCACTTCATGTTCACACAACATATTGTTTTAGTCCTGTCCGTTCTGACGAGCAGGCTGAAGCACTCCCGGAAGCGTATGAGCCGATTGAGGTTAACGAATTCGGTGAAATCGATCTGCTTGCAATGGTTGAAGATGAGATTATCCTCTCCTTGCCGGTAGTTCCGGTGCATGATTCTGAACACTGTGAAGTGTCCGAGGCGGACATGGTCTTTGGCGAATTGCCTGATGAAGCGCAAAAACCAAACCCATTTGCCGTATTAGCCAGCTTAAAGCGTAAGTAATTGAGGAGTAAGGTCCATGGCCGTACAACAGAATAAACCAACCCGTTCCAAACGTGGCATGCGTCGTTCTCATGACGCTCTGACCGCAGTCACCAGCCTGTCTGTAGACAAAACTTCTGGTGAACAACACCTGCGTCACCACATCACTGCCGACGGTTTCTACCGTGGCCGTAAGGTAATCGCTAAGTAATCACGCATGACTCAATGGCTTTCCACCCCTGGTGAGAAAGACAAAGAGTGAACGCGTGATGAAGCTTAGTGAGGCTTTCCCCGGGTAACTGGGGAAACACCTAACCGGGCAGCGACGATACCTTGACACGTCTAACCCTGGCGTTAGATGTCATGGGGGGAGATTTTGGCCCTACCGTGACAGTGCCTGCAGCATTGCAGGCACTGAATTCTAATTCGCAACTCACACTTCTTTTAGTCGGGGATCCCGATACAATCACGCCATTACTTGCCAAAGCTGACTTCGAACAACGTTCGCGTCTGCAGATTATCCCTGCTCAGTCAGTTATTGCCAGTGATGCCCGGCCCTCGCAAGCTATTCGCGCCAGTCGTGGAAGCTCAATGCGTGTTGCCCTGGAGCTCGTGAAAGAAGGTCAGGCACAAGCTTGTGTCAGCGCCGGTAATACGGGCGCACTTATGGGACTTGCGAAGTTATTGCTCAAACCCCTTGAGGGGATTGAGCGTCCGGCGTTGGTGACGGTTTTACCGCATCAGCAAAAGGGCAAAACGGTGGTGCTGGATTTGGGCGCCAACGTAGATTGTGATAGCACGATGTTGGTGCAATTTGCCGTCATGGGTTCCGTGTTGGCAGAAGAGGTTGTTGGCATTGCCAATCCTCGCGTAGCGTTACTCAACATCGGCGAAGAAGAAACGAAAGGTCTCGACAGTATTCGAGATGCTTCAGCTGTGCTAAAAACAATCCCTTCCATTAATTATATCGGCTATCTTGAAGCCAATGAGTTACTGACTGGCAAAACCGATGTGTTGGTCTGTGACGGCTTTACAGGTAATGTCACATTAAAGACGATGGAAGGTGTTGTCAGAATGTTCCTTTCACTGCTGAAATCTCAGGGTGAGGGCAAAAAACGGTCGTGGTGGCTTCTGTTATTAAAACGATGGTTACAAAAAAGCCTGACAAGGCGATTTAGTCACCTCAACCCCGACCAGTATAATGGCGCCTGTCTGTTAGGATTGCGCGGCACGGTGATTAAGAGTCATGGTGCGGCCAATCAGCGAGCATTTGAAGTCGCGATTGAACAGGCAGTGCAGGCGGTGCAGCGACAAGTTCCTCAGCGAATTGCCGCTCGCCTGGAATCTGTATACCCAGCTGGATTCGAACTGCTGGACGGTGGCGAAAGCGCAACCTCACGAGCACACAGATAACGGTGCGTTTGTGAATGTAGCCAACGTATCAGCGATTTGCTCGTGGCGGTATATAACCAAAAAGTGACTGAGCGTACATGTATACGAAGATTATTGGTACTGGCAGCTATCTGCCTGAACAAGTGCGTACTAACGCCGATTTGGAAAAAATGGTTGAGACATCTGATGAGTGGATCGTCACTCGTACAGGTATCCGTGAACGCCATATTGCAGCGCCAAATGAAACAGTTGCGACGATGGGCTTTGCCGCCGCAAACCGTGCGATTGAAATGGCGGGCATCGACAAAGAGCAAATTGGTCTGATTGTGGTTGCTACCACATCATCCACTCACGCATTTCCAAGCGCGGCGTGCCAGATCCAAAGTATGCTAGGGATCAAAGGCTGTCCGGCGTTTGACGTTGCAGCCGCTTGCGCTGGTTTCACTTACGCCCTGAGCGTTGCCGACCAGTATGTTAAATCTGGCGCAGTTAAGCATGCACTGGTCGTTGGTTCTGATGTTCTGGCGCGCACCTGTGATCCAACCGATCGCGGAACGATCATCATTTTCGGTGATGGGGCGGGCGCGGTTGTACTGAGCGCATCAGAAGAGCCAGGCATTCTCTCCACGCATCTGCACGCTGACGGTCGCTATGGCGAACTGTTGACGCTGCCTAACGCCGATCGCGTGAACCCAGAAAACCCGATTCATCTGACGATGGCGGGTAACGAAGTATTTAAAGTCGCGGTGACCGAGCTTGCGCACATCGTTGATGAAACGCTGGAAGCCAATAATCTCGACCGTTCTGCGCTGGACTGGCTGGTACCGCATCAGGCTAACCTGCGCATTATCAGCGCGACGGCGAAAAAGCTGGGTATGTCGATGGATAATGTTGTCGTGACGCTCGACAGACATGGTAATACCTCTGCTGCCTCCGTACCGTGCGCGCTGGACGAAGCCGTCCGCGACGGGCGTATTAAAGCTGGGCAGTTGATATTGCTTGAAGCCTTCGGGGGTGGATTCACCTGGGGCTCCGCGCTGGTTCGTTTCTAGTATAAGGATTTAAACATGACGCAATTTGCATTTGTGTTTCCGGGGCAGGGTTCCCAGACCGTTGGGATGTTGTCTGAAATGGCAGCAAACTACCCAATTGTTGAAGAAACATTTGCTGAAGCATCAGCTGCGCTGGGCTATGATCTGTGGGCGTTGACTCAGCAGGGTCCGGCCGAAGAACTGAATAAAACCTGGCAGACGCAGCCAGCGCTGTTGACCGCATCTGTCGCGCTTTACCGCGTATGGCAGCAGCAGGGCGGTAAAACACCTGCGCTGATGGCGGGTCACAGCCTGGGCGAATATTCTGCGCTGGTCTGCGCAGGCGTGATCGCATTTGCTGATGCCGTACGTCTGGTTGAACTGCGCGGTAAGTTCATGCAGGAAGCTGTACCAGAAGGCACAGGCGGCATGTCTGCGATTATCGGTCTTGATGATGCGTCTATCGCTAAAGCATGTGAAGAGTCAGCAGAAGGTCAGGTCGTTTCTCCGGTCAACTTCAACTCGCCAGGTCAGGTGGTTATCGCGGGTCATAAAGAAGCGGTTGAACGTGCGGGCGCTGCCTGTAAAGCTGCGGGTGCGAAACGTGCTCTGCCACTGCCAGTTAGCGTGCCGTCTCACTGTGCGCTGATGAAGCCTGCTGCTGAGAAACTGGCCGTTGAGCTGCAGAAAATCACCTTTAACGCACCGACGGTTCCGGTCGTGAACAACGTCGATGTGAAGTGTGAAACCACGGCAGACGCTATTCGCGATGCGTTGGTTCGTCAGCTGTATAGCCCGGTTCAGTGGACTAAAACCGTTGAATTTATGGCGTCCCAGGGCGTAGAGCACCTGTATGAAGTCGGTCCGGGTAAAGTTCTGACCGGTTTGACGAAACGTATTGTTGACACCCTGACTGCTTCGGCACTGAATGAGCCGGCGGCACTGTCTGCGGCGCTAGAGCAATAAAAGAGGAAGACCATGAGTTTTGAAGGAAAAATCGCGCTGGTTACCGGTGCAAGCCGTGGCATTGGCCGCGCAATTGCTGAGACACTCGTTGCCCGTGGCGCGAAAGTTATCGGTACTGCTACCAGCGAAAGCGGCGCGCAGGCCATTAGCGATTATTTAGGTGCAAATGGTAAAGGTCTGATGTTGAATGTGACCGATCCTGCATCTATCGAATCTGTTCTGGAAAATATTCGCGCAGAATTTGGTGAAGTCGATATCCTGGTCAATAATGCCGGGATTACTCGTGATAACCTGTTAATGCGCATGAAAGATGACGAGTGGAACGATATCATCGAAACCAACCTGTCATCTGTTTTCCGTCTGTCAAAAGCGGTAATGCGAGCTATGATGAAAAAGCGTCATGGGCGTATTATCACTATCGGTTCTGTGGTTGGTACCATGGGAAATGCAGGTCAGGCTAACTACGCTGCGGCGAAAGCGGGTCTGATCGGCTTCAGTAAATCACTGGCGCGCGAAGTTGCGTCTCGTGGCATTACTGTAAACGTTGTTGCTCCGGGCTTTATTGAAACGGACATGACGCGTGCGCTGTCTGATGATCAGCGTGCGGGTATTCTGGCGCAGGTTCCTGCGGGTCGCCTTGGCGGCGCTCAGGAAATCGCCAGTGCGGTTGCATTTTTAGCTTCTGACGAAGCAAGTTACATCACAGGTGAGACTTTGCACGTCAACGGCGGGATGTACATGGTTTAACCACGATTGAAAAATATTTGCGTTATTAGGGTGAATGGCCTCAAAATAGCGCAAAATCGTGGTAAGACCTGCCGGGATTTAGTTGCAAATTTTTCAACATTTTATACACTACGAAAACCATCGCGAAAGCGAGTTTTGATAGGAAATTTAAGAGTATGAGCACTATCGAAGAACGCGTTAAGAAAATTATCGGCGAACAGCTGGGCGTTAAGCAGGAAGAAGTAACCAACAATGCTTCCTTCGTTGAAGACCTGGGCGCAGATTCTCTTGACACCGTTGAGCTGGTAATGGCTCTGGAAGAAGAGTTTGATACTGAGATTCCGGACGAAGAAGCTGAGAAAATCACTACCGTTCAGGCTGCCATTGATTACATCAACGGCCACCAGGCGTAAGTGAACATCTCCAGGCGGTCATTCGACCGCCTGAGTTTTATCTTTTTATCCCACTTGAATTATTTTCCCTCCCTGGAGGACAACCGTGTCTAAGCGTCGTGTAGTTGTGACCGGACTGGGCATGTTGTCTCCTGTCGGCAATACCGTAGAGTCTACCTGGAAAGCTCTCCTTGCCGGTCAGAGTGGCATCAGCCTGATCGACCATTTCGATACTAGCGCCTATGCAACGAAATTTGCTGGCTTAGTAAAGGATTTTAACTGTGAAGACATTATCTCGCGCAAAGAACAGCGCAAGATGGATGCTTTCATTCAATATGGAATTGTCGCTGGCGTTCAGGCCATGCAGGATTCTGGCCTCGAAATAACGGAAGAGAACGCCCACCGTATTGGCGCCGCTATCGGCTCTGGTATTGGCGGTCTCGGTCTTATCGAAGAAAACCATACCTCTCTGGTAAATGGTGGACCGCGTAAGATCAGCCCGTTCTTCGTTCCGTCGACGATTGTTAACATGGTGGCAGGTCACCTGACCATCATGTACGGCCTGCAAGGGCCAAGCATCTCCATCGCGACCGCCTGTACTTCAGGCGTGCATAACATCGGTCATGCTGCACGTATCATTGCATACGGCGATGCGGACGCGATGGTTGCGGGTGGTGCAGAAAAAGCCAGTACGCCGCTGGGCGTGGGTGGTTTTGGCGCGGCACGTGCGCTGTCTACGCGTAATGATAACCCGCAAGCGGCAAGCCGTCCGTGGGACAAAGAACGTGATGGCTTTGTGCTGGGCGACGGCGCAGGCATGGTTGTACTGGAAGAGTACGAACATGCGAAAGCGCGCGGTGCAAAAATCTATGCTGAAGTCGTTGGCTTCGGTATGAGCAGTGATGCTTACCACATGACGTCACCACCGGAAAACGGTGCAGGCGCTGCGCTGGCAATGGTCAACGCGCTGCGTGATGCGGCTATCGAAGCGGGTCAGATTGGCTATGTCAACGCGCATGGTACGTCTACGCCTGCAGGCGATAAAGCAGAAACCCAGGCAGTGAAATCTGTCTTTGGTGATGCGGCAAGCCGTGTAATGGTAAGCTCCACCAAATCTATGACCGGACACCTGTTGGGTGCGGCGGGCGCGGTAGAGTCTATTTTCTCTATCCTGGCGCTGCGCGATCAAGCTATTCCGCCAACCATCAACCTGGATAACCCGGATGAAGGTTGTGATCTGGACTTCGTACCTCACGAAGCGCGTCAGGTTAGTGGTCTGGAGTATGCACTGTGTAACTCCTTTGGCTTCGGTGGTACCAACGGCTCTTTGATCTTTAAAAAGATTTAAGCCTGTTAGGTGATGCGCTAGCATCGATAGCAAATTGAAAAGGTCCGCTTGTCGGGCCTTTTTTTATTCGGTTTTCCGCCCTTGTCCTGTGTTACTCATCCTGCCAAACTAGCGGACCAGAAATAAGGAGCCACCATGTTCTTAATTAATGGCTGCGAGCAGAATATGCTGGCAGCAAGCGATCGAGCGACCCAATTTGGTGATGGCTGTTTTACCACTGCCTGTATTATCGACGGCGAAATCCCTCTCTTTGCAGCGCATCTTGAGCGTTTACAAGACGCTTGCCAAAAACTGCTGATCTCTTTTGAAAATTGGCCCGAGCTGCAAAATGAAATGAAAATGCTGGCGAAAGGGCACGTACGCGGGGTGTTGAAAGTGATTATCAGCCGTGGCACTGGAGGCCGGGGCTACAGTGGCAAAAGTTGTCACAGCGCCACACGCATCCTCTCCGTTTCAGCCTGGCCCGTTCATTACGATCGTTGGCGGCAAGATGGCATTGTGCTGGCGCTAAGCCCAGTACGTCTGGGACGTAATCCACTGCTTGCCGGGCTTAAACATCTGAATCGACTGGAGCAGGTGTTGATTCGCTCTCATCTTGAACAGACGGACGCAGATGAAGCACTGGTTCTTGACAGCGAGGGATGGGTTACGGAATGCTGTGCGGCTAATTTGTTCTGGCGTAAAGGTTATGTGGTTTACACGCCCCGCCTGGATCAGTCCGGAGTAAACGGCATTATGCGACAATTCTGTATCCGGATGCTGGCACAATCGCCATTCAGTATTGTCGAAGTGTATGCCGGGTTGGAGGAGGTTATGCAGGCTGATGAAATCGTCGTCTGTAACGCGTTAATGCCCATTATTCCCGTGCGTGCCTGTGGCGACACATTGCTGTCTTCACGTTTGTTATTCGATTTTTTAGCCCCACTTTGTGAGCACCCGAATTAGTCATGAAAAAACTGTTACTCGTTGTCCTGTTATTGCTGGTTGTGGTGGGCATTGCCGCGGGAGTGGGAATGTGGAAAGTTCGCCATCTGGCGGACAGTAAATTATTGATTAAAGAAGAGACGATTTTTACGCTGAAAGCGGGGACGGGCCGCCTGGCCCTTGGCGAACAGCTGTATGCGGACAAGGTTATTAACCGTCCGCGCGTGTTCCAATGGCTGCTGCGTGTGGAACCCGAACTGTCGCATTTTAAGGCCGGAACCTACCGTTTTACACCCGACATGACGGTTCGGGATATGCTGCAACTGCTGGAAAGCGGAAAAGAGGCGCAGTTCCCGTTACGTCTGGTTGAAGGGATGCGCCTAAGCGATTACCTGAAACAGCTGCGCGATGCCCCGTATATCAAACATACGTTAAGCGACGATAGCTATGAGACCGTGGCCCAGGCGCTGAAGCTGGAAAAACCGCAATGGGTGGAAGGTTGGTTCTGGCCAGATACCTGGATGTATACCGCCAATACGACTGACGTAGCGTTGCTAAAACGCGCGCATCAGAAAATGGTTAAAGCGGTGGATACTGTCTGGGAAGGGCGCCCTGACGGCCTGCCTTATCAGGACAAAAATCAGCTGGTAACCATGGCTTCTATTATTGAAAAAGAGACTGCGGTTGCCAGCGAGCGTGACCAGGTGGCTTCGGTGTTTATTAACCGTTTACGTATCGGTATGCGTTTACAAACCGATCCGACGGTGATTTACGGTATGGGGTCACGGTATAATGGCAAATTGTCGCGCGTGGATTTAGACACCCCGACCGCTTATAACACCTATACCATTACAGGACTGCCACCTGGCCCGATTGCCATGCCGGGAGAGGCATCGTTGCAGGCCGCGGCACATCCGGCAAAAACGCCGTATCTTTATTTTGTGGCTGACGGTAAAGGTGGCCACACGTTTAACACCAATCTTGCCAGCCACAACCGGTCCGTGCAGGATTACCTGAAAGTGCTTAAGGAAAAAAATGGGCAGTAACTATATCGTCATCGAGGGCCTGGAAGGCGCCGGAAAAACCACCGCGCGTAACGTAGTGGTAGAGACACTTGAGCAACTCGGTATTCGTGACATGGTTTTCACCCGCGAACCTGGCGGCACGCAACTGGCTGAGAAACTAAGAAGCCTGGTGCTGGACATTAAGTCGGTGGGTGACGAGGTTATCACTGACAAAGCCGAAGTTCTGATGTTTTACGCTGCGCGCGTACAGCTGGTCGAAACCGTTATTAAACCTGCGCTGGCGAAAGGCGCGTGGGTAATTGGCGATCGTCACGATCTGTCTACTCAGGCGTATCAGGGCGGTGGACGTGGTATCGATCAAAACATGCTGGCAACCCTGCGCGATGCAGTGCTCGGCGATTTTCGCCCGGATCTGACTATCTATCTGGATGTGACGCCAGAAGTCGGGTTGAAGCGTGCCCGTGCACGCGGCGAGCTGGATCGTATTGAGCAGGAATCTTTCGATTTCTTTAATCGTACCCGCGCGCGCTATCTTGAGCTGGCTGCCAAAGATGCCAGCATTCGCACTATAGACGCTACGCAGCCGCTGGAGGCTGTGATGGCTGATATTCGCAATACCATCACCCAATGGGTGAAGGAGCAGGGCGCATGAGATGGTACCCATGGTTACGACCGGATTTTGAAAAACTGGTGGCCAGCTACCAGGCGGGTCGTGGTCACCATGCGTTACTGATTCAGGCGTTACCCGGAATGGGCGACGACGCGCTTATTTACGCCCTCAGCCGATATTTAATGTGCCAGCAGCCGGAAGGACATAAAAGCTGCGGACAGTGCCGTGGCTGTCAGCTGATGCAGGCGGGGACACACCCTGACTACTATTCGCTGCTGCCAGAAAAAGGCAAAAGCACGCTGGGGGTTGATGCTGTACGCGAAGTCAGTGAAAAGCTGTACGAGCATTCGCGTCTCGGCGGTGCGAAGGTCGTGTGGATCCCTGATGCCGCCCAGTTAACCGATGCTGCCGCCAATGCCCTGTTGAAAACGCTGGAAGAACCCCCGGCACAGACCTGGTTTTTCCTCGCCAGCACAGAGCCAGCTCGTTTGCTGGCGACATTACGCAGCCGTTGTCGGTTACATCATCTTGCGCCACCTCCGGAGTCGTATGCTATCTCCTGGCTTGCTCGTGAAGTGACTGCGTCGTCAGAAGCGCTGCTTAGCGCGTTACGTCTAAGTGCCGGTTCGCCAGGCGCGGCACTCACGCTGTTACAGGCTGAAAGCTGGGCGCACCGTACAGATTTTTGTGCGGCACTGGTGAATACATTAAATGCCGGTGATTGGTATATCTTGCTCGCGGCGTTAAACCACGATCAGGCTGCCGCCCGTTTACACTGGCTGGCAACGTTGTTTACGGATGCGTTGAAACGTCCGTATGGGGTTGCCCATTTAACCAATCCCGATGCCCTGGACCTGATATCTTCCATCGCAGAACGGTTATCCGTTGCCCAGATACAGGCGATACTCGGTGACGTTTGCCATTGTCGTCAGCAGTTGCTGAACGTGACGGGCGTAAACCGCGAGCTGGTATTAACCGATCTTATTCTTCGTATTGAGCATTACCTGCAACCAGGCACCGTACTGCCTGTTCCCCATCTTTGAGAGAGACATTATGTTTTTAGTCGACTCACACTGCCATCTTGATGGCCTGGATTATCAATCTCTGCATAAGGACGTGGACGACGTGCTGGCGAAAGCGGCCGCACGCGATGTGAAATTCTGTCTTGCCGTTGCAACCACCTTGCCAGGATACCGCAGTATGCGTGAACTGGTTGGTGAGCGTGACAATGTGGTTTTTTCCTGCGGCGTGCATCCGTTAAATCAGGATGAAACCTATGATGTTGAGGAGCTGCGTCGTTTTGCCGCCGAAGAGGGGGTTGTGGCGATGGGAGAAACCGGGCTGGACTATTTTTACACGCCGGAAACAAAGGTGCGCCAGCAGGAATCTTTTATCCACCATATTCAGATTGGCCGTGAGTTACAGAAGCCAGTTATCGTGCATACCCGCGATGCGCGAGCCGACACGCTGTCTATTCTGCGCGAAGAAAAAGTGACGGATTGTGGCGGCGTACTACACTGTTTTACAGAGGACAGAGAAACGGCGGGCAAATTACTGGACCTTGGATTCTATATCTCGTTTTCCGGCATCGTCACGTTCCGAAATGCAGAGCAGCTCCGTGATGCCGCCCGCTATGTTCCTCTGGACCGGTTATTGGTCGAGACGGATTCTCCCTACCTTGCGCCTGTACCGCATCGTGGAAAAGAGAACCAGCCCGCCATGACTCGTGACGTTGCAGAGTACATGGCCGTAGTGAAAGGTGTTGCCGTTGAAGAACTGGCGCAGGCAACCACTGATAACTTTGCCCGCCTGTTTCACATCGACGCTTCTCGCCTGCAATCTGTTCGTTAACTGACTTTTTTTAAAGCTCGTAATTAATCACTAATGCGAGTAAAGTTCACCGCCACAAAATGGGCGGTGAATAACCAGCTTGACACATTCAGAAACGCATTTTATCGGAATGTGCGGATTTTGCGGCCATTCACGACTGAACTGTGATAGCCGTCAAACAAAAACAAACTGAATTATTTTACTCTGTGTAATAAATAAAGGGTACTTAGATGCCCTGTACACGGCGAGGTTCTCCCCCCTCGCTAATGCGTGAGAACGTAGAAAAGCACAAATACTCAGGAGCACTCCTAATTATGTTTAAGAATGCATTTGCTAACCTGCAAAAGGTCGGTAAATCGCTGATGCTGCCGGTATCCGTACTCCCAATTGCAGGTATCCTGCTGGGCGTCGGTTCCGCTAACTTCAGCTGGCTGCCAGCCGTTGTATCGCACGTAATGGCAGAAGCGGGCGGCGAACATGCCGCTGATTTTTGCTATCGGTGTTGCGTTAGGCTTCACTAATAATGACGGTGTATCTGCACTGGCATCCGTTGTTGCTTACGGCATCATGGTTAAGACCATGGCTGTTGTTGCGCCGCTGGTTCTGCATTTACCTGCTGAAGAGATCGCAGCTAAACACCTTGCTGATACGGGTGTTCTCGGAGGGATTATCTCCGGTGCGATTGCAGCGTATATGTTCAACCGCTTCTACCGTATTAAATTGCCTGAGTATCTTGGCTTCTTTGCGGGTAAGCGCTTCGTTCCTATCATTTCTGGTCTGGCTGCTATCTTCACCGGTGTGGTTCTGTCCTTCATTTGGCCGCCAATCGGTACTGCTATTCAGACGTTCTCCCAGTGGGCTGCATACCAGAACCCGGTCGTGGCGTTCGGTATCTATGGCTTCATTGAACGCTGCCTGGTGCCGTTTGGTCTGCACCATATCTGGAACGTTCCATTCCAGATGCAGATCGGTGAATACACCAACGCTGCAGGTCAGGTGTTCCACGGCGACATTCCTCGCTATATGGCGGGTGACCCGACTGCGGGCAAACTGTCCGGTGGCTTCCTGTTCAAAATGTACGGTCTGCCGGCTGCTGCTATCGCTATCTGGCACTCTGCTAAACCAGAAAACCGCGCGAAAGTGGGCGGTATCATGATCTCCGCTGCGCTGACCTCGTTCCTGACCGGTATTACCGAGCCGATCGAGTTCTCCTTCATGTTCGTGGCGCCGATCCTGTACATCATCCACGCGATTCTGGCTGGTCTGGCATTCCCGATCTGTATCCTGCTGGGTATGCGTGACGGTACGTCGTTCTCCCACGGTCTGATCGACTTTATCGTTCTGTCCGGTAACAGCAGCAAGCTGTGGCTGTTCCCGATTGTTGGTATCGGTTATGCGATCGTTTACTACACCATCTTCCGTGTGCTGATTAAAGCGCTGGACCTGAAAACTCCGGGTCGTGAAGATGCTACTGAAGACAGCAAAGCAGGTGCGACCGGTGAAATGGCTCCGGCTCTGGTTGCTGCATTCGGCGGTAAAGAAAACATCACTAACCTCGATGCGTGCATCACTCGTCTGCGTGTCAGCGTGGCTGACGTTGCTAAAGTGGATCAGGCTGGCCTGAAGAAACTGGGTGCGGCAGGCGTTGTGGTAGCTGGTTCCGGTGTTCAGGCTATCTTCGGGACTAAGTCCGATAACCTGAAAACTGAAATGGATGAGTACATCCGTAACAGCTAAGCAGTAAGAAGTTGGGGAGAACTAAGGCAGCCTGCGGGCTGCCTTTTTTATTGCATTAATTAGCCTGAACGCGAATTGGTGCGGTGGCAGCGAACAGCCAGGGACGTGCCTCTGCGTTCACGCGCGGGGATAGCGTCTCTCTGACCTGTTGGTGGTAATCATCAATCCACTGCTTTTCAGCTTCACTCAGCAGATGCAGTTCAACCAGATTCAAATCAATCGGTACCAGCGTCAGCGTTGAGAAACGGCAGAAGCCTGGACGACTGTTGATAATCTCCACCTGGTTTTCAATGCGGATCCCATATTGTCCGGCCAGATAATAACCCGGTTCGATGGTGATGATATTGCCCGCGACCAGAGGCCAGGGGTTTACTTTCTTGGCAATGCGATGGGGCTGTTCATGGATAAGCAACTGGTGGCCTACTCCGTGTCCTGTTCCATGATCAAAATCCAGGCCTAAATCCCACAACGCCCGACGGCTAAAGGCATCCAGTTGATGGCCCTGAGTGCCGCTGGGAAACTGCAGTGAAATAAGCGACAAAAAGCCTTTCAGCACGGCGGTGTAATGCAGACGACGTTGCGGATCCTGTGGACCAAACGCGAAGGTACGCGTCGTATCCGTCGTACCATTGTGGTACTGGCCGCCGGAATCATTCAGATACATGGCCTGCGAGGTAATTGGCGTATTGGTTTTTTCACTGGAGTGGTAATGACACATCGCCGCATTGCTGGCAGAGGCCGATATCGTGCTGAAGCTTTGCTCAATAAATCCCGGCTGCTGCTGGCGAAATTCCAGTTGCTTCGCCTGGGCTTCCAGTTCAGTGACCGGATTGCCAGCCGCTTCGCGCAAAGGGACTTCATGGGCCAGCCAGGCAAGGAAGTTTACCCAGGCTGCGCCATCTTGTTCATGGCATTCCCGATAGCCCGCCAGTTCAACGTCATTTTTGTGGGCTTTCATCAAGGTGATGGGATCAGGGGCCCATAAGACGTTGCCACCGTGTTCTTCAATGGCAAAACGCAACGCAACCGGGGCGTAGTCTTTATCGACCAGAAAGCGTTTCCCACTGGCCAGTTGCTGGCAACGTACCAGGAAACTCTCTTGCGGGGCCAGCGTGAGCGTGTTTAGCAGTGATACGGGGAGTTGCTGCGTTTTGTTGCTATCCACAAACCATTCCAGCTCACCGCTGCGATGGAGCAGGGCAAACGAAAACGGTACTGGCACCATAGCCAGATCTGAACCGCGTACATTCAACAGCCAGGCAATGTTATCCGGCAGGGTAATTGCCAGTACGTCAGTCTCATGTTGAGCGAGTTGTTCCACGACGCGGGCACGCTTTTGCGTGCTGCTTTCCCCGCTGATTTCAATGGGCATTTCACGAATGATGCCGCAGGGGGCTGCCGGTCGGTCAAGCCACACCTGGTCAAAAGGATCTTGCTCAAGAGGTACCAGCTCGCAATGAGTTGCCGACAAGGCTTCAAACTGGCTGTTGACCATCAGCAGTGGTTCAAAGCCGATACGTGTACCCGCTGCAACGTGAGACTGCAAATAGTCGGCCAGCGGTTCATCGTGTAAATGATGAATTTCAAAATCATCCAGCGAGACTTCATTGCGTACCTGGACCTGATAGCGTCCATCGACAAACATTAACGCGCGATCCCGAAGGGCCAACGCGAGGCCGGCAGAGCCGCTAAATCCGGTCAGCCAGGCCAGTTTATTGTCATGCGGTGTACAATCTTCGCTTTGATGAGCGTCGGCGCGCGGAACAATCATGCCATCCAGCCCCTGCGCTATCAGCAGGTTGCGCAGGGCGGAAAGAGGAGTTGAGTTGTGCATAGTTAACCTTCAGGTCTTAACGGAACGGCGGTTCGTTGAATGTACGTAATTTACGGGAGTGCAGTCGGTCGCCTTCAGCACGCAGACGATCGATAGCCCGGATACCTATTTGCAGATGCTCAGAAATAGCACCTTCATAAAAACGGTTGGCCTGACCAGGTAGTTTGATCTCACCGTGCAGCGGCTTGTCGGAAACGCACAGCAGCGTGCCGTACGGAACGCGGAAACGGTATCCCTGAGCGGCGATGGTGGCGCTTTCCATATCGATAGCCACCGCGCGACTGAGGTTGAAACGCAGCGCAGAAGCGGAATAGCGTAGCTCCCAGTTACGATCGTCGGTGGTGACGACAGTACCGGTACGCAAGCGCTGTTTAACTTCTTCACCGGGCATACCGCTGACTTCTTTGGTGGCGTCATACAGGGCGCGTTGTACTTCCGCAATGCTCGGAATCGGAATATCCGGCGGTAGTACGGCATCCAACACGTGGTCGTCACGCAGATAAGCATGGGCCAGAACATAGTCGCCAATCGCCTGACTTTCACGCAGACCACCGCAGTGACCAATCATCAGCCAGACGTCAGGACGCAGTACGGCCAGATGATCGCAAATGGTTTTGGCGTTAGACGGGCCAACGCCGATATTGACCAGCGTGATCCCCTGACCGTCAGCCGTGATTAAATGCCAGGCGGGCATCTGGTGTTTCTTCCAGGCGAGATCGGAGATGGCTTCTTCTGGCGCTTCGGTTTCGGCGGTGATCCAGATCCCGCCCGCACAAGAGAGCGCGATATATGGGCTGTCCGGGTCGAGGATCTGGCTGCAACCCCAACGCACAAACTCATCGACGTAGCGGGTGTAGTTGGTGAACAGCACAAAAGGTTGAAAATGTTCAACCGGCGTTCCCGTGTAATGACGTAGTCGCGCCAGCGAAAAATCCACGCGTCGGGCATCGAAGTGAGACAGCGGAGAAAATTCCGCCGGATGAAAAATCCCGTCTGCCGTTTCGTCACCAATCTGCGACAATTCAGTGGTGGGGAAATGGCGCGTTAATCCGGCGCTCATCGAGCGATCCAGCGTCAGTTCTGAACCGTCAATCACATAGGGATAGGGGATTTCATGCTGCGACGGCTCGACGGAGATATGCGCATCATAATCCTGATACAGCAGCGTGAGCTGTTCTTCAAGATACGGACGAAAAAGCGACGGACGGGTAATCGTAGTGGTGTAGCTGCCCGCATGGGTAAAACGACCATAGGCTCGGGTTTTCGGGGGATTGGTGGCGATGCCATCCCAGGTGACACACAGTGATGGGTAAACAAAAAGACCGTTATGGCGGGCGATTACATCAGGGAGCGTCCCTGTTTCAATATACTTACCAATGGCGCTACGCAGTGCTTTAACCGACTGCTCGTACAGCGCGTCCAGTTTATCCAGTGCCTGAGTTGGGGTCAGGCTGGAGCCCTTATTGTTCATGTCTGTCTCCTTGTTCCACAGATGTACTGCTCTCCCGATAGTATGTCACAGGAATGTGAAACAAAAGTCAGACGTTGAGGAAGATTGTGCGAAGACCGGACGGCCTCCGCACCCGGGCTTAACCGTGCTGCTTATCCCGCATCAGCAATGCTGTAGTCGCGGAAATAAGACAACCCGCCATCAGATAAATGGCTACACTGTGCCAGTCTCCGCCGGAGAATGTTACCAGTGCAGCAGCAATGAAGGGGGTAAAACCGCCGCCAACTACGCTTGCTACCTGATAACCAACGCCTGCGCCGCTGTAGCGATAGCTTGCGCCAAACAAACCGGTAAACATAGGCTGCTGTACGCAGACCACCATATCGTGTGCAATGTTGGCCAACATAATCGCGAAGAACACGATCCAGAAAATGGATTGCGCTTCTAACGCCATAAAGAACGGGAATGCGCTAAGCGTCCCGACCAGTGCGCCAGTAATGTAAACGCGCCGGCGACCAAAGCGGTCGGCGAGCCAGGCAAAGCAGGGGATGGTCAGACAGCTCAGTCCACCAACTAACAACCCGATATTCAGAAACAGTTCGCGAGGTAAGCCCAGATTCTGCGTGGAGTAATTAAGGGCAAACGCGGTGACGATATACATCGTCAGCAGTTCACACAGGCGCAGAGCGATAATTTTCAAAAACGCCCCTGGATGACGGATTAATGCCTCGACTACCGGTAGTCTCTTTTTCTCTGGTTGCGGTGCCTGCTGCTGCTGTTCGAATTCGGCCGATTCATCCATTCGGTTACGCATCCACAATGCGCCCAATACCAGCACGATGCTGAACAGGAATGGAATACGCCAGCCCCAACTCAGGAACTGCTCATCGGTGGTTTGCGAGCTAATCAGCGAGACCAGACCGGTAGAAAGTAACAGTCCGACGCCGTAACCAACCTGAACGCCGCTGCTGTAGAAGGCTTTTTTATTTTTCGGCGCGCTTTCGACCGAGAGCAACGCTGCGCCGCCCCATTCACCGCCAACGGCGAATCCCTGAATGGCGCGTAGTGTCACCAGCAGCACAGGAGCCCACCAGCCAATGGTGTCAAAAGAGGGAATAATCCCGATCAGCGCAGTGGCAATACCCATCGTCCAGACGGTAAGCATCAGCATACGTTTACGGCCCAGACGATCGCCGAAGTGGCCGAAGATCACCCCGCCTAACGGACGGAACAAAAATCCGACGCCAAAGGTAGCAAATGCGGCAAGTGTCCCCATCGCTGGGCTGACTTGCGGGAAGAACTCGCGGTTAAAGACCAGTGCGGCAGTAATGCCATAAAGCAGAAAATCATACCAGTCGACCACGGCACCCGCGAAGCTGCCAAGCGCAGCGCGTCGGGCGCGGTTAAGCGAAGAGGCGTCCTGTTGGGGACCCGTGGAGGTGAGGGTGGAATCCATAGTTATCCTGTCTGTACTGTTTTTTAGTTATTAGTATTTGAGTTGGGTTACACACATTGCAGTCGCAATATTAACGACCGTTATGAGATTACCGCGACAGACGGGAAGTGAAAACGATTATCTCCCTCATCTGATGGCAACATGAAAAATAAGATGAATGAAAAATCTGAATCAGGTGGAATCGTGGCCTGTCAGGAGTGTTCTGATTTCAGGCGGAGCATTAGGAGTACTGTATTTGGGGAAGCTATAAACCCACTTTCATAATGGCATACGGAGATTCAGTGAAACCACATCGCTCATAAGCACGAATCGCACGCCCGTTATCTCCGTAGACATATAAGCGAAGCTCCAGTGCCTTTTGTTCAAAGTGCGTGCGGTAGCCCAGCGCATTGAGCAATATCGCGTCGGCCGGTGTGGCGTCACGGATTTGCAATGTCATGAATGATTCCCGTCCTGGTAATAAATTGACGATTACTGAATTATATCAAAACTGTCAGTGATACAGTGGGATGCGAATATATCAGAGGCTTGTCAGTATGAAGATTGTTTTTATCCCTGCGTTGATCGTAGTCCTGATTGATAAAGAACAGGACATAGGACGGGAATTGACCCGCGATGAGGTTGAGTCCATTCGCGATGGCGCTACAGCCATCCGCCTGCCGGCCGAAGCAGCCGAGGATATAATCAGAGAGCGTGGCTACCGCGATATTGATCCTGAGAATGTCTGGCGCGAGTGGCAGGCGTATAAAGCTGACTGAATGTCGATGGGAACACACTGCTTTAGTGGCACATGAAAATTGTGCACTTACACGGATGCGTTTACTCAACACCTGGTGTGGAGCTGAGGGGCAACTTTGAGCGAAAAGCAGCCCTTGGGGATTACCCCGCAGCGTAAACCAACCACTAATTTCTTTATCTAAAGGTCCATTCGCATGCCCAACTTTCGTTCAGATTTTACCATTCTCATATACTGGACTATGTACTTTCCTGTATCCGGGACATATTGACATGAAACATACCCACCGGTATGTTTCATGAATGACTATTAATAATAAACGTAAAAAACAGCCCGAAATCGTAAGGGCAACCTTGCTCAGATGTGCGAAGACGCTGGCAGTCAGAAGCGGTCTGTCCGCTATCAGCGTACAGGCGGTATGCGATCAGGCTGGTGTAACAAAAGGGGCTTTTTTCCATCACTTTGAGAATAAGGACGCGCTGCTGAAGTGCGTCTTTGAACAGATGATCACAGATTATTCAGAAGAAATTGGCCGACTTATATCTGCCGACCCCTGTGAGAAAGGTGCATTTACTCGAGCCTATCTGGAGCAGGGGTTCGCAACCCTGAAAAATGCCGGTCTTATGACCTTATGGAAATCAGCCATGGATGATGAATACATCTGTTCCCGCTGGCGTGATTGGTATCAGGGAATGCTTGAAAAACGCGGCGACCTCGACGACAACCCACAACTTACCTTGGTGAGACTGGCCGCTGATGGTTTATGCCTTAGCCTCAGCATGCAGATAGCGCAAGGAGATCCGGATAATCTCATTGCTAAGCTGCGCCAGATGGCGTCCTTACCCTAGAACCAACTTTATTCAATCCTGGAGCAACATATGACCCATCCATTTCTTATTATCGGGGGATACGGCACAGTGGGTTCCCATCTTGTGTCTATACTCAACCAGTTTCTGCCGGAACTGCCTGTTGTGATCGCTGGACGAAATGCGCAAAAAGCCAGTGAAGCGGCATCCCGCTTCAGCAATGCGACCGGCATCGCCGTTGATACACAACGTGCTGACCTGGGGTTAGATCCACAGGCTCAGTTCAGCGGTATTGCCTTGTTGACCAATGATTTATCCACTCACCCTGCAGAATACGCTATTAGTCAGGGCATACCGTACACTAGCATTGCCACTCAACTGAACCACATCGCACCAAAACTTGCATTGTACCTGAATCACCTATCGACCTGTCGCGTTCTCATTCAGGATACCAGCTTTGCTGGGGCGCTAATTTCTGCAGGAATTTTCTGCACTAAAGATTTCAGGTCCGTGGAACAAATCAGGGTGGGCGTGCTGATGGATGAAAATGACCTCGGTGGCCCTGCCAGCATGGCTGATTTTGATGATTTTTCCCAGAAAGAGGCGGGCCTGGTGCTGGAACGCTCGCAGTGGAAGGTACCCCGTAACGGCGATGAGCAGCGGAAATATATCCTGAATGATGGTTCAAGTTTTATTGCTTCAAGCCTGCCAGGATTTGATGCCGCAGAATTGGCTCAGATGACGAAAGCACATTCCGTCAGGGTCGATCTGGTTGTCGGTCAGTCTCCCGGAAGCCTGAAGGGAGACAATCCGTCGGTAGAAATCCTGTATGAGATTGACGGCATCCTTGTCAACGGCCAACATGAGAGCGTGTCATTTCAATTGACCCATCCGAAGGGCCAGTCTTATCTGACGGCCGTCGGAGTAGCCGCAGGTATTGAGTCAATGCTGATGAATGCCGAAAAGACAGGGCTGTATCTGACTTCGCAAAAGATCAATCCAGAACTGATGATTGAACGGCTTGAACGAACCGGGGCAAGACTACAGCCTGTGAAGATGTAAGGGTATAGCTTCTTTTCGCTAAAATTCATGCTATCGGAAACTAAAGCTGCAGGTTCATTTCAATAACATCCCCTGTAAGTCTCCACTCATCACAGGGGTAATATCGACTGGAACGTCCGCTTATGGCTGTGAGTTCAACTGATGGACGCAACACACTTATTGAACCGCTCTGCGGGTGATTCATAGTCTAGCGTTTTTCTCGGCCTCTCGTTGAGCTGTCTGGCAACACTGTTAAGTCTTTGCTGGCTGTGAACCGATAAGTCAGTTCCTTTTGGAAAATATTGTCTGAGCAATCTGTTCGTATTTTCATTTGAGCCACGTTGCCAGGGAGATTGAGGATCACAAAAATAAATCTGAATGTCTGTCGCTACAGTAAATCGTGTGTGGCTGGTCATTTCAGCGCCACGATCCCAAGTTAATGTTTTATAAAGCTCAGCAGGTAATTCCCGGGCTTGTCTGATGAGTGCAGATATAACCGTTATGGTCTTGTTGTCTCTGATTTTCGCCAGCATAACAAAACGGGAATGACGTTCTACGAGGGTGATGATATAGGAGTTATTCGAGCCCTGAATCAGGTCACCTTCCCAGTGACCTGGAATGGCTCTGTCAGCGGCCTCTGGTGGCCTTTCGCTGATAGGTATCGTGTGCGGGATTGACCCTAATCCTTTCCCTTTAAGCGATGACGTTCTGGATCTACGCACTGCTCTTCCGCTTCTGAGGCATTGCTGCAGCTCTTTTTTTAATGCTCCCCGGGTTTGTATAAAAAGCGTTTTATAAATCGTTTCGTGTGACACATGCATTTCCTGATTATCCGGATAACAGCGTTTCAGCCAACCGGCGATCTGTTCCGGCGACCAGTCCTGATGCATCTTCTCTGCAATGATTTTACACAATGCGGGGCTTTCAATTAGCTTGCAAGGTTTTGGTCTCAGCGCATTTTCCCACGCAGCAGCATCGGCTTTTGCTGCACGGTATTGTTTTGCACCACCGTGCCTCCTGACCTCGCGGCTAATCGTTGAGGGCGCTCTTGATAATTTGGTGGCGATGTCCCTGATACTGAGTTTTGCTACCAGCCCTCTGGATATCTCCTCTCTTTCATCAAGCGAAAGCGCTAATCGGTGCCGTTTTGGCACGGGAGGACGGTAGCCGCCTGTCTGGTGGATAGTGGGCATAATGGAAGAATGATATCTGTCGAACATTCTGGCGATATCATGTAGAGAATCACCTTGCTTATATCTGTCCCAGATAATTGCCTTCTGCTCTGGCGTGTAGTTAATCCGAGTTCTTCGTTTCATGGCAACGTCCCCCTTGATTAAGGATAGCGTTGCATCGACCCGTTGAACTCACAGC
>NZ_JAOWDX010000036.1:0-87372 GCF_030334485.1 Citrobacter sp. Cf072 | reverse complement strand
CGGTAGTTCAGTTGGTTAGAATACCTGCCTGTCACGCAGGGGGTCGCGGGTTCGAGTCCCGTCCGTTCCGCCACTTATTAGAAAATTAAGCCTGCTACTAAGCAGGCTTAATGATAAAAAAATTTAGGGGCGTAGCTCAGTTGGTAGAGCACCGGTCTCCAAAACCGGGTGTCGCGAGTTCGAGTCTCTCCGCCCCTGCCAGAAACAATCCTTAGCATTCTTGCTAAGGATTTTTTTTATCTGCAATTTGCGCTGTGCCTTCCAATTGTTTTATTCCCGGCATCCTTGCCCGTATTTTCTTTAATCTTCCAGAATATTCGTTCTCAGCAAGTCGCAAATCAGCGCATGTTTATCGCTGTTTTGCAGCCAAACTGCATATAACGGGCGCGAAAGGGTTGTACTGTCAGTAACCGTATGGAGATCGCTTTTACCTTTAGCCCAACTGACCGGAAGCCAGCTAAAGCCTCTAAGGACTGAAAGTTGCTGCCTGGCCAATTCTGCCGAACTGGTGGTGAGTACCGGCACTTCATCTCCCGCAATCAATCCCGCTTCGTGTTGCTGAAAGTCAGGTCCCCATTCCAGACGCAGATAATTCAGTTCATCCTTGGTTTGCGAAGGAGAGCTGCAATAGAGCGCCAGCGTGAAATATCCCAACAGTTGGCTGCTAAATTCGTCCATTTTGGGCGTTTCGGTAGTAATCAGTAGATCAAGCTGTCGTTCATGGAGCTGTTTTACTAACGACTGTCGCTGAGCGATCCTCGCTTCAAACTGCAGGCTGGATTGCGGCTCCTGGGATTGGTACAAACGCCCCAGCCAGCCATTAAGCATGCATTCCCAGAGGGATGCGCTGGCACCAATAGAAAACTCGTTATGTCGCGAGGTATTCGCAACCTCCTTACGTGCGGCTTGCCACGTATTCATCAGCGTTTCAGCGTAAGGCAGTAATTTTTCACCTGCAGCGGTTAAACGGATATTGTTTCTGTGTCGGGTGAACAGGTTTACACCCAATTGATTTTCCAGTTGTCTGATCCGGAAACTAACCGCTGATTGGGTCAGATAGAGCGCTTCAGCAGCCCTGCCAAAGTGGCGTGTCCGGCTAACTTCCAGGAAAGTTTTTAACAATTCCGTATCCACAACTCGCTCCATAAAATTATTTGTCGTTATGATTTAAATCTTTTGTTTGACGCTCTGTCAAGCGTAACTAATACTCCGCGCCATAAATAGCTCGGCCAAAGAATTAGGAGCGTGCAGGATGGCGGAAAGCTTTACGACGACTAATCGATATTTCGATAATAAATATTATCCCCGCGGATTCTCCCGTCATGGTGATTTCACCATTAAAGAAGCACAACTGCTTGAGCGTCACGGTTATGCTTTCAACGAGCTGGATCTGGGCAAGCGTGAGCCGGTAACGGAAGAAGAAAAACTGTTTGTTGCGGTATGCCGTGGTGAGCGCGAACCGGTTACCGAAGCTGAACGTGTGTGGTCCAAATACATGACGCGCATTAAGCGTCCAAAACGCTTCCACACGCTGTCTGGCGGGAAACCTCAGGTGGAAGGTGCGGAAGACTACACCGAATCTGATGATTAATAAAAAAGGGCGAAAGCCCTTTTTTTATGCCAGTAGTTTTTGCAAATGAATGAGTAATCTGTCTATCGCCCTATACCCAACAGCCTCCTGTAAGTGCTGGCGAGAGATATGGTCAGATTGTTCTATATCCGCGATCGTTCGAGCAACCTTTATCAGGCGTAACCAGGCGCGGATGGATAATCCGAGATGCGCGAGCGTTTCTTCAAGCCACTGTGCATCATCACTGCGCAGTGGACAGTATTTATGGATATCCTGACTGTCCAGATGCGCGTTTAACTTATTTTGTCGTCGATACTGACGATCTCGCGCTGCCATAACACGTTGCTTCACCATTGCGCTATCTTCCCCTTTTACCTGGTTCTGACTGAGTATCCCGGGCGGTGGCAAAGGGATTTCGAGAGAGAGATCGAAGCGGTCAAGAAATGGACCTGATAATCGATTGAGGTAGCGTAGCGTCTGCTCTGGGGTGCAGCGGTTATGGTTCCCCTGATAATGGCCTGTTGGGCTGGGATTCATGGCGGCTATGAGTTGAAAGCGAGCGGGATAGGTGATTTTTGCTCTGGTGCGGGATAGATGTATCTGTCCGGACTCAATGGGTTCGCGCAGTGCATCCAGTGTGCGCCGCTCAAACTCGGGTAGTTCATCCAGAAATAGTATGCCGTTATGCGCCAGAGAGATCTCGCCTGGCGCAGGAATAGAGCCTCCACCGACCATGGCGGTTAATGAAGCACTATGATGCGGAGAGCGAAAAGGGCGTTGTTTCCACTGTTTCTGTAGCGTGTCGGAATTGACCAGACTAAGAATCGCGGCGCTTTCCAGTGCCTCATCGTTACTCAGTGGCGGAAGCAATCCTCTCAGGCGACTGGCCAGCATAGTCTTACCCGTACCCGGAGGGCCGATGAGTAAGAGGTTATGACCGCCAGCTGCGGTAAGCTCCAGCCCGCGTTTACCCTGTTCCTGGCCGATAACATCGCTCAGATCATCTGCTAATGCGCAGGGGATAAAATCTGCCGATGATGGTCTGTCTAAATCATGCTTACCTTCGAGGAACGCGCATACTGCCTGTAGATGATCGGCTATCAGGCACCCTTCACCGTGTATTAGTCCAACTTCAGCTGCATTCTCTTTTGCGACAATAATTCTCCTGCCTGCGCGAATGGCTTCGGTTGCACTTGATATCGCACCGGGAACGCCGCGTAACGCGCCTGTAAGCGCTAATTCACCTACCAGCTCATATGTATCGAGATTATGGGTAGTAAGCTGCTCAGAAGCGGCCAGAAGCGCAACTGCGATAGGTAAATCATATCGTCCCCCTTCTTTTGGGAGATCGGCCGGAGCGAGGTTTATGGTTATCTTCTTTGCCGGGAATTCATAACCGCTATTAATTACCGCACTGCGAACCCGATCGCGGGCCTCTTTTACCGTTGTTTCGGGTAATCCCACCATGGTTAAACCAGGCAAACCATTGCTGATATGTACCTCGATGGTAATGGCTGGCGCATTCACGCCCAGCGCAGCGCGTGTGTGAACAATCGATAGTGACATAAGCCCTCCTGATGAAAGCATTATGTCGCAATACATCGCTGCAAGATTTCACATAATTACGGTTTTTAGAGGCTTATTCCCGTGTTTTTATGTAGCTCAACACTGATTACATTAAGTCTGGAATAGCGCTCGCAAACGCTTTTGCATGGCATTTTTAGTAGGGAATGGGTAGCCGAGAATCACCTGAAACGTGAAATATTTTCACCTTTGATTTTTTGTTTAAAAAACAACGATATTTATCTAAACCGTTAACGTCGTCAGAAAAACGAATAAAAAAATATCTTGTGTCATTTGCAAATTCTATGGTAACTCTTTAGGTATTCCTTCGAACAAGATGCAAGAAAATACAAAAATGACAGCCCTTCTACGAGTGATTAGCCTGGTCGTGATTAGCGTGGTGGTGATTATTATCCCACCGTGCGGGGCTGCACTTGGACGAGGAAAGGCTTAGAAAACAAGCCTTAACGAACTAAGACCCCCGCACCGAAAGGTCCGGGGGTTTTTTTTGACCTTAAAAACATACACGAGGAGCAGAAAGTGAACGGTAGCATAAAATTCTGTTTCTCAAGATTTACGGCGGGGATGTAACTATGAATGGGGCACAGTGGGTGGTACATGCGTTGCGTGCACAAGGGGTTCAAACCGTCTTTGGTTATCCTGGTGGCGCAATTATGCCTGTTTACGATGCGTTATATGACGGCGGCGTAGAACACCTGTTGTGCCGACACGAGCAGGGCGCGGCAATGGCAGCAATTGGCTATGCCCGTGCGACCGGTAAAACCGGCGTGTGTATCGCCACTTCCGGGCCTGGTGCTACCAACCTGATCACGGGCCTTGCCGATGCGCTGTTAGATTCAGTTCCTGTGGTGGCGATCACCGGCCAGGTGGCATCATCTTTCATCGGAACGGATGCGTTCCAGGAAGTGGACGTTCTGGGTATGTCTCTGTCCTGCACCAAACACAGTTTCCTGGTGCAGTCACTGGAAGAGCTGCCGCGCATCATGGCTGAAGCTTTTGCTGTGGCGAATTCCGGTCGTCCGGGGCCGGTTCTGGTTGATATCCCGAAAGACATCCAATTGGCCAGCGGTACGCTGGAGCCGTATTTTACGACAGTCAAAAACGTAGAGGTTTTCCCGCACGCTGACGTTGAGCAGGCGCGTAAAATGCTGGCACAAGCGCAGAAACCTATCCTGTACGTAGGTGGCGGCGTTGGTATGGCGCAGGCGGTCCCGGCCCTGCGTGAATTTATCGCGGTAACCCAAATGCCAGTCGCCTGCACGTTGAAGGGGCTGGGCGCAGTAGAGGCTGACTACCCATACTATTTGGGTATGTTGGGAATGCACGGCACTAAAGCGGCAAATTTCGCGGTGCAAGAATGTGATTTACTGATTGCAGTGGGCGCGCGTTTTGATGACCGGGTAACCGGCAAGCTGAATACCTTCGCACCAAACGCCAGCGTGATCCACATGGATATCGACCCTGCGGAAATGAACAAGCTGCGCCAGGCGCACGTAGCATTGCAGGGTGATTTAAATTCTCTGCTGCCGGCATTGCAGCAATCGCTGAAGATTGACGCATGGCGTCAGCATAGTGCTGAACTGCGCACAGAGCATACCTGGCGCTATGATCATCCCGGTGAGGCTATCTACGCGCCACTGTTGTTGAAGCAGTTGTCCGATCGCAAACCCGCGGACAGCGTAGTGACAACGGATGTTGGCCAGCATCAGATGTGGTCGGCGCAGCATATGACCTACACCCGCCCGGAAAATTTTATCACCTCGAGCGGCCTGGGCACGATGGGCTTTGGCTTGCCAGCAGCGGTTGGCGCGCAGGTTGCTCGCCCGAACGATACGGTAATCTGTATCTCCGGTGACGGTTCCTTCATGATGAATGTACAGGAGCTCGGCACCGTAAAACGCAAGCAGTTGCCGCTGAAGATAGTTTTACTCGACAACCAGCGGTTAGGCATGGTGCGACAATGGCAGCAGCTGTTTTTCCAGGAACGTTATAGCGAAACCACCCTTACCGATAACCCCGATTTCCTCATGTTGGCCAGCGCCTTCGGCATACCAGGTCAACACATCACCCGTAAAGACCAGGTTGAAGCGGCACTCGACACCATGCTGAACAGCGAGGGGCCATACCTGCTTCATGTCTCAATCGACGAACTTGAGAATGTCTGGCCTCTGGTACCGCCAGGTGCCAGTAACTCAGAAATGCTGGAGAAATTATCATGATGCAACATCAGGTCGCCGTTGAGGCTCGGTTCAATCCGGAAACGTTAGAACGTGTTTTACGCGTGGTACGCCATCGCGGTTTTCAGGTGTGCTCCATGAATATGGAAGCTGCCAGCGATGCGCAGAATATAAATATCGAATTGACCGTTGCCAGCCCCCGGTCGGTCGACTTACTGTTTAGTCAGTTAAGTAAACTGGTAGACGTTGCACATGTTGCTATCTGCCAGAGCACAACCACATCACAACAAATCCGCGCCTGAGCGCAAAAGGAAGAAAAATGACGACGAAAAAAGCTGATTACATTTGGTCTAATGGCGAGATGATTCGTTGGGAAGACGCTAAGGTTCACGTGATGTCCCACGCGCTGCACTACGGTACTTCTGTATTTGAAGGCATCCGTTGCTACGATTCTCACAAAGGGCCGGTGGTGTTCCGTCATCGCGAACATATGCAGCGTCTGCGTGATTCAGCCAAGATCTATCGTTTTCCGGTTTCTCAGAGCGTTGATGAGCTGATGGAAGCTTGCCGTGAGGTGATTCGTAAAAACAATCTGACCAGCGCCTATATCCGTCCGCTGGTGTTTGTTGGCGACGTGGGGATGGGCGTTAACCCGCCAGCGGGATACACCACTGACGTGATCATCGCTGCGTTCCCGTGGGGCGCTTACCTTGGTGCTGAAGCGCTGGAACAGGGGATCGACGCGATGGTTTCTTCCTGGAACCGCGTTGCGCCGAACACCATCCCTACAGCGGCTAAAGCGGGCGGTAACTATCTGTCTTCGCTGCTGGTGGGTAGTGAAGCGCGTCGTCATGGCTATCAGGAAGGCATTGCCCTGGATGTGAATGGTTACATCTCTGAAGGCGCGGGTGAAAACCTGTTTGAAGTAAAAGACGGCATTCTGTTTACCCCGCCGTTTACCTCTTCTGCACTGCCGGGTATCACCCGTGACGCGATCATTAAGCTGGCGAAAGATCTCGATATCGAAGTGCGTGAGCAGGTGCTGTCCCGTGAATCGCTGTACCTGGCCGACGAAGTGTTCATGTCCGGTACCGCGGCCGAAATCACCCCAGTACGCAGCGTCGATGGTATCCAGGTGGGCGAAGGCCGCTGCGGTCCGGTCACCAAACGCATCCAGCAGGCCTTCTTTGGCCTCTTCACTGGTGAAACGGAAGATAAATACGGCTGGTTGGATCAGGTTAATCAATAAACATAAATTTGGGACGGCACGCACCGTCCCAATTATTAGACAGACGGGAGTTAATCAAGCATGCCTAAGTATCGTTCTGCTACCACCACCCACGGCCGCAATATGGCGGGTGCTCGCGCACTGTGGCGCGCCACCGGGATGACCGATGATGATTTCGGTAAACCGATTATCGCTGTGGTGAACTCTTTTACCCAGTTTGTGCCGGGTCACGTCCACCTGCGTGATCTCGGTAAACTGGTTGCCGAACAAATCGAAGCCTCAGGCGGCGTGGCGAAAGAGTTCAACACCATTGCTGTGGATGATGGTATCGCCATGGGGCACGGTGGCATGCTGTATTCACTGCCGTCCCGCGAGCTGATTGCTGACTCCGTTGAGTACATGGTTAACGCCCACTGCGCCGATGCGATGGTCTGTATCTCTAACTGCGACAAAATCACCCCTGGGATGTTAATGGCCTCTTTGCGCCTGAATATTCCGGTGATCTTTGTTTCCGGCGGTCCGATGGAAGCCGGGAAAACCAAGCTCTCTGACCAAATCATCAAGCTCGACCTAGTTGATGCGATGATTCAGGGCGCTGACCCGAAAGTCTCCGACTCACAAAGCGAGCAGGTTGAACGTTCCGCCTGTCCAACCTGCGGCTCCTGCTCCGGCATGTTCACCGCCAACTCGATGAACTGCCTGACCGAAGCGCTGGGCCTGTCGCAGCCGGGTAACGGTTCGCTGTTGGCGACTCACGCCGACCGTAAAACGCTGTTCCTTAACGCGGGTAAACGCATCGTCGAGCTGACCAAACGCTATTACGAGCAGGATGATGCCTCCGCCCTGCCGCGCAACATTGCCAGTAAAGCGGCGTTTGAGAACGCCATGACGCTGGATATCGCCATGGGCGGCTCCACCAACACCGTTCTGCACCTGCTGGCGGCCGCACAGGAAGCGGAAATCGACTTCACCATGAGTGATATCGACAAGCTGTCCCGCAAAGTCCCACAGCTGTGTAAAGTGGCGCCGAGCACGCAGAAATACCATATGGAAGACGTGCACCGCGCAGGCGGCGTACTGGGTATTTTAGGCGAACTGGATCGTGCCGGACTGCTGAACCGCGACGTGAAAAACGTGCTGGGTCTGACTCTGCCGCAAACGCTTGATCGGTATGACGTGATGTTGACCAAAGACGACGCGGTGAAAAAAATGTTCCGCGCCGGACCGGCGGGCATCCGTACCACCCAGGCGTTCTCGCAGGACTGCCGTTGGGATACGCTGGATGACGACCGCGCTGAAGGCTGCATCCGCTCGCTGGAACATGCTTACAGCAAAGACGGCGGTCTGGCAGTCCTGTACGGTAACTTTGCGGAAAACGGCTGTATCGTAAAAACTGCAGGCGTGGATGACAGTATCCTGAAATTCACCGGCCCGGCAAAAGTGTATGAAAGCCAGGACGATGCGGTTGAAGCAATCCTCGGCGGTAAAGTGGTGGCTGGCGACGTGGTTGTCATTCGCTACGAAGGGCCGAAAGGCGGGCCAGGCATGCAGGAAATGCTCTACCCAACCACCTTCCTGAAATCGATGGGCCTCGGCAAGGCTTGTGCGCTGATTACCGATGGTCGTTTCTCCGGCGGTACTTCGGGGCTTTCCATCGGTCACGTTTCTCCGGAAGCGGCCAGCGGCGGTAATATCGCGATTATCGAAGATGGTGACATGATTGCCATCGATATCCCGAATCGTGGCATTCAACTGCAACTGAGTGATGCGGAAATCGCTGCGCGCCGTGAAGCGCAGGAAGCTCGCGGTGACAAAGCCTGGACGCCAAAAGATCGTCAACGTCAGGTCTCCTTTGCACTGCGCGCCTATGCCAGCCTGGCAACCAGTGCCGACAAAGGTGCGGTGCGCGATAAGTCGAAGCTCGGGGGATAATGACCATGGCGGATTCACAACCTCTATCCGGTGCTCCTGAAGGCGCTGAGTATCTCAGAGCGGTACTGCGTGCGCCGGTATACGAAGCGGCACAGGTAACGCCGCTACAGAAAATGGAAAAGCTCTCTTCGCGCCTCGATAACGTCATTCTGGTGAAGCGCGAAGACCGTCAACCCGTTCACAGCTTCAAGCTACGCGGTGCCTATGCCATGATGGCGGGCTTGACCGAAGAGCAAAAAGCGCATGGGGTCATCACTGCATCGGCGGGTAATCATGCTCAGGGTGTCGCGTTCTCTTCTGCGCGCTTAGGCGTGAAGGCGCTGATTGTCATGCCAACGGCTACCGCCGATATCAAAGTCGATGCCGTTCGCGGCTTCGGCGGAGAAGTGCTGTTGCACGGCGCGAATTTTGATGAAGCCAAAGCCAAAGCGATTGAACTGTCACAGCAGCAGGGTTTTACCTGGGTTCCACCGTTTGATCATCCGATGGTGATTGCCGGGCAGGGCACGCTGGCGCTGGAGCTGCTCCAGCAGGACGCTCATCTCGATCGCGTATTCGTGCCTGTTGGTGGTGGCGGATTAGCGGCAGGTGTTGCGGTGCTGATTAAACAGCTGATGCCGCAAATCAAAGTGATTGCCGTGGAAGCGGAAGATTCGGCCTGCCTGAAAGCAGCGCTGGATGCTGGTCATCCGGTGGATCTGCCGCGTGTGGGTCTCTTTGCCGAAGGTGTAGCGGTGAAACGTATTGGCGATGAAACCTTCCGTCTGTGCCAGGAATATCTCGACGATATTATCACTGTCGATAGCGATGCTATTTGTGCGGCAATGAAAGACCTGTTCGAGGATGTACGTGCGGTGGCTGAGCCTTCCGGGGCGCTGGCGCTGGCGGGGATGAAAAAATACATCGCCCAGCATAATATTCGCGGCGAGCGTCTGGCGCATGTTCTTTCCGGCGCTAACGTTAACTTCCACGGCTTGCGCTACGTTTCCGAACGTTGCGAGCTGGGGGAACAACGTGAAGCCCTGCTGGCGGTGACCATCCCGGAAGAGAAGGGAAGTTTCCTGAAGTTCTGCCAGCTTTTGGGTGGCCGTTCGGTAACGGAGTTTAACTACCGCTTTGCCGATGCGAAAGACGCCTGCATCTTCGTGGGCGTGCGGCTGAGCCGCGGCGTTGAGGAGCGTAAGGAAATCCTTAGCCTACTCAAAGATGGCGGTTACAGCGTGGTGGATCTGTCTGATGACGAGATGGCGAAGCTACACGTGCGCTATATGGTCGGTGGACGTCCGTCGAAACCCTTACAGGAACGTCTCTACAGCTTCGAATTTCCTGAATCACCAGGGGCGTTACTCAAATTCCTGCATACCCTGGGGACGCACTGGAATATTTCATTGTTCCACTATCGCAGTCACGGTACCGACTACGGCCGTGTACTGGCGGCGTTTGAGCTGGGCGATAACGAACCGGACTTCGAAACCCGGCTCAATGAACTGGGCTATGAGTGCCACGACGAGACGCATAACCCGGCGTTCAGGTTCTTCCTGGCGGGTTAACAACAGCCATTAAAAAAGGGTTCATGTAAAAACATGAACCCTTTTTGCTACTGTATCAGCAGATTACAGCGTGATAACGTCGAATTCGACTTCGGTATTCACGTCAGCGTCGTAGTCCACGCCGTCGAGACCAAAACCGAACAGGTTCAGGAATTCCTGCTTGTAGCCTGCATAATCGGTTTCTTGCGCCAGGTTTTCGGTTGTGATCAGCGGCCACAGGTCGCGACATGCTTGCTGAATGTCATCACGCAGTTCCCAGTCATCCATACGGATACGCTGGTTGTCATCAAGCGCCACTTTGTCACCGTACAGGCTGGTGGTCATCAGACGGTTGATTTGCTCGATACAACCTTCATGAATCCCCTGTGCTTTCATCAGCTTGAAGACCATGGAGATGTACAACGGCATCACTGGAATGGCGGAAGACGCCTGAGTGATAACGGACTTCAGTACGGCAACGTTCGCGGAACCGTTCAGCGGAGCCAGCTGGTTACGCAGTTCGCCCGCGGCGCGATCGAGATCTTCTTTCGCTTTGCCCAGCGCGCCGTGCCAGTAGATTGGCCAGGTCAGGTCGGTACCGATGTAGGAGTAGGCTACGGTTTTCACGCCGTCAGCCAGCACGCCCGCTTCGCTCAGCGCGCCCATCCACAGTTCCCAGTCTTCGCCGCCCATGACGGTGACGGTGTTCTGAACTTCTTCTTCGGTTGCCGGCTCAATGCTGGCGGTGATGATCTGATCTTTGTTGGTATCGATCGCTTTAGAGGTGTAAACCTCACCGATTGGCTTCAGCGCAGAACGGACGATTTCACCGGTTTTCGGCATTTTACGCACTGGGGAAGCCAGTGAGTAAACCACCAGGTCAATCTGACCCAGGTCTTCTTTTATCAGTTTGATCACTTCATCACGGCATTCGTCAGAGAACGCATCGCCGTTGATGCTTTTGGAGTACAGACCTTCACGCTTAGCTGCTTCATCGAAGGCGGCAGAGTTATACCAGCCTGCGGAACCCGGTTTGGTATCCGTGCCCGGTTTTTCGAAAAATACGCCGATAGTGGCGGCTCCGCTGCCAAAGGCGGCAGAAATTCTGGAAGCCAGACCGTAACCGGTGGAAGCACCGATCACCAGCACGCGGGACGGGCCGTTCTCGATTTTCCCGTTCTGCTTAACATACTCGATCTGCTTTTCCACGTTGACTTTGCAGCCAGTCGGATGGGTCGTTGTACAGATGAATCCACGAATTTTTGGTTTGATTATCATAATGATGGCTAATTAAGTTTGTATTTTCGCTGTCAAGTGCGCAATGACACCGTCTGTTCTGGCCTGCTTAACGCGATGGTTAACAAGCCCCCCACTACAATGGATCACGACATTATACAGAAAAGGAGCGCCAATACTGAATCTACCACTGATTTTAGGCCTGACGCTGGCGCTACTCGGCAGATTTACGTTCCAGAACAATCTTCCAGAACGCGTCGATCAGCGGTTCATGCAGCCGCTTTTTCGGCGCGCAGACGCCGAGCTCGAACGGCATTTTCTCGTCGCTGCGTTCTAAAATCATCACGCGGTTACGTACCGGCTCTGGGCTGTTTTCCAGCACCACTTCCGGCAGCAGCGCCACGCCGCAGCCCAGCGCCACCATTGAGACCATCGCTTCATGACCGCCTACCGTAGCGTAAATCGATGGGTTGCTGATTTTGTGACGGCGGAACCACAGCTCAATGCGGCGGCGGACCGGCCCCTGGTCGGCCATGATAAACGGCACCGTCGACCAGTCGGGTTTCTCGACGGAAACCTGATTACGCACCGGGCAGGGCAGCGCCGGGGCGATCAGCACCACCGTCAGATTCTCCAGCATCGAGAACGCTACCGCGCCGGGCAGTGTCTCGGGCTTACCGGCAATCGCCAGATCGGCTTCACCAGTGACCACTTTGTCCATCGCATCGGCGGCATCGCCGGTGGTGAGCTTGATTTCAACCGACGGGTGTTCAGCGCGGAAGCGATCAAGTATCGGTGGCAGGTGGCTGTACGCGGCGGTGACGGAGCAGAAGATATGTAACTCGCCTGACAGTGACGGTCCTTGCTGATCGAGGGTGTGGCGCAACTGCTGGTATTGCAGCAGCGTCTGCTGGGCGAATACGCGCAGCTCTTCGCCCGCTTCGGTCAGCGTGACCGTACGGTTATCGCGCACAAACAGCGGCTGGCCGAGATCTTCTTCCAGGCGCTGAATCTGGCGCGAAAGCGTGGAGGGGCTGACGTGCATTGCCCGTGCGCTGCGGCCAAAGTGGCGACTTTCAGCCAAATGCAGGAACATTTTCAGATCGCGTAAATCCACAGACGAGCCTCCGATTTTCTACGTTGCATAAATTGCAACGTGATGTTGTGAATATATCAATTTCCGCAATAAATTTCCTGTTGTAATGTGGATTCAATCTCGCAAATACAAATCTGCGAACCGAATAATAAGCACCACAACACAACATCACGGAGTACACCATCATGGCTAACTACTTTAATACACTGAACCTGCGCCAGCAGCTGGCACAGCTGGGTAAATGTCGCTTTATGGGCCGCGACGAATTCGCCGATGGTGCGAGCTACCTTCAGGGTAAAAAAGTGGTCATCGTCGGCTGTGGCGCTCAGGGTCTGAACCAGGGCCTGAACATGCGTGACTCCGGTCTGGATATCTCCTACGCACTGCGTAAAGAAGCCATTGCTGAGAAGCGTGCTTCCTGGCGTAAAGCGACCGAAAACGGCTTCAAAGTGGGTACCTACGAAGAGCTGATCCCGCAGGCTGACCTGGTGGTTAACCTGACGCCAGACAAGCAGCACTCCGACGTTGTACGTTCGGTACAACCGCTGATGAAAGATGGCGCGGCGCTGGGCTATTCACACGGCTTCAACATCGTCGAAGTGGGCGAGCAGATCCGTAAAGACATCACCGTTGTGATGGTGGCACCGAAGTGCCCGGGTACTGAAGTTCGTGAAGAGTACAAACGTGGCTTCGGTGTACCGACCCTGATCGCCGTTCACCCGGAAAACGATCCGAAAGGCGAAGGTATGGCGATTGCTAAAGCCTGGGCTGCGGCCACCGGCGGTCACCGTGCGGGCGTGCTGGAGTCCTCCTTCGTTGCGGAAGTGAAATCTGATCTGATGGGTGAGCAGACTATCCTGTGCGGTATGCTGCAAGCCGGTTCTCTGCTGTGCTTCGATAAGCTGGTGGAAGAAGGTACTGACCCGGCATATGCTGAAAAACTGATTCAGTTCGGCTGGGAAACCATCACCGAAGCGCTGAAGCAGGGCGGCATCACCCTGATGATGGACCGTCTGTCTAACCCGGCGAAACTGCGTGCTTATGCGCTGTCCGAACAGCTGAAAGAGATTATGGCGCCGCTGTTCCAGAAACACATGGACGACATCATTTCCGGCGAATTCTCTTCCGGCATGATGGCTGACTGGGCTAACGACGATAAGAAACTGCTGACCTGGCGTGAAGAGACCGGTAAAACCGCGTTCGAAACCGCCCCGCAGTTTGAAGGTAAAATCGGTGAGCAGGAGTACTTCGATAAAGGCGTTCTGATGATTGCGATGGTGAAAGCGGGCGTTGAGCTGGCGTTCGAAACCATGGTGGATTCCGGCATCATCGAAGAATCTGCGTACTACGAATCACTGCACGAGCTGCCGCTGATCGCGAATACCATCGCCCGTAAGCGTCTGTACGAAATGAACGTGGTTATCTCCGATACCGCAGAATACGGCAACTACCTGTTCTCTTACGCTTGCGTACCGCTGCTGAAAGAGTTCATGACCACCCTGCAGACCGGCGACCTGGGCAAAGCGATTGCCGAAGGTGCGGTAGACAACGCGCAGCTGCGCGACGTGAACGAAGCAATCCGTAGCCACGCTATCGAGCAGGTTGGTAAGAAACTGCGCGGTTACATGACCGATATGAAACGCATTGCCGTTGCTGGCTAAATAGGATGTCGGGTGGCGCTTGCGCTTACCCGACCTACGCACAGCAGATGTAAGCCGGATAAGGCGTAGCCGCCATCCGGCAAAAAAATCCCGGTGCCTGAACGCTCCGGGATTTTTTATTAGTTACGGTACAGTACTTTAATGATGTGGTAACCAAACTGAGTGTGCAGCGGGCCGGTTGGCTCCAGCACTGGGCAGGAAAAGACCACTTTGTCGAACGCCGGAACCATCTGGCCCTGACGGAATTCACCTAAATCACCGCCGCGTTTGCCTGATGGACAGATAGAGTGTTTCTTCGCCAATTTGCCGAAGTCGGCGCCGTTTTTAATCTGTTCCAGAAGATCCAGTGCCAGTTTCTCTTCTTTAACAAGGATATGCACTGCTGCTGCTGTTTTTGCCATGATCGTGCCTTGAGTGGGGTGGTTAAGGCTGGCTATACTACCACGCTGTTATTCTCCCCTCCCGACTTTCATGAGTGACCCTTTATGCGTTTGAACCCCGGACAACAACAAGCCGTCGAATTCGTCACCGGACCTTGCCTGGTGCTGGCGGGAGCGGGTTCCGGCAAGACGCGTGTTATCACCAACAAAATCGCCCATCTGATCCGTGAATGTGGTTATCAGGCACGCCATATTGCGGCCGTGACCTTTACCAATAAGGCTGCGCGCGAGATGAAAGAGCGCGTGGCGCAAACGCTGGGTCGTAAAGAGGCGCGTGGGTTGATGATCTCCACCTTCCACACCCTGGGACTGGATATCATTAAGCGTGAATATGCGGCGCTGGGGATGAAGTCGAACTTCTCGTTATTTGACGATACCGATCAGGTGGCCTTGCTCAAGGAACTGACCGAAGGGCTAATCGAAGACGATAAGCTTATCCTCCAGCAGTTGATCTCGACGATCTCCAACTGGAAAAACGATCTGATGACTCCGGCACAGGCGGCAGCCAGCGCCAAGGGCGAGCGCGATCGTATTTTTGCCCACTGCTATGGTCTGTATGACGCGCATATGAAGGCGTGTAACGTCCTCGATTTTGACGATCTGATCCTGCTTCCCACGCTGCTGCTACAGCGCAATGAAGAAGTGCGTGAGCGCTGGCAAAACAGAATCCGCTACCTGCTGGTGGATGAATATCAGGATACCAACACCAGCCAGTACGAGCTGGTGAAGTTGCTGGTAGGTAAACGCGCGCGCTTTACCGTCGTGGGTGATGACGATCAGTCGATCTACTCCTGGCGCGGCGCCCGTCCACAGAACCTGGTACTGTTAAGCAAAGATTTTCCGGCTTTGCAGGTGGTGAAGCTGGAGCAAAACTACCGTTCATCAGGTCGCATCCTGAAGGCGGCGAACATCCTTATTGCGAACAATCCACACGTCTTTGAAAAGCGACTCTTTTCCGAGTTGGGTTACGGTGCTGAACTGAAGGTGCTGAGTGCCAATAATGAAGAGCACGAAGCGGAACGCGTGACCGGGGAATTAATAGCCCATCATTTTGTGAACAAGACGCAATATAAAGACTACGCCATCCTGTATCGCGGTAATCATCAGTCGCGCGTGTTCGAAAAGTTTCTAATGCAGAACCGTATCCCGTACAAAATTTCCGGCGGAACGTCGTTCTTCTCGCGTCCGGAGATTAAAGATCTGCTGGCCTACCTGCGCGTGCTGAGCAACCCGGATGACGATAGCGCATTTTTGCGTATCGTAAATACGCCAAAACGTGAAATCGGCCCGGCCACGCTGCAAAAGTTGGGGGAATGGGCGATGACACGTAATAAAAGCCTGTTTACCGCCAGCTTTGATATGGGGCTTAGCCAGACACTGACCGGGCGCGGGTATGATTCTCTGACTCGCTTTACGCACTGGCTGGGGGAAATTCAGCGTCTGGCGGAGCGTGAGCCGGTTGCCGCTGTGCGCGATCTTATCCACGGTATTGATTACGAATCCTGGCTGTATGAAACCTCGCCGAGCCCGAAAGCGGCTGAAATGCGTATGAAAAACGTCAATACGCTGTTCAGTTGGATGACGGAGATGCTGGAAGGCAGTGAGCTGGAAGAGCCAATGACCCTGACCCAGGTTGTTACCCGCTTTACCCTACGCGACATGATGGAACGTGGAGAGAGTGAAGAAGAGCTGGATCAGGTGCAATTGATGACACTGCATGCCTCAAAAGGGCTGGAGTTCCCATACGTGTTTATGGTGGGAATGGAAGAAGGATTTTTGCCGCACCAGAGCAGTATCGATGAAGACAATATCGACGAAGAACGTCGTCTGGCTTATGTAGGGATTACGCGTGCACAAAAAGAGCTCATCTTCACGCTATGTAAAGAGCGTCGTCAGTACGGTGAGCTGGTGCGTCCGGAACCGAGTCGTTTCCTTCTGGAGCTGCCACAGGATGACGTTATCTGGGAGCAAGAGCGAAAAGTGGTGAGCGCAGAGGAGCGGATGCAAAAAGGGCAGGCCAGCATCGCTAATATTCGGGCAATGATGGCGAAAGCTAAAGCGAAGTAGGTATTTTATGGGCCGGATATGTGTAAGCACTATCCGGCAACCAACATCTAACGCACTTCCAGTGGCCAGTGGACATAGCTTTGCCACTGGCTTTCCTGATCGATTAACTCTTTACCCAGCGGATGATGTTCCAGCCAGCCTTCTGGTAGAGTGACCGTCAGGTGCTCGTTTCTTGCATCCAGTTGAATTTCTGGCACAAGATCGTCACGGCGACGACTGGCGAAAATGATCGCCAGGCGTAGCAAACGACAAAGATGCTCCGCGATGCGCGGTGGCACTGCGTTTTGCTGGTGGAGCGAAGAGAGATCGACGGGATTGGTCTGGTTGAGTAACAGCGTCGCTAGCAGTTTCTTTTGCGCAGGTGTAAAACCCGGAAGATCGAGATTGCGCACCAGATAAGCGGCATGCTGTGGTGCCTGTTTAAAATCAACGCTTAGGCCAATTTCATGCAGCTGACAGGCACTAATCAGTAGTTCGCGGCTAATCGGTTCAAGATGCCACTTTTTTTCAACCTGATCGAGAAATTTAGTCGCTAAATTGGCAACACGATGTGCTTGCTCTGTATCGACCATAAAGCGGCGCTGGATATTGCGTAATGTGCGGCTACGAATATCCTGATCCACCGCCAGATGCAGCATACCGTAGACCAGACCTTCACGTAATGCGCCGCCGGCCAGGGTCATGCATTGAATGTTCAGTTCGGTGAAAATAGCAATCAGAATGGCCAGCCCGCTGGGGAAAACCAGCGCACGTTCCAGCGTTAACCCTTCGATTTCGAGCTCTTCCAGACGACCGCAGTGAATGGCACGCTGCTTAAGCTGCTGAAGTTTGGCCAGCGTAATGCGCTCATCCATGCCCTGCGCCATCATGATTTCCTGCAACGCCTGGACGGTGCCAGAGGCACCAACGCAAACTTTCCAGCCATGAAAACGCAGTTTGTCGGCGACCGGGCGCAGAACTTCGCGAGCGGCTTTCTCGGCCTCGTCAAAGTTTTCCTGTGCCAGATTACGATCGGTAAAATAGCGTTCGAGCCAGGTGACGCAGCCCATTGACAGGCTGAACAGGGAAGTGGTTTGCGCGCCAGAACCGGTAACCAACTCTGTGCTGGCCCCGCCAATGTCGACGACCAGACGCTGATCTGCGCCGCCGGTAGTGTGGGCCACACCTTGATAAATCAGGCGCGCTTCTTCTTCACCGCTAATCACCTGGACAGGGCAGCCGAGGATCTCTTGCGCTTTAGCAATAAACACATCGGCATTTACGGCGATGCGTAATGTTGCCGTGGCGACCACGCGGATTTGTGGATGCGGAATATCCTGCAGACGTTCTGCAAACAGGCGCAAACATTGCCAGCCGCGCTCCATCGCTTCAACAGAGAGCTCGTTGTCACCGTTGAGTCCAGCAGCCAGACGCACTTTGCGTTTGATACGAGTGAGCGTCTGGATGCTTCCTGCCACCTCGCGTACAACCAGCATATGAAAACTATTTGAGCCGAGATCGATTGCCGCATACAGCGAAGTAGAATTCATACACTTCATCCTTCAACCTGTATCTGTATTGGCTGCGTTCTCTCACCCGAATCACTTACTAAAGTAGGTTCATCGGGATTCGTTTTCTTGCCGCCTTGATACAGGCTGAATGATTTTGTGTATGGCATAACGTTTCTTAACCTGAACGACGACGATTACGCGGAGCACCACCGGTACGGCGTGGGCCATTGCCTGTGCGCGGACGCGTTAAGCGCAACGGCTTCGGCAGGTCGGTCATCAGCGCATCCGGGTTATATTTGCTGACCGGAATCGAGTGGCCGATATAGGTCTCGATTGCGGGTAAATTCAGCGCGTACTCTTCACAAGCGAGGCTGATAGAGTGACCGCTTGCGCCAGCACGACCGGTACGACCGATACGGTGAACGTAATCTTCACAGTCATCCGGCAGGTCATAGTTAAATACGTGCGTTACGGCTGGGATATGCAGACCACGTGCAGCAACATCCGTCGCAACGAGAATGTCGATATCGCCACGGGTGAATTCATCAAGGATTCGCAGACGTTTTTTCTGCGCCACGTCACCGGTCAGCAGACCGACACGATGACCGTCTGCAGCAAGGCTGCCCCAGATATCTTCACAACGATGCTTGGTGTTAGCAAAAACAATGGCGCGATCTGGCCACTCTTCTTCAATCAGCGTTTGCAGCAAACGCATTTTCTCTTCGTTGGAGGGGTAGAAGAGCTCTTCTTTAATGCGATGGCCAGTTTTCTGTTCCGGTTCGACTTCAACGTACTCAGCGTTATTCATTTGTTCGAACGCCAGTTCGCGAACGCGGTAAGAGAGGGTTGCAGAAAACAGCATATTCAGACGTTGGGTGGTTGGCGGCATACGACGGAATAGCCAACGGATATCTTTAATAAAGCCCAGATCGTACATACGATCGGCTTCATCCAGCACCACGACCTGAATCGCGCCCAGATTTATGTGGTTCTGTTTTGCATAGTCGATGAGACGACCGGTCGTGCCGATAAGAATATCGACGCCGCTTTCCAGCACTTTCAGCTGTTTATCGTAACCGTCGCCGCCATACGCCAGGCCTAATTTCAGACCAGTGGTCTGTGCCAGCGGCTCGGCATCGGCGTGGATCTGCACGGCTAACTCACGCGTTGGCGCCATAATTAACGCACGCGGTTGGTTCACCTTGCGATCGGCAATCGCGGGATGAGAGAGAAGATAATGAAACGTTGACGTCAGGAACGCCATCGTTTTTCCGGTACCGGTTTGCGCCTGCCCGGCAACATCACGACCAGCCAGCGTTAGCGGCAGCGCGAGGGCCTGAATGGGCGTACAGTTATGAAAGCCTTTGTTTTCAAGGGCTTCGATCACCTTTGGGTGCAGGGCGAAGTCGGAAAACTTCTGTTCTGTTAAATGTGTTTTGCTCATAGTGTGGTAGAATATCAGCTTACTATTGCTTTACGAAAGCGTATCCGGTGAAATAAAGTCAACCTTTAGTTGGTTAATGCTACATCAACACGTCGTTGATTAATGCTACACCAATGCACCAGGCTTATTCCTGTGGAGTTATTATGAGCGATAAAATTATTCACCTGACTGACGACAGTTTTGACACGGATGTACTCAAAGCGGACGGAGCAATCCTCGTTGATTTCTGGGCAGAGTGGTGCGGTCCGTGCAAAATGATCGCTCCGATTCTGGATGAAATCGCTGACGAATATCAGGGCAAACTGACGGTTGCTAAATTGAACATTGACCAAAACCCAGGCACCGCGCCGAAGTATGGTATCCGTGGCATCCCGACCCTGTTGCTGTTTAAAAACGGCGAAGTTGCGGCGACAAAAGTCGGCGCGCTGTCCAAAGGTCAGTTGAAAGAATTCCTCGACGCTAATTTAGCGTAAGGAAGTCTCATGATCGGGCGACCATACTTCGAAATGATTCGGATGACTGGACGCCCGACTTGAGTCGTGCTAAGTTAGTGTTGACTTCGTATTAAACATACCTTATTAAGTTTGAATCTAGTTATATCCAATACTTCCCGTTGTTTCTCGCACGAGAAGTGGACAGATTCCTGGCTTGTCACTCAATCCGTCTTGTCGTTTCAGTTCTGCGTACTTTCCTGTGACCAGACAGCGAACAGACATGAGTTGATGGCCGTAAACAGGCATGGATGACCCTGCCATACCATTCACAACATTAAGTTCGAGATTTACCCCAAGTTTAAGAACTCACACCATTATGAATCTTACCGAATTAAAGAATACGCCGGTTTCTGAGCTGATCACTCTCGGCGAAAATATGGGCCTTGAAAACCTGGCTCGTATGCGCAAGCAGGACATTATTTTTGCCATCCTGAAGCAGCACGCAAAGAGTGGCGAAGATATCTTTGGTGACGGTGTGCTGGAGATATTGCAGGATGGATTTGGTTTCCTCCGCTCTGCAGACAGCTCCTACCTCGCCGGTCCTGATGACATCTACGTTTCTCCCAGCCAAATCCGCCGTTTCAACCTCCGCACTGGTGATACCATTTCTGGTAAGATTCGCCCGCCGAAAGAAGGTGAACGCTACTTTGCGCTGTTGAAAGTTAACGAAGTTAACTACGACAAACCAGAAAACGCCCGTAACAAAATCCTCTTTGAGAACTTAACGCCGCTGCACGCAAACTCTCGTCTGCGTATGGAGCGTGGTAACGGTTCTACTGAAGATTTAACGGCTCGTGTACTGGATTTGGCATCGCCGATCGGTCGTGGCCAACGTGGTCTGATTGTTGCTCCGCCGAAAGCGGGTAAAACCATGCTGCTGCAGAACATCGCGCAGAGCATTGCATACAATCATCCTGACTGCGTGTTGATGGTGCTGCTGATTGACGAACGTCCGGAAGAAGTTACCGAGATGCAGCGTCTGGTGAAAGGTGAAGTGGTTGCGTCTACCTTTGACGAACCTGCCTCCCGCCACGTTCAGGTTGCGGAAATGGTTATCGAGAAGGCGAAACGTCTGGTTGAACACAAGAAAGACGTTATCATTCTGCTTGACTCCATCACTCGTCTGGCACGTGCATATAACACCGTGGTTCCTGCTTCCGGAAAAGTACTGACCGGTGGTGTGGACGCCAACGCCCTGCATCGTCCGAAGCGTTTCTTTGGTGCTGCACGTAACGTGGAAGAGGGCGGTAGCCTGACCATCATCGCGACTGCGCTGATTGATACCGGCTCTAAAATGGATGAAGTTATCTACGAAGAGTTTAAAGGTACCGGCAACATGGAACTGCATCTCTCCCGTAAGATTGCTGAAAAACGCGTCTTCCCGGCTATCGACTACAACCGTTCCGGTACCCGTAAAGAAGAGCTGCTCACTACCCAGGAAGAGCTGCAGAAAATGTGGATCCTGCGCAAAATCATCCATCCTATGGGTGAAATCGACGCAATGGAATTCCTCATTAACAAGCTGGCGATGACCAAGACCAATGACGACTTCTTCGATATGATGAAGCGTTCCTGATTCAGGCATCATCTGAAAACGCCACGTTTTTACGTGGCGTTTTGCTTTTGTGGATGTAATCTTAACGACACAATAATAATAATCCGGTATGACATACCGCCTGGTGACGAAGGGTTGTAATTCGTATTTTGTGGTTAATAATCATACAGAACCACCTGATATGGAATCGGGTTTCTCTTCTGAATAATCGCCTGGATGGTTATACTTCATATATTGATATTCTCTGAGAGTATGTATAGTGAATTTACTGACAGCAAGTACTGATCTCATCAGTATTTTTTTATTCACAACGCTGTTTCTTTTCTTTGCCCGCAAGGTCGCGAAAAAGATTGGATTGGTGGATAAACCCAACTTCCGCAAACGTCATCAGGGACTGATTCCGCTGGTTGGGGGGATTTCGGTTTACGCAGGCATTTGCTTCACCTTCCTCATCGCCGATTATTATATCCCGCATGCGACTCTCTACCTGGCTTGTGCCGGTGTACTGGTGTTTATTGGTGCGCTGGACGACCGCTTTGATATCAGTGTAAAAATCCGCGCGACCATCCAGGCCCTTATTGGCATCATTATGATGTCAGTGGGCAAACTCTATCTGCTAAGCCTTGGCTATATTTTCGGCCCCTGGGAGATGGTGCTCGGTCCTTTTGGTTATTTCCTGACCCTGTTTGCCGTTTGGGCGGCGATTAACGCCTTCAATATGGTCGATGGGATCGATGGTCTGCTCGGTGGGCTATCCAGCGTCTCATTCGCCGCGATGGGGCTTATTCTGTGGTTCGATGGCCAGACAAGCCTGGCAATCTGGTGTTTTGCCATGATCGCCGCCATTCTGCCTTACATCCTGCTGAACCTGGGGATTCTCGGACGCCGCTATAAAGTCTTTATGGGGGATGCGGGAAGTACGTTGATTGGCTTCACGGTGATTTGGATTCTGCTGGAGACTACCCAGGGGCCAACGCATCCTATTAGCCCGGTCACGGCTCTGTGGATTATTGCCATTCCTTTAATGGATATGGTGGCAATTATGTATCGCCGTTTACGTAAAGGCATGAGTCCTTTCTCCCCGGATCGCCAACATATTCACCATTTAATCATGCGCGCCGGGTTTACTTCCCGACAGGCTTTTGTCCTGATTACGCTGGCTGCTGCGATCTTGGCTTCTATCGGCGTGTTGGCTGAATATTCTCGTATTGTCCCGGAATGGGTGATGTTGGTGCTCTTTTTACTGGCGTTTGTCCTGTACGACATCTGTATAAAACGCGCCTGGAAGGTGGCGAGATTTATCAAACGCTGGAAGCGCAAGTTGCGTAGAAACCGTGACAGTAAACCAAACTTAACCAAATAAATTGAGGGTACGATGACACAACCATTACCGGGGGAACATGCCATGAGCGCTGAAAATGAACTGGACATCCGTGGGTTGTTTCGTACTTTGTGGACAGGGAAGGTGTGGATCGTCGGTATGGCTCTCGCCTTCGCGTTAGTCGCTCTCGCCTATACGTTTTTTGCTCGTCAGGAGTGGAGCGCAACGGCGATTTCAGACAGGCCAACGGTTAATATGTTGGGCGGCTATTACTCTCAGCAGCAGTTCTTACGTAACCTGGACATCAAGGCCAGTCTTGCATCAGCGGATCAGCCGTCAGTGATGGATGAAGCCTATAAAGAATTCATCATGCAACTTGCTTCCTGGGATACGCGTCGTGAATTCTGGCAGCAGACTGATTATTACAAGCAACGTATGGTGGGTAACAGCAAAGCCGATGCGGCGATGCTGGATGAACTGATCAATAACATTCAGTTTATGCCTGGCGATGCGGTTCGTAATACCAATGACAGCGTGAAGCTGATTGCCGAGACGGCACCTGATGCCAACAATCTATTGCGTCAGTACGTGGCGTTTGCCAGTCAGCGTGCTGCGCGTCATCTGAATGATGAGCTGAAGGGCGCCTGGGCTGCACGCACTGTGCAGATGAAGGCGCAGGTTAAACGCCAGGAAGAAGTGGCGAAATCGATCTTCTCCCGCCGTGTTCACAACATTGAGCAGGCACTCAAAATTGCTGAACAGCATAATATTTCGCGTACTTCCACTGACGTTCCGGCTGAAGAATTGCCGGATTCTGAACTGTTTTTGCTTGGACGTCCTATGCTGCAGGCGCGCCTCGAAAACCTGCAATCTGTTGGTCCCGATTTCGATCTGGACTACTTCCAAAACCGAGCCATGCTTAACACACTGAACGTTGGGCCAACTCTGGATCCGCGTTTTCAGACCTATCGTTATTTGCGTACGCCGGAAGAACCGGTAAAACGTGACAGCCCTCGTCGTGCTTTCCTGATGATTATGTGGGGCATCGTTGGGGCTCTGATCGGTGCTGGTGTCGCGTTAACCCGCCGCCGCACGATTTAGCAATATCGTTGCATTGAGGGGCTGGGCCCTCACTGCCAATCCGAAGAGAATCGATGTGAAAGTACTGACTGTATTTGGCACGCGACCGGAGGCCATAAAAATGGCACCTCTGGTTCATGCGTTGGCAAAAGATCCTGATTTTGATGCAAAAGTTTGCGTCACGGCGCAGCATCGGGAGATGCTCGATCAGGTGTTGAACCTCTTTTCCATTGTACCTGACTACGATCTCAACATTATGCAGCCAGGTCAGGGACTAACAGAAATTACCTGCCGAATACTGGAAGGATTAAAGCCAATTCTGGCTGATTTTAAACCTGATGTGGTGTTGGTTCATGGTGATACCACAACCACCATTGCCACGAGTTTGGCTGCGTTCTATCAGCGCATCCCGGTGGGGCATGTAGAGGCTGGTTTACGTACTGGTGATCTATACTCTCCCTGGCCGGAAGAGGCGAACCGTACGCTGACCGGGCGTCTGGCTATGTATCATTTTGCGCCAACAGAAAACTCGCGCCAAAATTTGTTACGGGAAGCTATTCCCGAAAATCGTATTTTCGTCACAGGCAATACGGTGATTGATGCGTTGATCTGGGTTCGCGACCGTGTACTGGCGAACGATGAATTGCGTGCTGAATTAGCAGAGCATTATCCTTTCCTGAGCTCGGATAAAAAGATGATACTGGTGACCGGTCATCGTCGTGAAAGCTTCGGTCGCGGTTTTGAACGCATATGCCACGCGCTGGCGGAAATTGCTGCGGCTAATCAGAACGTACAGATTGTCTATCCGGTGCACCTGAATCCTAACGTTAGCGAACCGGTTAATCGCATTCTGGGTCACGTTGAAAACGTCATCCTGATTGAACCGCAGGATTACATGCCGTTTGTCTGGCTGATGAATCATGCCTGGCTGATCCTGACCGACTCCGGTGGGATTCAGGAAGAAGCCCCATCTTTGGGGAAACCGGTACTGGTGATGCGCGAAACGACGGAACGTCCGGAAGCGATTACTGCAGGTACAGTACGTCTGGTAGGGACAGACCCGCAGCGTATTGTCGAAGAAGTCACGCGTTTGCTGCATGACGATAATGAATATCAGACCATGAGCCGCGCCCATAATCCGTATGGTGACGGGCAGGCATGTGGCCGCATTTTACACGCGTTAAAAAATAATCGGATATCGCTATGAGTTTTACGACCATTTCTGTCATTGGGCTGGGTTATATCGGACTGCCGACGGCGGCTGCCTTTGCTTCCCGTCAAAAGCATGTGATTGGCGTAGATGTAAATCAACACGCGGTGGATACCATTAATCGCGGTGAAATTCATATCGTTGAGCCAGATTTGGGCGCCGTAGTGAAAACGGCGGTCGAAAATGGATTTCTGCGTGCGACCACAACCCCTGTAGATGCGGATGCCTTTCTGATTGCTGTGCCTACTCCGTTTAAGGGGGAGCACGAACCCGATATGGTCTACGTTGAAGCCGCAGCCAAGTCTCTTGCACCGGTGTTGAAAAAAGGCGCGTTGGTGATCCTTGAATCGACGTCGCCTGTCGGGGCTACCGAACAGATGGCCACATGGCTGGCTGAAATGCGTCCTGATTTGACTTTCCCGCAGCAGGTCGGTGAACAGGCTGACGTTAACATTGCTTATTGTCCAGAACGTGTGCTGCCAGGTCAGGTGATGGTTGAACTGATTAAAAACGACCGCGTGATTGGGGGCATGACCCCAGTCTGTTCCGCACGCGCCAGTGAGCTGTACAACATCTTCCTTGAAGGGGAATGTGTCGTGACCAACGCGCGCACAGCGGAAATGTGCAAGCTGACTGAAAATAGCTTCCGCGACGTCAATATCGCCTTCGCTAATGAGTTGTCGCTGATTTGCGCCGATCAGGGGATCAACGTCTGGGAACTGATTCGCCTGGCAAATCGCCATCCGCGCGTGAATATTTTGCAGCCGGGTCCGGGTGTTGGCGGGCACTGTATCGCAGTTGATCCGTGGTTTATCGTGGCGCAGAACCCGCAACAGGCTAAATTGATCCGTACCGCGCGTGAGGTAAACGACGGTAAGCCTCATTGGGTGGTCGATCGGGTAAAAGCTGCCGTGGCCGACTGTCTGGCGGATACCAATAAACGGGCCAGCGAAGTGAAAATTGCCTGTTTTGGTCTGGCATTTAAACCGAATATTGATGATTTACGTGAAAGCCCGGCGATGGGAATTGCGCAAAGTATCGCGCATTGGCACAAAGGCGAAACATTGGTGGTGGAACCGAATATCTATCAACTGCCGAAAAAACTGGACGGTCTGTGCCAACTGGCAACGCTGGGCGATGCCCTGGAAAGCGCCGATGTACTGGTCTTGCTGGTCGACCACAATGAATTTAAAGCCATTAAAGGCGATGCGGTTCACCAGCAATATGTCGTTGATACCAAAGGGGTCTGGCGCTAATGAAACGAATTCTGGTTACCGGTGGAGCTGGATTCATCGGATCTGCGGTTGTTCGGCATATCATTCAGGAGACTCAGGATGCGGTAGTTGTGGTCGATAAGCTGACCTATGCTGGAAACCTGATGTCGCTGGAGTCGGTTGCACAGAATCCTCGTTTTGCTTTTGAGAAAGTCGATATCTGCGATCGAGCTTCGCTTGACAGGGTGTTTCAACACTATCAACCGGACTGCGTGATGCATCTGGCGGCAGAAAGCCACGTCGATCGCTCCATTGATGGTCCGGCCGCCTTTATCGAAACTAACATTGTGGGAACCTACACGCTGTTGGAAGCGGCGCGTGCTTACTGGAGTTATTTAACCAGCGAGAAAAAATCAGCGTTTCGTTTCCACCATATCTCGACTGACGAGGTGTATGGCGACCTGGAGTCTACGGATGATTTCTTCACCGAAACCACACCGTATGCGCCGAGCAGCCCTTATTCCGCGTCGAAAGCCAGCAGCGATCATCTTGTCCGTGCCTGGCTACGTACCTACGGTCTGCCAACACTGATAACCAACTGTTCTAACAACTATGGTCCGTACCATTTCCCGGAAAAACTGATTCCGCTGATGATCCTTAATGCATTGGCGGGAAAAGCGTTACCGGTATACGGCAATGGACAACAGATCCGTGACTGGTTGTATGTAGAAGATCACGCAAGGGCGCTCTATTGTGTGGTGAAAGCGGGCGCGGTGGGAGAAACTTATAATATTGGTGGCCATAACGAGCGTAAAAACCTGGAGGTTGTCGAAACAGTTTGCAGCCTGTTGGAAGAGCTGGCACCGCAAAAGCCGCAGGGTATCGCGCAGTACCGCGACTTGATCGCTTTTGTGGACGATCGCCCGGGTCATGACTTGCGTTATGCCATTGACGCGTCGAAAATTGCGCGTGAACTAGGCTGGATGCCGAAAGAAACGTTTGAAAGCGGAATGCGCAAAACCGTGCAGTGGTATCTGGCTAATCAGGCATGGTGGAAACCCGTGCAGGACGGCAGTTACCAGGGCGAACGTTTAGGTCTGAAGGGCTAACAGCCTGGTTTTGGCTCCCGGAGGAGACAACGCATGAAAGGTATCATTCTGGCGGGGGGCTCAGGTACTCGCCTGTATCCCATTACGCGTGGCGTATCAAAGCAGCTATTGCCTATTTACGATAAGCCGATGATTTACTACCCGTTATCAGTATTGATGCTGGCGGGAATTCGCGAAATCCTGATTATCACTACACCGGAAGATAAAGGCTATTTCCAGCGCTTACTGGGCGATGGATCTGAGTTCGGCATTGAATTGCACTATGCTGAGCAACCCAGTCCGGATGGATTAGCACAGGCGTTTATCATTGGTGAAACGTTCCTTAACGGTGAACCATCATGTCTGGTGTTAGGAGACAATATCTTCTTTGGTCAGGGATTTAGTCCAAAACTGCGTCATGTGGCTGCCCGAACGCAAGGCGCGACGGTGTTTGGCTATCAGGTGATGGATCCTGAACGTTTTGGTGTTGTTGAGTTTGACGAAAATTTTCGCGCAGTCTCACTGGAAGAGAAACCGAAAGAACCGAAGTCTAACTGGGCGGTGACAGGACTCTATTTCTATGACAGTAAAGTGGTGGAATATGCAAAACGCGTAAAACCGTCTGAGCGTGGAGAACTGGAGATTACGTCCATTAATCAGATGTATCTTGATGACGGACACCTGACGGTAGAGTTGCTTGGGCGTGGTTTTGCCTGGCTTGATACCGGTACGCATGACAGTTTGATCGAAGCGAGTACTTTTGTGCAGACGGTAGAGAAACGCCAGGGCTTTAAAATAGCCTGTCTGGAAGAAATCGCCTGGCGTAACGGTTGGCTGGATGACGAAGGCGTGAAGCGTGCCGCCAGTTCACTGGCCAAAACGGGATATGGCCAATATTTGTTGGAGCTGCTCCGTGCTCGTCCGCGCCAGTATTGAGCCGCTTAGCTGGGAAAATACGTTCTTTGGCGTCAATAGCGCCATTGTGCGTTTTGACCAACACGCGTCGGTTCTGACTGCGGATGCGTTGCAGCCCTGGTCGCGGGTACAGGCAAAAATACCTGCCGCCAATACCCAAGCATTAGATGCCCTGCAACAGCTGGGCTTCTCACTGGTTGAAGGTGAAGTGGATTTTGTGCTGCCAGTGACGTGTGCGCATGGTGACCCCGGTGCGCAGGTCGCACAAACTACGGATATCCCTGCATTACGCCATCTGGCAGGACAGGCGTTCGCGCAAAGTCGTTTTCGCGCCCCGTGGTATGCCGCAGATGCCAGCGCGCGTTTTTATGCGCAGTGGATTGAAAACGCGGTGCTGGGGACGTTCGATCATCAATGCCTCGTTTTTCGTACACCAACAGGTGAGATTCGTGGCTATGTCTCGCTGCGTGAACTGAATGCGACCGAGGCGCGAATTGGCCTGCTAGCCGGGCGTGGGGCGGGAGCAGAACTGATGCAGGCCGCGCTTTGCTGGGCGCAGGCTCACGGTAAAACAGCACTGCGTGTGGCGACCCAAATGGGCAATACCGCCGCGCTTAAACGTTATATACACAGTGGTGCGAATGTGGAAAGCACCGCGTATTGGTTATACAGGTGACACGATGATTCCATTTAACGCACCGCCGGTGGTGGGCACTGAACTCGATTACATGCAGTCTGCGATGAACAGCGGCAAACTGTGTGGCGATGGCGGTTTTACCCGTCGCTGCCAGCAGTGGCTGGAACAGCATTTTGGCAGCGAGAAAGTATTGCTGACGCCTTCCTGCACCGCATCGCTTGAGATGGCGGCATTGCTGCTGGATATCCAGCCTGGCGATGAAGTCATTATGCCAAGCTATACGTTTGTCTCCACGGCCAATGCTTTCGTGCTGCGAGGCGCGAAAATTGTCTTTGTTGATATCCGCCCGGATACCATGAACATTGACGAAACGCTGATTGAAGCGGCGATCACCGACAAAACCCGCGCGATTGTGCCGGTGCATTACGCGGGTGTGGCCTGCGAAATGGATACTATTATGGCGCTGGCGACCAAACATAACCTGTTTGTGGTGGAAGATGCGGCCCAGGGCGTTATGTCGACTTACAAAGGTCGGGCGCTGGGGACGATTGGTCACATCGGTTGCTTTAGCTTTCATGAGACCAAAAATTATACCGCAGGTGGTGAAGGCGGCGCGACGCTGATTAATGATAAAAAATTAGTCGAACGTGCAGAGATCATCCGTGAAAAAGGGACAAACCGCAGCCAGTTTTTCCGTGGCCAGGTAGATAAATATACCTGGCGTGATATCGGCTCCAGCTATTTGATGTCCGATCTACAGGCCGCCTATCTGTGGGCGCAACTGGAAGCGGCGGACCGCATTAACCAGCAGCGTCTGGCGCTGTGGCAGAACTACTATGATGCTCTTGAACCGCTGGCGCGTGCCGGACGTATCGAGCTGCCTTCTGTACCGGAAGACTGCGTGCAAAACGCCCATATGTTTTACATCAAGCTGCGCGATATCGACGATCGCACGGCGTTGATTAACTTCCTGAAAGAAGCCGAAATTATGGCGGTGTTCCACTATATCCCGCTGCATGATTGCCCGGCTGGCGACAAATTCGGCGTATTTGCCGGTGTTGATCGTTACACCACCAAAGAGAGCGAGCGTTTGCTGCGTTTACCGCTGTTCTACAACCTGTCGCCGGTCAACCAGCGAACGGTAATTTCGACCTTACTCAACTACTTCGCCTGAAATGTCGCTTGCTAAAGCGTCCTTATGGACGGCAGCCAGTACGCTGGTAAAAATTGGTGCGGGTTTGCTGGTCGTGAAGCTGCTGGCGGTGTCGTTTGGCCCGGCAGGCGTGGGGCAGGCGGGTAACTTCCGCCAGATGGTCACCGTGCTTGGTGTCCTGGCGGGGGCCGGCATTTTCAACGGCGTCACGAAATATGTTGCGCAGCACCATGACGATCCGAACCGGCTCCGCAAGGTCGTCGGTACATCTTCCGCGATGGTGCTGGGATTCTCTACGCTGATGGCGGTGATTTTTCTGCTGGCGGCCGCACCAATCAGTCAGGGATTGTTTGGTCATACTCATTATCAGGGGCTGGTAAGACTGGTTGCGCTGGTGCAGATGGGCATTGCCTGGGCGAATCTGCTGCTGGCGTTGATGAAGGGGTTTCGCGATGCGGCGGGTAACGCGCTGGCGCTGATTGTGGGTAGTCTGGTGGGCGTAGTGGCTTATTATGGCTGTTATCGCCTGGGAGGGTATGAAGGCGCTTTGCTGGGTCTGGCGTTAGTGCCCGCGTTGGTCGTTATCCCCGCCGCTATTATGCTGATTAAGCGTGGGGCGATTCCGCTGCATTACCTGAAACCCTCGTGGGATAACGGTCTGGCTGGACAGCTAAGCAAGTTTACGCTGATGGCGCTGATTACCTCCGTAACGTTGCCTGTGGCATACGTGATGATGCGAAACCTGCTGGCGGCGCAGTACAGTTGGGATGATGTGGGGATTTGGCAGGGGGTAAGCAGTATCTCTGATGCTTATCTGCAATTCATTACCGCTTCATTCAGTGTTTACTTGCTGCCGACGTTGTCGCGACTGACTGAAAAGCGCGACATTACGCGCGAGGTGGTTAAGTCGCTGAAGTTCGTGTTACCAGCAGTTGCCGCCGCGAGCTTTACCGTTTGGCTACTGCGTGACTTTGCTATCTGGCTGCTTTTCTCCGCAAAATTCACCGCCATGCGCGATCTGTTTGCCTGGCAACTGGTTGGCGATGTACTAAAAGTTGGGGCGTATGTCTTTGGGTATCTGGTGATCGCGAAAGCGTCGCTGCGGTTTTATATTTTGGCTGAAATTAGCCAGTTCATGTTATTGACGATGTTTGCTCACTGGCTGATCCCTGCACATGGTGCGCTGGGAGCGGCACAGGCTTATATGGCAACGTACATCGTCTATTTTTCACTTTGTTGTGGCGTGTTTTTACTCTGGCGTAGGCGGGCATGACTGTACTGATTCACGTTCTGGGATCGGATATCCCTCACCATAACCAAACCGTGTTGCGGTTTTTCAACGACTCGCTTGCCGCGACGAGCGAGCACGCGCGCACGTTTATGGTTGCCGGTCAGGATGCGGGATTCAGTGAGAGCTGCCCGGCGTTATCGCTGAGTTTTTACAGCGGGAAAAAAGCGTTAGCCGAAGCAGTTATCGCGAAAGCAAAAGCGAATCGCCAACAGCGATTCTTCTTCCACGGTCAGTTCAACACCAGCCTGTGGTTGGCGCTGCTGGGCGGGGGAATTAAACCGACGCAGTTTTACTGGCATATCTGGGGTGCTGATTTATACGAAGTCTCCAGTGGGCTGAAATTCCGCCTGTTTTACCCGATTCGCCGCATGGCGCAGAATCGCGTGGGCTGCGTGTTTGCCACACGGGGCGATTTACGTTATTTCGCCGAGCAACATCCGCATGTACGGGGTGAGTTGCTCTATTTCCCAACGCGAATGGATCCTTCACTCAATAACATGAGCAATGATTGTCAGCGCAGCGGCAAGATGACGGTGCTGGTTGGCAACTCTGGCGATCGCAGCAATGAGCATGTTGCCGCGCTGCGTGCTGTCCATCAGCAGTTCGGCGACACGGTGAACGTGATTGTGCCGATGGGTTATCCCGCCAATAATGAGGCCTATATCGACGAGGTTCGCCAGGCCGGTATGGCATTATTTAGCGCTGATAATCTGCAAATTTTAAGTGAAAAGCTGGAATTTGATGCCTATCTAACATTATTGCGGCAATGCGATTTGGGTTACTTTATTTTTGCCCGACAGCAGGGGATCGGTACCCTGTGTTTGCTGATCCAGGCGGGTATCCCGTGCGTGCTCAACCGTGAAAATCCCTTCTGGCAGGATATGGTGGAACAGAATCTTCCGGTGTTATTTACCACGGATGATCTCAATGAAGGCGTCGTACGTGAAGCGCAGCGCCAGTTGGCATCGGTAGATAAAAACACGATTACCTTCTTTAGCCCGAATTATCTGCAGCCGTGGTATAACGCGCTGCGCATTGCTTCAGGAGAAACCGTATGAGCCTGATGCAATTCAGCGGTCTGCTGGTAGTCTGGCTGCTCTCCACCTTGTTTATCGCCACGCTGACCTGGTTTGAGTTCCGCCGCGTACGTTTTAACTTCAATGTTTTCTTCTCATTGTTGTTCTTGCTGACGTTCTTCTTCGGATTCCCGTTAACCAGCATCCTGGTGTTCCGCTTTGATGTGGCAGTGGCTCCGCCGGAGATCCTGCTGCAGGCCTTGCTGTCAGCAGCCTGTTTCTATGCCGTCTACTACGTGACGTATAAAACGCGATTGCGTAAGCGAGTAGAGGGTAAGCCGCGTAGGCCGCTGTTTACCATCAATCGCGTTGAAGCCCATTTGACCTGGGTTATCCTGATGGCGATTGCGCTGGTGAGCGTGGGCGTCTTCTTTATGCACAACGGATTCCTGCTGTTCAGACTGCAATCCTATAGCCAGATTTTTTCCAGCGAAGTCTCTGGGGTCGCTCTGAAGCGTTTCTTCTACTTCTTCATTCCGGCCATGCTGGTGGTTTATTTCCTGCGTCAGGACAGCAGAGCGTGGTTGTTCTTCCTGGTGAGCACCGTCGCGTTTGGTTTGCTGACCTATATGATTGTGGGCGGGACGCGCGCCAATATCATCATTGCGTTTGCCATTTTCTTGTTTATCGGCATTATTCGCGGCTGGATTTCGCTGTGGATGTTGGTCGCCGCAGGCGTGCTGGGTATTGTCGGGATGTTCTGGCTGGCCTTGAAGCGCTACGGAATGAGCGTTAGCGGCGATGAGGCGTTCTATACGTTCCTGTACCTTACGCGCGACACCTTCTCGCCGTGGGAGAACCTGGCGCTGTTGCTGCAGAATTACCACAATATTGAGTTCCAGGGGCTGGCGCCGATTGTTCGTGACTTCTATGTCTTTATCCCTTCCTGGCTGTGGCCTGGGCGGCCGAGTATTGTACTCAACTCAGCGAACTACTTTACCTGGGAAGTGTTGAACAACCACTCGGGACTGGCGATTTCGCCGACGTTAATTGGTTCACTGGTGGTGATGGGCGGGGCGCTTTTTATACCATTAGGCGCGATTGTCGTTGGACTCATTATCAAGTGGTTCGACTGGCTGTATGAGCTAGGTAACCAAGAAACCAACCGCTATAAGGCGGCGATTTTGCACAGTTTCTGTTTTGGCGCCATTTTCAATATGATCGTGTTGGCACGTGAAGGGCTGGATTCGTTTGTCTCGCGAGTGGTCTTTTTCCTCGTGATTTTTGGCGTTTGCCTACTGATGGCAAAACTGCTGTTTTGGCTATTCGATAGCGCAGGACTCATCCATAAACGAATCAAGTCGCTGCCCCGGACACAAATTGAAGGATCGTAATGACAGATAACACAACTGCGCCGCTTTATTCGCTGCGCGGATTACAACTGATTGGCTGGCGCGATATGCAACATGCGCTGAATTACCTGTTTGCCGAAGGACACCTCAGGTCAGGAACGCTGGTGGCTATCAACGCTGAGAAAATGCTGACAGCAGAAGATAATCCTGAAGTGAGGGAGCTGATCAACGCCGCGGAGTTCAAATATGCGGATGGGATTAGCGTGGTGCGTTCGGTGCGCAAAAAATTCCCACAGGCGCAGGTTTCACGTGTGGCCGGTGCTGACCTTTGGGAAGCGCTGATGGCGCGAGCCGGGCAAAACGGAACGCCTGTTTTCCTGGTTGGTGGCAAGCCTGAAGTTCTGGCGCAAACAGAGGCAAAACTACGTGCAAAGTGGCGTGTGAACATTGTGGGTAGCCAGGATGGTTATTTTACCTCAGAGCAGCGTCAGGCGTTATTTGAGCGTATTCACGCCAGCGGCGCGCAAATTGTGACGGTGGCGATGGGTTCGCCGAAACAAGAGATCTTTATGCGTGATTGCCGCAAGACTCACCCCGACGCGCTGTATATGGGCGTGGGTGGCACCTACGACGTCTTTACCGGTCACGTTAAGCGTGCGCCTAAAATCTGGCAAAATCTGGGGCTGGAGTGGCTGTATCGCTTATTGTCGCAACCGAGCCGTATTACTCGACAACTTCGCTTATTACGCTATCTACGCTGGCACTATACCGGCAACCTCTGACGCCCTCTCTCCTCTGATAAGTAGCGTGATCTGCTAATTACGCTACTTATTCACAACATAATCGCTGCTTTCTCGCACAATATATTCATTTTTTGAATGCTTTAATTGCCATTTAAGCGATTTTAGGAAACCATTCGCAACAATCATTTCAGTGCCGTGGAGTTTTGACGCCAACTGCTAAGCGGTCGGTGTCGTATAGCCTGTTATGACATAACAAGATGTACCCATAACGAGAACCGGTAATACCGGACAGCATGCAAACACAACAAGAGGATTTATGGCCGAGAACAAACCTGAGCTACAGCGTGGGCTGGAGGCTCGTCACATCGAATTAATTGCCCTCGGGGGCACTATTGGCGTCGGGCTGTTTATGGGGGCCGCCAGTACCCTGAAATGGGCGGGACCTTCGGTTCTGCTGGCGTATATCGTCGCCGGGCTGTTCGTATTTTTCATTATGCGTTCTATGGGGGAGATGTTATTCCTCGAGCCGGTTGCCGGTTCATTCGCTGTTTACGCTCACCGTTATATGAGCCCCTTCTTTGGCTATCTCACCGCCTGGTCATACTGGTTTATGTGGATGGCGGTGGGGATCTCAGAGATTACCGCCATCGGGGTGTACGTCCAGTTCTGGTTCCCGGAAATGGCGCAATGGATACCCGCACTGATCGCGGTCGGACTGGTTGCATTGGCGAACCTCGCCGCAGTTCGCTTGTATGGTGAAATTGAGTTCTGGTTTGCCATGATCAAAGTGACCACCATCATTGTGATGATCGTCATTGGGTTAGGGGTGATTTTCTTCGGTTTTGGTAATGGCGGTCAGGCGATCGGCTTTGGCAACCTGACCGAACACGGCGGTTTCTTTGCCGGTGGTTGGAAGGGCTTCCTGACAGCATTGTGTATTGTCGTGGCTTCTTACCAGGGCGTGGAGCTGATTGGCATTACTGCAGGTGAAGCGAAGAACCCACAGGTCACGCTGCGTAGCGCGGTAGGTAAAGTGCTGTGGCGTATCCTGATTTTCTACGTTGGCGCAATTTTTGTTATCGTCACTATTTTCCCGTGGAACGAGATTGGCAGCAACGGCAGTCCGTTTGTTCTCACCTTTGCCAAGATTGGTATTACCGCCGCGGCGGGGATTATTAACTTTGTGGTCCTGACGGCGGCGCTGTCGGGTTGTAACAGTGGCATGTACAGCTGTGGGCGTATGCTCTACGCGCTGGCCAAGAATCGCCAGCTCCCCGCCGCTGTTGGGAAAGTTTCTCGCCATGGCGTACCGGTTGCCGGCGTGGCCATTTCTATCGCGATCCTGCTGATTGGTTCGTGCCTGAACTACATCATTCCCAATCCGCAGCGCGTGTTTGTTTATGTCTATAGCGCCAGCGTGTTGCCGGGGATGGTGCCGTGGTTTGTGATCCTGATAAGTCAGCTGCGTTTCCGTCAGGCGCATAAAGCGGCGATTGCCAGTCATCCATTCCGCTCCATTCTGTTCCCGTGGGCGAATTATTTGACGATGGCGTTCCTGATTTGCGTATTAATTGGCATGTACTTTAATGAAGATACCCGAATGTCGCTTTTTGTTGGCATGGGTTTCTTGTTGGCCGTGACGTTCATTTATAAGGTTTTTGGTCTGAATCGTCATGGCACAGCCCATAAATTGCGGGAATAAGCGACAAAACGCACAAACCATGACCAAACGATAATTTATTTTAAAAAAGCACTAGACAGAAGACCGAGACCTCCGTAATATCCAGCCCCGCAACGGCGCTAAGCGCCCGTAGCTCAGCTGGATAGAGCGCTGCCCTCCGGAGGCAGAGGTCTCAGGTTCGAATCCTGTCGGGCGCACCATTTAGTAGGGTGCCAGAGCTGCGGTGGTTTTAATACCGCGTAAAAGATTTGCAGTGGTGGCTATAGCTCAGTTGGTAGAGCCCTGGATTGTGATTCCAGTTGTCGTGGGTTCGAATCCCATTAGCCACCCCATTAATTTAAAGTTGTGAAATGCGAAGGTGGCGGAATTGGTAGACGCGCTAGCTTCAGGTGTTAGTGTCCTTAGGATGTGGGGGTTCGAGTCCCCCCCCTCGCACCACGACTTAAAGAATTGAACTAAAAATTCAAAAAGCAGTAAAACGGCGAGTAGCGCAGCTTGGTAGCGCAACTGGTTTGGGACCAGTGGGTCGGAGGTTCGAATCCTCTCTCGCCGACCAATTTTGAACCCCGCTTCGGCGGGGTTTTTTGTTTTCTGATTTTCCCTTCTCAGCCTTTATTCCCGCGAATTACCTGATGTCTTAAAAAGTCCGAATACCTGGTTTTTGCAGTGCAATCGTGGCATGCCTTGTGCAATAATATGCGGGTAGATGCTCATTCCATCTCTTATGTTCGCCCTCTGGCCTCATAAACTCAGGAATGATGCAGAGCCATTTACGGTGCTTATCGTCCACAGACAGATGTCGCGTAGCCTCATCAAACACCATGGACATAACGTTGAGTGAAGCACCCATTTATGTTGTCATACAGACCTGTTTAACGCCTGCTCCTTACCGAGCGGGCGTTTTTTTATGCATACACAAAATCCTTCGAGCTGCTTCTCGAATGATTTTGTGTATACGAGATGAAAAATATGTAGGCCCGGTAAGCGAAAGCGCCACCGGGCATTCAGGAGTTACTGCGGGGGATTGTTGTTCTGCAACGTCAACATCAGGCCATCACGACGCATGGTGGCGGCTTCTTCCGGTTGATGCAGTCTGTCCAGCGCGTCAGCAAGCCAGGCGTAGTCATAGGCATCCGGGCGCTGTTTGAGAGCGGCACGGAAGGCGAGCGTGGCTTCCTGCCATTCCCCATGCTTCATTAACGACTGACCCAGCGTACTCCACAGCAACGGGCGATCGCCCACGGCTTTAATCTGCTGGCGCAACACTTTCTCTATCTGCTCCGGATTATTGGTTTTCAGACGCGGGATCGGTAGCACCAGGCGGTCATCGTACTGACGTTTCAAACCATCAATGATGACCTGCTGCGCCGTATCGTGATCGTCACACTCAATCAGATGTTCAGCCATTGCTACCTGCAAAGCAACCTGATGACGAGTTTTACGGTTCTGGTTTTTCCACCATGCACGCAGCCCCTCGCTGCCCTGATCGGCGCGGACCTGATCCATCAAGCCAACCCATGCCTGTTGTTCCAGCATAGCGTGGTGCTCGTCATCACCCACATGCGCTTTTGCCATGGATGGGATGATATCCAGCAAGGAACTCCATGCGCCGGTGCGAATGTAGGCCTGCTCAGCCAGACGCAGCACCTCCGGATGACGTGGCGTTACTTCCAGCAGTTTGTCTACGCTGTGGCGTGCGGCGTGATTTTCATTACGCGCCAGTTGCAGGCGAACGCGAGCGATTTCTACCGGGATCGTATCATTTCCCGCCAGTTCGGCAGCACGCTCAAGGTGTTGGTTGGCGCGAGCTTCGTCACCGCGCTGCTGAGCCGCTTCTGCCGCCAGCAGGTAATTCACTACTGGCTGTTCTGCATGATCGGCATTTTTCGACATCAGCTTCTCAACCTGCTGATAGTCACCTTCTGCCAGTTTGAGCAGCGCCTGTTCGGTCTGCTTACGGGCGCGACGACGTTTACGACCCACAAACCACCCACGGGTATGTGCGCCAGTGCGGAAAATTCGGCGCAACAGCCATTCAATCGCAAACAGGACGACCATGGCGACGATCAGTATGATCACCAGGCCCGTCACACTGGTTTCGATATTGTAGTTATCCGTCTGGATCAACACGTAGCCCTGATGACCGGCTATCATCGGACCGACGACGATCCCGGCGATCAACAGCACAAAGAGCAACAATACTTTTAGCATCATTATTCTCCTTGCGGCGCGGTTGCCGGAGCGTCTGTCGAAGGCGCTGGCGCTGCTGCTACCGGTGCTGTGGCAGGTTGCGCCAGTAAATTACGTACGCGGGTCTGCATTAACTTGTCGAGAATAGCCTGACTCTGCAGCGTTTCCGGGACATCCATACTGATGCTTTGCTGGCTCAGTTGGTCTACTTCTTCAAGGAACGCTTTGGTCGCTGCATCGTCGGTGTCGTAGTAAGCACGCACCCATGTGGAGACATTTTCCAGCGCCTGGCGGTATGTCTCTTCCTGATGACGCGGCACGGCCTGTGCAGCTACTAACAGGCGGGAACGGATATTTTCACGTAAGTAAACGTCCTGGTTCGGTGCCAGCAGCGGTACGGCAGTTTCATCACGACGGCGCACGGTGATAAAGCTGTCCATAAAGTTCTGCCAGCTTTTTTGCAGATTGACGCGCCATTCGCTAATTGAGCTGGAAAGCTCGCTGCTGTCCGAGTCCATCGGTGAATCGTCGGTGTCGTTGTCGGCCAAACGCAGGTTATCGATCTGATTAGAGAGTTGATTCACTTTCAGGATAATGCCGTCATAGTCGACCTGAGTCACCGCGGAGAGGCTCGCGATATCGTCAGTAATCGCACGTCGCGCGGTAATTAAGCTCGGGTCGTTCATATCTGCCAGACTGGCATCGGCGCTTTTCAGCAGCGCCGCGGCGGTAGTGACGTCCTGATCGCTCCATAATTTGCGACCAGCCAGTTTCACCAGGAAATCAGCCTGCGCCAGCAGCCATGTTCCAGCATCGCTGCCGGAGATGGTGGCGACTTTTTGCTGGACTTCATCAAGCTGTTTGACCAGCGCGGCCTGCTGGCGAGTGGCTTCATCCAGCTGCGTTGCCTGCTGTTTAATAATACCTTCCAGCTCAGCTTTCTGGCTTTCCTGCGCTTTTTGCAGTGCCGTCAGCTGGTTCGCCAGCGCATCGCTGGTTGCCATTTGTGTTGTTGCCTGTTGTTTCCCCCAGCCGTACAGCCCAACGCCTGCTGCCAGCGCAATAGCAATCGCCACAGCGCTCAGAATCAGCGCCGTGCTGTTCTTACTCTTTTTTTCAGTATTAACTGGCTGTGACGTGGTTTCCACGGCCTCCCTGGTCTCTTCAACCACGGCGGAGGATTTTTCTTGTTCCGTCATTATGGCATCCCATTATGAGAGTTATTGTAATGCGCGTAGTAGCGCATCGTTGTCGGCGTTATCAGCGACCTTAATATCTTGCCAGCCCAGTTCCCGGGCGAGGTGCGCCAGACGCTCACTGACGACCAGCAGCCGACAGCGTAGTAACCAGTGCTCACGATACCACTGTGGAATAAGCGTCCAGAGCTGTTGTAGCATCTCTCCGCTAGTGACGACCACCGTGGTTACGCCACGGGATTGCCAGCGCATCGCTTCTTCTGCACCATCGTAATATTTTGCACTGCGTTGATAACATTCACAAAAATCGACATCGGCTCCGCGTGCCGTCAGGGTTTCACCTATCAGCTCACGGCCACCGTTGCCGCGTAATATAAGCGCGCGTTTTCCCGCAATATTTTGTAATTCAGGTAATTGTAGCAAGACTTCGCTAATTTCCCGATCCAGAGGGTAGTGAATATTGAAGCCGCTAACAGTATGCAGCGCCAGCGCCGTTGTACGGCCAATGGCAAAATATCGCGGAAGGGATGGCCAGCTTTTCTCTTGCTGCTGAAGCTCGGCATCTGCAAAGGTAACGGCGTGCTGCGAGAGGACGAAGACCAGATCGTTCTCCGTCAGCGCCGACAGTCGGGAAGCAAGCGTTGCCAGTTCCCGACCAGGTGAAAACTCGATGAGCGGAAAACTCCAGGCCACCTGCCCCAGTGTGCGCAGACGGCTCACTAACTCTTCCCCTGCGGGAGACGGGCGGGTGACCAGAATACTCATGCGGGTGCTTCTCCGTTATAAACTTCAGCCAGAATGGCGCGCGCACCGTTCTCCAGCAGTTCTTCTGCCAGAGAGATGCCCATCTGTTCGGCATCCTGTGTGGCGCCGCGACGTTCTCCGCATACCATCTGTGAACCGTCTGGCGCGCCGACCAGCGCACGTAGCCAAATCTCACCGTCGATGATTTCGGCATAGCTACCAATAGGTACCTGACATCCCCCTTCCAGGCGGGTGTTCATGGCGCGTTCTGCTTTGACGCGTAGCGCCGTCTCTTCATGGTTGAGCGGCGCTAACAGCGCCTGAGTGCGCATATCATCCAGTCGACATTCTATGCCTACTGCGCCTTGTCCGACAGCGGGCAGGGAGACTTCCGGCGGCAGAGCGGTACGGACTCGCGACTCAAGACCTAAACGTTTTAATCCAGCGACCGCCAGAATAATGGCGTCATAATCGTCGTTATCCAGTTTGCTGAGGCGCGTGCCTACGTTGCCGCGCAGCGAACGGATGACGAGATCCGGGCGACGCTTCGCCAACTGGCACTGGCGACGCAAACTGGATGTCCCAACGATGCTGCCTGCGGGGAGTTCATCCAGCGTGTTGTACTTATTTGAGACGAAAGCATCACGCGGATCCTCTCGCTCGCAAATGGTGACCAGTCCAAGACCGTCAGGGAATTCAACCGGCACATCCTTCATGGAATGCACGGCGATATCGGCGCGTTTTTCCAGCAGCGCGACTTCCAGCTCTTTAACAAACAACCCTTTCCCTCCGACTTTCGCCAGCGGGGTATCAAGGATCACATCGCCACGGGTTACCATAGGAACCAGTTCCACGATCAGACCTGGGTGGTTTGCCATTAAGGCGTCTTTGACATAATGTGCCTGCCAGAGCGCAAGGGGGCTTTGGCGTGTGGCAATTCTCAAAACATTGTCTAACATGCTTGTTACCGTCATTATCAATCATTGACCATCCTAACATCCTTATCAAAGGGATGTCAGCGTTACGCTCAAACGTAAGTGAGAGGAAAAGGCGCTGCATCATCACTGTCAGTGAATAATGACGAGAAAAACCTCCCGACCGTATGAAGGAATTTACACGTAACGAACGGTGCTACACTGGTATGTAGCGCATCTTTCTTTACGGTCAATGAGCAAGGTGTTAAATTGATCACGTTTTAGACCATTTTTTCATCTGTAACTAATAAAAGTGCAGGGGAAAAAGGTAACGGTAATTTTTGACATACGGTTTATCCGGACTGATGACGAGGGTGGTAAGCGTTTGCGCCGCCGCTATCGACGCCATGACGGATGCAACATCAGGCGATACGTCTTGTACCTCTATATTGAGACTCTGAAACAGAGACTGGATGCCATAAATCAACTGCGTGTGGATCGCGCGCTTGCTGCCATGGGACCTGCTTTCCAGCAGGTATACAGTCTGCTGCCGACATTATTGCACTACCATCATCCGCTGATGCCGGGTTACCTTGATGGTAACGTTCCCAAAGGCATATGCCTTTACACGCCTGATGAAACCCAACGCCACTACCTGAACGAACTGGAACTGTACCGCGGTATGTCGCCGCAGGACCCGCCGAAGGGCGAACTGCCGATCACCGGCGTTTACTCGATGGGCAGTACCTCTTCGGTAGGGCAAAGTTGTTCGTCTGACCTTGATATCTGGGTCTGCCATCAATCCTGGCTGGATAGCGAAGAGCGCCAACTGCTGCAGCGTAAATGTAGCCTGCTGGAAAGCTGGGCGGCCTCGTTGGGCGTGGAAGTCAGTTTCTTCCTGATTGACGAAAACCGTTTCCGTCACAATGAAAGCGGCAGTCTTGGTGGTGAAGACTGTGGCTCGACGCAGCATATCCTGTTGCTGGATGAATTCTATCGCACCGCTGTGCGCCTCGCGGGTAAACGTATTCTGTGGAATATGGTGCCGGGCGACGAAGAAGAGCACTACGACGATTACGTCATGACGCTCTACGCACAGGGGGTGTTAACGCCAAACGAATGGCTGGATCTCGGCGGACTCAGTTCGCTTTCCGCCGAAGAGTACTTTGGCGCCAGCCTCTGGCAGTTGTACAAGAGTATCGACTCCCCGTACAAAGCGGTGCTGAAAACGCTGTTGCTGGAAGCCTATTCCTGGGAATATCCCAACCCACGCCTGTTGGCGAAAGACATTAAACAGCGCTTGCATGATGGCCAGATCGTCTCTTTTGGTCTCGACCCTTACTGCATGATGCTGGAGCGCGTTACTGAGTACCTCACGGCGATCGAAGATCCGACGCGCCTGGATTTAGTACGTCGATGTTTCTACTTAAAAGTGTGCGAGAAACTGAGCCGTGAGCGCGCCTGCGTGGGCTGGCGTCGTGAAGTATTAAGTCAGTTAGTGAAAGAGTGGGGCTGGGATGACACTCGTCTGACCATGCTGGATAACCGCGCTAACTGGAAGATTGACCAGGTACGTGAAGCGCATAACGAACTGCTCGATGCGATGATGCAGAGCTATCGTAACCTGATCCGCTTTGCGCGGCGCAATAACCTCAGCGTCAGCGCCAGTCCGCAGGATATCGGTGTGCTGACCCGTAAGCTGTATGCTGCGTTTGAAGCGTTGCCGGGTAAGGTCACGCTGGTGAACCCGCAGATATCTCCGGATCTCTCGGAACCGAATCTGACCTTTATCCATGTACCGCCGGGTCGTGCCAACCGTTCGGGTTGGTATCTCTACAACCGCGCGCCTAACATGGACTCGATCATCAGCCATCAGCCGCTGGAATATAACCGCTATCTCAACAAGCTGGTGGCGTGGGCCTGGTTCAATGGCCTGCTGACCTCGCGTACGCATTTGTTTATTAAGGGCAACGGCATTGTTGATTTGCCGAAGCTGCAGGAAATGGTCGCCGACGTGTCGCACCACTTCCCTCTTCGACTGCCTGCGCCAACGCCGAAAGCGCTCTATAGCCCATGCGAAATTCGCCATCTGGCGATTATCGTTAACCTCGAATATGACCCGACGGCAGCGTTTCGCAATCAGGTGGTGCATTTTGATTTCCGTAAGCTGGACGTCTTCAGTTTTGGTGAGGAGCAAAAATGCCTGGTGGGTAGCGTAGACCTGCTGTACCGCAACTCGTGGAATGAAGTGCGTACGCTGCACTTCAACGGCGAGCAGGCGATGATTGAAGCGTTAAAAACGATTCTGGGCAAAATGCACCAGGATGCCGCGCCGCCAGATAGCGTCGAGGTCTTCTGCTATAGCCAGCATCTGCGCGGTTTAATTCGCACCCGCGTTCAGCAACTGGTGTCTGAGTGCATCGAATTACGTCTGTCCAGTACCCGTCAGGAAACCGGACGTTTCAAAGCGCTGCGTGTTTCCGGCCAGACGTGGGGGCTGTTCTTCGAACGTCTGAAGGTCTCGGTGCAGAAGCTGGAAAACGCGATTGAATTCTATGGCGCGATTTCACATAACAAACTGCACGGGCTTTCCGTCCAGGTTGAGACCAACCATGTGAAACTGCCGTCGGTGGTAGACGGTTTTGCCAGTGAAGGGATTATTCAGTTCTTTTTCGAAGAAACGGGTGATGAGCAGGGCTTTAATATCTACATTCTGGACGAAAGCAATCGGGCTGAGGTGTATCACCACTGCGAAGGTAGTAAAGAGGAACTGGTACGCGACGTCAGCCGTTTCTACTCATCGTCGCACGATCGTTTTACCTACGGCTCCAGTTTCATCAACTTTAACCTGCCGCAGTTCTATCAGATTGTGAAAACCGACGGGCGCGCGCAGGTGATTCCGTTCCGCACCCAGCCGATTAGCGCTGTTCCGCCCGTTAATCAGGACAACGACGCGCCGCAGTTGCAGCAGTATTTCTCTTAAGCATAGTGCCGGATGGCGGTGTAAACACCTTATCCGGCCTCCAAATGCGCGAGATACCCAGGCCGGATAAGCGAAGCGCATCCGGCAATCACACTTAGCGGAAGCTCACCTCTTCACCTGCCTGTTGCGTTGCCGCCTGTTCCAGCAGATCCCAGAACGTTTCGCCGCTTCGGTCGCAGATCCACTCGTCGCCTTTCAGGTCAAAGTGGTAGCCGCCCTGTTTGGTCGCCAGCCATACCTGGTGCAGCGGCTCCTGGCGGTTAATGATAATTTTGCTGCCGTTTTCGAAACTGATGGTCAGAACGCCGCCGTTGATCTCACAATCAATATCGCTGTCGCCATCCCAGTCATCCAGACGTTCTTCAATGGTCATCCACAGGGTGTCAGCAAGGCGATGAAATTCACTGTCGTTCATTTTCTTATCCTATTTTTCGTGATGCCCGCAGTATAACGTGGAATAAATCGCGATGCAGTTTTTAGCCAAACTCTTGCTTTTACGCCTTCTCCTGCGATGATAGAAAACAGAAAGCATGAACTTTACAGGCAATCGATAATGAAAAACGTGTTAAAGCCACTCGCTGTCATTTTTACTCTGTTCAGCCTGACGGGCTGTGGGCTCAAAGGCCCGCTCTATTTCCCACCAGCTGATAAAACCGCGCCGCCTCCGACCAAGAGCGTTCAGCCGCAATCGCAATCCACCACGCCTGAGAAAAACGATCGTGGGATTAGTGATGGGCCTTCTCAGGTGAATTACTAACGGCAGGAATAGATTTTACATTTCTGTACCCGCGTGAACGGAGTGAATGATGCAATTCTCTAAAATGCATGGCCTTGGCAACGATTTTATGGTCGTCGACGCGGTAACGCAGAATGTCTTTTTCTCACCAGAGCTGATCCGCCGCCTGGCCGACAGACATCTCGGCGTTGGATTTGATCAACTGCTGGTGGTTGAACCTCCGTATGATCCGGAGCTGGATTTCCACTACCGTATTTTTAATGCCGACGGCAGTGAAGTGTCACAGTGCGGCAATGGCGCCCGCTGTTTTGCCCGTTTTGTTCGCCTGAAAGGGCTGACCAATAAGCGCGATATTCGCGTCAGTACCGCGAATGGTCGTATGGTATTAACCGTAACCGACGACGAGCTGGTGCGGGTGAATATGGGCGAACCCAATTTTGAACCCTCGCAGGTTCCTTTTCGCGCTAATAAAGCAGAGAAGACCTATATTATGCGCGTGGCCGAACAGACAGTATTGTGCGGCGTGGTTTCAATGGGGAACCCGCACTGCGTGATTCAGGTTGATGATGTTGATACGGCCACGGTAGAAACACTGGGACCGGTTCTGGAAAGCCATGAACGCTTCCCTGAACGCGCCAACATCGGATTTATGCAGGTGGTAAAACGCGAGCATATCCGACTGCGCGTCTATGAGCGCGGCGCGGGTGAAACGCAGGCCTGCGGCAGCGGTGCATGCGCCGCCGTTGCAGTCGGTATCCAGCAGGGGCTGCTGGCAGAAGAAGTGAGGGTGGAATTACCGGGCGGTCGACTTGATATCGCCTGGAAAGGTCCGGGTCATCCGCTGTATATGACTGGCCCGGCGGCACATGTCTACGACGGATTTATTCACTTATGAAGCAACCAGGGGAAGAACTACAGGAAACGCTCATGGAGCTCGACGATCGGGCGGTCGTCGATTATCTGCAACGTAATCCTGAGTTTTTTATCCGTAATGCCCAGGCTGTTGAAGCGATGCGAGTTCCGCACCCAGTGCGGGGCACGGTCTCTTTAGTGGAATGGCATATGGCGCGGGCGCGTAATCATATTAACGTGCTGGAAGAGAACATGGCGTTGTTGATGGAACAGGCCAACGCCAATGAAAGCCTGTTCTATCGTCTGTTAAATCTGCAAGGACGTCTGGTGGCGGCCAGCAGCCTTGACGATATGCTGATGCGATTTCATCGCTGGGCGCGTGAGTTAGGGCTTGCAGGAGCGACGGTTCGTCTGTTCCCGGATCGCTGGCGACTAGGCGCGCCCTCAAAATTCACCCATCTGGCATTAAGCCGTCAGGCTTTTGAACCGTTGCGTATCCAGCGTTTGGGCCAGTCGCAGCACTATCTTGGGCCGCTCAATGGTCCTGAATTGCTGGTCATGATGCCGGAGGCGAAAGCCATAGGCTCAGTCGCGATGTCGATGCTCGGGCAGGATGGATCCCTTGGCGTGATGCTGTTTAGCAGTCGTGATGTTAATCATTACCAGCAGGGGCAAGGCACGCAATTGCTGCAGGAAATCTCGCTGATGTTGCCGGAGCTGCTGGAGCGCTGGATTGAACGCGTATGACCGATTCACCCCTTTCTCAGGATGTGGCGCGCTTTTTGCGCTATCTGGGCGTTGAGCGTCAGCTTAGCCCGATCACCTTGCTTAATTATCAGCGTCAGCTTGATGCCATCATTGCGTTAGCCGGAGAGACCGGTCTGCAAAGCTGGCAACAATGTGATGCGCTCATGGTCCGCAGTTTTGCTGTTCGCAGCCGTCGTAAAGGACTGGGGCCGGCGAGTCTGGCACTGCGTCTCTCCGCGTTACGCAGTTTCTTCGACTGGCTGGTTAATCAGGGCGAACTGAAAGCCAATCCGGCAAAAAGCGTTTCCGCGCCGAAAGCACCGCGTCATCTGCCTAAAAATATCGATGTCGACGACGTTAATCGTCTGCTGGATATCGATCTCAACGACCCCCTTGCCGTGCGTGATAGAGCGATGCTGGAAGTGATGTACGGCGCGGGTCTGCGTTTATCTGAACTGGTTGGGCTGGATATTAAACATCTCGATCTCGACACCGGCGAAGTGTGGGTGATGGGTAAGGGCAGTAAAGAGCGTCGCCTGCCGATTGGCCGCAATGCGGTGGCGTGGATTGAGCACTGGCTGGATCTACGCGGACTCTTTGGCTGCGATGACGATGCGCTATTTCTGTCAAAACTGGGCAAACGCATCTCGGCGCGTAACGTGCAGAAACGCTTTGCTGAATGGGGTATCAAGCAGGGGCTGAACAGCCACGTACATCCCCACAAATTACGCCACTCCTTTGCGACGCATATGCTGGAGTCGAGCGGCGATCTGCGCGGAGTGCAGGAGTTATTGGGTCATGCCAATCTCTCCACAACTCAAATCTATACCCATCTTGATTTTCAACACCTGGCTTCAGTGTACGATGCGGCGCATCCGCGCGCCAAACGGGGGAAATAATGCGTTTTTACCGGCCTTTGGGGCGCATTTCTGCGCTCACCTTTGACCTTGATGACACCCTTTACGATAACCGTCCCGTTATCACACGCACCGAGCAGGAAGCGCTCGCGTTTGTACAGAATTACCATCCGGCGTTGAATTCGCTGCAAAATAGCGACCTACAGCGCTTGCGTCAGGCCGTTCGTGACGCCGAGCCGGAAATCTATCACGATGTTACCCAATGGCGTCACCGGGCCGTAGAACGCGCTATGCTGGAGGCGGGTTTGTCAGCGGCAGAAGCCAGAATGGGGGCGAATGCGGCGATGATGAATTTTGCCAAATGGCGTAGCCGCATTGAAGTCCCACAGACGACGCATGACACGCTGAAAGCGCTGGCTCGCAAATGGCCGCTGGTGGCGATCACCAACGGTAACGCGCAGCCGGAACTGTTTGGCCTGGGTGATTACTTTGAGTTTGTGCTGCGCGCCGGTCCCGACGGACGATCAAAACCGTTCAGCGACATGTACACGCTGGCGGCGGAAAAACTGAAAATGCCTGTAGGTGAGATCCTGCATGTGGGTGATGACCTGACGACAGACGTCGCGGGCGCTATCCGTTGTGGTATGCAGGCCTGCTGGATCAAACCGGAAAATGCCGACCTGATGCACACCGCTGACAGCCGTTTGCTGCCGCATATCGAAATTTCACAGTTGGCATCTCTGACCTCGCTGATATAATCACCAACAACTCTGTATAAATTCCCAGGGGTCCGGCTGGGCCCTGTTGATTCCGGCGGTGCCAATGGACGTTTCTTACCTGCTCGATAGCCTCAATGACGAACAGCGCCAGGCTGTGGCCGCGCCACGCAGCAACATGTTGGTTCTGGCAGGTGCGGGGAGTGGTAAAACGCGCGTGCTGGTACACCGTATCGCCTGGTTACTGACGGTAGAGAACAACTCGCCGTATTCGATTATGGCGGTAACCTTTACCAACAAAGCGGCGGCGGAAATGCGCCACCGTATTGGTCAGATCATGGGAACCAGCCAGGGTGGTATGTGGGTGGGGACGTTCCACGGTCTGGCGCACCGTCTGCTGCGCGCGCACCATATGGATGCCAACCTGCCGCAGGATTTCCAGATCCTCGACAGCGAAGACCAATTGCGTCTGCTTAAGCGCCTGATCAAGGCGATGAACCTGGATGAGAAGCAGTGGCCGCCGCGTCAGGCGATGTGGTTTATCAATAGTCAGAAAGACGAAGGGCTGCGCCCGCACCATCTACAGAGCTATGGCAACCCGGTTGAGCAAACCTGGCAGAAAGTGTATCAGGCTTACCAGGAAGCGTGTGACCGCGCCGGGCTGGTGGATTTCGCCGAGCTGCTGCTGCGCGCCCATGAACTGTGGCTCAACAAGCCGCATATCCTGCAGCACTATCGCGAACGCTTTACCAATATCCTGGTGGACGAATTTCAGGATACCAACAACATTCAATACGCTTGGATCCGCCTGCTGGCGGGCGATACCGGTAAAGTGATGATCGTGGGTGATGACGACCAGTCGATCTACGGCTGGCGCGGGGCGCAGGTGGAAAACATCCAGCGCTTCCTCACCGATTTCCCGGGCGCAGAAACCATTCGTCTGGAGCAGAATTACCGCTCGACCAACAATATCCTCAGCGCGGCGAACGCCCTGATTGAGAACAACAACGGGCGTCTGGGTAAAAAGCTGTGGACCGACGGTGTCGACGGTGAACCGATCTCGCTTTACTGCGCGTTCAACGAACTTGATGAAGCGCGTTTTGTGGTTAACCGCATCAAGACCTGGCAGGACAACGGCGGCGCGCTTGAACAATGCGCTATTCTGTACCGCAGCAACGCCCAGTCGCGCGTACTGGAAGAGGCGTTGTTACAGGCCAGCATGCCGTATCGGATTTATGGCGGGATGCGCTTCTTCGAACGCCAGGAAATCAAAGATGCGCTCTCTTACCTGCGCCTGATCGCTAATCGCAATGACGACGCCGCATTTGAGCGCGTGGTGAATACACCGACCCGCGGGATTGGCGATCGTACTTTAGATGTGGTGCGTCAGACCTCCCGTGACCGCCAGCTAACGTTGTGGCAGGCTTGTCGTGAGCTGTTGCAGGAAAAAGCCCTCGCGGGGCGCGCTGCCAGCGCCTTACAGCGTTTTATGGAGCTGATTGACGCCCTGGCCCAGGAGACCGCCGATATGCCGCTGCACGTGCAAACTGACCGGGTGATTAAAGACTCCGGCCTGCGCATGATGTACGAGCAGGAAAAAGGCGAGAAGGGCCAGACGCGTATCGAAAACTTAGACGAACTGGTGACGGCAACGCGCCAGTTTAGCTACAACGAGGAAGATGAAGACTTAATGCCGTTGCAGGCGTTCCTGTCTCACGCCGCGCTGGAGGCGGGCGAAGGGCAGGCGGATACCTGGCAGGATGCGGTTCAGCTGATGACCCTGCACTCGGCGAAAGGTCTGGAGTTCCCGCAGGTGTTTATCGTCGGCATGGAAGAAGGCATGTTCCCCAGCCAGATGTCGCTGGACGAAGGCGGACGTCTCGAAGAGGAACGCCGCCTGGCCTACGTCGGCGTGACCCGCGCGATGCAAAAGCTGACGCTGACCTACGCCGAAACGCGTCGTCTGTACGGCAAAGAGGTTTACCATCGCCCGTCGCGCTTTATTGGTGAACTGCCGGAAGCGTGTGTTGAAGAGGTACGTCTGCGCGCCACGGTCAGCCGCCCGGTAAGCCATCAGCGAATGGGCACGCCAATGGCGGAAAACGATACCGGCTATAAGCTTGGCCAGCGCGTACGCCATGCCAAGTTTGGCGAGGGCACCATTGTCAATCTGGAAGGCAGCGGCGAGCACAGTCGTTTGCAGGTCGCGTTCCAGGGGCAGGGGATCAAATGGCTGGTGGCGGCCTATGCCCGACTGGAAACGGTATAACTTTCAGAAAAATATCATTATTTTGTAACGATCTGCTAGCCTTACTGATGAGCAGGTAATTTATCCAGGCTAGCGTTTCGTTGCGTGTTGACGTCAAAATTTTGCTGGCGTAACATGCGCGCACGATTACGCTAAGAGGACATTCGCCTTGGACACACCCAGTAGATACTGGCTCATTATCCTGTCATCCAGGATCAACTCCTAAGGCTATCCCTTTTTGCTGATAGCCTTCGCGGTTGTCAGCGACCTTCTGTTTTTCCCGTCGCGCTGAGTCAGGCTGTTTAATGGTCTGAAACCCAATTTGTTTCTGTGTGCCCTCCGAACTGTCCGATAATTTTTTGCATTGGGAGTCCCGGTCATGCTGAGCGCATTTCAACTGGAAAACAATCGTTTAACTCGCCTTGAGGCAGACGAGATCGAGCACCTGGCCAGTTCGGTTTGGGTCGATTTAGTCGAGCCGGATGACGAAGAACGAAACCGTGTGCAAAAGGACTTGGGCCAGAATCTGGCTACGCGCCCTGAGCTGGAAGACATCGAAGCATCCGCGCGTTTTTTTGAAGACGAAGACGGTCTGCACATTCACTCCTTCTTCTTTTATGAAGATGCCGACGATCACGCGGGTAACTCAACCGTCGCATTTACTATTCGCGAAGGCCGTCTGTTTACCCTGCGTGAGCGCGAATTGCCGGCCTTTCGCCTGTACCGCATGCGTGCGCGTAACCAGGCTATGGTGGATGGCAATGCCTACGAGCTGTTGCTCGACCTGTTCGAAACCAAAATTGAACAGCTGGCGGATGAGATCGAAAATATCTACAGCGACCTGGAAAAACTCAGCCGTGTGATCATGGAAGGGCGCCAGGGCGATGAATATGACGAAGCGCTGTCGACGCTGGCGGAACTGGAAGATATCGGCTGGAAGGTACGCTTGTGTCTGATGGATACCCAACGTGCACTGAACTTCCTGGTGCGTAAAGCGCGGTTGCCGGGCAGTCAGCTGGAACAGGCGCGTGAGATCCTGCGCGATATCGAATCTCTGCTGCCGCACAATGAATCGCTGTTCCAGAAGGTTAACTTCCTGATGCAGGCGGCGATGGGTTTTATCAACATCGAGCAGAACCGCATCATCAAGATCTTCTCGGTGGTTTCTGTGGTGTTCCTGCCGCCGACGCTGGTGGCGTCCAGCTATGGGATGAACTTTGAGTTCATGCCGGAACTGCACTGGAGCTTTGGTTATCCTGGGGCGATTGTCTTTATGATGCTCGCCGGTCTGGCGCCGTATCTGTACTTTAAGCGCAAGAACTGGCTGTAATGGCGGTGACTTATCCGGCCTACGGTGATGTGCTTTTGTAGGCCGGATAAGCGAAGCGCCATCCGGCAATCCCCTAGCTCCGACGAACCCGTCGTTGCGTATAAATCGCATCCATCACGAAAATCGCCAGCGCGACCCAGATAAACGCGAAAGTGACCATCTTGTCCGCACCCGGTACTTCACCGTAGAACGTTACCGCCAGCAGGAACATCAGCGTAGGGCCAATGTACTGGAAAAAACCCAGCGTCGACAGACGCAGGCGGGTTGCCGCGCCGGTAAAGCACAGCAGCGGAATGGTGGTCACGACACCCGCAGCAATCAGCAGCAGATTGAGCGACATCGGGTTTTGCCCCATATGGCTGGTTGGGCTGTCGGCAATGCCAAACAGATAGATGGCTGCAACGGGTAAAAGCCACAGGGTTTCGATCAGCATGCCGGTTTGCGCTTCGACCGCAATCTTCTTGCGCACCAGGCCATAGAACGCAAAGCTGAACGCCAGTCCCAGCGCGATGATTGGCAGCGATCCGAAGGTCCACAGCTGTACCAGCACGCCGCAGGCGGCTAACAGTACCGCCAGCCACTGCATGCGACGAAAGCGTTCGCCGAGGAAAAGCATTCCCAGCACAATATTCACCAGCGGGTTAATAAAATAGCCGAGGCTGGCTTCCAGCATATGGTGATTATTGACCGCCCAAATGAACAGCAGCCAGTTTCCGCCGATGAGCACCGCCGAGAGCGCCAGCAGGAAGATCTTCTTTGGCGTTTGGAGCAGCGTTTTGACACCCGACCATTGGCGGCTGATGCTCATCAGCACCACCATGAAGAAAAATGACCAGATGACACGGTGCGTCAAGATCTCATCCGCCGGGACATAGTAAATCAGCTTGAAGTAGGCAGGTGCGATACCCCAAATAAAATAAGCAGCAAGAGCGAGTAACACGCCCTGCCGCGTTTGTTTAGCATCCATCGGGAAAACTCATTGCAGAAATGTAACAGCAGTTTACCTTTTTTTGGCTGCTTACCCCACCATATAAGTGGCGGTTGCGCTGGCAATATAAAGCTGTTCTTCGTTATGCAGTTCCACGCGTGCCACGGCGACTTTATTACCCGCCCGCAGCAGGCTGCTGGTGGCGGTAAAGCGATTCCCTCTCCCTGGACGCAGGTAATCAACGCGCAAATCGATGGTTCCCATGCGTGACATCCGCTGACGCAGTTCGTCCTCACTGATCGTCTCATGGCGGGTTAGCGTACTGCCAACGCACACCAGTCCGGCGGCGACGTCCAGCGCCGAGGCGATCACGCCGCCATGCAAAATGCTTTGCGCCCAGTTGCCGACCATCATCGGTTGATTATTAAAGGCTAATTGAGCAAATTCTTTCTCATAGCGTTCAAGCTCCAGTCCCAGCGCCCGGTTAAACGGCATATGATAGACAAACATTTCACCCACTAACTTCAGCGCTTCCTCAGCAGTAAGTACGGCAGACATATGATCCCTACATCTTAATAGTTAATGAAATGTTGATATTATGCTTATTATTTGTTGTTTTCTACTTTAGGACGGGATAACTAACGAGGAACTCGCTAAGTATGTAGAATACTTGCCAGATAATTATACAATTCATCAATATTTTGGTTCAGGAGAACAGTACCGATGCGGGCGATTTTGGGATGGTTACTACCAGCAGTCATGCTGCCGTTGACCGCGTATGCGCAGGAAGCGACAGTGAAAGAGATTCATGATGCACCGGCGGTTCGTGGCAGTATTATCGCCAACATGCTGCAGGAACATGACAACCCTTTCACGCTTTATCCTTATGACACTAACTATCTTATCTACACCAATACCAGCGACATGAACAAAGAGGCGATCAGCAGCTATAGCTGGTCCGAAAATGCGCGCAAAGATGAGGTTAAGTTTCAGCTAAGCCTGGCGTTTCCGCTGTGGCGCGGGATATTAGGCCCAAATTCGGTACTCGGCGGCTCCTATACCCAGAAATCCTGGTGGCAGCTTTCTAACAGTGAAGAGTCTTCACCGTTTCGCGAAACCAACTACGAACCGCAATTGTTCCTCGGTTTCGCCACCGACTACCGTTTTGCCGGTTGGACGCTTCGTGATGTCGAAATGGGTTATAACCATGATTCCAACGGCCGCTCCGATCCCACTTCACGTAGCTGGAACCGTCTTTATACTCGCCTGATGGCTGAAAACGGTAACTGGCTGGTGGAAGTTAAGCCGTGGTACGTCATCGGCAGCACTGATGATAACCCGGATATCACAAAATATATGGGCTACTATCAGCTCAAACTGGGTTATCACCTCGGTGACGCCGTCTTAAGTGCGAAAGGTCAGTACAACTGGAATACCGGTTACGGCGGCGCTGAGTTGGGTGTCAGTTACCCCATTACGAAGCATGTGCGTCTTTACACCCAGGTTTACAGCGGTTACGGCGAATCGCTGATTGACTATAACTTCAATCAGACCCGTGTTGGTGTGGGCGTGATGCTCAACGATATCTTCTGATAAGTATTGAGAGTATTTTAATCATTGCAGTTTCTCTCTCAGGCGCTGAAAATAGCGCCTGTTTTTATTTCAGGCTAATGGGGTTAATGTGGCGCAGGCGGAAGTGTTGAATCTGGAAATGGGCGCTAAACAGGTTTTGCAAGAAACCTTTGGCTACCAACAGTTTCGCCCTGGTCAGGAAGAAATCATTGATACCGTGCTCTCTGGTCGCGACTGCCTGGTCGTTATGCCGACCGGCGGCGGTAAATCCCTGTGCTATCAAATTCCCGCATTATTGCTAAACGGACTCACCGTTGTTGTTTCTCCGCTGATTTCCTTGATGAAGGATCAGGTCGATCAACTGCTGGCCAACGGCGTGGCTGCGGCGTGCCTCAACTCCACTCAAAGTCGTGAGCAGCAGCTTGAGGTGATGGCAGCCTGTCGTACAGGACAGATTCGCTTACTGTACATTGCGCCCGAACGCCTGATGCTGGATAACTTCCTTGAGCATCTGGCGCACTGGAATCCGATGCTGCTGGCGGTTGATGAAGCGCACTGTATTTCGCAGTGGGGGCATGATTTCCGCCCCGAATACGCGGCGCTGGGACAGTTGCGCCAACGTTTCCCAACCCTGCCGTTTGTGGCGCTGACCGCGACCGCGGATGAGACAACCCGGCTGGATATTGTGCGTCTGCTGGGACTCAACGACCCGTTAATTCAGATCAGCAGCTTTGACCGCCCGAACATTCGCTACATGTTGATGGAGAAGTTTAAGCCGCTCGATCAGCTGATGCGCTACGTGCAAGAGCAGCGCGGTAAGTCTGGCATTATCTACTGTAACAGTCGCGCTAAAGTCGAGGACACCGCCGCGCGTCTGCAAAGCCGTGGCATCAGCGCCGGGGCTTATCATGCCGGGCTGGAAAATGCCGTACGCGCCGAGGTGCAGGAGAAATTCCAGCGCGACGACCTGCAAATCGTGGTGGCGACCGTGGCGTTCGGTATGGGGATCAACAAACCTAACGTACGCTTCGTGGTGCATTTCGACATTCCGCGCAATATCGAATCCTATTACCAGGAAACCGGCCGCGCCGGGCGTGATGGTCTACCGGCGGAAGCGATGCTGTTTTACGATCCGGCTGATATGGCATGGCTACGCCGTTGCCTCGAAGAGAAACCCGCTGGGCAACTGCTGGATATCGAACGGCATAAACTCAATGCGATGGGGGCGTTTGCCGAGGCACAAACCTGTCGTCGCCTGGTGCTGCTGAATTATTTTGGCGAAGGGCGTCAGGAGCCGTGTGGTAACTGCGACATCTGCCTCGATCCACCAAAGCAGTACGACGGACTCATGGATGCGCGTAAAGCGCTGTCGACGATTTACCGTGTTAACCAACGCTTCGGCATGGGGTACGTCGTGGAAGTGCTGCGCGGAGCGAATAACCAGCGTATTCGCGAGCTGGCCCATGACAAACTGCCGGTCTATGGCATTGGACGTGAGCAAAGCCACGAACACTGGGTGAGCGTTATTCGCCAGCTTATTCACCTGGGCCTGGTGACGCAGAATATTGCTCATCACTCCGCGTTACAGTTAACCGAAGCCGCGCGTCCGGTGCTGCGCGGTGAAGTTCCACTACAGCTTGCGGTACCGCGTATTGTGGCGCTGAAACCGCGCGCGATGCAGAAATCCTTCGGCGGCAACTATGACCGCAAACTGTTCGCCAAATTGCGTAAGCTGCGTAAAGCCATTGCTGATGAAGAGAACATCCCGCCGTACGTGGTGTTCAACGATGCTACGTTGATTGAAATGGCCGAACAAATGCCGGTTTCACCGAGTGAAATGCTGAGCGTCAACGGCGTGGGAATGCGTAAACTTGAGCGTTTCGGTAAAGAGTTTATGGCGCTTATTCGCGCACATGTTGATGGTGACGACGAAGAGTAGTCAGCCGGGCAAAAAAGTGCCAGGATGGTGACTCACTGAACTATTCCCCCGCGAGTCATTTTTATGTTAACGCTATTTTTCACCGTTGCGTTGGTGCACATCGTTGCGCTGATGAGTCCCGGTCCCGATTTCTTTTTTGTTTCTCAAACTGCGGTTAGCCGTTCGCGCAAAGAAGCGATGATGGGCGTGCTGGGTATTACCTGCGGCGTCATGGTCTGGGCTGGCGTGGCACTGCTCGGCCTGCATCTGATTATCGAAAAAATGGCCTGGCTGCACACCATTATTATGGTCGGTGGGGGTCTGTATCTGTGCTGGATGGGCTACCAGATGCTGCGCGGCGCGTTTAAAAAACAGGATGTTGCAGCTCCCACTCCGCAGGTGGAGCTGGCGCAGAGCGGACGCAGCTTCTTGAAAGGTCTGCTGACCAATCTGGCGAACCCTAAAGCCATTATCTATTTTGGCTCCGTCTTCTCGTTATTTGTTGGCGACAACGTCGGAACGGGCGCGCGTTGGGGGATTTTTGCCCTGATTATTGTGGAAACGCTGGCGTGGTTTACCGTGGTCGCCAGCCTGTTTGCGCTGCCGAAAATGCGTCGTGGCTATCAGCGCCTGGCGAAGTGGATTGATGGTTTTGCTGGCGCGCTGTTCGCGGGTTTCGGCATCCACCTGATTATTTCGCGCTAAGTTTGTTCCAGACCGGATAAGCGTTAGCGCGTCCGGCCCTGTTATCAGGCATGCCTTGCCGATGCCAGCAGGGCGCCTATCAGCATAAACAGCGAGCCGAACACTTTGTTCAGCGCCTTCATTTGCTTTGGCCCTTTAATCCAGCCAGCAATGCGCGTGGCCAGCGTCGCGTAACCGATCATCACAATGATATCGACCACGATGGTCGTAACGCCAAGCACCACGTACTGCATCAGTTGCGGTTCCTGCGGCAGGATAAACTGCGGGAACAGGGCGGCAAGAAAAACAATGCTTTTGGGGTTGGTCAGATTCACAAAGACCGCGCGTTTGAACAGGCGGCTGCGTGATTGTGTATTCGCCATGGTGTTCAGATCGATAGCGCCCGCAGCCCGCCATTGTTGAATACCCAGCCAAATCAGATAGGCCGCTCCCGCCCACTTCAGCACCTCAAATGCGATCACCGAACGTGAAAATAGTGTTCCCAGCCCCACGCCTACCAAAACGATATGAATGCCCAGCCCGGTCTGTAAACCCGCAATCGACGCGCTGGCACCGCGATAACCATGGCTGATGGCGGTGGTCATAGTGTTGATTGCGCCAGAGCCTGGAGACAAGCTCAAAATAATAGAGGTCAGCAGGTAGGCGAACCACCATTCAAAGGTCATGAGAAACTCCCGGATTGTCTATTTTTATGCCACAATACGCTACTGCCGTTAGGTTGTATCAACGACGGCGAAAAAAACGATTTTACTTGGTCAGCGAGGCTGGATACCCGATGTTTCAGCAGCAAAAAGACTGGGAAACAAGAGAAAACGCGTTTGCTGCTTTTTCCATGGGGCCACTGACAGATTTCTGGCGTCAGCGGGAAGAAGCGGAATTTACGGGCGTGGATGATATCCCCGTACATTTTGTGCGTTTTCATGCAGAAAAAAACGATCGCGTCATCGTCGTCTGTCCTGGACGCATTGAAAGCTATGTGAAATACGCTGAACTGGCGTATGACCTGTTTCATTCTGGTTTTGACGTGCTCATTATCGATCACCGTGGTCAGGGGCGTTCCGGGCGAATGCTTTCGGATCCACATCGCGGTCATGTCGATAACTTTAATGACTATGTCGACGATCTAACCGCCTTCTGGCAGCAGGAGGTGCTACCCGGCCCGTGGAGAAAACGCTATATCCTGGCGCATTCAATGGGCGGGGCGATTGCCACGTTATTCCTGCAGCGCCACCCGAATCAGTGTGATGCCATCGCGCTTTGTGCACCGATGTTTGGTATTGTGATGCGCTTTCCCGACTGGATGGTGCGCCACATTCTGGACTGGGCTGAAGGGCATCCGCGGATCCGCGAAGGCTATGCGATGGGAACCGGGCGCTGGCGGGCGCTGCCGTTCGGTATGAATGCGTTAACCCATAGTCGACAGCGCTATCGGCGCAATCTACGCTTCTATGCTGATGAGCCGCGGTTGCGCGTTGGTGGTCCCACCTATCACTGGGTACGCGAAGGGATTCTGGCTGGTGAACAGGTTTTGGCTGGCGCTGGGGATGATGCGACGCCGACGCTGCTGATTCAGGCTGAAGAAGAACGTGTAGTGGATAACCGCATGCACGATCGTTTTTGTGAACTCCGCGCCGCAGCGGGCCATCCTGTAGAAGGAGGTCAGCCGCTTGTCATAAAAGGCGCGTACCATGAGATCCTTTTTGAAAAGGACGCCATGCGCTCAGTCGCGCTTAACGCTATTGTCGAATTTTTCGACAAACATAACTCATCCAGCGGAACCCGCTTTGCCTAGAGGTTTAATTTTCTTATGTATCAGGTTGTTGCGTCTGATTTAGACGGTACGCTGCTTTCCCCCGACCATACTCTGTCCCCCTATGCCAAAGAGACGCTGAAGTTATTGACCGCTCGCGGCGTTAACTTCGTGTTTGCGACTGGCCGTCATCATGTTGATGTGGGGCAAATTCGCGATAACCTCGGCATTAAAACCTACATGATCACGTCCAACGGCGCGCGGGTGCATGATTCTGACGGGAATCTGGTTTTTTCCCATAACCTGGATCGCGACATTGCCAGCGACCTGTTTGGCGTAGTGAATGCAAATCCGGACATCGTGACCAACGTTTATCGCGATGATGAATGGTTTATGAATCGCCATCGTCCGGACGAAATGCGATTCTTCAAAGAAGCAGTGTTTAACTATTCCCTGTTTGAACCTGCATTACTGGAGCCTGAAGGTGTCAGCAAAGTGTTCTTCACCACCGACTCTCACGAAAGACTGCTACCGCTGGAGCAGGCGATTAACGCCCGCTGGGGCGATCGCGTCAACGTCAGCTTCTCTACGCTTACCTGTCTGGAAGTCATGGCGGGCGGCGTGTCGAAAGGTCATGCGCTGGAAGCGGTAGCGAAAGCGATGGGCTACAGCCTGAAAGACTGTATCGCTTTTGGCGACGGGATGAACGACGCGGAAATGCTCTCCATGGCGGGCAAAGGCTGCATCATGGGCAATGCCCACCAGCGCCTGAAGGATCTGCATCCGGAGCTGGAAGTCATCGGACTCAACGCCGACGATGCCGTGCCGCACTACCTGCGCGATCTCTTTTTAAAGTAATTGTTCTTTAGTTGACCAGTTGTCAACTAAACTCTCCGCTACAATGGATGTTCCCTGTTCTAAGAGACATCCATTGTGGCGCTACTCATCATTACCACTATTTTGTGGGCCTTTTCCTTCAGCCTGTTTGGCGAGTACCTTGCCGGTCATGTCGATAGCTATTTTGCGGTGCTGGTGCGCGTTGGACTCGCGGCGCTGGTGTTCCTGCCGTTCTTACGTACCCGCGGGCACAGCGTAAAAACGATCGCGCTATATATGCTGGTGGGGGCCATGCAGCTTGGCATTATGTATATGCTGAGTTTTCACGCCTACCTGTACCTGACGGTTTCAGAGCTGTTGCTTTTCACCGTGCTGACGCCGCTCTACATCACGCTGATTTATGACCTGATGAGCGGGCGCCGTTTGCGTTGGAGCTACGCTTTCAGTGCGTTACTGGCGGTGATTGGCGCGGGGATTATTCGTTACGATCAGGTAACCAGCCACTTCTGGACTGGCCTGCTGCTGGTGCAGCTTTCCAACATTAGTTTTGCCATCGGTATGGTGGGCTACAAGCGTCTGATGGAAACCCGCCCAATGCCACAGCATAACGCTTTTGCCTGGTTTTATATGGGGGCCTTTATGGTGGCTGTCGTGGCCTGGTTCATGCTGGGCAATGCGCAGAAAATGCCTACCACTACGCTACAGTGGGGTATCCTGGTCTTTCTTGGCGTGGCAGCGTCCGGCATTGGTTACTTTATGTGGAACTACGGCGCGACCCAGGTGGATGCCGGTACGCTGGGCATCATGAACAATATGCATGTGCCGGCCGGGCTGTTGGTCAACCTGGCTATCTGGCATCAACAGCCTCACTGGCCAAGCTTCATCATTGGCGCGGCTGTGATAGTGGCCTCACTGTGGGTACATCGAAAGTGGGTCGTTCCGCACTCCGCACAAACGGCAGATGATCGCAGGCGTGATTCCGCGCTGAGCGAATAAACGCTTCAGTGACCGGCTGTCGCTGCTCGCCATCACGCACGGCGGCGTACAGTCGGCTCCACAATCCATCACCCAGGGTTTTAGTCACTACTAAACCCTGGCGTTCAAAACTCTCCACCACCCAGTGCGGTAACGCCGCGATACCCATTCTGGCTGCAACCATCTGAATCAGCAGCAGGGTGTTATCCACGCTCTTCAGCGACGGACTCACGCCCGCAGGCTGCAGGAAATGCCGCCATACATCCAGTCGACTCCGTTGCACTGGGTAAATGAGCAGCGTCTCGCTGGCCAAATCTTCCGGCGTGATTTGCGTTTTGCTGGCCAACGGATGGTCCGGCGCCAGTACCAGGCGGACTTCAAAATCAAACATCGGTGAGTAGTGCAATCCGCTGCGCGGCAGAATGTCGGAGGTTAACACCAGATCCAGCTCATCCTGCTGTAGCGCTGGTTGTGGATCGAACGTCACGCCGGATTTAAAGTCCATCTCCACCTGCGGCCAGTTGGCACGAAAATTCTCCAGCGCGGGCGTCAGCCATTGAATACAACTGTGACATTCAATTGCGATTCGCAGCCGGGTTTGCTGCGGTTCGTTGCAAGCCTGCAGCGCACGACCAATTTGCGGCAACACCTGATTAGCTAACTGCAGCAGGATTTCTCCCTGCGGCGTAAAGCGCAGAGGCTGGCTTTTACGGATAAAAAGTCGAAAGCCAAGGCGCTGCTCCAGATCGCTGAACTGGTGAGAAAGAGCGGATTGGGTCTGATGCAACGTCGCCGCGGCGGCTGCCAGCGAACCGCTATTCCGCAACGCCTGGAGCGTTTTCAGGTGTTTAATCTCGATCATGAAAGTCCTTCACTTCGGCATGAACAAATTGCGCTTGAGGAATATACAGTACTTGCGAAATATAGCGGTGTAAACATCTGGACGGCTAAAACCTGCAAATTAAATAAGAGGCATATAATGACAATACTTAATCACACCCTCGGTTTCCCTCGCGTTGGCCTGCGTCGCGAGTTGAAGAAAGCGCAAGAAAGCTACTGGGCGGGAAATTCCTCCCGTGAAGAATTGCTGGCCGTTGGCCGTGAGCTGCGTGCCCGCCATTGGGAGCAGCAGAAGCAGGCGGGTGTTGACCTGCTGCCGGTAGGTGATTTTGCCTGGTACGATCACGTGCTGACTACCAGCCTGCTGCTCGGCAACGTTCCGGCTCGTCATCAGAATAAAGACGGCTCGGTCGATATCGATACCTTATTCCGTATTGGCCGTGGCCGCGCACCGACCGGTGAGCCAGCGGCGGCGGCAGAAATGACCAAATGGTTTAATACCAACTATCACTACATGGTGCCAGAGTTCACCAAAGGTCAGCAGTTCAAACTGACCTGGACGCAACTGCTGGATGAAGTAGACGAAGCGCTGGCGCTTGGGCACAAGGTGAAACCTGTGCTGCTGGGGCCGGTAACTTACCTGTGGCTGGGGAAAGTGAAGGGCGAACAGTTTGACCGCCTGAGTCTGTTGAACGACATTCTGCCGGTTTACCAGCAGGTGCTGGCGGAGCTGGCAAAACGGGGTATTGAGTGGGTGCAGATTGACGAACCTGCTCTGGTGCTGGAATTGCCGCAAGCGTGGCTGGACGCCTTCAAACCAGCTTATGATGCCCTGCAGGGCCAGGTGAAGCTGTTACTGACCACCTACTTCGAAGGCGTAACGCCAAACCTGGATACCATTACCGCGCTGCCGGTGCAGGGACTGCACGTCGACTTCGTGCACGGTAAAGATGATGTCGCCGAGCTGCACAAACGTCTGCCTGCCGACTGGCTGCTGTCAGCGGGCCTGGTGAACGGGCGCAACGTCTGGCGCGCCGATCTCAGCGAAAAATATGCGCAAATTAAAGATATCGTCGGGAAACGTGACCTGTGGGTGGCTTCTTCCTGCTCCCTGCTGCACAGCCCCATTGATCTCAGCGTGGAAACCCGCCTTGATGCAGAGGTGAAGAGCTGGTTTTCTTTCGCCCTGCAAAAATGCGGCGAGCTGGCGCTGCTGCGTGATGCGTTGAACAGCGGTGATACGGCGGCAATTGTCGAATGGAGCGCACCGATTCAGGCTCGTCGTCACTCTACTCGTGTCCACAACGCCGCAGTGGAAAAGCGTCTGGCGGCAATCACCGCCCAGGACAGCCAGCGCGCCAACGCTTACCCGGTTCGCGCCGAGGCGCAACGTGCCCGCTTTAATCTGCCGGCATGGCCGACCACGACTATCGGCTCATTCCCGCAAACCACCGAAATTCGCGGTCTGCGTCTGGACTTCAAAAAGGGCAACCTGGATGCCGGTAACTACCGCACCGGTATTGCGGAACATATCAAACAGGCGATCGCTGAACAGGAGCGTCTGGGGCTCGACGTGCTGGTACACGGTGAAGCCGAACGTAACGACATGGTGGAATACTTTGGTGAGCATCTGGACGGGTTCGTCTTTACCCAGAACGGTTGGGTGCAGAGCTATGGCTCCCGTTGCGTGAAGCCACCGGTAGTCATTGGCGACGTCAGCCGCCCGGAAGCGATCACCGTGGAGTGGGCGAAGTATGCCCAGTCACTGACCGACAAACCGGTAAAAGGTATGCTGACCGGTCCGGTGACCATTCTTTGCTGGTCATTCCCGCGTGAAGACGTGACGCGTGAAACCATCGCGAAGCAGATTGCGCTGGCGTTGCGTGATGAAGTTGCGGATCTGGAAGCAGCGGGGATCGGCATTATCCAGATTGATGAGCCGGCACTGCGTGAAGGTTTACCGCTGCGTCGCAGCGACTGGGCGGCGTATCTGGAATGGGGCGTGGAGGCTTTCCGCATTAACGCGGCAGTGGCGAAGGATGAAACCCAGATCCACACCCACATGTGTTACTGCGAGTTCAACGACATCATGGACTCCATTGCGGCGCTGGACGCAGACGTGATCACTATTGAGACTTCACGTTCTGATATGGAGCTGCTGGAGTCGTTCGAAGAGTTCGACTATCCGAACGAAATCGGGCCGGGCGTCTACGACATTCACTCGCCGAACGTCCCGAGCGTGGAGTGGATTGAAGCTCTGCTGAAGAAAGCCGAGCAGCGTATTCCGGCTGAGCGTCTGTGGGTGAACCCGGACTGCGGTCTGAAAACGCGCGGTTGGCCGGAAACCCGCGCCGCGCTGGCAAACATGGTTAAAGCGGCGCAGAATCTGCGTCAGGCGTAAAAAATAAGGCGATCGCATAAATGTGATCGCTTTTTATTTATGGGCTAATAACATTCATCGTGTACTCTTTATGGAATCCGGCTGAGCTTACAATCATGCTTCCGTACAGGCCCCCTGAGATTTTAATGGTGACAGAACCCGGTTTTTTCGGAATCCCTTCTACAAGTATGCAATTATTCTGCGCAACGGAAAGAGGATCGCAAGGCTTGAGATAAAGTCCAGTATTTTCTGGGAAGAGACGCATACTGAATGACGGCTTTATCACTCTCCCTCCAAAGATATATATTTTTGCTGAATATGGTGTGCCGGTAATCGCATCTTTAAGGGTATCTCCGCTGGGGGTGTACTCAGCATATTGACTACAAGATGAAACTAAAATAGGTAAAATAAAAGTTAACTTTTTCAACATGGTTAAATCAATGGTTTGAAAACCATCCCTCCAAAAAATCTATTGATGAAGAAATTAATGTTCTTTTCTCTCTTTATTTGCTCACCCACCTCTCCCCAGGAAAATAGGCGCAAACTTACTTTCCTGTTAGCATCTTCCGTTACCTCTCCATCCCATACAATCCAGTGTGATGGAACAGTTAGACTCGATTCACTGGATGTCAAAAGCCCATCAGCGATTAACGTGATAACTTTATATCCTTGTTTGAAGTAGGCGTTTAGCTTTCTTATATCTTGGATATTCCCTCTGGTAATCCCAACGTTATCAAATATTTTCACATAGCCCGCCTTTTCAAACCATCCGGCTACGGTATCCCACATCGAAATACCTGATATTTCGTAATTTATACTATCATAACTGAGCACTGTATTTTCAGAGTCTCTAAGACTTGCGAGGGTTAACCAGTCGAGTCCAGAAATAAGAGGGACGGCTGGTTGAGATGATTCATCGTAAAATTTTCCTGAGGGATTACGGCAGTTCTCACTGGGTGTAATTTGCAGGGAGCCAATTTTTGTTCGACCATAGAGCCATAAGTCGTTTGCTGCCTGTATATAAATATCTGGCCTATCTATTTGCAGGCAGTAAAAAAAACTGCAGGACCGCATAAACTACTCCTGCTTTGGTTGGGGAAATTCATATGATGAAACCGAAGGAAGGCGTCCTCCTCAAGCTTCTTTTTTGAAAAAGGGTCATTAGCGCTATCTTCTGGATATTCATTTGCAATAAATGCTCTTCCATGATTCGATATAGTTATCGTTTTTATATTTTTCCCTTCACTTTCCAGTTGAGTCCTACCATTCGAAACATAATAACAAGGATTTTCTCTTTTCACCTGTGAAAAAGCTCTGCCGGTACTTAGCTCTTCTAACGTGTACATTTTCCTGAATGGTGTGACAGAAACACATGTTGTTTGTAGCATGTTGGTCCGATATAACGTTATCTCTATAATATATATGGTTGAAACTGGATCGTTTGTGTCTTCAGTATCATGTTTTTGTGTTTCATAGTTGCTCTTTAATTTTTGTCTTTTTACATCGAGCAATATGGTCTTGTTATGGTTTCCATCCATTCGGTAAATTAATAAGTCATAAAGGATATAATCAGGAGGGACATTGGAATTAATTTTTGAACTGACTTTGTATATAGGCATAAATGAGATCCAAAACGTGTATTGAAATATATTTTATATCACAAGGTATTCTTGGTATGTGAGTTTTTTGATGATCTTTTATATTAATTTTTTAATTTATTTTACACGCCAGAGATAATGGAGATACATAATTAATTTGTATCTTATCTGTTTTAGATTTCATTAAAATTATTATTTGTGTATTTATTGCCGCCTAAAAAAGGCGGCAATATTGTTCAGATCTTTTTACCCACGTATTGCGCGAACCACTCCAGCATTCTCTGCCAGCCGTCTTTCGCGGACTCTTCGTGATAGCTCGGGCGATAATCGGCGTTGAAGGCATGTCCGGCATCGGGATAGACCACGATTTCCGCTTTCGCATTGGCGGCGCGTAGCGCCTGACGCATTGTTTCAACGGTATCTTGCGGAATGCTGGTATCCTGGCCGCCATAAAGTCCCAAAACGGGGGCGTTAAGATCGGTTGCGATATCAACGGGATGTTTCGGCGAGTTGAGGGTTTTATCACCCACCAGTTTGCCATACCACGCCACGGCCGCTTTTAACTGCGGATTATGTGCGGCATACAACCAGGTAATGCGTCCACCCCAGCAGAATCCAGTGATCATCAGTTGGTGCGCATCTCCTCCGTTGCGGGAGGCCCAGCTGGCGACGTGGTCCAGATCGGCCAGTACCTGAGAGTCAGGCACTTTGGCGACAAGGCCGCTGAGCAGCGTGGGGATGTCGGCAAAGTCATTGGGATCGCCTTCGCGAAAATAGAGTTCTGGTGCGATAGCCAGATACCCTTCCAGAGCCAGACGGCGGCAAACGTCACGAATGTGCTCATGAATACCAAAAATCTCCTGCACGACAATGACCACGGGAAGCAGGCCATCGGTTTGTTTTGGTCGTGCGTGATACGCTGGCATATCATCGCCTTGTGAAGGTATGGACGTTACACCGGCGATAATTTCGTTATCCGGAGTGTGAACCGTGGTAGACGTCGGTGGAGATACAGCAGGTGCAAAGCCAGATTGTCGTGTTGTCATGGTATTCTCCGTACCCTTAAATATTCAGCCAAAAAGCGCATTGTTAACTATAGACACATGCAACGAACCACATTGCCTTAAACGGGCTATCTTTTGTGCAGGGCTTCCTTACATCGCATCATTTATGTGATATGCATCACTATTTGATGGTAATTGAATGCAATTGATTTACATCAGAGTGATGACTGTCACGAAAATATGTTCATGCCTTCGGTAAAGTGTGTTTTTGCTTCTTCTGACAAAACCGATTCACAGAGGAGTTTTTATGTCTAAGTCTGATGTTTTTCATCTCGGCCTCACTAAGAGCGACTTACAAGGGGCTACGCTTGCTATCGTCCCTGGCGACCCGGAGCGTGTGGAAAAGATCGCCGCGCTGATGGATAAGCCGGTTAAGCTGGCATCTCATCGCGAGTTCACTACCTGGCGTGCTGAGCTGGATGGTAAAGCCGTGATCGTTTGCTCTACCGGTATCGGCGGCCCGTCAACCTCTATTGCCGTTGAAGAACTGGCACAACTGGGCATTCGTACCTTCCTGCGTATCGGTACGACTGGCGCTATCCAGCCGCATATCAATGTAGGTGATGTCCTGGTCACCACGGCGTCTGTCCGTCTGGACGGCGCAAGCCTGCACTTCGCGCCAATGGAGTTCCCGGCCGTTGCGGACTTCGAGTGCACCACTGCGCTGGTGGAAGCGGCGAAATCTATCGGCGCCACTACCCACGTGGGCGTTACCGCATCTTCTGACACCTTCTACCCGGGCCAGGAACGTTACGACACCTTCTCTGGTCGCGTCGTGAGCCGTTTCAAAGGCTCGATGGAAGAGTGGCAGTCTATGGGCGTTATGAACTACGAAATGGAATCTGCCACGCTGCTGACCATGTGCGCAAGCCAGGGTCTGCGTGCCGGTATGGTCGCGGGTGTTATCGTGAACCGTACTCAGCAAGAGATCCCTAATGCGGAAACGATGAAACAAACAGAAAGCCATGCGGTAAAAATCGTGGTGGAAGCTGCGCGTCGTTTACTGTAATTCTCCCGTCTATTCAAAAAGGCCGACGCGTTCGGCCTTTTTATTTTGCGTAGTACCTCGCAGGAAATTCCTTTTAAACTGGACGTTTATACAGCACAATTCTATTTTGTGCGGGTAAGTCGTTGCTGTAAGGGGGCGTTGTGGATATTTCAATTATGATGAGTGCCGTGCTGGCGTTAGCCGCAGGGCTGCTGGTTGGGTGGCTGGCAACAAAAGCGCACGCCGACAGGATCCGTGCCGATCTCATCGAAGAACGACGTGAACTGGATATCGCGCTAAGTGCCGCCCGGCAACAACTCTCACAGGAAGCCCACTGGCGTGATGAGTGCGAACTGCTTAATAACGAATTGCGCAGCCTGCACAGTATCAACACCTCTCTGGAAGCTGATCTCCGTGAAGTCACTACCCGGCTGGAAGCAACGCAACAGCATGCGGAAGATAAGATCCGTCAGATGATCAACAGCGAACAGCGCCTGAGCGAGCAATTTGAAAATCTGGCGAACCGTATATTCGAGCACAGCAATCGCCGCGTAGATGAGCAAAATCGCCAAAGCCTGAACAGCCTGCTGGCACCGCTTCGCGAACAACTGGACGGTTTTCGACGCCAGGTTCAGGATAGCTTTGGTAAAGAGGCACAGGAACGTCATACTCTGGCGCACGAAATTCGTAATCTCCAGCAACTGAATGCGCAGATGGCACAGGAAGCGGTAAACCTGACGCGGGCATTAAAAGGCGATAACAAAACGCAGGGTAACTGGGGCGAGGTCGTACTCACGCGGGTGCTTGAGGCTTCCGGTCTGCGCGAAGGCTATGAATACGAAACCCAGGTCAGCATCGAAAACGACGCCCGTTCGCGGATGCAGCCGGATGTTATTGTCCGATTACCGCAGGGCAAAGATGTGGTGATTGATGCGAAAATGACGCTGGTCGCCTATGAACGCTATTTTAACGCTGAAGATGAATTCACCCGCGAGAGCGCGTTGCAGGAGCACATCGCCTCGGTGCGCAACCACATTCGTCTGCTGGGCCGCAAAGACTATCAGCAGCTTCCGGGGCTGCGTACGCTTGACTATGTGCTGATGTTTATCCCCGTTGAGCCCGCTTTTTTGCTGGCGCTCGACAGACAGCCCGAACTGATTACCGAAGCGCTTAGAAATAACATTATGCTGGTGAGCCCTACCACGCTGTTGGTGGCATTGCGCACGATTGCCAACCTGTGGCGCTACGAGCATCAGAGTCGTAATGCGCAACAAATTGCCGATCGGGCCAGCAAACTTTATGACAAGATGCGGTTGTTTGTGGATGATATGTCGGCAATAGGTCAAAGCCTGGACAAAGCCCAGGATAATTACCGACAAGCGATGAAAAAACTCTCTTCCGGTCGTGGAAACGTCCTGTCGCAGGCAGAAGCGTTTCGCAGTTTAGGTGTAGAAATTAAGCGCGAGATTAATCCTGAGCTGGCTGAGCAAGCCACTACGCAGGATGAAGAATACCGCTTGCGCTCGGTCCCTGAGACGCAACAAGATGCGTCTTACCCCGATGGTGAAGCGGTAAATCAGCAATCAAACTAGTCCATTTGGGGTAGTTGAACCCGGCAGAAGGGTAGGGCAGATTGGCCCAATCTGTTACACTTCTCGAACATTTTTTGGATGAGCAGGCACTGAGATGGTGGATAATTCACAAGAAACGACGCACTTTGGCTTTCAGACCGTCGCTAAAGAGCAGAAAGCTGACATGGTGGCCCACGTTTTTCATTCTGTGGCCTCTAAATATGACGTTATGAATGACTTAATGTCATTTGGCATTCATCGTTTGTGGAAGCGCTTCACCATTGACTGCAGTGGCGTGCGTCGCGGGCAAACCGTTCTCGATTTAGCAGGCGGTACCGGCGATCTGACGGCGAAATTCTCTCGCATGGTAGGCGAAACCGGCAAAGTTGTGCTGGCGGATATCAATGACTCAATGCTCAAAATGGGTCGCGAAAAGCTGCGCAATATTGGTGTGGTGGGTAACGTTGAGTACGTTCAGGCGAATGCTGAAGCACTACCTTTCCCTGACAACACGTTTGACTGCATCACCATCTCTTTCGGTCTGCGCAACGTTACGGATAAAGACAAAGCATTACGCTCCATGTACCGCGTATTGAAGCCGGGCGGACGTTTACTGGTGCTGGAATTCTCCAAGCCGATTATCGAACCGTTGAGCAAAGCCTACGACGCGTACTCTTTCCATGTTCTGCCGCGTATAGGTTCAATGGTAGCAAGCGATGCGGACAGCTATCGCTATCTGGCGGAATCCATCCGCATGCATCCCGATCAGGACACCTTAAAAGCAATGATGCAAGATGCCGGGTTCGAAAGCGTTGATTACTACAACCTGACAGCAGGTGTCGTTGCGCTGCATCGTGGATACAAGTTCTGACAGGAGAGTGGGGATGCCTTTAAAACCCTTAGTGACCGCAGGCGTTGAAAATCTGCTCAACACCTTTCTGTACCGCTCTCCTGCGCTCAAGTCAGCCAGAACGCGTTTACAGGGCAAAGTGCTACGTGTTGATCTCAAAGGATTTTCAACATCGTTAGTCCTGGTGTTTAGTGAGCGCCAGGTCGATGTGCTGGGGGCGTGGGAAGGCGAAGCCGATTGCACCGTAATTACATATGCCAGTGTGTTACCGAAATTGCGTGACAGACAGCAACTCACCACGCTTATCCGCAGCGGTGAACTGGAAGTCCAGGGTGATATCCAGGTAGTACAGAACTTTGTTGCGCTGGCCGATCTGGCCGAGTTGGATCCTGCAGAACTGTTAGCACCCTATACCGGCGATATCGTCGCGGAAGGGGTCAGCAAAGTCTTGCGTGGTGGAGCGAAGTTCCTGTGCCATAACTTTCAGCGCCAGCAGCGCTATGTCGCCGAAGCGATCACCGAAGAGTGGCGCATGGCTCCTGGCCCACTAGAGGTTGCATGGCTTGCTGAAGAAACGGCAGCCGTTGAGCGCGCGGTTGAATCTCTGGCCAAACGGCTGGAAAAACTGGAGGCCAAATGACGCCAGGTGAAGTACGGCGCCTTTATTTCATCATTCGCACTTTTTTAAGCTACGGTCTTGATGAACTCATCCCCAAAATGCGAATCACGCTGCCGCTTAGGTTGTGGCGTTACTCGTTGTTCTGGATGCCCAACCGACATAAAGACAAACCGCTGGGAGAAAGGCTGAGACTGGCTTTACAGGAACTCGGCCCGGTGTGGATCAAGTTTGGGCAGATGCTATCCACCCGTCGTGACCTTTTCCCTCCGCACATCGCCGATCAGCTTGCGCTATTGCAGGATCGTGTTGCCCCGTTTGATGGGCTTAAAGCGAAAAAGCAAATCGAAGAGGCCATGGGCGGGCTGCCCGTCGAGGAATGGTTTGATGATTTTGAAATCACGCCGCTGGCATCTGCGTCTGTTGCTCAGGTTCACACTGCGCGATTGAAATCGAATGGCAAAGAGGTGGTGATCAAAGTTATTCGCCCGGACATACTGCCGGTCATCAAAGCGGATTTAAAACTGATCTACCGCCTGGCTCGTTGGGTTCCTCGTCTGCTGCCAGATGGACGTCGCCTGCGACCAACAGAAGTCGTCCGTGAATATGAAAAAACGTTGATTGATGAGCTAAATCTGCTGCGCGAATCGGCGAACGCCATTCAGCTACGACGTAATTTTGAAGATAGCCCGATGCTGTACATCCCGGAAGTGTATTCCGACTATTGCAGTCAGAACATGATGGTGATGGAGCGCATTTACGGTATCCCGGTTTCTGATGTCACCACGCTTGAGAAGAACGGCACCAATATGAAGTTGCTGGCTGAACGTGGTGTTCAGGTCTTCTTTACTCAGGTATTCCGCGACAGCTTTTTCCATGCGGATATGCACCCTGGGAACATTTTTGTCAGTTATGAGCACCCTGAAAACCCGAAATACATTGGTATTGATTGTGGGATTGTGGGCTCTTTAAACAAAGAAGATAAGCGTTACCTGGCTGAAAACTTCATTGCGTTCTTTAACCGCGATTACCGCAAAGTTGCTGAACTGCACGTGGATTCTGGTTGGGTTCCACCGGATACCAACGTAGAAGAGTTTGAATTTGCCATTCGTACCGTGTGCGAGCCGATTTTTGAAAAACCGCTGGCGGAGATTTCCTTTGGTCATGTGCTGTTGAATTTGTTCAACACTGCGCGCCGCTTCAATATGGAAGTCCAGCCTCAACTGGTATTGCTACAGAAGACGCTGCTGTACGTTGAGGGTGTCGGACGACAGCTCTACCCGCAATTAGATTTGTGGAAAACGGCTAAGCCATTCCTCGAATCCTGGATTAAAGATCAGGTTGGTATTCCGGCGCTCGTTAGGGCATTTAAAGAAAAAGCACCGTTCTGGGTCGAAAAAATGCCAGAAATACCTGAACTGGTGTATGACAGTTTGCGCCAGGGCAAATATTTACAGCACAGTGTTGATAAGATTGCCCGCGAGCTTCACGCGAATCATGTACGCCAGGGACAATCCCGTTATTTATTGGGCATTGGCGCAACATTGTTGCTAAGTGGAACATTCCTGCTGGTAAGCCGCCCTGAGTGGGGGCTTATGCCGGGCTGGTTGATGGCAGGCGGTGTCTTAGCCTGGTTAATCGGCTGGCGCAAAATGCGCTGAATTTTTCATCGCCCAAGGCAGGCCGTGTAACGTATACTACGGCCTTATTAATTCATCATCTATGACAGAGGAACATGTATGGGTGGTATCAGTATTTGGCAGTTGTTGATCATTGCCGTCATCGTTGTACTGCTATTTGGCACCAAGAAACTCGGCTCCATCGGTTCCGATCTTGGCGCATCGATTAAAGGCTTCAAAAAAGCGATGGGTGATGATGAGCCTAAGCAAGATAAAACCAGCCAGGACGCTGATTTTACAGCTAAATCCATCACCGATAAGCAGGGCGAAGTGAAAAAGGAAGACACCAAAAGCCAAGATAAAGAGCAGGTATAATCCGTGTTTGATATCGGTTTTAGCGAACTGTTATTGGTGTTCGTGATCGGCCTCATTGTCCTGGGGCCGCAACGATTACCCGTAGCGGTAAAAACGGTTGCTGGCTGGGTTCGCGCTTTGCGTTCCCTTGCAACTACTGTTCAGAATGAACTGACCCAGGAGCTTAAGCTTCAGGAGTTTCAGGACAGCCTGAAGAAAGTAGAGAAAGCGAGCCTGACAAATCTAACCCCGGAGCTGAAAGCGTCAATGGATGAGCTGCGTGAAGCGGCGGAATCGATGAAGCGTTCTTACAGCGTGCACGATCCTGAGAAAGCGAGCGATGAAGCGCACACTATCCATAATCCGGTGGTGAAAGAAGGTGAAGCGCAGCGAGAAGGGGTCACCCCTGCCGCCGCTGAAAATCAGGCCAGTTCGCCGGAGCAAAAACCGGAATCCACGGGTGCTAAAACGCCAGAGCCGACGGAAAACACTTCCGCTACGTTGATGGATGCAGAAAAGAAAGCTGCCGCACCTGTTGTCGAATCCTCACCCTCGTCGAGTGATAAACCGTAAACATGTCTGTAGAAGATACCCAACCGCTCATCACGCATCTTATTGAGCTGCGTAAGCGACTCCTGAACTGCATTATTGCGGTAATCGTGATCTTTCTGGCGTTGGTTTATTTTGCCAACGACATTTACCATATGGTTGCAGCGCCTCTGATTAAACAGATGCCGCAGGGTGCAACGATGATCGCCACCGATGTGGCTTCGCCGTTCTTTACGCCAATCAAGTTGACCTTCATGGTGTCGCTGATCCTGTCAGCGCCAGTGATCCTCTACCAGGTATGGGCATTCATTGCGCCTGCTTTGTACAAACATGAACGTCGCCTGGTTGTGCCGCTGCTGGTCTCCAGTTCGTTGCTGTTCTACATCGGCATGGCATTCGCCTATTTTGTTGTCTTCCCGTTGGCGTTTGGTTTTCTGGCCAACACGGCTCCGCAAGGCGTACAGGTATCAACGGACATTGCCAGCTATCTCAGTTTCGTCATGGCTCTGTTTATGGCTTTCGGGGTCTCTTTTGAGGTCCCTGTCGCCATTGTGCTGCTATGCTGGATGGGCATTACGACGCCAGACGATTTACGCAAGAAGCGTCCTTACGTTGTGGTAGGGGCATTTGTCGTCGGGATGTTACTGACCCCGCCAGATGTCTTCTCGCAAACGTTGTTGGCGATACCGATGTACTGCCTGTTTGAAGTGGGCGTTTTCTTCTCTCGTTTCTATGTCGGCAAGCGACGTACGCGAGATGAGGACAACGAGGCTGAAGAAGCAAAAGAAGCCGAAGCCACCGAGAAAACAGAAGAGTAAATTCAACCGCCCGTCAGGGCGGTTGTCATATGGGAGGTAGCATGTTTGACATTGGCGTTAATTTAACCAGTTCACAATTTGCAAAAGACAGGGATGATGTTGTGGCGCGCGCTTTTGCTGCGGGCGTAAACGGTATGCTTCTGACCGGAACAAACCTGCACGAAAGCCAGCAGGCGCTAAAGTTGGCACAGCATTATCCGCATTGCTGGTCCACGGCTGGCGTGCACCCGCATGACAGCAGCCAATGGCAATCCTCAACGGAAGACGAGATTATCGCGCTGGCAAACCAGTCTGAGGTGGTCGCTATTGGCGAGTGCGGTCTGGATTTCAATCGCAATTTCTCCACGCCGCAGGAGCAGGAACGTGCTTTTGAGGCGCAGCTGCGCATTGCTGCTGAACTGCAGATGCCGATTTTCATGCATTGTCGGGATGCCCATGGGCGTTTTCTGACGTTGCTGGAGCCGTGGCTGGATAGCCTCCCAGGCGCGGTGCTGCACTGTTTTACCGGAACGCGGCAGGAGATGCAGGATTGCGTGGACCGGGGACTCTATATCGGTATCACCGGCTGGGTCTGTGATGAGCGCCGGGGGATGGAACTGCGGGAACTGCTGCCGTTTATTCCGGTGGAAAGGCTGCTGATTGAAACCGATGCGCCTTACCTACTCCCTCGCGACTTAACGCCTAAACCGACGTCACGGCGCAATGAACCGGCGCACCTGCCACATATTCTTGAGCGTATTGCCCACTGGCGCGGGGAAAATCCTCAATGGCTGTCAGCAACCATTGATGCTAACGTCCGAACACTGTTCGAAGTGACCTTCTAAACGGCTTAAATTTTACGAAAGCCGGTATTTTTCACGCTCTGCTTAACCTCTTTATTCAACAGGTTAAGCAGTAGCATGGAACGTGCTTCGCCATCCGGTTCGGTGAAGATCGCTTTTAGCCCCTCAAACGCCCCTTCAGTAATAATCACGCTGTCCCCTGGCTGAGGAGTTTGCGGGTCAACAATTCCTTCAGGCTTGTAGATAGAAAGCTGGTGAATAACGGGAGAAGGAACTGTCGCAGGCGTCGCGCCAAAACGGACGAAATGGCTGACACCACGCGTGGCATTGATAGTGGTGGTGTGGATCACTTCCGGGTCGAACTCGACAAACATGTAATTAGGGAATAGTGGTTCACTGACTGTGGTACGTTTACCGCGCACTATTTTTTCCAGGGTGATCATAGGCGTCAGGCAGTTCACCGCCTGCCTTTCCAGGTGTTCCTGGGCTCGCTGAAGTTGCCCACGTTTGCAGTACAGTAAATACCAGGATTGCATAATAACTCTTATCCGCTTGTTCTGAGCGCCAGCATAGCAAAAGCCATGCGTTAAGTTAATTATACCCGCCTCAACGCAGGCTGAAACCCAATGGGTATATACTCCCAGGGCTTATATGTATCGCCAGAGTTCACGCTAATTTAACAAAAATACAGCATCACAATGATGAACGCCGTATAATGAAGCGCTTACGAAGAGGCCACAATGGACGCCATGAAATATCACGATTTACGCGACTTCCTGACGCTGCTTGAACAGCAGGGCGAACTCAAACGCATTTCGCTTGAGGTGGATCCCCACCTGGAAATTACTGAAATTGCCGATCGCACTCTGCGTGCCGGTGGGCCTGCGTTACTGTTTGAGAATCCGAAAGGCTATTCAATGCCGGTGCTGTGTAACCTGTTTGGCACACCAAAGCGTGTTGCGATGGGAATGGGACAAGAAGATGTCTCGGCGCTACGAGAAGTCGGTAAACTGTTGGCGTTTTTGAAAGAGCCAGAGCCACCGAAAGGATTCCGCGATCTGTTTGATAAGCTGCCGCAGTTTAAGCAGGTGTTGAACATGCCGACTAAGCGGTTGCGCGGTGCGCCTTGTCAGCAAAAAATCTACTCCGGCGATGACGTTGATTTAAACCGCATTCCGATTATGACCTGCTGGCCGGAAGATGCCGCGCCGCTGATTACCTGGGGACTCACCGTCACGCGTGGTCCGCATAAAGAGCGGCAGAATCTGGGCATCTATCGCCAGCAGCTGATTGGTAAAAACAAGCTTATTATGCGCTGGTTGTCCCATCGCGGCGGCGCGCTTGATTATCAGGAGTGGTGCGCGGCGCATCCTGGTGAACGTTTCCCGGTTTCAGTGGCGTTGGGGGCCGATCCTGCGACCATTCTGGGGGCTGTGACACCCGTTCCTGATACATTATCCGAGTACGCATTTGCCGGGCTGTTGCGCGGTACCAAGACCGAAGTGGTCAAATGTATTTCCAACGACCTGGAAGTGCCTGCCAGCGCAGAAATCGTACTGGAAGGGTACATCGAACCGGGCGAGCTGGCTCCAGAAGGGCCCTATGGCGATCATACCGGCTACTACAACGAAGTAGATAATTTCCCGGTCTTTACCGTCACCCACATTACCCAGCGTGAAGATGCTATTTATCACTCTACCTATACCGGACGTCCGCCTGATGAGCCAGCAGTGCTCGGCGTGGCGCTGAACGAAGTATTCGTTCCTATTCTGCAAAAGCAGTTCCCGGAAATCGTCGATTTTTACCTGCCTCCGGAAGGCTGTTCATATCGTCTGGCCGTGGTGACGATGAAAAAACAGTACGCAGGCCATGCCAAACGCGTCATGATGGGTGTTTGGTCGTTTTTGCGTCAGTTCATGTACACCAAATTTGTTATTGTCTGCGATGATGACGTTAACGCGCGCGACTGGAATGATGTAATTTGGGCTATTACTACCCGTATGGACCCCGCCCGGGATACGGTACTGGTAGAGAATACGCCAATTGATTACCTGGACTTTGCTTCGCCGGTTTCCGGCCTTGGTTCAAAAATGGGGCTGGATGCCACAAATAAATGGCCGGGCGAAACCCAACGCGAATGGGGACGTCCGATTAAAAAAGATCCTGAAGTGATTGCGCGTATTGACGCAATTTGGGATGAACTGGCCATCTTTAATGACGGCAAAAGCGCCTGAGGCGCGATCGTTTTGCCTATTGATCCGACAGAGAGAGCGCATGACAACCTTAAGCTGTAAAGTGACCTCGGTAGAAGCTATAACTGACACCGTATATCGCGTTCGTTTAGTGCCAGACGCGGCGTTTTCCTTTCGTGCTGGCCAGTATTTAATGGTCGTGATGGACGAAAGGGATAAGCGTCCGTTCTCCATGGCATCAACGCCGGACGAGCAAGGATTCATTGAGCTGCACGTTGGCGCCTCTGAGCTAAATCTTTACGCCATGGCCGTGATGGACCGTATTCTGAAAGACCGGGAAATCAAGGTCGATATTCCGCATGGCGAAGCCTGGCTGCGTGATGAAGACGAGCGCCCGCTGATCCTGATTGCCGGAGGTACAGGGTTCTCTTACGTGCGTTCTATTCTGCTTACCGCGCTGGCACGCAATCCCAACCGCGATATCACTATTTACTGGGGCGGGCGCGAAGAGAAGCATCTCTACGATCTCTCAGAGCTGGAAGCATTGTCGGTGAATCACCCGAACCTGCGTGTTGAGCCGGTGGTAGAGCAGCCTGAAGACGGCTGGCGTGGTCGTACGGGAACCGTGTTAACGGCAGTATTGCAGGATTACGGTACTCTGGCGGAACACGATATCTACATTGCCGGTCGTTTTGAGATGGCAAAAATCGCGCGCGACCTGTTCTGTAATGAGCGTCAGGCACGTGAAGATCGCCTGTTTGGCGACGCGTTCGCGTTCATTTAAGCGCTGTGCGCCGGAGTCCTTCCGGCGCATCCATCACCAACCTTACTTCTTCTAACAGGGTGCAAGCCCGGTCTCACTGCTCCTCTTTTCAGAACATTTTTAGTAAACATGTTTTTCCTATCTATTAACCATAAAACTGATTTTTTGTGACGGGTCTCATTTTGTTTAGTAAACAAAATGGGCAAGCTGTATCGCATCACATTGCTGGACATCAACGAGGGAAAACCATGAGGCTCGGACTGGATATCGGCGGGACTAAAATTGAAGCGGTGGTGATTGATAACGCGGGTGAAATTGTTTACCGCGAGCGATGTGCGACACCAAAGCAGAGTTACGGTGATTTTTTCCAGGCCGTGACGGAGATGATTTCTAAGGCCAAACTGGCCGTTAATCAGTCTTTATCGGTTGGTGTTGGAGTTCCTGGCGCGGTGGATAGCGAAGGTTTGATTAAGAATTCGAACATCCTGGTGTTGAATCAGCAGGCTTTTGCTCAAGACCTTGAGCGAGCGTTAGGAATACCCGTGCCTGTTACTAATGATGCCAACTGCTTTACCCTGTCGGAAGCGATGGACGGTAGCGGACACGGGCATAGCGTGGTATTTGGTGTGATCCTCGGTACCGGTTGCGGCGGTGGACTATGCATCGATAACCGTTTGATCTCCGGACCTAACGCCTGTGCAGGAGAGTGGGGCCATAATGCATTGCCGCGCTACCACGAATCTCGGGATGGGGCTGAAGTGACATGCTATTGCGGACAGGTGAACTGTATTGAGAGCTTTATTTCCGGCAGCGGCATGGAGCGTCAGTATATGAATCACACCGCACAACATGCAGATGTGCCACATATTATGCAGCGGGTAGAATCGGGTGATGCAGATGCCTGTTTGTTATGGGAACGCTATTGCGATCAGCTGGCGCGCGCGTTGGCGGGGGTGGTGAATACGCTCGATCCCGATGTTATCGTGCTGGGCGGTGGGGTATCCAATATCACTTTACTGTACTCAGGCTTGCAGGCGCGAGTGGCGCATTACGTATTTGGTAAACAGTGCCGTACGCCGATCGTTCAGGCCCGACACGGTGACAGCAGCGGCGTACGCGGCGCGGCCTGGCTGGGGGCACAAAAGGCCAGCGTAAATCAATGAGAGTGACATGACTAAACCTGTACGTATCAGGGACATTGCCGAAGCTTGTGGTGTCTCGGTTGGCGCGGTTTCCCGCGCCCTGAAAGGGCAGCCAGGGCTACGTGAAGATACCCGGCTGCGCATTATTTCTGTGGCGCAGCAGCAGGGTTATGATTTTTCTCGCCTGCGCGCAGACAAGATCAAACGAATCCTGTTTTTGCTGCACCGCCAGCACAATATCAGCCGGGCATTGCCGTTTTATTCTCAACTGCTGCTGGGGATAGAAGATAACTGTCGTGACCATGGTATTGCGCTGAGCTTTCTCTCCATTGGTCCAGGCGATGCAGTGAGTGAGCAGGTGATGTTGCACCAGCCTGATGCGCTGATCTGCGCGGGATTTTTTGAGCCTGAATTACTTGGCTTGCTGCAACAGATGAAACTGCCGTTGGTGCTGGTGGATCTCTGGGCGCCGGACCTGCCTTGCGTGAACCCGGACAATACCCAGGGCGGTTATCTGGCCACGCAACATCTGATTGCGCAAGGGCGCAGCCGTATCGCTTTTCTTGCCAGTTCGCTTGCGCACTACAGCATCCGTCAGCGCGAGAAGGGCTACCGTCAGGCATTGTATGAAGCCCGCTTGCTGATGCCGCCAGAGTATGAAGCCATTGCGCCGCCACTGCTGGATACCGAGCAATCTTTGGTGGAGGCGGTTAATGAATTGCTCAGTCTGCCAGAGCCGCCCGACGCCATTTTTGCCTATAACGACGCGGCAGCGCTGGTTGTTCAACGGGTGTGTGCGCAGCAGGGTATACGTATCCCGGAAGATCTTGCGTTGGTGGGGTTTGATGATATTGATGCTGCGGCCTGGTCACATCCACCACTCACCACCATTGCGGTTGATAAACAACAATTGGGGCGTGAAGCGCTGCGTTTATTGCTGGAAGAAAATCAGGAAGAGAATCTGCTGTTGCCGGTGCAGTTAGTGGTGCGTGGTAGTTCAGGGAAATAAAAAACCCGCCCCTGACAGGCGGGAAGAACGGCAACTAAACCTTTCCCCGTCATAATTCACTCTGCCTCTTTGTTGGCTGCCTTTGCTCACCCCGGTCACATAGTTATCTATGCTCCCGGGGATTCGCTCAGTTGCCGCCGCGATGCAGCGCGAATTATTTAGGGGAATTTATCTTTGATTAAACTCGCTCAAATACCGTTGCGATGCCCTGGCCTAACCCGATACACATCGTCGCCAGGCCAAACTGTACGTCTTTGCGTTCCATCAGGTTGAGCAGGGTGGTGCTGATACGCGCCCCGGAGCATCCCAGTGGGTGGCCCAGAGCGATCGCGCCGCCGTTGAGGTTGATCTTCTCGTCTATCTGCTCCATCAGTCCCAGATCTTTAATGCACGGCAGGATCTGAGCGGCAAAGGCTTCGTTCATCTCAAACAAGCCGATGTCGCTGGTGGAGAGTCCCGCTTTTTTCAGCGCCAGCTTTGAGGCCGGAACCGGACCGTAACCCATGATTGACGGGTCGCAGCCAACAACAGCCATCGAACGAATACGGGCACGCGGCGTCAGACCCAGTTCACGGGCGCGACTTTCACTCATGACCAGCATCGCCGCTGCGCCGTCGGAGAGCGCGGAGGAGGTACCGGCAGTGACCGTTCCACTAACCGGATCGAACGCTGGGCGCAGGGTGGAGAGCGCTTCAACGGTTGTCTCCGGGCGGATAACCTCATCGTAGTTAAACTGCTTCAGCACGCCGTCGGCATCATGACCGCCGGTCGGGATGATTTCGTTTTTAAATGCGCCAGACTGTGTTGCAGCCCAGGCGCGAGCATGTGAACGTGCGGCGAAAGCATCCTGCATTTCACGGCTGATGCCGTGCATGCGGGAGAGCATTTCTGCGGTCAGACCCATCATCCCCGCCGCTTTTGCTACGTTGCGGCTCATGCCCGGATGGAAATCAACGCCGTGGCTCATTGGTACATGGCCCATATGCTCCACGCCACCAATCAGGCACGCCTGAGCATCGCCGGTGATGATCATACGTGCCGCGTCGTGCAGCGCCTGCATTGATGAACCGCACAGGCGGTTCACGGTGACCGCCGGAACGGAGTGCGGGATTTCCGCCAGCAGCGCGGCGTTACGGGCGATGTTGAAACCCTGCTCCAGCGTTTGCTGCACACAGCCCCAGTAAATGTCATCCAGCGCAGTTGGATCCAGCGCCGGATTACGCGCCAGCAGGCTACGCATTAAGTGTGCGGAGAGATCTTCTGCACGCACGTTACGAAACGCCCCCCCTTTTGAACGGCCCATCGGGGTACGGATCGCATCAACAATTACAACCTGTTCCATTGTGACTCCTTAAGCCGTTTTCAGGCTGCCAACCGGGCGGGCAGGCTCAACCTGGGGATAATACGGTTCGTTATGGCGCGCCTTATCACGCAGACCAGCCGGAACTTCATACAGCGCTCCGAGGTGCTGATATTGCTGGGCCATATCGAGATACTTCGCGCTGCCGAGCGTATCCAGCCAGCGGAACGCGCCGCCGTGGAACGGAGGGAAGCCCAGGCCATACACCAGCGCCATATCGGCTTCTGCCGGGCTGGCGATAATGCCTTCTTCCAGGCACCGTACCACTTCGTTGACCATCGGGATCATCATGCGAGCGATAATCTCTTCATCACTGAATTCGCGTTTCGGCTGGCTGACTTCTGCCAGCAGATCATCAACGGTGGCATCCTCTTCTTTTTTCGGCTTGCCCTTGTTGTCTTCTTTATAACGCCAGAATCCAAGACCGTTTTTCTGTCCGAAACGGTTTGCATCAAACAGGGCGTCTATCGCGTCGCGATAATCTTTCTGCATACGCTGAGGGAAGCCTGCGGACATCACTGCCTGCGCGTGATGTGCGGTATCAATTCCCACCACGTCCAGCAGATAAGCCGGGCCCATCGGCCAGCCAAACTGTTTTTCCATGACTTTATCGACTTTGCGGAAATCTGCCCCATCGCGCAGCAGCTGGCTGAAACCGGCAAAATACGGGAACAGCACGCGGTTCACGAAGAAACCGGGGCAGTCGTTGACCACAATTGGCGTTTTGCCCATCTGGCTTGCCCATGCGACAACTTTGGCGATGGTTTCATCCGAGCTTTTCTCGCCGCGAATGATCTCAACCAGTGGCATGCGGTGTACTGGGTTAAAGAAGTGCATCCCACAGAAGTTTTCCGGGCGCTTGAGCGCGCTGGCCAGCTCGTTGATTGGGATGGTCGAGGTATTCGACGCCAGTACGGTGTCCGGGCGTACCTGATCTTCGGTTTCCGCCAGTACCGCTTTTTTCACTTTCGGGTTTTCCACGACCGCTTCAACCACCACGTCCACACGCTCAAAACCGCTATAGTCGAGGGTTGGATGAATAGTGGAAATCACGCCCGCCATTTTCAGACCGTCAATTTTGCCGCGCTCAAGCTGTTTGTTCAGCAGTTTGGCCGCTTCGGTCATGCCTAGCGTTAATGATTTGTCGTTGATATCTTTCATGACAACCGGCACGCCTTTCCAGGCTGACTGGTAAGCGATGCCGCCGCCCATAATGCCTGCACCCAGCACTGCCGCTTGCTTTGGTGCTTCAATATTTTTGGTGAGCTTTTTGGCTTTGGCTTTCACGAACTGATCGTTAAGGAAGATCCCAACCAGCGCGCGAGCTTCACTGGTGTGCGCCAGTGGCACAAAGCTTTTATTTTCCAGATTCAGCGCTTCTTCACGGCCAAAACGAGCCGCTGCTTCAATGGTTTTTACCGCGGTAATCGGTGCGGGGTAATGCTTACCTGCCGTCTGCGCCACCATGCCTTTGGCGATGGTAAAGCTCATAGCAGCTTCAATTTTGCTGAGTTTCAACGGCTCCAGCTTAGGCTGACGTTTGGCTTTCCAGTCGAGGTCGCCGTTAATCGCCTGACGTAATACCGCGATCGCGCCATCAAGCAGTTTGTCTTGCTTCACTACGCCATCGACCAGACCGATTTTTAGCGCCTGCTCAGCACCAACGTCTTTACCTGCCGCAATAATTTCCAGCGCGCTGTCCGCACCCAGCATACGTGGCATACGCACAGAGCCGCCAAAGCCCGGCATAATGCCCAGCTTGGTTTCCGGCAGACCAATGCGCAAGTCCGGCGTTGCCAGACGATAATCGGTTGCCAGGACACACTCGCAGCCACCGCCCAACGCATAGCCATTTACCGCTGAGAGGGTCGGAACAGGTAGATCTTCGAGGCGGTTAAAGACGCTGTTGGCAAAATGCAGCCACTGGCTCAGTTGCTCTTCAGGCACGAGGAACAGTGAAAGGAATTCGGTGATATCGGCACCAACAATAAAGGCTGCTTTGTTAGAGCGCAGCAGCAGCCCTTTTAAATTCGGTTGTTTTTCCAGCACATCAAGCGCATGGCCCAGGCTGGCAACGGTGGCCGTGTCGAGTTTATTGACCGAACCAGGGGCATCGAACACCAGTTCGGCGATGCCATCTTCCAGCCAGTCGAGGTACAGGGTGTCGCCTTTGTAAAGCATGTCAGTCTCCTGAATCCGCAAGGTGATCTGGTCATACCAGATGAATCGAAGTGTGTGTTTTATGTTAATAAAATGCAAATGAATGATTAAAGAAATGACGATTCGATCACGCTCGGCAGAAATCACGCACTCACAAAGCGATGTGCTAAGATGCGGAGACTTGAGGTCAAAAAAACAGAAGGGTAGAAAATGGAATCACTGGCCGCACTCTATAAAAATCATATCGTTACCTTACAAGAACGGACGCGCGACGCGCTGGAGCGCTTCAAGCTGGATGCGTTACTTATTCACTCAGGCGAACTTGTTAACGTCTTTCTCGACGATCATCCGTACCCGTTTAAGGTCAATCCGCAATTCAAAGCCTGGGTGCCTGTCACGCAGGTTCCTAACTGCTGGTTGCTGGTGGATGGCGTAAACAAGCCGAAACTGTGGTTCTACCTGCCGGTCGATTACTGGCACAACGTTGAGCCGCTGCCTACCTCTTTCTGGACGGAAGAAATCGAGATCATCGCGCTGCCGAAAGCGGATGGTATCGGTAGCCAACTGCCTGCTGCTCGCGGCAATATCGGTTACATTGGCCCGGTTCCGGAACGTGCCCTGCAATTGGACATTGCGGCCAGCAACATCAACCCGAAAGGGGTGATCGACTACCTGCATTATTACCGTGCCTATAAAACGGACTACGAACTGGCCTGTATGCGCGAAGCGCAGAAAATGGCGGTAAATGGACACCGTGCAGCAGAAGAAGCGTTCCGTTCCGGAATGAGCGAGTTTGACATCAACCTCGCTTACCTGACTGCCACCGGTCACCGCGACACCGACGTGCCATACAGCAACATCGTGGCGCTTAACGAGCATGCTTCGGTTCTTCATTACACCAAGCTGGATCATCAGGCGCCGTCTGAAATCCGCAGCTTCCTGCTCGACGCTGGCGCAGAATACAACGGCTATGCGGCAGACCTGACGCGTACCTGGTCGGCGAAAAACGACAACGACTATGCGCATCTGGTGAAAGACGTTAACGACGAAGAGCTGGCGCTGATTGCCACCATGAAAGCAGGTGCCAGCTACGTGGATTACCACATTCAGTTCCACCAGCGCATCGCGAAGCTGCTGCGTAAGCATCAAATCATCACCGATATGAGTGAAGAGGCGATGGTAGAAAACGATCTTACCGGGCCGTTTATGCCACACGGCATTGGTCACCAGTTGGGCCTGCAGGTACATGATGTCGCTGGCTTTATGCAGGATGACAGTGGTACCCATCTGGCCGCGCCGTCGAAGTATCCTTACCTGCGTTGCACCCGCGTATTGCAACCGGGCATGGTTCTGACCATCGAACCGGGCATTTACTTCATTGAATCTCTGCTGGCGCCGTGGCGTGAAGGGCAGTTCAGCAAACACTTCAACTGGCAGAAAATTGAAGCCCTGAAACCGTTCGGCGGTATTCGTATTGAAGACAACGTGGTGGTCCACGAAAACAATATCGAAAACATGACTCGGGATTTGAAACTGGCGTAATGGACAGTTGGTTAATCCCTGCGGGGCCGGTTAGCGTCGTCGAAGAGATCAAAAAAAGCCGCTTCATTACGCTGCTCGCCCATACGGACGGCGTAGAAGCGGCAAAAGCGTTTGTTGAATCAGTCAAAGCGGAACACCCGGACGCCCGCCACCATTGCGTGGCGTGGGTGGCGGGTGCGCCCAATGACTCGCAGCAGCTAGGATTTTCAGACGATGGCGAACCGGCGGGTACGGCAGGTAAACCGATGCTCGCACAGCTGATGGGGAGCGGTGTCGGTGAGATTACCGCTGTAGTCGTGCGCTACTACGGCGGTATCCTTCTCGGTACTGGAGGATTGGTAAAAGCCTACGGCGGCGGTGTGAATCAGGCGTTGCGCCAGTTAACGACACAGCGCAAGACGCCATTAACCGAATATACTTTGCAGTGTGAGTACGGTCAGCTGGCAGGCATTGAAGCTTTGCTGGGGCAGTTTGACGGTAAAGTCGTTGCCAGTGATTACCAGGCTTTTGTTCGACTCAGGGTGGCGCTTCCTTTTGCCAAAGTGGATGAGTTTTCGGCAAAACTGGCGGATTTTAGTCGTGGTTCATTGCAATTGTTAGCGATTGAAGAATAATCCCCACCTCATTTTAAAGAACTAAGGAAGCGGCAGAGATGCATTTTCGCGCCATCACCCGAATCGTTGGACTACTGGTCATCTTATTCTCGGGGACAATGATTATCCCTGGACTGGTAGCGCTCATCTACCGTGACGGGGCAGGGCGTGCATTCACCCAAACTTTCTTCGTTGCTTTGGCGATCGGCTCCATGCTGTGGTGGCCAAACCGTAAGGAGAAGGGCGAGCTGAAATCGCGCGAAGGATTTCTGATTGTCGTTTTGTTCTGGACCGTTCTGGGCAGCGTGGGTGCGCTACCGTTCATCTTTGCGGAAAGCCCCAACCTGACGATAACCGACGCTTTTTTTGAATCCTTTTCCGGATTGACCACCACCGGTGCAACGACGCTGGTGGGGCTGGATTCATTGCCACACGCGATTCTCTTTTATCGCCAGATGCTGCAATGGTTCGGCGGGATGGGGATCATCGTGCTGGCGGTGGCTATTCTGCCTATTCTTGGCGTGGGTGGGATGCAGCTCTATCGGGCAGAAATGCCGGGGCCGCTGAAAGATAATAAGATGCGCCCGCGTATTGCCGAAACGGCGAAAACGCTGTGGCTTATCTATGTATTACTGACGGTGGCGTGCGCGCTGGCGCTATGGTTTGCCGGGATGCCCGCGTTTGACGCCATTGGGCACAGTTTTGCCACGATTGCCATCGGTGGTTTTTCCACACACGATGCCAGCGTGGGGTATTTCGACAGTCCCACGATTAATACGATTATTGCTATCTTCTTGCTGATCTCCGGTTGTAACTACGGTCTGCACTTCTCTTTATTAAGCGGGCGTAGTCTGAAGGTTTACTGGCGCGATCCGGAATTCCGCATGTTCATCGGCGTGCAGTTGACGCTGGTGGCTGTCTGTACGTTGGTGCTGTGGATACACAATACCTATGGCTCGGCGCTCACGACGATTAACCAGGCCTTTTTCCAGGTGGTATCGATGGCGACGACTGCCGGATTTACCACGGACAGTATTGCCCGCTGGCCGCTGTTCCTGCCGGTGCTGCTGCTGTGTTCTGCTTTTATCGGCGGCTGTGCCGGGTCGACGGGGGGGGGCTTGAAGGTGATTCGTATCCTGCTGCTGTTTAAGCAAGGCAACCGCGAATTGAAACGACTGGTTCATCCGAATGCGGTTTACAGTATCAAACTGGGTAACCGTGCGTTGCCGGAGCGAATTCTTGAAGCCGTATGGGGATTCTTCTCTGCCTATGCGTTGGTCTTTATTATCAGTATGCTGGCGATTATTGCGACCGGCGTTGATGACTTCTCCGCGTTTGCCTCTGTTGTGGCAACGTTGAATAACCTGGGGCCTGGACTGGGGGTTGTTGCCGACAACTTTGCCAGTATGAACCCTGTGGCGAAGTGGATCCTGATTGCCAATATGCTGTTTGGTCGTCTGGAGGTCTTTACTCTGCTGGTGCTCTTTACCCCTACCTTCTGGCGTGAATAATGGAGTAACACGTGAAAACACTGATTCTTTTTTCTTCCCGGGACGGACAAACGCGTGAAATCGCTGAATATCTGGCTTCTGAACTCAAAGAGCTGGGCGTTTGGGCAGATGTTGTTAATTTGCATCGTACCGCGGAGCCGGACTGGCAAAATTATGACAGCGTGGTGATTGGCGCCTCGATTCGCTATGGTCATTACCATGCTGCTTTTCAGGAGTTTGTGAAAAAGCATGCCACACGGCTGAATTCGATGCCGAGTGCGTTCTACTCCGTAAACCTCGTTGCCCGTAAACCGGAGAAACGTACGCCGCAAACCAACAGCTATGCGCGTAAGTTCCTGATGAGTTCGCCGTGGCGACCAGATCACAGTGCAGTCATTGCGGGTGCTTTGCTGTATCCCCGCTATCGCTGGTATGACCGAGTTATGATCCAACTGATAATGAAGATGTCAGGCGGTGAAACGGATACGAATAAAGAAGTGGTGTATACCGATTGGGAACAGGTTGCGAGATTCGCGCGGGAAATAGCCCAATTAACCAACAAAACGTCGTTAAAATAAACGTAAAGAATAAAAAATACGCACTCGGAAGATTATTTTAAATTTCCCCTTGTCAGCCTGAAATAACTCCCTATAATGCGCCTCCACTGACACGGAACAACGGATTACAAGC
>NZ_JAOWDX010000035.1:0-192642 GCF_030334485.1 Citrobacter sp. Cf072 | reverse complement strand
GCTTGTAATCCGTTGTTCCGTGTCAGTGGAGGCGCATTATAGGGAGTTATTTCAGGCTGACAAGGGGAAATTTAAAATAACTTTCTGAATGCGTGTTTTTTCACCAAAACAACCATTAACATGCCATAAAATAAGCAAATTGCCGTTTTTGCAGCCGCAATCACACTTCCAGGTGGCATACTAATGAATAAGAAAAAGAGTAAGGAAGAACATTCATGCCGTTAAATGCCCAACAGCTAGCCGCACAGAAAAACTTGTCCTACGTTCTGGCCGAAAAGCTGGCTCAGCGAATATTAAAAGGTGAATACGCGCCGGGCGCTATATTGCCTGGCGAAATAGAGCTGGGCGATCAGTTTGGTGTGAGTCGCACCGCGGTAAGAGAGGCGGTAAAAACGTTAACGGCAAAAGGTATGGTATTACCACGCCCACGTATCGGCACACGCGTCATGCCGCAAGCAAACTGGAACTTCCTCGACCAGGAACTGCTCACCTGGTGGATGACGGAAGATAATTTCCCGCAGGTCATTAAACATTTTCTGGTGATGCGTATCAGCCTGGAGCCTCAGGCGTGTTTACTGGCGGCGACCATTGGTACGGCTGAACAGAAAGCGCACCTCAACACGCTGATGGAAGAGATGGTCGAGCTGAAAAGAAACTTCAGACGCGAACGCTGGATTGAGGTTGATATAGCCTGGCATGAACACATCTATGAAATGAGTGCGAATCCGTTCCTTATTTCCTTTGCATCTCTGTTCCATTCGGTTTACCAGACCTACTTTACCTCTATTACCTATAACGATGTGGTGAAACTGGATTTGCACCAGGCCATTGTCGATGCAATAGATGATAACGATGGCGATCGCGCCTTTGCTGCTTGTCAGGCATTGCTGATAGCACCGAACGTGCTACCGGATAAATAATATGTCGGAAAAGAAATCACGCAGTATGGCCGGGCTACCGTGGATAGCAGCCATGGCCTTTTTTATGCAGGCACTAGACGCCACTATCCTCAATACCGCCCTACCCGCAATAGCACATAGTCTTAACCGCTCTCCGCTCGCCATGCAGTCGGCCATCATCAGTTATACTCTGACGGTCGCGATGCTGATCCCGGTAAGTGGTTGGTTGGCAGACCGATTTGGTACCCGACGCGTCTTTATGATTGCTGTTAGCCTGTTTACGTTGGGATCGCTGGCCTGTGCGCTGTCCAGCTCCCTAAGCGAGCTGGTGATTTTCCGTGTCATTCAGGGGATCGGTGGCGCCATGATGATGCCCGTTGCCCGTCTGGCGTTATTGCGTGCCTACCCTCGCAGTGAACTGCTTCCCGTGCTTAACTTCGTCACCATGCCTGGACTTGTGGGGCCTATTTTAGGTCCGGTATTGGGCGGTGTACTGGTTACATGGGCCAGTTGGCACTGGATCTTCCTGATTAATATTCCAATTGGCATTGCCGGTATCTTCTATGCCCGCAAATATATGCCGAACTTCACCACCCCACGCCGCGGTTTTGATATGACCGGTTTCTTTCTGTTTGGTTTGAGCCTGGTGTTGTTTTCCAGCGGCGTTGAATTGTTCGGTGAGAAGCTTGTCGCTACCTGGATCGCACTCGGTATTATTCTTGCCAGTGTGTTGTTACTACTCGCCTATATTCGCCATGCTCGTCGTCACCCAACGCCACTTATATCTCTTCCGATATTTAAGACTCGAACCTTTTCTGTTGGGATCGCCGGCAACCTCGCCACTCGCCTGGGCACAGGCTGCGTGCCCTTCTTAATGCCGCTGATGTTGCAGGTAGGCTTTGGATATCCGGCTCTGATAGCCGGTTGTATGATGGCGCCAACGGCGTTGGGTTCAATTCTGGCAAAATCCATGGTGACGCAGGTTCTGCGCAAACTCGGCTACAGGACCACATTGGTGGGTGTTACGGTTTTTATCGGCCTGATGATTGCGCAGTTCGCTTTGCAATCTCCTGCCATGCCGGTCTGGATGCTGATCCTGCCGCTGTTCATTTTAGGTATGGCGATGTCCACCCAGTTTACCTCAATGAATACTATCACTCTGGCGGATCTGACTGATGAAAACGCCAGCAGCGGCAACAGCGTATTGGCCGTTACTCAGCAGTTATCAATCAGTTTAGGGGTTGCCATCAGCGCCGCCGTTCTGCGTATCTATGAAGGTATGGAAGGAACCAATACGGTAGAGCAGTTCCATTACACCTTTATGACGATGGGCGCTATCACGGTAATATCCGCGCTGATGTTCATGCTGCTAAAGGCCAAAGATGGACGTAACCTGATCAAAGATCGGCACAAACCTAAACCGACCCCCGCTCCATCAAAACAGGAGTAAGCTGCAAACGCTGTTGTTGTAATGCGGGCTGGGCCATCCGATGGATTAATACATCGATGGCCAGTTCGCCCAATTCATCTTTTGGTTGATGTATGGTCGTCAGCGGAGGCGTCATATAGCGCGCCAGCTCGATATCATCATAACCCACCACCGCCATATCCTGCGGAATGCGCAATCCCGACTGGTACAGAGCCTGATACGCGCCAACCGCCATTGCATCATTGCCGGTAAAAACGGCCTGCGGTCGCTGTTTATGCGACAGCAACGTTTGCATAGCTTCAAAACCGCCACCAAACTCAAAGTCACCGGTAATCTCGTAGCCTTCCGGGACAGGCAAGCCCGCCCGCTTCATTGCCGCCCGATATCCTTCCAGACGCAAACGCGCCGGGGTTTTATCCAGCGGCCCGGTGATGCAGGCAATGCGCGTAAAACCTTTTTCGATAAGATGTTGCGTGGCTAAATCCCCGCCCAGCAGGGAGTTATCCTGAATCAGATCGCTTTCACCATCAAAGGGCGACCAGTCCATCATCACGGTCGGTATAGAAGGATAACGCTGCATTATCTCTCTGGAAGGCTGATGTGTTTCCGTGCAGAGCAGCAGCAAACCATCCACGCGTTTTTGCATTAGCGTTTCCAGATTACGGTTCATGCGCTGTTCATCGCCTTCGGTATTGCACAGCACCAGGCTGTAGCCGCGCTCAAAACAGCTACGTTCAACGCCGCGCACCAGCTCAGAATAGAAGGGATTGGTACTGGCAGTGATTAACATGCCAATCGTGCGGGTCTGGTTTAACTTGAGGCTACGCGCCAGCGCGGAGGGAGCGTAGTTAAGCGCTTTAATCGCAGCTTCTACTTTGTCAGTGACAGACTCACTGACAAAGCGATCTTTATTAATGACGTGAGAAACCGTCGACGTGGAAACACCCGCCAGGCGGGCGACGTCCTTCATTGTAGCCAAGCGTTACCTCTGTTGACTTAAAAACGCTTCTATTTCTTCGCGCCACGGAACGGAAGGCTGTGCGCCTTTACGGGTAACCGCAATCGCCGCAGCGGCATGCGCAAAACGGATCGCTTCAGGCAGCGGAGTCTCTTCCAATAACGCTGTAATTAACGCGCCATTAAAGGTGTCTCCGGCGGCAATAGTATCAACGGCTTCCACTTTAAAACCGGGTACTCGCTGACCTTCGCCATTCACGCTGGCCCACACACCGCGACTCCCTAAGGTAATCAGTACAGTATGGATTCCTTTAGCATGCAATGCCTGCGCCGCTTTGGCCGCGTCTTCATCATTTTCAACCCGGATCCCCGTCAGCTTTTCAGCCTCGGTTTCATTCGGGGTAATAATATCTACCAGCGCCAACAGCTCGTCAGAAAGTTCACGTGCCGGAGCCGGGTTTAGGGCGACCATGGTCTTATTTTGATGTGCAATCTTTGCCGCAGCCAGAACGCTTTCGATCGGCGACTCTAACTGCATCAGTAAAGCAGACGCCTGCGCGATACGCTCATGCTGTGCTTCCACCAGCGCTGGCGAAAGCGCTGCGTTAGCTCCAGCATGAATGCCGATAACGTTCTCACCTTCACCATTCACAAAAATCAACGCAACACCGGTCGATTCCCCCGAAATTACGCTAATCGGCGCAATATCAATGTTGTCTTTGGCTAACTGTTTACGCACACTTTCGCCAATATCATCATCGCCCGTACAGGCAATGAATGCGATATTCGCGCCACTACGACCCGCAGCAACAGCCTGATTCGCGCCTTTACCGCCAAATGCGACCTGATAATGACTACCGGTTACGGTTTCACCAGGTGTCGGGAAAGAGTTAAGGTTAAGGATGTGATCGGCATTGATACTGCCAAGAACAACGAGGTTGCCTGCGGTTTTCATATTTGGTGTTCCAAGTCAAAGTGCGCCACCGGGTTAGGGTGGCGCGTGCCCTGCTTTTCTTTTTACGCTTTCATCCCCAAAACCAGATACGGGGATGGCGTATTTATGTCTCCATCAGGCCGCGAGCGACCTGAATCGGTATTACTGCTTGATGACCAGCTTCAGGTCAACCGGATATTTAGCCTGAACCTTCTCGCCTTTCAGGACTTTATCCGCAGTCTCAACGCCTTTCGCGCCGATCTGATCCGGCAACTGAGCAATGGTCGCAGCCAGTTTGCCATCATTTACTGCTTTTTCGCCATCTGGAGTGCCGTCAAATCCAACCACCATCACATCAGATTTACCCGCGGTTTGCAGTGCGCGCAGCGCACCCAGCGCCATTTCATCGTTCTGAGCAAATACGGCCTGCACATCAGGATGCGCGGTCAGCAGGTTCTGCATGACGTTCAAACCTTTAGTGCGGTCGAAGTCTGCCGGCTGGCTGGCCAGTACGTTAAATTTGTGTGCCGCAACGGCCTGCTGGAAACCTTCGCCACGCTCACGCGCCGCTGAAGTTCCGGCAATCCCCTGCAGTTCGATAACTTTCGCGCCTTCACCTGCTTTCTTCGCGATGTAATCACCCGCAATTTTACCGCCCAGCACGTTATCAGACGCGATATGGCTGACAACTTCACCTTTGGTCGCCTGACGATCAAGCGTAATCACCGGAATTTTCGCCTGGTTAGCCATCTTCACGGCGTTACCCACGGCATCTGAATCAGTCGGGTTGATCAGCAGAATTTTAGTCCCGCGAACCGTCAAATCCTGAACGTTAGCCAGCTCTTTCGCCGGGTTGTTCTGTGAATCCAGAATCACCAGGTTGTAGCCCAACTTATCCGCCTCTTTTTGCGCGCCATCCTTCAGAGACACAAAGAATGGGTTATTGAGGGTGGAGACCACCAGCGCAATGGTATCTTTCGCCATCGCATTCGCGCTCACGGTGGCGCTCAGCGCAACAGCAGAAACCAGGGTAGCCAGTTTTTTCATGTTCATATTTAAGATGTCCTGTAATCGTTGTTACTGCTTTTTGTTGTCTACCAGTACCGCCAGCAAAATCACCACCGCTTTGACGATCATCTGGTAATAGGAGGATACACCTAACAAATTCAAACCATTATTGAGGAAACCAAGAATCAATGCGCCGATCAGCGTCCCAACAATACGTCCTTTACCGCCCGCCAGGCTGGTACCGCCTAACACCACCGCGGCGATAGCATCCAGCTCATAGCCGGTACCTGCTGTCGGCTGCGCAGAGGAGAGACGAGCCACTTCAATGATGCCCGCCAGCGATGCCAGCAGACCGCACAGGGAGTAAACGATAATTTTGATTTTACTCACGCTGATACCGGACAGACGCGTTGCCGCTTCGTTACCGCCCAGCGCATAAATATAACGACCGAGACGCGTGTGATGCAGCATGTACCACGCCGCGAGGAAGACAATCCCCATGATCCACACCGGCGTAGGGACGCCTAACGGACGACCAATCCCGAACCAGCCAAACAGATCGGCATTGTCAGTAAACCCGGTGTTTACCGGACTGCCGTTGGTGTAGACCATGGTCACACCGCGCAGCAGCAGCATCATAACCAGAGTCGCGATAAACGCCTGCACGCGACCTTTCGCGACAATCACCCCGGTTACCGCGCCAATGGCAGCGCCGAGCGCCAGGGCCGCAGCAACAGCCACCAGCGCATTGACTTCAATCCCTACAATCGAAGCCGCAACCGCACCGGTCAGCGCCAGCAAGGAACCGACGGACAGATCGATACCCGACGTCAGGATAACCAGCGTCATGCCAACCGCCATGATGGCGTTCACCGACGTTTGCTGAAGAATGTTGAACAGGTTATTAACGGTAAAAAAGTTAGGGCTCATGGTGGAAACAATCGCGATCAGCACTAACAGAGCGATGAGCGACTTTTGCTCCAGAAGCCATGCTTTAGTGAAATAACGGCGACCAGAAACAGCCTGGGTAGTCATCTTTTTTACTCCTGATTCACGCGATTAAGCTTGCCCACAGCGGCAGCCATTAATACTTCCTGAGTGGCCTGCTCGCGAGTGAATTCACCGCCGAGATGCCCTTCATGCATAACGATAATTCGATCGCTCATGCCCAATACTTCTGGCATCTCAGAAGAGACCAGAATGATACTCAGCCCATCGGCCTTAAACTGGTTGATAAGCTGATAGATTTCTTTCTTGGCCCCAACGTCAACACCGCGCGTTGGTTCATCAAGGATCAGCACTTTTGGCCGGGTCATCAGACCGCGCGCAATCGCCACTTTCTGCTGGTTACCACCGGAAAGAAGGCCGATAGCCTGTTCCATCGATGGCGTTTTAACATTGAACAGGCGAATAAAATCACCCACCGCCTGCTGCTCATCTTTATGTTTAAGGCTTCCGCCTGCACGGCTGAAATAGCGCAGCGCGGTCAGTGACATATTCTCTTTCACCGACATGCCGAGCACTAAACCATCGCGTTTACGGTCTTCAGAAATATAGACGATGCCGTTAGCCAGTCCATCCTGCGGCGAACGGGTAACCACTTCATGGCCATCAAGCGTGACGTAGCCGCTGGTACGCGGCAATGCGCCGTACAACACTTTCATCAGCTCGGTACGCCCAGCCCCCATCAGCCCCGATACGCCAAGGATCTCGCCTTTACGCAGCGTGAATGACACATCGTTTACGCCAGGACCGCACAGATTATCGACCTTCAGGCGAATATCACCCGGCGCTTTTTCCAGACGCGGGTACTGATCTTCCAGCTTACGTCCCACCATCATTTCAATCAGCGAGTCTTCGGTAAGCGATGCGACTTCACGCTCGGCAATAAACTGCCCATCGCGGAAGACGGTTACGTCGTCGCAAATCTCGAAGATCTCTTTCATGCGGTGAGAAATATAGACAATGCCGCGTCCCTGGGATTTCAGTTCGCGAATGACGCGGAACAGGGATTCGGTTTCGGTGTCGGTGAGGGCATCCGTCGGTTCATCCATAATGATGACCTTCGATTCAAAGCTCAGCACTTTGGCAATTTCGACCATCTGCTGATCGCCAATCGACAGCTCACCGACCAGCCTGTCGCTTTTAAAGCGCAGATTGAGTTTGGCGAGCAGCAGATCGGCTTCGGCGTACATCTTCTTCCAGTCAATTTTGCCAAAGCGATTCACAAACTCACGACCGAGAAAAATGTTTTCAGCGATAGTGAGTTGCGGGATCAGGTTCAGCTCCTGGTGGATGATACCGATTCCGGCTTCCTGGGAGGATTTCGGGCCGTTAAAGGTGGTCTCTTTCCCCAGCCACAATAAGGAACCGGCATCACGGGTGTAGATTCCGGTCAGCACCTTCATCATGGTGGATTTACCCGCACCGTTTTCGCCCACCAGCGCCATTACGCGGCCTGGGTAGACATTCAGCGCGGCGCCGGATAGCGCTTTTACGCCCGGGAACGCTTTATCGATCCCTTTGAGTTGCAGTAATGCGTTCATGATGGCCTCAGAACGTGACGCCAGCACAGAGAATAATATTCGCATACGGAGAACACTCTCCGCTGCGAATTACCGCCTGACTGTCTGCGGTTTGTTTTTTGAATTGTTCATGCGTGGTGTAACGAATTTCTATGGTGTTTCCCTGGTGTTGTTGCAGTTGCTCAATGTGGCTGAGCAACGTTTCGTGGAGTTGCGGATTATGTTGTTTAATTTCCGACGCGAGAATGGCCGCCTCGACCTGCATTTCACGTGTGACCACATCCAGTACCTGCATAAAAGAAGGTACGCCCTGGGTTAATGCCATATCGATACGCGTTGTGCTGTTCGGGATGGGTAAACCTGCATCACACACCACCAGCGTATCGGTATGCCCCAGACGGGAGATCACCGATGAAATTTCAGAGTTGAGTACCGTGCCTTTCTTCATTTTCTTTCCCCACTAGCGAAACGTTTCGCTGGAGATAAGTGTAGTGCGAAGAGTGGACAGAAAACCACCGCGACGTTACGAAAATGTGATCGCCATCGAAACGTTTCGCAAGGATTATCATTAGATGAAATGAAAACTGGGAGGGGCAAAACAAAACGCCCCCTTTCGCGATGAAAGAGGGCGTCGATGAGATTAAATCTCGACCTGAGTACCGAGCTCAATAACCCGGTTCGGTGGGATTTCAAACTGGTCCGGCGCACGCAGCGCATTGCGCTGTAACAGCAGATACAGCTTACCGCGCAGACGCAAGTACCATGGTCGTTTGCCGACAATCAGCGACTCGTGCGACATGAAGAAGGAGGTTTCCATCATCCGGCAGCTTAAGCCTTCCAGACCGCAGCGATGGAACACTTCCTCCACGTTCGGCGTTTCGCGCCAACCGTAGCTGGCAACCACGCGCCAGAAGGTGGGCGATAACTGCTCAATCTGCACCCTACGCACGTTGTGAACATAGGGCGCATCTTCCGTGCGCAGCGTCAGCAGAATAACGCGCTCATGCAGCACCTTGTTATGTTTGAGGTTATGCAGAAGCGCAAACGGGATGACGTTCAGTGCGCGGGACATATATACAGCCGTTCCCGGCACGCGTACCGGTGGCGATTTCTCCAGAGAAGCAATCATCGCCTCCAGAGAGTTACCGTGCTCATGCATACGACGCAGCAGACGGAAGCGTTCACTTTTCCAGGTGGTCATGATGGTGAACATCACCAGACCCAGCGTCAGAGGCAGCCAACCGCCGGAAATCAGTTTATCGAGGTTCGCGGAGAACAGCGGAACATCGACGCACAAGAATGCCACCAGGATCAGGAAGACGAAGTATTTATTCCAGTGCCAGTTTTTGCGCGCCACGGTGGTCGACAAAATAGAGGTCAGTACCATCGTCCCCGTTACCGCAATCCCGTACGCCGCGGCCAGATTACTGGAGTGTTCAAAACTCACAATCACAATAACCACCGCAAAATAGAGCATCCAGTTAACGAAAGGAATGTAGATCTGGCCCGACTCCATTTCCGAGGTATGGATAATGCGCATCGGCGATAAATATCCCAAACGCACGGCCTGACGCGTCAGCGAGAACACACCGGAGATAACCGCCTGCGAAGCGATTACCGTCGCCAGCGCAGCGAGGATCAGTAGCGGGATCAACGCCCAGTCTGGCGCCAACAGGAAGAACGGGTTTTTGATCGCTTCAGGATGCTTTAACAGTAGCGCCCCCTGACCAAAATAGTTCAGTACCAGTGAAGGCAACACCACAGAGAACCATGCCAGGCGAATCGGCAACTTACCGAAGTGGCCCATATCCGCATACAGCGCTTCAACACCGGTAATCGACAACACCACCGCACCCAGCGCAATAAAAGACAACGTTTTGAATTCAAGGAAGAAATGCACCGCCCAATACGGATTTAGCGCCTGCAGTACTTCCGGATTGCCAATAATACTGCGTACGCCTAAAACCGCCAGCGTCAGGAACCACAGCAGCATAATCGGCGCAAACAGCTTACCGACCATGCCGGTACCGTGTTTTTGAATCAAAAACAGCAGGGTCAGTACGATTATCGAGAGCGGAACAATCCAGGTATCCAGTTGCGGGGCAATAATCTCCAGACCTTCAATCGCAGACATCACCGAAATGGCTGGCGTAATCACCACTTCACCATAGAAGAAGCTGCCACCTATCAATCCCATAATGACCAGCATGGAGGTTGTTCGCGCCGAGGTATTGCGCCCGGCCAATGACATCAGCGTCAGGATCCCGCCTTCTCCGGCGTTATCTGCGCGCATGACAAACGTCAGGTATTTAATGGAGACAACAAAGATCAGCAGCCAGAAAATCAGCGAGAGAAAACCAAATACGGCATCACGTTCAACGCCAAAACCAAACTGGCCGGACAAACATTCACGAAGCGTATAAAGTGGGCTGGTACCAATATCACCGTAGACAACCCCAATGGCTGCAAGGGTAATCGCAGACAATGATTGTTTATTATCAGTGCTCATAGACTCGTCTTTCGTTTATACACATCATCTTTCAAGCCACTCCGTGTGGGCTGCATTCGTTATTCCCCCCATCCCAGGAGAAAACTCCATTGCCGCCTTGGTGCAGCTTGATTGATTTGGTGTATATATAAGAAATGTGTGCGTCGTCCCTTGGCCCACAAAAAGGCGCACAGTATGCACGATTAATCACAAAATCGTACCCCTAAATGAGACCAGATTAATCTGGCTCAAAGAAAAATAAGCGCACCTTCAGTCTATTACTGCAATGGTGTGAAGCATCTATACTCGCAGTTTATGCAGTACATTTGGCGAAAGGACGCCACTTCATTATGGCTCACCCACATTTATTAGCGGAAAGAATTTCCCGTCTGAGCAATGCGCTGGAAAAGGGACTTTTTGAACGTAGCCACGCCATTCGTCTGTGTCTGCTGGCAGCACTCAGCGGCGAGAGCGTTTTCTTATTAGGGCCCCCGGGGATCGCAAAGAGCTTAATTGCCCGCCGACTGAAGTTTGCCTTCCAAAATGCACGCGCTTTTGAATACCTGATGACGCGCTTCTCTACGCCGGAAGAAGTTTTCGGCCCGCTGTCCATTCAGGCCCTTAAAGACGAAGGTCGCTATGAACGTTTAACGGTGGGCTATCTTCCTGAAGCTGAAATCGTTTTTCTCGATGAAATCTGGAAAGCAGGCCCGGCAATTCTTAACACCCTGCTGACCGCCATTAACGAACGTCACTTCCGCAACGGCGCGTATGAAGAAAAAATTCCGATGCGTCTGCTGGTTGCCGCTTCCAACGAACTGCCTGAAGCCGACAGCAGCCTGGAAGCGCTGTACGACCGTATGCTGATTCGTCTGTGGCTGGATAAAGTTCAGGACAAGGCCAATTTCCGCTCCATGCTGCTAAGTCAGCAGGATGAAAGCGACAACCCGGTCCCGGCATCATTGCAGGTGACGGATGAAGAGTATCACCAGTGGCAAAAAGACATTGGCGCCATCAAGCTTCCCGATCGCGTGTTTGAGCTTATTTTCACCCTACGCCAGCAGTTGGACACGCTACCGAATGCCCCCTACGTGTCCGATCGTCGCTGGAAAAAAGCGATCCGCTTACTCCAGGCCAGCGCTTTCTTTAGCGGACGTGATGCGGTAGTACCTATCGACCTGATCCTGCTGAAAGATTGTCTGTGGTACGACGCGCAAAGCCTGAATCTGATGCAACAGCAGCTTGAAATATTGATGACCGGACACGCCTGGCAGCAGCAAGCCATGCTGACGCGCCTGGGCAGTATTGTGCAGCGCCGCATTCAACTCCAGCAGCAACAAAGCGACAAAACGGCGTTCACGGTAATCCGTCAGGGTGGCATGTTCAGTCGTCGTCCTCATTATGATTTACCACCAGAAGCTACGTCCTCAGTCGTGACATTACTGCTACAAAAGCCATTAAAGCTGCATGATATGGAAGTTATCCATATTGCTTTTGAACGCAGTGCGCTGGAACTGTGGCTAACAAAAGGCGGTGAAATCCGCGGAAAATTAAACGGGATCGGCTTTGCCCAAACACTGAATATGGAAGTCGATAGTGCACAGCATCTGGTTGTGCGCGATGTCAGTTTACAGGGTTCTCGCCTGGCGCTGCCGGGGGCTTCGCAAGAGAGTATGCCCGCAGAGATAAAGCAGGAGCTTGAAGCGCTCGATAACGAGTGGCATCAGCAGCACAGCGCATTCAGCGAACAGCAAAAATGCCTGTTTATTCATAGCGACTGGTTAGGCCGCATTGAGGCCAGCCTGCAGGATGTCGGGGCGCAAATCCGCCAGGCGCAACAATGCTGACCCTTGATACACTCAACATAATGCTGGCAGTCAGCGAAGAGGCGATGATCGAAGAGATGATCGTCGCCCTGTTGGCTTCCCCAAAGATGGTGGTATTTTTTAAAAAATTTCCTCGCCTTAAAAAAGCGATCACTGACGATATTCCCCGCTGGCGCGAATCTTTGCGTAGCCGCCTCAAAGATACCCATGTGCCGCCGGAGTTGGCAGAAGAAGTCATTTGTTATCAACAAAGCCAGCTCCTCTCTCATGCGCAGTTTATCGTTCAACTACCGCAAATATTATCGCTATTGCACCGACTCCATTCGCCCTGGGCTGGGCAAGCGCAGCAACTGGTCAATGACAACAGCACCTTTACGCCCGCCCTACATACGCTTTTTCTCCAGCGCTGGCGCCTGAGCCTGGTGGTGCAAACCACAACGCTGAATCAGCAACTGCTGGAAGAAGAGCGCGAGCATTTGCTCAGTGAAGTACAGGAACGGATGACCCTTAGCGGACAACTGGAACCCGTTCTGGCGGAAAATGATAACGCTGCAGGCCGGTTGTGGGATATGAGCGCGGGCCAAATCAAGCGCGGTGATTATCAGTTGATGGTGAAATACGGCGAATTTCTGACGCAACAACCCGAACTCCAGCGGCTGGCCGAGCAGTTAGGTCGTTCCAGAGAGGCGAAATCCGTGCCGCGTAAAGATGCGCCAATGGAAACCTTCCGTACCCTGGTGCGCGAACCGGCAACGGTCCCGGAGCAGGTGGATGGCATCCAGCAAAGTGACGATATCCTGCGCCTGCTACCGCCAGAACTGGCCACGTTGGGCATAACCGAACTGGAATACGAGTTCTACCGACGGCTGGTGGAAAAGCAACTGCTGACCTACCGCCTGCACGGCGAAGCATGGCGTGAGAAGGTAACAGAACGTCCGGTGGTGCATCAGGATTTTGACGAGCAGCCGCGCGGACCTTTTATCGTCTGCGTTGATACATCAGGATCGATGGGCGGGTTTAATGAGCAGTGTGCGAAAGCCTTTTGCCTGGCGCTAATGCGCGTCGCCCTTGCCGATAACCGGCGCTGTTTCATTATGCTGTTTTCAACAGAAGTGGTGCGCTATGAGCTTTCCGGTCCGGAGGGCATCGAACAGGCGATCCGCTTTTTAAGTCAGCGCTTTCGTGGCGGTACTGATATTGCCAGCTGTTTTCGCGCCATTATTGAACGCATGCAGGGTCGGGAATGGTTTGATGCCGATGCGGTGGTTATCTCAGATTTTATCGCTCAGCGATTACCCGATGAAGTCGTCAGCAAAGTGGGGGAATTACAGCGGGTGCACCAGCACCGTTTTCATGCGGTAGCGATGTCAGCACATGGCAAACCCGGCATCATGCGCATTTTCGATCATATCTGGCGCTTTGATACCGGGATGCGAAGCCGCCTGCTCAGACGCTGGCGGCGTTAATTGTTACAGCAGAGAAGCGACGCTTTCACGTACCTGGGCCGGCCATACGCCACACTGAACCTGGCCAATGTGCGGTAATTGCAGCAACAGCATGGTCAGACGCGACTGCCCAATCCCCCCACCAATCGTCTGCGGCATTTCACCACGCAGCAGCGCCTGGTGCCATTCCAGATTCAGGCGATCTTCATCACCGGTCAAAGACAGCTGGTGTTTCAGAGCGTCAGCATCCACACGGATCCCCATAGAAGACAGCTCAAACGCATCTTCCAGAACCGGGTTCCAGACCAGAATATCACCGTTCAGACCGGCATGACCCAGCTCAGACGCTGAACTCCAGTCATCATAATCCGGCGCGCGTACATCATGACGGTGACCGTCACTGAGTTTACCGCCGATCCCCACCAGGAATACCGCGCCCAGCTCTTTAGCGATCGCACGTTCACGACCTTTTGCGTCAAGATCCGGATAACGAGATAACAGCTCCTGGCTATGAACAAAGTGGATCTGCTCTGGCAGGAACGGTGCCAGACCAAACTCTTTGCTAACCGCAGCTTCGGTGGCCTTAATTCCCGCCCAGATAGCCTCTACCGTGCTTTTCAGAGTTGAGAATTGACGCTCACCGTCGCCCATCACGCGCTCCCAGTCCCACTGGTCAACGTACACTGAGTGCAGCGGGGAGAGGCGATCTTCATCGGGACGCAGGGCTTTCATATGCGTGTACAGCCCCTCGCCTGCGCTAAAGTCGTGTTGTCCTAACGTTTGACGCTTCCACTTCGCCAGTGAATGAACCACTTCGAATTGAGCATCTGGCAATGCTTTAACCTTCACCTGCACCGCTTTTTCACAGCCCGACAAGTTATCCTGCGTACCATCTCCAACGCGGCTGAGGATCGGAGCCTGAACTTCGATCAGACCTAAACGCTCTTCCAGCTGGCGAGAAAAATGAGATTTTACGAAGCTAATTTGACGTTGTTTGGCAATGTAAGCGGTTTTCATTATGTGTACTCCTGTGTCCTGTTGCCTATGATTAAGCAACAGAATGGAGGTAATATTCAATAATCAACAAACAAAAAGCCGACTTCGATTTTGATTCGTTAAAATTAACGTCTAAAATAGAGGGAATCATTAATCTACATAAGAAAAACCTATGGAAAATTATCAGATCGACAATCTGGACCGCGGCATTCTTGATGCCCTGATGGAAAATGCCCGTACAGCCTACGCAGAATTAGCCAAACAGTTCGGCGTCAGCCCAGGAACAATTCACGTTCGCGTAGAAAAGATGAAGCAGGCCGGGATTATTACTGGCGCGCGGATTGATGTTAGTCCCAAACAATTGGGTTACGACGTCGGCTGCTTTATCGGCATCATTCTGAAAAGTGCGAAAGACTATCCGTCAGCACTTGCAAGACTGGAAAGCCTCGATGAAGTGACCGAAGCGTATTACACCACCGGGCACTACAGCATCTTTATTAAGGTAATGTGCAAATCGATCGACGCGTTGCAGCAGGTACTTATCAACAAGATCCAAACAATTGACGAAATTCAGTCCACTGAAACCCTGATCGTCTTGCAGAACCCGATTATGCGTACCATCAAGCCGTGATCGGGTTTTTTAATCCCCTATTTTTCCACAGGTAGATCCCAGCTCGCACACAGCGTACAATACGCCCTCTTTATAAAGGTGGGCGATCATGGCAGACATCACTCTTATCAGCGGTAGTACGCTTGGCAGTGCGGAATATGTTGCAGAGCATCTGGCTGAAAAGCTGGACGACGCCGGTTTTTCCAGCGAAATACTGCATGGGCCAATGCTTGAAGAGGTTCCGACTGACGGGATCTGGCTGATTATCAGCTCCACACACGGAGCAGGAGACATTCCTGACAACCTGCAGCCTTTATATGATGCCTTACGCGAGCAGAAACCGAACCTGTCACAAGTGCACTTTGGTGCAATCGGGATCGGCAGTCGTGAATATGACACCTTTTGCGGCGCAATCGACAAGCTGGAAGCCGAATTGAAGGCCTGTGGGGCAAAACAGATCGGCGAAACGCTCAGGATCAACGTACTGGAACATGAAATTCCGGAAGATCCGGCTGAAATTTGGCTGGGATCGTGGCATCCGTTGCTCAGAGATTTGTAAAGATCGTACTTTTTTATGTGGATAACTCTGGTTAAAAGCTTGGATCAACCGGTAGTTATCCCAAGAACAACTGTTGTTCAGTTTTTGAGTTGTGTATAACCCTTCATTCTGATCCCAGCTTATACGGACCAGGATCACCGATCATTCACAGCTAATGATCCTCAGCAACCTGTTGATCTTACTTAAAGGATCGCCCTTATCCACAGAAAGGTGCGATCCTAATAAGAGATCACAATAAAACAGATCTCTAAATAAAAAGATCTTCTTTTTAATACCCAGGATCCCAGGTCTTTCTCCATCGACTAAAGTTGAGTAGAATCCACGGCCCGGGCTTCAATCCATTTTCACACCGCGTTATGCGAGGCAATCACCATGTTTTATCAGGATCCTTTTGACGTCATCATCATTGGCGGGGGTCATGCAGGCACCGAGGCCGCAATGGCCGCGGCGCGAATGGGTCAACAGACTCTGCTTTTGACACACAATATCGACACTCTGGGGCAGATGAGCTGCAACCCGGCGATCGGCGGTATTGGGAAGGGACACCTGGTAAAAGAAGTGGATGCGCTTGGTGGGTTGATGGCAAAAGCGATCGACCATGCGGGTATCCAGTTTAGGATACTAAACGCCAGCAAAGGGCCTGCCGTTCGTGCTACTCGCGCTCAGGCCGATCGTGTGCTCTATCGCCAGGCGGTACGTACCGCACTGGAGAATCAACCCAACCTGATGATCTTCCAACAGGCGGTTGAAGATCTGATTGTTGAAAACGATCGTGTCGTGGGCGCGGTAACCCAAATGGGACTGAAGTTCCGTGCCAAAGCGGTCGTGTTAACCGTGGGAACTTTCCTCGACGGCAAAATTCATATTGGTCTGGACAACTACAGCGGTGGCCGCGCTGGCGATCCGCCGTCTATTCCGCTGTCACGTCGTCTGCGTGAACTGCCGCTGCGCGTCAGTCGCCTGAAAACCGGTACACCGCCGCGAATCGATGCGCGCACGATTGATTTCAGCGTGCTCGGCCAGCAAAACAGCGATAACCCGATGCCGGTCTTCTCATTCCTGGGCGATGCATCTCAACATCCGCGCCAGATGCCGTGTTACATCACGCATACCAATGAAAAAACCCATGATGTGATCCGTAATAACCTCGATCGTAGCCCGATGTACGCAGGCGTGATCGAAGGTATCGGCCCACGCTATTGCCCGTCGATCGAAGACAAAGTGATGCGCTTTGCCGATCGTAACCAACATCAGATCTTCCTCGAACCGGAAGGACTGACGTCTAACGAAATTTACCCGAATGGCATCTCCACCAGCCTGCCGTTCGATGTGCAGATGCAAATTGTCCGTTCCATGCAGGGGATGGAAAATGCCAGAATCGTCCGTCCTGGCTACGCGATTGAGTATGATTTCTTCGATCCGCGCGACCTGAAACCTACTCTGGAAAGCAAATTCATCCAGGGTCTGTTCTTTGCTGGTCAGATCAACGGTACGACCGGTTATGAAGAAGCTGCCGCGCAAGGGATGCTGGCTGGTCTGAACGCCGCACGCTTGTCTGCTGACAAAGACGGCTGGGCGCCGCGCCGCGATCAGGCTTATCTTGGTGTGCTGGTGGACGATCTGTGTACGCTGGGCACCAAAGAACCGTACCGCATGTTCACCTCACGCGCGGAATACCGTTTGATGCTGCGCGAAGATAACGCCGACCTGCGTCTGACCGAAATTGGCCGTGAGCTGGGACTGGTGGACGATGAGCGTTGGGCTCGCTTCAACGAGAAGCTGGAGCGTATTGAACAAGAACGCCAGCGTCTCAAATCAACCTGGGTGAATCCGTTAGCGGAGTCCGCTGCAGAAGTGAATGCTCACCTGGCGACACCTCTGTCACGTGAAGCGAGCGGTGAAGATCTGCTGCGTCGCCCGGATATGACCTATGCTCAGTTGACCTCTTTATCTGCGTTTGCACCTGCGCTTGATGATGCTCAGGCCGCGGAACAGGTTGAAATTCAGGTGAAATACGAAGGATATATCGCCCGTCAGCAGGAAGAGATCGAGAGACAACAGCGTAATGAGAACACCCTGTTGCCTGCAACGCTGGATTATCGTCAGGTCTCTGGCTTGTCGAATGAGGTCATTGCCAAACTGAACGATCACAAACCGGTATCGATCGGCCAGGCATCGCGTATTTCCGGCGTAACACCTGCCGCCATCTCCATTCTGCTGGTATGGCTGAAAAAACAAGGTATGCTGCGTCGCAGCGCTTGATATCACTTTTTGGCGGGAGCGCTTCGTTTGCCCGCCCTACAAATTTGTCGGCCCGATAAGCGACAGCGCGTCGGGCAATAGATTATTTACAGGTAACGACCGTGCTCAACAAACTCTCTCGTCTGCTGGCTGATGCCGGTATTTCTCTTACCGATCACCAGAAAAATCAGCTGATTGCGTATGTCGATATGCTGCAAAAATGGAACAAAGCGTACAACCTGACGTCGGTGCGTGATCCCAACGAAATGCTGGTGCGCCATATTTTGGACAGCATTGTCGTCGCGCCGTACCTGAAGGGCGAGCGTTTTATCGATGTCGGCACTGGTCCGGGCCTACCGGGAATCCCTCTCTCCATCGTACGTCCTGAAGCGCATTTCACACTGCTGGATAGCCTGGGAAAACGCGTTCGTTTCTTGCGCCAGGTGCAGCATGAGCTTGCGCTTACTAACATCACTCCAGTGCAAAGTCGCGTTGAAGAATTCCCTTCGGAGCCGCCGTTTGATGGGGTGATTAGCCGTGCTTTCGCGTCACTCAATGATATGGTGAGCTGGTGCCATCATTTGCCTGGCCAGGAAGGGCGTTTTTATGCGCTAAAAGGGCAGTTGCCTGAAGATGAAATTGCCTCGTTGCCTGCAGAATTCAGCGTCGAGTCGGTCGAAAAATTACGCGTTCCGCAACTGGATGGTGAACGTCATCTGGTGGTTATTAAGCCAAACAAAATTTAATTTTTATCAAAAAAAATAGAAAAAAAACGGTTCTTCGGGTGTTAAAAGTCATAAGGAATAGTGTGGTTAAATGTCGTTACATTTCACTAATGCCTTACGGTTTTGCATCATAACTATAACGTACCGTTTTTTGTTAAAAGTGAAACAAGTCAGCTGTGAAAATATCAGCCTGCTAAAAATAGAATCAAAGAATCACCGCCCGTGTTAATTTTTTATTATAAATGTCAATGGGTGGTTTTTTTGTTGTTATTCGCTATTTTTAAAACAGTAACGAATTTTAGGCTTAAATATCAAAAAGTTGAAATGGCATCATTTGCCAAGTAAATAAATAGTGCCGGGGCGAATATGCTTAATATGTGATCTGGTGCACGCTTTGCAGCCAGTGTTTACGCGGCTTTTGCAGTTTTGCATGATCGTTCACAGTTTGCATAAAAGTGATAAATGTGGCGTAGCGAAAAATATTTAAACATTTATTCACTTTTTAGCTACTTATTGTTTGAAATCGAGAAGGCGCACCGTATAATTTGACCGCTTTTTGATGCTTGACTCTAAGCCATAAAGAACGTTTTATACGACACGCGGCATACCTCGAAGGGAGCAGGAGTAAAAACGTGATGTCTATGTCGCTCTTGAGTCGAAACGTTGCTCGTAAGCTTTTGCTCACACAGTTTCTGGCGGTAATAGCAAGTGGACTGCTATTTAGCCTCAAAGACCCTTTCTGGGGCATCTCCGCATTGTGCGGTGGATTGGCAGTGTTACTGCCTAATGTGTTGTTTATGATATTTGCCTGGCGTCACCAGGCACATACACCAGCTAAAGGCCGAGTAGCCTGGACGTTCGCTTTCGGCGAAGCCTTCAAGGTATTAGCTATGCTGGTGTTGTTGGTGGTGGCGTTGGCTGTTTTGAAAGCGGTATTCATGCCGCTGATCGTTACGTGGGTTTTGGTGCTGGTGGTTCAGATACTGGCGCCGGCTGTAATTAACAACAAAGGGTAAAGGCATCATGGCTTCAGAAAATATGACGCCGCAGGATTACATAGGACACCATCTGAATAACCTTCAGTTGGACCTACGTACATTCTCGCTGGTGGATCCGCACAACCCCCCAGCCACCTTCTGGACGCTCAATATTGACTCCATTTTCTTCTCGGTGGTTCTGGGTCTGTTGTTCCTGCTTATGTTCCGTAGCGTAGCCAAAAAGGCGACCAGCGGCGTACCAGGTAAATTTCAGACTGCGATTGAGCTGGTAATCGGCTTTGTGCATGGTAGCGTGAAAGACATGTACCATGGCAAAAGCAAGCTGATTGCTCCGCTGGCCCTGACGATTTTCGTCTGGGTATTCCTGATGAACTTGATGGATTTGCTGCCTATCGACCTGCTGCCGTACATCGGTGAGCATATCTTTGGCCTACCGGCTCTGCGTGTGGTTCCGTCTGCTGACGTGAACATCACCCTGTCGATGGCGCTGGGCGTATTTATCCTCATTCTGTTCTACAGCATCAAAATGAAAGGCATCGGTGGCTTCGCGAAAGAGTTGACGCTGCAGCCGTTCAATCACTGGGCGTTCATCCCTGTCAACTTAATCCTTGAAGGGGTAAGCCTGCTGTCCAAACCAATCTCACTTGGTCTGCGACTGTTCGGTAACATGTACGCTGGTGAGCTGATTTTCATTCTGATTGCTGGTCTGTTGCCGTGGTGGTCACAGTGGATCCTGAATGTGCCGTGGGCCATTTTCCACATACTGATTATCACGCTGCAAGCCTTCATATTTATGGTTCTGACGATTGTCTATCTGTCGATGGCATCTGAAGAGCATTAATTTACCAACACTACTACGTTTTAACTGAAACAAACTGGAGACTGTCATGGAAAACCTGAATATGGATCTGCTGTACATTGCTGCCGCTGTGATGATGGGTCTGGCGGCAATCGGTGCTGCGATCGGTATCGGCATCCTCGGGGGTAAATTCCTGGAAGGCGCAGCGCGTCAACCGGATCTGATTCCTCTGCTGCGTACTCAGTTCTTTATCGTTATGGGTCTGGTGGATGCAATCCCAATGATCGCTGTAGGTCTGGGTCTGTACGTGATGTTTGCTGTCGCGTAGTAAGCGTTGCTTGAATTAAGAGCAATATCAGAACGTTAACTAGATAGAGGCATTGTGCTGTGAATCTTAACGCAACAATCCTCGGCCAGGCCATCGCGTTTGTCCTGTTCGTTCTGTTCTGCATGAAGTACGTATGGCCGCCTTTAATGGCTGCCATCGAAAAACGTCAAAAAGAAATTGCTGACGGCCTTGCTTCTGCAGAACGAGCACATAAGGATCTTGACCTTGCAAAGGCCAGCGCGACCGACCAGCTGAAAAAAGCGAAGGCGGAAGCTCAGGTAATCATCGAGCAGGCGAACAAACGCCGTGCTCAGATCCTGGACGAAGCTAAAACTGAAGCAGAGCAGGAACGTACTAAAATCGTGGCACAGGCGCAGGCGGAAATTGAAGCCGAGCGTAAACGTGCTCGCGAAGAGCTGCGTAAGCAAGTTGCTATCCTGGCTGTTGCTGGCGCCGAGAAGATCATCGAACGTTCCGTGGATGAAGCTGCTAATAGCGACATCGTGGACAAACTTGTCGCTGAACTGTAAGGAGGGAGGGGCTGATGTCTGAATTTGTTACGGTAGCTCGCCCCTACGCCAAAGCAGCTTTTGACTTTGCCGTTGAGCACCAAAGCGTTGACCGTTGGCAGGATATGCTGATGTTTGCCGCTGAGGTGACAAAAAACGAACAAATGGCAGAGCTTCTCTCTGGCGCGCTGGCGCCGGAAACGCTCGCTGAGTCGTTTATCGCCGTATGCGGTGAGCAACTGGACGAAAGTGGCCAAAACCTGATTCGGGTAATGGCTGAAAATAACCGTCTGAATGCGCTCCCGGATGTTCTTGAGCAGTTTATTCACCTGCGTGCAGCCAGTGAGGCTATCTCTGAGGTAGAAGTTACTTCTGCCAATGCACTGAGTGATGAACAGCTTAAGAAGATTAGCGCAGCGATGGAAAAACGTCTGTCACGCAAAGTTAAGCTGAATTGCAAAATCGATAAGTCTGTAATGGCAGGCGTAATCATCCGAGCGGGTGATATGGTCATTGATGGCAGCGTACGCGGCCGTCTTGAACGCCTTGCAGACGTCTTGCAGTCTTAAGGGGACTGGAGCATGCAACTGAATTCCACCGAAATCAGCGAACTGATCAAGCAGCGCATTGCTCAGTTCAATGTTGTGAGCGAAGCTCACAACGAAGGTACTATTGTTTCTGTAAGTGACGGTGTTATCCGCATTCACGGCCTGGCCGATTGTATGCAGGGTGAGATGATTTCCCTGCCGGGTAACCGTTACGCTATCGCACTGAACCTGGAGCGCGACTCCGTAGGTGCAGTTGTGATGGGTCCATACGCTGACCTCGCCGAAGGCATGAAGGTTAAGTGTACGGGTCGTATTCTGGAAGTTCCGGTTGGCCGTGGCCTGCTGGGTCGTGTGGTGAACACTCTGGGTTCCCCGATTGACGGTAAAGGTCCGGTTGATAACGATGGCTTCTCGCCAATCGAAGTTATCGCACCGGGCGTAATCGAACGTCAGTCCGTCGACCAGCCAGTACAGACCGGTTATAAATCTGTTGATGCCATGATCCCAATCGGTCGTGGCCAGCGTGAGCTGATCATCGGTGACCGTCAGACAGGTAAAACCGCGATGGCAATCGATGCCATCATCAACCAGCGTGATTCCGGCATCAAATGTGTGTACGTGGCTATCGGCCAGAAAGCGTCCACCATTTCTAACGTGGTTCGTAAACTGGAAGAACACGGCGCACTGTCCAACACCATCGTTGTTGTGGCGACCGCGTCTGAATCTGCTGCACTGCAATACCTGGCACCATATGCCGGTTGCGCAATGGGCGAATACTTCCGTGACCGCGGTGAAGATGCACTGATCGTTTACGATGACCTGTCTAAACAGGCTGTTGCTTACCGTCAGGTTTCCCTGCTGCTGCGTCGTCCACCAGGACGTGAAGCATTCCCGGGCGACGTATTTTACCTCCACTCCCGTCTGCTGGAACGCGCATCCCGCGTAAACGCGGAATACGTTGAGAAGTTCACCAATGGTGAAGTTAAAGGTAAAACCGGCTCCCTGACCGCTCTGCCGATTATCGAAACCCAGGCGGGTGACGTTTCTGCGTTCGTTCCGACCAACGTAATTTCTATTACCGATGGTCAGATCTTCCTGGAAACCAACCTGTTTAACTCCGGTATTCGTCCGGCAGTTAACCCGGGTATCTCCGTATCTCGTGTTGGTGGTGCAGCGCAGACCAAGATCATCAAGAAACTGTCCGGTGGTATTCGTACCGCGCTGGCGCAGTATCGTGAACTGGCAGCGTTTTCTCAGTTCGCTTCCGACCTGGATGAAGCTACTCGTAAGCAGCTGAGCCACGGTCAGAAAGTAACTGAACTGCTGAAGCAGAAACAGTATGCGCCAATGTCTGTTGCACAGCAGGGTGTGGTGCTGTTCGCGGCTGAACGCGGTTACCTCGAAGATGTGGAACTGGCGAAAATCGGTAGCTTCGAAGCCGCTCTGCTGGCTTACGTTGACCGTGACCACGCTCCGCTGATGCAAGAGATCAACCAGTCCGGTGGCTATAACGATGAAATCGAAGGCAAGCTGAAAGCTATCCTCGATTCCTTCAAGGCAACCCAGTCCTGGTAACGTCTGGCGGTCTGCTTTAGGGTGGACCGCAAGGCATTGAGGAGAAGCTCATGGCCGGCGCAAAAGAGATACGTAGTAAGATCGCAAGCGTCCAGAACACGCAGAAGATCACTAAAGCGATGGAGATGGTCGCCGCTTCCAAAATGCGTAAATCGCAGGATCGCATGGCGGCCAGCCGTCCTTATGCAGAGACCATGCGCAAAGTGATTGGTCACCTTGCGAATGGTAATCTGGAATATAAGCACCCTTACCTGGAAGAACGCGACGTTAAACGCGTGGGCTACCTGGTGGTGTCGACCGACCGTGGTCTGTGCGGTGGCTTGAACATTAACCTGTTCAAAAAGCTGCTGGCGGATATGAAAACATGGTCCGATAAAGGCGTTCAGTGCGATATCGCAATGATCGGCTCTAAGGGCGTGTCTTTCTTTAACTCCGTTGGCGGTAATGTGATTGCTCAGGTAACCGGTATGGGGGATAACCCTTCCCTGTCCGAACTGATCGGTCCGGTTAAAGTGATGCTGCAGGCCTACGATGAAGGTCGCCTGGACAGACTGTACGTTGTCAGCAACAAATTTATTAACACCATGTCTCAGACGCCAACCATCACCCAACTGCTGCCTCTGCCGGCATCAGATGATGATGAATTGAAGCGTAAATCCTGGGATTACCTGTATGAGCCAGACCCGAAAGCGCTGCTGGATACCCTGCTGCGTCGTTATGTCGAGTCTCAGGTTTATCAGGGCGTGGTAGAAAACCTGGCCAGCGAGCAGGCCGCACGTATGGTGGCGATGAAAGCCGCGACCGACAATGGCGGCAGCCTGATTAAAGAGCTGCAGTTGGTATACAACAAAGCTCGTCAGGCCAGCATTACTCAGGAACTCACCGAAATCGTCGGTGGTGCATCCGCGGTATAACCAGGTTAATTCGTAGAGGATTCAAGATGGCTACTGGAAAAATTGTCCAGGTAATCGGCGCCGTGGTTGACGTCGAATTCCCTCAGGATGCCGTACCGCGCGTGTACGATGCTCTTGAGGTTATGAATGGTAAAGAGAGCCTGGTGCTGGAAGTTCAGCAGCAGCTCGGCGGCGGTATCGTACGTACCATCGCCATGGGTTCTTCTGACGGTCTGCGTCGTGGTCTGGAAGTTAAAGACCTCGAGCACCCGATCGAAGTCCCGGTAGGTAAAGCAACGCTGGGTCGTATCATGAACGTTCTGGGTCACCCGATCGACATGAAAGGCGATATCGGTGAAGAAGAGCGTTGGGCTATCCACCGTGCAGCACCTTCCTACGAAGAGCTGTCAAGCTCTCAGGAACTGCTGGAAACCGGTATCAAAGTTATCGACCTGATGTGTCCGTTCGCTAAGGGCGGTAAAGTTGGTCTGTTCGGTGGTGCGGGTGTAGGTAAAACCGTAAACATGATGGAGCTGATCCGTAACATCGCGATCGAACACTCCGGTTACTCCGTGTTTGCGGGCGTAGGTGAACGTACTCGTGAGGGTAACGACTTCTACCACGAAATGACCGACTCCAACGTTCTGGACAAAGTATCCCTGGTATATGGCCAGATGAACGAGCCGCCGGGAAACCGTCTGCGTGTTGCGCTGACCGGTCTTACCATGGCTGAGAAGTTCCGTGACGAAGGTCGTGACGTTCTGCTGTTCGTTGATAACATCTATCGTTACACCCTGGCCGGTACAGAAGTATCTGCACTGCTGGGTCGTATGCCATCAGCGGTAGGCTACCAGCCGACCCTGGCGGAAGAGATGGGTGTTCTGCAGGAACGTATCACCTCCACCAAAACCGGTTCTATCACCTCCGTTCAGGCGGTATACGTACCAGCGGATGACTTGACTGACCCATCCCCAGCAACCACCTTTGCTCACTTGGATGCAACCGTGGTACTGAGCCGTCAGATCGCATCTCTGGGTATCTACCCGGCAGTTGACCCGCTGGACTCCACCAGCCGTCAGCTGGATCCGCTGGTTGTTGGTCAGGAACACTACGACACCGCGCGTGGCGTACAGTCCCTGCTGCAGCGTTATCAGGAACTGAAAGACATCATCGCCATCCTGGGTATGGATGAACTGTCTGAAGAAGATAAACTGGTGGTAGCTCGCGCACGTAAGATTCAGCGCTTCCTGTCCCAGCCGTTCTTCGTTGCGGAAGTATTCACCGGTTCTCCGGGCAAATACGTTTCCCTGAAAGACACCATCCGTGGCTTTAAAGGCATCATGGAAGGCGAATACGACCACCTGCCAGAGCAGGCGTTCTACATGGTTGGTTCTATCGACGAAGCCGTGGAAAAAGCCAAAAAACTTTAACGCCTTAATCGGAGGGTGATATGGCAATGACTTACCACCTGGACGTCGTCAGCGCAGAGCAACAAATGTTCTCTGGTCTGGTCGAGAAAATCCAGGTAACGGGTAGTGAAGGTGAACTGGGTATTTTCCCGGGTCACGCACCGCTGCTCACCGCCATTAAGCCTGGTATGATCCGCATCGTTAAACAGTTCGGTCATGAAGAGTTTATCTACCTGTCCGGCGGCATTCTCGAAGTGCAGCCTGGCAGCGTGACCGTTCTGGCTGATACCGCGATTCGCGGACAGGATCTCGATGAAGCGAGAGCCCTGGAAGCGAAGCGTAAGGCTGAAGAGCACATCAAGAGCTCTCATGGTGACGTGGATTACGCTCAGGCATCTGCGGAACTGGCCAAAGCGATCGCGAAACTGCGCGTTATCGAGTTGACCAAAAAAGCGATGTAACACCGGCTTGAAAAGCACAAAGGCCAGTCTGGTTTCCAGGCTGGCTTTTTTTGTTTTTGCTGCAAGAACATTTAAATTGAAAGCTGTTTTGTGATTTAGATCATAAAAATATTGATTGGCTAAAAAATGCGGCGTAGACTCTTTTTATGTGATGTATGTCACATAATAAAATCAGATAAAAAGAGATGCCAACATGAAATTACTCAATAAAATCATCGCCATGTTCAGCAATATGAGCTTTTAGACTTTACCTGCCTGTCCTGTGGCGCGATGCTTGATATGGTTTATCAGTCAGCGCCACTTGTTGTTATAAATCCCCTCCCCTACTCTTCTCCCTCAACTTTTTATTTCGCGTACACATGTTCGGTTTCTCACTGAATCACATAAAAAAAATCGGGCTTTGCATGTGTAACTCTTTATTCATGCGGTAAAAAAATAGCAAAAACATTAACCTAAGGCTTTAATAAGAGCAGTCCCCAGGTTTTTGGCAGACAAAAGATACTGATTTAGACGAAAATAGTGAGTTATCAGATGGGGAATTACCCCTGTTGAACGTTTTATCTTCGGTCCATTTCACGCTGAAAAAAATGTAGTATTTTCAATGTGAAACGGTATAAATTCGTTCTCAAATTACAGTCAGGATGTGTATGTTGAATAATGCTATGAGCGTCGTGATCCTTGCCGCAGGCAAAGGCACGCGTATGTATTCCGATCTCCCTAAAGTGCTGCATACCCTCGCAGGAAAACCGATGGTTCAGCATGTCATTGATGCTGCTAATGAATTAGGTGCGACTCACGTACATCTGGTCTACGGGCACGGTGGTGATTTGCTCAAGCAGACGCTGAAAGATGGCAATCTGAACTGGGTTCTGCAGGCGGAACAGTTGGGTACCGGCCATGCAATGCAGCAGGCGGCGCCATTCTTTGGTGATGATGAAGACATTTTAATGCTCTATGGCGATGTGCCGCTGATCTCTACCGATACCTTACGTCGCCTGCGTGAAGCTAAACCGCAGGGCGGCATTGGCTTGCTAACGGTAAAACTTGATGACCCAACCGGTTATGGCCGAATTACCCGCGATAACGGCAATGTCACGGGTATCGTTGAGCATAAAGATGCCACCGACGAGCAGCGTCAAATCCAGGAAATAAACACTGGTATCCTGATTGCCAACGGCGCTGACATGAAGCGTTGGCTGTCTAAACTGACCAACAATAACGTGCAGGGTGAATACTACATCACCGATATCATCGCGATGGCGTATAAGGAAGGACGTGAAATTGCTGCAGTACATCCGGCACGCATTAGCGAAACTGAAGGGGTGAATAACCGTCTTCAGCTATCCCGCCTGGAACGTGTTTATCAGTCCGAGCAGGCAGAAAAACTGCTGCTGGCGGGCGTGATGTTGCGCGATCCGGCACGTTTTGATCTTCGCGGTACGCTTATTCACGGGCGCGATGTTGAAATTGATACTAACGTTATCATTGAAGGTAACGTAACCGTTGGGGATCGCGTCAAGATTGGCGCCGGTTGCATCATCAAAAACAGCGTGATTGGTGAGGGTTGCGAGCTTAGCCCATACAGTGTGGTGGAAGATGCGCATCTGGAAGCCGCTTGCACCATTGGTCCATTCGCACGTCTGCGCCCGGGTGCTGAGCTGCAGGAAGGCGCGCACGTGGGTAACTTTGTCGAAATGAAAAAAGCGCGTCTGGGTAAAGGCTCCAAAGCCGGTCATTTGACCTACCTGGGTGATGCGGAAATTGGCGATAACGTGAATATCGGCGCGGGTACGATTACCTGCAACTACGATGGCGCCAATAAGTTTAAAACCATTATTGGTGATGATGTGTTTGTGGGTTCTGATACTCAGCTGGTGGCGCCTGTCACCGTTGGTAAAGGTGCGACGATTGCCGCCGGAACCACCGTAACGCGTAATGTCGCCGATAACGAACTGGTATTAAGCCGTGTACCTCAGGTCCATAAACAGGGCTGGCAGCGTCCGGTGAAGAAGAAGTAAGTGATTTTTGCCGGATGGCGGCCTACGTGCGGTGACGTTCTGTAGGCCTTATAAGCGTAAGCGCCATCAGGCACACAAGAGATGAGGGGATAACATAATCCTCCGCTCAACAAGCAGTACCATAAAAATAACCCCACTCTCTACAAGGCTCGGGGCGCCCGAAATGGGCAAATACAGGTCAGCGACAACGACAGGCATAATGCCTAAATTCGGAATCAAAAAATATGTGTGGAATTGTTGGCGCTATCGCGCAGCGTGATGTAGCTGAAATCCTTCTCGAAGGTTTACGTCGTCTGGAATATCGTGGTTATGACTCTGCTGGTCTGGCCGTCGTCGATGCTGAAGGTAACATGACCCGTCTGCGTCGTCTGGGTAAAGTGCAGATGCTGACTGCTGCTGCGGAAGAACATCCGTTGCATGGTGGTACAGGTATCGCTCATACCCGTTGGGCGACACACGGTGAACCTTCAGAAGCGAACGCGCATCCTCATGTTTCTGAACACATTGTTGTGGTGCATAACGGCATCATTGAAAACCATGAACCACTGCGTGAGCTGTTGAAAACGCGTGGCTATACCTTTGTTTCTGAAACCGACACCGAAGTGATTGCTCACCTGGTGCACTGGGAACTGGAGCAGGGTGGTACGCTGCGTGAAGCCGTGCTGCGCACTATTCCCCAACTACGTGGTGCCTACGGCACGGTGATCATGGATACCCGTAATCCGGAAACCCTGCTGGCGGCCCGTTCTGGTAGCCCGCTGGTGATTGGTCTGGGTATGGGCGAAAACTTCATCGCTTCCGATCAGCTGGCGCTGCTGCCGGTAACCCGTCGCTTCATCTTCCTGGAAGAGGGTGACATCGCGGAAGTGACTCGTCGTTCTGTCTCTATTTTCGACAAGTCTGGCGCAGAAGTGAAACGTCAGGATATCGAATCGAATCTGCAGTATGACGCGGGCGAAAAAGGTATTTATCGCCACTACATGCAGAAAGAGATCTACGAACAGCCGAACGCGATTAAAAATACGCTGACCGGGCGCATTAGCCACGGTGAAGTGGATTTAAGCGAGCTGGGGTCGCGTGCCAACGAGCTGCTGTCTCAGGTTGAGCATATCCAGATTATCGCCTGCGGTACGTCTTACAACTCCGGTATGGTGTCCCGCTACTGGTTTGAATCGCTGGCGGGTATTCCTTGTGATGTCGAAATCGCTTCCGAATTCCGCTATCGCAAATCCGCCGTGCGCCGTAACAGCCTGATGATTACCCTTTCTCAGTCTGGTGAAACGGCGGATACCCTGGCGGGCCTGCGCTTATCTAAAGAGCTGGGCTATCTGGGATCGCTGGCTATCTGTAACGTTCCGGGCTCCTCTCTGGTGCGTGAATCTGACCTGGCGATGATGACCAATGCCGGTACCGAAATCGGTGTGGCCTCCACGAAGGCATTTACCACTCAGCTGACCGTTCTGCTGATGCTGGTGGCGAAACTGTCCCGTCTGAAAGGCCTTGATGCGTCTATTGAGCAGGAGATCGTTCACGGTCTGCAGGCGCTGCCGAGTCGTATTGAGCAGATGTTGTCTCAGGACAAACGCATTGCCGCTCTGGCAGAAGGTTTCTCTGACAAACATCATGCGCTGTTCCTTGGCCGTGGCGATCAGTATCCAATTGCGCTGGAAGGCGCGCTGAAGCTGAAAGAGATCTCTTATATTCACGCTGAAGCTTATGCCGCAGGTGAACTGAAACACGGTCCGCTGGCGCTGATTGATGCCGATATGCCAGTTATCGTGGTTGCGCCGAACAACGAATTGTTGGAAAAACTGAAATCCAACATTGAAGAAGTTCGCGCCCGTGGCGGTCAGCTGTACGTCTTTGCTGACCAGGATGCTGGCTTTACCAGCAGCGAAAACATGCACATCATTGAGATGCCGCATGTGGAAGAGGTGATTGCACCAATCTTCTACACCGTTCCGCTGCAGCTGCTGGCGTATCATGTGGCACTGATTAAAGGCACCGACGTCGATCAGCCGCGTAACCTGGCGAAGTCAGTTACCGTAGAATAATACTTAGTACAAAGCTATTAAGGGTTGCTGTAGCAATACAGCAACCTTTTTTATTTGCATTTACAAATATTCTAAATAGTATTTTAATTATAGATTAATCACCTGTTTGTAATTATATTTAAATCATATAAATAATAATGATGTTAGCTTGTAGATTGAGCTGATTGTGTTTTTTTTGCACTTTTTTATGGGTGAATTCTGAAAATTTAAATTCTGATATATAAAATGTGAGGTAATTGTTATATTAATAATTAATGTATATGCTTGTATTATTAGTTAATGAAATCTGTAAACCTGATTATTTCTGTTTTACAGATTTTGTAATTTGCTGTTTATATATTTTAAGGAGTATTATCTATCCCGATGTAAAGGATATTTGTTTTATTTTTTATCTGTGAAAATAAAACGTTAAGATAATTTAATATATAAAGGGATAAAATGAAACTAAATTTAATTACGGGTGCGTTGGTGCTTTCTTCTACGATTATGGCAAGCCAGGTATTTGCTTCTGATGGTACCGTCCACTTTCGTGGTGAAGTGATTGACAGTACGTGTGAAGTGACCGCAGATACCAAAGATCAGAGTGTCGACTTAGGTAAAGTAAACCGTACTGCATTCACCGGTGCAGGTTCTACCGCCGCGCCGACGGCTTTCCATATTGACCTGGAGAAATGCCCGGATACATATACCAAAGCGGGCGTTCGCTTCGATGGCACAGAAGCTGCCGACGGTAATGGCGACCTGGCTATTGGCGATCCGCTGAATACGACGACTCCGGGTGATTATACAGGAACTGAACCTGCACCGATTACCGCAACAGGTGTTGCGATCCGTATCTATAACAAAGCTGATAACTCTCAGGTTAAGCTGTATACAAAATCAGCTGAAACCCCGATTGTTGCGACTAAAGCGTCTATGCAGTTTGTTGCTCGTTATATTGCCACTTCTGCGACAGTGACTGCCGGTACCGCTAACGCCGATTCCCAGTTCACCGTTGAATATGTGAAGTAATACAAAGAGTCATTCGTTTCAATTGAATATTCATTGTTAATTAAATGGCGCTCGTTATTGTGCTATTCCTTTTTCTTTGTTATAGCGAGCGTCTTTTTATTTCTGGATACATGTATGCCTGGTCATTATTTTAAAATAGTTCTGTTTATGGTCTTTTCATTTTATTCATCGGTGTCTTTTTCAGGTATCGTTGTTGGAGGCACACGAGTTATTTTTCCAGGTAATGCACCCGATGCAACGATATCTATTTATAATAAAGAATCTAAACTCCCTTATTTAATTCAGTCGTGGGTCGATCCATTTGACAAAAATGATAAGAGCAAACCGCCCTTTACGACGATTCCTCCTGTGTCGCGACTCGAGGCTGGGCAAGAAAAAATATTACGTATTATTAAAACAGAGGGTAATCTTCCTACCGATCGTGAATCTGTTTTTTGGTTTAATGTTAAAAATATTCCCCCGTCAACGAATAAAAAAGAGGGGAGCTCTCTTGAAATTGCTATTAAAACACGAATTAAGCTTTTCTGGCGTCCCGCGTCGATAACCATTACGCCGGAAAAGGCAGTAGCCAAAGTATCCTGGCAGCGTCAGGGAAATAAACTGATGGTGAATAATCCAACGCCTATTCATATCAATGTGATGAGCGTAATTGTTGACGGAAAAGATATCACCTTAAATATGATTAAGCCGTTTGAAACGATAGCCCTGGACATTCCTGAAGGGGCTGCTGGGCGTTCGTTGGTATGGAAATTCATTAACGATTACGGTGCGATCAGCGATCCGATAAAAAGGGCCCTTTAACTACCCGACAAGGACGTCACGATGATTGATTCAGGTCGTTATTTCATACTGGTTTCCGGCGTTTTTATGAGCGCTACTTTTCAGAGTATGGCGCAGGATTCATTATTTAACCCGAATCTTCTGGAGATCGATCACCCGGTTAATGTCGATATCCGTCAGTTTAACCGCTCAAATGCGCTTCCTCCGGGTAATTATAAGGTTGATGTAATCGTTAATGGTCGTTTTTTTGAACGACAGGATATTAAATTTATTCAGAACTCACCGGAAGGGGAGCTTCACCCCTGCTTTATTGCCATAAAGGATGTTTTATCTTCCTATGGTGTAAAAGTTAATGCGCTGAAGGAACTGAATGAGGCTGATAGTGAAGCGTGTATCAATCCGGTTCCCTTGATCGATGGCTCATCGTGGTTTTTTGATGCTAACAAACTGGCGTTGAATATTTCTGTTCCACAAATTTATCTGGATAGTTCGGCGGCTGATTATATCAGCCCCTCCCGCTGGGATCAGGGGATTAATGCGCTGATGGTTAACTATGATTTCTCCGGGGCACACACATTAAAATCCAATTATGACTCCTCTGAGGATGACAGCTATTACCTCAACTTACGCAACGGTTTGAATATCGGTGCCTGGCGGCTACGTAACTACAGCACCTTAAACGCGACGGAAAACAGTACTGAATACCACTCTATCAGTAGCTACGTTCAGCGAGATATTGCCGCGCTGCGTAGCCAGATTATGCTGGGTGATACCTGGACGGCGAGTGATGTTTTTGACAGCACGCAAATCCGTGGGGCACGGTTGTATACCGACGACGATATGTTGCCATCCAGCCAGAATGGCTTTGCGCCAATAGTTCGTGGTATCGCTAAAAGCAACGCGACGGTGATTATTCGGCAGAATAATTATGTTATTTATCAGTCTGCTGTACCGCAAGGGGCTTTTGAGATCACCGATCTTAACACCACCAGCGGCGGCGGCGATCTGGATGTGACCATCAAAGAGGAGGATGGCAGCGAGCAGCACTTTACCCAGCCGTATGCCTCGCTTGCCATTCTGAAACGTGAAGGGCAAACCGATGTGGACATTAGCGTCGGTGAAATACGCGATGAGAGCGGCTTTACGCCCAATGTGCTACAGGCTCAGGTTCTCCATGGTTTGCCGTGGGGGCTCACGCTGTATGGCGGTACACAGGTCGCGAATGATTATGCTTCTGCGGCAATGGGGATGGGTAAGGATATGGGCTCGCTCGGTGCGCTGTCATTGGATGTGACTCACGCGCATGCCAACTTTGACGATGGCGACGATGAAACCGGGCAATCTTATCGCTTTCTCTATTCTAAGCGTTTCGATGAAACCGATACGAATTTCCGTCTGGTTGGATACCGTTACTCCACGGAAGGATATTACACGCTCAATGAATGGGCATCCCGGCAGAATAATGATGAAGATTTCTGGATGACTGGTAACCGACGTAGCCGTATTGAAGGGACGTGGTCGCAATCTTTTGCCCGGGGCTACGGTAATATTTATCTGACGTTGAGTCGACAACAGTACTGGAAAACGGATGACGTCGAGAAATTGGTTCAGTTTGGTTATGCCAACACCTGGCGGCGTATTTCGTGGAACGTTTCCTGGAACTACACCGATTCTGTCAATCGTTATGGAAGCAGTCAGTCTTATGATGATGAGAACGATCATGAGCATATTTTTATGCTGTCGGTTTCGGTTCCGCTCTCTGGTTGGCTGGAAAACAGCTACGTCAACTATTCGCTGACGCAAAATAACCATAATGACAGCACGATGCAGGTTGGATTGGGCGGTACCGCACTGGAAGGACATAACCTTGCCTATAACGTCCAGGAGTCATGGGTTAGCAATCCAGAAGACAGCTATAGCAGTAATGCCAGCCTGAATTACGACGGTACTTATGGATCTGTCAACGGCAGCTATGCCTATAGTCAGGATTCACAGCGCCTTAACTACGGAGTTAGGGGCGGTATTCTGGTTCACAGCGGCGGCATTACTTTTTCGCAAGAGCTAGGAGAAACGGTGGCGCTGGTTGAAGCGCCGGGGGCAGATGGCCTCTCTGTGGAGAACGCCACCGGCGTATCCACCGACTGGCGAGGCTATACGGTAAAAACGCAAATGAATCCGTATGATGAAAACCGGGTGGCGATCAACAGTAATTATTTCTCGCGCGCTAATGTCGAACTGGAAAATACCGTTGTCAATCTGGTACCTACGCGCGGCGCTGTGGTGAAAGCGACGTTTGTCACTCATGTTGGTTATCGTGTGCTGTTTACGGTAGCGATGCCAGATGGTAAACCCGCGCCATTTGGCGCTATGGCCTCGGCGGATCTAGAGTCCGGCACGGTAACGGGGATTGTAGGTGATAATGGTGAGCTTTATTTATCCGGAATGCCGGCAGAAGGTCATTTTACGATTACGGGTAATCTGGGCACCTGTTCTGCACATTACCATTTTCCTGAACCGAAAAATAATGAACTGATTCAGGTTAAAGTTGGCTGCAAATAAAAAGGATATTGATTTGAGACTGGTTATCTGTTTTATATTTATAACGTCCGCTATTTTTTGCAAAAATCTATTAGCCGCCGATTTTTATTGTGAGGCTGATGGTGGAACGCATCATAGTATATTAACATTCCCAAATAAAACAATTAGTGCAACTCAAAATAAAAGTGGGCAAACATTTGAGCAGCATGTTGATAATGATGATAAATATCATGGGTTTTGCTACTGTACCAACAATTTCAACTATGTTTATTATACTGCCGTGGAAAATCCCTCGTTAGATAAATCAGGGGTTCGGAGTAATATACAATATTATAATCTTAATGAGTATTTGGATGTAGGGATCTCCATCGCTATTCTCGGTAGAGGTTATATTAATGTTCCTTTTTCCAATCAACCTAACAATCCTGATGGTAAAAATACATGTACCAATAATAAAAAAATAGCGAATTTTGATAGTGGATCAGATGCGATTGTTTATTTTTATGTCAAGGAACCATTTATTGGCAAAATGATTATTCCAACTATGTTGATGGCTTCTTTGTATGGTAAAACGAACGCCACTGGTGCAGATAGTCCTACTCCGTTAGCCGATGTCTATATCCAGGGGGATATTACCGCTCCACAGGAGTGTGAAGTTAATGGAGGGCAAGTGATTGAAGTCAATTTTGAAAAAATACCCGCCTCCGAATTTTCATCGACGCCGGGTGCGGCGATTACCAGCCGTAAAATTCCGATAAAGGCATCGGTTAAATGTACGGGAATGGCGGCTGGGCAAGATGTTGAAGTTTCGCTACATGCGACGCAGACGGCGACATCGCCCACAATGTTACAGACATCAAACGACGATGTTGGAATCAAGATTTATGATGAATACGATAAAGAAGTTGATGTGAACGGCGGGCGCATGGAAACAGATATGGGAAAACGTTCGCGTTTGGGTGAAGAAGATGGCGAGTTCAATTTCTCTGCCGCACCCGGTAGCGCCACCGGTGCCAGGCCAAAGCCCGGTACCTTTAGCGCCAATGCTACGATCATCATGGAAATTAAAAACTAATCCTCCTCAGGCAACGGCTGTTTATGACAGCCGTTGTCATATTTACCATCCGAATCCCAACGCATCAAAAATTTTATGACAAAAAAAATGAAAGCTAATTGATTTATTTTTGTTATTTTTCAATGCTTTATATTTTATGTTGTTGCTGTCATAAAACTGTCATATTTCGTACATTTAACTGTCACCTGTTTGTCCTATTTTGCTCACAGTAGCAACTCAAACAACGATTTACGAAAACCGTGCAGGAGACATTATGAAAGTTATGCGTACCACTGTCGCAACTGTTGTCGCCGCGACCTTATCCATGAGCGCGTTCTCTGCGTTTGCAGCAGCGAGCCTGACAGGTGCAGGTGCAACCTTCCCTGCGCCAGTGTATGCCAAATGGGCAGATACCTATCAGAAAGAGACCGGTAGCAAAGTAAACTACCAGGGTATCGGCTCCTCCGGTGGTGTAAAACAAATTACGGCCAATACCGTTGATTTCGGCGCTTCTGATGCACCGCTGTCTGACGAAAAACTGGCGCAAGAAGGTCTGTTCCAGTTCCCGACCGTGATCGGTGGCGTAGTGCTGGCTGTGAACATCCCGGGCCTGAAATCCGGCGAGCTGGTGCTGGACGGTAAAACGCTGGGTGACATCTACCTCGGTAAAATTAAGAAGTGGGATGATGAAGCCATCACCAAACTGAACCCGGGTCTGAAGCTGCCTTCACAGAATATCGCCGTTGTGCGTCGCGCTGACGGTTCCGGTACTTCCTTCGTTTTCACCAGCTACCTGGCAAAAGTAAACGAAGAGTGGAAATCTAAAATTGGTTCCGGCTCTACTGTGAACTGGCCGACCGGTCTGGGCGGTAAAGGTAACGACGGTATCGCTGCGTTCGTACAGCGTCTGCCGGGTTCTATCGGTTACGTTGAGTACGCTTACGCTAAGCAGAACAACCTGGCGTACACCAAGCTGGTCTCTGCTGATGGCAAACCGGTAAGCCCGACAGAAGAGAGCTTTGCTAACGCCGCAAAAGGCGCTGACTGGAGCAAAACTTTCGCTCAGGATCTGACTAACCAGAAAGGTGACGACGCGTGGCCAATCACTTCCACCACCTTCATCCTGGTCCATAAAGAGTCGAAGAAACCAGAGCAGAGCGCAGAAGTGCTGAAGTTCTTCGACTGGGCGTACAAAAATGGCGGCAAACAGGCTAACGACCTGGATTACGCTAGCCTGCCGGACAGCGTGGTTGAGCAGGTTCGTGCTGCATGGAAGACCAACGTGAAAGACAGCAGCGGTAAAGCGCTGTACTAATAGAATATCTTTAACGAGTTGGCGGATGGCGCTACGCTTATCCGCCCTACGGTTTCGACTGTAGGCCCGCTTTGTAGGCCGGATAAGCGTAGCGCCATCCGGCATGGGCAACTTCGTAAACGCGTTTAACTTAAAGAGTGATTTATGGCTGCAACCAAGCCTGCTTTTAACCCACCGGGTAAAAAGGGTGACATGATCTTCAGCGCGCTGGTAAGACTGGCTGCGCTGATTGTGCTATTGATGTTGGGTGGCATTATTGTCTCTCTGGTTATCTCCTCCTGGCCAAGCATTCAGAAATTTGGTTTCTCCTTTCTGTGGACCAAAGACTGGGATGCGCCAAACGATATCTACGGTGCCTTAGTACCGATTTACGGTACGCTGGTTACCTCACTTATTGCACTGCTGATTGCCGTTCCGGTGAGTTTCGGCATTGCGCTGTTCCTGACTGAACTTGCACCTGGCTGGCTGCGTCGCCCGCTGGGCATCGCTATTGAACTGCTGGCGGCAATTCCGAGTATCGTGTACGGCATGTGGGGGCTGTTTATCTTTGCCCCGCTGTTTGCGACTTATTTCCAGGAGCCGGTCGGAAACATCCTTTCCAACATTCCGTTTGTTGGCGCACTGTTCTCCGGCCCGGCTTTTGGTATCGGTATTCTGGCGGCTGGCGTGATCCTCGCCATCATGATCATCCCGTACATTGCGGCGGTTATGCGTGATGTGTTCGAACAAACGCCGGTACTGATGAAAGAGTCAGCCTACGGCATCGGCTGTACCACCTGGGAAGTTATCTGGCGCATCGTCCTGCCGTTCACCAAAAATGGCGTGATCGGCGGCGTGATGTTGGGGCTGGGCCGCGCACTGGGTGAAACCATGGCGGTGACCTTTATCATCGGTAACACCTACCAGCTCGACAGTGCCTCGCTGTACATGCCGGGCAACAGTATTACCTCTGCGCTGGCGAATGAATTTGCCGAAGCGGAATCTGGGCTGCACGTTGCCGCGTTGATGGAGCTGGGTCTGATTCTGTTTGTGATCACCTTCATCGTGCTGGCTGCGTCTAAGTTCATGATCATGCGCCTTGCGAAGAACGAGGGGGCACGCTAATGGCTACGCTTGAAATGCAAAACACCGCTCAGCTTGCGGAATCCCGCCGTAAAATGCAGGCGCGTCGTCGTCTGAAAAACCGCATCGCGCTGACGCTCTCTATGGCGACCATGGCGTTCGGTCTGTTCTGGCTCATTTGGATCCTGATGTCCACGATCACCCGCGGTATTGACGGTATGTCGCTGGCGCTGTTCACCGAAATGACGCCGCCGCCGAATACGGCGGGTGGTGGTCTGGCGAACGCCCTGGCCGGTAGCGGTCTGTTGATTCTGTGGGCGACCGTGTTTGGTACCCCGCTCGGCATTATGGCGGGTATCTACCTGGCGGAGTATGGGCGTAAGTCCTGGCTGGCTGAGGTCATCCGCTTTATCAATGACATTCTGCTTTCTGCGCCATCCATCGTGGTCGGTCTGTTCGTTTACACCATCGTGGTAGCAAAAATGGAGCATTTCTCCGGCTGGGCGGGCGTGATCGCGCTGGCGCTGCTGCAGGTGCCCATTGTTATTCGTACCACAGAGAACATGCTCAAGCTGGTGCCAGATAGCCTGCGTGAAGCCGCCTATGCACTGGGTACGCCGAAATGGAAGATGATTTCTGCGATCACCCTGAAGGCATCTGTCTCGGGGATCATTACAGGTGTTCTGTTAGCAATTGCTCGTATCGCAGGTGAAACGGCTCCGCTGCTGTTTACGTCGCTCTCCAACCAGTTCTGGAGCACTGACATGATGCAGCCTATCGCCAACCTGCCGGTCACTATCTTTAAGTTTGCGATGAGCCCGTTTGCTGAGTGGCAGCAACTGGCCTGGGCCGGGGTACTGATTATTACTCTGTGCGTACTGCTGCTGAACATTCTGGCGCGCGTCATTTTCGCGAAGAAGAAACACGGTTAATTTTTACGGCGTGGCTGATGCGGCGCCGGATGAGGAAAAGATTGAAATGAGTATGGTTGATACTGCCCCAGGTAAGATTCAGGTTCGTGATTTGAACTTCTACTATGGCAAATTCCATGCCCTGAAGAACATCAACCTGGATATTGCTAAAAACCAGGTAACGGCGTTTATCGGGCCTTCTGGCTGTGGTAAATCGACGCTGCTGCGTACGTTCAACAAAATGTTTGAACTGTACCCGGAGCAACGTGCGGAAGGTGAAATTCTGCTGGATGGCGACAATATTCTCACCAATACCCAGGATATCGCTCTGCTGCGTGCCAAAGTGGGCATGGTATTCCAGAAGCCCACGCCGTTCCCGATGTCCATCTACGACAACATCGCTTTTGGCGTACGTCTGTTTGAGAAACTCTCGCGTGCGGATATGGACGAACGCGTGCAGTGGGCATTGACCAAGGCCGCATTGTGGAATGAAACCAAAGATAAATTACACCAGAGCGGGTACTCTCTCTCGGGTGGTCAGCAGCAGCGACTGTGTATTGCGCGTGGCATCGCCATTCGCCCGGAAGTGCTTCTGCTTGATGAGCCATGTTCAGCGCTCGACCCTATTTCTACCGGGCGTATCGAAGAGCTGATCACTGAGCTGAAAGAGGATTACACCGTCGTTATCGTTACCCACAACATGCAGCAGGCTGCGCGTTGTTCCGATCACACGGCATTTATGTACCTGGGCGAGTTGATTGAGTTCAGTAACACGGACGATCTGTTCACCAAGCCCGCGAAGAAACAAACTGAAGATTACATCACCGGTCGTTACGGCTGATTCAGGAGCTTGTTGTGGATAACCTTAACCTTAATAAACATATTTCCGGCCAGTTCAATGCAGAGCTGGAAAGCATCCGTACCCAGGTGATGACCATGGGCGGCATGGTCGAGCAGCAGCTTTCTGATGCAATCACGGCGATGCACAACCAGGACAGCGAGCTGGCGAAGCGCGTCATTGAAGGCGATAAGAACGTCAACATGATGGAGGTGGCGATCGACGAAGCCTGCGTACGCATCATCGCCAAGCGTCAACCGACAGCGAGCGACCTGCGTCTGGTGATGGCGATTATCAAAACCATCGCTGAGCTGGAACGTATTGGCGACGTGGCAGATAAAATTTGCCGCACCGCGCTGGAGAAGTTCTCGCAACAACACCAGCCGCTGCTGGTAAGTCTGGAGTCGCTGGGTCGTCACACCGTGCAGATGCTGCACGACGTGTTGGATGCGTTTGCGCGTATGGATCTCGACGAAGCGGTACGTATTTATCGCGAAGATAAGAAAGTCGACCAGGAGTATGAAGGCATCGTGCGTCAGCTGATGACTTATATGATGGAAGACCCACGTACCATTCCAAGCGTGCTGACCGCGCTGTTCTGCGCACGTTCCATCGAACGTATCGGTGACCGCTGCCAGAATATCTGCGAATACATCTTCTATTTCGTGAAGGGACAAGACTTCCGTCACGTGGGCGGCGATGAGCTGGATAAGCTGCTGGCGGGCAAAGATCCTAAAGAGTGATAAAAACGTAGAAAGTAGGCCGGATAAGCGTTAGCGCCATCCGGCAATTGCCCGGTGGCGCAAGCTTACCGGGCCTACAAAAAATTACCGGGTAATATCCCAACCCCGTGCCTTCCACAATTCCGGCAACTGTGTCAGATCGGTAAAGGTCGTGACTTTTGGATGATCGATCGGTTTGTTATGCGGATCGGCGCAGAAGTAGAACACTTCCATCCCCGCCGCAATCCCCGCCTGCGCGCCTGCGCTGGAATCATCAACCAGAATGCAGTTCTCAACATTAACGTCCATTGCTTTTGCCGCATGGAACATTAGGGCCGGATCGGGCTTCCAGCGTTGGATATCGTAGCCGCTGAACAGTAAATCAGGAAAATGGTGCAACATGCCCAGCTTACCCAGCGAATGCTGCATTTTGCTGACCGGACCGTTAGACACCACGCACATTGGCACAGCCATGCTGTCCAGCAGCGTGTGCGCACCAGCAATGACTTCCAGCTCGGTATCGAACAGACGTGCGACCTCAGCGCGGTAAACCGGTTCTAAATCGGCTTTTGCCAGTTCGACACCGTGCTCTTCGTTGATAATGTCGATGATCTCGTACAGCTTTACCCCCTTGAAGCGTTTGAAAATTTCTTCAAGATCGAGCGTAATGCCAAACGCCTGGAACATGCTGACATACGCGCGAGAACAAATCACTTCACTGTCGACAAGGGTACCGTCACAGTCAAAAAATACGGCTTCTATCTGGGACATGTCATTTCCGTTTTAACAAGTTTAACGTTTTCGTAATGCATTATTGGGCGACGCAATCGTTGCCGTATAAGCAAAATCAATGAAAAAAGTTGCTCATAACCCAACCCTATTGTCGCATTTTGGTATAGGATAGCGACGAATTTTCCCTCCTTGTTCGGAAATTGATAATGAGTCAACAACACACAACCCAGGCTTCTGGCCAGGGGATGCTGGAACGCGTGTTCAAACTGCGCGAACATGGCACGACGGCACGGACCGAAGTGATCGCCGGTTTAACCACCTTCCTGACGATGGTGTATATCGTTTTTGTTAACCCGCAAATTCTTGGCGTGGCTGGCATGGATACCAGCGCAGTCTTTGTTACCACCTGCCTTATTGCTGCCTTTGGTAGCATCCTGATGGGGCTATTTGCTAACCTGCCGGTCGCACTTGCGCCTGCTATGGGCCTGAATGCATTTTTCGCTTTCGTGGTCGTCGGCGCGATGGGCCTGTCATGGCAGATCGGTATGGGGGCTATCTTCTGGGGCGCGGTAGGTCTGCTGCTGCTGACCATTTTCCGCGTACGTTACTGGATGATCGCCAATATCCCGGTGAGCCTGCGAGTGGGGATCACCAGTGGTATCGGTCTGTTCATCGGCATGATGGGGCTGAAAAACGCAGGTGTTATCGTCGCCAACAAAGACACGCTGGTGTCTATCGGTAACCTGACGTCCCACAGCGTACTTCTCGGTATTCTGGGCTTCTTTATCATCGCGATTCTGGCGTCACGTAATATTCATGCGGCGGTGCTGATTTCCATCATTGTAACCACGCTGCTGGGCTGGATGCTGGGCGATGTCCATTACAACGGTATCGTTTCTGCGCCGCCGAGCGTGATGTCCGTTATCGGACATGTCGATCTGGCCGGTTCGTTTAACATTGGCCTGGCGGGTGTGATTTTCTCGTTCATGCTGGTCAACCTGTTTGACTCCTCCGGTACGCTGATTGGCGTGACGGATAAAGCCGGTCTGGCGGACGCGAAGGGCAAGTTCCCACGCATGAAGCAGGCGCTGTATGTGGATAGCGTGTCGTCGGTTACCGGGGCGTTTATCGGGACTTCTTCCGTTACTGCCTATATTGAATCCTCTTCCGGGGTGTCGGTTGGTGGCCGTACCGGCCTGACTGCAGTCGTCGTTGGCCTGCTGTTCCTGCTGGTTATCTTCCTGTCGCCGCTGGCGGGAATGGTACCGGGCTATGCAGCTGCAGGTGCGCTGATTTACGTTGGTGTCCTGATGACATCAAGCCTGTCACGCGTGAAGTGGGATGATCTGACTGAAGCGGTTCCGGCGTTTATTACCGCCGTGATGATGCCGTTTAGCTTCTCAATTACCGAAGGTATTGCGCTGGGCTTTATCTCTTACTGCGTGATGAAAATCGGTACTGGACGTTTCCGCGATCTCAGCCCGTGCGTCATCGTTGTCGCGCTGCTGTTTGTGCTGAAGATTGTGTTTATCGACGCGCACTAAAATATCGGTCTGGACAACTGCCCGCCAGGCATCGTTGCTGGCGGGCTTTTTCTTTTAGGCTTTCACGCGTTGGATGTAGTCGCCAAATGCGGTCAACTGGCCGGTCAGATGGTCCAGCGTGCTTTGGTCAATCACTTCACCCGTCTGCGGATCCACCTTGTTTTGAATGACCCCGCCCATAAATTCCGGCTTGTTCATTACCATGGCGTCGAGGAACACCAGGATTTGACGCAGATGGTACTGGCAGCGCGCGCCGCCAATGGCACCCATGGAGCTGGTCTGGATCAGCACCGGTTTGCCGGATAATGGCTGATCGGGCAGGCGAGACAGCCAGTCGATGGCGTTCTTCAGTCCGCCCGGAACAGAATAGTTATATTCAGGTGTGACGATGACGACACCGTCAGCCTTTCTGATTTGCTCAGCCAGTGCTTCTACGCTGGCCGGAAAACCTTCTTCCTGCTGGAGATCGGCATCGTACAGTGGGATATCACCAATCGACGGTAACGCGCTCACTTCCATTCCTGCGGGAGCAATCTTGGGCAGTGTACGGGCAACCATTCCATTAAACGAACCTTTGCGCAGACTTCCCAGTAACGTAACAACATTCAATGTTTCAGACATGGTGACTCCTGTTTCATCATAAAGGTTAAATCAAAGCGTATGGCTTTTCGCTGCGCATAATTGAGAGAACCGGATCAGACGACCCGTTGGCTCATTGGCGCGAGTCTGGATATCAGGCAAACTTTTCCAGTCCTGCTGACCATCAAACTCCCAAACCTTGAGTTTTTCAATGGCTGGCGAAACCGCAACCGACCACACCAGCACATCTTCCGCGTCGCAAATGGCTTCAATCTGCGCAACATGGGCACATTTCAGGCGTCCTGCGCCGGGTAAAAGCTGGAGTTCGCGCGGATCGTCATTGCATACATCGCCGGTGAGTTTGAGTACGCTCTGGCGCAATGTAATGAGCTGCGCGCGCGCTTCATTGGGGTCGTTTTGATTATTGATCCACAGGTTTTCGTTACTGGAGAAGCGCCACATTTCCGCTGAATTTGGATTGTTAAACCCGCGGGTTGCCCGCTGAAGTTCCATATCCAGGCCGCACGTTCCTTCAGTCGTTAGCACAACGCCGACGATATTCCCGGCATAAGAGATCGAAAATCCCGGTAGATTCTTATCGCGAAAAACGGGCTTACCTTTCGCCTCAGTAACAATCTCAGGCAACGTGCTGGTGCCGTAAAGCATGAACATCAGTTCGGCGAGAAGACTTCGGGAGGCCAGGAAGCGTGTTCGGCGATGAGCGGGCAGATCTCTTGCTTCGATATGGCATGGAGAAGGGAGGCGAGCTGATACCAGGTGTCCCTCCGTAAGAATCCCTCTGGCAAAATGTGTCGCCATTTTTCGCTCCGTGATTAATGGTCCGTGATTATCACCAGAGTAACATTTACACGGCTTCCGGGCAGGCTTTGCTGCCCAAAAAGTAAGCGGAAATGGGATACATTACGCGATATTTACATTTCTGTTGCCAGAATGGTCGATTTTGAAACACCAAAATGACGGATCGTCAGGATATATCGCGATAAAGCGCCTTGATCGTGTCTTTTAGCCAGACGATCTTAGGATTGTGGCTGTTGCGTTTATGCCAAAGAAGAGTAAACGGTACGCGCATTTTTTCCAGTTGCGCTGTATCAAATGGCATCGGCCGCGCAACGAGTGGAAGCTGGTGGAGTTGGTTATAACGCTGGCAATAAACCGGTGCGGTGGCAATCAGCGCGTGATCCGGCTGCGCTGCCATAAACAGCGATTGCTCAAAACCAGGCAGACATAACGCGATATTGCGTGCGCGCCCCATTTCTTGCAGGACTTCATCCAGCGCCCAGGTATCGCTTTGCTCCCAGCTAATGCTGATGTGCGGATAGCGCAGAAAGGTGTCCAGATTCCACTCTTCCTGCAGTGCGGGATGATCTTCACGTAGCCAGACGCAGGGCAGATCGGAAAACAGCACTTCATGGTCGATCGACAATGGCAACAAACTCAGCAGTTCTCGCGAACGCGGATGACTTTCGCGTCCGGTAAAGCCAATATCCACTTCACCGCGAATAATGGCATCCAGCGAATCATAGTCCCAGTTGCGTATTTTGATCGTCGCCTGAGGATAGCGCTGGTAAATCTGCCGGGAGAGCGCGTTGAACATGATCATCACCAGCGGCGTTTCGGCCACCAGATCAAACTTCAGCCCGCGCGGCGATTCATGGTGCGGCTTATCGAGCAGCTGATTGCCCATCTGCATCCATTCAGCCAGGCTCTGCTCCATGCTGACCATCAGCGGCGTCGGCGATAGCCCCAGCGGGGTGTTCACAAACAAGGGATCGTCAAACCAGGCCCGCAGCTTCGACAGCGACTTACTGACCGCCGACGGAGTGACGTTCATCCGTTTAGCGGTTTTAGTGACGCTGCGTTCCTGCATCAACAACTGCAGGCAGAGCAATAAATTAAGATCGAGACTGCTGAGGGATTTCTTCATGAGTTGGCGCGGACCGGTTAGGTGCAACAGTGATAATCAGCATGATACTCACTATGCTACAGCCAATCAGAATCCCGATCAGCATATTCAGCGCATCAAGGCCAAGAACAGCCGCCAGCCAAATCCACAGCGAGGAACCGCAAACCTGTGCAATACCTAATGCCGAGCTGGCGACGCCCGCGCGCAGCGAGAACGGTCCCAGCGCCTGGCTCATCGCAACACCGAAACCGACCGAGAATCCGGCGCAGATTAAGGTTAACCCGAACAACGTTACCGCGTGTGAAGTAGCAAGGGTTAACACCACGCCAGCACACAGAAACAGCACCTGCGAGGTCAGCATCATAACGCGAGGCTTAAACACGCTCAGGGCGAATGGCGTAGAGAAAGAGACTGCCATACTGATGCCAGCGGTCATGGCCATGGTAGTGGCGTACTCGCCGCGGTCGAAGCCCATCACTTCCATCAGCAGCACCGGAGACGTATTCACGAAGGTCAGGATCACCGACACGCTAAGGGTGGTAATGGCCAGACGGCTTAAGAAAAAGCGGTTTACCAGTGATTCGGTTGTGTGGTTCTTTTCCATCGTCGCCATAAGCGTTGCTGGGCGCGATTCTCGCAGGACAAATACCGACAGCAGGCAAACAGCCACACCCATTCCCATCATCGTGTAGAACAGGCTCTGCCACGGGTATTTGAGCATGATCAGATGCCCCATCACCGGAGCCAGCACCGGCACGATACAGGTAATACCGTTCAACAACGACAGTACCTTCGCCCGGCGACGATCGTCGAGCGTATCGCGCAGAATAGCGAAAGCCACCACATAGCAGCAGCCGGCGCCCACACCCTGAATAAAGCGGCCTACCAGGAACGGCGTACCGCTCTCGGCAAATGAACACAGCGCAGAGGCGAAAATAAAGATGAGTGCACCGACAATAGCGACTGGTTTACGTCCTGACTGGTCGGCAACTTTTCCGGCGAAAAGCATCGCCGTCGCCATTCCCGCCAGATAAACCGAAAACGCGATATGCAGTTGCGCCTCGCTGGCCTGTAGATCGGCCGCAATACGGGGCAGCCCCACCAGATACATATCAATACCGGCAGGATAAAGAAGAACCAGGGCGAAACTGCAGATTAGAAAGCGTGTCATAGCGACCTCATGAGAAATGTGGCGCTAAGCATACGGTCAGAGAGTCAACTGCACGAGTTGCCATTTGGACAACAGTGATTTCCGCATGGGAAATTATTGTTGCCGGATGGCGGTGTAAACGCCTTATCCGGCCTACAGGGCCTGTAGGCCCGGCAAGCATCGCGCCACCGGGCAACACAACGTTACTTACCAATACAGAAACTGGAGAAAATTCGTCCCAGCAGATCGTCGGAGGTAAATTCCCCGGTGATCTCACTGAGGTTCTGCTGCGCCAGACGTAGCTCCTCTGCCAGCAATTCTCCGGCCCATGCGCCGAGAAGTTGGGCTTTACCCTGCTCAAGATGCTCCGCCGCTTCTGCCAGTGCCTGCAGGTGACGACGACGCGCCAGGAAGCCACCTTCCATATTGGTTTCAAAGCCCATGCTCTGTTTGAGATGGTTACGCAGTACGTCAACACCTTCACCGGTACGTGCGGAGAGACGAACCAGTGAGTGGCCATTTACTTCGCTAAGGCCCAGCGTCTCACCGGTAATATCCGCTTTGTTACGCACCACGGTAATCGGCAGTTTGGCTGGCAGACGGGCAATAAAGTCTGGCCAGATGTCAGCTGGGTCCACGGCGTCGGTGGTGGTGCCATCCACCATAAACAGCACACGGTCGGCTTGTTCGATTTCCTGCCAGGCACGTTCGATACCGATGCGTTCAACTTCATCGCTGGCATCGCGCAAACCGGCGGTGTCGATGATGTGTAGCGGCATACCGTCGATATGAATATGCTCACGCAGTACGTCGCGAGTCGTCCCCGCAATGTCGGTCACAATAGCCGCCTCACGGCCTGCCAGCGCGTTCAGCAGGCTCGATTTCCCGGCGTTAGGGCGACCGGCAATGACTACCTTCATCCCTTCGCGCAGCAGGCTACCCTGACGCGCTTCGGCACGTACGGCATCAAGATCGCTGATAACACTATTGAGCTGCGCTTCAATCTTGCCGTCAGACAGGAAGTCGATTTCTTCATCCGGGAAGTCGATCGCCGCTTCGACATAGATGCGCAGGTGAGTGAGTGCTTCCACAAGATGATTTACCCGTGCGGAAAATGCGCCCTGCAACGAGTTCAGCGCCGAGCGAGCGGCTTGCTCCGAGCTGGCATCGATCAGGTCGGCAATCGCCTCTGCCTGGGCTAAATCGAGCTTATCATTGAGAAACGCGCGCTCGGAGAATTCACCGGGTCTGGCAATGCGCAGCCCGGGAATCGTCAAAATACGTTTGAGCAGCAGGTCAAGAATCACCGGACCTCCGTGGCCCTGAAGCTCTAAAACGTCTTCGCCGGTAAAGGAGTTCGGGCCGGGGAACCACAGGGCAATCCCCTGATCCAGCGTGCTGCCATCCGCGTCTTTAAACGGCAGATAATCGGCGTAACGCGGTTTGGGTAGTTTCCCCAGTACGGTTTCGGCGACCTCACGCGCCTTCAGGCCGGAGATACGCAGGATACCCACGCCACCACGTCCCGGTGGGGTGGCCTGAGCGACGATGGTGTCGTTATGGCTCATGGTTTGTCTCTTCTTAATGCAATAAAAAAGGCGGTCTAATGACCGCCCTTTACTTTATGTTCCGTTTGCCGGATGGCGGCTTCGCCTAATCCGGCCTACACCGAATCAGGAGTTTTTCTTCTCGCGGCTATGCAGGCCACGCTTCTCCAGACCACGGTAAATCAGCTGCTGCTGAATAATGGTTACCAGGTTGCTGACGATATAGTACAGCACCAGACCTGACGGGAACCACAGGAAGAACACGGTGAAGATGACCGGCATAAAGGTCATGATCTTCTGCTGCATCGGGTCGGTTACAGTGGTCGGAGACATCTTCTGAATGAAGAACATCGTCACGCCCATCAGAATCGGCAGAATGTAGTACGGGTCCTGTGCAGACAGGTCATGGATCCACAGAGCGAACGGCGCATGACGCAGTTCAATGGAGCCCATCAGCATGTAGTACAACGCCAGGAAGATTGGCATCTGGATGATCAGCGGGAAGCAGCCGCCCAGCGGGTTAACCTTCTCAGCTTTGTACAGGGCCATCATTTCCTGGCTCTGACGCTGTTTGTCATCGCCCAGACGCTCACGCATTGCCTGAATCTTCGGCTGCAGCATACGCATCTTCGCCATGGAGGTGTACTGCGCTTTGGTCAGCGGGTACATGATGCCACGAACGATAAAGGTGATAACGATGATGGAGAAGCCCCAGTTACCCAGGAAGCTATGGATCCACTTCAGCAGTTTAAACAGCGGCTGAGAAATGAACCACAACCAGCCGTAATCCACGGTCAGATCCAGGTGCGGTGCAACGGCCGCCATTTTATCCTGAATTTCCGGGCCGACCCACAGGGTACTGGTCATTGCGCCAGTCTGGCCAGGCTGTACCAGTACCGGCTGTGACTTATAGCCGATAGCGGCAATGCCGTTACCCAGGTTAGCGGTATAGAAGTTGTTGGTGCCGTCGTTACGCGGAACCCATGCCGTTGCGAAATACTGTTGCAGCATTGCGACCCAGCCGTCTTTAGCATTGACGTTCAGGTTTTCGTTTTCAGCAATGGTGTCGAATTTGTATTTCTCATACTTCTCATCCGGCGTGGAGTACGCCGCGCCGCGGAAGGTGTGCAGCGCAAAGTTGCTGCTTCCGGTATCGCGATGAGATGGCAGATTGATGGATTGCTTCAGCTGACCAAAGGTGGAGACTTCCAGCGGTTTTTCGCCGGCGTTCTGCACGCTGTAGTTAACGTTGACAGCATATTCACCACGCTTGAGTACAAACGTTTTAGTGAATGTGTTACCCGCTGCGTCAGTATAGGTCATCGGGATCTGCAGTTCGTTCTGACCGTCAGCCAGTACAAACGCGTCTTTTTCGACGTTGTACAGCGGACGCGGGCCGTTAGCCGGGTTATCCGGGCCGTCACGACCTGTCAGGCCACTCTGTGCCTGGTAGATGAACTGTGGCGTGGTTTCCAGTAACTGGAACGGTTCGGTAGAACCGAGTTCTTTCGGGTAAGCTGGCAGTGAAGCCTGTTCCACATCACCACCACGGGTGTTGATGGTCAGATCAAGCACGTCAGTTTTAACCGTAATCAGTTTCCCCTGGCCACTGGCCGGTACGCCCTGGTCTGCGGCGCTACCCGCTGCGGTGGTCGTTGTCTGCGTGGTCTGTTGGGCCTGAGGTTGCGGGTTTTTATCCTGCTCCCAGGCTTGCCAGATCATGAAAGACACGAACAGCAAAGCGATGACTAAAAGATTGCGTTGCGAATCCATCGTTAGTGTTCTCTGGTATCAAATGGTCCGGGCGGGACGGGATCGTCACCACCAGGGTGTAAAGGGTGGCATTTTAATACGCGTTTCACCGTCAACCAACTGCCTTTTATCACTCCAAACCTGCGCAATGCCTCAATTCCGTAGCTCGAACAGGTTGGAGTGAAACGGCAATGCGGCCCAAGCAGCGGACTGATCAGGCGTTGATAGACCCGAATGAGGGCTATCAGGACCCGCGAGCCAGGCGACAATGGCGACGCCATAATTTTTCCAACGCTTCCGAGAGAGCACGGTTATCGAGGTCAGCAACCCCTTTTTTCACCACCACCACGAAATCCATTGCTGGAAGCTCGTGCTGACGTAAACGGAAGCTTTCACGCGTCAGACGTTTAATCCGATTGCGTTCATGCGCACGTTTAACATTTTTCTTGGCGACGGTAAGACCGATACGGGGATGCCCCAGCGAATTCAGGCGGCCGAGGATGGTGATTTGCGGCGTGCCAGCCCGTTGTGGCTGCTGGAAGACGAATGTGAAATGAGTGGGAGTTAACAAACGTAACTCCCTGGGAAATGCGAGCTTAACCACTCAGGGGCTAGCTTTTATTACTTAGAAACGGTCAGACGAGAACGGCCTTTAGCACGACGACGTGCCAGAACCTGACGACCATTTTTATTAGCCATACGAGCACGGAAGCCGTGAGAACGGTTGCGCTTCAGTACAGACGGTTGAAAAGTGCGTTTCATGGCGATTTCTACCTAAACTTGAATAAATTCACTGACTTTTGCGTATACCCGAACGAATTTCGAACGACTTACGCCACAGTGTGGGTGATTAAAGAGGCCGGATTGTAATAATTGTACACTCCGGAGTCAATTCTCTTTCCTTATTTCCCGCTTTTTTCCGCATGGTTTCGCGTAAAAAACAGGCAGCGTTGACGCCGTAAGGCGGCCGTTACTCGCTGGGGGTAAGAATTATACGGGCTGGTGGATAAAGCGCAAGGATCGCTCGGGATCTTTATTAGATCGTTTAAGCAGTAAAGCATCTTTACTCATTAATTTTTTCAATATGCGCGCTAAAACCTGCAGCACTTCTCCAGGATCGTTTACACTTAGCCGATTCTGGATCATCCTGTGGATAAATCGGGAAGAATCTGTGAGAAACAGAAGATCTCTTTCTCAGTTTACGCTATGATCCGCGGTCCTGATCGTTTCAATGGATCCTGATCGGGTAAAAATTGCAGATAGCAATTCGCACGTCACCCTTTGCATAGGGTCTTGTCGATGTGCGTCAACAATCATGAATGTTTCAGCCTTTGTCATTTATCGACTTTTGTTCGAGTGGAGTCCGCCGTGTCACTTTCGCTTTGGCAGCAGTGTCTTGCCCGATTGCAGGATGAGTTACCAGCCACAGAGTTCAGTATGTGGATACGCCCATTGCAGGCGGAACTGAGCGATAACACGCTGGCTTTGTACGCGCCAAACCGTTTCGTGCTCGATTGGGTAAGGGATAAATACCTTAATAATATTAATGGATTACTCAATAATTTCTGTGGAGCGGATGCCCCACAGCTGCGCTTTGAAGTCGGTACTAAACCCGTCACGCAAACGCTGAAAACGCCGGTCAACAACGTTGTTGCGCCCGCCCACGTGACTCAGCAAGTGCAACCACAACGTGCTGCTCCGGCGGCGCGTCCAGGCTGGGATAACGTCCCGGCTCCGGCAGAACCTACCTATCGTTCTAACGTCAACGTCAAACACACGTTTGATAACTTCGTTGAAGGTAAATCTAACCAACTGGCGCGCGCGGCGGCACGTCAGGTGGCGGACAATCCTGGCGGCGCCTACAATCCGTTATTCCTTTATGGCGGTACGGGCCTGGGTAAAACTCACCTGCTGCACGCTGTCGGTAACGGCATTATGGCGCGTAAGCCAAACGCCAAAGTGGTGTATATGCACTCCGAGCGTTTTGTGCAGGACATGGTCAAAGCCCTGCAAAACAACGCGATCGAAGAGTTTAAACGTTACTACCGTTCCGTTGACGCGCTGCTGATTGACGATATCCAATTCTTCGCGAATAAAGAGCGATCGCAGGAAGAGTTTTTCCACACCTTTAACGCCCTGCTGGAAGGCAATCAGCAGATCATCCTGACCTCGGATCGCTATCCGAAGGAGATCAACGGCGTTGAAGATCGTCTGAAATCCCGTTTTGGCTGGGGACTGACTGTCGCGATCGAACCGCCTGAACTGGAAACGCGTGTTGCGATCCTGATGAAAAAAGCCGACGAAAACGACATTCGTCTGCCGGGTGAAGTAGCGTTCTTTATTGCCAAGCGTCTACGCTCTAACGTACGTGAGCTGGAAGGCGCACTGAACCGCGTGATCGCCAACGCCAATTTTACCGGCCGGGCGATTACTATCGATTTCGTGCGTGAAGCGCTGCGCGATCTGCTGGCTTTGCAGGAAAAGCTGGTCACCATCGACAATATCCAGAAGACGGTGGCGGAGTATTACAAAATCAAAATTGCGGATCTGCTTTCTAAGCGTCGATCTCGCTCGGTAGCTCGTCCGCGCCAGATGGCGATGGCGCTGGCAAAAGAGCTCACTAACCACAGTCTGCCGGAAATTGGCGACGCGTTTGGTGGGCGTGACCATACTACCGTGCTTCATGCCTGCCGCAAGATTGAGCAGTTGCGTGAAGAAAGCCATGATATTAAAGAAGATTTCTCCAATTTAATCAGAACATTATCTTCGTGACGCTATGAAATTTACCGTTGAACGTGAACATTTATTAAAACCGCTTCAGCAGGTCAGCGGCCCGCTGGGTGGACGTCCTACACTGCCGATCCTCGGAAACCTGCTGCTGCAGGTTGCTGACGGCACCCTTTCGCTTACCGGTACCGATCTCGAAATGGAGATGGTGGCGCGCGTGGCGCTGATCCAGCCTCATGAACCTGGTGCGACCACCGTTCCGGCGCGTAAATTCTTCGATATTTGCCGTGGATTACCAGAAGGGGCGGAAATTGCCGTTCAACTGGAAGGCGACCGTATGCTGGTGCGTTCTGGCCGCAGCCGTTTCTCGCTGTCTACGCTGCCTGCCGCCGACTTCCCGAATCTGGACGACTGGCAGAGCGAAGTCGAATTCACCCTGCCACAGGCGACAATGAAGCGCCTGATTGAAGCCACACAGTTTTCGATGGCGCATCAGGACGTGCGTTACTACTTAAACGGCATGCTGTTTGAAACCGAAGGGGAAGAGTTGCGTACCGTGGCGACCGACGGTCACCGCCTGGCGGTCTGTTCAATGCCTGTCGGTCAGCCGTTGCCTAGCCATTCGGTGATCGTACCGCGTAAAGGTGTGATTGAACTGATGCGTATGCTCGACGGCGGCGATAACCCGCTGCGCGTGCAGATTGGCAGCAACAATATTCGTGCGCACGTTGGTGACTTCATCTTTACTTCCAAGCTGGTTGACGGTCGTTTCCCGGATTATCGCCGCGTATTGCCGAAGAATCCGGACAAACATCTGGAAGCCGGTTGCGATATCCTCAAACAGGCGTTTGCGCGTGCGGCGATTCTCTCCAACGAGAAATTCCGTGGCGTGCGTCTGTATGTCAGCGAAAACCAGCTCAAAATCACTGCCAACAACCCGGAGCAGGAAGAAGCAGAAGAAATTCTGGATGTTTCCTATCCTGGTACTGAACTGGAAATCGGCTTTAACGTTAGCTACGTACTGGACGTTCTGAACGCGCTGAAGTGCGAAAACGTGCGTATTCTGCTGACCGATTCCGTCTCCAGTGTACAAATTGAAGATGCAGCCAGCCAGAGCGCGGCTTACGTTGTTATGCCAATGAGACTGTAATGTCGCTGACCCGCCTGTTGATCCGCGATTTTCGCAATATCGAAAATGCGGATCTCGCTTTATCTCCCGGCTTTAACTTTCTGGTAGGCGCTAACGGCAGCGGCAAAACCAGCGTGCTGGAAGCTATCTATACGCTCGGCCATGGTCGGGCGTTTCGCAGTTTGCAGATTGGCCGCGTGATTCGCCACGAGCAGGAGTCGTTTGTTTTACACGGGCGTTTGCAGGGTGAAGAACGTGAGACGTCGATTGGCCTGACGAAAGACAAACTGGGTGACAGCAAAGTGCGCATTGACGGCACTGACGGGCACAAGGTCGCGGAACTGGCGCACCTGATGCCGATGCAGTTGATCACGCCTGAGGGGTTTACTTTACTCAATGGCGGCCCCAAATACAGAAGAGCATTCCTTGACTGGGGATGCTTTCACAATGAAGCCGGATTTTTCACCGCCTGGAGTAACCTGAAGCGACTGCTCAAGCAGCGCAATGCAGCGCTGCGCCAGGTGAGTCGTTATGAGCAACTGCGCCCGTGGGATAAAGAACTGATCCCACTGGCGGAACAAATCAGCACCTGGCGCGCGGAGTACAGCGCCGGTATCGCGCAGGATATGGCGGATACCTGCCAGCAGTTTCTTCCCGAGTTTTCTCTCTCCTTCTCTTTCCAGCGCGGCTGGGAGAAAGAGACAGATTACGCCGAAGTGCTGGAACGTAGTTTTGAACGCGATCGCATGTTGACCTACACCGCGCACGGTCCGCATAAGGCGGATTTCCGCATTCGCGCCGACGGTGCGCCGGTGGAAGATACGTTGTCGCGTGGGCAGCTCAAGCTGCTGATGTGCGCCTTACGTCTGGCGCAAGGGGAGTTCCTGACCCGCGAAAGCGGACGGCGCTGCCTGTACCTGATAGATGATTTTGCCTCTGAACTGGATGATGCGCGTCGCGGGCTGCTGGCCAGCCGCTTAAAAGCCACGCAATCTCAGGTCTTTGTCAGCGCAATAAGCGCTGAACACGTTATAGACATGTCCGATGAAAATTCGAAGATGTTTACCGTGGAAAAGGGTAAAATAACGGATTAACCCAAGATAAAATGAGCGAGAAACGTTGATGTCGAATTCTTATGACTCCTCCAGTATCAAAGTCCTGAAAGGACTGGATGCGGTGCGTAAGCGCCCGGGTATGTATATCGGCGACACGGATGACGGCACCGGTCTGCACCACATGGTATTCGAGGTGGTAGATAACGCTATCGACGAAGCGCTCGCGGGTCACTGTAAAGATATCGTGGTAACGATTCACGCTGATAACTCCGTGTCCGTTACCGATGATGGCCGTGGTATCCCAACCGGTATTCACCCGGAAGAGGGCGTTTCGGCGGCGGAAGTTATCATGACCGTTCTGCACGCAGGCGGTAAATTCGATGATAACTCCTATAAAGTTTCCGGCGGTCTGCACGGTGTGGGTGTTTCCGTCGTTAACGCCCTGTCACAGAAGCTGGAACTGGTGATTCGTCGCGAAGGCAAAGTGCATCAGCAAACTTACGTGCACGGTGTGCCGCAGGCGCCGCTGGCAGTAACTGGCGAAACAGAAATGACGGGGACTCAGGTCCGTTTCTGGCCAAGCCACGAAACCTTTACCAACGTCGTTGAGTTCGAATACGACATTCTGGCCAAGCGTCTGCGTGAGCTGTCATTCCTGAACTCCGGCGTCTCTATTCGTCTGCGCGACAAGCGCGACGGCAAAGAAGACCATTTCCACTACGAAGGTGGCATCAAGGCGTTTGTTGAATACCTCAACAAAAACAAAACGCCGATCCACCCGAATATCTTCTACTTCTCCACTGAAAAAGACGGTATCGGCGTTGAAGTTGCGCTGCAGTGGAACGATGGTTTCCAGGAAAACATCTACTGCTTCACCAACAACATTCCGCAGCGTGACGGCGGTACTCACCTTGCAGGCTTCCGTGCGGCGATGACCCGTACCCTGAACGCCTACATGGACAAAGAAGGCTACAGCAAAAAAGCGAAAGTCAGCGCTACCGGTGACGATGCCCGTGAAGGCCTGATTGCCGTTGTTTCCGTGAAGGTACCGGATCCGAAATTCTCCTCTCAGACCAAAGATAAGCTGGTCTCCTCTGAGGTGAAATCGGCGGTAGAACAGCAGATGAACGAACTGCTGAGCGAATACCTGCTGGAAAACCCGTCTGACGCGAAAATCGTCGTCGGCAAAATCATTGATGCTGCGCGTGCTCGTGAAGCTGCACGTCGCGCGCGTGAAATGACCCGTCGTAAAGGCGCGCTGGACTTAGCGGGTCTGCCGGGCAAACTGGCGGACTGTCAGGAACGCGACCCGGCTCACTCTGAACTGTACCTGGTGGAAGGGGACTCAGCGGGCGGCTCTGCGAAGCAGGGACGTAACCGTAAGAACCAGGCGATTCTGCCGCTGAAGGGTAAAATTCTTAACGTTGAGAAGGCGCGTTTCGACAAGATGCTCTCTTCTCAGGAAGTGGCGACGCTGATCACCGCGCTGGGCTGCGGCATCGGTCGCGACGAGTACAACCCGGACAAACTGCGTTATCACAGCATCATCATCATGACCGATGCGGACGTCGACGGCTCGCACATCCGTACGCTGCTGTTGACCTTCTTCTATCGTCAGATGCCGGAAATCGTTGAGCGCGGCCACGTTTACATTGCACAGCCGCCGCTGTACAAAGTGAAGAAAGGCAAGCAGGAACAGTACATCAAAGACGATGAAGCGATGGATCAGTACCAGATCTCTATCGCCCTTGATGGCGCCACGCTGCACACCAACGCCAGCGCACCAGCCCTGGCGGGTGAAGCGTTAGAAAAACTGGTTTCTGAATACAACGCGACGCAGAAAATGATTGGCCGTATGGAACGTCGTTTCCCGAAAGCGCTGCTGAAAGAACTGGTTTATCAGCCGACGCTGGCTGAAGCCGATCTGGCTGATGAAGCGAAAGTCACTGCCTGGGTGTCCCAGCTGGTTAACGTACTGAATGAAAACGAAGTTCACGGCAGCACCTGGAACAGCTTTGTGCGTAAAGACGCTGAACTGAACCTGTTCGAGCCGGTGATCCGCGTGCGTACCCACGGCGTTGATACCGATTATCCGCTGGAGCATGAATTTGTGACCGGTGGCGAATATCGTCGTATTTGTACGCTCGGCGAGAAGCTGCGTGGACTGATCGAGGACGATGCGTTTATCGAACGTGGCGAGCGTCGCCAGCCGGTTGCCAGCTTCGAGCAGGCGCTGGAATGGCTGCAGAAAGAGTCACGTCGCGGCCTCGCTATCCAGCGTTATAAAGGTCTGGGCGAGATGAACCCGGAACAGCTGTGGGAAACCACCATGGATCCGGAAAGCCGTCGTATGCTGCGCGTTACCGTGAAGGATGCGATTGCTGCCGACCAGCTGTTCACCACGCTGATGGGTGATGCCGTTGAACCGCGTCGCGCGTTTATCGAAGAGAATGCCCTGAAAGCGGCGAATATCGATATCTAACATGTACCTCAGGCCTGCTCCTGTAGGCCTGATAAGCGAAGCGCCATCAGGCAGTTCGTCTATGTTTGCCGGCTCAGGCCTTATCCGGCCTACCATCGATTGTCAAAAGGGGAATCTCGATTCCCCTTTCTATCCCCCTTTTCGTAGCTGTTTTTTGAGCGGAATCGCGTTAGCATGAGGACGGACTCATTTAATCCGGGGAACTCATGGCTATCAAACTTATTGCTATCGACATGGATGGCACACTTCTGCTGCCCGATCACACCATTTCACCTGCGGTCAAAACGGCGATTGCCGCAGCGCGCGCGCGTGGCGTGAATGTGGTGCTGACCACGGGACGCCCGTATGCCGGCGTTCACAGCTATCTGAAAGAACTACATATGGAACAGCCCGGTGACTACTGCATCACCTACAACGGTGCGCTGGTGCAGAAAGCTGGAGATGGCAGTACCGTAGCGCAAACTGCGTTAAGCTATGACGATTATCGCTACCTGGAGCAGCTTTCCCGGGAAGTTGGCTCACATTTCCACGCCCTCGATCGCAACACGTTGTATACCGCGAACCGTGATATCAGCTACTACACGGTGCACGAATCGTTTGTCGCGACCATCCCGCTGGTGTTCTGTGAAGCCGAGAAAATGGATCCAGAAACCCAGTTCCTGAAAGTGATGATGATTGATGAACCGGAGATCCTCGATAAAGCCATCTCGCGCATCCCAGCAGAAGTAAAAGAGAAGTACACCGTATTGAAAAGTGCGCCGTATTTCCTCGAAATCCTCGATAAACGCGTCAATAAAGGGACGGGCGTAAAATCGCTGGCCGATGCGTTAGGTATTAAAGCCGAAGAGGTGATGGCGATAGGCGATCAGGAAAACGACATCGCGATGATTGAATACGCAGGCGTGGGTGTTGCCATGGGCAACGCTATTCCATCAGTCAAAGAAATCGCCAACTTCGTGACCAAATCCAACCTCGAAGATGGCGTCGCGTATGCCATTGAGAAATTTGCGCTGAATTAAGAAATTATGGGCAAGTGCCTTGTTTCATTTGCCCTGTTTCAGCCATGATTTGTGGTGCTGAATGGTCTCCCTGGGGAATATGCGCCACGCCGCTGCGCATTATCCATTTCCGCGAAAATGCTGATGTGAGTGCCCGGCTTTTAAGGATTTTGCCATACAGTTTGAGACGTATTTTACGGGTAGCTTTACGGTAAGCATGATTCATATCTGGCGTATCCCGCAGCAGTACCGATTTGAGGATCTCCGCGCTGTCCAGCGCATAGCTAATCCCTTCCAGCGAGCTGGCGCTAATAAAACCGGCCGCTTCGCCAATCAAAAACGCATTGTCTTCACCGCAGACGAAATCCTTCCAGCGTGAGGGGAACAGCACCGTACATTTTTCACTTTTCACCGGTTTGCCGAACTGGAAATGGAACGCTTTCAGCTTCTCCTTCAGCGCGTCAAAGCGTGCCTGTCCGTCCTTCATGGGGTAGGCGCCACCAAAGATAAAATAGCCATCTTTGCTGATACTCCATGAATAACAGTCAGTTGCATCGTTATCAAAAATACAGGAATAGAACGGCACAGGATGTTTCTCCGCAAACCATTGTTGAATAGCGACATATTTACGGATTTGGTGCTGGGGATAGAGATGACGGCGCACCAGTGAATTCGCACCGTCTGCCCCCACCAGATAACGCGCGGTGATCTGCTGCTCCCAACCGTCGGCGCGGAAAATAACATGCCATTTATCGCCCTCGCGCCAGATTTTCCGACACAGGCTGTCGTGGTACACCTGCACATCATCAGGGATGAGAGATTTAAGCCATAAATCAAAAGCATGGCGGTTGATATTAATGTAGCTGCGCTGGTAGTTACGCGTCAAAGAAGCGGCAACATCAACCGTTTTAACGCTAAAAATCTGCGGGTTGGCGATGACATCAACGGGTAAGGTTATACCATCGCGGATAAACGAACGCTGGGCGTCCGGGGCCAGCAGACCGCCGCAGGGTTTAGTGAAACCTTCGTTGCCGCACTGGCGTTTTTTATCCAACGCAATCACGCGCATTTTTCCGCTCAACTGCCGCGCCAGCGCTGCGCCTGCCGGACCTAATCCGATAATCGCCACGTCAAAATGTTCCATCTTTCTGTCCGCAAAAATGAAGATGGCGATACGCTAAAGCCTGAAAGTGAAGTGCTTGTGAAGTATGATTGCTTTAATCGTCTTGTATCAGGGCATCCCATGAAGCAAATCACCTTTACGCCGCGTAATCATCAGCTTACCAATATTAACACCTGGACACCGGACAGCCAGTGGCTGGTCTTTGATGTGCGTCCTTCTGGCGCCTCCTTTACCGGTGAAACAATTGAGCGCGTCAATATCCATACTGGCGAACTGGAGGTGATTTACCGGGCTACTCAGGGAGCGCACGTTGGCGTGGTGACCGTTCATCCAAAGTCGGAAAAATATGTATTCATTCACGGGCCTGAAAATCCTGATGAAACATGGCATTACGACTTCCATCATCGTCGTGGGGTGATTGTTACGCAGGCTGGGGTGGAGAATCTGGATGCGATGGATATTACCGCGCCGTACACGCCAGGCGCGCTGCGTGGCGGGAGTCATGTGCATGTCTTTAGCCCAAACGGTGAGTGTGTCAGTTTCACCTATAACGACCATGTTTTGCATGAGCGCTCGGCGGCGCTGGATTTACGCAACGTCGGCGTAGCTGCACCGTATGGGCCGGTGAAGGTCTCCGCGCAGCATCCGCGTGAATACAGTGGCAGCCATTGGTGCGTACTGGTGAGCCAGACGACACCAACGCCAAAACCGGGTAGCGATGAGATTAACCGTGCCTATGAAGAGGGCTGGGTAGGAGAAAACAGGCTGGCGTTTATCGGCGATACGTTGTCAGTGAATGGCGAAAAAGTACCGGAATTGTTTATTGTCGATTTGCCACTGGATGAAAACGGCTGGAAACAGCCGGGGGACGCGCCTCTGGAGGGGACTGACATGACCATGCCTGCGCCGCCATCCGGTATTTGCCAACGTCGCCTGACGTTTACCCATGAGCGCGCTTTCCCGGGGCTGGTGAATCAACCTCGCCATTGGGTACGCAGTAATCCAAAGGCGTCTGAGATTGCGTTTTTAATGCGTGATGACAGCGGTATTGTACAGCTATGGCTGATTTCCCCACAGGGGGGAGCACCGCGTCAGCTTACCCAATGCGCTACGAATATTCAGTCAGCCTTTAACTGGCACCCATCGGGGAAATGGCTGGGATTTGTACTGGAGAACAGAATTGCTTGTTGTGATGTTCAAACGGGCGAGATTGTTTTTTTAACGGAACGTCATGGTAACCCGCCGTCGGCCGATGCGATCGTCTTCTCCCCTGATGGTCGACAGGTTGCGTGGATGGAAGACGTCGAGGGTTTCCGCCAGCTGTGGGTGACTGAAACCGGGCGTTAACTTATGGCGCGGACATTTCTGCCGGGGGAATAACGGCGTTCGTGGCCTGGGTTCTCTCCTCGCTCTTTTCTACGCGGGATCTCACCGAGTTGTCTTTGCGAAAGAGATCCCACGGTAGCAATACCGTATCGAGCACCGCGGTGAAAGGCATATCCAGAATTGCCAGTGACTTGGTTCCCCAGTTCGTATCACTTTCGCTAATCATTGTGGCACTGGCTCGCGTGCCAGGATATGTCCCTTCTTTGCCACCGGTATGCGACATGATGCTGGAACAGCCGCTTACAAACGCCATCCCACTACACATCGTCAGTGTTACCAACATTTTTTTAATCATCATTTATTCATCTGTATTTATCGTGTTTGCATGGTGAGTTAAAGCGATCCGTTGCGAAAATAACATCACCATTTCGTCGCACTGTGGCGGCCATCGCGATTTAACGAGAACAACTGCTCCCCCCAGTGTATGCAATAGACAACAAACTGCAAAAAAAGTCAGATGAATACGCTTGAAAAGTTTGTATTAAGACCCATTTTTAGAGTGTAGACAAATGAAGGGCATGCCTGATGGGTGTCCTGGCTACCTGACCTGTCCATGATGGAAGGTCAATTATTCTCGCTGATTTCAGGAGCTATTAATTATGCGTAACTTTGATTTATCCCCGCTGTACCGTTCTGCTATTGGTTTTGACCGTCTGTTTAACCTGCTGGAAAACAATCAGGGCCAAAGCAATGGCGGCTACCCTCCGTACAACGTTGAGCTGGTAGACGAAAACCATTACCGCATTGCAATTGCCGTTGCCGGTTTTGCCGAAAGCGAACTGGAAATTACTGCCCAGGATAATCTGCTGGTGGTGAAAGGCGCCCATGCGGACGATCAAAAAGAACGTACTTACCTGTATCAGGGTATTGCCGAGCGCAACTTCGAACGTAAGTTCCAGTTAGCGGAGAACATTCATGTTCGCGGCGCAAACCTGGTAAATGGTCTGCTGTATATCGATCTTGAGCGCGTGATTCCTGAAGCGAATAAGCCGCGCCGCATCGAAATCAACTAATTCTATAGGCCGCTTCAGGCGGCCTTGCTAAGTCATCGGCTTGCCGTCAGGGAGCCGAAAGGTACCTACTCGCTTCTTAGAAGGAGATTATTATGCGTAACTACGATTTATCCCCACTGCTGCGTCAATGGATCGGTTTTGACAAACTGGCCAATGCTTTGCAAAACACCGGTGAAAGCCAGAGCTTCCCGCCTTATAACATCGAAAAGAGCGATGATAACCACTACCGCATTACCCTTGCGTTAGCCGGTTTCCGCCAGGAAGATTTGGATATTCAACTGGAAGGTACGCGCCTGACCGTGAAAGGTACGCCGCAGCAGCCGGAAAAAGAGACCAAATGGTTGCACCAGGGGCTGGTCATTCAGCCGTTCAGCCTGAGCTTTACGCTGGCTGAAAATATGGAGGTCTCCGGCGCAAGCTTCACTAACGGCTTGCTGCATATCGATTTGACCCGGAATGAACCTGAAGCCATTGCTCCACAACGTATCGCTATCAGCGAACGTCCCGCATTAAATAGTTAAATAGCTCCTTGCCTTTGCCCCGCCAGAAATGACGGGGCTTTTTTGTGCTTTACCACCCATACATTGCGACTGTACTCTGCGAGAATCCATTTACTTAATGATGTTATTCACAGGGAACAAGATAATGAGTGATATAGCATTGACGGTCAGCGTTCTGGCATTAGTGGCAGTTGTCGGATTATGGATCGGCAACATAAAAATACGTGGTGTGGGTTTTGGCATCGGAGGCGTGCTGTTCGGCGGTATTATTGTCGGGCATTTTGTCGATCAGGCAGGGATGACCCTGAGCGGCGACATGCTGCATTTCATTCAGGAATTTGGCCTGATCCTGTTCGTCTACACCATCGGTATCCAGGTCGGACCGGGCTTTTTTGCGTCATTGCGCGTTTCGGGCCTGCGGCTGAATCTGTTTGCCGTGCTGATTGTCATCATGGGTGGCCTGGTCACCGCGATTCTGCATAAGCTTTTTGCCATTCCTCTTCCCGTGGTACTGGGTATATTCTCCGGGGCGGTCACCAATACCCCAGCGTTGGGAGCCGGGCAGCAAATTCTGCGTGATCTGGGTACCCCTGGCGATGTGGTTGACCAGATGGGGATGAGCTATGCCATGGCTTATCCTTTCGGCATTTGCGGAATTTTACTCACCATGTGGCTGATGCGCCTTATTTTCCGCGTTAACGTCGATGCTGAAGCCCAGCAGCATGAATCCACGCTAACCAACGGGCACGCACTGATTCAGACGATGAACATCCGTGTGGAAAACCCAAACATCAACAATATGGCAATTCAGGATGTCCCGATTCTGAACAGCGACAAAATCATCTGCTCACGTCTGAAACGTGACGAGACATTGATGGTGCCGTCGCCAGGGACAGTTATCCAGATGGGCGACCTGCTACACCTGGTCGGGCAGCCAGCCGATCTGCACAACGCGCAGGTGGTGATTGGTCAGGAGGTGGACACATCGTTGTCGACGCGCGGGACTGATTTACGCGTTGAGCGCGTGGTGGTGACCAACGAACAAGTGCTGGGTAAACGTATCCGCGATCTGCACTTTAAAGAACGTTACGACGTGGTGATCTCCCGCCTGAACCGTGCGGGGGTTGAACTGGTAGCCAGCAGCGACGCTAGCCTGCAATTCGGGGACATCCTCAATCTGGTTGGGCGCCCTTCGTCGATTGACGCCGTTGCCAATGTTGTTGGTAACGCGCAGCAAAAACTGCAGCAGGTGCAGATGCTGCCGGTATTTATCGGTATCGGACTGGGTGTTCTGCTGGGGTCAATCCCGCTGTTTATCCCGGGTTTCCCGGTGGCGTTAAAGCTGGGGCTGGCCGGTGGGCCGCTGATTATGGCTTTGATTCTTGGACGTATTGGCAGCATCGGTAAGCTGTACTGGTTTATGCCTCCCAGCGCTAACCTGGCGCTGCGAGAGTTGGGTATCGTACTGTTTCTCGCGGTGGTTGGTCTGAAGTCAGGCGGTGATTTTGTTCATACCCTGACGCAGGGCGATGGTCTGAGCTGGGTGGGCTACGGTATTTTCATTACCGCGATTCCGCTCATTACCGTGGGCTTGCTGGCGCGGATATTCGCCAAAATGAACTATCTGACGCTGTGCGGCATGCTGGCCGGCTCAATGACCGATCCTCCTGCGCTGGCGTTTGCTAACAACCTGCATGCCACCAGCGGGGCGGCAGCGCTCTCCTACGCCACCGTTTATCCGCTGGTTATGTTCCTGAGGATTATCACCCCGCAATTGCTGGCGGTGCTCTTCTGGGGATTAGGTTAAAACTGACTTATCCGGCCTGCATCTCCTGTAGGCCGGATAAAACGCAACTCGCCATCCGGCATTACAAACACCCTCTCTCTTTTCCATTGTCTCATCACCCGACTCGCCCTTTCGTTTGAGAATCAGGTTCATACTCCTTAACTGTTCCGGTATAACGACCAGACAACAATATTTAAGGAGCTGTCATGAAGATTTCTCGCCTTGGGGAAGCACCGGACTATCGCTTCTCGCTGGCAAATGAACGTACCTTTCTGGCGTGGATCCGCACCGCGCTCGGATTTCTGGCTGCGGGGGTTGGCCTTGATCAACTGGCCCCGGATTTTGCCACGCCGGTCATCCGTGAGGCGCTTGCCTTGTTGCTGTGTCTGTTTGCCGGCGGTCTGGCGATCTACGGCTACCTGCGCTGGCTACGTAACGAAAAGGCGATGCGACTGAAAGAGGACTTGCCCTACACCCACAGCCTGCTGATTATCAGCGTTATGCTGACTATTGTGGCAGTGATTGTCATGACGCTGGTGCTGTATGCCGGATAGCCGCAAATCGCGACGTATCGCCGACCCGGGGTTACAACCGGAGCGAACATCGCTGGCCTGGTTTCGTACCCTGCTGGGTTATGGTGCGTTAATGGCGCTGGCGCTGAAGCACAACTGGCATCAGGCGGGCTTCCTGTTTTGGGTTTCAATTGTGGTGCTGGCGATGGTGGGAATCGTACTTTGGCGCTATACCCGCAGCCGTAATCTGATGGATGTTACACATAGCGATTTTTCTGAATCTCGTGCGGTGCGTGACAAATTTATGATCTCCCTCGCGGTGTTATCCCTCGCAATACTGTTTGCTGTAACGCATGTTCGCCAACTTATCGTATTTATCGGGAATTTTGCATGACAGGATGTGAGAACATGGATGTTAGTGATGATGTTTTAAACGTGGTGATTGACCACCAGAAGTGTTTACAACCAGTTGAAGTGTACCGTGGTTTGCAACAAGGAAATGTTCGCCTGGTACAGTTTATTCCGCTGGTTAAGCACGATGGCTCAGGTCATCTGACAGACGAATCGGTTACGTCTGAGGCGTGGGGCCGATTTTTAATTACGATATTTGATATCTGGGTACGTGAAGATATTAATCAGATATCTATCCAGCTTTTCGACAAAACGCTCCGCCAGTGGTGTGGTCTGGCAGCACAAATTGAACGACAGACCATGTCATCAATGAATACGCGTTGCCAAACATGCTCATTGTTTCAATATTACCATGGTGATTGTCCTGCGTACTGCGAGGAAAATGGAAAGGGCGTGCTGTGTGCAGGATATCAGGCTTTCTTCAACCATACCGCACCGCATATGCGCGTGATGCGTGACCTGCTTAAGCAGCATCGCTCACCGATGGAGCTGATGGCGATGCTGCGCTGAGATTAGCGCCCTTTCGCCAGGTATTGCGCCATCTCGGTTTCCGGCACCATGCCGCCGCCGGTTGCCCACACCAGATGGGTGGCGTTATTGAGCTGATCCGCGTTGAAGCCATGCATCTGCTGGTAATCCGTGGAGGCACAAACGTGCTGAGGGCCAGCCATGCCTGCCAGCGCCGACGGCTCAAGACGAATGCCTTCTTCCTGTGCCAGCCAGCCCAGCATATCGTACATTGTCTGATCGTCCAGGGTGTACAGACCGTCGAGCAGACGCTCCATCGCCCGGCCAACAAAGCCCGATGCGCGACCCACCGCCAGTCCATCCGCTGCTGTCAGGTTATCGATGCCGATGTCCTGTACGGAAATGGTATCGTGCAGCCCGGTGTAAATCCCCAGCAGCATACACGGTGAATGAGTCGGTTCAGCGAAGAAGCAGTGCACGTTATCGCCGAATGCCAGCTTCAGGCCAAATGCCACGCCGCCAGGGCCGCCACCGACACCGCACGGTAGGTAGACAAACAGAGGATGATCGGCATCCACCACGCGCCCCTGCTGGGCAAACTGCGCTTTCAGACGCTGACCGGCGACCGCATAGCCTAAGAACAGCGTGCGGGAATTTTCATCATCGATAAAGAAGCAGTTCGGATCGGACTGCGCCGCCTTACGACCTTGTTCAACCGCCACGCCATAATCTTCTTCGTACTCCACTACCGTCACGCCGTGGCTGCGCAGCTTGGCTTTTTTCCACGCGCGGGCGTCGGCAGACATATGCACCGTGACGTTAAAGCCGATGCGGGCACTCATGATACCAATCGACATCCCCAGGTTGCCGGTGGAGCCAACCGCGATGCTGTACTGGCTGAAAAACTGTTTGAACTCCGGCGAAAGCAGAACGCGGTAATCGTCTTTGGTGGTCAGCAGACCGGCTTCCAGCGCCAGTTTTTCCGCATGGGTCAGTACTTCATAAATGCCGCCACGCGCTTTAATCGAGCCTGAAATCGGCAAATGACTGTCTTTCTTCAGCAGGACTTCGCCGTTAATGTGTTGCCCGAACTCTTTTTCCAACCGTTTTTGCATGGCAGGGATTGCGGCCAGCTCAGATTCGATAATGCCCCCGGTGGCGGCGGTTTCCGGGAAGGCCTGCGCCAGATACGGTGCGAAGCGCGTCAGACGCGCGTGGGCATCCTCAACGTCGTGTGCTGTCAGGCCAACATACGGTAAACCTTCCGCAAGAGAGGTGGTGCCAGGGTTAAACCAGGTTGTCTCTTTCAGAGCCACCAGATCTTCCACTAAAGGATGCTGGGCGATAAGTGTTTGAATGTTTTCCATAGTCAGTCTCTTCGCGCTTAGATAATAAAGGAAAGCAGGAATGTGCAAGCCAGTGCAATAACGGACGCGATAAATGTCGCGGTCGTATAGTATTTGAACGTTTCATTCAGGGTGGCGCCGCAATACTGCTTCACCAGCCAGAACAGGGAATCGGTGACGATCGTGCAGCCAATAGCGCCGGAACCGATGGCAATGGCGATGATCTCCGGGCTTACGTTAGGGTAGAGTGGTAGCATCGGTGCCACGATTGCCGTTGCGCCCATCATCGCCACCGTGGCAGAGCCTACCGCCGCATGCAGAATCAGAGCGACCAGCCACGCCAGTAGAATCGGGTGCATATGCATGTTTGAGAGGATCAGCGCCAGAGTATCCGCCAGCCCGCTGCTCTTGAGAATAGCGTTGAATGCGCCGCCTGCGCCGATAATCAGCAAAATGTTAGCAATCGAGCCAAAACCGTTTTCGGTGTGGGTCAGCAGCGCACCCATACCGATGTGCTGACGCAGACCGAGAATGTAATAGGCTACGAAAACGGCGATAAACATCGCGGTGATCGGGTTACCAATAAACTCCAACAGCGTATACAGCGTACTGCCTTTCGCCATGTTCAGCTCAGCGACGGTTTTGACCAGCATCAGGCCAATCGGCAGAAGTACAGTAAACAGCGTCGCCCCCAGCGATGGCAGCGTACTTTCGTCGCGCACTTTCAGGTCGGAAAACTCAGCCGGTACCGGTTTAAATGGCAGACGGTTACCGAGGAATTTCAGGTACAGCGGCCCGCCGACAAGCGAGGCCATTAAACCCACCAGTAAGCCGTAGACAATCACGGTGCCAATGTCTGCGCCCAGCTTATTCGCCACGAACAGGGCGGCCGGATGCGGAGGTACGACGCAGTGTACCGCCATCAGCGCCGTACACAGCGGAATCGCCAGCTTCAGTAATGAGGTATTGGTTTTTTTAGCAATCGAAAAGGCCAGTGGAATCAACAGCACCACGCCGACCTCAACGAACAGCGTGATCCCGCAAATCAGCCCGACCAGCACCATAATGACGTCGGCGGAAAGCCAGCGGCAGCGCTGCAGCGTCAGACCGATGCGTTCGGCCGCGCCGGACACTTCCATCATTTTGCCCAAAATGGTCCCAAGGCCAATAACCGCCGCGAGGAAGCCCAGCGTACCGCCGATGCCGCTCTCAATGGCATTGACCATATCCAGCGGCCCCATCCCCATCATCGTACCCACGAAGAAACTGGCTAACAGCAGCGCCAGAAACGGGTGGAATTTGAACTTCACGATGGTCAAAACGATTAACACGATGCTTATCAGCAGCGTGCTCACAACCCAGATTTGAGAGTGCATAGCTCACCTTGCCCTGTGATTAATATAAGGTTATTGGACAAAAATAAGGCACCGTCTGACAAACGATATAAATCTCCTTTCACATGAGCTAGATTGCATCAAGTGAGTGATTTATGTCTAATTACGCTATGTTTATGCGATATGGTTCACCTTGATTCATCTTTATGCTGATTTTTGCAGCGAAGTTTTTTACACTCCGGCGAATGAATCAGGAGGACAGGAGGTGAGTTTGGATCCCCTACGCGAGGTCAGAAACCGGCTGCTCAATGGCTGGCAGCTGTCAAAGCTGTATACTTTTGAAGTGGCGGCCCGGCATCAGTCGTTTGCGCTGGCGGCAGATGAGCTGTCGTTAAGCCCCAGCGCCGTCAGCCATCGCATTAATCAACTGGAAGATGAACTGGGCATTCAGCTGTTTGTCCGTTCGCACCGTAAAGTGGAACTCACCCACGAGGGTAAGCGGGTATTCTGGGCGCTGAAATCGTCGCTGGATACGCTGAATCAGGAAATCCTCGATATTAAAAACCAGGAGCTGTCCGGGACGCTCACCGTCTACTCTCGACCTTCTATCGCCCAGTGCTGGCTGGTTCCGGCGCTCGGTGACTTTACCCGTCGCTACCCGTCAATTTCACTGACCATCCTGACCGGAAACGACAACGTCAATCTGCAGCGTGCCGGGGTCGATCTGGCTATCTATTTTGACGATGCGCCCTCCGCGCAGCTTACGCACCACTTCCTGATGGATGAAGAGATCCTGCCGGTATGCAGCCCGGACTACGCTCGCCGCCATGACCTTACCGGTTCGTTAGTGAATTTGCCGCACTGCACCTTGCTGCACGACAGACAGGCATGGAGTAACGACTCAGGAACCGATGAATGGCACAGCTGGGCGCAGCATTTTTCGGCGAATTTGCCGACATCATCGGGGATTGGTTTCGATCGTTCTGATTTAGCGGTAATTGCCGCCATGAACCATATCGGCGTGGCGATGGGCCGAAAGCGGCTGGTGCAAAAACGTCTCGACAGCGGAGAACTGGTAGCGCCTTTTGGCGATATGGCGCTGAAATGCCATCAGCATTACTACATCACCACGCTGCCCGGCAGGCAGTGGCCGAAAATCGAGGCGTTTATTAGCTGGCTTCAGGAGCAGGTAAAATAAGCGGACCGCGAATATTTTTTACGCTTTCTCTCTACACGGAAAGTGAAAAAGCGTGCTAAATACGTGATATCACTCCTGATGATTTGCGTAAGGACGACCGTGTTAAAGCCGATTGTTTCCCTCATACTGTTGGCCAGCGCCACCGTGTGTGCCGCGCAACCTGCGCTGACGGCGGCGCAGTATGCGCAGCAGCTTGGCGTTGGGATGGACGTAGATTGGGCGCGCACCGATCGGGGTATCCGTGAATTCGATCCGCTGGTAGTGCGGGACTACAAGGCGAAAGGGTTGGCCCACGTACGCATTCGCGTAGCGGGAGAGCCTACGGAGGCGCGGCTGATTCATCTGCGCAAGCTGGTGGAAGCCTGCGAGCAGTATGGCGTGATCCCGATCATTGCCTATCAGGCAGACGAATATAAAAAAGACCCCAGCGCCGGGAACGAAAAAGAGGTGGTTAACTGGTGGGTGGCGGTGGCGCATTACTTTGGTCAACGCTCGCCGTTGCTGGGGTTCGACCTGATCTACGACCCCTCTGATAAGCTCAACCATAATCAGGCGTCGCTCAATCGCGTGTATGACAAAACCATTCGAACCATCCATGCCATCGATCCACAGCGAATGATTTTTATCGCGCCGAAACTGCATGCCGCTCCGGAAGATTTGGCCAACCTAAAGCTGCCGCCACAAAGTCAGAATACGGTGCTGGCCCAATGGCATATTTTCCCGTGGGGACCGCTGAAAAATAACGGCAAATATCCGTGGACCTCAGGGACTGCGGCAGAAAAGGCCGCCATTCGCGCCCGTATCAATACCGCCATTCATTGGCAGCAGAAAACCGGGCATGTCAGTTGGGTAGGGGGCTGGTCGCCGGGAGAAACCGTCAAAAACGCGCCTTCTGCCTCGCAAATGGCGTTTGCCCGCTTTATGGCGTGCGAGCTGAAAAAAGCGAAAATTCCCTATGCTATCAATGCGGATACGCAGTTCTATGATGGTGAGGAGGGGGCCTGGCGTCCGGCGCTGGAGCCGTTACTGACGACGATTATCGCGCCAGAATGCGAAAAGCCCGGCGATAAGCCGGGCCATCATACGCTTAAACCGCCTGTCCCTGATGCGACACGCGTGACGCCAGCGGAAGCCAGCAAACAAAAATCAACAGCCCCATAAGGGTCATCAGCAGGCCCAGACTGGCTTGCCCGGTCTGCGGCAGCATGGCAGAGAACCACGCCAGCACGCCGGAACCAATGTTCTGTAATCCCCCAACCAGCGCGCCAGCAGTGCCTGCCAGGAACGGGAAAGGCTCCATTGCACCGCTGGTTGCCAGCGGAAACAACATTCCGGCGCCGAAGAAAAATAGTGCGGCAGGAACCAGCAGCGTCCAGACGTTCATCACGTCAAACAGCCCTGGGATCCACATCATTAAACCCGCTACCAGACAGCAGGTCACCGACTGCCACATTAGCGTCGAGAAACGTTTATTCGGGCGACCGGCGAACCATGCGCCGAAAAACGCCGCCGGGATGGGCAGGATAAACAGGATACTGACCACCATGCTGCTTAGACCGAGACGTGCGCCCAATAATACTCCGGAGCAGGCCTCAAAGACCGCAACGCCCGCCAGACCACCGATCAACATCAGCACGTAACAGGTGAAAGCGCTATTACCAAACAGGGTTTTGTAGCTGGCGATCAGCCGTGGACGCGGCGCACCTGCAGGGCGCGTTTCCGGCATCCAGCGTGCCATGCTAAACGTCACGCCCGCACACAGAATCAACAGAAAAATATAGCAGGCACGCCAGTTCCACACTGTATCCAGCACACCGCCAATCAGCGGAGCTAACAGCGGACTGACCAGAATCCCCATATTTAACAGACTATTGGCGTGGCGTAGTTGCGTGCCTTCGTACAGATCGCGCGGTAACGTTCGCGCCATCACACCGCCGACGCCCGTTCCCATCCCCTGGATGGCACTGGCGATAATCAGTACCGTCAGACTATGCGTGGTAATCGCGACCAGCGTGGCCAGCATAAAAATAGACATCCCGGCGAGGATAACCGGGCGGCGGCCAACGCGGTCTGAAAGGGGACCGTAAACCAGTTGTGATAGACCATAGGTCAACAGATAGGCGGCCATTACGCTTTGCACCGCCCCTTCGCGAACGTTCAGTTCACGCGCCATATCAGCAATCGCGGGGATATAAATGGTTTGCGCCATCTGACCTACCGCCACCAGTAATACCAACATCAACAACAAATTGACGCTTCTATGCCTTTTCATTTCGCTGATTACTTTTAAAAAAGAGAAAAAAGAAGAATAAGGTGCTGCACTTTCCCGTAAATGCGCGTGGAATCTACCACAACAGAAAAAGAAGGCCAGATAGTGGGCTGGAATGTTTATGTGGTAGACGGCAGGAAATGTAAACAAAAAGCGGCAACAAATGTTGCCGGATTGCATCGGGTTTACAACGCGATCATGATAAGCGTAGTAAAACTGCGCCTACGGCAATACCTGCTGCCGCGACAAGACGTATTCCGGCAACCTTCTCTTTCAGTAGCAGCCACGCGAGCAGCGCGCCAAACAGGATAGAGGTTTCACGCAGCGCCGCGACTACCGCCAACGGAGCCTGGGTCATGGCCCACAGCGCCAGGCCGTAAGAACCCATTGTGCCAATGCCGCCAAGAATACCTTTCTTCCACTGCTGTACCAGATAGCGCGACGCTTCCCGGCGTCTGGCGATCATCGCCCAGCCCAGCAGGCAGGAGCCGTTCAGAAAGAAGGTCCACAGCGTATAACCCAGCGCGGTTTCTGATAAACGTACGCCGGTGCCATCAACCAGAGTATAACCGGCGATAAAGCAGGCGTTAATGAGCGCCAGGATAATCCCGCGTTGCGAACCGCTGCGTCCGTTAAATGCCATCCCGAGAATAGCCAGACAGATGGTGGCAATCCCCACCCAGGCGAGTAGCGAAAGGCTATCGCCAAGAAACAGGACGCTGATAATCGCGACCAGCAGTGGCGCTGTGCCGCGCATCAGAGGATAGGTCTGGCTCATATCCGAAACCTGATAGGTTTTAGCGACCAGGACGGTATAGACCACCTGTAATGCGGTTGAGACAGCTAAAAACGGCAGGCTGGCGGCAGAGGGTTGCGGCGCAAAGGGTAAACAAATCAGCGCCATAATCGCAGCGGTTCCGCTGACGCTGATCGCCGAGTACAGCTTGTCGTTTCCCGCTTTTACGATGGCATTCCAGCTGGCATGCAGCAGTGCGGCGAACAGCAAAATGCAGAAAACAGAAAGCGTCATGGCGGAATTCTTCCCTGAGGATGTCATAAAAACGTAACATATTGACGCGATACAAGCACCAGGGAGAAGGTGAAAGGGGAGCGGAGTGTTATCCGCCCCCCTTAGGTGCGACTTGAATCTGAATTACTTAATGTATTTCAGAACGGCATCAAGGAGTTGCAGTGCTGCAACAATGAGTTTGAGGATAAGAATAGCGATATCCACGAGGCTCATACGCTCTCCTTTTGGTACAAGGAGCACGGTGCTGACGTACCTCGCCGCTGCCTGTTGCCAGCACCTTTGTTGACATAACACAGTGTGCTCACGCGGGGTTAAGGCGCTGACGGCACCACCCGTTTCAGCCAGGACTTTGATGCGCCGGTTTACGATGCGGCCCCCGCATAACACATTGCGTACCGAGACATTATAGATAAATACTGTATAAATTAACAGTATTTTATGGACGTTACGCTATTCATGTTCCATACTCAAAAGCATCAAAATTCGTGCCGAAATTGCGTGTTCTTCGTAGAACGCGTATACTTTTTTCGTTGACATAACACAGTGTGTTCGGCGGCTACCAACCGCACAACGCTGAAAAAACCTCGCTCCGGCGGGGTTTTTTGTTTTTGCACGACATACAATGAAATGTGATCGTTGAAGCATTTTTGTGCAGATGAAAATTTTTCCATTGTCACGCTGAAAAACCTGTGTTTGTATAAATCCAGTTAATCAACAAACAGACAGGTCCCTAATGAACCCTTCCACGCTGACTGCGACCCTACTAAAAACTGCGCCATCTCGCGCAGCGGTCGTCGTGCGTGTGGTGGTGGTCGTCGGCAATGCGCCGTAGGGTCCGAATCAACACACGATTCCAAAACCCCGCCGGCGCAAACCGGGCGGGGTTTTTCGTTTCAGAGACCTGCCCGGAGCAAAGGCCCAGAATAAAAGGACTGGAGCATGGCAAGTTCGGGCATAACATCCAAGCGTACGCGTTTTACGGGCGCAGAATTCATCGTTCATTTCCTGGAACGTCAGGGGATTCAGGTCGTCACCGGTATTCCAGGTGGCTCGATTCTTCCCGTATATGACGCCTTAAGCCAAAGCACACAAATCCGTCATATCCTGGCGCGCCACGAGCAGGGCGCGGGGTTTATCGCGCAGGGAATGGCGAGAACCGATGGCAAACCCGCTGTCTGTATGGCCTGTAGTGGACCGGGCGCAACCAACCTGGTAACCGCCATTGCCGATGCGCGTCTGGATTCCATCCCGCTGGTGTGTATCACCGGGCAGGTTCCGGCCTCAATGATCGGCACCGACGCTTTCCAGGAAGTCGACACCTACGGCATCTCTATCCCCATCACTAAGCACAACTATCTGGTCCGCCATATCAGTGAATTACCGCAGGTCATGAGCGATGCGTTCCGCATTGCGCAGTCCGGACGTCCAGGCCCGGTGTGGATAGACATTCCTAAGGATATTCAAACCGCTGTTTTTGACATTGAAGAGATGCCGGAACCCGCGCAGAAAATGGCGGCACCAGCGTTCAGCCAGGACAGCATTCGCGATGCTGCAGCTATGATTAACGCCGCCAAACGCCCGGTGCTGTACCTCGGCGGCGGCGTAATTAACGCGCCGGAACGTGTTCGTGAGCTGGCCGAAAAAGCAAAACTGCCTACCACCATGACGTTGATGGCGCTCGGTATGCTGCCAAAAGCGCATCCGCTGTCGTTAGGCATGCTGGGCATGCATGGCGCACGCAGCACCAACTTTATTCTGCAAGAAGCGGATTTACTGATTGTTCTGGGCGCACGTTTTGATGACCGGGCGATTGGTAAAACCGAACAGTTCTGCCCGAATGCCAAAATCATCCACGTGGATATTGACCGCGCGGAGCTGGGTAAAATCAAACAGCCGCATGTGGCGATCCAGGCAGATGTCGATGAGGTTCTGGCACAATTGCTCCCGCAGATTGAAGCGCAGCCGCGTGAAGAGTGGCATCAACTGGTGTCTGACCTGCAGCAAGAATTTCCGTGCACGATCCCCCAGGAAAAAAATCCGCTCAGCCACTATGGATTGATCAACGCCGTGGCTGCCTGCGTAGACGACAGCGCCATTATCACCACCGACGTAGGCCAGCATCAGATGTGGGCGGCACAGGCTTACCCGCTGAATCGTCCACGCCAGTGGCTGACCTCCGGCGGTCTGGGAACCATGGGCTTTGGCCTGCCTGCGGCGATTGGTGCGGCCCTGGCTAACCCAGACAAAAAAGTGCTGTGCTTCTCCGGCGATGGCAGCCTGATGATGAATATTCAGGAAATGGCGACCGCCAGCGAAAATCAGCTGGATATTAAAATCATTCTGATGAATAACGAAGCGTTAGGTCTTGTATATCAACAGCAGAGTCTGTTCTATAAGCAGGGTGTTTTTGCCGCGACCTATCCGGGGATGATTAACTTTATGCAGATAGCTGCCGGGTTTGGTCTCGAAACCTGCGATCTGAATAACGAAGCGGACCCACAGGCAGCGTTGCAGGAGATTATTAATCGCCCTGGACCTGCGCTGATCCACGTGCGCATCGATGCCGAAGAAAAAGTGTACCCGATGGTGCCGCCGGGTGCGGCAAACACAGAAATGGTGGGGGAATAAGCCATGCAACAGCAGACTCATGACAACGTAATCCTGGAACTCACCGTACGTAACCATCCGGGCGTAATGACTCACGTTTGCGGCCTGTTCGCCCGTCGTGCGTTCAACGTAGAAGGCATCCTCTGTCTACCGATTCAGGACAGCGATAAGAGCCGCATCTGGCTACTGGTCAACGACGATCAACGTCTTGAGCAGATGATAAGCCAGATCGACAAGCTTGAAGATGTGGTGAAAGTGGCCCGCAATCAGTCCGATCCGTCGATGTTTAACAAAATCACCGTGTTCTTTGAGTGAGTTAGTCGCCGTCTGAATCCGGGGTGATCACTTTGACAGAGCCGTTCCGGCAGTGGGTTGCGTAATCTGCCGGTAACGGACGGTCGCTTATCAGTACGTCAAAGGTGGAGAGTGGACCAATGCTGGCGGGGGCGACCTCATCGAACAGGGCGTGGCGCGTCAACAGAATTTTGCGTAATCCGCGTTCCATTGCTTTGCGTTTTGTGGCTAGATCGTCCGGATTGAACCAGCTAACGCCGAAATGCTCATGGACGCCGCTGGCGGAGATGAATACTTTTCGTGGGTTGAGCGCATCCAGCGGAGAGGGGGTGCTGGTATCGTAAAAGGCGTCACTTTTCGCCCGATAGGTGCCTCCGCAAAGAATCACCGTGGCGTTGGGTTTTTCATTTAGCGCCACGAATACCCGGTGCGAGTAGCAAATTCCGGTAAAGGAAATATCATCCGGGATCATGCTGACCACCAACGGCATTTCCGCACCATTATCAAAAAAGACCAGATCATTTTCACTTACCAGTCCCGCGGCCAGAATGGCAACCGGTAAATCGTCGCGGTGATACTGTTTTTGCGCAGGCACTGGGGCATTAACGATGGCGGCGGGCTTGTTCACCATCACAATGTAACCACCGAGCAGCGTAAGCGGTAACGGCTCGTCATCCTGACTGAGATCCCGACGAATAGTCATCACGGAAACTTCCAGCATTCGTGCCGCCTCTTTCAGATGGATTCGGTCGGTCTTCTTCAACAATTCCATCAGACGTCGAATACGTTCTTTTTGCTTAGTTTCCATGTGCTTCTCCACGAATCATGTTCCCATGTTCCTTCAGTAACATTTTTGTGTTTCTGAGAACATGGCATTGCCGTATTACTATACGTCTGACTATTCGGAAATAAAAGCGTGTTTTTTCACGTTTTATTGATTATATCCAGTTAACTTTCAGTCAATTGTAAGCAACTTCATTATTTGTAGTGTGATGGGGTCGCAACATTTAGCGTAATAAATAAACAATAAAATGATCTTCCAATCGCGATCCTAGTCACAAATGATACGAAAGTAACATGATAATGTTATTTTAATATCATTGTGGTGTGATTGTTTCTGAGAGGTAGTAAAATGGATATCGCGGTTATTGGCTCCAACATGGTGGATCTCATCACCTACATCAACCAGATGCCCAAAGAAGGGGAAACGCTGGAAGCGCCGGCGTTCAAAATTGGTTGTGGCGGTAAAGGGGCAAATCAGGCCGTTGCAGCCGCTAAGCTCAATTCCAAAGTACTGATGCTGACAAAAGTCGGTGATGATATTTTTGCGGATAACACTATTCGCAATCTCGAATCCTGGGGGATTAATACCACCTATGTCGAAAAGGTACCCTGCACCAGCAGCGGTGTCGCACCGATCTTTGTTAATGCGAACTCTAGCAACAGTATTCTGATTATTAAAGGAGCGAACAAATTTCTCTCCCCGGAAGATATCGATCGTGCGGCGGAAGATCTGAAAAAATGTCAGCTTATTGTCCTGCAACTGGAAGTGCAGCTGGAAACTGTTTATCACGCGATTGAATTTGGCAAAAAACACGGTATTGAAGTGTTACTAAATCCCGCCCCTGCATTACGGGAATTAGATATGTCTTATGCCTGTAAATGTGATTTTTTTGTGCCGAATGAAACCGAGCTGGAAATATTAACCGGTATGCCAGTGGATACTTATGACCATATTCGCGCAGCGGCACGTTCTCTGGTTGATAAAGGTTTGAACAATATTATCGTCACCATGGGTGAGAAAGGTGCGTTGTGGATGACGCGTGACCAGGAAGTCCATGTTCCGGCGTTTAAAGTGAACGCTGTCGATACCAGTGGCGCAGGCGACGCTTTCATCGGTTGTTTTGCCCATTATTACGTTCAAAGCGGTGATGTCGAAGCCGCCATGAAAAAAGCCGTTCTCTTCGCTGCATTTAGCGTTACCGGGAAAGGCACTCAATCATCTTATCCAAGCATCGAACAATTTAATGAGTTTCTTACCTTAAACGAATAATACTCCTGCATTGTAAAAGGTAGCACTATGAACGATAAAAACATCATTCAGATGCCCGACGGCTATCTGAATAAGACGCCTCTGTTCCAGTTTATTTTGTTATCCTGTTTATTCCCATTATGGGGATGCGCAGCCGCATTAAATGATATTCTGATTACGCAATTCAAAAGCGTATTTTCACTCAGCAACTTTGCCTCGGCATTAGTGCAGAGTGCCTTTTATGGCGGATATTTTTTAATTGCGATTCCTGCATCTTTGGTGATTAAAAAGACCAGCTATAAAATTGCCATCTTAATGGGGCTGACGCTATATATTGTTGGCTGTACGCTCTTTTTCCCGGCATCGCACATGGCCACCTACACCATGTTCCTCGCGGCAATTTTTGCGATTGCGATTGGCCTGAGCTTCCTGGAAACGGCAGCTAATACCTACAGCTCCATGATCGGCCCAAAAGCGTATGCCACTTTACGCCTGAACATCAGCCAGACCTTTTACCCCATTGGCGCCGCCGCCGGTATTCTGCTGGGCAAATATCTGGTCTTCTCTGAAGGTGAGAGTCTGGAAAAACAGATGGCTGGGATGAACGCGGAACAGATCCACAACTTTAAAGTGTTGATGCTGGAAAATACCCTTGAGCCTTACAAGTACATGATTATGGTACTGGTTGTGGTGATGGTGTTGTTCCTGCTGACCCGCTTCCCGACCTGCAAAGTCGCGCAAACGGCGAGTCATAAGCGTCCGTCAGCGATGGATACGCTGCGTTATCTGGCCAGCAATGCCCGTTTCCGCCGTGGGATTGTTGCGCAGTTCCTGTATGTGGGGATGCAGGTTGCGGTGTGGTCATTCACTATCCGTCTGGCACTGGAATTGGGTGATATCAACGAGCGTGATGCCTCAACCTTCATGGTCTATAGCTTTGCCTGCTTCTTTATCGGGAAGTTTATCGCCAACATATTGATGACGCGCTTCAATCCGGAAAAAGTGCTGATCCTATACTCCATCATTGGCGCGCTGTTCCTCGTCTATGTTGCGCTGGCGCCAAGCTTCAGCGCCGTGTACGTCGCCGTGCTGGTGAGCGTCCTGTTTGGACCCTGCTGGGCGACAATCTACGCCGGTACGCTGGATACCGTGGATAACGAGCATACTGAAATGGCGGGAGCTGTCATTGTCATGGCGATTGTCGGTGCGGCGGTGGTTCCGGCAATTCAGGGCTATGTGGCTGATATGTTCCACTCGCTGCAACTTTCGTTCCTGGTTTCTATGTTGTGCTTCGTGTACGTCGGAATCTACTTCTGGCGTGAGAGCAAAGTACGCAACAATCTGGCTGAAGCGACGGTTTCCTGAGGAGAACGATCATGACAACACGTATCACGCTGTGGCGGGAACTCTTTGCAGAGCATCCGCGAATCTTACTGAAAAATAGCGATTTCACGGTTACCGCGTTTCGTTACGCCAGCGGAGTGGAAGGGCTGAAGATAGAAAACAGTCGTGGATATCTGGTTATTCTGCCCTGGATGGGGCAGATGATCTGGGATGCGCAGTTTGACGGGCATGATCTGACCATGCGCAACATGTTCAGTCAGCCAAAACCGGCTGCAGAAGTGGTCGCGACCTACGGCTGCTTTGCTTTCCACTCGGGGTTATTGGCTAATGGCTGCCCGTCGCCGGAGGATTCTCACCCGCTGCATGGTGAAATGGCCTGTGCTGCGATGGATGAGGCCTGGCTGGAGTTGGAAGGCGAGAATTTACGCGTGAGCGGATGCTACGAGTATGTGATGGGGTTCGGTCATCATTATCAGGCGTATCCTGCGGTGGTTATGCGTAAGGCGAGCGCGCTGTTTGATATTCAGATGGCGGTCACTAACCTCGCCTCAGTGGCAATGCCTTTGCAGTACATGTGCCATATGAACTATGCCTACGTCCCGGAAGCGACCTTCAGCCAGAATATCCCGGATGAAGCCATAACGCTGCGTGAATCGGTACCCGCACATGTTAAGCCTACCGAGCAGTGGCTGGCGTTTAATCAGCGGATTATTCAGGGTGAGGCTTCGCTGGCGCGCCTTAATGAACCCGATTTTTACGATCCGGAAATCGTTTTCTTTGCTGACCAACTGGATAGATACACAAATAAGCCTGAATTTAGCATGATCGCACCTGATGGCACCACGTTCGTGACGCGTTTCTCCAGCGCGGAGCTGAATTATGTCACCCGTTGGATCCTCTATAACGGCGATCAGCAGGTGGCAGCCTTCGCCCTACCCGCGACTTGTCGACCTGAAGGCTTCCTGGCGGCGGAACGAAACGGGACGTTGATTCAGATAGAACCGAAACACACCCGCACATTTACCGTCACAACGGGCATAGCCTGATCGCTCAAGGCTTGAACAGCAAAGCACTTATCGTTAAGGTAAGCGCTTTTGCCGGTTGGCGGTATTAATGCCTTATCAGGCCTACAACGGCACCTGCCCGTAGGCCTGATAAGCGCAGCGCCATCAGGCATGTCTTAGCGCCAGGATGAACCCATGATTACCGTTGCCCTTATTGACGACCACCTTATCGTCCGCTCCGGCTTTGCTCAACTGCTGGGGCTGGAACCTGATTTGCAGGTGGTGGCTGAGTTTGGCTCAGGCAGTGAGGCGCTGGCGGGATTACCGGGACGCGGCGTGCAGGTCTGTATCTGTGATATCTCGATGCCAGATATCTCCGGTCTTGAACTGTTAAGCCAGTTACCAAAAGGAATGGCGATTATCATGCTCTCCGTCCACGACAGCCCGGCGCTGGTGGAGCAGGCGCTCAACGCGGGCGCGCGTGGTTTCCTTTCTAAACGCTGTAGCCCGGATGAGCTGATCGCAGCGGTGCATACCGTTGCGACCGGCGGCTGTTACCTGACGCCGGACATCGCCGTCAAACTGGCGGCTGGTCGTCAGGATCCGCTCACCAAACGCGAACGTCAGGTAGCGGAAAAACTGGCACAAGGTATGGCGGTCAAAGAGATTGCTGCTGAACTGGGTCTGTCGCCGAAAACGGTGCACGTGCATCGCGCCAACCTGATGGAAAAGCTGGGTGTCAGTAACGACGTCGAACTGGCCCGCCGGATGTTTGACGGCTGGCAATGAACACGCTCTGTTCCCGGTTAATCACCGTTGTTGCCTGCTTCTTTATCTTCTCTGCCGCGTGGTTTTGCCTGTGGAGCATCAGCCTGCATCTGGTTGAGCGCCCGGAGCTGGCGGTACTGTTGTTTCCGTTTGGCCTGCGTCTGGGGCTGATGCTGCAATGTCCACGTGACTACTGGCCGGTGCTGTTGGGCGCGGAATGGCTGCTTCTTTTCTGGTTGGCACAGGAAGTGGTGCTGGCCCATTTGCCACTTTTGATGATCGGCAGCTTCCTCACGTTACTCCCGGTGATGCTGATATCGCGATACCGCCACCAGCGTGACTGGCGTACGCTGCTGTTGCAGGGCGCGGCGCTTACGGCGGCGGCATTGCTGCAATCGCTGCCCTGGCTTGGGCAGGGTGAAGAGGCATGGAACGCGCTGTTGCTGACGCTCACCGGCGGATTAACGCTGGCGCCGATCTGCCTGGTGTTCTGGCACTATCTGACCAGCACCACCTGGCTGCCGCTGGGCCCTGCGGTGGTGTCGCAGCCGGTGAACTGGCGCGGGCGGCATCTGGTCTGGTACCTGCTGCTGTTTAGCGTCAGCCTGTGGCTACAGCTCGGTTTACCCGCCGAGCTTTCGCGCTTCACGCCGTTTTGCCTCGCGTTGCCGATCATTGCGCTGGCCTGGCACTACGGCTGGCAGGGAGCGCTGATTGCGACGCTGATGAACGCCATCGCGCTGATTGCCAGCCAGACCTGGCACGATCATCCCGTCGACCTGTTGCTCTCGCTGCTGGTGCAAAGCCTGACCGGGCTGCTGCTCGGCGCGGGCATTCAGCGTCTGCGTGAGCTTAACCAGTCGCTGCAAAACGAATTAGCGCGCAACCATCGTCTGGCTGAACGCCTGCTGGAGACCGAAGAGAGCGTGCGCCGGGACGTGGCGCGCGAACTGCATGATGATATCGGCCAAACCATCACCGCCATTCGTACCCAGGCGGGTATTGTCCAGCGCCTGGCGCCGGAAAACGCAGGGGTGAAGCGTAGCGGGGCACACATCGAACAACTTTCTCTCGGCGTGTACGATTCGGTGCGTCGCCTGTTAGGCCGCCTGCGACCACGCCAGTTGGACGATCTCACGCTGGAACAGGCCATCCGCTCATTGATGCGCGAAATGGAACTGGAAAGCCGCGGCATCGTCAGCCATCTGGACTGGCGAATTGACGAATCTGCACTCAGCGAAAGCCAGCGGGTGACGCTGTTCCGCGTCTGTCAGGAAGGACTGAACAACATCGTTAAGCACGCCAACGCCAGCGCGGTGACGCTTCAGGGCTGGCAACAGGATGAACGGCTGATGCTGGTGATTGAGGACGACGGCAGCGGCCTGCCGCCGGGGTCGAATCAGCATGGATTTGGCCTCACCGGGATGCGTGAACGGATTAGCGCCCTCGGAGGATCGCTGTCGATTTCCTGTACGCACGGCACGCGGGTCAGCGTGTCACTGCCTCAACGTTATGTGTAAGGAGCGGCCATGTTTGCGTTTTTAAAAGCCCCGGCCAATGCGCCGCTCATCACCGACAAGCAGGAAGTGGATGCCCGCTATCGCTATTGGCGGCGGCATATCCTGACCACCATTTGGCTCGGCTACGCGCTGTTCTATTTCACACGCAAAAGCTTCAATGCCGCCGTACCGGATATCCTCACCAGCGGCGTGCTGACCCGCAGCGATATTGGGCTACTGGCGACGCTGTTTTACATCACCTACGGCCTGTCGAAGTTTGTTTCCGGTATCGTCAGCGACCGCTCCAACGCCCGCTATTTTATGGGCATCGGGCTGATCGCCACCGGCGTGGTGAACATTCTGTTTGGATTCTCTACCTCACTGTGGGCCTTTGCGGTGCTGTGGGCGCTGAACGCCTTTTTCCAGGGCTGGGGGTCGCCGGTCTGCGCGCGTTTATTGACCGCGTGGTATTCGCGTACCGAGCGCGGCGGCTGGTGGGCGCTGTGGAATACCGCGCACAACGTCGGCGGGGCGCTGATCCCTATCGTGATGGCGGCGACAGCGCTGCACTACGGCTGGCGTGCCGGGATGATGATCGCCGGGCTGCTGGCGATTGTGGTGGGGGTTTTCCTCTGCTGGCGGCTGCGCGACAGGCCGCAGGCGATTGGTCTGCCGCCGATTGGCGACAGGCGGCATGATGAGCTGGAAATTGCTCAGCAGCAGGAAGGTGCAGGGCTGAGCCGCAAAGAGATCCTCACCCGCTATGTGCTGCTGAATCCTTATATCTGGCTGCTGTCACTGTGTTATGTGCTGGTGTACGTGGTCCGTGCAGCGATTAATGACTGGGGCAATCTGTACATGTCTGAGACGCTCGGCGTGGATCTGGTGACTGCCAATACCGCCGTGACCATGTTCGAACTGGGCGGATTTGTTGGTGCGCTGGTGGCGGGGTGGGGCTCGGACAAGCTGTTTAACGGCAACCGCGGTCCAATGAACCTGATTTTTGCCGCCGGAATTTTGCTCTCCGTTGGTTCGCTGTGGCTGATGCCGTTCGCCAGCTACGTGATGCAGGCAGCGTGCTTCTTCACCACCGGATTCTTCGTCTTCGGCCCGCAGATGCTGATCGGCATGGCGGCAGCGGAGTGTTCGCACAAAGAGGCGGCAGGTGCAGCAACCGGTTTTGTTGGTCTGTTTGCCTATCTGGGGGCATCGCTCTCCGGCTGGCCGCTGGCGAAGGTGATGGAGGTCTGGCACTGGACCGGGTTTTTTGTGGTGATCGCCATTGCGGCGGGGATTTCCGCGCTGCTGCTCCTGCCGTTTTTAAACGCCCAGGCTCCGCGCGATCTCAACGAAGCGTGATGCACCTCACCTTTTTGCCCTGAGTGGGGCAAAACTAAGAAATTTTCCCGGTTTCACCTGGACGCTGTCTCAGGCACGTCTCCCGGCTGATTTTTACAATGCCTGCTATTCGCAGGTATAAAAATTAGCTCGGGAGTGTCAAATGCTGGCCTTTCTCAACCAGGTGCGCAAGCCGACCCTGGATCTGCCGCTCGATGTGCGGCGCAAAATGTGGTTCAAACCGTTCATGCAGTCCTATCTGGTGGTCTTTATCGGCTACCTGACCATGTACCTGATCCGCAAAAACTTCAACATCGCGCAGAACGACATGATCTCCACCTACGGGCTGAGCATGACGCAATTGGGGATGATTGGCCTGGGCTTCTCCATCACCTACGGCGTGGGAAAAACGCTGGTTTCCTACTACGCGGACGGCAAAAACACCAAGCAGTTCCTGCCGTTTATGCTGATCCTCTCTGCCATCTGTATGCTCGGCTTCAGCGCCAGCATGGGCGCGGGTTCAACCAGCCTGTTTCTGATGATCGCCTTCTATGCGCTGAGTGGTTTCTTCCAGAGTACCGGCGGCTCGTGTAGCTATTCCACCATCACCAAATGGACGCCGCGTCGCAAGCGGGGTTCTTACCTCGGTATGTGGAACATCTCCCACAACCTCGGCGGTGCGGGTGCGGCAGGCGTGGCGCTGTTTGGCGCTAACTATCTGTTCGACGGTCACGTCATCGGGATGTTTATCTTCCCGTCGATTATCGCGCTGATTGTTGGTTTTATCGGCCTGCGCTACGGCAGTGACTCCCCGGAATCTTATGGTCTTGGTAAAGCTGAAGAGTTGTTTGGCGAGGAGATCAGCGAAGAAGACAAAGAGACCGAAGAAAACGAGATGACGAAATGGCAGATCTTTGTTGAGTACGTGCTGAAAAACAAAGTGATCTGGTTGTTATGTTTCTCGAACATCTTCCTGTACGTAGTGCGTATCGGTATTGACCAGTGGTCCACCGTCTACGCTTTCCAGGAGCTAAAGCTCTCCAAAGAAGTGGCGATTCAGGGCTTTACCCTGTTTGAAGTGGGCGCGCTGGTCGGCACGCTGCTGTGGGGCTGGCTCTCTGACCTGGCGAATGGCCGCCGTGCGCTGGTGGCCTGCGTGGCGCTGGCGTTGATTATCGCCACCCTGGGCGTTTATCAGCACGCCAGCAACCAGTACGTTTATCTGGCTTCGCTGTTTGCGCTGGGCTTCCTGGTGTTTGGTCCGCAGCTGTTAATCGGCGTTGCTGCAGTCGGATTTGTACCGAAAAAAGCGATCGGCGCAGCCGATGGGATTAAAGGCACCTTTGCTTATCTGATTGGTGACAGCTTCGCCAAGCTTGGTCTGGGGATGATTGCCGACGGCACGCCGATTTTCGGCCTCACCGGCTGGGCAGGAACCTTCGCCGCGCTGGACACCGCCGCCATCGGTTGTATCTGTCTGATGGCCATCGTGGCCGTGTTTGAAGAACGTAAAATTCGCCGCGAGAAAAAGATTCAACAATTGAAAGTCGCTTAAGTTAAGTGTGCATTGGTAACTTTTGCCCGCCTTAATGGCGGGCTTTTTTATGCCGTGGCGTTCATCCATCGACAGCGATAAATTTGCCGCTATGATGGGCATCCTGTCTGGTAATGGATGTGCGCATGATTTGGATAATGTTGGCCACCCTGGTGGTTGTTTTTGTGGTGGGATTTCGGGTGCTGACGTCCGGTTCACGGCGGGCAATTCGCCGTCTGAGCGAGCGACTGAACATTGATGTCGTGCCAGTAGAATCGATGATCGATCAGATGGGAAAAGTACAGGGTGAGGCTTTTTTACAGTACCTCCACCGCCCTGATGAATCACATCTGCAAAATGCGGCCCAGGTGCTGTTGATCTGGCAAATCGTGATTGTCGACGGCAGTGAGCCGAATCTGCTGCAGTGGCACCGTTGGCTGCAAAAAGCTCGGCTGGCAGCGCCGATTACTGACGCGCAGGTGCGTCTGGCGCTCGGTTTTTTGCGCGAAATGGAGCCGGATATGCAGGAGCTTAATGCGTTTCAAATGCGCTATAACGCCTTTTTCCAGCCCGAAGATGGTGTGCATTGGTTGCATTGAGAATCAGGTCTGATGGCGAATAAATTATGCAAATAACGATTGATTCAATAGCTAATAAGCTATAATTTCTCTATAGCTTATTAGCTATGAGGGATCGTTGATGTGGGAAGTGGAAACAACGGATGCTTTCGATAAATGGTTTGACGTACAGACCGAAGCGCTCAAGGAAGATATGCTCGCAGCAATGATGATTTTATCCGAGTATGGTCCTCAGTTAGGTAGGCCGTTTGCTGATACGGTAAATGCTTCTGCTTTTTCAAATATGAAAGAGTTGCGAGTACAGCATCAGGGTAGTCCGATTCGGGCGTTCTTCGCGTTTGATCCTTCTCGCCATGGCATCGCGCGCTATGCGCTGGAGATAAAACAGGGTTAAACGAAAAGAAATTCTATAAAGAGATGATCAGGCTTGCGGATGCTGAGTACCGAAATCACCTAATAAGTAAGGAAAATTATGGCTACCCTTAAAGAATTGATGGCGAAACAAAGCCCGGAAAGCCAGGAGCGTATTACCGAAAAAGTAGAAATACTACGTCAGGCGGTTGCGTTAAATATGTTAAGGGAAGAACTGAATCTCTCTCAGGCTGAACTTGCCTCGGCAATGGGTGTTAAGCAGCCAACAATCGCAAAAATGGAGCAGTCAGATAACGATCCTCGTCTGTCGACGCTCAAGCGTTATGTCACGGCACTGGGTGGTGAACTTAGCATTGATGTTAAGCTACCTACAGGTAAAAGAGTCGCGTTCTATCTTTAAAAATCCGAGTAACCGATATTCTTTGTTAAATGAAACTAGTTGCTGAAACGTTAAATACGTCACAAATTTAATGTTACACTGCGTAACTTTTCTACAATAACCCCACGCAGGTAACAAAATGAGTGAAGCTGTTGAACAAAAATTCCGCGCTGAGGCAAATTCCCGACCTAACTGGTCGGCGGTATTTGCCGTGGCGTTCTGTGTTGCCTGCCTGATAACCGTTGAGTTTCTGCCCGTTAGCCTGTTAACGCCGATGGCGCAGGATCTGGGGATTTCTGAAGGTGTGGCGGGGCAATCGGTGACCGTGACGGCATTTGTCGCCATGTTCGCCAGCCTGTTTGTGACGCAAATTATTCAGGCGACCGATCGTCGCTATGTGGTGATCCTGTTTTCGGTGCTGCTGACGCTTTCCTGTCTGCTGGTTTCCTTTGCCAATTCTTTTTCGCTGCTGCTCGTTGGCCGCGCCTGTCTCGGTCTGGCGCTTGGTGGCTTCTGGGCGATGTCGGCGTCGCTGACCATGCGTCTGGTTCCCGCACGTACGGTACCGAAAGCGCTGTCGGTGATTTTTGGCGCAGTCTCAATCGCGCTGGTGATTGCCGCGCCGTTGGGGAGCTTTTTAGGCGGCATTATCGGCTGGCGTAATGTGTTTAATGCGGCGGCGGTGATGGGCGTGCTGTGCACAATTTGGGTGGTGAGAGCGTTGCCTTCGCTGCCTGGCGAGCCTTCGCATCAGAAACAAAACATGTTCAGCCTGTTGCAGAGACCGGGGGTGATGGCCGGGATGATTGCCATCTTCATGTCCTTTGCCGGGCAGTTCGCCTTCTTTACCTATATTCGCCCGATCTATATGAATCTGGCGGGCTTTGACGTTGATGGCCTGACGCTGGTGCTGCTGAGCTTCGGTATTGCCAGTTTTGTTGGTACGTCGCTTTCGTCGATGATTTTGAAGCGTTCGGTCAAACTGGCGTTAGCCGGTGCGCCACTGGTGCTGGCGCTCAGTGCACTGGTCCTGATTCTGTGGGGCAGTGACAAAGTGGTGGCGGCGGGGATTGCGATTATCTGGGGACTGTTGTTTGCGCTGGTACCGGTCGGCTGGTCGACGTGGATCACGCGCTCGCTTGCCGATCAGGCAGAAAAAGCCGGATCGGTGCAGGTCGCCGTGATCCAGCTTGCCAATACCTGTGGGGCTGCGGTGGGAGGCTATGCGCTCGATACTCTCGGACTGCTGTCGCCCCTGATGCTTTCCGGCAGCCTGATGCTGCTGACAGCGCTTCTGGTGGCAGCAAAAGTTCGCATAAAGGGTATGCAATAAACTAAAGCTCGGTATGCCGGATCGCTATCCGGCATCCTGGTTATTTTTAATTAAAACCATTGTTTTCGGCAGTATGGGCAAACCATTCGCCGCTCTTTTTCACCGTACGTTTTTGCGTTTCTAAATCTAACTGAACAAAACCGTAGCGGTTTTTATATCCGTTGAGCCAGGACCAGTTATCAATAAAAGTCCACATATGGTAGCCAAGACAATTACAACCTTCGCTGATGCCTTTATGTAGCCATTTAAGATGCTCAGAAACAAATTCAATGCGGTAGCTGTCGTTGATCTGGTCATGCTCAACGAAACGCTGCTCATTTTCCACACCCATACCGTTTTCAGAAATAAAGCAGCGTGGGTTGCCGTAATTATCACGAAGATTAGTAATAATATCGTAAATACCAGGCTCATAAATTTCCCAGCCACGGTAAGGGTTCATTTTACGCCCCGGCATTTCGTAATAATCAAACAGCCACTCCGGCATAAACGGCGCGTTTGGATTGACCGCAGTATCACGACATTTCACGCGACGCGGCTGATAATAATTGATACCGAGCAGGTCGATTTTCCCCTCGGCGATGAGCTGACTGTCGCCTGGCTGACAGGTTGGTAGCTGATCGTACTCTTTCAGCAATTCGACCAGATCCGCCGGATATTCCCCTTTTAGTACCGGGTCAAGGAAGCTGCGGTTAAACAGCAGGTCCGCATGGTGCGCGGCTTTCACATCCGCCGGGTGCTGAGAGCGTGGATAAGAGGGTGTCAGATTTAGGATCACACCGATCTCACCGCCGTAGTTTCCGGCGCGATACGCCCGCACCGCCGTGGAATGCGCCAGTACAGTGTGATATGCCACGGTGGCCGCGCGTTTGAAATCCACCACGTTTGGGTAATGGAAGTCATACAGATAGCCGCCTTCCACCGGGACAATAGGCTCGTTAAAGGTGAACCAGTGCTTCACCCGGTTGCCGAACAATGTAAAACACGTCTGCGCGTAGCGGCCAAACGCCTCAACCACCTCACGGTTTTCCCAGCCGCCTTTCTCCTGCATCACCATTGGCATGTCAAAGTGGAACAGGGTGAAAAATGGCGTAATGCCTTGCGCCAGCAGCTCGTCGATGACGTTGTTATAGAATTCGACGGCTTCCGGATTAACATCGCCGGTACCGTCCGGGATCAGGCGTGACCAGCTCAGAGACGTACGGAAGCTGTTGTGCTTCAGCTGCTTGAGCAGTGCGATGTCCTGTTTCCAGTGCTGATAAAAGGTTGAGGTGTTTGCCGGACCAACCCCCTGGTGGAAACGACCTGGCTGACGGTCGAACCACACGTCCCACGTGGTCTGGCTTTTGCCGCCGTTCAGACTATCCCCTTCGGTTTGCAGTGCCGAGCAGGCACTGCCCCACCAGAAGTTTTCTGGAAAACGGTATCGCATTGTTATTGCTCCATTGCTATTTATACGTTCTGGCAACAATACGTGTTTTTGCGACACAGAAACCGGTTACAGTGCTCATTTTACAACAAGATGCTTATAAATCCGGGCATTCAACTTTGCCAAGTGCTTCCCAGTAGTTGTTCTGGTTATTTCTTTGTATTGCCAGAATAGCCTCGCGGATATGCTGCTGATTACGTGTATCAGACATAATCGTTTTTTCCCACACGTCATCGGATGGCGACCCCTGTGGGGTGCAAATCTTGCGTAAGTCCTTCAATACAGTATTTTTTTCATGAACGGACTGTAGAGAGCCGTAAGCCGAATCGGCCTGCGCTAAACCCGGCAGCGTGAAAAGAATGGCAATAAGCGGTAAAGCGGCTCGTTTCATGATAATAATCCTTGTTGTCGATGCGCATCATCTCAAGAGTAAGTGTAGACGGCATGCGTCTCACTCATCAGCCTGTGTTAATTTCTAAACAAATAATCAGCCAGAAGTTGTAGTTTTTCAGGAGGATAGGATGCAAATACAGATTACAGATACCATTACCGAAGACGATCAAAATGCCCTGCTTGCCGGATTGCGCGCCTACAACCGCCAGTTCCTGCGAACCACCAACTTTGGCGACCTGGCGGTGTACTGGCGCGATGAAAGCAATGAAATTCTGGGCGGGCTGATTGGCAAAATCAAAGGCGAATGGCTGTGTATTGATTTCCTGTGGATGCATGATTCGCTGCGCAAAGGCGGTTACGGCACAAAATTGATGCAGGCTGCCGAGCAGACAGCGCGTGAGAGAGGATGCCTGCATGCATTGGTGGATACCATGAGTTTCCAGGCGCTGCCGTTTTATCAGAAAAACGGCTATCAGCTGCAAATGACCCTCGATAACTTTCCGGAAACCGGCTCCGCGCGGCATTATTTGTCGAAAACGTTTTGATGACCGGAAGGTCTGGACGCCGCCTCACTTTCTTGCGCAGCAGAATAGTGTATGTTCTGAACAATCATTTATTTCTTAAGCGGTAAAGAGATGAGACGGATTGAGATAATACTGGGGGAGCTGGAACGGCTGACGCGAGGACTGAATCTTGCCCATCTGGCGCAGGAAACGGCGTTCACAGCAGAAGCTATCGGCTTTAACCTCGGACTGGCGCGCAACTCGGTCAGTAAAGATCTCAATCAGCTCTGGAACGACGGCCTGGCGATTAAAAGCCGCGGACGCCCGGTATTCTTTCTGCATCGTCAGGCGATTGAAACGCTGCTGGGGCGCAAACTCGATGAGTCCGAGCGCGAAGTGCAAACCGTTGCCGACCTGTTACCTGTTCAGGAAAACCAGGCGACAGACGATCCCTTTTCTGGCCTGATTGGTTACGATCGCAGCCTGCGCGACGCGGTGGAAAAAGGCCGCGCGGCGGTGCTGTATCCCCACGGGCTGCACGTTCTGCTGACCGGTCCCTCCGGCGTCGGCAAAACCTTTTTTGCCGAACTGATGCACCGTTTCGCCTGCGAACGCGCAGTGGGAGCGTCGCCGCCGCTGGTTTACTTTAACTGCGCGGAATACGCCCATAACCCGGAGCTGCTTTCTTCGCACCTGTTTGGTCATCGACAGGGGGCATTTACCGGCGCAAATGAAAATAAACCCGGTCTGGTCGAGCAAGCCGACGGCGGCTATTTGCTGCTCGACGAAGTGCATCGTCTGCCGTATGAAGGTCAGGAAAAGCTATTTTCTATTCTCGACAAAGGCGAATACCGGCCGCTGGGTTCCAGCGCCGTGGCGCGGTCAATCTCGGTTCGCCTGATATGTGCGACCACCGAACCGGTGAGTTCAGCATTGCTGCGTACCTTCCAGCGACGTATTCAGGTGTGTATCGATTTGCCCGGCATCCGCCAGCGTTCAGTGGAAGAGCAGGTTGAACTGATCGTTGGCTTCTTACAGCGTGAGAGCCGCAAAATCGAGCGTACGATAAGCATCGACCGTACTCTGCTGCTCTGGCTGCTGAACAAGCCGCTGGAAGGCAACATTGGTCAGCTTAAGAGCGACATTCAGTTTCTCTGCGCCCAGGCCTGGGCCTCGGGGATGACCGAGCACAGCGACACGCTACAACTGGATAAACGTCTGACCGAGATCCCCTTTAACGCCACGCCGGAACAACGTCTGTTGGTTGGAGCGCTGTTCGAAGGCAAAGAACACCTGAGCATCGATGCCCGCACGCTGCCCGCGCTGAAAAATTCGTTGGCCACCGGAGCCGAAATTGAAGAGAGCGATCTTTTCTACAGCTTCCTGACCCGCGAATATATCAACCTGCGTAACAGCAACGTGCCGCCAGCCGAAACGCTGGCAATCCTCAAAAACAAGCTCAGTTCGATATTTGAATATGGTCTCTACAGCCGCGACAGTGTGGCGCATCCTCCGCGCTATGGCGATCAGATTGAAGAGCGAGTAACGCTGCTGATCGGCTGTGTTGAGCAGGTGCTTGGTTTTACGCTGCCGGAAAATCTGGTTAACCCGCTGCGCAAACACTTCCTGGCGCTGATTGGCTATGTGCAGCGCGGCCTTATTCCGCAACTTTATTCTTCCAGCCTGATCCTCGATCGCTGCAAAGATGAATACGAAAACGCGACGCTGTTATGCCGAAAAATCAATGAACTGCTGCATATTCAGTGTCCGGCGACGGAGGTGGTCTGGCTGTGCCTGTTCCTCAAAGAGTGTCGCCATTACCGCCAACGGATTGACGCCAGTCCTGACTGCGGGGTGATTTTGATTGCCCACGGTGCGACGACCGCCACAAGTCAGGCGCAGTACGTGAATCGCGTGCTGGAGCGCGAGGTGTTCAGCGCTATCGATATGCCTTTCGAGCAGTCGGTGCATGACACGCTGGAAGCCCTGACGCAGATGATCCAGACCCGGCAATATCGCCGATTGATCCTGATGGTGGATATTGGCTCACTGGTCCATTTTGGCAGCACGATCAGTAAGTTATTCCAGATAGACGTACTGCTAATGCCCAATATCACGCTCACCAGCCTGCTGGAGATTGGGCTGGATTTAAGCTACGAAACCAGCGACTTGCCGCAGCTGGCGGCGTTGATGCAGAGCAAAAATATTCCCTGTCAGCTCTGTACTCCGCAGCAGGAAAACAGCGGTAAAGTGCTGGTTATCTCCTGCATCACCGGGATGGGAACGGCAGAGAAAATCAAAAAGGTGCTGGAGGAGAGCTTCGGTGAGTTGATGTCGCAGGATACGCGGATGGTGATCCTCGATTACAACGAAGTTCGCAGCCTGGAGCGTGTTCAGCAGGCGATTAACGCCAGTGAACGCCTGGCGGGAATAGTGGGCACTTTCCAGCCAGGACTGCCGGATATTCCGTTTATCTCGCTCGAGGAGCTGTTCTCTGAGCAAGGCCCCGAGCTGGTACTCAGCCTGCTGACGCCAGATCTCTCCAGCAGCGAACGCCGTCTGGAGATGGAGCGCAGCGCGATGCGCTTTATCAGCGCGTTGACTATGGAGAGCATCATTAACCATATTTCGGTGCTCAACCCGCAGCGTATTCTCAAAGAGATGGAAGGCGTGCTGAATCATCTGACCACCGCGCTTTCGCTCAAACCGAGCCGTCAGGTGACACTGCGCTTCCTGATCCACTGCTGCTGTATGGTCGAGCGTATCGTGATTAACCGCAAACCGTTACAGATGGCGCTGGAGAACAAGCCGGATCTGGATAATCGCGCGTTTAGTGTCATTAAATCCGCTTTCCTGCCGATCGAAGAAGCCTATGCCATTCGCTTATCGGACGCGGAATATTTTTATATCTACGAACTGCTGTATAGCTAATCCCTTTACTGGCGCGGCTTTCTGCCTCGCCAGCGCTCCTCTCTTCCCCGCGTGACACAAATTCTGGCACAGCCTTTGCTCTTACTTTGATGAGTTTGCCGGATGGCGGCATAAAACGCCTTATCCGGCCTACAAAGCACTTGCCGTAGGCCTGATAAGCGAAGCGCCATCAGGCATTGCAAGTCTCATGTAATCGAGCCAGGAGGCCATTTTGACTACCACTGAATCCTTGCCCCAGATCCTGCTGCTGACCCATGGCGGCTGGGGGCAACAGCTTTGCAACAGCCTGCGCATGGTGATGGGTGAAATCAAAGGCGTGACGGAAATTGCGCTGATGCCCGTTGATACGCTCGGCGAGTTTTATCAGCGCGTTGAAGCCGTAGTGAAAACCATGCCGGAAGGCTCATTGATCCTGACTGATTTTATTGGCGGCACCACCTCCAACGTGGCGGCGCGGCTGAGCGCCGATTACCCGGTGGCTGTTATTTCCGGGCTCAACGCCTCTTTGCTGCTGGAGGCGCTCGACAAACGCGAGCATGGCCGGTTGACCACCTGCGTGGCTGAACTGGTCGACGCCGGGCGTAGCAGTTGCCTGGACGTTGTCGCCCACGTGCGTCAATTACAACAATCACAATAAGGAATAAACATCATGGCAAACATCGTCTTATGTCGTATCGATAGCCGTCTGATTCATGGACAAGTGGTGACCAAATGGGTTGGGCAATCTCAGGCAAACCGGATTGCGGTGGTTAGCGATGAGCTGGATGCCGATCCGTTTATGAAAAACATCTACCTGATGGCCGCGCCGCCAAACATCAAAGTGGATTGTTTCGGTAACCAAAGTTTTGCGGCCGCCTGGAAAGAAAACCAGCTTGGTGACGGCAAAGTGCTGGTGCTGTTCCCTTCTCTGGCGGCGGTTCAGGAAGCGGTCCAGTTGGGGTTTGACGTCACTACCATTCAGGTCGGTGGGCTGGGCGGTGGGCCAAACCGCAAAGCGGTATTCCAGAACATTACGCTGGATGAAAAAGACGTCGGCATTCTGAGCGACCTTAAAAATCGTGGGATTCAGGTGTTCTTCCAGACTATCCCGGAAGATAAGCCTCAGTCGCTGGACGATATCCTGAAAAAATTCTAATTCTTTGATAACAGGGTACTTAACTATGGATACTTTAGTCTTTGCAAGCCTGATGGGGTTGTATTACTGGTTTGCCCGATTACGCCTTGGCTACACCTTCTCCGCTATGCTGCTGCAACCGGTAGTGATTGCCGTATTCGTTGGCTTGCTGTTAGGCAACATGGAAACGGCGATGATCATCGGTGCCGGTATGCAGCTGGTTTATCTCGGCGTGACCTCTACGCCAGGCGGTAACGTCCCGTCGGATCCTGCGCTGGCCGCCTGTATTTCAATTCCTATCGCTGTGAAGGCCGGAATGGACCCGAACCTGGCTATCGCGCTGGCGATCCCGTTTGGCGTCATCGGCGTGTTCCTCGACCAGTTGCGCCGCACGTTAAACGCAGCGTGGGTGCATATGGCCGACAAGCATGCGGAAACGGCCAATATGGCGGGCATTATGCGCTGTGCATTCCTCTACCCGGCGTTGCTTGGCCTTGTACTGCGTTTCCCGGTGGTTTTCGCCGCCAACTATTTTGGTCAGGACGTGGTGGAAAGCTTCCTCAAGCTGATGCCGCACTGGCTGACGCACTCCTTTGAAATTATGGGCGGCATTCTGCCAGCGTTGGGCTTCGCCATTACCATTATGGTGATCGGTAAAAAGAGCCTGCTGCCGTGGTTTATCGGCGGTTTCTTTGCGGTGCTGTACCTGAAGGTAGACATCATGGCGATGGCAATCTTTGGTACCTGCGTGGCTTTCCTGATTAAAGGTCTGGCGAAAAATGAAGGAGCAGCATGATGAGCAGCGACGTAATGCAACATGAACTGGTGGAGCGTGCGCGTGAAAGCGGCACGCTGACCAAAGCCGATATCACCAAAGCCTGGTTTATCTACTGGCTGGGTGCAGAAGTTTCCAGCTCCTATGAGCGTTTGCAGAGCCTGATTTTCTGCGCCTCGATGACGCCGATCATCAAAAAGCTCTACCCGCAAAAAGAGGAACAGGTAGAAGCGCTGAAACGCCATCTGAACTTCTTCAACTCAGAGCAGACGTTCGGGGCGGTGATTCAGGGGATCTCCATTGCGATGGAGGAACAGAAAACCCGCGGCGAGCCGATCAGCGATGCTTCAATTACCGGGATTAAAACCGGGCTAATGGGACCGCTGGCCGGGATGGGGGACTCGATCATCTGGGCCGCCGTGATGCCGCTGTTAATTGCTATTTTTATCCCATTCGCGGCAAATGGCAGCGCGATGGGCGGAATTGTACCGTTAATCCTCTACCCGGCCATTACGTTGGCAATCAGCTACGGTATGGTGCACAAAGGCTATACGCTGGGACGTGACTCGATAATTGGTCTGCTGCAGGGAGGGCGAATAAAGGAACTTATCTACGGCGCGAACGTGCTGGGCCTGATCATGATGGGCGCGCTTTCTGCGAGCTACGTCAAGATCACCACGCCGTTAAAACTCAGCGCCCTGAAAGGCTCTGAAGTGGTGGTTCAGCAAATCCTCGACTCTATTGCCCCCGGTTTGTTGCCGCTGGCGGCGGTGTTCGCCATTTATTTCTATCTGGTGAAGAAAGGGCCGCGTTACACCACGATTTTGCTGTCGATTGTCGCACTCAGCGTGGTCTGTTCGCTGCTGGGAGTGTTGTAAGCCATGACACAGAATATCTATCAACAATTGGGGCTAAAACAGGTGATTAACGCCTGTGGCAAGATGACGATTCTGGGCGTTTCCAGCGTCGCGCCGGAAGTGATGCAAGCCACCGCGCGGGCAGCTTCGGCCTTTGTTGAAATTGACCGGCTGGTGGACCGTACCGGTCAATTGGTTTCCCGCTACACCGGCGCGGAGGACAGCTATGTTACTTCGTGCGCCTCGGCGGGTATTGCGATTGCCGTTGCCGCCGCCATTACCCGCGGTGACCAGGCTAGTGTCACGCTGATGCCGGACAGCGCGGGTATGGCCAATGAAGTGGTCATGCTGCGCGGGCATAACGTTGACTACGGTGCGCCCATCACCAGCGCGATCCGCTTAGGCGGCGGACGCGTGGTGGAGGTTGGCTCAAGTAATCTGGCGGCCCGCTGGCAGCTGGAGAGCGCGATTACCGATAACACCGCCGCGCTGCTGTACGTGAAATCGCACCACTGCGTGCAGAAAGGCATGTTGAGCATTGCAGACTTCGTACAGGTTGCGCAGGTTCATAACCTGCCGCTGATTGTCGATGCCGCCGCCGAGGAAGACTTACACGCCTGGGTGGCGAGCGGGGCGGATATGGTGGTCTACAGCGGGGCAAAAGCCTTTAACGCACCGACCTCCGGGTTTATCACCGGAAAGAAAAAGTGGATTGCCGCGTGTAAAGCGCAGCACCACGGAATTGCCCGGGCGATGAAGATCGGCAAAGAGAATATGGTCGGGCTGGTGTATGCCCTGGAAAACTATCATCAGGGGCAAACTGTGGTCACCGCTGAAGAACTGCAACCTGTGGCGCAGGCGATTTCAGCGATTCGCGGACTGGATGCGGATATTGAGCAGGACGAAGCCGGGCGCGCCATCTGGCGGATTCGTATTCGGGTGAATGCACAAGAGCTGGGGATGGATGCTTACGCCGTAGAAGCGCAGCTGCGAGAGGGTGATATCGCGATTTACGCTCGCCGTTACAACCTTCATCAGGGCGTCTTTAGTCTTGACCCGCGTACGGTTGCAGAAGGGGAAATGGCACTGATCGTGGCCCGACTAAAGGAGATTGCAGACCATGCAGCACATTAATTTTTATCGCAATAAAGTGGCTATTAACGTGCTGGCGAAGGATATCGCCAACGCCCGGGAAATCTATGACGCTGCCGAAGGTCACGCGGTGATCGGCATTCTTTCGGCGCAGTTCTCCTCGGTTGAGGAAGGGGTTAAGGAAGTAAAACGCTGGATGGTCGACGTGCCGTCGATTTCCGTGGGGCTGGGGGCGGGCGACCCGGCGCAGTATTACAAAGCGGCGATGATTGCCTCACAGGTCCATCCGGCACACGTCAACCAGACCTTTACCGGTTGTGGGTTTGCGGCAGGCGCCTTGGCGGCAACGGGCGGTGAACAGACCCATATCAACGCGTTAGTCAGTCCCACGGGCACGCCGGGGGAAGTGTTGATCTCCACTGGCGTCAGCAGCAGCCAGGGCACGCCAGCCCACGTTTCCTGTGATGCAGCGGTACGTATGATGCTGGACTCTGGCGCGCATGCGGCGAAGTTCTTCCCAATGGGCGGTGAGCAGTCCCTGCCTGAGTTGTACGCACTGGCGACGACAGCGGCACGCAACGGCATGACGTTGATTGAGCCGACCGGCGGTATCGATCTCGATAACTTCGGCATTATCCTGCAATCCTGTCTGGAAGCAGGAGTATCGCGCGTCATGCCGCATGTTTACAGCTCGATTATCGACCCACAGACCGGTAATACCCGGCCTGCAGATATCATCAGGTTGATGGAGATAGTCAAAGCCCTGGTGTGATGTTGCTATCGCCGGATGGCACACAAAAAATGCCCGAAGGTGATCTCGCCTACCGGGCATTTTTGCGAACATCATTCATGGAAAATGAATGCATTGCAGCAGCATCTATTTATCCTCGAAAACGCCTCGCAAAGGGGTAATTTCCCTGATGTCGTCTGTAGCACTGGCGAGTAATGTCCCGTCATCTTGTTCTTCCGGTGACGGATCGCCATGCAAAAACCAACAACCTCTACGCCGCATGATGCCGTATTAAAAAAATTCTTAAGCCATCCAGAAACGGCACGGGATTTTCTTGATACCTATCTCCCCGCACCATTACGTGAACTTTGCGATCTGAATACACTGAAGCTGGAATCCGGGAGTTTTATTGAGGAAGACCTGCGTGCCAGTTATTCCGATATTCTGTGGTCGCTAAAAACGAGAACCGGTAAAGGCTATATCTACGCGTTGATTGAACACCAAAGCTCGCCAGATGCTCATATGGCATTCAGGATGATGCGTTATGCCATTGCTACGATGCAGAAGCATCTTGATGCAGGACACAAAACGCTGCCGCTGGTGGTGCCGATACTTTTTTATCATGGCGTTGACAGCCCGTATCCATACTCGCTGTGTTGGCTGGATGAATTTGACGATCCAGAAACCGCACGGCAGCTTTATGGTTCTGCCTTCCCGCTGGTAGACATCACGGTGGTGTCTGATGATGAGATTATGCAGCATCGGCGGATGGCGCTACTTGAACTTGTCCAGAAGCATATACGTGAACGTGACCTGATGGTGCTGGTGGATAACCTGGTTGCTCTGCTGGTTAAGGGATACGCTAATGACAGCCAGGTAGAAACGCTATTTAATTATCTGATGCAGTCTGGCAGCGCACCGCGTTTCGAGGCGTTTATTCGCGAGGTGGCTTTACGCGTTCCCCAACACAAGGAGAGATTAATGACGATTGCAGAATGTTTACGTGAATCAGGGCGAAGAACGGGTCATTACAGTGGCTTACAAGAGGGATTACAAAAGGGCAAGATTGAAGGTAAACAAGACGAAGCGTTGCGGATAGCCCATGCCATGCTGGAGAAGGGTATTGATCGTGAACTGGTGCTGATTATTACCGGACTTTCGTTGGACGAACTGGCGGCACATTCAGACTAATCCTTCTCTTTCCCTGTTATGCCTTTTTCTTCTTGCTGATGCTTTTTCGTTTTTTAAACCGCAGCGACCTTGCCGCTATAGTCATTTCATTACTCATCAGGCGGTTATTGCAAAAGGATAGAACGTGAAGCTGAAGATACCTTTTTTTGGGGCCGGGGCGGCGGTATTACTGGCGGGGTTATTGCTGGCAGGATGCGATCAACAGAGCAGTGATGCAAAGCATATCAAAGTGGGTGTGATTAACGGTGCCGAGCAGGATGTGGCGGAGGTCGCGAAGAAAGTCGCTAAAGAAAAATATGGCCTTGAGGTGGAGCTGGTGGGTTTTAGCGGTTCTCTGCTGCCCAACGATGCCACTAATCATGGTGAGCTGGATGCCAACGTCTTCCAGCATCGTCCGTTCCTCGAACAAGATAATAAAGCACACGACTATAAGCTGGTTGCGGTGGGCAATACCTTTGTGTTCCCGATGGCAGGGTATTCGAAGAAAATCAAAACCGTCGCTGAACTAAAAGACGGTGCAACGATTGCGATACCTAACGATCCAACCAACCTCGGGCGGGCGCTGTTGCTGCTGCAAAAAGAGAAGTTAATTACGCTGAAAGCGGATACCGGCCTGCTGCCAACAGCGTTGGATATCACTGATAACCCGCGGCATCTGAAAATTATGGAACTGGAAGGCGCGCAGTTGCCGCGCGTATTGGACGATCAGAAAGTGGATGTAGCGATTATCAGTACCACCTACATCCAGCAAACCGGGCTTTCCCCGGTACATGACAGCGTATTTATCGAAGACAAAAACTCACCGTACGTGAACATCCTGGTGGCGCGAGAAGACAACAAAGATGCCGAGAATGTGAAAGAATTCCTGCAATCTTATCAGTCACCGGAAGTGGCAAAGGCGGCAGAAACTATCTTTAACGGCGGCGCGGTTCCGGGTTGGTAATCATGACCCGTTGCCGCGCCGGTTGGGGTTAAACCGCTCTGGCGCGGCGACGTGAGTCCATTGAGATCAGTACTACCGATGAGAGGATTAAAAGCGTGCCCAGCCAGTCTGGCAGGGTAAAGGTAATACCTAACAACAGTAGTGACAGCAACGCGCTGCTCAACGGTTCTGCGCAGCTTAAAATGCTCGCTTTCGGTCCGCCAATCATCTGCGCGCCTTTCAGGTACAGGCTAAACGTCAGCGACGTGCCGATGACCACCAGATAGAAAAACGCCAGAATCAAACTGCCATTCACCACGAAATTAGTGCCCTGTCCGGCATAAAACGGCAGCAGGATCATGCCGCCGATTAACATACTCCAGCCGACAACCGGCAGCGTGCCGTAGCGCGCGATAAGCGTTGAGGGGTAGGTGGTGTAGAACGCGGCGGCAAACGCCGAGGCAATTCCCCAGAACAGCGCGGCAGGTGATATAGACAGCGACGTTGGGTTACCGTGGGTGACCAGTAAGAAGGTGCCGATAAGCGAGGTGAAGATTGCGGTCAGCACTAAAATCCCCGGTCGAGCTTTGCGCACCACGGAAAACCACGCCACGATAATGGTCGGTGACAAAAATTGCAGCACCGTCGCGGTAGCGGCGTTGGATTTTTCAATGGTCAGCAGAAAGGTGAGCTGTACGGTGAGCGCTCCAACTACGGAAAAAATCAGCAGGCTGATGGCGTCTTTGCGGTTTTTGATAATGGAGAACACTTTGTCGCCGTGAACGAAAGAGAGCATCAGCAGAATCAGCCCGGCGAAAATCAGACGTGTCATGGTCAGAAACTGCGACGACATCTGACTTTGCTCCATGATGTACTGCGCGCAAACGCCTGAACTTCCCCACAATACGGCGGCAATCAGGACGTTCATCATCCCTCTTCTGGTGGAACTCATCTTTCCCTCGGCATGTTGTTTTGTTTTATTTGTGTGCAGGCATCATAGCAGAGATAGCGAAGCGAGTGAGACATGACTGGTGTAGCCCCCCGCGCGGCAGGGGGCTTCGGCAGTTATTTTATGGCGCAATCGGCGTCAGATAATCCAGCCGTAGCGGTTCGGCTAGCAGATCGTTCATTTGTAGAATGAACGTCTGGAAATGTGGCAGAGCGATATGCTCGTCCAGACCGGCCTGACCGTGCCAGGATTCGCGCACGTAAAACACATCCGGCGTGTCGCGTAACTGGAACAGGGCATATTCAATATTGCCCGGCTCCCGGCGAGTAGGCAGTAACAGAGCCTGCAGTGCCTGTTTCAGTGCATCGATTTTCCCTGGTTTGGCTTTCAGTACCGCAATAATTGAAATCACTTCTGAATCTGACATGTTAAAACCCCTCCAGCACAATCTTGCCGACCGAACGACCGGTTTCAATTTGCGCGTGGGCTTTTTGCAGATTTGCCGCGGTGATCGCGCCAAAATGTTCGCCCAGCGTGGTGCGGAGGGTGTTGCTGTCGATCAGCTGTGCCACGCGGGTCAGTAACTGATGCTGCGCAATGATGTCGTGGGTGGTAAACATCGAACGGGTAAACATAAACTCCCAGTGCAGCGAAATGCTTTTGGCCTTCAGCGGACGCGCATCGAGAGTGTGCGGATCGTCAATCAACGCCAGTTTGCCCTGCGGTGCCAGGGCGGCAATAATTTGCGAATAGTGCTGCTCGGTATTGTTCAGGCTGGCAACGTGCGTCACCTCTTTAATGCCTATCCGTGCCAGCTCTTCCGTCAACGGCTTGCTGTGGTCAATCACATGATGAGCGCCCGCTTCACGAACCCATTTCTGGCTCTGCGGACGTGATGCCGTACCGATGACGGTCATTTTGGTCAGCTTACTGGCCAGTTGCGTCAGAATAGAACCGACGCCGCCAGCCGCGCCAACGATCAATAACACATCATCTTCATTGCTATTTTCCTCAACGCCCAGACGGTCGAACAGCATTTCCCAGGCGGTGATGGCGGTCAGCGGCAGCGCCGCAGCAGAAGCATTATCCAGTGTTTTTGGCTTCAGCGCGGTAATACGTTCATCAACCAGCTGAAATTCACTGTTACTGCCAGCGCGGCCCAGCGCTCCGGCATACCAGACTTCATCGCCAGGTGTGAACAGGGTGACGGCTTCACCCACGGACTTCACCACGCCAACGGCGTCCCAGCCCAGAACGCGCGGCACATCGGCGTTAAAACCTTCGCGAACCTTGGTATCAACGGGATTGACGGAAATGGCTTTCACTTCAACCAGCAGATCGTGCCCGGTAGCGACTGGCATGGGCAGGTCAATCTCTTGTAAAAATTCAATGTTATTGCCGTCGGTCGCGGCGCGGGTAATAGCGATGGCTTTCATGGTCTCTCCGGTCACAGGAATCAGTTGAATAATTCGATGGTAAACCGGTAGCAGAACGGGAAAAATAGCCCTACGGCGACAGGACTTATACTCGGGGAGTGAAAATGTTCCGGCTTGAAGATCTCACGTTGTTTGTCCGCGCCGCGGCGCTGAATAGTTTTAGCGATGCTGCGCGCGAAGTCGGCGTTCAGCCTGCTCAGGTCAGTTCAGCTATCAAACGCTTGGAGTCTACGTTGGCTATCCGCTTGTTCGCCCGCTCCACGCGCAGCCTACGCCTGACGCCGGAGGGCGAGGTCTGGCTACCCTATGCCCGCCAGATGCTGGACGTGATGCATGCCGGGCTGCAGAAAATTCAGACCCCAGAAGATGAAGTTTCTGGCACGCTGCAAATCGCCGTGCCTTCCGATCTTGGCCGTAACCTGCTGCTGCCGGTCTTTCAATCGTTTCGACGCCGCTATCCCGCGCTGCGCCTGCGGATTTTTTTCTCTGATCAGGTGACGGATGTCTTTAAAGACCCCGTCGATGTTGCGTTTCGCTATGGCAATACCGAAGACGCGTCTTACATTGCGCTGCCCGTTGCACCGAGTAACCGACGTGTGCTGGTGGCATCACCGGAATGGGTTACACAAAACGGCGCGCCGCAAACCCCGGATGATTTAACACAGCTCAACGCCATGACCTTCGTTTTACGCGGCCGTCTGCACGATCGCTGGACGTTTACGCGCAACGGCGAGGTCAGTAGTGTGCAGGTTAACGGCACCATTATGAGCGACGATGCGGAAGTGATCCGACGGCTGGCAATTGCCGGGGAAGGTGTGGCGTACAAGTCGTGGCTGGATGTCAGCGAAGATGTGCGTGACGGTCGATTACAACTGCTGATGCCGGATTATCAGGGGGAGAAAGTCCCGCTGAATATGATTTGTCCCCATCGGAAGCAGCTTTCAAGAGCAGTCCGTCTGCTGCACGACGCAGTGAAGGCGCGGTGTGAAATGCTGAGCATTTCCCCTGGGCGTGTCTAACTGAAGGAGTATTATTTTTTATCGATACTCATAAATAATAGCTACTCTCTATTTTTAGCATTAAACTGATCGGAACTCCGATCAGTTTATGATAATTATTCTTGATTATAGTAACCTCGATAAATATTATTCTTTTAATTAATGAGGCATTTATAATATGCTGGTTAATAAATTCCCGGTCATTGGTTAAATGAATTGTATATTTATCAAAATATATTTGACGACATGCTGTTGCTACGATATAAGAAATAATCGCCCTGCTATATAACTATTTCTTTACCTAATTGTTAAATGGACTGACGCTTTTTGTTATTGCGTTTTTTATGGTTATTAGGTAGGAGAGGGGCCATTGAAGACAAAGACTATAAATGATGTGTTGTATTATATAGAAGATAATTTTGTTTCGGGCATCGATATTGATGATATTTCACGGTTTTCTGGATATAGTCGAAGGCATATTCAGAGTGTTTTAAAACAGCGAATCAATATGCCCGTTGGATTGTATATTCGTAAGCGACGCGTAACCAAAGCGGCAAACTTGTTACGTCTTACCTATATGGATATTATTGATATTTCAGTGCGGGTAGGATTCGATTCCCAGCAATCTTTCTGTCGTGAATTTAAAAAACTAACAGGTTATACTCCCACAGAATACCGGAAAAATTCCAGTTGGGATCTCGCACCATTACTGTCATTTGTACAGCGCTGTGATGTTGTTGTCAGCGAATTACAACTTCGTACCTTGCCTGCTGATATCGTTCACGGATTTCAGTATAACTATGATACACCAATCCCACCCGCCAGTGATTCGCATCTGCATCGATTAAATTTGATATTTGAGCAACTTACCAGTTCAAAACAAAATGTGTGGGCATTAACCGATTTCTCTTCCAATCCAAACTCAATGATGCGATTGAAAGTAAAGAGTATCATTGGCAATAAAAATCATCATTCGCCAAATATCTATAATCGTTATGACTGTCCTTCGGGGGTTTATGCCTGTTTTTCATTCAGGTTTAAGAAAGAGGACTATCCATTCTATTCAAGATATATTTATTTGAAAATGCTGCCAGAGAGTAAATTAAAAAGAAAAACAGGTTATGATATTGAAATATTTAAATATAATCAAGAAGATATTAACAATAAAACAATTACCTGTGAACATTACATTCCCATTGATATGTAATGTAAAAAAGCTCCACTTACGTGGAGCAAAGACTACGCAGTACGCCTAAATTAGGAACGATTATTGGTATTCAGCATTGAAATACAAGACTGAGCGCACAATTCCAGGACTAACTTTGTTAGTTGTTTGATAATATTGTGCATAAAATGGGATAGAGTGGTTTCCTTTATTCTGATGCGCTAAATGGATATACGTGGTATTTTTTAAGTTGATAACTCTTTGTTGTTGATCCAAAACCTGAATACCTATACCAACCGCACCTTTGGGGTGGATATTCTGTAGTACACCACTATTACTGCTGTGATTATTCTCTATGCCGCTCCAGCTTAGAATAATCTGAGATGGTGTTGTAAAATCACTTTTACAAAAAAGGTCGATAGTAAATGGTTTTCTTCCTGCCGTGCTGCCAGGGCCGCTAAACTGCTCAAGTGCTACACTGGGGAGTTTTACGTTGATTGTACGGTTACCTTTGATCGTGCATGACCGGTTGAGCATAGTAATATATTTTGCCGGCACAATAATATCCACCACGGGCAACGATTGAGTTGCACTTCTGATTTGCAGGTTGATCGCACCCGCAGCAGGCCCGGCCGCAAGCTGATTATCCAGCTTGATTAGCTCAATATTAATTTTGCTGTTTCTGAACTCATCTGCCGTTGCTTTGAAATCTGATGGCCACTGGATCTTTCGTCCGGTTGAGGTTTCCAGGGTGACTTTAATGCCAATACCGCTCACATTGCTACGTATAATACCGGGCTGTTTCATTGCGGACAGATCCCCAATAATCTGGGCAGAAAAAGGATGGCTGTCATTACAACCTGACGACTGAATATTCTGTAGTGAAAGTGTGCGCGTCTGAATAACCCCTCCGGACTGGATTGACTGTTTATCGTTAACGATTTCCGGTGACAAGATAATCTTTTGTGTGTTCAGGGTACATGCAGCACTAGCTGTCTGATGAATGCCCATTACACACCCCAGAATTAGAACGATACGTATTATCGACATGTGGCCTCCTGATTTTTTAACACGATCGTGCATTTCCCCGTTTCCAGTGAAACGAACACTTCTGGTGAGGTAGTTTCATCAATATAAAGCGCACCACCTTGCCCAACGTAGCCGACATGATTATTAGCTTTGTCGCGGATGATGGCGCCGAATGGCATTTTCTGCTGACCCTGCAGACGAGGATAAATAATATTCTGTTTTCTTAGTATCGTTTCAAAAGTGACTGGAATGACATTACCTTCATACGGCGCAATCTTGGCCTGGGTTTTGGTAAAATTCAGGCCTTCAGTTGAACCTTTTGGATCGATAGTGACGTCGTTTACGCGCCATGGACGAAGCCAGGGCAGAATAGCGTAGCCATTTTTATCGAAGCGGGTTCCAGGCACGCCATCAAGATGCGCGCCATACGCATCAGGCGCATGGACTAATGCGACGGTATCTGAGCGCTCTGGAGAGAACGTTATTCCCCCCGCGTGGCCAACCAGCATTCCACTCATTCCCCCGCTGACCTGATGCCATGAGTTGCTTTGGCTCCACGTTCCGCTCAGAGAGGTATAAGGCGTACGTACCATGCCGTTTGTCCCCCATTCCACATCACCACCACGGGCATAGCCAGTATTTACGCCCCAAACGATATTGTTTTCTTCATCAGACGACGTCGTGAAGCCGAGGCGTGTATTGCTCGCTTTGCCGTTATTGCTGTAGCTATCAGAGGAGATTTGCGTAAAACCGGCGTTATCCCGGGGCAGGAAATAGCTGAATGAGAGCATGATTTGGTCGTCTTTGGTGACGGAGCCCTGTTGGTCCTCATTCCATAAACGCTGGGCGGATATGCTCCAGGTCAGGTTGCCCCTGGCATTGGTGTAACCCATGGCATATTGGCGATAGTTATCCTGTTGATCCCAGAACGTCTTAAGAGAGCCAGATAAATAGAATGAGCCCCAGGTGTCGGATAACGGCTGATTAATACTGGCGCTAAACGACTGCTTTTCGCGTAATGAGAGGTATTGGTTGACGGATGCTTGTGTATCCAGGGCATCCAGCGCATCGCGTTGACCGTAAAAGTGATGTGAACTGTATTTAGCTTCCAGCCAAAACGAGGTTTCTGACCAAGGGAGAGTGCGATTCCATGTCAGACGATATTGTTGTCCTTGTTGGCGATCGTCCTCAAGATTCAGGCGAGATTGGGTGACATCAAGGGCGAATGCGCCAAGCTGGGAATTGAGGCCGCTACCGATGAGGGCTGACTGATAGCGCTCGAATCCGGATGCCCCCGTATACAACGTTAAATAGTTGTTCAGGCCATACTGCCAGTAGGCCTGTGCGGCAAACGGATCTTTATCATAATTATCTTCATTGACGGTCCCAAGGGTGATGCCATAGCGCGAAACGCCGGGTTTTAGTAGTTGTGGTACTGAAGAGTATGGAACGGTAAAACGGCGGATACGTCCGTCTGATTCCTGAATCGTGACCAGCAATTCGCCGCCAGTATTCGCGGGCAACACTGATTCAATCGAGAATGGCCCAGCTGGAACCGAAGACTGATGAATAGTTTGGCCATCTTGGGTAACGGTGATGCGGGCATTGGTCTCTGCTACGCCACGAATGATTGGCGCCCAATTTAGTGTGCTGTCCGGGCGCATTAAATCCTCAGAAGCCAACCCCATCCCGAGAATAGCAATACTGTCGAACATCTGGCTATCAGTATAGAACTTGCCAGCGCTGAACATGGATTTCCAACTAGTGATTGGCCGCTTTAGCGTTGTACGATTATTCGTGTAATGGCTGCCCATTTTGCTGTCCCAATTTTGGCTACCAAAATGTTCAATTAGCCACCCGCCAGCGGAGCTGCGGATATCCATTCCCAGCCAGGCGCTGTCCGTACTTGAGCGATTGCTACCGCGTTGCTGAGTACTGTAATAATCTGCGTTGTAGCCGAAATTAATCGCCGGAACTCCCGGTTGCCATAATTCAGGCTGGATATAATTAGTTTCTATACTGTCGAGATAGGCTTGGGGGACGGTGATGTGCAGTTCAAGTTGGCTGGTATTGAGCCTCTCCGTTGCTTTCCCGCTGGTGTCCCAATCCGCAATGGCGCCGCAGCGTGTAGGGTGTGTTGTCAGCGTTTGACTCATTTTTTCAGGGTTAATTCCCACACTTTTAAGAAATGCTTTTGGATAGCAACTAACCAAATCGCCGTTATTATCTTTTTTGAATAAGAGTTCACGGCGTCCTCGCCAGCTATCATTAATATAAATATCTACGATATATTTTCCTGGTAATAATCCTGCGGCATTGAATGATTGTAAATCGTTAAGTGTGGCATTTCCCATCAGAATAGCATTGTCAAATTCATAACGGTTAGTGCTGTCTGCATGAAGCATGGCTGAAAATAACGAGCCATATAAAACTACGCAGCCATGTAATGCTAAGCTCCGTTTACGTAAACTCATTCTGCATTCCTTTTTCTTCTATTTATTGATGGCCTTTTTAAATTCCACGACGCTGCCGTAATCGCTGACCGCCTGTAAAATAATAGGTTCTCCAGGTTTTATTTTTTGTTTTGAATTGACCTGAATTTTACTTTTAGGTGCAACCATGATGCTTTCTTGCAACAACCCGTTTCCTGAGGTGCTAACAATATCTACAACTGTGATAAAAAAAGGCGTCGGGTTTACCAACGTAATACCGTCAGAAGTAGCTATAAACTCCATCTTGCTTTCGGCATTTTGACGATCTCCTAAACCGATCGGGCGCCAAAAAAATTTAAATCGAGAACGAATGGCCAAATTAAGAATGGCTGCATTTTCCGTAGCGTGGTTTTTATCTATGGAGGGGATGTCCAGAATATTTAACCACCATAATGATTCTCGATCGGTAGCTGCAATGCGTTTATCAATAGCTTTTTTGATTCTTATTGATTGTCCATTATTTGCATCAATGCGAGCAATCGGTGGTGAGATAATAAATGGAGTGGAAATTTCTTCGGGTAATTTCCCAGCGTCCCCTTTATCCAACCATACCTGAGCCAGTGAAGGTGAGTCTCCCGAATTGGACATTTGTATCGTAATTTCAGTAGTCTCTTCAGAGTAAATGAATCGGGTACCATTTACGATGATGTTATTTGCATGTGCAAAAGAAATATAAAAAAGAGCAAGCAGAGAAAAGATTATTTTCATATGACCTCTGGCAAAAAAAATGCCATAGCAACAAGTGCTACGGCATTATGTGGTTAGAGATAGGTAATGCTGTAGTTTGCTTGGGCAGTGACCGGCCCTGTAGTAACACGATCCCACAAATTGCTATCACGCGGTTTGATATAGCCGACACTGAATGTGTATGTTAGTGGGGAATCATTATGACCGATTGATTGATAATTATCTGGCTCAAAACGATTAGCTTTTTCGTTTAAGTTAATCTTGCGTCCATTTTTATCTATTAACACTAATGCAACGTTTTTTGCACCAGCAGTATCAGTGTTTTTTAGATAACCTTCACTCGTCAAATTAATGTTATTAACCCATGCTAATTTAGGGATTAATTTTGCGTGGGTATAACAATCTTTAACCTTAATGGTAAAATTCTGCTCCTGCACTGAAATTATATGCTTAACGTTATTATTTAATACCGGGTTTAATCTAACGTTTTTATTATCATCGTCATTTGTAATTTTGCAAGAACTGGAATAAACATGACCTGTGAAATTCACTTTGCCTTGCGGATCATGGTTATTACTGCCCAAACCTATTGCCATTGCTGAAGGAATTGATACTGCATATGTAATTAACATCACACTTAATAATTTATTCATAATGCATTCCTCATTTAGAGATAAATCGTCCCTATTATCAGTAACATTGTTCGGGCACATTTTGTCTTGCACCCTATAAGGCTGTCGCCCGCTATCAATTATGTTAGATAAATTATTGTTGTACATCGTAGATTGGACGTATTTCACTAATCCTATGATATTAACAATGATCGTTAAATATGAGTCTTAATGAATTGTTATCATCAGTAAGATGATTGTAGCTAAGATACTTCTTAACTCAATGCGTGAAGTTAAAACATATAAAATACAATGTGCTAAGTTGTTGATTTTAAAATTTTCAAATTACTGCAAACAAAAATCGAACTTTGCATTCGGAAAAAGCGAATGATCGTATTGCACAATTAGCTAAATTTCCGTAATTCAATCAGATTATCTTTAATCTTAAGTAATGACTTGTTATTGGTTTTCCATGCAATAACAATAGGGAATATTGTCAATCCTCATTTGAATGAAGGCCACATATGCTTAACATGGACAGTAAGATAATACTGATTAGTAACCAATCAATACAAACGCAGCTGTTGCTGGATTATCTCAATAAGCAAAGCAATATACTGGTTGATTTTGTTAACATTAGCAGACCGGATATGTCGTTTATCACTGAGGAAAGTATCATCCTCTATGATATTCAGGCATCTAGTCGTAAATTAAAAAATATCTGGTCAAAACTACTTAATGAAAGCGCATGTGGTTTGCGTGTTTATATTATTAATTGCCTGCGATCGCTCCCGCTATATGAGAACATGCTATGGCCAAATTTTGAGTCGATCGTACCAAATAATTGCTCTATTGAACATTTATTAACTCTTCTTAAAGAGGGGCGTAAGACTTCTCGTCCACCACGCTCACTATCACCGCCGCAAAAAAATATAAACCTCATGCCATCCTATAATGACAACGGAGTTTTAACCGAAAGAGAATATGAAGTTCTGACTGAATTGTCGAAAGGGGCATCAAATGTTGAAATTGCTAACGCATTTTTTATCAGTGAAAATACAGTGAGAACGCATATTTATAATATTTTTAAAAAAATCTCTGTGAATAACCGAACACAGGCCGCCTGCTGGGCCAACTCGCATCTTAGAAGCCCGGTTCTAGAACAACTACCCTGACAAGAAATGTAAGCCATACTGCTGGCACAAAGTTCTAACGTTGACTTTGTGCCAGAATACTATCGCGTCGTTACTCAGTCTTTTTTCGCAGCGTTTGCAAAGAAGATATCAGACTGAATGTCTTTGGTGCGGATGGTAAATAGCTGATTAGTCAGATCTTCCGTCAGCTTCTCGGCGTCGGCCATGATGCGCAGGTTGAAGTCATTCAGCATCTTATCGGCGGCTGGTTTATCGGTTTTCGCCATCTTCAGATACTCTGCTTCAACCTCTTTTTGCTCCTTGGCCACTTTGTCTTCCCACGCTTTGTAGGCATTTTTGACGATTGGCGCGAGCTTCGGATAATCGGTCATCGTCAGCGTTTGTAATTTACGATATTTCCAGTAGATAGACTGATCGTCCGCTTTATCGGTACCCATCGTATAGTTAGCCGGATACGCTTTCAGGCCGCTGTAGTACGGAACAAAGGCGGTGAGATCAGCCATGCCCAAACCAATGTAGGTCGTTTCACCGATCTCTTTTGGCAACCACGGACGGACCTGCATAACATGCGCTTCATAGGTGCGGAAGACGCTGACCGGACGCCATGGCTCTTTGCCGTTCAGACCGTTGGTGTAGGGGTCATGGCTGGTGCCTTCATAATGGTTACGCAGTACGGCCTTCACATCGTCCAGCGTCATTTTCTTCTCTGGCGTCATGAAGACCGGGAATTCACGTCCTTTGGCCATATCCTGGTTTACGGAAGGATTGAACTCTTTCTGGATGGTCCAAACGCGAGGGTCGTTATACGTGCGGTCACGCTCATCATCACGGGTATAGGCTTTGGAGAAGTTGAATTTGCCATCTTTTGCCGGTTCGTACAGACCCTTTTCGGTCGCAAATTGAATCAGGTTTTTTGACGCCATCATGTCCGGGTTTTTCGGATCGTAATCCTGTAAGCGGCCCTGGTTACCGGTGGCAAAATACTGGTTATTTGGCAGACGCTGCGCCATCCACTGATGGCCGCTGCCGGTTTCCAGATACCAGATCTCGTTATCGTCGACGACGGCAACGCCAAAGCCTTCGCCTGCGCCGACGGTCTCAACGATATGGCCCAGTAGCGCCACGGCTTCACGCGCGGTTTTACTCTGCGACAGCAGAATATCCGGAATATCGTCTTCGGTGATCCCTTTATCCTCAACGTACGGGTCGGCGGCCAGCGCTTTTGGTGAGGCAAAAATAGATTCTGTGCCGCTCACGCCAACCCCCAGCTCGTTAAATCCGGTCGCGCCGTGCAGTTGGGTTTTCCAGTTTGGAACAGTGGTATAACGCAGCGAGTTTTTGGGTAGCGGCCAGGTAAAGTCATTCGCACCGTTATGTGCTTTGGTGCTGTATACCCCGGTCTGATTCTGTTTTGCCGGGTGAATGACAAAATGTTGCGCTTTCAGGGCATCGCTGTCAGCGCTACGGGCAACCAGCATCGAGCCGTCCGCTGATGCTTCGTTACCGACCAGCAGGGTCGTACAAGCAAAACCTGATGAAACAACGGCCAAATTTATAGAAAGTGCAATCAGGCACTTTTTAAAAGTAAACATTACGTATCCCTCATATGTACGCCAAAAATACACCGGAAACATACCGTTTCCTGAAATGCGATAACGCCTGAACCTTCAGACATTGCTCGCGAGAGAGATAAACGCCCCTGCCCACGCCTTCTCCAAATATCCATCCGTAGATTGAAGTCTTCTGGACAAAATAAAACGCCCATTTCGCTTAATTATTACGCAATGGATATCGTGATATTCAGGATGTTTCCTGATTCGGGATGAAGAATAGCAATGGGTTATTAGAGGATTCAGTGACCCATGTCGCGTAAGTCGATGATGGCAAATATGAATTCCATTGAGGGGGCGCGATTTTTGTTTCCGGATATGACGTTACCTCTTGCGGCAATACAACGAGGGTACATTGGAGCTGGCAAAGATCCATGTGCCCTTATACTCTTCCATGACCAGACTGAGGGTTCGTCCGCTTTGGCGGTAAAAACCGGGTAAGGTATTGTTAATATCCGTTTCATCGGCGCTGTCTGCGAAGGTTTTGACCACCTGCATCGCCTGTAGCACCCGGGCTTCGTGCTGTCTGGTGTAGTTGAAATAAATGTTCCTGCTGATGTCTGAGGTATTACGTCCGTACAGTTTTCCGGTAATGGTGGCCAAACCTGCATTATCGTACATCCGAAACGCTAACGTACCGGCAAAGCGATTGCTGCCAATATTCCATTCCACGTTGCCGATGCAACTCAGCGGCTTTTCGGCAAAGCGTGAATACCATAGCCACCCGCCTGAACCGAGCAACGTCGCCAGACCGATTACCAGCAGAATAAGGTGATGTATTTTTTTCATTACCCGCGCATCCAGTAATAGTGGGTAGTACAAAACGCGTTAGCATCTATCCGCGCATCTTTATCACAGACAAACGCCACGATCCTCTCCGCTTTGCGGTAGCCGGAAAGGAAGACGTGCTTGTTGTTTTCGCAGAGATAGGGATGCAGTTGCATCAGATTGAAATAATTCTCCTGGTCGTGCTCATTTGGTGAGTAATAAATTTTACAGTTTTGCCGAGAGGGAACTTGCATAGAAACAGACACGAATTTACTAAACGGCATAACAGGACGCGTCTGATACCACACCAGCCAGATAATCAGGGTGGCAATAACGATGCCCGTGCTAAATATAATGTACCACCAGGGTCCCCGCGTCGTTTGTTGAGGCGCGGGAGCAATTATCTTTGGGGGCGCGTAATCCTCTATAACCGGTGGCTGGTAAACTTCACTTTGAGGATGTGTTATCGCCTCAACCTGCGTATTTTCATTTAATGCAAGCCCGCGCCGGGAAATTGTTTTTACCGTATCTCTCGGCAGACCCACATCCGCCAGAGCATTACGTAGCGTCAGAATAGCCTGGTAAAATGTGTTGGTGGTGGTCACATTATTTCTCTCACCCCAGCCCACTTTAATCAACGTGTTCTGAGAAACAATGTCACTTGCGTGAGTAATTAAATAGAGAAAACAGAGCGAGGCTGGTATCTGTAGTTGAATTGCTCGCCCTGTCTGTCGATTGACCAGGCTTTTGTTATCAGGATTAAATTCGACCAACTGATTGATAAGGTACAATTGCCCAGCCCTCAGTAACCTAAACGTATCACCGCATGTGCCAACACTTACCTTAAATTTTACATCCAAATTGATAATATGCCTCACTCTTTGTACGTGATCGCAGATAAGAATTTCACTTAAGATTTAAATGTTCTTTACATACAACGTGTTAGCTGATCAAGTTCTTAGGTAAAATTAACTAATGTTAAATAATGAGAATTCATTACAGGTTTATCTGAATTATCATTATATTTATACACAGCACTTCAAGGGTGATTGAGTTATCAGTATTGTGTAATTAATGAGCATCGTTTACATCGGTTGTTTTTTAGCAAATAGTGCTTTTTTAAGATTTATCCTAGGATTTTAATTTATGCATAAAATTCCTAATGCCCAGACTGTTATTCTGAGATAAGGCACAAAAAAGCTTAGCGCAATCGTATTAATCACAGTCCATACTTATTAGCACATCAGGAGTTTATTACATTTTATTAGCGCCACTGTTATTAGCTGACAAGGAATGTTGTACGTGTCGGATTGACACATTTATTTACCAATGAAATATTTATGGAAAAATAACAGGAGTCATTTTTGATGAAGAGATCACCATCACAGAGTGTTCGTTGCATAAGCTGTGAATTATCCTGTCAATTATTTCCGGATGCTGCGGTTCGCGCCAGTTACTGTCACCGTGCCGCTTTTGCTATCTGGCCTGAGGGAAATGGCTTTCTGCAAAAAGGAATTATTGAAAAACTTCTGCTTAATAATCAAAACCATTTGTCGCGCGGGTTTATTTTTGTGGACTTCTCTTTCCCGAACCTGCGCCTGTTTGCCGACCCGCAATGGGTTGATCGTCTGGCTTATAGCGGTATGCATATTGTTTTGATAGCGGACCGGAACCTGGCGCCGTTAGCCAACTACTGGCTGTCGAAAAGCAATAAAATACAAGGGATTATATATTCTGATGATGATGATGACGTACAGCATCAGAAAATGAGACGATTATTTACCGGTCATCTCGCTAACAGTAAACGTGGGCGCACACTCAACTATACAGAAATGATATTACTGAAGCGATTTGTCTCAGGAAAAAGTATTCAGCAAATTACCCAAATAGATAATATTGATATTAAGAAAATATATGTCTATAAGCTCCGGCTTGAAGATAAGTTGGGCCATAGTATTCATAAAATACTATCGAATATTTTATAACGCATTTCTGATTTTTATTATTTCACATCCTTGCGATGTGGTGGACGCTCTACGCCTAATAGCAGGAGGCTAATATGCCAAATCCCAAATCTTACTCTCGTATTGCCATCGCGGTTTCAGCCGCATTAACTTCTATGGTATTTTCGGCCCATGCAGCCTGGATTGATGTTGATAGTCTTCCTTCCAGCGGTCTGGTTAGTAGTCTGCCCCCGGAGTTGCAGGCTTTATTTCCTGCACAGGCGAATGCCAGTTTCGCTAAAACCAGCGCTACGCCGAATTATGTTTATCAATGGAGTGCTGGCACCATTCCGGTTTTTGGCAATGGGTTAACGCTCAATGGGCCAGGAGCAGAAGCCTTCGAGCACTCCATTACCGTTATTCAGAATAGCGCGACGGGTAGCCCAGGCGTTATTTTCGGTGACGACCTGACGATTCGCACACAGTCGAAGAATGCCGCTAATAATGGTAAAGATGTTGACGGTATTCGTACGCACGGGGCCAATACGCCGGATAACCCGGTTTTTATCATCACCGGAGATCGCACCAGCATTTATGTGGACGGTCAGGATGGTGACGGTATTAACGCCGGTTACAACTCCTATAGCCAGGGTTGGAAAGGTTCAGCCAACATATACGTCGGCGACGATCTGTATATTCAAACCACCGGTTATCAGGGGCGTGGTATCACTGCAAACGCAATGAAAGACGCTACGCAGGCCAAAAATACGATTGTCGTCGGCGATCGGGCACACATTGTGACGATCGGTGACAGTTCAGAAGGTCTTCGCACCGGGCAGAGCGGCTCCTCGATCCGCCTTGGTGATGACGCCACTATCGAGACGTCGGGCGCGTCCTCGACAGGGATCTATGCCGCCTCATCTTCCAAAACGGAACTGGGCAACAATGCCACGATTACGGTCAACGGCGTCAGCGCCCATGCGGTTTATTCCACCAATGCAACCGTGAATCTCGGCGAAAACGCGACGATCAACGTAAACAATTCGGCGAAAGCGGCGTCTTACAGCAAAGCGCCACGCGGTCTGTATGCGACTTCACGCGGGGCAATAAACCTGGCTGGCGGCGCCTCCATTACTATGGCGGGCAATCACAGCAATGAAAGTTATGCCATCAGCACCGAAACGGGCGGCTCCGTAGACGGCTCCGCTGGCGGGCGCTTCCTTATCGACGGCGATCTTCACGCCGCTGGCGCGACTGCCGCGACCAGCAGCCTGCCGCAGCAAAACAGTACCATTACGCTCAACATGACCGACAACTCGTTGTGGAGTGGGGCGTCATACATCACCAGCGTCTCGGCCGGAACGGGGGTTATCTCGCTGCAAATGAGCGATGCGACCTGGAACATGACCAACAGCTCAACGCTCACCGACCTGACGCTGAACGGCGGGTCAGTGGTGAACTTTGGGCATACTGACGGCGAACCGTGGCAGACGCTTACCATTAATGAAGATTTCACCGGCAACGGCGGCAAACTGGTTTTCAATACCGTCCTGAATGACGACACCTCCGAAACCGACAAGCTGAAAGTGCTCGGCAACACCGCAGGTAATGCGTTTGTGGCGGTGAACAACATTGGCGGAACCGGGGCGCAGACCGTTGAAGGTATTGAGATCATCGAAGTAGCCGGTAATTCTGACGGTACTTTTGAGAAAGCAGGCCGTATTGTTGCTGGTGCGTACGACTATAACGTGGTGCAAAAGGGCAGCAACTGGTATCTAACCAGCTTTATTCCTGCTCCGCCGGATCCGGAAGAACCGGACCCGGTCGATCCGGACCCGGTAGATCCCATCGACCCAGACCCCGTTGACCCGGATCCGGTTGACCCTATTGACCCAGGTCCTGTCGATCCAGACCCGGTCGATCCGATAATCCCTGAGCCGGAAATACCTGTCGCACCTCCGGTCACCGAGCAGCAATACCGCCCGGAAGCAGGCAGTTATCTGGCGAACAACTACGCCGCTAACACGCTGTTTATGACCCGACTGCACGATCGTCTGGGCGAAACGCAGTACATCGACATGCTGACGGGCGAGAAAAAAGTCACCAGTATGTGGATGCGTAACGTCGGGGCGCATACCCGCTTTAAAGACGGTAGCGGGCAGTTGAAAACCCAAAGCAACAGCTATGTGTTGCAGCTGGGCGGTGATCTGGCGCAGTGGAGTAGCGACGGCCTCGACCGTTGGCACATCGGCGCAATGGCTGGTTACGCCAACAGCCAGAACCGCACGCAGTCCAGCCTGACCGGCTACCATTCACGTGGTCAGGTCACCGGTTACAGCGTAGGGCTGTACGGCACATGGTATGCCAATGACGCAGACAAAACCGGCACCTACGTGGACACCTGGATGCTGTACAACTGGTTTGATAACAAGGTGATGGGCCAGGAGCAGGCGACAGAGAAATATAAATCCAGCGGGATTACTGCTTCGGTCGAAGCGGGTTATAGCTTCAAACTGGGTGAGAACGAGCGCAACAGCTACTGGCTGCAACCAAAAGCGCAGGTGGTATGGATGGACGTGCAGGCCGACAGCCACCGCGAAGCGAACGGTACCCGCGTGAAGGATGACACCGATGGCAACCTGATGACTCGTCTGGGCGTGAAAGCCTTTATCAACGGCCATAACGCCATCGATGACGGTAAATCTCGCGAGTTCCAGCCGTTTGTCGAAGTCAACTGGATCCACAACACGCAGACGACCAGCGTGAAGATGGATGATGTGAGCAACGATATGCGCGGTACGAAGAATATCGGCGAGCTGAAAGTGGGCGTTGAAGGTCAAATTACTCCGCGCCTCAACGTGTGGAGCAACGTGGCCCAACAGGTCGGCGACAAAGGCTACAGCGATACCCGCGGTATGCTCGGCGTGAAATATAACTTCTGATGTAGTTGCTGGTAATGGAAAAGCCGCTGATTAATGGGTCAGCGGCTTTATTTTTTGGGGAGGCGGTAGGTCGGATAAGCGTTAGCGCCATCCGGTAAATAAGCTGCGTACAGCGCTAGCTATTACTATTTTTGTTACAAGCAAGTTCTTTGCCCAAAGCAATCATGGCCAATTCAGAAGGACTGTATTTTGTTCGTTCTTTAGGATGGGTCTGGAGGTAATTACCAACAATATCAGCTTCCTGTCCAATGGTTATGCTTTCATTACAGATGATATTTTCTTTTGATAGTGTCCCCGCTACACCGGCAACAAAAGACATATACATCACTGCTGTCTGTTCATCCCGAACATTCAAATAATCAAAACCTTTCTCATACAACTGATAGCCGTGATAAAGCGAGTTGCCGTCGATATTCAATGTCGATTTTGCCAGTACAGGCGTTGAAAAAAGAGCAATAACAAGACAGGAATGGCAATTTTACTGATCATACGAGCACCAGCCGCCCTTATGGTGTGAGCCAGTACCGCCGTGCGGGTGTTCTCCTTTCGGGCATGCGAAAACAGTAGATGATGCGGTGATAGTGACGAGAGCGATAACCATTGCCATGAATACGTTTTTCATATGTAACCCAATAATCTAATTTATTAGAAACGAGGCTGTCCCTTCCTGATTAAAGAAAAAGGATGCCTGTGTATTTTTAGCGGGATTATAATATGGTGTTTATTGTGCTGTCATGTTTATCGTTTGGCATAGGCCATCAGGATAGTATTTTTATTATGATTTTTAGTGTAGTGGTTGAATGATTTCTAATGCGTTTCTGATTCATGGATAATGAGTTGCTGCTTCAAATATCATAATTATTGATTATTGCCCGTAAGTTTATAATGCTTTTTTCATTTATTAGGCTCCATTAATTCATCAAAGAAATTATCGCCGTTAACAATATTATCAGAATGAATATCACATTGTGCACATTGAATCTTGGCTTTCAGTAACTGAATTTTTATTTCTTCGACTTTTTCATCGTCGTCAATCGAAAAGATGGTGTCTGGTTTTTCGTGGTGATTCATTTGTTTGGGTTCCCGTTACACTTTGGCTTCATTTTCCAGGAGAGTAGGCCGGATAAGCGCAAGCGCCATCCGGCACCAAGTGAACCTGTAAGTACTGCTTGCAGGTTCAGCTGTACTTCACTGGAGAGTCGCCAACGTGCTCTCAATTCTTTTTAACTTCTGATTTGCTTCTTGCAGCTCATCCTGCAACCGTTGTTCCTGCTCGCCGTAGACCATCAGGACGATACAGCCATTCATCACTTTTACGCTAATCTGTTGCCCGGTATCAAACCCCGCTTCGCGTAGCCACTTGCCGGAAAGAATAATTTTGGGTGTGGATTTGTCGAAAACATTCGGGCGATATCCCACAATTACCGAACGCTCGGTTCCAGATTGGTCGGTGTCTGGGGTAGAATGCGAATCAGCCATAATCAACTCCTTGATAGTTGGTGAGGTTAGACGCTCCGGCTGTGTTCCCGCACAACGAGGCGTTGCTAGTGTAGTAGGCTTTTAGGTGGCCTCCTATGTAGTGAGAGTAATTGGATAGGTGGCCCCATGTCAATCATATCGCGCGAAAAAAAACCAAAAGGCGGCGGTCAGTCACCGCAGTTCAAAATGCGTATTGATCCGGCATTGAAGGAGCAGTTGGATGCAGTAGCTGCTGAAGAAGGGGTAAGTCTCGCCAGTTGGTTGAAGGAACTGGCGAGGGAGGCATTAAGAGCCAAGGGAATAGAACCTAACGGTTAGACATTTTCATAACCTCAATTATCATAAAGACCAATGATATGAAACTCTGCTCCAGAGGATTTTATTGCGTTATCTGAACTAACTAATAATACATCTAGCTGTCGCTTAATATTGTTATTTTGCGATTTTGTATAATAGCTCTTAGTTGTGTGAGGCTGTATAACTATTACTCTTGTTTTTATTTTATTAGGATTGGAATTTAAGGATGAAAGTTGCATCAGGAAATCTGAAGGCTGAATTGGTTTATTGTCGTGCCAACACATTTTATTTTGAGAGGTTGAAGCTCTATCTGTAAGATCTTGAATAAGATTTTTACGATTTGAATACCTGAGATTTTTAACTGCTTGACTTAAGACAATATCATGTGCACCTACTGATATTCTTCTGTTATGACTGCTACTATTAGCGGCTTTGATATGGATAAGAGAAATTATGGTTTTATCATTATAATCATCAATATGAATAAAGTCTGCTTTTTCACCAGATCCATCATCACAATACAGCCATCCAGTAGGTTTCTCGGTTGTATTAAAGTTTTCTGATGAATCCCAACGACTATTCCAACGATTTTTCACCCAACAAAAAAGAGAATTTTGCATTCCAATTTTTGTCAGATCTAGTTTATCTGCAATTAGCGGTTTCTCTTTACAAATATCAAATTTCTCGAAATCAGCCCAAATAAATCCATTATAAGATACATCTTTATAATCAGTTTTGAAAATCCAAGAATTAACTACTGCGTGTCCTGATTCGTACCAGCACTTGATAAACTCGGGATACTTGAATATTTTAGAATAATTATTTAGTATTTCTTTTTTTTGTGACACAGGTTGTTGATTATAAACTTCAAAGAAAACTTCATAATCTTTAACCGTTAGCCTTACACTGATTTCTCCGCAATGAACATTTTCATAAAAAACTTTCAACGAAAATGCTGAGTTCAAGATTGGGTAAACTTCTATTCTATATTTATTGGCGACTTTTCTCAGTAGATCAACTTTCGTAGGGCTCATTTCGTAAGTAACGAAGTCAGGATCAACTACAGAAAAATCATATGCGTCATTTACACCATTAAGTTCATTTATCGGACTTGCTAGAATACCTATTGGTGTCAGGTTGATTTGGTTATTAGCGTTTAACATGTCTAATATTTCTATAACGTTTTTTTCAAATGAATTCCAGTCTTTACATGGCCCTTTCCAGATCGATGATTTGAACGGGTTTAATCCTATGGTTTTATTATTACTTCCAATTTCAGTTCTAACTGCTGACATCATATATGATTGGTCTTCAAGAGGATCTAACGACTCCGCAACACTATTACCGCCTAAAACTTTTGAATCAGCCTTGAAAGTTGTTTTACCATGAATGCCAAGGAGCCAGAGCATTTTGATATTATCTTCATTGATAAATAAGTGATTTAAATGTGATATCTCCACAGGAAGCAAATTTGTTAGTGGCGAATTTTTGAAATGTTCCCTTATTGAATCCTTCATTCCTTTTTCTGAAAAGTAAAATGCTACATAACTTCCAAGGGAAAATGTTAGTGCAATGTGGTTCTCGATATCATGTATATCGTTTCTTTTAGTCCAACTGGGTATTTTATTTATTGAGTAAGGAGAGATAAATACGGTAGCATCGTTGATTGCTTCAGATTTAGTTAAGTATTGTTGTATATCTCCTTCATTATATATTTTTGTATCTATAATTTGCATTATAGAATTATGTAAATATTTAGCTGTGTAGTTTGATTTATTAAAGCCAATCAATATAGAAAAAAAAGGTGAAAGATGTTCCTTTTGAATATCGTCCATAACGATCTCATTCATTGTTTGCATGTAGAATGTAATAATTATATGAATTTTTGAAAAGATGTAGTGATGATTATCACAAAGGCAGGATATATGACATGCTTTGAAAAGGTGTCTATTTTGGCGGAAGATCACAGGAGTCGAACCTGCCCGGGAACGCTGGCGCCCCCAACTGGATTTGAAGTCCAGCCACCTCACCGGAGATGACGATCTTCCGCGCCTCGATTGCTACATGGAGGCGGGGCGCATTATAGCTACTTCCTGGGGTTTCCACACCCCCTCACTCACTTTTTTAACTTCCCTTTTGTCTTGCCATGATCGGTTTCATATAAATCCTCAATAAATCCGGTAGTTACATTTCATCACATTTTTCGACGCAACTCTGATCACAGAAAACAAGAATCGTAATTTGATAACGAGATATCGGAATACCCGCGCTCACAGGGATGGTTTACAAGAACTGTAACCGGTATCAGTGCGTGTGAAAGTGCTAACAAGGATGCGTAATGAAAAGTGAGATTTTGTCCGTTAAAGAGAAGATTGGCTACGGAATGGGCGATGCGGCGAGCCACATTATCTTCGATAACGTCATGTTATATATGATGTTCTTCTATACCGATATTTTTGGTATTCCGGCCGGATTTGTCGGCACCATGTTCCTGCTGGCCCGCGCGCTGGATGCTATCTCAGACCCTTGCATGGGACTGCTCGCCGACCGCACCCGGTCGCGATGGGGGAAATTTCGCCCGTGGGTACTGTTTGGCGCACTGCCGTTTGGTCTGGTCTGTGTGCTCGCCTACAGCACACCGGATCTCAGCCTGCATGGCAAAATGATTTATGCCGCAATCACCTACACGCTGCTGACCCTGCTTTATACCGTGGTGAATATTCCCTATTGCGCGCTGGGCGGCGTCATCACCAATGACCCCACGCAGCGTATCTCCCTGCAGTCCTGGCGCTTCGTGCTGGCGACGGCGGGCGGCATGCTCTCCACCGTGCTGATGATGCCGCTGGTAAATCTGATTGGCGGCGAGGATAAAGCGTTCGGCTTTCAGGGCGGGATTGCCGTGCTCTCGGTTGTGACGTTCCTGATGCTGGCATTTTGCTTTTTCACCACCAAAGAACGCGTGGAAGCGCCGCCGAGCAGCAACTCAATGCGTGAAGACCTGCGCGACATCTGGCAGAACGATCAATGGCGCATCGTCGGCCTGCTGACCATCCTCAACATCCTTGCTGTCTGCGTACGCGGCGGGGCGATGATGTATTACGTCACCTGGATTCTGGGCACGCCAGAAGTGTTTGTCGCCTTCCTCACCACCTATTGCGTCGGCAATCTTATCGGCTCTGCGCTGGCGAAGCCGCTGACCGACTGGAAATGCAAAGTCAGCGTCTTCTGGTGGACCAACGCCGCGCTGGCGGCCGTCAGTCTGGCGATGTTCTTCGTACCGATGCACGCCAACATTACCATGTTCGTCTTCATCTTCGTGATTGGCGTACTGCATCAGCTCGTGACGCCAATTCAGTGGGTAATGATGTCCGACACCGTGGATTACGGCGAGTGGTGCAACGGAAAACGTCTGACGGGGATCAGCTTTGCCGGCACGTTGTTCGTGCTCAAGCTGGGCCTGGCGCTCGGCGGGGCGCTGATCGGCTGGATGCTGGCAGGTGGGGGCTACGACGCCGCAGCGAAAACCCAGAACGGCGCCACCATTAGCATCATCATCGCGCTGTTCACCATAGTCCCGGCTATTTGCTACCTGCTGAGTGCCGTGATCGCCAAACGCTTCTACACCCTAAAAACCCCGTATCTGACTGAAATCATGAGCCAACTGGCGCAGGGCGCGCGCCGCAATCAGCAGGATTTCACGACGAAAGAATTACAGGACTAAGGAACCGATGATGAAAATTAGCGATGGAAACTGGCTGATTCAGCCCGGTCTGAACGTGATTAACCCGATTCAGGTGTTCGAGGTTGAACAGCAGGGCAATGAGATGATTGTCTACGTTGCGCCGCGCGATGTGCGTGAACGTACCTGGCAACTGGATACCCCATTGTTTACCCTGCGCTTCTTCTCGCCGCAGGAAGGCGTGGTCGGTGTGCGTATGGAGCACTTCCAGGGGGCGCTGGATACCGGTCCGCATTACCCGCTCAATGTGCTGCAGGATGTGAAGGTCGAGATGCGCAACACCGCTGAGATTGCCGAACTGAAGAGCGGTAACCTGAGCGTGCGCGTAACCAAAGGGGAATTCTGGTCACTGGATTTCCTGCGTAACGGCGAACGTATTACCGGCAGCCAGCTGAAAAACAACGGCTACGTGCAGGATACCAACAGCGGGAAAAACTTTATGTTTGAGCGCCTGGATCTCGGCGTCGGGGAAACGGTATACGGCCTGGGCGAGCGCTTTACCGCGCTGGTGCGTAACGGGCAAACGGTAGAAACCTGGAACCGTGACGGCGGCACCAGCACCGAGCAATCTTACAAGAACATCCCATTCTATATCACCAACCGCGGTTACGGCGTACTGGTGAACCATCCGCAGTGCGTGTCGTTTGAAATCGGCTCTGAGAAAGTGTCGAAAGTGCAGTTCAGCGTGGAAAGCGAGTATCTGGAATATTTCGTCATCGACGGCCCAACGCCGAAGGACGTGTTGAACCGTTATACCCAGTTCACTGGCCGTCCCGCGCTGCCGCCCGCCTGGTCGTTCGGCCTGTGGCTGACCACGTCGTTCACCACCAATTATGACGAAGCGACGGTCAACAGCTTTATCGACGGCATGGCCGAGCGCAATCTGCCGCTACACGTTTTTCACTTTGACTGCTTCTGGATGAAAGCCTTCCAGTGGTGTGACTTTGAGTGGGATCCGCTGACCTTCCCGGACCCGGAAGGCATGATCCGCCGCCTGAAAGAAAAAGGGCTGAAGGTCTGCGTGTGGATTAACCCGTATATTGGCCAGAAATCGCCAATATTCAAAGAGCTGAAAGAGAAAGGCTATCTGCTCAAGCGGCCGGACGGTTCCCTGTGGCAATGGGATAAATGGCAGCCGGGCCTGGCGATTTACGACTTCACTAATCCGCAAGCCTGTGAGTGGTATGCCAATAAGCTGAAAGGTCTGATGGATATTGGCGTTGACTGCTTCAAAACCGACTTTGGCGAACGCATTCCTACTGACGTTCAGTGGTTTGACGGTGCCGATCCGCAGAAAATGCATAACCATTATGCGTACATCTACAACGAACTGGTGTGGAACGTGCTGAAAGAGACTGTCGGTGAAGAAGAGGCGGTGCTGTTTGCCCGTTCAGCTTCGGTCGGCGCGCAGCAGTTTCCGGTGCATTGGGGCGGCGATTGCTATGCCAACTATGAATCGATGGCCGAAAGCCTGCGCGGCGGGTTGTCCATTGGTCTGTCCGGCTTTGGCTTCTGGAGTCACGATATTGGCGGCTTTGAGAATACTGCCCCGGCGCACGTCTACAAGCGCTGGTGTGCGTTCGGGCTGCTCTCCAGCCACAGCCGTCTGCACGGTAGCAAATCCTACCGTGTACCGTGGGCGTACGATGACGAATCCTGCGATGTGGTGCGCTACTTCACCGAGCAGAAATGCCGCATGATGCCGTATCTGTATCGCGAAGCGGCGCGCGCCAATGAGCTAGGAACGCCGATGATGCGCGCAATGATGCTGGAGTTCCCGGACGATCCGGCATGTGATTATCTCGACCGCCAGTACATGTTGGGCGATAGCGTGATGGTTGCGCCGGTGTTTAGCGAGGCGGGCGATGTGCAGTTTTACCTGCCGGAAGGACACTGGACGCATCTGTGGCGTAACGACGAGGTGTCTGGCAGTCGCTGGCATAAACAGCAGCATGGCTTCCTGAGTCTGCCAGTCTACGTGCGCGAGAACACTCTGCTGGCGCTGGGCAGCAATAACCAGAAGCCGGACTACGCCTGGCATGAAGGAACCGCGTTCCAGCTGTTCCATCTGCAGGAGGGCCGGGAAGCGGTGTGTGAAGTGCCTGCGATGGACGGCTCGGTTATCTTCACGCTGAAGGCGACGCGTGTAGGTAATACCATCACTGTGAAAGGGAACGGTGAGGCACGTAACTGGACGCTGTGCCTGCGAAATATTCAGGAAATTGGCGGCATTAAATGCGGGTCGCATATGGGCAGCGAGCTGGGTGTAGTTATTACTCCACAGGGCAGTGAGCTGACGATTACCTTGTAAGCATGTGTCGAGGTGGTGCCGGATGCGTTTTATCCGGCCCACGCTGCGAGCAGCATTCCAGATCTGAAAATCCAAAACATCCTGAATTAAATTTTTATCTCTGCATATTTGCGAGCGGTATCACTCTGATTCCCGCGAAAAATGTGATCTGCGCCGTAAATATCTCACTATTTCCTCTTTTTGTCTTATTTCTGTCCGGATTACTGGACACGATTTAGTATTGTTGCCACATCGTAGTCCTCTTATATTTACCATCACGGATTACACGTGGAGCATAAGCGCTTCTTTAGCTATTTAATCTGGTGTGTGATAAGGGTAAATAATGCAAATGATTACCTCGCGACAAAACAGATTATTAAAGTTTCTTCTGTCTAAGAAGGAATATGTCACGCTGCTGAAAATTGCCGAGTATTTATCTGTTTCAGAGAAAACTGTGCAGCGCGATCTGCGCTTACTGGAACCCTGGTTATCAGAATGGAAAATAACCATCGATAAACGTGCTGGTGCTGGGGTGATATTAAGTTCCGATAATATTACCGACCTTTTATATATGGATCAGTTATTAGGATCGGAAGGTGATGATACTGACGGCATGATGAATAATTCACGGCGAGTCAAGATAGCCTCACAGTTATTAAGCGAAACGCCGCATGAAACGTCGATCAGTAAATTATCCGAACGTTATTTCATTAGTAGCGCATCGATTGTTAACGATCTGAAAGTAATTGAATCCTGGATTACCCCACTGGGCCTGTCGTTGATTCGCAGTCAGAGCGGCACGCATATCGAAGGCAGCGAGAGCGGTGTACGCCAGGCGATGGCGTCACTGATTAACGGCGTGATTAACCATAATGAACCTGGTAACGTGGTTTATTCACGCCTTGACCCGGGCAGTTATAAAGCCTTAGTGCATTACTTTGGTGAAGAAGATGTTTTATTTGTCCAGACGTTATTGCAGGAAATGGAGAACGACCTGTGCTGGTCTCTGGGCGAGCCTTATTACGTCAATATCTTTACCCATATTTTGATCATGATGTACCGCATCACGCGGGGCAATGCGCTGCCGAGAAAAGATGAAAATATCACCTCATGTGACGAGAATATTTTTTCCATTGCCAGCCGGATGATTCAGCATATTGAAAAACGCATTGCCCACCCGCTGCCGGAGGACGAAGTCTGGTTTATTTATCAATACATTATCTCTTCCGGCGTGGTAATTGAAGAGCATAACGACGTGAGCGTGATTGGCCATATGCACTCCAGCGAAGAAGCGCGTTTGATTACCCATCGGTTGATTGCCTCCTTTGCCGAGATGGTCGACAGCGATCTTAGCCAGGACACGGCGCTTTATGACGGATTGCTGATCCACATTAAGCCGCTGATTAACCGCCTGAACTACCAGATCCGCATTCGCAATCCATTGCTGGAGGATATTAAAGGCGAGTTGCAGGACGTGTGGCGTCTGACCCAGTGCGCGGTGAATCGGGTGTTTAGCAGCTGGGGCGAGCGGGCCGTGTCGGAAGATGAGGTGGGATATTTAACCGTGCATTTTCAAGCCGCAATGGAGCGGCAGATAGCGCGTAAGCGCGTGCTGCTGGTCTGCTCAACCGGTATTGGCACCTCTCACTTACTCAAAAGCCGTATTCTGCGCGCCTTTCCGGACTGGACTATCGTCGGCGTGGTATCGGCAGGCAGCCTGCCCTCCGTACTGACTGACGATATTGAACTGGTGGTATCGACGATAAATTTACCTGCCGTTGCTATGCCGGTCGTGTATGTCACCGCCTTTTTCAATGATGCAGATATTAAGCGGGTAACAGAAACGGTTATTACGGAAAAATTACATCGGGCGACGTCGCTGGTCGTCGAAAATTAATGTCTGAACTCCATGAGGTATGATTGATGGACATCACGAAAATACTCAATACAAATCGCGTTATTTTGGACATGAAGGCCACAAGCAAAACGGAGGCTATTGAGGAACTGACGGATATTCTGCAAAAAGATGGGGCAATTAGCTGTCGGGAAACGTTTATTCAGGATGTCTGGCAGCGTGAATCAGAAGGCTCGACCGGCTTCGAAAATCATATTGCGATCCCGCACGGGAAATCCTCGGCGGTGGTCAATACCACGCTGGCAATTGGGCGTACCCGCCAGGATATTCCCTGGGAAACCCTGGATGGCAGCAACGTGCGCTGCATCATTCTGTTTGCCGTACGCCTTGAGGATCAAAACACTACACATATTCGTCTGCTTTCGCAGGTTGCCGGCGCGTTGGCGGATGACGACATTATTGAACAACTGTTAGTCGAAAGCAGTCCACAGAAAATTATTGAGCTTTTTAGCCAATATGCTGAATCCAATGTCTGCTAAATAAAAAGTGGAGCATGTTATGAATATTGTTTGTGTTGCCGCCTGTACGGCGGGTATTGCGCACACCTATATTGCCCGTGAGAAGCTAATTAAAGGTGCTAAAGCGCTTGGTCATAATATAAGAGTTGAAACCCAGGGAACTATCGGCACGGAGAACGAACTGCTGACAGAGGATATTTCTGCAGCTGATGTCGTAATTCTTGCTGTCGATGTCAAAATAAAAGGGGAGGAACGATTTTCAAATAAACGCATTGTGCGAGTGAAAACCGAAATCGTCATAAAATCGCCCATTCAGTTTCTTGAAAAGGTCGAAAAATCATTAGTTAATAATAACCAGTAGCGATCCTCATTCTGGAGGGATTTCACATGAGTGAAAATAAAATTCCGCTATCTCAGGAAATAAAAAGACATTTATTAACGGGGATTTCGTGGATGATCCCGTTAATTGTCGCCGCCGGGATCTGTATTGCTCTCGGGCAAATACTTGGCGGCACTAACGTGGGTGAAAAAACAGGAACCATACCCTGGATGCTCAACCAGATTGGCGGCTGGGGGATGGGGTTAATCGTACCGCTGATTAGTGCGGCGATTGCGTACTCCATTGCCGATCGTCCCGGATTTGCGCCGGGCCTGATTGTCGGCTTTGTTTGCGGCGAAATTCATACCGGTTTTATCGGCGGGATGCTGGGCGGGTTCCTGGTCGGTTATACCGTACTGCTACTTAAGCGCTATATCCGTTTGCCACAGTCGATGCAGGGGCTGATGCCCATCATGGTGTTGCCGGTACTGAGTACCGTCATTGGCGGCCTGTTGATGATGACGCTGATTGGCAAGCCGATAGCCTGGCTGCAGGACGCGTTGATTCATCTGCTGGAGTCCATGCAGGGCGGATCCCGCTTTCTGATGGGCGCTATCCTCGGTGCGATGGCGACATTCGACTTCGGCGGACCGGTGAATAAAACCATGTCGCTGTTTGCTGACGGCATGCTGGTCAGCGGTGTGTACGGTCCGGAAGCGGTGAAGTTTGTTGGTTCGATGATCCCTCCGTTCGGCATTACGCTCTCTTTCCTGCTGACGCGTCACAAATACACCCGTGCGGAGCGCGAGGCGCTGAAAGCGGCATTCCCGATGGGGATCTGCATGATTACCGAAGGGGTCATTCCGATTGCAGCGCGTGACCTGTTGCGCGTGGTGGGCTCCTGCGTGGTGGCCTCGGCGATTGCGGGCGGCCTGATTATGGTGTGGGGTGTCGAAAGCCCGGTACCGCACGGCGGCATGTTTGTGGTTCCGCTCTTTACGCATCCGCTGCTGTTTTGCCTGGCGCTGGGGATCGGCACAGTGATTTGCGGTGTCATGTTGTCGCTGTGGAAGAAACCGGTGACCGAGCGTGACGAAGAGTTTGATGAACTCAGCGATCAAAAATTGAAAGACGAAGAGATCACCTTCACCCTGGAATAACCGGAGGCCGTATGTTTGCCGATATGAAAAGCATGGTGACGAAAGCCTGGCGTGAGCAGTACGCGCTGCTGGCCATTAACTGCATGAACCTGGAAAGCGCCCGCGCGGCGGTTCGGGTGGCAGAGAAACACCGTGCGCCCATCATCCTGAATCTGTATCAGGGGCATCTGGAGCATTTTCCGGCCCCGATAGCCGCTGCGGTCGTCAAAACGCTGGCAGAGGAAGCCTCAGTACCGGTCGCGCTGGCGCTGGATCATGGAAAGGATCCTGTACGCATTCGTCAGGCTTTTCGCGCCGGATTCAGCGGGTTAATGATCGACGCCTCCGCCTTTGCGCTGGAGGAGAACATTCGCCAGACCCGTGCAGTGGTCGAGCTCGCAGCCAGCGTTTCTCTGTGCGTGGAAGGTGAGCTGGGTCATCTGGCCGATGCTCCGCGCTATGACCATGTGACTAACGTGGATTTGATGACTCAGGCCGCCGACGTGGAACCCTTTATCCAACAGACCGGGATCGATTTGCTGGCGGTGTCGGTGGGTACGGCACACGGCATGTACGCGCCGGGTATCACACCTGCTATTGATTTCCTGCGGCTGGAGGAAATAGCCCGGTTATCAACGGTACCTCTGGCACTGCATGGCGGCAGCGGGACGCCGTTTGATCAGCTACAGCGTTGCCCGACGTTTGGTGTCGCCAAGATAAACGTTGGTGCGGCGGTTTTCGAAGCCGGAAAAGCTGCGCTACTGCATACCCTGTGTCGTGACACATCCGGTGAACTCGTTAATGCCCTGGCCCTGATGGAACAGGCCTGCGAGGAAGCCATTATTCCGTACCTGCAGGCCAGCGGCGCTATCGGCAAAGCCTGATTCATTTTCTGTAACGCCTTCTATGCCTCTGCGATGACGCACTGGCAGGGCTTTCTACACCCTGAAACTGGAGAATTAACATGTTAGTTTCGATGAAAGAATTACTGCAACCTACTCGTCAGCACGGTTTTGCTATCGGCGCATTCAACGTGGCGGACAGCTGCTTTGTACGTGCAGTAGTGGAGGAAGCGGAAGCGACCAATACCCCGGCGATTATCTCTATTCACCCCAGTGAACATGATTTTGTCGGCGATGCGTTTTTTAGCTATGTCCGTGATATCACTCTGCGCAGCCCGGTTCCCTTTACTCTGCATCTGGACCACGGCGCTTCGGTTGAGCATGTGCTGCGGGCGATTCAGTGTGGGTTTACCTCGGTGATGATTGATGGCTCGCTGCTGCCGTATGAAGAGAACGTGGCGCTGACCCGCGAAGTGGTCAAGCTGGCGCATGCGGTAGGTGTTTCTGTGGAAGGGGAGTTGGGTACGATTGGTCAGACCGGGACGTCAGTGGAAGGCGGCGTGTCGAAGGTTACTTATACCGATCCTGCTCAGGCAGAGGATTTTATCGCCCGAACCGGTGCAGACACGCTGGCGGTGGCGATTGGAACCGCGCACGGGATCTACCCGAAAGGGATGCAGCCAGAGCTGCAAATGAACATCCTGCGCGACATCGCCGGGCGTGTGGATATTCCGCTGGTGCTGCACGGTGGTTCCGCGAACCCGGATGCGGAAATTGCCGAATCCGTCACGCTGGGTGTTGGCAAAATCAACATTTCCAGCGATATGAAATATGCCTACTTCCAGAAAGTCCGCGAAATCCTGGCGAAAGAAACCTGGTGGGACCCGAACGTAATCTACCCAGAAGCCATTAGCGCCGCGCGGGACGTGATCCGCCACAAAATGAAATTGTTCGGTTCAACCGGCAAAGCATCACTTTACTAACGGCATGCAGGCGGGGCGACCCGCCTCTTTCGCAACAAGGAAAAGTGGAATGAAGCGTTCACATATTAATTATGCCGTCGATAAAGCGCATGCCATCGCCGAGACTTTTCGGGTCTGTCTGCCTGATTTTGCGTATTTTACGATCGATGCCTGGCGGCAACAGGATCAATCTCTGTGGCGTGAAGTGCGCGATCTCCAGCTGGGCTGGGATATTACCGACTTTGGGCGTGGAGATTTTGCGCAAACGGGACTGACGTTACTGACGTTGCGCAATGGTCAGCCAGGGTCAGCTAATTACCCCAAACCGTATGCTGAAAAGATGCTGCAAATTCAGCAGGATCAGCAAACGCCATGGCATTTTCATCGCCATAAAATGGAAGATATCGTGAATCGCGGCGGCGGTGACTTATGTATGCAGCTGGCATGGGCCACGCCTGATGATGGGTATGACGCACGGCGTATTGTTGAAGTTAGCGTCGATGGTCAGCGGCGTACCGTTGACGCTGGCGAGACGCTGGTATTGAAACCGGGACAGGGGGTGTGCCTGCCGCCGCGCTTGTATCATCGCTTTTGGGCGGAGAAAGCGTTCGTGCTGGGCTGGGAAATCTCGATGGTCAATGACGACCAGCATGACAACCACTTTCTGGAACCTGGCGGTCGCTTCCCGGCGATTGAAGAGGATGAGCCGGTGAAGTGGCTGTTGTGCAGTGAATATATTCGTTTATGAGCGTGAGTAGGCCCGGTAAGCGAAGCGCCACCGGGCAATAAATTATTGCGCAGGTGGTGGTGCTGTGACTTCACTCCCTGAAACCACTCCCGCCTGCATAGTCTGCGTGACCTGCTGTTTCTCCACGTTCACCGCATGTAGTTGCCCGTTGACCGTTGGCTTGAACGGCGTATCGGCCTGAATATTGCCGCTGGCGGTAAGCTGAATATTACCATCGCCGGAAAGCGGCAATGCGGGCCAGCCCCACTGCTGCAGGATCGTCATTGGCACGCCGCGTCCGTTCAGGCTGATCTGAGCCTGGCGCTGAGGCAACTGAGAAATGCTGGCGGTGGCCTCCAGCAGCCCTTTTTCCGTATAGGCGCTCAGTTCGCTGATATTGATGGTGCTGTTGTTCGCCGTCAGCGCCAGCGAAGGACGACGTACATCCGTGCGGTTAAAGGTAGCAGCAGCGGCGTTGAGGGTGGCGCTCCCGCTCCAGATCCCCCACTGATTGTTCTGTACCAGCCCGAGGTTAGCGCCGTAACCGTCAAGCGCGGTGAGCTGCCACGGGAAACTCGGGTCGATATCAATTACCAGATTGCGGCTGGCGCTGAATTTCTTCAGCGTCAGGCTGTTTAGCCATGTTGGCAGAGATTTCATCCACTGCTGCTTCCAGTTTTCCGGCAGCGTGTATTCCAGACCGGCAATCGCGGCATCATCGAGGACCAGCGCTTTGTTGCTGCGTAGCCAGTTTCCGGATGTTCTGACCATACCGCCTTCCCAGCGGGTGGTGAACTGGCGCAGCGCAATGCCCTGTGGTGAGAACTCGGCGTTCAGAATCGGATCGAAGAAGTGCAGAGAGCCGTAGATAAACTCGCTGGCGTTCATCGACAATTTTCCTTCCTGAGTTTGCCAGTCGTCCTTGCTGAAGGTCATGTTGCGCAAGCTCAGATCGAGATCCGTCACCGCCCAGTCAGGGCCTTGCAGACGGGCATCCGTTATCTCCAGACGACCAATTTGCAGGGAAGGAATGGTGCTTAACGGGGCAAAAAAGTCGGCCAGCGATTTGTCGCTTTGTAGCCGGATATCATTCAGGCGCAGATTCTCCACTACCCAGCTCCCGTCGGCATTGCGTTGCGCTACGCCGGTTAATGCTCCACGTGCCACGTCTGCGCCAATATTGCTAAGCGTCACCCTGTCATGGTCAATGCTGCCTTCAATCAAGACGTTGGTGGTCGGGACATCGTTGAGCGTCAACGAACTGGCGCTGAGCTGAATTTGCGCTTTGCTGCCGAGAATTTTACCTGCCTCAGGGCTCCAGGGAATGACGCCGCCGTTAACGCGCTGGGCGCTGAGATTCCACTCGCTATCGGGGCTGTTAAGCGCCATATCCTGCAATTGCAGACGATCGGCCTGAAACGGTAACGGCGCGGTTTGCTGGGAAAGATTCAACGTACCGTTTTGCAACAAAATGGTGTCTACATGCAGCGGGTCGGTGATTTGGCGGCTACTGAGTCCAATATCGACCGTTTTGGCGACCAGCGTGGCGGGCTGACCATCCCGGCCAAAGGTGACGTTTTCCAGCAGAATATGGGAAGGGGAAGAAAACCGGTGATCGATGGCATCAAAGGCCAGATGGTAGCTGCTGTTCTGTGAAACCCAGGCACTGACGTGCTCTGCGCCCCAGCGGGTTTGCAGTAGAAAATAAAGGCCGAGGATCGCCACTGCAAGGGCGATCAGCACGTAAAGAAGCAGCTTTCCAATAAATTTCATGGTCTTCCATCCCGCGAAGTGCACATAGTCAAGTTATGCACGATTTAGACGCAATGCTCAAGGCGGGAATGGTGAAAGAGCGTTACAGCGGCGTTGATTCAGAATCAACGCCGCTGTTTGCTTATTGCTTTTCTGGTGGGAACACCAGGTTCAGAACGATAGCGGTAATACCGCCTGCGGCAATACCGGAAGAGAGCAGGTTTTTCACCCAGTCCGGGGCGAACTGCAGGATCAACGGCTGCTGGGAGACGCCCAGGCCGACGGCCAGCGACAGCGCGATAATCAGAATCGCGCGACGGTTCAGCGGCTCGCGGGACACAATACGCACGCCGGATGCGGCGATAGTACCGAACATTACCAGCGTTGCCCCGCCCAGTACTGGCTCAGGAATATGCTGTACAAAACCGCTGACCGCCGGGAACAGGCCCAGCGCGATCAACATCAGCGCCACCACAAAACCGACGTAGCGGCTGGCAACGCCCGTTAACTGAATAACCCCGTTGTTCTGCCCAAAACAGGAGTTCGGGAAGGTGTTGAACACAGCGGAAACAAACGAGTTCAGGCCGTTCGCCAGCACGCCGCCTTTCAGGCGTTTCATATACAGCGGACCAGAAACCGGTTGCTCGGAGACATCAGAGGTGGCCGTAATATCGCCGATGGTTTCCAGCGAGGTGATCATAAAGACCAGCATCAGCGGCAGCAGTAAACTCCAGTCGATACCCAGGCCATAATACAGCGGCGTTGGCACCATTAGCAGGTCCTGACTTACCGGTGCGGTATTTTGCGGCAGCATGTCCATAAACCAGGCCAGCAGATAGCCTGCCGCCATCGCAATCACCAATGACGCAACACGCAGGTAAGGGTTGCGTTGACGGTTAAGCAGGATGATTAGCGCCAGTACCACGCCTGCCAACAGTAAATTCTTCGGTGCACCAAAGGTGTTGTCGCTCATTGCGGCATAGCCACCACCAATTGATGTCAGACCCACCTGAATCAGCGACAGGCCGATAATCATCACCACCACGCCTGAGACCAATGGGGTAATGATCCGCCGCGCCAAATGCAGTACGCGTGAGATAACCATCTCGGTGCAGCTTGCCAGCATCAACGTACCGAACAGCGCCGCCATCATGGTTGGGACATCTGCGCCACCGGTTTTTAGCGCCGTACCGCCCATAATCAATGGCGCAACAAAGTTAAAGCTGGTGCCCTGAATGGATAGCAGCCCTGAGCCTACCGGCCCCCAGGCTTTGATCTGAATGATAGAAGCTACGCCGGAGGCGAACAGCGACATACTGATAATGTGTTGAGTATCCTGAGCCGGTAAACCAAGCGCCTGGCAAATTAACAGAGCGGGAGTAATTACCGCGACGAACATGGCCAGCAGATGCTGACAGGCGGCAAACAAGGTCTGGGCTAACGGGGGGCGATCTTCAAGACGGTAAATCAGTTCACTGTTGTGAGTCTGCGCAACCGGTTGCGCATTTGTTGACTCTACGGCGTTAACGGACATCAGAGGCAATCCCATGGTGGAAAAGCGGTGATTTTATCTGACCAGGGCAGAAAAGCAAACGTTTGCTAGCAGGTATTCTTAATATTTAAAACGGATAAACAAACATTTTTATATAACTTTTCATCATTTTCTGCTTAAAATCCACCCCGAAAACTCAATAAGAGCTAAAAATCGGTCTGGAATGCATCGTGCGTGATTGTGCTAAACGCACTAATGGAGCTGTAAATGTTTTATCTCGATACGTTATCAACGCTGGTTGCGGCAACCCTTGTGTTGCTGCTGGGACGTAAGCTCGTCCAGTCTGTTTCCTTCCTGAAAAAATACACCATTCCCGAACCCGTAGCGGGCGGCCTGCTGGTGGCGATTGCGCTGCTGGTGCTGAAAAAAAGCATGGGTTGGGAAGTTAACTTCGATATGACCCTGCGCGATCCGTTGATGCTGGCCTTCTTCGCCACTATCGGTCTGAACGCCAATATCGCAAGTTTGCGTGCTGGCGGCCGCGTGGTGGGTATTTTTCTGATTGTGGTTGTTGGCCTGTTGCTGATGCAAAACGCCATCGGTATTGGTATGGCGACCCTGCTGGGTCTGGACCCGCTGATGGGCCTGATTGCTGGCTCGATCACCCTCTCTGGTGGACACGGAACCGGGGCCGCATGGAGCAAGCTGTTTATTGAACGTTACGGCTTCACCAATGCGACTGAAGTGGCGATGGCTTGCGCAACGTTTGGTCTGGTATTGGGTGGGCTGATTGGCGGCCCGGTGGCACGCTATCTGGTCAAACACTCCACCACGCCAGACGGTATGCCGGACGATCAGGCTGTTCCGACCGCATTTGAAAAGCCGGACGTCGGACGCATGATCACCTCACTGGTGCTGATTGAAACCATCGCGCTGATCGCTATCTGTCTGACGGTGGGGAAAATCGTTGCGCAAATGCTGGTTGGAACGGTACTGGAACTGCCGACCTTCGTTTGCGTGCTGTTTGTTGGGGTGATCCTCAGCAATGGTCTGGCGCTACTGGGCTTCTACCGGGTGTTCGAACGTGCGGTTTCTGTGCTGGGTAACGTTAGTCTGTCACTGTTCCTGGCGATGGCGCTGATGAGCCTGAAGCTATGGGAACTGGCTTCTCTGGCCTTGCCGATGCTGGCAATTCTGGTTGTGCAGACCATTTTCATGGCGCTGTATGCGATATTCGTTACCTGGCGCATGATGGGTAAGAACTACGATGCCGCTGTGCTGGCTGCCGGTCACTGCGGTTTTGGCCTCGGCGCGACGCCGACGGCGATTGCCAACATGCAGGCGATTACCGAACGCTTTGGGCCATCCCATATGGCGTTTCTGGTGGTGCCGATGGTGGGGGCATTCTTTATCGATATCGTCAACGCGCTGGTGATTAAGCTGTATCTGCTGTTACCGATTTTTGCGCAATAACGGCTGTGCGGCGGGGTAACATCCGCCGCCGCTATGAATCGACTATGCGTTGGAGTAGCGTTCGGTTTCCGGCATCCAGCGCTCTATTAGCGCCACGGCCTGTTGCGGATAGCGTTCGTGAATATGGCGAGCAATGCGCTGAACTTCCGGGATAATCGCCTGATCACGCAGTAAATCTGCGACCTTGAATTCTGCCGTTCCGGTCTGGCGAGTACCTAACAGCTCGCCGGGGCCGCGAATCTCTAAATCTTTTTGCGCAATCACGAACCCGTCGTTGCTGTCTCGCAGAACCTGCAAGCGTTTCTGCGCGGTTTTAGACAGCGGTGATTTGTACAGCAGGACGCAGTGGGAGGCCACCGCGCCACGACCTACGCGGCCACGTAGCTGATGCAGCTGGGCCAGGCCCAGGCGCTCCGGGTTTTCAATAATCATCAGGCTGGCGTTTGGCACGTCCACGCCCACTTCAATCACTGTGGTGGCAACCAACAGATGCAGTTCACCCTGCTTAAAGGCCGCCATTACTGACTGCTTCTCGGCGGGCTTCATACGGCCGTGTACCAGGCCAATATTGAGTTCTGGCAGCGCAATCTTAAGCTCTTCCCACGTTGCTTCTGCTGCCTGAGCTTCTAACAGATCAGACTCTTCAATCAGCGTACAGACCCAGTATGCCTGGCGCGCTTCGTGGGTACAGGCGTTGCGCACGCGATCAATAATATCGCTGCGGCGGGTATCCGGAATGGCGACCGTGGTGACCGGGGTACGTCCCGGTGGGAGTTCATCAATTACTGAGGTGTCGAGATCGGCATAGGCGGTCATCGCCAGCGTGCGCGGGATTGGCGTGGCAGTCATGATTAGCTGGTGCGGGTGGAAACCCTGCTGCTGACCTTTTTCCCACAGCGCCAGACGCTGATGCACCCCGAAGCGGTGCTGTTCGTCGATGATAACCAGTGCCAGACCGTTGAACTGAACCTGTTCCTGGAAAATTGCATGAGTACCGACAATCATCTGCACCTGACCGCTGGCGATGGCTTCCTGTTGCGCCAGACGCGCTTTGCCTTTCTGCTTGCCCGCCAGCCAGCCCACTTCAACGCCCAGCGGCGCGAACCAGCTGCGGAAGTTATTCGCATGTTGTTCAGCCAATAATTCGGTGGGGGCCATCAGCGCAACCTGCTTACCATGTGCGATAGCGCGCAGGGCGGCTAACGCCGCAACCAGCGTTTTACCTGAGCCGACATCACCCTGTACCAGGCGCATCATTGGGACATCCAGTGCCATATCACGTTCGATCTCCGCGGTAACGCGAGCCTGTGCGCCAGTCGGTTTAAATGGTAGCGCCGCCAACAGCTTATCTTTCAGCGCATTGTTTGCGCTCAGCGGCTGGGCATGAAAACGCTGTGCCCCGGCGCGTAGTGCCAGCATGCTGAGATTATGCGCCAGCAGTTCTTCGAGAATCAGACGTCGCTGCGCCGGATGTTGTCCTGTTTCCAGATCGCTGAGTTGCAGCGACGGTGGGGGGCGGTGCAACGTGCGCAGTGCTTCGGGCAGGCTCATCATGCCCTGTAACAGCTCTGGCGGTAGCAGTTCGGCAATGGCGCAAGTATCGAGCAGATCCAGTGCCTGATCGGTCAGCTTGCGCAGCGTGGCCTGCTTCACGCCTTCGGTAGTCGGATAAACAGGGGTCAGCGTTTCCTGTAATTCCGGCGTGCTGAGATCGCCCTGCACACGGTATTCCGGGTGGATCATCTCTGCGCCGTATTTCCCGCGTTTGGCTTCACCGTAGGCCAGCACCCGGCGACCGGTGGCGAGGCTGTTTTTCATTGCTGCGCTGAAGTTGAAAAAGCGCATGGTGAGAATGCCGGAGCCATCGCTGATCTGACAGGTCATCATCCGGCGGCCACCGAAGGTGATATTGCAGTTCAGCACTTCGCCTTCAACGGTGGCATAGACGCCCGGCAGCAGTTCGCCAATTGGGTACAGATGGGTACGGTCTTCGTAACGCAGGGGGAGGTGTAGAAGGAGGTCCTGTACGGTGTGCAGGCCAATTTTCGCCAGTTTACTGCTTTGTGCTGCGCCAACGCCGGTCAGAGAGTTGAGTGGGATGGCATCCAGTAAACGGCCTTTCATCGCGTTTATCTCGCAGACTGCATAGTGGCCCACCACGTTGCATCGGCTTCAATTTCGCCCTGCGTGTTTACGTGAGGGTAGGGAAGACCTTTGCGCTTAGCGACATTCGCCAGCACCGGATAACCGCCTTCAAACAGTAAGCGCTGCTGCTCGTCTTGTGGCAGCATGCTGTTTTCTCGTCGGTACATCCCAGCGTTTTGCCGCTGGCGTTGTGCTTCGTACAGAATCAGCGCGGAGGCGACCGAAACGTTCAACGACTGCACCATGCCAGTCATGGGAATGATGATGTCCTGATCAGCCAGATCCAACGCTTCCTGAGTGATGCCGGTTTTCTCCTGGCCCATCAGGATGCAGGTGGGGCGTGTGTAATCAATCTCGCGAAAATCCACGGCTTTATCTGACAGATGAGTTGCCAGAACCTGCATGCCGCGGTTTTTTAAATGTGTGACCGCATCGCCAATAGTAAGGTGAGTTTTCACCTGCACCCAACTGTTGCTGCCTGCGGCAGAAGAGGCCATGGTGCGCATACGGCTACCCGGCCAGACGGCGTGGACTTCATGCACGCCGACCGCATCTGCAGTACGAATGATAGCGGAAACGTTATGAGGTTTGTGGACCTCTTCCATGCAGACGGTCAGATCGGGCTGACGACGTGCGAGCATTTCGCGGATACGTGCATAGCGCTGTTCATTCATAAAACGTGTTCTAGTTACGGTTACGGGTGACTTTTATCACGTCCGGCATGACGCGAATTTTGCGCATGATATTCGCCAGGTGCACGCGATCGCGAGCGGTCAAGCGAATAAAGGCGCTATAGACGCGACCATCTTTCTCTTCCGTATTCAGGCTTTGAATATTGGAGGTGGTCGTGTTGATTGCCGCCGTCAGGTTCGCCAAAGCACCCTGGTGGTTAAACATATCCACCTTAATCTCGGTGATGAATTCCTGCTCTGTTTCTTTATCCCATTCCACCGCCATAAATTTCTCTGGCTCTTTCTGGTAGCCACGAATATTACGGCAGGACTCATGGTGAATCACCAGACCTTTACCCGGACTGACGTGGGCAATGATGGGATCGCCTGGAATTGGACGGCAGCATTTCGCGAAGGTGATCAGCACGCCGTCTGCACCTTTGATCGGCAGATGACCATGGCCAGATTGTGCCGGTACGTTCGCTGTTGCTTCGCCCTGCTGGAGGTTTTTCGCTACCACCACGCTCATGGCATTACCCAGACCGATTTCTGCGAGCAGATCGTCAAGAGTGGCGAGCTTCATGCGCTCAAGCTCACGCTGGATGCTCTCTGGCGGGATCTCAGCCAGTTTACGGCTACCGCCCAGGGCATGGTTGAGCAGTCGACGGCCCAGACTGACGGAATCATCGCGCTTGAGGTTTTTCAGCAGTTGGCGAATCTTGGCGCGCGCTTTCGAACTGACGACGAAGTTGAGCCACGCGGCATTCGGGCGCGCACCCGGGGCGGTAATAATCTCAACTGTCTGACCGCTAAAGAGCGGTTGTGAAAGCGGGTAAGGCTGTCTGTCGACGCGCGCGCCGACGCAAGCGTGACCGATATCGGTATGCACGGCGTAGGCGAAGTCGACAGGCGTTGCACCGGCGGGCAGTTCGACAATGCGCCCTTCCGGTGTGAAAACATAAATCTCATCCGGGAAGAGATCAGATTTAACGCTTTCAATAAATTCAAACGAGCTACCGGCGCTCTGCTGCAGTTCCAGCAGGCTTTGCATCCAGCGCTGAGCGCGGATTTGCGCAGTGGTGCTGCTTTCGCCGCCGTGCTCTTTGTAAGCCCAGTGCGCTGCGACACCCATCTCTGCCATCTGGTCCATGTCTTCAGTACGAATCTGTACTTCAACCGGGACGCCATGAGGGCCGATCATTGAGGTGTGCAAAGACTGATATCCGTTCGCTTTTGGGATGGCAATATAGTCTTTCACGCGGCCAGGACGTGGTTTGTACAGGCTGTGCATCTGGCCGAGTACGCGATAGCAGGTATCGGAATCATGAACGATGACGCGAAATGCGTAGATATCCATGATGGAGTGAAAACGCTGCTCTTTGAGTACCATTTTGCAGTAAATAGAGTACAGGTGCTTCTCACGCCCGCTTACGCGACACGGAATACCTGCCTCCTGCAAACGCCCTTCGATTTCCGAGAGGATTTTTTGGATCATCTCTTTGCGGTTGCCGCGAGCGGCTTTAACCACTTCTTTAATCACGCGATAGCGGTTCGGGTACAACGCTTCAAAACCCAGCTCTTCCAGCTCGGTTTTAATGTGATGAATACCTAAACGGTGTGCCAGCGGACTATAGATTTCGAGGGTTTCACGGGCGATGCGGCGACGCTTGTCCGGGCGTAATGAGCCCAGCGTGCGCATATTGTGAGTACGGTCGGCAAGTTTGATGAGAATGACGCGGATATCCTGCACCATCGCCATAATCATCTTGCGAAAGTTTTCGGCTTGCGCCTCTTTCTTATCGCGAAACTTAAGCTTATCAAGCTTCGATACCCCTTCTACCAGCTCTGCAACGCTTTTACCAAAAAGCTGTTCCATGTCCTGATAGGTGGCTGGGGTATCTTCAATCACGTCATGCAGCAGTGCAGCCATCAGCGTTTCGTAGTCGAGTTTCATCTCGGCCAGAATACAGGCTACCGCTACCGGGTGCGTGATATAGGGTTCACCGCTTGAACGTGTCTGGCCCTCGTGAGCGTCACGTGCAACGAGATACGCCTGCCGAAGACGCTTAATCTGGTCTTCCGGCAGGTAGTTTTGAATCAGTTGATTCAGGCTTTCAAACAGATACAAGGGCGACCCGCTTTGTGATTAACGACGACCTTCAGCAATAGCGGTAACGGCTTGTAATTCAGCGGCTTCCTGCTCTTGCTGTTCCTGGCGCTCACGCACGTCGAGGATCTGGTTGTTGATCAGACCTTCTTCGATTTCGCGCAGCGCGATAACGGTAGTTTTATCGTTTTCTTCCGGTACGAGCGGATCCTTTCCGCCTACCTGCATCTGACGAGCGCGACGCGCGGCGACCAGTACCAGGTCAAAACGGTTACCAATTTTCTCTACAGCGTCCTGAACAGTTACGCGTGCCATACTTAAAATGCTCCACAGGTGAAGAAATGACTGGGCATGATACTGAATGTGGGTTCAGTCTGCCAACAGTTTGCTGATTAAAGCGTCATGACGCTGCTTTTGGCGGCTCATGCGCAGACGTTCGGCGCGAATGATGGTTTTCAAATCGCCCAGGGCGGTATCGAAATCATCGTTCACAATAAGATAATCATATTCGGCGTAATGGCTCATTTCTGCAACAGCTTGCGCCATACGTTTTGCGATCACGTCTTCGCTATCCTGACCGCGGCCACGCAGACGGCGATCCAACTCAATCTTAGATGGCGGCAAAATAAAAATACTGCGCGCATGCGGCATTTTTTCACGAATTTGCTGCGCACCTTGCCAGTCGATATCTAAAAAGACGTCTACGCCGGATGCTAATACTTGCTCAATGGTTTCACGTGAGGTGCCGTAGTAATTACCGAAAACCTCCGCGTGTTCCAGGAACGCGTCTCTGCCAATCATGGTTCTGAATTCATCATGGTTCACAAAAAAATAGTGTTCACCGTGCACTTCCCCCGGGCGCGGTGCGCGCGTGGTGTGCGAAACAGAAACCTGGGTGTCATACAACGGTTGGGTCTTTAATAAAGCCTGAATCAGGCTGGATTTACCCGCGCCACTGGGGGCAGAAACAATATAAAGCGTGCCTTGAGCCATGAGTATCTTAATGTATGTGATTGTCGAAAGAGAGCCTACATACGGGCTTATTATACACGTAGCCGCTATGTGACGTAGCCCTTGTCACACTTTTTGCGCATGTTTATTGCGTTTTGCGTATCAGTTTCCTGTTTTATCGATGATTTGCAGCAATACGCGCAAATGTCAGGAACGGTGCTCGCAGGATGCTTTTTTGCCGCTCTGTTTCCCTATTATTTCGCGCTATACCTGCCAGGAAATGCAGTGCTCAGCGGAGGTAACATGGGATTATGGAAAGGCATAGGGCTGGTTTTGCTAATGGGGTATCTACCCGCATGGGCGGTATGCCCCGTCTGGTCACCTGCCAGGGCAAACGAGGAAATTTCACGACTACAGCAGCAGATAACACAGTGGAATGACAGTTACTGGAAACAGGGTGAAAGTGCCGTAGATGACGGCGTTTATGACCAGCTCAATGCGCAACTAATTCAATGGCAGCGCTGTTTTGGTGATGAAGTTCCACCAGATCTGTCTGCGCCACCAATGGGTGGCACAGTATCGCACCCCGTTCCCCACACGGGTGTTCGAAAACTTGCCGATAAGCAAGCGCTACAGCAATGGATGCACGCGCGCAGCGATCTCTGGGTGCAACCGAAGGTGGATGGCGTGGCAGTGACGTTAGTCTATCGCAATGGCAATCTGGTACGGGCGATTAGCCGTGGTAATGGCCTGAAAGGCGAAGACTGGACGCAAAAGGTTCTTCAGATCCCTTCCGTACCACATTCCACCAAGGGGAATCTCGCTAACAGTACGTTGCAGGGTGAGATTTTTTTGCAGCAAGAGGGGCATATTCAGAAGCAGAGAGGGGGAATGAACACCCGCTCGAAGGTTGCTGGATTGATGATGCGCCAGAGCAATCAGGAATTATTAGGCTCGCTGGCTATTTTTATCTGGGCCTGGCCCGATGGTCCTGCGGTCATGTCTGAAAGACTGGAGCAGCTCACTGCTGCCGGGTTCAGTTTCACGCAACATTTTACCAAGGCCGTGAAGAGTGCGGATGACGTAGAGCAAGTGCGAGCAAATTGGTGGACTTCAGCATTACCTTTTGTCACTGATGGCGTGGTCGTGCGAACAGGAAAAGAGCCGCAGGCGCGATACTGGCTACCCGGACAGGGAGACTGGCTGGCTGCGTGGAAATATCCTCCCGTGGCCAGGGTGTCTGAGGTAACGGGTATTCAGTTCTCCGTTGGTAAAAGCGGGAAAATTGCGGTGGTAGCATTGCTGACTCCCGTCATGCTGGATGATAAACGCGTACAGCGCGTCAATATTGGCTCCGTTCGACGCTGGGATGAATGGGATATCGCGCCTGGCGATCAGATTCTGGTGAGCCTGGCCGGACAAGGGATCCCCCGTATAGATGAGGTGGTCTGGCGCAGTACCCAGCGTATTAAGCCAGTGCCACCTGAGGGGCGCTTCAATTCATTAACCTGTTTTTATGCCACAGCGCAGTGCCAGGAACAGTTTGTTGCCAGATTGGTCTGGCTGGGGGCCAAAGAGGTGCTGGGGCTGGAGGGCATCGGCGAGGCGGGATGGCGGGAGCTCCACCAGGTGTATCGCTTTGAGCATATCTTTTCCTGGCTCGGGCTAACTCAGGAACAACTACAGTCCACATTTGGTGTAAGCAAAGGGGAGAAGTTATGGCATCAATTCAACCTGTCACGCGATCTTCCGTTCACGCGCTGGCTGATTGCTATGGGAATACCGTTAACACAGGCAACGCTGAATGCCAGCCGGGATGGTTCGTGGCAGCAATTGCAAGAACGCGATGAACAAAGCTGGCGGCAGCTTCCTTTCATGGGGGAGCAGCGGGCACGGCAGGTTATTCAGTGGCTGGAGGATCGAGAGGTCACAGCGCTGAGCAACTGGTTAGCTGCTCAGCGGATCGCGGGCTTTATGCCTTAATGGCCTTCATGGCGATAGTAAAATACCGGCAGACCTAACTTCAGGCGCAGCGCCAGTAGTCGGGCGGTAAAGCCGAAGAGCAGGGTAGAGATAACCACCACATCATGACTGGAGACATAATGCTGTAGCACGATGTATAGCACAGCAGCGGCAAATGATACGCCGGCATACAGCTCTTTCTGGAACACTAACGGGATGCGTTTGCAGAACATATCGCGTAATACGCCGCCGAAAACCCCGGTAGTGACCGCAGCGACCACGGCGATAATCGGTCCATGGCCCATATCCAGTGCCACCTGAGCCCCGATAATAGAAAAGACCACCAGGCCCAGCGCATCCAGTACGAGGAATATTTTGCGCAGATAGGGCATCACGGGAGCAATAATAGTGGTCAGTACCGCGGCAGTGGCTACGATAATGACGTATTCAGGGTGCTTTACCCAGCCGAGCGGATAATGGCCGAGAAGAATATCGCGTACTGAACCACCGCCAATGGCTGTCGCGGTGGCAATGATAATGACGCCAAATGTATCCATACGACGACGCCCAGCCGCAAGCGCACCGGTCATGGCTTCGGCAGTAATACCAATTAAGTATAAAACGTGTAACAGCATGTATTCCCCCTGATTTGCTGGGGGCTAAGGTTAACGATTTGTGCGCACTGTCACGATTGAGATTTTCTAAGGCGAAGTGATTCTAATAACTACAGCTAATGCGAAATTGTTGTAAACACGTTATGGCATGCGCTTTGTGATATGAGTGGTGACAATAAATGATGAGAAAATATAAGTCTGATCGCATAGATGAGAACTGATAGCGTCGGGAAAAGCACGTAGCGCCGCCGTTTATTGACGGGCTACGTGAGATGGTGACTTACTCGATATTCTGAATTTGCTCGCGCATTTGCTCGATCAATACCTTCAGTTCAATTGCGGAGTTAGTCACTTCGGCATTGATAGACTTCGATGCCAGAGTATTCGACTCACGGTTGAATTCCTGCATCATGAAGTCCAGACGACGGCCAACCGCCTCTTTTTTCTTCAGAATGTTGTAGGTTTCTTTGACGTGAGCTTCCAGGCGATCCAGTTCTTCAGCCACGTCGATACGCTGTGCCATCAGCACCAGCTCTTGCTCAAGACGATTATTTTCCAGTTGCACCTGAGCATCTTCCAGTTTGGCTACCAGACGCTCGCGCTGCCATTGCAGGATTTCTGGCATATGCGCACGTACCTTCGTCACTTCGGCGCTGACGCCTTCCAGACGCTGCTCGATCAACGCCTTCAGTGCCTGTCCTTCGGTTTCACGCGCAACGATAAAGTCATCCAGCGTACCGTCAAGCGCGGCGAGGATTTCGGCGGCAATGGCGTCCAGATCTTGCTCCTGGGCTGCCATTACGCCTGGCCAACGCAGGATATCAACCGGGTTAATTTCACCTTCATCACTCTGCATTTTGACCCAGTTAGCAGCGCTAACGAGCTGTTTAGCGAGTTTTTCATTCAGAATCAGCTCGCCCTGTGCACTGGCATCAGGCTCAAAACGCAGCGTACATTCGACTTTACCGCGCGTCAGACGCGTGCGGATACGTTCGCGAACTACGGGTTCGAGACTACGGAACTGCTCCGGCAGGCGAAAATAAGTTTCCAGATAACGCTGGTTTACCGAGCGCATTTCCCAGGTAGCGCTACCCCATTCACCCTTGATTTCACGCCGGGCGTAAGCGGTCATGCTGCGGATCATAGACGTTCCTGTTTTTAAAGATGAGATGGGAGGATTATAGCCATCCACGTCTTGTCAGGATAGGAATAACAGTCGGAAGTCCGTATAATGCGCAGCCACATTCGTTTCAAGCCGGAGATTTTATCATGCGTCCAGCAGGTCGTAGTGCCAATCAGGTGCGTCCCGTCACCCTGACCCGTAATTATACAAAACACGCTGAAGGCTCCGTGCTGGTCGAATTTGGTGATACCAAAGTGCTATGTACCGCTTCTATTGATGAAGGCGTACCGCGTTTTCTGAAAGGTCAGGGCCAGGGTTGGATCACCGCAGAATACGGCATGCTGCCACGCGCCACACACACCCGTAACGCCCGTGAAGCGGCGAAAGGTAAGCAGGGCGGTCGTACCATGGAAATCCAGCGTCTGATCGCTCGCGCGTTGCGCGCTGCCGTTGACCTGAAGACGCTCGGTGAGTTCACCATTACCCTGGACTGCGATGTTATCCAGGCAGATGGCGGTACGCGCACCGCATCAATTACCGGTGCATGTGTTGCGTTAGCTGATGCGCTGAACAAGCTGGTCGCGAGCGGTAAACTGAAAACTAACCCGATGAAAGGGATGGTCGCCGCGGTTTCCGTGGGCATTGTTAACGGTGAAGCGCTCTGTGATCTCGAGTACGTTGAAGACTCTGCTGCAGAAACCGATATGAACGTAGTGATGACTGAAGACGGTCGCATTATAGAGGTTCAGGGCACGGCGGAAGGTGAGCCATTCAGCCATGAAGAACTTCTCACCCTACTGGCGTTGGCCCGAGGGGGAATCGAATCCATTATAGCGACGCAGAAGGCGGCGTTAGAAAATTGATTTTAAAGGCGACTGATGAGTCGCCTTTTTTTTGTCTGTAATAAAGTGAGATGAGGAGCGAATCCATGAAACCGTATCAGCGCCAGTTTATTGAGTTTGCGCTTAGCAAGCAGGTACTAAAGTTTGGCGAGTTTACGCTGAAATCCGGGCGTAAAAGCCCCTATTTCTTCAACGCCGGACTGTTTAATACCGGGCGCGACCTGGCTCTGTTAGGCCGTTTTTACGCCGAAGCGCTGGTGGATTCCGGTATTGAGTTCGATTTGCTGTTTGGCCCAGCGTACAAAGGTATTCCGATTGCGACTACAACGGCCGTTGCGCTGGCTGAACACCACGATAAAGATTTGCCGTACTGCTTTAACCGTAAAGAGGCGAAGACCCACGGTGAAGGTGGCAATCTGGTCGGTAGCGCACTTGAGGGGCGCGTGATGCTGGTGGATGATGTTATCACCGCAGGTACGGCGATTCGTGAGTCGATGGAAATTATCCAGGCGAATGGCGCCACTCTGGCGGGGGTACTGATTTCTCTCGATCGTCAGGAACGCGGTCGCGGCGAGATTTCCGCTATTCAGGAAGTGGAACGTGATTACGGTTGCAAAGTGATCTCTATTATCACCCTGAAAGACCTGATTGCGTATCTGGAAGAGAAACCGGAGATGGCGGAGCACCTGGCGGCAGTACGAGCCTATCGCGAAGCATACGGTGTATAAGGACAGCCGGATAGCGCTGCGCTGATCCGGCCTACGCACTTACCGGGCCTACGGTTTACGTAGGCCGGACAAGACGAAATCGCTACTGCAATTGAGCGGCAACCAACGGCCAGCGGGTGTCAAAATCATCCGTTGGGCGGTATTTAAATTCGCTACGTACAAACCGGGATAGCATACCTTCGCAGAAAGCCAGTAACTGGCTGGCCAGAAGCGTTTCATCCACGGTGTAGCCTTCACCTTCACGCATTCTTTTTTCTCGCAGAACCTGGCGCAACTGCGCTTCAATGCGCTCAAAAAGTTGGTTAATGCGACCTTGCAGACGGTCTTGCTCGAACATCAACGCGTGTCCGGTCAGAATTCGCGTCAGGCCCGGATTACGCTCACCAAACCCTAAAATCAGCAGAACGATCAGACGCAGACGCGCGCTGGTGTCCTTTTCATCTTTCAAAATCAGATTGATACGCGTAATCAGACTATCTTCGATAAACTCAATCAGGCTATCGAACATACGGGTCTTGCTGGGGAAATGGCGATACAATGCCGCTTCGGATACGCCAACTGAGGCTGCCAGCTTTGCTGTGGTGATGCGTTGGCTACCATCGCTGGACTCAAGCATCAGTGCCAGAGACTGAAGTATTTCTTCGCGACGATTCCTTTTCGCAGTTTGCTTTTCTACCATGTTACAAAATACCCCTGAAAATAAGCTCTTGCCAGGCAGGCATCCACACAGCGACCGCAAACTGTTGTTTGCGGTGTGTTATTGCGTTATTACGCTATGGGATACTTTTCTGCGGGTTACTTGCGCCCGGAATGGCCGAAGCCACCTTCGCCACGATCGGTGGCTTCAAACTCTTCCACCAGATTAAATTCAGCCTGCACGACCGGTACAAATACCATCTGCGCGATACGTTCGCCCGGCTCAATAGTGAAGCTGTCCTGACCACGGTTCCAGATGGACACCATCAGTTGGCCCTGGTAGTCGGAATCAATCAAACCAACCAGATTGCCCAGCACGATACCGTGCTTATGGCCCAATCCGGAGCGCGGGAGCATCACCGCTGCCAGAGAAGGATCGGCAATGTGGATAGCTAACCCGGTTGGCACCAGCGTTGTTGCGCCCGGTGCCAGTTCTACGGCGTCATCAAGACAAGCACGCAGGTCAAGTCCGGCAGAACCAGAAGTGGCGTACGTCGGGAGCGGAAATTGTTGCCCAACGCGCGGGTCCAGAATCTTAACGTCGATTTTTTTCATCATAACGGGTCACGATCTCGTCGAGTAATAATTGGCCCAGGAGTTCTTTACGCTCAAGCGGTAAGACTTTGTCTCCATCCTGCCAAAAAAGGTGTAATGCGTTGCTATCGCTGTTAAACCCTTGAGTTGACAGCGAAACGTCGTTCGCACAGATCACATCAAGGTTTTTGCGGATGCGTTTTTGCCGGGCATATTCTTCCACATTATTTGTTTCGGCGGCAAACCCAACGACAAAAGGACGGTTAGCATCCAGTGCGGCAACACCGGCGATAATGTCCGGGTTTTTGACCATTTTTACTGTTAATTCATCACCCTGCGTCGCTTGTTTTTTTATTTTTTCGTGGGCGACAGTTTCAGCGCGATAATCAGCGACTGCAGCGCAGCCGATAAAAATATGCTGTTGTTGCACTGCAGACTGCACAACGGCTTCCATTTCCAACGCGGTCATCACATCAACCCGCTGAACAAATGGTGGTGTGGATAACGAAACCGGACCCGATACTAGTGTGACGTTTGCCCCGCGCTTTGCTGCAGCGGCCGCGATAGCAAATCCCATCTTCCCGGAGCTATGGTTGGAAATATAACGCACGGGATCAAGCGGTTCACGCGTCGGACCCGCCGTAATCATGATGTTGAGATGTTGCAGATCGTTGACAGGCGAAAAATGTTCTGCCGCCATATCCACAATCGTTAACGGATCCAGCATACGTCCAGGACCGACATCGCCACATGCCTGGCTACCGCTATCTGGGCCCCAAATGAGCAAACCGCGTGAGGCAAGAATACCCAGATTGTGCTGGGTCGCGGCTGCGCGATACATCTGCTGGTTCATGGCTGGCAGTACAGCAACAGAAGCAGGTGTTGCCAGACAAATCGTTGACACCAGGTCGTTGGCCATACCTGCGGCGACACGAGCAATCAGGTCTGCTGTAGCGGGCGCCAGGATGACCAAATCGGCCCATTTTCCCAGCTCAATGTGGCCCATCGCAGCTTCGGCTGCGGGATCAAGCAGGCTGTCGGAAACGGGATAACCTGAAACTGCCTGTAAACTCAGGGGAGTAATAAATGCTTTTGCCGCTTCGGTCATCGCCACGCGGACGTCAGCGCCGCGTTCCCGTAAACGACGCACCAGCTCAGGGGTCTTGTACGCAGCAATACCGCCACTGACGCCAAGTACGATTTTTTTACCGGCCAGGCTCATCATGATCTTTCCTGTTGGGTTTCACCAGAAGGCGGATATTTTATCACAATCCGCAATTTGTCGTGCTTTTGACCGTCTTCTACTTTGCGAGGCACTACGAAGAAGTGAAAACAGCGCGTCGATTCACCGTCGGTGTTATGCCACTATGCGGACGCGAAAGGAGGGAAAAGTATGGACAATACAGGAAGTATGATGCCCAGGGAAAAGCTGTTGGCACAGGGGGCCAGTTCGCTGACCGATGTTGAGTTACTGGCGCTTTTTTTACGTACCGGCATTCAGGGTAAAGATGTGCTTACGCTAGCGAAAGAGATGCTTCAGCATTTTGAGTCGTTGTATGGCTTGTTGTCTGCTGATTACATGGATTTTAGCTATGTTCCGGGAATCGGTATCGCGAAGTATGCACAGTTGAAGGGTATTGCGGAGCTGGCAAGACGCTACTACAACGTGCGAGTGATAGAGGAGCGTGCTTTACTTAGCCCGGAAATGGCGCGTGAATTTCTGCAAAGCCAGCTCTCGCAAGAGGAACGCGAGATCTTTCTGGTGATCTTTATGGATTCTCAACATCAAGTGATTAAACACAGCAAACTTTTTTCCGGGACACTAAGCCACGTCGAGGTACATCCGCGAGAAATTGTCCGCGAAGCGATAAAAATGAATGCTTCCGCCGTGATCCTTGCGCATAATCACCCTTCGGGGTGTGCAGAGCCGAGTAAAGCAGATAAACTCATCACCGAGCGTGTTGTGAAATGCTGTCAGTTCATGGATATCCGGGTGCTTGATCATCTGGTCATTGGGCGCGGAGAGTACGTTTCTTTTGCGGAACGCGGTTGGATTTAACGCACTTTACGCGATCCATCGGGATCTTTGTCTGTTCGGGACTTGAGCATAACGCCGGGTCAGCGTATACTACGCCACCTTTGAGAATCTCGGGTTTGGCATTTGGGCCTGGCAATCGAGAGTTCACTTAGAACTATGCGATGACCGGGCTGTAAAGCCTGACGAGGCGCCGATACCCCATACGAAGCTCGAGCTAATTTGATTTTTGGAGAATAGACATGTCCCGAGTCTGCCAAGTTACTGGCAAGCGTCCGGTGACCGGTAACAACCGTTCCCACGCACTGAACGCGACTAAACGCCGTTTCCTGCCGAACCTGCACTCTCACCGTTTCTGGGTTGAGAGCGAGAAGCGTTTTGTCACCCTGCGTGTATCTGCTAAAGGTATGCGTGTAATTGATAAGAAAGGCATCGAAACAGTTCTGTCTGAACTGCGTGCCCGTGGCGAAAAGTACTAAGTACTAAGAGGAAATAAATCATGGCTAAAGGTATTCGTGAGAAAATCAAGCTGGTTTCTTCTGCTGGTACTGGTCATTTCTATACCACTACGAAGAACAAACGTACTAAGCCGGAAAAACTGGAACTGAAAAAATTCGATCCAGTTGTACGCCAGCACGTACTGTACAAAGAAGCTAAAATCAAATAATTTTAGTTTCGATGTAGCAAAAAACCTCGCCTCGGCGGGGTTTTTTGTTTTCTGGCCGTCCCCATATTAATGAGACCTGATACACCGCCGGAGATACTATGCCTGAATTACCTGAAGTCGAAACCAGTCGCCGTGGGATTGAGCCGCATCTGGTGGGGGCAACGATTATGCACGCGACTGTGCGTAACGGTCGTTTGCGTTGGCCGGTATCAGAGGAAATCTATCGCCTGAGCGATAAACCTGTCCTGAGCGTACAGCGGCGCGCAAAATACCTGCTTCTGGAGCTGCCGGATGGCTGGGTAATCATTCATCTGGGGATGTCGGGTAGTTTGCGTATCCTTCCTGAAGAGCTTCCGGCAGATAAGCACGACCACGTTGACTTAGTGATGAGCAATGGCAAAGTTCTGCGTTATACCGACCCCCGTCGCTTTGGTGCCTGGCTGTGGACTAAAGAGCTGGATGGACATAATGTCCTCGCCCATCTTGGCCCTGAGCCGCTGAGTGACGATTTCAACGCCGGTTATCTACAGCAGAAATGTGCAAAGAAGAAAACGGCGATTAAACCCTGGCTGATGGATAACAAGCTGGTGGTGGGGGTGGGAAACATCTATGCCAGCGAGTCGCTGTTTGCGGCTGGTATCCATCCTGACCGTCTGGCATCATCGCTGTCGAAAGATGAGTGTGAACTGCTGGTACGCGTTATCAAGGCGGTTTTGCTGCGTTCTATCGAGCAGGGCGGGACGACGCTGAAGGACTTTCTGCAAAGTGACGGTAAGCCGGGCTATTTTGCCCAGGAGCTGCAGGTCTATGGGAGAGAAGGTGAACCTTGCCGCGCATGTGGCGCACCGATTGTTGCGACAAAACACGCCCAGCGTACAACGTTCTATTGCCGTCGCTGTCAGAAATAGTGTCATTGCTGGCCGGATGCAGCATCCGGCCAGGCACATTACTTCAACTTACTCATTAACGCCTGATGGACGTTTTCCGGCAGAAAGTGCGTCACATCACCCTGATGGCGGGCGACTTCTTTCACCAGTGACGATGAGATAAATGACCACTCTTTAGACGGCATCAGAAAGACGCTTTCCAGTTGCGGCATTAGGTGGCGGTTCATGTGCGCCAGCTGCATTTCATACTCAAAATCTGCTACCGCGCGTAGGCCTCGGATCAGAATGTTAGCCTGATTATCACGGGCAAAATTTGCCATTAAGTCGCTGAATCCCAGAACTTCCACATTGCCGAGATGCGCCGTTGCCTGTTGCGCCAGCTCGACGCGCTCTTCAAGGGTAAACATCGGTTTTTTACTGGGACTTGCGGCAATCGCCAGGATCACGTGATCGAACATGCTGGTCGCACGCGTCACGATATCAAGATGGCCGTTAGTTATGGGATCAAAGGTTCCTGGATAAATCGCCCGTTTTTGCATGGCTTGCCTCAATGCGTTTTGGGTGGCAGATAAGGTTCCAGCAGCTGCAGCAGACGCTGTAACGCGCCCTGATTTTGATACAGAACTTCAACTGCGTGACGGCCATAAAAATTACGATAATCTGCATCGGTCAGTAAAGAAGATACTTCTTTTACCAGCGTAGGTGCGTCGGTGACGGTGATCAATCCGCTTGCCTGTTCGAGGCGGGCGCAAATATCTTTAAAATTAAACGTATGTGGTCCCATCAGCACTGGAATAGCATGTGCCGCGGCTTCCAGTGGATTGTGCCCACCACGTTCAACCAGTGAACCGCCGACAAAAGCAAGGTCGGCAATGCCATACAGCAACATCAGCTCACCCATGGTATCGCCGATCACAACCTGAGTGCCTGAGGACGGAACTTCACCCGAAGAACGGGTGGTATAACTTAGCCCTGCCTGGCGTACGAGGTTAATTGCATCCGGGAACCGTTCAGGATGTCTGGGAACCAGAATTAGTAAAAGATTCGGGAACTGATTTAATAACGCCTGATGGGCGGCAATGATGATGCTTTCTTCGCCGTCGTGGGTGCTGGTTGCAATCCATACCGGACGGTGAGGAGCCCATTGACGACGTAATGTCACCGCTTTTGCGGCCAGTTGTGGCGTGACGGATATATCAAACTTCAGGCTGCCAGTAACGGTGACCTGATTGCTTCTGGCGCCAAGCGTAATAAAACGTGCGCCATCTTCTTCGTTTTGTGCGGCAATTAACGTAATTCGACGCAGTAGTCTGCCAACAAATTTACCTAATTTCGCATAGCCAGCGGCTGAACGAGCAGAAAGACGTGCGTTGGCAATGACCAGAGGAATGTGACGCTTATGGAGTGCCGCGATCAGATTTGGCCACAGCTCGGTTTCCATAATTAACACCAGTTTGGGGTCAACTTTATTCAGAAAACGGTTCAGGGCATCCGGTAAATCGTAAGGCAGATAAATATGCTGAACATCAGTGCCAAAAGCAGATTGTACGCGCTCGGAACCGGTTGGCGTCATGGTGGTGACCGTGATCGGCAAGTCGGGATAACGGTGGCGCAGAGCGCGAACTAATGGGATTGCAGCCAGCGTTTCGCCCACAGAAACCGAATGAAGCATGATCCCGCCGGGTTTTAGCGGGCGGCGATAAAAGCCGTAGCGTTCGCCCCAGCGTTTACGGTAGGCCGGAGCCTTACGTCCGCGCACCCAAAGCCGTATCCAGATCAAAGGCTGAATAAGGTAGAAAAGGGCGGTGTAAAGCAATTCGAGCATAATGGTAGCTGACTTATGAATGTGCTGGGGATTCTATGTATTTAACTATGGCTTTACCATCATTTTTATCCAGGTTGTATCAAAACGATGGAATTGGTGGGGAACTGATTTCGCTGATGGCTATTTCAAAAATGCACATGGCCGCATTTATATGCTTAACCTCTTGTGCGGTGTGCGTTTCCTGATGAACTGGTGTCTTATTTATCTGTATGTTTTTAATGGTTTATTTTGTTTTTTGTTTAAAAAATATTCATTTCGGAATGCTTGATAATAAATGATATACTACTGCGCAATTTCAGGTAGCTAGCGGGCAGAAACGTTTCGAAAGCACAGAAAGTCATCTTTGGATGCTTTAGGCAAGGATTACACGATTCTGATGCTTCAAACCTGATATGCCTGGCGACGCGATGCGGATATTAATGCATGAATATTGCTTTTTGTTTGTACAAGTATTTTCCCTATGGTGGGTTACAGCGTGATTTCTTGCGGGTAGCGCTGACGGTTGCTTCTCGTGGTCATCATGTTCAGGTATTTACCCAGTCATGGCAGGGCGAGCGTCCGGAAGGGCTGGAGATTATACTCGTCCCCGTTACATCCAGAACGAATCATGGGAAAAACGAGCAATATTATCAGTGGGTTCAGAATTATTTAACTCAACATCCCGTCGATCGTATCGTTGGTTTTAATAAAATGCCTGGCCTGGATGTGTATTACGCTGCGGACGTTTGCTATGCGGAAAAGGTTGCCCGCGAGAAAGGCTTTTTCTACAAATTGACGCGCAGGTACCGACACTACTCTGCATTTGAAAAAGCCGTATTTCAGCAGGGTGTCGGCACTACGCTTTTGATGTTAACCGATAAACAAATTGGTGACTTCAAGCATCATTACCAAACTGAGAGCCAGCGCTTTCGTATTCTGCCTCCAGGAATCTACCCTGACAGAAAGTACAGCCAGCAACCTGAAAACAGCCGGCTGATTGTTAGAGAAAAAAATGGTATTGGTCTCGATCAGTTCTTGCTCTTACAGGTAGGTTCCGATTTCAAACGCAAAGGCGTGCCAAGAACATTACAGGCGTTGGCTTCTTTGCCTGATGTCATTCGCCACCGCACACGATTGATGGTTGTTGGTCAGGATAAGGCCGATCGCTATCGCGCTCAGGCTCGTCAATTGGGGGTTGAAGAACAAGTGCAGTTCTTCTCGGGGCGGGACGATGTCGCAGAATTGATGTCTGCTGCTGATTTATTACTTCACCCAGCTGTACAGGAAGCCGCCGGTATTGTCTTGCTAGAAGCTGTAGTTGCCGGACTGCCGGTATTAACTACCGAAGTTTGCGGCTATGCGGGTTATATCAACGCCGCCCAATGTGGGGTGGTGATTCCTGAACCTTTTGAGCAGGAAAATCTGAATACAGCACTTTTCGATGCGCTGCAAAATAATGAGCAGAGAAGTCGTTGGGCCGGGAACGCACGGCATTTTGCTGATACAAAAGATCTCTACAGCCTGGCAGATAAAGCTGCAGATATCATTTTAGGTCCTAAGAATGATTGAATTAAAAGAACCATTTGCCACGCAGTGGCAAGGAAAAGACCCGTTTACTGAAGTCGCTAAGCTGAACGGTGAGGTTTTTCGCGCCCTGGAAACACGACGTACCCTACGTTTTGAGATGATGGGTAAGGGTTATTTTCTTAAATATCATCATGGAACCACGCTTAAAGAAGTGGTGAAGAATCTTATATCTTTACGTATGCCTGTACTGGGCGCAGACCGGGAGTGGCTGGCAATTCATCGCTTACAGGAACTGAGTGTTGACACCATGACCGGCGTGGCATTTGGGCAGAAAGGACTGAATCCGTTAGAGCGCACCTCATTTATCATCACTGAAGATCTCTCTCCTGCTATCAGCCTTGAAGATTTTTGTGCAAGGTGGAAAGTTGAGCCCCCTGATTTTGTATTAAAACGGACCATTATTACCCGTGTGGCAGAAATGGTGGGTAAAATGCATCGGGGGGGAGTAAATCATCGGGATTGCTATATTTGCCATTTTTTACTCCAACAACCGATGCCAGAAAATATTGCGGATATCAAACTCTCCGTAATCGATTTGCATCGTGCACAAATTCGTCAGCATGTGCCACGCCGCTGGCGGGATAAGGATCTGATTGGACTCTATTTCTCTTCACTTGAGATCGGGTTGACGTCCAGAGATATCTACCGTTTTTTACGTGTCTATTTTTCGAAGCCACTACGTGAAATCTTTCGTCAGGAAGTCAGGTTGTTTGAACAGGCTGTCACAAAAGCGCAAAAAATAAGACAAAGAACAATTAGAAAAGCGCTATAAATAACACATGAAGTTTGAGGCCATTTTATTATGAACATTGATTTCCAGAAGCTAATCATTCAAAAACATGTTATCGACAGCTCCTCGCATGACAAGAGTAAAAAATTAAGTGTTGCGTATGGTGTCGATCGTAATTTTTTGTTTGGTTCTGGCATTTCTATGACATCAGTATTAGTGAATAATCCTGATATTGATATCCACTTTTATATAGCAACAGACTATATAGATGATGATTATCTGGAATGCGTAAAACGCCTGACGCAGATGTACAGTACGACAGTCACTGTCCTTGTGTTCGATAACGCTGCATTTCGTGAGTTGCCGAGTACAAAAGCATGGACTTATGCAATGTACTATCGTTATTTCGCATTTGAATATTTAAGCACAGAGTTAAGCTCCGTACTGTATCTTGATGCAGATGTTATTTGCAAAGGCTCTCTTCGCGAGCTTACCGAGATTAACTTCTGTGGGGAATATGCTGCTGTTATCAATGATATTGATGAAGTGCGTATTAAATCCGGTAACAGACTCGGTATTCCTGAATTGAGTAACGGTTACTTTAATTCCGGTGTGGTATTTGCGAATCTTCAAGTTTGGCGTGAGCAGCAGTTATTGACAAAGGCATTTTCTATCTTAGATAAACGCCAAAAGGAACTTCTGTATTTTGACCAGGATGTTCTGAATATATTGTTTGTCGGTAATGTCATTTTCCTGAGGCGAGATTTTAACTGCATTTATGGTGTTGATCAGGAACTGAAAAATAAAAATGATAAAATTTACAAGGATTATATTACAGATGATACTGTATTAATACATTATGTCGGTGTTACTAAGCCATGGCATACATGGGCTAAATATCCGGTGGCTAAATTCTTCATTGATGCCTATAAAAAATCCGCATGGGCGGAAAAATCCTTGTTAAATGCAAACACAGCAAAACTGTATAAACGTAAATCACGACATGAAAGAGTGCAGCGTAAATATATTCGTTCGATACTTAGTCATGTGATGTATATAAAAAACAAACTACATAGTGCACGGTCTCATTAGTATTTAGATGTGCAGATAATTTTCAGATAGCATATAAAAAGGTGTAGTACATGAATTTTGATTGTCATCAGTCTATTAAAGACACCATTGAGGTTTTTGGGGCTCCAGAAACTCAAACCCCACAGCTCAATATTGCATGGGGTGTTGATCAAAACTTTATGTTTGGGGCGGCAGTTTCGATGTCGTCCGTTTTACTACATAACAAAGATATCAGCATACATTTTCATCTTTTTACTGATTATCTTGACTCAGATTACCGCAAAAGATTAGAAAAACTAGCTAAGCAGTTTTCTACCAATATAACTGTATATGTGATGGATGCCGAAGGATTAAAGATCCTTCCGTGTGGGAATGCATGGTCACACGCAACCTACTTCAGATTTATCGCGTTTGAGTATCTTAGCGAAAAGATCGATAATCTTCTCTATATAGACGCTGATGTTGTATGTAAAGGATCACTTATTGAGTTAACACAAATCAATCTGGAACATCATGTTGCAGCGGTTATTCAGGATGTTGAAGATAGTCGGGTGTATGCCGCGCAGCGACTTAATACTCCGGAATTTAACGAACAATATTTCAATGCCGGTGTTATATTTGCAAATTTAAAGGAATGGAAAAAACAAAAATTCTTTACGGAAGCATTTTCGATCCTCTTGGATAAGACAAGAAAATTCGCTTTTCTGGATCAGGATGTCTTAAATATAATGTTTTTTGGTAAGACAATTTTTTTACCAAGAATTTATGATGCAATTTACGGCATTAAACAAGAACTCAAAAGTAAGGATACCTCAAGTTATAAAGAATATATAACAGATGATACCATCCTTATCCATTATATAGGCGTGACTAAACCCTGGAATTCATGGGCAAATTATCCTTCAGCACAGTTTTTTGTTGACGCCTGGAAGGCTTCGCCTTGGGCAGATGTTCCATTGTTACCCGCCAGAACGCCAAAACAATATAAAAAGAAATCACGCCATGAAAGATTACAAGGGAAGTATTTCGCCTCGGTAATAAGCTATATTGGTTATTTGCGGGAAAAATTAAAAAGTAAGTAAAAAAACTCCCGTAAGGGAGTTTTTTATTAACGTAATTTAGTCTTAAGGTATTTCAAATACCATTTGATCGAGGCGCAATACTTCCCTTTTTTAGCTTCCTGGCGTGAATAGACCCGATAATCAGTAGGTCTCATACGTGGAGCATAAGAACGCATTTCTGTGTTTCGCCATGGTGTGAAATGATGGTAGAAAAGATAAAGTTGCTGTGAAAGCCCAGTATGTTCTTTATACCAGGGCTTCCTTCCACCAGTGAAGTGGATAATTCTTGGCAGAATATCTTTTTGGTAGAAGAATATCTCTTTTTGTTGATCGGTAAACCAGTTGAACAAAAAATTCCATCTGTTATCAATAAACTTAACGTTACCGTCCATTGCGATATTCAATGCATCCTGGTCAAAGTAAGGTAAGGATTTACCTTGTTCAAATAACACCGTGTTTGCTTTATTTTCAATATCATGCTTGACCCAGTTTTCAATATTGATATACAAAAAACCAGCATTGAAATAATGACCAGTACTCAGGCCCAAGCGTTTGGCATTTTTTGTATCATGAATATCGAGAGAATCGTGGCTGACTGCACAAATGACGTTGCTGATATCAATGCTGTTAATGTCATTGAGCTTATCAAAACACAGGGTATCTGCATCCAGGTAGATAAAATGCTCAACTTTATCTTTAAGTAAGCGCGGTACGGCCAGACGCATATAGGTCGAACGGTTCAGATGTTTGATTGCAAAGTCACTGTTATACTTTTCAATCTCTTCTTTATCGATATTGATAACCTGAATTTTATCACTGGTTGAACGCAGTTTATTGATTTCTTCGTCAGTAACGTCATAGACAAAGACAAAAAATGACAGGTGCTGTTCCGGGTTGTTCATTATGACAGACATAATGGACACTGCTACATATTCCAGATAATTAGCATCTGTACAGTAAGCAATATTAATAATGTTATTTTTGTTGTCCATTTATGCTTTCTCATTACCTTGAACATTGTCACTATCATGAAGTACCATATCAATAGCGTCAACCACGGCCTGTTCCGGTATCCATGTCAGATATTTTTTTGACCGGTCGAGCTCATCCCGCGAAGGCATCGGATGGTATTCGCCAGCCCAAATCAAAACGGCTTTATCAGACCATGGCTTCCACTGTTGGTAGTTGGTGGCGCCAAACAGGCAAACCTGCGGTGTCCTTAGCGCTGCAGCCATATGCATAGGTGCGGAATCGACACCAATGTACAAAACAGCATGGTCGATCAACGCAGCTAGTTGCAGGAAGGTCGTTTTACCTGCCAGCGTCAGATCAGGAGACGATTGGCACAGTTCAGCAATGCGCTGAACCTGTTGCTGCTCACTTGTTGCAGGCCCACAGGTAAGATAGACATGCAAACCACGCTGATGCAGGTGGTCTATAACATGCGCGAACTTCTCATCATCCCAGCATTTAAACTCTTGTCTGGCAGTGGGTTGAATAACGACATATTTCTGCGTAGGCAACGTGGGTAACAGGGATACCAGATGTTGATAATCATCTTGACGATAACTCAGCGACATCTCTTTCTTTAGTTCTGCTTCGCTAAAGCCAATGCCTTTTAGAATCGAAAGGTTTTGTTCAACAATATGCGTCCCAATGGACGGTGTTACTCGCGTAAAAAGTCGATTCCACTGATCTTTTTCGCGCTGGAAGGCAATTGAAGGGCGGCGTAAAGAGGCGATAAGCGCACCAATTGGCCATTGTTCAGTGAGGTTAACAATCAGGTCATAGTGATTTTTCTTCAGTTGTTGACGTACTGAGAGATAATTCTTTGCTGTTGCCAGCAGGCCCTGTTTTTTCTCAATGAGATAAAATGTATTGATGTCTTTGTGGGCGGCTAAGATTGCTTTGGTATCTTTATAGAGGAGCAGATCGATCTTAGCATGTGGATAACGAGCCCGAATGCTGGCAATGACTGGCGTTGTTAACAGAACATCTCCATAAAACTTGAGCTTGCAAATAAGAACTCGGTCAATTTTTTCAAACATGTTAAAATCCCTTTCGAAAAAATAAGTTCTTAAATGCAGATATTGTTTTATATCTTATTTCAGAAATAGAACGATCAATATGGGGATATTTCATCTTAAGAATTATTTTTTTCTTGACGATTTTCGTATCGCAGCATGCTAGTGCATTCTGAATATCATTCAGCATGCTTTCGCTGTAGCGATAATAACCTTTTTTCTTGCGTAATAGTTTACGTCCTTCCAGAAAACAGTTGATGATCATCAGTGTGGCAACAGTACGTTTTGCGCTATTTTTATTTATATAGTTATACATTTTTCGCATAGCAAAAAAGATACTATCCGCATCACTATCAATAATATTCTCGGTAATGCTCTTTTCATTTTTCCGGTAAAAATACAGTGTATTTTCAATCTTTAATATTTTATGGCATTTAAAGTATTGGAAAGGGCAGAAAATCATGTCTTCGTACCGGCGATGTTCTTCGAATCGATCGTTGCCAATAATGTTACGATGGAAGATTTTTGTCATGAGATGCCATTGCCCTGCCCGGAATATTGGTAGCAAAGGAGTATAATTATTATCCGATAATATAATTTCATGCTGACTAATGCCGTTTTCTATACCAGATGAATTCTGATACAGATTTTTTATCTCCCGGGTTAAATTAAATTCAAGAATGTCATATTGTTCATCTCTCAACTTAGGGAGAAGAATAGTGAAATAATCTGCGCAGACAATATCGTCACTGTCAACAAAGCCAATATATTTCCCTGTCGCATGGGCAAGCCCAACGTTACGGGTGATTGCAACGCCCTGATTTTTTTGGCTTATATATTTAACATTATGGCAATCTTTTTCGCGGTAAAACGCATTTATACGCTCTTCGGTTAAATCCGTAGAGCCATCATTAACAATTATTACCTCTACATCATCAGTGATGCTCTGATGTATAGACGCCAACGTCGCTGTGATGAGTTCAGCGTTGTTGTATGTAGGTATAATAATGCTCAGTAAATAACCGGAAGCGTTAACCATGGCATCGTTCTCTTGTTGGATTCGAGCTCAGTACTGCTGCTACACATAACGCCAGTACGCTGCTCAGGGCTTCACCTTTGGCATACAATAATAAATCACTCAAGCCATAGATAGCGATTGCGCCTGAGATAACGAACAACAAGGGACTACGTTGCCAGTAAGCTGTTAAAAACATAGCGATATAGAGCAAGAGTAGCACAACAACCCCAGGGATGCCCTTTAGCGAAAAGGTATCAATGACTTCGTTATGCAGGTGGACGTTAATGAACTCAAGTGCCCCTTGTAAGGAAGTATCTTGCACGGCAAGTCGCTGAATTTCTGCTCCGCGTTGTTCAAGTGACTGCCCCCAATCATGACCGTTCCCAGATTCAATCCCTGCCCGTTGCATCGCCAGTCGCGCGCCGATAGAAGTATTACTATTGTTTTGATTATAAGAGTGCAGATCGACCAGGAAGTTCTGGTAGCGGCTTTCAATGATTGGTTTTAAGGGAATCGCAGCAATTCCCACCAGTATTACAAAACCCAGCAGTGCCCTTAATAGCATGGTGCGGTTGTGACGATAGTACATCAGGAATAGGCCGACACTCAGGATCGGGTATACCAAAATAGCAGCCCGAGTTTGCGTTGTGATGATGACTGCCAGCGATATCAAAAAATGTAACAGATAGAGTGCAACGGTGTGTTTTAGACGGAGATTAATAATGGCCTGAGACGCTAATAATGCAATTAGCGTCAGAGCGTAGGCTGTGCCGGTTTGGTGTTCAAAGCCCAGCGCAACACGGTAGGTCATAATATCTGGTGCTCCGGCAGCCTCGTAGCTTGCGAAAAGATACAAGCCTATTGCGGTAAGAATCGTCCAGAGACTGGTAATGCGAGTTTTGTTAGCACACGGCTCTCGCGTGGTCAGAGCTGTCATAACCAGTGCGGCAAAAATCATCACTTTGCCACCGTTCTGGTATGAACGATAGGCACCGGTAAAGGCTGAGCCAGGTTGTTTAAATATTTCTACCCAAATAATCTGGACTAAACCGAAAAGCAGCAACATAAATGGCAAAACCAGATTTTGTTTGTTACTGCACACATGCTTTATATTTTTTCCTATCAGCGGCAGAGACAGGGCCGTGGAGAAAATAAATACCTTCAGCGCTTCATCTGGATTGACCAGGACCATCGCAAGAGTTGCCAGGATCCCAGCATAAAATAAGACGTATATAAAATCGAATGGATTATTTTTTATACTACAAACAAAACGAGAAAACATGTGTTGGCGAAGCATGGTTCGTCTCTTAAAGTTAAAGCAAATTATTATCAATTAGCGATACGTTGACTAAGCTTGCGTCCAGATCCTGCAATTTTCCGGAATGGCTCTGCTGTGTGTATTGATTCTTCCCATATCCACCAATCAATCCCGGGTCTGTCGGGCCATACAACGTAATATTGGGGCGATCCAAGGCGGCGGTTAAATGGCTGAGACCTGTATCAACCGACACCACAAACTTTGCCCCCGCCAGAATGCGCGCAACCTCTTCCAGACTCATTCGCGGCAGGACATCAACGTAGGGAAAACCTTCCGCCAGCCTTTTGGCGCGCTCTTCTTCATGAGGGGCGCCCCAGGGGAGTTTAATACGGATGCCCGTATTATTTAACAGCTCAATCAGCTCCCGCCAGTTGGCTTCTGGCCAGTGCTTATCATCACGTGTTGTGGCATGCAGAAATACAGCATAATGGCCTGTATCAGCATTACATTCATTCACAAAATGCTGAGCGATAGCGTAATCACCCTGCGACTGCGGTTTGGCATATCCCAGACTTTTGGCGAACAATTCACGCGTACGTTCTACCGCATGCTGCTGTTTAGCAATGTGATGCTTGCGATTATAAAACAGGCTAGCCAGCGGCTCGCGGGCCGTACTCCAGTCCATACCATGCTTGACGCCACGTGCCAGACGCGTCACCAACGCCGCACTTTTAACCAGACCCTGCGCATCAATTATCGCGTCATACTGCTGCAAACGTACCGCATCGCGAAACGCTTTACGCTCGGCTTTAATCGGCGCTGAAAACCAGGCTTTACGCCAGCGGCGAATCGCCACTGGGATGACCCGGTCAACGGCTGCATGCCAGGAAGGGATCTGCGCGAATCCTTCTTCCACCACCCAATCAAATTGAATACCCGGAATAGCCTGCTGCGCATCGGTTAATGCGGGCAACGTATGCAGTACATCGCCCATAGACGACGTTTTAACGATCAGAACCCGCATCCGTCAGGCTTCCTCTTGTAACAACAGGTCGTTGAGTTCTTCCAGTACACGCTGGGGTGTGATGTCAATCAGGCTTTGGTGATAGCCTTCTGCCGCATCGCCCTTGCGCACTTTGTGATAGCCCGTAATCAGACGAATGACCCGCGCTTTGTGCGACAACGGCGGGGTAAAGTCCGGACTACTTGGGCCATACAATGCTACCAGAGGTCGATTCAACGCTGCGGCAACGTGCATTAATCCAGAGTCGTTGGTGACGACCGCTTTGCAGGCGGCGAGCAGAATAACGGCCTGCTCCAGCTGCGTTTCGCCCGCCAGATTACGACACCAGGCCTGCTGCTCAACGCTTAACGTTGCCAGGATTTCATTTCCGGCTTCATGATCTTTTGCCGAGCCAAACAGCACAATCTGATGACCTTCGTCGATCAGCTGTTTTGCCAGTTCAGCATAATGGTAGTGTGGCCAGCGTTTCGCCGGACCAAATTCCGCACCCGGGCAAAAACCGATGATGGGGCGTTCGGCAGAAAGGGAGAACTGGCTACAGGTCAGAGACTTTTCACCTTCGCTGACCTGCAACTGTGGCCACAGCAGAGGTTGCGGCAAATCTTTAGCCGACAGCATCACGCCTTTATCGTAGGCCAGGGCCACATAGCGTTCGACCATCAGCGGCCATGCGTCTTTATCCAGCACGCGCGCATCGTTGAGCAGGCCGTAGCGCATTTCACCACGCCAACCGGTACGATGCGGAATACCTGCAAAAAAGGGCACCAACGCGGATTTAAACGAGTTAGGCAGCACATAAGCGCGGTCATAGCGCTTCTCACGCAGGCTATGACCGAGCTTACGCCGTTCACCAATTTCCAGAGCGCCATGCCCAAGCGGCATCGCGATCGCTTCATTGACTTCCGGCATCCGCGATAACAGCGGACGGCACCATGCAGGTGCCATCACGTCGATTATCGCCTGGGGATAGCGCGCCTTGAGCGTGCGATAGAGACTTTGCGACATCATCATGTCGCCCACCCAAGACGGGCCAACCACCAGAATCCTCATAGATTGCCTGCCTTATGCGTCGCGGTTCAGCCAGGCCATATATTCCGTTACGCCTTCAGCAACGGTCTTAAACGGCTTGTCATAGCCCGCGGCGCGCAGGTTGGTCAGGTCTGCCTGAGTAAACGCCTGGTAGCGGCCTTTCAGTTTTTCCGGGAATGGAATGTACTCAATGCTGCCTTTTTTGTGGTACGCCAGCGTTGCGTCAGCAACGGCCTGGAAAGATTCCGCACGACCAGTACCGAGGTTAAAGATGCCGGATACCCCGTTTTCCAGGAACCACAGGTTCACTGCAGCCACATCGCCAACGTAAACGAAATCACGTTTGAAGTTTTCGCTGCCTTCGAACAGTTTTGGTGTTTCGCCATTGTTAAGCTGAGTATTGAGGTGGAAAGCGACGCTCGCCATGCTGCCTTTATGGCCTTCACGCGGTCCGTAGACGTTGAAATAGCGGAAGCCAACAATCTGAGAGTTGGCTTCCGGCAGGATCTGACGCACGTACTCGTCGAACAGGAATTTTGAGTAGCCATAGACGTTCAGCGGTTTCTCATATTCACGGGATTCGATGAAATCAGAAGTGCGACCGCCATAGGTGGCGGCAGAGGACGCGTACAGGAACGGGATTTCACGCTCCAGGCAGTAGTGCAGCAGCTCTTTAGAGTATTGATAGTTGTTGTCCATCATATACTTGCCGTCCCACTCGGTGGTGGAAGAGCATGCGCCTTCGTGGAAAATAGCTTCGATATCGCCGAAATCTTCCCCGGCCATAATCTGGATCAGGAAGTCTTCCTTGTCCATGTAGTCAGCAATATTCAGATCCACCAAGTTAACGAACTTGGTGCCGTCTTTCAGGTTGTCCACCACCAGGATGTCGGTGATGCCTTTATCATTCAGGGACTTAACGATGTTGCTGCCGATAAAGCCCGCGCCGCCGGTAACGATGATCATAAATGTAACCTTCGAATTATGGAGTCAGAGACAATCTCAGACACGAATACTTTCTATCATATCACTACATGGCTCAGGCTTCAGCCATTCACCGATAAGCCGTGCGGGTACACGTGATTTATGCTTCATTTTGAAGAAGTGATGATGCGTCATCTCGTATCAACGTATAGCTTTGGGTAATATGTGCTGAAATTTGCCCAGTCTGGAGAATTGAAATGCGTGGGGATTTTTACAAACAGTTAACCAACGATCTCGACACCGCACGTGCGGAAGGATTGTTTAAAGAAGAGCGCATTATTACATCTGCCCAGCAGGCGGATATCACCGTGGCGGACGGAAGCCACGTTATTAACTTTTGTGCGAACAACTATCTGGGACTGGCTAATCATCCGGAACTGATTGCAGCAGCAAAAGCGGGTATGGATTCTCACGGATTTGGTATGGCTTCGGTTCGCTTTATTTGCGGTACCCAGGATAGCCATAAGCAACTGGAGCAAAAACTGGCGGCATTCCTCGGTATGGAAGATGCCATCCTTTACTCTTCCTGCTTCGACGCCAATGGCGGCCTGTTTGAAACGCTGCTGGGCGCAGAAGACGCAATTATTTCCGATGCCCTGAACCACGCTTCTATCATAGATGGCGTTCGTCTGTGTAAAGCAAAACGTTTCCGTTACGCCAACAACGATATGGTGGAACTGGAAGCTCGCCTGAAAGAAGCACGTGAAGCGGGCGCTCGTCATATCCTGATCGCCACTGATGGCGTGTTCTCTATGGATGGTGTGATCGCTAACCTGAAAGGCGTTTGCGATCTGGCGGATAAATACGACGCGCTGGTCATGGTTGATGATTCCCATGCCGTCGGTTTTGTCGGCGAAAATGGTCGTGGCTCCCATGAATACTGTGACGTGATGGGTCGCGTGGACATCATCACCGGTACGCTGGGTAAAGCACTCGGCGGCGCATCCGGTGGTTACACCGCAGCGCGTAAAGAAGTTGTTGAGTGGCTGCGTCAGCGTTCCCGTCCTTATCTGTTCTCCAACTCACTGGCGCCAGCGATTGTTGCGGCCTCCATTAAAGTGCTGGAAATGGTTGAAGCAGGCAGCGACCTGCGCGACCGCCTGTGGGCGAACGCACGTCAGTTCCGCGAGCAAATGTCTGCCGCAGGCTTTACTTTAGCCGGTGCCGATCACGCGATTATCCCGGTGATGTTGGGTGATGCAGTGATCGCGCAGGACTTTGCTCGTGAACTGCAAAAAGAGGGGATTTACGTTACCGGATTCTTCTATCCGGTGGTTCCAAAAGGCCAGGCGCGTATCCGTACCCAGATGTCTGCGGCGCATACCCCTGAGCAGATTACGCGTGCTGTTGAGGCGTTCACACGCATTGGTAAACAACTGGGCGTTATTGCCTGAGGATGTGAAATGAAAGCGTTATCCAAACTGAAAGCGGAAGAGGGCATTTGGATGACTGACGTTCCTGAACCGGAAGTCGGTCATAACGATTTGCTGATTAAAATCCGTAAAACAGCCATCTGCGGGACTGACGTTCACATTTATAACTGGGATGAATGGTCGCAAAAAACCATCCCAGTACCGATGGTCGTTGGGCATGAATATGTCGGCGAAGTTGTTGGCATCGGTCAGGAAGTTAAAGGCTTTAAAATCGGCGATCGCGTTTCAGGCGAAGGTCATATCACCTGCGGACATTGCCGTAACTGCCGCGGTGGACGTACTCACCTGTGCCGCAATACGACCGGTGTCGGTGTAAACCGTCCGGGCTGCTTTGCGGAGTACCTGGTGATCCCGGCATTTAACGCATTTAAAATCCCGGACAATATCTCCGACGACCTGGCGTCTATCTTCGATCCGTTCGGTAATGCAGTGCACACGGCGCTGTCGTTCGATCTGGTTGGGGAAGATGTACTGGTGTCCGGTGCGGGTCCAATCGGTATTATGGCGGCGGCGGTCGCGAAGCACGTTGGCGCACGCCACGTGGTGATCACCGACGTTAATGAGTATCGCCTTGAGCTGGCGCGCAAAATGGGTATCACCCGCGCGGTCAACGTGTCGAAAGAGAATCTGACCGACGTGATGGCTGAACTGGGTATGACCGAAGGGTTTGATGTGGGCCTGGAGATGTCCGGGGCGCCGCCAGCGTTTCGCGCTATGCTGGACACCATGAATCACGGTGGCCGTATTGCTATGCTGGGTATTCCGCCATCTGATATGTCCATCGACTGGACGAAAGTTATCTTTAAAGGACTGTTTATTAAAGGTATCTACGGTCGTGAGATGTTTGAGACATGGTACAAAATGGCTGCACTGATCCAGTCTGGTCTGGATTTGTCGCCGATCATCACCCATCGATTCTCCATCGATGAATTCCAGCAGGGCTTTGACGCGATGCGTTCAGGCCAGTCAGGGAAAGTGATCCTGAGCTGGGATTAACCGTATCCACCCTGTGGATTCTGTGTGTTGTCCCCGGATGTTGATTATCATTAATCATCCGGGGCGTTTTTTGCCTGCACAATCTCCCCCGCCCGGCGCATTTTCCGCTAAAGAATTAATAATTTTTTCTGAAAATCTACCGCTTAATATGCTAAAAAGTGCCGATTACTCTATTGTCTGGCTGGATTTGATATGACCTATATCCCTGGTCTCCTGAGCGTCATTATGCCGCTTTACAACACGGGTGAACCGTTCATTGCGTGTATGGATTCGCTGATTGCGCAAACCTGGAAGAACCTGGAGATCATCATTGTTAATGATGGCTCTACGGATAACTCTGCGGAGCTTGCTCAGTCTTATGCGGATCGTTATCCGCACGTTCATCTGCTGCACCAGCGCAATGGGGGCGTTTCGGCGGCGCGCAATACCGGGATGAAAGTCGCCAGGGGGGAGTACATCGCGTACGTAGACGGCGATGATATTGCCTATCCGGAAATGTATGAAACGCTGATGACTATGGCGCTGAAAGACAACCTGGATGTTGCGCAGTGCAACGCTGATTGGTGTATTGCGGAAACCGGCCACACCTGGGCATCCATTCCTACCGATCGTATTCGTTCTACCGGCGTGATGACCGGGCCAGACTGGTTACGCAAAGCGTTAGCCAGCCGCCGTTGGCGACACGTTGTCTGGATGGGCGTTTATCGTCATCAGACTATCCGCGACGCGGGGCTGACCTTCCTGTCTGGCCTGCATCACCAGGATATTATCTGGACGACGGAGTTTATGTTTAATGCGAAGCGCGCGCGTTACACGGAAATCCCTCTGTATAAATACTTCCTGCACGGCGCATCTGTTAGCCGTCTGCCGCGCACCGGGCTGAAAAATCTCGCTTACCAGCGCCACTACATCAAAATTACCCGTCTGCTGGATAAGATGAATCACGACTACGCCGGGCGTATTCCCATTTACCCGGAATTCAAACAGCAGGTGATTTACGAAGCGCTACGCGTTTGTCATTGCATCCGTAAAGAACCGGACGAGAAAATCCGCCAGCGCATGATTGCTGAAGTATTCGTGTCAGGTATGTTCAAGCGTATGGTAAGCAATATTTGCAGCGTTAAGCTGGGTTATCAGGTGCTGTTGTGGGCCATCCGCTTTAGCCAGTGGCGCGATAAAGCACTGACGCCGCGCCGCCTGGCTCATTTAACGCTGGATAGCAAAGACTGATTATTGCCAGCCCTGCCACTGCAGGCGCATATACTGCACCAGCGTGCTTTGGGTAATGCTTTCGCCGAGCACGCTGAAGAAGCGGCTGGCGTACACCGGCTCTAACGGCTGCTTCGGTTTGCATAATTTCACCCCGCGGAAAGGATTACGCGGCGCATCAGGTATACCGTTCTTCGGTGGCGTGAGGTTTGGTCTGGAGGTATCCACCTGCGGTTCATTGAGCAGGCTGCTTGGGCGAACCAACGTGATGTCGGCTGGCAGGCTATACAGCATCTGCTGCAGGACACGAACCGTAGACGGGTGAGGATGGCCAATGGCGATTGCGGAACCGTTGCGGCGCGCCAGCTCGACGGCACGATTAAACTGACGGCGAATATCGGCTTCGTTTTGCGTGTCATCCAGGAAGACTTTGCGTTTGATGACTTTCACACCGGTCCCTGACGCTGCGCGCATTGCCTGGCTGTTACCAATGGTCATGCTGTCCAGGAAGTAGAGATCGTATCGCTCCAGCGCCTGCATCACCTTCTGCATGCCAAACAGACTGGAGGTCATCGCGCTGCCCATATGGTTGTTCAGACCGACCGCATTCGGTACTTTGCTTACCGCGTCGCGAATAATTCGCTCAATCTCTTCGCTGCTCATTTCAGGGCGTAATGTATCTTTCTCTAACGGCTGCTTGCTCAGCGGCGCCATTGGCAGATGGATTAATACTTCATGCCCGCTGTTATGCGCTTTGATTGCCATTTCACGTGCATGTGGGGCGTTAGGCAGAACGGCAACGGAGATGGTAGAAGGCATCGCCAGTACCTGGTTTTCAGTGTGTGGGCGATAGCCGAAATCATCAATGACGATGGCGAGTTTGCCAGCAAAAACAGGTGTTGCGAAGGCCAGCAGGCTGGCGAGAGAGAGTAGTAGACGACGAAATTGTTGTGGCAAAACTTATCTTCCCAACCACGGCTGTGGATTGACCGCCTGACCCTGGCGACGAATTTCGAAATAGAGTGCCGGCCTGCCCTGACCGCCGCTGCTACCCACTAGTGCTATAGGCTGCCCGGCGCGAACCTGCGTACCGACGCTGACCAGTGCGCTCTGGTTATAACCGTACAGGCTCATATCGCCTTTACCGTGCTCAACGACGACCACCAGGCCATAGCCCTGCAACCAGTCCGCCAGAATGACGCGACCATCGGCAATGGCTTTAACTTCGGTGCCTTCGGATGCGCCAATAACCATACCCTTCCAACGTAGCTCACCCTGCAGCTGTTCGCCATAACGATGCAGTGTTGGGCCACGAACGGGCCAGAATGCCTGGCCGCGCGGCGAACCCAGGCCGCCGGTACGGGACATCAGTGATTTTTCGCTTTCGGTCGGCTTGTAGGTCGAGCCTTTTCGTGACGCATCCTTCTGCTTATCACGTACGGCCTGCGCCTCGCGCGCTTCACGTTCCGCGCGCGCTTTGGCCGCAGCTTCGGCGCGAGCAATGCTGTTGCGCAGACGGGATTCGTTAGCGCGCATTTCGCCCAGTTGCTGCTGGCCCTGTTGAATCGATGATTCCAGACTCGAAAGCGTTTTCTGGCGTTCGTTACGTGCCTGTTCCAGCTTAGCCTGCTGAGCGCGTTGTTCGTACAGCAGGGTCTGCTGTTCGCTCTGCTTATCTTCCAGCTCGGCTTTTTGCGAATCGACCTCTTCGCGCGTTTGTTTCAGCTGCGCGATAGTTTCTTGCCTCGCCTGGTTCAGATAGCCGAAATAGGCCTGCAGACGCTGTCCGCGCTGGCTTTCTTCGCCGCTAAGGATGAGCTGAATACCGGTGTGTTCACCCTGGCGAAACGCGGCGTCTAACTGGGCTGCCAGACTGCGCTCTTGCGCTGCCCGCTGCTTTTCCAGCTTCGCGAGCGCGGCGTTCATCTCAGCGATTTGTGCGTTCAGCTGTGCCAGTGAGTTCTGCGTTTCGCGTAACTGCCTTGCGGCAACGGCGATGGCTTGTTCCTGAGCTTTAAGCTGAGCGAGGAGAGTGGAACGTTGTTGTTGCTGTTGGCGTACCGCGCGTTCTTTTGCCGCGATATCGGCCTGAATAGATTTGAGCTGATCGCGTTCGTCCGCGTGGGCGGAAAAGGAGCACAGCAATACGCCAGCGCTAAGCGCGCTGGCGTAGAACAAGGGCCTGACTGAAAACTTACGCGGTTTCACGGCCCGAGTGATGGTATTAATCGCCTTTCCCCTCATGGGGAGGGATTATTCCACGATGAACAGCGGCTTACCAGTCATCTCTTGCGGGATTTCCATACCCATCAGCGTCAGCATCGTCGGGGCGATATCAGAAAGTTTGCCGCCTTCGACTGCTTTGACGTTCTTACCACCGACATAAATCAGCGGAACGGGCAGGTTGGTATGTGCAGTATGTGCCTGACCGGTGGACGGATCACGCATCTGCTCTGCGTTACCGTGGTCTGCGGTGATCAGCAACTGGCCGCCAACGGACTCAACCGCTTTAGTCACCTGCTCAACGCAGTGATCCAGCGCTTCAACCGCTTTAACCGCTGCTTCCATCACCCCGGTGTGACCAACCATGTCGCCGTTCGGGTAGTTACAAATGATGGTGTCGTATTTACCGCTCTCAATCGCTGCAACCAGCTTCTCAGTCAGTTCAGCAGAGCTCATTTCCGGCTGCAGATCGTAGGTCGCAACTTTCGGAGAGTTAATCAGGATGCGGTCTTCGCCTTTGAACGGCTCTTCTACGCCGCCGTTGAAGAAGAAGGTCACGTGCGCATATTTTTCAGTTTCGGAAATACGCAGCTGCGTTTTTTCGTTCTTCGCCATCCACTCACCAAAGGTGTTGGCCAGAGATGCTGGTGGGTAAGCAACCGCAGTTTTGATGTCTGCCGCGTATTCGGTCAGCATCACAAAGTTGAGGTTAACGACTTTCTTACGGGCGAAGCCGTCGAAATCAGCGTTAACAAACGCACGGGTGATTTCACGCGCACGGTCAGCACGGAAGTTCATGAAAATCAGCGTATCGCCATCTTCCATAGCAGCATCTGCCTGACCTTCGGCACGGATCACGGTGGCTTTAACGAATTCGTCGTTTTCGTCGCGGGCATAAGCAGCCTGCAGACCTTCAACCGCCGTAGCGAACTGGAACTCGCCCTTCGCCAGCGTCATCAGATCGTAAGCCTGTTCAACGCGATCCCAACGGTTGTCGCGGTCCATAGCGTAGTAACGACCGATGATGGACGCTACGCGGCCTTTGCCCAGCGCGGCAAATTTCTCTTCGAATTTCTGCAGTGAATGTTCAGCGCTGCGCGGCGGAGTATCACGACCATCAAGGAAAGCGTGCAGATAGATTTTATCAGCGCCGCGTTCAGCGGCCATTTCTACCATCGCCATGATGTGATCTTCGTGGCTGTGAACGCCGCCAGCAGAGAGCAGACCCATGATGTGTACCGCTTTTCCGGCATTTTTTGCCTGGTCGACCGCATCGGTCAGCACCGGGTTAGCGAAGAAAGTACGTTCTTTGATTTCAACGTCCAGACGGGTAAGGTCCTGATACACGATACGGCCCGCGCCCAGGTTGACGTGACCCACTTCGGAGTTGCCCATCTGGCGATCGGGCAGGCCGACTTCCAGACCGGACGCATCAATCAGGGTATGCGGACGTTTTGCCCACAGCGCATCCATTACCGGGGTTTTAGCACTAAAAATGGCGTTATCCTGGCTGTCTTCGCGATAGCCGTAGCCATCCAGAATCACCAGTACCATAGGTTTTTTAGAAACCGACATTGCGACAACCTCACACTCAAGAGATAAAAAATAATTGCGTAATTTTACTACAGCTGAATCGATAAAGTAGCCCCCGAAGATCAAATAATGGGGGATCGCGTGCCAGGGGGAACACCGATTTACATTTTTTTTTCCGTAGCGCCCCGCAAAAATGCAATCCAATGCACGCTCTGGCTGTATTTGCGCCAACGCGCAGGTATACTCCTTTCCTGGTTTTTTTAATCACTGAGTCGGGAGTTGTTACCCCCCATGCAAGAAATTATGCAATTTGTTAGTCGCCACCCTGTCTTGAGTATCGCCTGGATTGCGTTACTGGCGGCTGTATTATTTACCACGTTTAAGAGCCTGACCTCAAAAGTGAAGGTGATTACTCGCGGCGAAGCTACACGTCTCATCAACAAAGAAGACGCCGTTGTTGTGGATTTACGCCAGCGCGACGACTTCCGCAAAGGCCATATCGCAGGCTCCACTAACCTGCTGCCGAGCGAAATCAAAGCCAACAATTTTGGCGAACTTGAAAAACACAAAAACAAACCTGTGATTGTGGTTGATGGTTCAGGCATGCAGTGCCAGGATTCAGCAACTGCGCTGATTAAAGCCGGTTTTGAGCAAGTATCCGTACTGAAAGACGGCGTAGCGGGCTGGAGTGGTGAGAATCTGCCACTGGTTCGCGGCAAGTAATTTACCCATCTTCTTTCATGCCGCAGGGTAAAAAGAACACTGGAGATAAGTCATGGCCAATATTGAGATCTACACCAAAGCAACCTGCCCGTTTTGCCATCGCGCAAAAGCGCTGTTGAACAGCAAGGGTGTGAGTTTCCAGGAGCTTCCGATTGACGGCGATGCCGTAAAACGTGAAGAGATGATCAAGCGCAGTGGCCGTACGACGGTTCCGCAGATTTTTATTGATGCACAGCACATTGGCGGTTGTGACGACTTGTATGCGTTGGATGCGCGTGGTGGACTGGATCCCCTGCTGCGATAAGGCGTACTGAAAGTATTTAAAGGACAACACTAAGGGTTTTCTAAACATGTCAGAACAAAATAACACTGAAATGGCTTTCCAGATCCAACGTATCTATACCAAGGATGTGTCTTTCGAAGCGCCAAATGCACCGCATGTTTTCCAGAAAGATTGGCAGCCAGAGGTTAAACTTGATCTTGATACCGCATCTACCCAACTGGCAGATGACGTGTATGAAGTAGTGCTGCGTGTCACTGTAACGGCTTCTCTTGGTGAAGAAACTGCGTTCCTGTGCGAAGTTCAGCAGGGCGGTATTTTCTCCATCAGTGGTATCGAAGGGACTCAGATGGCGCATTGCCTGGGCGCATACTGCCCGAACATTCTGTTCCCGTATGCCCGCGAATGCATCACCAGCCTGGTTTCACGCGGTACGTTCCCGCAACTGAACCTTGCGCCGGTCAACTTTGATGCGCTGTTCATGAACTATTTACAGCAGCAGGCTGGCGAAGGTACTGAAGAACATCAGGATGCCTGATGAACCAAAGTAATGCTTCAATGACTGTGATTGGTGCCGGCTCGTACGGCACCGCTCTTGCCATCACCCTGGCAAGAAATGGCCATCAGGTTGTCCTGTGGGGCCATGATCCGAAACATATCGCGACCCTTGAGCACGATCGCTGCAACGTCGCGTTCCTTCCTGATGTGCCTTTTCCTGACACACTGCGCCTGGAAAGTGATTTAGCCACTGCGCTGGCCGCCAGTCGTAATATTCTGGTGGTGGTGCCGAGCCACGTCTTTGGCGAAGTGCTGCGAAACATCAAACCATTGATGCGTCCTGACGCACGACTGGTCTGGGCGACAAAAGGTCTGGAGGCGGAAACAGGGCGTCTGCTGCAGGACGTCGCGCGTGAAGCGCTGGGGGACTCAATTCCACTGGCGGTTATTTCCGGCCCGACGTTCGCCAAAGAGCTGGCTGCGGGCATGCCGACGGCGATTTCTCTGGCCTCGACGGACGATGCCTTTGCTGACGATCTCCAGCAGTTGCTGCACTGCGGCAAAAGCTTTCGCGTTTACAGCAACCCGGATTTCATTGGCGTGCAGCTTGGCGGCGCGGTGAAAAACGTCATTGCGATTGGTGCGGGGATGTCTGACGGCATCGGTTTTGGCGCGAATGCGCGTACCGCATTGATCACCCGTGGACTGACCGAAATGTCTCGCCTTGGCGCGGCGCTGGGTGCCGATCCTGCCACCTTTATGGGGATGGCGGGTTTAGGCGATCTGGTGCTGACCTGTACCGACAACCAGTCGCGTAACCGTCGTTTTGGCATGATGCTCGGCCAGGGTATGGACGTGCAGGGCGCGCAGGACAAGATTGGTCAGGTGGTTGAAGGCTACCGCAATACGAAAGAAGTTCGTGAATTGGCGCACCGTTTTGGTGTCGAGATGCCAATAACCGAGGAAATTTATCAAGTATTGTATTGCGGAAAAAACGCGCGCGAGGCAGCATTGACGTTATTAGGTCGTGCGCGCAAGGACGAGCGAAGCAGCCACTAGCCGTAAGGAACCGTTTCAATCTAACGACCCGACCCGCGAAGAACGGGTCGGTCGTTTTGCTACCTTCTGGAGTACGCAATGCCGTGTGAAGAACTGGATATCGTCTGGAAAAACATTAAAGCGGAAGCCCGGGCACTGGCGGAATGTGAGCCAATGTTGGCCAGTTTTTACCACGCAACGCTGCTCAAACATGAAAATCTCGGCAGTGCGCTAAGCTATATGCTGGCGAATAAACTTGCTTCTCCAATCATGCCCGCCATTGCGATTCGCGAAGTCGTGGAAGAGGCCTATGCCGCCGATCCTGAAATGATTGCCTCAGCGGCCTGTGATATTCAGGCGGTACGTACGCGTGACCCGGCTGTCGATAAATATTCCACCCCACTTCTGTACCTGAAGGGTTTTCATGCGCTTCAGGCCTACCGTATCGGTCACTGGCTGTGGCATCAGGGGCGTCAGGCGCTGGCGATCTTCCTGCAAAATCAGGTGTCCGTTACCTTCCAGGTAGACATTCATCCGGCGGCAAAAATTGGCCGTGGGATTATGCTCGATCACGCAACCGGCATTGTGGTCGGTGAAACGGCAGTGATTGAAAATGATGTCTCTATTCTGCAATCCGTCACGCTCGGCGGGACCGGTAAAGCCGGCGGCGATCGTCATCCGAAAATTCGTGAAGGTGTAATGATTGGCGCGGGGGCAAAAATTCTCGGCAACATTGAAGTCGGGCGCGGCGCGAAGATTGGCGCAGGTTCCGTGGTTTTACAACCGGTACCCCCACATACCACTGCGGCAGGCGTACCTGCACGCATCGTCGGTAAGCCTGACAGCGATAAACCGTCTATGGATATGGATCAGCATTTCAACGGGATTCATCATACTTTCGAATACGGTGATGGCATCTGATTTCGAGCTATGCCCGGCGGCGCAGTGCTTACCGGGCCTACAAATCTCGTGGGTCGGATAAGGCGTCAGCCGCCATCCGACAAAAATCAACTACGCAATACCGCGCCGGGATAACCTAACTGGCGCCAGGCCTCATACACCACCACCGACACTGCATTTGACAGGTTCATGCTGCGACTGTCCGGCATCATCGGAATTCGAATTTTTTGTTCGGCTGGCAGCGCGTCGAGGATGCTGGATGGCAGACCGCGAGTTTCAGGGCCAAACATCAGATAATCCCCATCCTGATAGCTTACTGCGCTATGCGCTGGCGTACCTTTGGTGGTCAGGGCAAACAGACGTTGCGGATTTTCTGCGGCGACGAAGCTGGCGTAATCAGGGTGGCGCAGCACTGCGGTAAACTCATGGTAATCCAGCCCCGCGCGACGCAGGCGCTTGTCGTCCCAGGTAAAGCCCATTGGCTCAACAATATGCAGACGAAAGCCGGTGTTGGCGCAAAGACGGATAATATTGCCGGTATTTGGCGGGATTTCTGGTTCGAATAAAACGATGTTAAGCATACTGCCCCCTTGATAACGGGGGGCAGAATAGCAGAAAGAGCGGGTACTATGCGACGGTCAGCGCGTGCGGTTTATAGCGTTGCAGTTTGTAAACCGTTGCGGCAGCCGCAACCAGCGCCGGAAGGCTGAGGAACATTAATATACTGTCTGCCTGCCATTGCAGGGAAAGCAACTGGGCGCTCATCATCGTTCCGGCTACGCCACCGAAGCGGCCCACGCCCTGCATCCAGGCAATGCCCGTCGCGCGGCAGTGGGTTGGATAAAACGTGGCGGCCAGCGTCTGCAGCCCGGACTGCGCGCCGTTCATGGTAATCCCCATCAGGAAGATCAGTGCGCCGAACAGGATGATATGGTTATGTTCAAACCCGAGAGCGAGGGCAAACAGCATCGTCAGAATAAAGCCAAGTGACACCACTTTATGTGCTTCCCAGCGATCCATTAACCAACCGGCCAGCAGGATCCCCGCAGTACCGCCGAAGGTAAACAGTGACGTCAGCCAGGCGGATTCAGCCAGCGGATAGCCCATTCCCAGCATCAGCGTTGGCATCCAGCTCAGCAGCACGTAATAGATAACCAATCCCATAAAGTAGGTCATCCAGAGCATCAGCGTGCCCGGCAGCCAGGGCATACTGAATAGCTGTGCCACGCTGCCTTTTTTGACCGTGACGCGGTCTTCATCCAGATAAAACTGGGTAACCTGTTCCAGACTTCCCGATATAAAGCGTTGAGCAATGCGTTTAACCTGTGCAACCCCTTTACCGCGGTGAACCAGATACTTCACCGACTCCGGCAGGAACAGCACCAACAATACGGTGAGGGCCAGCGGGGCGATCGCACCGGCAAGCAGGACGCTGTGCCAGCCGTAGTTGGGGATAAGCCAGGAGGAGATCACCCCGCCGCCTGCAGCCCCTAACGGAAAGCCGCAGTACATGGTGTTAATCGCCATTGAACGACAGCGTTTTGGTGCAAATTCTGACACCAGGGTGATGGCATTGGGCATTGCCGCGCCAAGACCCAGCCCGGTGAGAAAGCGCCAAAATGTGAGCATATTCAGCGTCTGGGCATAGGCAGTTCCCAGACTGGCGAGGCCAAAAAACAGACAGGAAAAGACCAGCACGCGTTTACGGCCCATACGATCGGAAATCGGACCGGCCAGCAGTGCACCAAATGACAGGCCCAATAGCGCGGCGCTTAACACCGGTCCGAGATCCTGTTTCTTGATGCCCCAGTCGGCTGAGAGCGTGGGCGCAATATAGCCCATCGCCGCCGTATCGAAGCCGTCGATGGCCAGGACCAGAAAACCCAGGACAATAATGACCCAGTGGAAGCGCGAAAAAGGACTGTCATCTATCGCCTGCTGGATATTCACTTTTCCGGAATAAGCCATGTTACCCTCGCCCGTTATGATGGTTGTTATCTGTATATTTCGCCCTTGTATTAGCTTGTATATACATCTGACAGGTGGATAAAAAGTTGTCAAATATATTGGTTATAAATGTTAACTGGTCGTTATTTTTGGATAAAAAATGGCCGGGCTGAGAACAGACCGACCATGCAGAAAGTGGGTTTTATGGGGATATTGTTACGCCGCGCTACCCTGAACCAGAGGTGCCAGCGCAGCAGGCAGGCTTTTTCCCAGTTCTTGTACCAGCGAATCATGACTGATTTCGCTAATCGATTTTGCACCGGTCAGGGTCATTGCCACCTTCATCTCTTTCTCGATCAGATTCAGCAGATTCGCTACCCCGGCCTGACCGTGGGTTGCCAGCGCGTACAGATAAGCACGTCCCAGCAGAACACTATCCGCGCCCAGCGCAATCATGCGTACGACGTCCAGACCGTTGCGGATCCCGCTGTCTGCCAGAATGGTGATATCGCCTTTTACCGCATCGGCAATAGCGGGTAACGCGCGAGCTGAAGACAGCACGCCGTCTAACTGGCGACCACCGTGGTTAGAGACAACGATGCCATCAGCGCCGAAGCGTACGGCGTCGCGAGCATCTTCAGGATCGAGGATCCCTTTGATCACCATCGGACCATCCCAAAATTCGCGGATCCACTCGAGGTCTTTCCAGGAAATCGACGGATCGAAATTATTCGCCAGCCAGCCGATGTAGTCTTCAAGGCCGGTGGGTTTGCCAAGATAGGTCGAGATGTTGCCTAAATCATGCGGGCGACCGTTCAGGCCAACGTCCCATGCCCACTGTGGATGGGTGACAGCCTGCCAGTAGCGGCGCAGTGCCGCATTTGGACCGCTCATCCCGGAATGGGCGTCACGGTAGCGTGCGCCAGGTGTTGGCATATCGACGGTAAAGACCAGCGTGGAGCAACCTGCCGCTTTGGCTCGTTCCAGGGCGTTACGCATAAAGCCGCGATCGCGCAGAACATACAGCTGAAACCACATCGGACGCTTGATAGTCGGGGCGACTTCTTCAATCGGGCATACGGATACTGTGGAAAGCGTAAACGGAATGCCTTTGGCATCAGCGGCGGCGGCGGCCTGAACTTCGCCCCGACGCGCATACATGCCGCACAGACCGACAGGTGCAAGGGCCACCGGCATGGAGAGCGTTTCGTTGAACAGTTTTGTCTCCAGGCTCAGGTCGGACATATTCTTCAGCACGCGCTGGCGAAGGGCCACCTCCGACAGGTCTGCCACGTTACGGCGCAAAGTGTGCTCTGCATACGCCCCACCGTCAATATAGTGGAACAAGAAGGGGGGTAGGATGCGCTGGGCTGCGGCGCGATAGTCGCTGGCTGCTGAAATAATCATGTGTTGTTCTCCCTGCTATTCTCACCAGGGTCACCGGGCAGGCGGGTGATTCGCGCCTGGCGGGCCTGATCTTCATCAAATCGTTTAATCGTGGTGTGGACAAAACTGAGGTGCGCCATCATCGCTTTACGCGCGCCGTCGGCATCTCCGGCAACAATCGCATCCAGTACGGCCTGATGCTGTGCCGTCAGCTGTGAAAATACGGGCGGCACGAGGTACATTCGCTGGCGGCTCTGTTTCACCGAAGACTGCAATACGTCGAAGAAACCGCGCATGGTCTGTAACAGCACCACGTTGTGTGAGGCCTCCGCAATGGCGAGATGAAAGCGAACGTCTGCCTGCGAGGCGAGATCTGGATCTTCGCTTTGTGTGGCCTCGAAACAGAGCCTGATCTTCTCTTTGTCGGCAGCAGTGGCACGCATAGCTGCGTGCCAGGCGGTGCTGGCTTCGATGGCGTGGCGGGCTTCCAGAATATCGAAACTGTAATCAGGATCGTCCGCCAGCAGGGTTTTCAGCGGCTGAACGATGTTTTGTTCAGACCATGCCTCATGCTGCCAGCGAATAAACGTCCCACCGCCACGACGGCTAATCAGTACGCCTTCACTCACCAGCTTTGCTAACGCCTCGCGCAGCGAGTTGCGCGATACGCCGAGCTGTACGGCCAACTGACGCTCAGCGGGCAACTTCATGCCCGCTTCCAGCTGTTGTTCTTCAATCAGCGCCCGCACACGAGATGCGACTTCGTCTGACAAGCGTCTGGGCATTACTATCATGGAATCATCCAGGTTAAGACATAGGCCTGCAGTGTGGTAATCACACCCACCATGCAGGTGAAAATCAGACTGTGCTTCACGGTAAAGCGGAACAGGTCAGACTCTTTTCCCACTAATCCCACTGCCGCACAGGCGATAGCGATAGATTGCGGAGAGATCATCTTTCCGGTCACGCCGCCGGTGGTATTTGCAGCCACCATCAATACATCCGAAACACCGATTTGCTGAGCGGCCGTAGCCTGTAGGGCGGCAAACAGTGCGTTTGATGAGGTGTCGGATCCAGTCAGGAATACCCCCAGCCAGCCAAGGAACGGCGAGAAGAAGGTAAATGCGCTGCCGGTGTGCGCCAGGGCCAATGCCAGGGTGGATGAAAGCCCGGAGTAGTTAGAGATAAAGGCGAATGCCAGCACCATCCCGATGGAGTAGATAGGTAGCGCCAGCTCTTTCAGCGTGCTACCAAAGGTCTGAAGCGCAGCAGACGGCTTCATCTTCAACCAGACGATGGACAGCAGGGCGGCAAACAGTATTGCGGTACCGGTCGCGGAGAACCAGTCAAATTTGTACACCGCCGCGTAGGCTGTGGCTTCGTGTACGACCGGCGGCATACGGGCAACCAGCTTGTCGAGGAACGGAACCGGAATATTGACTACCCAGTGGTACATCGCGCCGCCTGGCGCAAACAGCGCTTTAAACGGCGGTATGCTCCACAGCGTGACGGTAGCTGTCAGGAACAGGAACGGCGACCAGGCGCGGATGATTTGCCCGGCGGTGTAGCGGGTGCGCGACAGATCCATATCGACCTGCGAAGCGCCCATATCACCAAAGCGGAAGATGCGTACCGGCTGCCAGCGCTTCAGGAACAGCGTCAGACAGACCAGGGAAACCAGAGAAGAGATGATGTCCGGCAGTTCCGGTCCGATAAAGTTAGAGCTGAGATACTGCGCGATAGCAAACGAGCCGCCAGCGACCATCACCGCAGGCCAGGTTTCTTTGACACCACGCCAGCCATCCATAATCGCCATAATCCAGAACAGCACGATAATGGTCAGGAACGGCAGTTGACGGCCCACCATCTGGCCAATCTCGAAGCTGTCCAGCCCGGTAACCTGACCGGCAACCAGAATCGGAATGCCCATTGCCCCAAAAGCGACTGGAGCGGTGTTTACGATCAAGCACAAACCTGCTGCATACAGTGGGTTAAAGCCTAGGCCAACCAGCAGTGCGGCGGTAATCGCTACCGGAGCACCGAAGCCTGCCGCCCCTTCGAGGAATGCCCCAAAGGAGAAACCGACAATCAGCATTTGCAGACGCTGGTCTGGGGTAATCGAGAGTATCGAGGAGCGGATAATGTCGAACTGCCCAGTCTTCACCGAGATTTTATAGACGAATACCGCGGCGATAATGATCCAGGCAATTGGCCACAGACCGTAGAAGAAACCGTACACTACGGATGCCAGAGCGTGATCGACCGGCATTTTGTAAAACAGCAGGGCGACCGACAAAGCGATCACCACCGTCCATGACGCCGCAACGTAGCCTTTCAGCTTGAGCTTAATCAGGGCGAAGAAAAAGAACAGGATGGGGAGCGATGCGATCAGACTGGAAAGCCAGATGTTACCGGCCGGGTCGTAGTTCTGTTGCCAGAGATTCATTGCAGGTCTCCTGGGGGCCGCCGACATAATGGAATGAGTCTTTGCTCAAATCTTCGTCACATTATGTGTAAAAGTGGCCCTGCCAATATTGTTGTGTAGGGGTAATGACAATGAATGGTTAATCAAATGTTATTTATTGGCAACGGCATTGTACGCACATTTTAATGAAATGTGAGGTGCTGGTATGATCTGGCTAAAATTGGTAGGGCCAATTGCGAGGGGAAGTGAAGGACCGGGCAAGCGGATGTTGCCCGGTGGGAGATCAGAACTCGCTCTTCGCGAAGCCCGTCATCTCTTTCAGGCCCATTTCACGGCCAAGCTCGGTCATCGGGTGAACGACAATCAGGCCGCGCACGCTCTTCTTCAGCTTGCCCATGTCGGCCTGTTCTTTTTTGGTGATGGTACGACGGAAAGGGAGTTTCGTCAGCTTTTGCGCTTCTTTGCTCAGCTTCTGACCATGGACTTCACGCAGACGCGCAATCTCGTTTTCCAGAGTTTCTTTCTCTTGCTCCAACTCAGCATATTTGTCGGCGGCTTCAACCAGAGACAGGTCAGCCTGCTGGTGGCGGATAGCGTCCAGACGATCGCTCAGGCGTTTAATTTCGTTTTTTTCGACTTCTTTCATAGGATAGCTTCTGATAAAAATAGGATGAATATCCTATAGTATGCGCGCAGAGCGGGATTATTCACAACTAATCGAAGATAAATAATCAAATGTTGCAAGTATTATTCAGCTAATGAAAATATTACTATTTTGATTAATAAGGAATTTTAAGCGATAAGATCGACCATGGCGCATTTTGTTGGCGGGTCCATAGTGAAGCACGTTTTCCTTAATGTAATTGCCAAACCGATCCTAAACTTAAACGATCAACCGCGCAGGCTGAGCGCGGTTAATACATGGAGGAGGGAAGATTATGGCGAAAATAGGTGAGAACGTTTCGGCTCTAATTGATAAGACGGTCGATTTTATGGCTTCAAGCCAGGCTTTTCGCGAGTATCTGAATAAAACACCGCCACGCAACGTTGTCCCTTCTGAAATACCGCAGGAGAATGCGCAGTTGTATCTGCAACGTCTGGCGTATTATCGGCAGCTTTATCGACCGCAGCAGGAAGAGAAATAAGCAAGCATCGTCTTATTTTTGAAAGGCTTTTTTTAAGCTGATTTTAGAAATCAGCTCGGTCAGGGAAAGTACCATCGTGGAGCGCACCATCTGCTGGTAGCGCTGGATCTGCATCGCGTGCAGACCTGAGTCTGAGGTATCAAACTGCGGTGGCGGCGGGAGTGCCGTCACGCAGTGGAGTTCGCCAAAAGGACCAAGAATTTCATCGTCGGTGAACGCATATTCATTGCCGTCATGGTTTAACTCTTCCCGCAGCGCCATCAGAAGCTCGGCGTCTTCATACTCCGGCCGGCTGAGTACGCCCAGACCGTAGATGAGCTTCAGGCGAACGGAAAGATCGCCCAGCGGACCGTCGCCGTCAAGCAGTGGTTCTACAGCATATTTCACCGCATAGTCGTCTTTGCGAAATACCTGAAGCACAAGAATATTCACCGCCTCGGTGAGCAGTTCTACGGCGGTGATGAGGAAGCTGCGTACGGTTTTGCCAGCATTCAGACGCTCAAGCACACGATTTTCAAAGGCCTGCGTTTGTTCCATTATTGCCTGCATATCTGACAATCTATTATTCAGGCGCAGGATATCCTGCGCCAGGTCCTGCATCATTTCTTTGCGTTATACGCGTTAACAGCCTCAAGCACGACATCGCTGTTGGCATCCAGCCCGGAAACTTGCGCCAGCGCGGCCTGTGGACCTTTTTCGTCAATCAGCGCGGCCAGTTCCTGTGCCTGCGGATCTTCTTCGCTGCGATAGTGCATCGCTGCCGCAATACCGATAACCAGATTCGCATGCGGCAAACCATACTCCAGCGTACCCAGCAGCGGTTTAATCAGACGATCTCCCGCGCTCAGCTTACGCAGCGGCTGACGACCCACGCGCTCAACGTCATCTTTCAGATACGGGTTTTCAAAGCGACCGAGGATTTTCTGAATGTATGCCGCATGTTTTGCTGCATCAAAACCATAGCGTTTGATCAGTACCGCGCCGCTCTCTTCCATCGCACCTTTTACCACTGCGCGGATTTTCTCGTCGAGAATCGCGTCACGGATGGTCTGATGACCGGTCAATTTTCCGAGGTACGCGGTTATAGCATGCCCGGTGTTCAGCGTGAAGAGTTTACGTTCGACAAATGCCATTAGGTTATCAGTTAATTCCATTCCTGGAATATTTGGTAGTTCACCTTTGAACTGTGTTTTGTCGACAATCCACTCACTGAAGGTTTCTACGGTAACTTCCAGCGGGTCATTGGTTGCTGAAGCCGAAGGCGGAACAATGCGGTCCACGGCGGAATCGACGAAGCCAACATGTTCTTCAACCCAGGCTTTGTCTTCATCTGCCAGCGCGTTCATTACATGGCCTTTCAACTGGGTCGTTCCGCGCACCATGTTTTCACAGGCGATGATATTCAGCGGAGTAGCTATACCCTGTGCCTTGCGTTTAACCAGCCCTTTGGCGATGGCCGGAGCGATACGCTCAAGCACGACTGGACCGACGGCGGTAGTGACTAAATCTACATGGGCAATCAGGTCGACGACATCATCGCCGATGCTGCTCACGGCGTTGACGCCGGAGACGGTATCAACCTGTTCGTTTTCACCTACGACATGAACCTGATAGCTATGACGGGCATTCAGGGCATCGAGTACGACCTGATTTACATCCGCGAACGTCAGCTGTATCCCCGCGTCCGCCAGCAGTTTGCCGATAAAGCCACGACCGATATTACCTGCGCCAAAATGTAATGCTTTCATAGTATTAACCTTCATCAATGTTTTTACCCAAGAGGGCTGGGGTGAGGCTTTTCCCTCAACCTAACCCTCTCCACAAGGGAGAGGATTTTTAGGCCCGGTAAGCGTGAGTGCTACCGGGCAATAACGTTTACTTACGACCAGCCAGCAGCTCCAGAACTTCATCCACGCTGGTGGTATGGGCCAGACGTTCGATCACGGATTCGTCATCCAGCGCGTTGGTCAGGCTGGTAATCACCTGGATGTGCTCGTTGTTACGTGCTGCGATACCAATCACCAGGCGGGCAATATCGTCTTCTTCTTCACCGAAGCGAACGCCTTCCGGGTACTGGCAGAACACCACACCGGTTTTCAGCACACGGTCTTTGGCTTCAACCGTCCCGTGCGGTACTGCGATGGACTCGCCGAGGTAAGTCGGAGTCAGTTTTTCGCGGTCCAGCATCGCCTCGACGTATTCTGGCTCAACGTAACCGCCTTTCACCAGTTGCTCACCAGCAAAGCGAATTGCTTCCTCTTTGTTAGTGGCTTTACGACCGAGGAAGATATTCTCCGCACCCAGTTTGAACAGGTGGGTATCACCCTCTTCAAAGCTGTCTTTCAGGTGATCGCGGACTTTCTCTTCGTTCACGTTGTGGCGCTGTGCAGCGACCAGACGTTCGGTCAGGTTGGAGTACAGGCCACTGTCGAGGAAGTTGGTCAGCGAAATGTGCTGTGCCTGAGGCACCTGGCGCATCGCGCGTTCGGTCAGGTCACGGTGGGTAATGACCAGATCCACATCCGGCGGCAGATTGTTAATCGCGCTGTTAGTGACGGAAATCTGAGACAGACCTGCATCCTGTACTTTCTTACGCAGTACGCCCGCACCCATGGCGCTGGAACCCATACCGGCATCGCAGGCAACGATGATTTTACGCACATGGCTCAGGTCGTTGGTCACGTCGCCAGCCGCCAGCGGAGATGCGCCTTTGGATTCCGCTTTCATGTCGTGCATACGACGGGTTGCGGCATCAATGTCATCATCTTCTTTCACTTTGCTGGTTTTCAGCAGAATGGCTGAAACCACAAAGGAGACTGCCATAGCAGCACAGATAGCAGCGATGTTAGCGAAGTAAGCGCCCTTCGGCGTCATGGCCAGCACGGCCAGGATAGAACCCGGAGAGGCCGGAGAAACCAGACCGCCGTTCAGGATAGTCAGGGTAAATACGCCAGTCATACCGCCGAGGATAACGGCCAGGATCAGACGTGGGTTCATCAGCACGTACGGGAAGTAAATTTCGTGGATACCACCCAGGAAGTGGATGATTGCCGCGCCGCCCGCAGACTGCTTAGCGCTGCCGCGACCGAAGAACATGTATGCCAGCAGAACGCCCATACCCGGACCCGGGTTAGCTTCAATCAGGAAGAAGATGGATTTGCCCATCTCATGGGACTGCTGAATACCCAGCGGTGAGAAAATACCGTGGTTGATGGCGTTGTTGAGGAACAGGATTTTCGCCGGTTCAACGAAGATAGACGCCAACGGCAGCATGTCATGGACAACCATGAAGTTAACGCCTGCCGCCAGGATTTTGGACAGTGCTTCAACCAATGGGCCAATGCCAAGGAATGCCAGAATGGCGAGGATCATCCCGATGATGCCTGCGGAGAAGTTATTCACCAGCATCTCAAAACCGGACTTGATCTTACCGTCTACCCAGTTGTCGAAATGTTTGATAGCCCAGCCGCCCAGCGGACCTGCGATCATCGCGCCGAGGAACATTGGCATATCTGCACCGACGATAACGCCCATGGTGGTGATAGCACCAACCACGCCGCCACGTTCGCCGCCAACCAGCTTACCACCGGTATAACCGATCAGCAGCGGCAGCAGATAGGTGATCATAGGACCGACAAGCTTCGCCAGCGTTTCGTTCGGCAACCACCCTGTCGGAATGAATAATGCGGTGATAATACCCCACGCGATAAACGCGCCGATATTTGGCATCACCATATTGCTGAGGAATCGACCAAAGCTTTGCACCTTGATCTTAATATCGGATGACATAAAAACACCCCTTCTTATGTTTGCTATCGCGCAGGCTGAAAGCCCGAGGTTTGTTAATGTAGCGGCAGGAGGTAGCCGGACCCTGTAGATACTGCGAAATCTGGCACTGAATCGTTCAACTGTCCAGTCGACGACCTTTTATGTGATGTTCGTCACGTAAATATAGGGTGTATGGCGTTAGTTAATGTGATCTTAATCACAAAGTATCGGTACAAAAAAACATCACTGGATCAGAATTCGCCAAAAATGGGGGGTAAATGTGAACTGATTCACATTTTATCCTTTGCTGTTTGTTGAATCTTTGTGATGCAGATCGCAAAGTATTTTCATCTGCATTTGCTCGGATGTGATCTACAGCAGGTTCTACCCCCCGATATTTTTATTGCAAAGAAAGCAACTTCTCACCAGAAAAAATATTTATTTTGTGGTATGGCGAAAACCCCAAACTGCAGTTATGTTCAAAACATCAGCCTGGGTGCATGCGGCTGCCGGCATAAAAAAACTCTAATTAGCGTGAATTCGAGGCAGGTATGTTTCTAAATTATTTCGCACTGGGTGTGCTGATCTTCGTCTTTCTGGTTCTGTTTTACGGAATCATCGCCATTCACGATATTCCCTATAACATGGCTAAAAAACGCAACCATCCTCATGCTGATGCCATTCATACGGCGGGTTGGATTAGCCTGTTTACACTCCATGCAATATGGCCGTTCCTGTGGATTTGGGCGACGCTCTACCAGCCTGAACGGGGGTGGGGCATGCAATCACACATCATGTCGAACGGAAAGGACCCAGACCCCGAGATTGCCGCACTGGCAGAGCGCATCACCCAGTTGGAAAAAAGACTGGATGGGGAGAAGAAAACAGATAACTCCACCTTTCCGGAGATTTAATCATGGATTTGTTGATAGTCCTGACCTATGTGGCCTTTGCCTGGGCCATCTTTAAAATATTCCGTATTCCGGTAAACCAATGGACGCTCGCTACTGCTGCATTAGGTGGGGTATTCATTGTTGCGGGACTGATCTTATTAATGAACTATAACCACCCGTATACCTTTACGGCGCAAAAAGCGGTTATTTCAATTCCGATCACTCCGCAAGTCACAGGAATTGTTAGTGAGGTAACGGATAAAAATAATCAGTTGATTAAAAAAGGCGAAGTGTTATTTAAACTCGATCCAGGCCGCTATCAGGCACGTGTTGACAGACTGCAGGCTGATCTTGTTACCGCCACACACAACATCGACAATCTGAAAGCCCAACTTTCTGAAGCCGTCGCCAATACTACCCGTGTTTCCGCTGAACGCGATCGTCTGTATAAAGATTATCAACGCTATTTGAAGGGCAGCCAGGCGAAGGTTAATCCCTTCTCTGAAAGCGATATCGACAACGCCCGGCAGAACTATCTGGCACAGGACGCGCTGGTAAAAGGTTCCGTTGCCGAACAGACGCAGATTCAGAGTCAGTTAGACAGTATGGTCAACGGGGAGCAATCTCAGGTTGCGTCTCTGCGCGCTCAGCTCGCTGAAGCCAAATACAATCTTGAGCAGACTATCGTCCGTGCCCCCAGCAACGGCTATGTTACGCAGGTGCTTATTCGGCCCGGGACCTACGCCGCCGCACTACCTCTGCGCCCGGTGATGGTATTTATTCCGGAACAGAAACGGCAAATTGTGGCGCAATTCCGCCAGAACTCGTTGCTGCGTCTTAAACCGGGTGATGAAGCGGAAGTGGTCTTCAACGCGCTGCCTGGTCAGGTTTTCTCCGGTAAGTTGACCTCCATTCTTCCGGTTGTGCCGGGCGGTTCTTATCAGGCGCAGGGAGCATTACAGTCCTTAACTGTGGTGCCGGGTACCGATGGCGTGCTGGCTACGATTGAGTTGGATCCTAATGCCGATGTGGATGCGCTGCCGGACGGTATCTATGCTCAGGTGGCGGTCTATTCCGACCATTTCGCTCACGTTTCAGTGATGCGTAAAGTGCTGCTGCGCATGACCAGCTGGATGCATTACCTTTATTTGGATCATTGAGTTGATATTGGATTACACGGATAGAAATTTAACCAAGGTAAAGTGAATTGTTTATATGTTGTAAATAGCAATTCATTTACCTTGGATGTTGAATATGTTTACTTGAGGTTATTCTTTTTTCCCCTCCACCATTCAATCTGACTCATATCCTCGGATATTTATTGATTTACAATAGTCACACTGATCATTTTCGTAAGACATAGAGGAAGTATCGATTGCTTAATAAATTATCTATCAGAGTCTGTTTAAAAAGCATGTTGTTTTTTCTTAAACCTTTCTAGCCAGTCAGGGGGAGTACAGCCCAGTTTTTTTATCCCGCTGCTGTTCTGGCAACCGGATAAGCTGTTGCAGATTCAGCGGGTTATCTTCATAAAGCAGATTACCCCATTCGTCATTTTCCGCCCGTCATATCACACGGTTATCGGCATCAATCAGCGCCAGCGGCAGTCTACAATGATGTAGATCTTCCGTTTTGGCTCCATGCCTCTTCCGGCCACACCGCTATTATGCATTTCCTCAGCCAGGATTTACTTTCTCTCACTACGAAGTACTCCATATTGAATCTCGGTGACACATTCGTAAGATTCATTTTTTTAGGAAGATACGCGGTCATACGAGCGTAAGTCGAATTCTCTGCTTTGAAGTATTTTACCATGGATGAATTATCAAGAATTGCCAACAACTGCGCAGGGTCGCTACTCTTTTCCTGAGCAAAAGCACCCCTGATATGGCTTCTCACATTAATATGTGTAATTTCATTATCGTAAAACGCTTTTTTTTCAGCTGCATCCAGCAAGTCCTGCAAGGAGCCTTCGGCAGGATGTATTTCACAAGATGCTAATGCATTAAAATTAATGATGATTGTAAAAAAATTAATAAAAATCGTTTCATTTTCTTGCTCCTCTCATAATTCTCTGAGCACCTTTAACTCCTAATTCAGCCAAATCATCTATCCCTGCCGTTGCAGGTCCTCCGGGGTCATCAAGGTCTGGGAATAAATAAGTCTCTGCGCAAGTATATCCCGCAGGTAATTTATCTATTTGCCAATCTTTTTGTGGGAGGTAATCTCTTGCTGTCTTTGTGTCCATCCCAGGATAGCTGGGATCATCCCACGGTGTGCAGGTCAGGTTTGGTTTCACCCATTTCCGACGATACGGTGTGTAGTCGTAAGGGCTGTGGGCATAGATAGTTCCTTTCTATTTATCTGTACAAAAAACACTCTTTAGTGTGATCTTTCCCTAAGCCCGATGTTGATTTTTAAATTTATTTAATCAAATTTAAAATATGGGACATCTAATTTAATGGGACCGCCATCATCCCTTGACTCAAGAATCCATTCGCCACCATTAAATCCATCATTACTTTTCCACTCAGGAAAAATATCTCCTTTTTTAAATCTACGACTTTCATAAATGCCATACCTTGAGATCATTCTCCAGTATCCTCCAAATGGAATTTTCTGCCCACAGGACCGAATTACAGATCCCACGCCAGCATTATTTTGGTAAAAATATCGGTCTTGTTTTTTTATAAATTCTATATACTTAACAGAATCCACCAACTCAACACAAGCGATGAGATTTAACCGTTTTCCATTAACTAAATTCCCAAAATCACTGATATTCTTATCTATGTAATAAAACACATTACCTTTAGAAATATCACTATAAATTAAAGAGCTCACTCTATCACTATAATCAAATAGATGTAATGAATCATTAACATCATTGTTATCAACCCCTTGCAAAACATACTTTTTAATACAATAAATCTCCCCCCACTGAGATAATATTGCTCTGCCTCGCAGGATATAATCTGGCTCTGAAGCAAACACTTCACCACAACTCAATAATAAAAGTATAAAGAACATACTTAACTTCATTTGAGATCCCAAAATTTAATAGCAGTAAGTGTCTGTTTTGGATGTAACGACGGATCATAATATGTACTGCCATCAAGGCATTTAACTCCATCCCAGATAGTAGCATGACCAGTCGCATCACTAAATCCGTCAATGTAAAATATAACAATCCCTTTCTTATTCATTTTCTTAAGTTCATCTAATTGTGAAACTCTCTTTGGAACATATTTAAACATGTCTGCTTTTCCCCAAGCGTACTCAAGGAAAGTTATGAGATTTTCTACGGAATATATGTAATAATATTTACCCCCATCAATCACATATTCATTTCCGCCCTGGAGTATTCTATCCCCACCAATTTTTGTTGTAGGCAACACCGAAACCTTTGATGGAATAAGCATCCCAGACATATTCAAAGCGTAACTGATTCGTAACGCGCATGCGTTACCATATGCGGATGGATTTCTTTTATACTCTCTAAAAGCATGCCCACCGACCCACAGATACGCAAAATATACAGAAGCGGCACTATCCAACGGAGCACCCGTATCTACATTGTTAGGGAATAGGTCCAAATATTTTTCCTTGATGAGGTCATACGGTGGTCTTTTTACAACGACCTTGCCTATGTCTTTACCCTTTTCTTTAACCGTCACTATCCCAGCCATTTAATCACCATAGTAAGATATATTTTAGAGGAAATATCAGAAAAAATATTCATCGCAATAGCTTCATTATTTTTATTTACATCAGCACTAACAGAAAGGCTATCCTCCGTCCCATCAGGAGTGAAATAAAAAACATCACAACTTACGTTTTCACCTATATCATAATTTAGAGTATGCATATGAAGATTCAAATCAACATAGTGTCTAGATATATCACTAAGCTCTGTTTGTTCTTCACCATAAGACCAGCTAATTGAGGTGATTTTTTTCTCTTTATTATCCTGTTCATCATCCCCACTGCTGGAGTAACCCTGGTCATCGCCCACCCCACTCCCGGCACCGTTATCACCATCGCTACTTCCGTTATCCTTCCCGTCTCCCGCATTATCCGCCAGCGCCTCCAGCGCGCCCGGCTGCATCACCCCCACCGGGGTTCCCGCACTCCCCCCGCCGTTCAGGTTGATTTTCGGCCCCATAATGTCCACGCCGCCCGGGTGGATGACCACAAATGAACCGCCCACCTTCAGGCTTATCCGGCTGCTGCTTTCCAGCACAATATCGCTCTGAACCTTTATTCCCAGCGCGCCGCTTATCTTCTGCGCCAGGTCCCCCTTCACCTCCAGGCTCTTCATCCCTTTCACCAGGCTGATATGGTCACCGGTGGTGGTCTGCTCCTGTTTTCCCTTCACCGACATCTTCCGGTCATTGCCCACAACCAGCGTCTCGTCATTCCCCACCTGCTCACGCCGGTCGTGCATCACTTCTGTCTTCCGGTCGTTCTTTACGGTCACCGTGTCATCATGACCCACCGTCACCTGACGGTCATTCCCCGTCGTGTTGCGCTGGTCATGCGCGACCGT
>NZ_JAOWDX010000034.1:0-252549 GCF_030334485.1 Citrobacter sp. Cf072 | reverse complement strand
TTGCAGAGAACCATACGTCCCGAACAATGCAGGGAAAAGTACGTTGTATAAAAAGCAGCTTAAATTCAGAAAACGTTTAGGTCATAAGTAAAACAGTAAGAATGGAAGTCATCACCTGCCATTTACGGCGACCTGAGCCATACTGATATTTTTGTTGGCAAAAAGGACCCGGCATGAAACTCATTGGCAGCTATACCAGCCCTTTTGTGCGTAAAATTTCTATTCTGTTACTGGAAAAGGGCATCACCTTCGAATTTGTGAATGAACTTCCCTATAGCGCGGATAGCGGCGTGGCGCGTTATAACCCGCTAGGAAAAGTACCCGCGTTGGTCACCGATGAGGGTGAGTACTGGTTTGACTCTCCGATCATCGCAGAATACATCGAGCTGCTGGATATTGCGCCAGCCATGCTACCGGGTGAACCGTTAGCGGCACTCAAAGTTCGTCAACTGGAAGCGTTGGCCGACGGTATTATGGATGCGGGATTAGTCTCGGTGCGCGAGCAGGCTCGCCCCGCCGCGCAGCAGTCAGAAACTGAACTGTTACGCCAGCGGGAGAAGATCACCCGCAGTCTGGATATGCTGGAAGGCTATCTGGCGGACGGTACGCTGAAAACTGATACGGTTAACCTGGCTACCATCGCGATTGCCTGTGCCGTCGGTTATCTCAATTTCCGTCGGGTCGCGCCCGGCTGGTGTGTGGACCGCCCACGTCTGGTCAAACTGGTGGAAACGCTTTTTCAACGCGAAAGTTTTGCCCGCACAGAACCGCCAAAGGCTTGATGCAGATAATACCTGCCTGAGCAAAGTCACGGTACAATCCTTCCTATATCGATAGCCCTCTCCGCGGTGGAGAGGGCCACCAACAGCCAGGCCCTTTCATGACAACCGACATGCGTTCACTCTACAGCCAGCTTCCCGCTATCGATCGTTTATTGCGCGATAGCGCCTTCCCAGCCTTACGTGAATCTCACGGTCATACCCGGGTGGTTGACCTGCTGCGTCATATGCTTGACGAAGCCAGAGATGCGATTCGCGACACGCACGCGCTCCCGGCATGGTGTGAGGACTGGGCGCAAGAAGCCAGCGCCCGGCTGGAACGAGAATCGCAAAGCGCGCTGCGTCCGGTGATTAACCTGACCGGAACGGTGCTGCATACCAACCTTGGGCGAGCGTCGCAGGCCGAAGAAGCGATCGAGGCGGTGGTGCAAGCAATGCGCACGCCAGTGACGCTGGAATATAGCCTGGATGATGCCGGACGTGGACATCGGGATCGGGCGCTGGCGGATTTACTCTGCCGTCTGACGGGAGCGGAGGACGCCTGTATCGTCAATAACAATGCGGCAGCGGTTTTACTGATGCTGGCCGCCACGGCCAACGGCAAAGAGGTGGTCGTTTCGCGCGGTGAGCTGGTGGAAATTGGCGGCGCGTTTCGTATTCCGGACGTGATGTGCCAGGCCGGATGTGTTCTGCGCGAAGTCGGTACCACCAACCGGACCCATGCGAAAGATTACCGTCAGGCGGTGAATGAAAATACCGCTCTGCTGATGAAAGTCCATACCAGTAATTACAGTATTGAAGGCTTTACGAAGTCGGTGGATGAGGCTGAGCTGGCCGCTATTGGCAAGGAAGTGGATGTGCCGGTGGTGGCGGATCTCGGCAGCGGCTCACTGGTCGATCTCAGCCAGTATGGATTACCGCAGGAGCCGATGCCGCAACAGCTGATTGCCGCTGGCGTCAGTCTGGTGAGCTTCTCTGGCGATAAATTACTGGGTGGGCCGCAGGCCGGGATTATCGTCGGTAAAAAAGAGATGATCGCTCGCTTACAGAGCCATCCGCTGAAACGCGCATTACGGGCTGATAAAATGACACTGGCTGCGCTGGAAGCGACGCTGCGGCTCTACCTGCACCCGGAAGCGCTGGCGCAGAAGTTGCCGACGTTACGCCAGCTCACTCGCTCGCAGGAGGCTGTCCACGCGCAGGCCCAACACTTACAGGCACGGCTTGCCGAGCATTACGGTGACGAATTCGCCCTGAACGTCATGCCTTGCCTGTCGCAAATTGGCAGCGGCTCGCTGCCGGTTGATAGGCTGCCCAGCGCGGCATTAACCTTTACCCCCCATGACGGGCGCGGTAGCCGCCTCGAGGCACTGGCCGCCCGTTGGCGTGCACTGCCCGTGCCGATCATTGGCCGGATTTATGATGGCCGCATGTGGCTGGATCTGCGCTGCCTTGAAGACGAGACCCGGTTTATGGAGATGATGCTGAAATGATTATTGCAACCGCCGGACACGTTGACCACGGAAAAACAACGTTATTACAGGCGATTACCGGCGTGAATGCCGACCGTCTGCCGGAAGAAAAAAAGCGCGGCATGACCATCGATCTCGGCTATGCCTACTGGCCGCAGCCGGACGGGCGGATACTGGGATTTATCGATGTACCCGGACACGAAAAGTTTCTGTCTAACATGCTGGCGGGTGTTGGCGGGATTGATCACGCGCTGCTGGTGGTGGCGTGTGATGACGGCGTGATGGCGCAAACGCGTGAGCATTTGCAAATTCTGCAACTGACGGGTAATCCGCAGATCACCGTGGCACTTACGAAAGCCGACCGCGTGGACGAAGCAAGAATTGAAGAGGTGCGTGCGGAGATTCAGGCCGCGCTGGGGAATTATGGTTTCGCGGAGTCGGTGCTTTTCGTCACTGCCGCCAGTGAAGGCCGTGGCATCGAGGAACTGCGCGAACATTTGCTGCAATTAACGTCGCGTGAGCATGCCCGCGATCACAGCTTCCGCCTGGCGATTGACCGTGCCTTTACGGTCAAAGGCGCGGGACTGGTGGTGACCGGGACGGCGCTCAGCGGTGAAGTGAATGTCGGTGACACACTGTGGCTCACGGGCGTCAACAAACCGATGCGCGTACGTAGCCTGCATGCACAAAATCAGGCCACCGATCGCGCGCAGGCGGGACAACGTATTGCGCTAAATATTGCCGGTGATGCGCAAAAAGAAGAACTTAACCGCGGCGACTGGCTGCTTGCTGATGCGCCGCCAGAGGCGTTTACCCGCGTGATTGTCTCTTTAGAACATGCCGCGCCGCTGATGCAGTGGCAACCGTTGCATATTCACCACGCGGCTAGCCACGTCACCGGGAGAATCTCGCTGCTTGAAGGGACGCTGGCGGAGCTGGTGTTTGATACACCACTCTGGCTCGCCGATAACGATCGTCTGGTGCTGCGCGATATTTCGGCTCGCACGACGCTGGCCGGTGCGCGCGTGGTCACGCTCAATCCGCCGCGTCGCGGGAAGCGTAAGCCGGAATATTTGCAGTGGCTGTCGGCGTTGGAAAACGCACAGAGTGATGGTGACGCTCTGGCGTTGCATCTGACGCGTGGAGCGGTAAATATTCCCGACTTCGCCTGGGCGCGTCAGCTCAACGGTAACGGCATGCGTCCGTTGATCGAGCAGCATGGTTTTATTCAGGCAGGATACAGTCTGTTGGATGCCACTGTTGCAGCGCGCTGGCAGCGCAAAATCCTCGATACGCTGGCGACTTACCACGCCCAGCACCGCGATGAGCCTGGACCTGGGCGCGAACGCCTGCGCCGGATGGCTTTGCCGATGGAAGATGAAGCGCTGGTCCTGCTGCTGATTGAAAAGATGCGCGAGAGCGGCGTCATCCATAGTCATCATGGCTGGCTGCATTTGCCCGATCACAAGGCCGGTTTCAGCGATGAGCAGCAGGCTATCTGGCAAAAAGCAGAACCGCTTTTTGGCGATGAGCCGTGGTGGGTGCGCGACCTGGCAAAACAGACGGGCACGGATGAGCAAATGATGCGTGTGGTGTTACGACAAGCGGCGCAGCAAGGCATCATCACCGCGATCGTGAAAGATCGTTATTACCGTAACGATCGGATAGTGGCCTTTGCCAATATGATCCGCGAACTGGATCAGGAAAGGGGATCGACATGTGCCGCTGATTTTCGCGACAGACTTAACATCGGGCGCAAATTGGCTATTCAGATTCTGGAATATTTTGACCGCATTGGTTTTACTCGCCGTCGGGGAAATGATCATTTATTGCGCGATGCATTGCTGTTCCCCGAAAAGTAATGAAACAATTAATTCAGGAATTAAATGAATTAATACAAAATAGATATTGATTGAAATAAGCACATTAGATTATGAACCTAATGTGCTTTTTAATTTTGGTTGTTATTAAAATAACAACCATGATCATATTCTGTTGGATATTTCACTCGTATGCTTCCTGACTCTTTTAGAATAATTAAGGATCGTACAATGGCTGCTTCAACATTTTTTATTCCTTCCGTGAATGTAATCGGCGCTGATTCATTAAAAGACGCAATGAATACAATGGCGGAATATGGTTTTCGCCGTACGCTGATTGTCACGGATGCCATGCTAACGAAATTAGGTATGGCTGGCGAGATTCAAAAAGCATTACAGGAACGTGATATTTTCAGCGTAATTTACGACGGTACGCATCCTAATCCCACGACCAGCAACGTTGCCGCTGGCCTGCAAATGTTGACTGAAAACGACTGTGATAGCGTTATTTCTCTCGGTGGCGGTTCTCCACACGATTGTGCAAAAGGTATTGCGCTGGTGGCGGCTAACGGTGGCGATATTCGCGATTACGAAGGTGTAGACCGTTCTGCAAAACCGCAGTTGCCGATGATCGCCATCAACACCACGGCGGGTACGGCATCTGAAATGACCCGCTTCTGCATCATCACCGATGAAGTACGCCACATTAAAATGGCGATTGTGGATAAGCACGTTACGCCGCTGCTGTCGGTTAACGACTCCTCGCTGATGGTCGGCATGCCGAAGTCTCTGACGGCGGCTACCGGTATGGATGCGTTAACCCACGCTATCGAAGCTTACGTGTCGATTGCTGCCACGCCGATTACCGATGCATGTGCGCTGAAAGCGGTCACCATGATTGCGCAAAACCTGCCGGTCGCCGTTGAAGAGGGCAGTAATGCTCAGGCGCGCGAAGCCATGGCCTATGCGCAGTTCCTCGCAGGTATGGCCTTTAACAATGCCTCTCTTGGCTACGTGCATGCAATGGCGCACCAGCTGGGTGGCTTCTACGATCTGCCACACGGAGTATGTAATGCCGTACTGCTGCCGCATGTACAGGTATTTAATAGTAAAGTTGCTGCCGCCCGCCTGCGCGATTGCGCCTCGGCAATGGGTGTGAACGTTGCTGGTCTGAGCGAAGAGCAAGGGGCAGAAGCCTGCATCGCGGCGATCCGCGAACTGGCGCAGAAAGTGAATATTCCGGCCGGTCTGCGTGAGCTGAACGTGAAGGAAGAAGATTTTGCCGTTCTGGCGACTAATGCCCTGAAAGATGCCTGTGGTTTCACTAACCCGATTCAGGCGACACATGAAGAAATCATGGCGATTTATCGTGCTGCCATGTAATTCGTGATACCTGTCGTAAAGCAGTAAAAGGCTGGCGAATAATTCGCCAGTCCCGTCTACCCTTGTAGTACCCCTACAGCAAGGAGACGGTCATGACCAATAACCCCCCTTCAACGCGTATTTACCCCGGCGAGTATGGTTACCCCCTGAAGTTAAAAGCCCGATACGATAACTTTATCGGTGGTGACTGGGTCGCCCCGGTGGACGGCGAGTATTACCAAAACCTGACGCCGGTAACCGGGCAATTACTGTGCGAAGTGGCCTCTTCCGGCAAAAAGGACATCGATTTGGCACTGGATGCCGCGCATAAAGTAAAAGATAAATGGGCGCAGACTTCCGTGCAGGACAGGGCGGCGATTTTGTTCAAAATTGCCGATCGTATGGAGCAAAATCTGGAGCTGCTGGCAACGGCTGAAACCTGGGATAACGGTAAACCCATCCGCGAAACCAGCGCGGCCGATGTGCCGCTGGCAATTGACCATTTCCGCTATTTTGCCTCCTGTATTCGTGCGCAGGAAGGGGGAATCAGCGAGGTTGATAGCGAAACCGTGGCTTATCACTTCCATGAACCTCTTGGCGTGGTAGGGCAAATTATCCCGTGGAACTTCCCGCTGCTGATGGCCAGCTGGAAGATGGCACCCGCGCTGGCGGCGGGTAACTGCGTGGTGCTGAAACCCGCGCGCCTGACGCCGCTGTCCGTACTGTTGCTGATGGAAGTCATCGGCGATCTGCTCCCGCCTGGCGTGGTGAACGTGGTAAACGGCGCGGGTGGGGAGATCGGTGAGTATCTGGCGACGTCAAAACGTATTGCGAAAGTGGCGTTTACCGGCTCAACGGAAGTTGGGCAGCAGATCATGCAGTACGCCACGCAGAACATTATTCCTGTCACGCTGGAACTGGGCGGGAAATCACCCAATATCTTCTTCGCGGACGTGATGGATGAAGAAGATGCGTTCTTTGACAAAGCGCTGGAAGGTTTTGCATTGTTTGCCTTCAACCAGGGCGAAGTGTGTACCTGTCCGAGTCGTGCGCTGGTTCAGGAATCCATTTATGAACGTTTTATGGAAAGAGCCATTCGTCGGGTGGAAAGTATCCGTAGCGGCAACCCGTTAGACAGCGTGACGCAAATGGGCGCGCAGGTGTCGCATGGTCAACTGGAAACTATTCTGAATTACATCGACATTGGTAAGAAAGAAGGAGCAGATGTTCTCACCGGCGGGCGGCGCAAGCAGCTGGATGGCGAGTTAAAAGAGGGGTACTACCTCGAACCAACCATTCTGTTTGGTAAGAACAACATGCGGGTTTTCCAGGAGGAGATCTTCGGGCCGGTGCTGGCTGTCACAACGTTTAAAACCATGGAAGAGGCGCTGGAAATCGCTAATGACACCCAATATGGGCTTGGCGCTGGTGTCTGGAGTCGTAATGGAAATCTGGCGTACAAAATGGGACGTGGGATTCAGGCGGGGCGAGTTTGGACCAACTGTTACCATGCGTATCCGGCACATGCGGCGTTTGGTGGCTATAAGCAGTCGGGCATCGGGCGCGAGACGCATAAGATGATGCTTGAACATTATCAGCAAACCAAGTGCCTGTTGGTGAGCTACTCTGATAAACCACTGGGGCTGTTTTAATTTCACGTCTCTTACTGCCCGGTCGCGTTTAGCGTACCGGGCATCAAGTTATGTCCTGCAGCTCGAAAGACGACGTGTATATATAGAAACCCATATATCGTTATATAAATAAGAAAATTGCATCCAGTCTGGTCATTCCAATACTATTATCAACTCTATTGTTTAAATCAAATTGCATCTGAATTCCTTAATTTAAATCCCTGAGGCAAATATGTTCCTTAATTATTTTGCATTAGGAGTGCTTATTTTTGTATTCCTGGTCATTTTTTACGGGATTATTATTCTGCATGATATTCCCTATCTAATTGCAAAGAAACGTAACCACCCCCATGCCGACGCAATACATGTTGCGGGTTGGGTTAGTTTGTTTACCTTACATGTTATTTGGCCCTTTTTATGGATCTGGGCAACGCTTTATCGTCCGGAGCGCGGATGGGGTATGCAGAGCGCGGATTCTTCCCTGATCCAGCTTCAGGCAAGGGTTGCGGATCTGGAAAAGAAACTGGGTGAGGCCAAGACCTCTCCGGCGGAGTAATATCGATGGATTTACTAATTGTTCTGACCTATGTGGCGTGTGCATGGTCAATATTTAAAGTTTTTAAAATTCCTGTAAATAAATGGACAGTTCCTACCGCAGCATTAGGCGGTATATTCATTGTTTGCGGGCTTATATTACTGATGAATTATAACCATCCGTATACCTTTAAAGCACAAAAGGCGGTAATTTCTATTCCCGTGGTGCCGCAGGTAACGGGTGTAGTGACAGAAGTGACGGATAAGAAGAATACGCTAATCAAAAAAGGCGAGGTTCTGTTTAAGCTTAATCCAGGGCGTTATCAGGCACGGGTCGATCGCCTGAAAGCTGATATTGTCACCGCACAGCATAAAGAGCAGGCTCTGGTTGCGCAGTTAGACGAAATGAAAGCCAACACGCAGCGGGCAAAGGCCACGCGTGACAAACTGGCAAAAGATTACCAGCGCTATGCGCAGGGTAGTCAGGCGAAGGTGAATCCTTTTTCTGAACGCGATATTGATGCGGCGCGGCAAAACTATCTGGCGCAGGAAGCGTCGGTGAAATCTTCCGTCGCGGAGCAGCAACAAATCCAGAGTCAGTTAGACAGCCTGATACTGGGCGAGAATTCGCAAATTGCCAGCCTGAAAGCGCAGTTAGCCGAAGCGGAGTTCAACCTGGACCAGACGGTGGTTCGCGCGCCCAGCGATGGCTATGTTACGCAGGTGCTGATGCGCCCGGGAACCTATGCCGCCGCGCTGCCGATGCGTCCGGTGATGGTATTCATCCCGGATCAAAAAAGGCAAATTATCGCCCAGTTCCGTCAGAACTCGCTGCTGCGTCTGGAACCTGGCGATGAAGCGGAAGTGGTATTTAACGCGCTGCCGGGTAAGGTATTCAGCGGTAAACTGGCTGCAATTAGTCCGGCAGTGCCGGGCGGGACATACCAGTCGAATGGGGCGCTGCAATCCTTAAATTCTACGCCCGGTTCGGAAGGGGTGATCGCCACGATTGAGCTGAATGATAATGCGGAGGTTAGCGCGTTACCTGATGGGATCTACGCGCAGGTCGCGGTTTATTCTGACCACTTCGAACATGTGTCCGTCATGCGCAAAGTCTTGTTGCGCATGACCAGTTGGGTGCATTACCTGTATCTCGATCATTAAACTCAGGCTATTTTGCTTGCTCAGTCTGCTGATCCAGCGACTGAGCAAGCTGCCGGCGAATCTCCGCCAACATCTCATCAAGAATAAACTGTACCCGCCATGGCTGATATTCACGTTTGCGGAAAATCGCCACCAGATCCAGCCACCATTCATGCTGTCCGGAGAAACACGGAACCAGCCCGTTAGGCTGACTTTCTTTTTGTACGCTCGCCTTGGGTGCAAAAACAATGCCCAGATGGTTTCGCGCCAACGACAACGCAGATTGCGTATTGTCGCAAACATAGTTACCCGTTACGCGGTAATCATGCATCTCTTTACCACCGGGGGAAGAGAATCGCCAAATGTTAGCATCATCAATCATCATGGAATCAATCAGAATACAGGAGTGATGCTCAAGTTCTTCAGGAGTGCTGATGGGATGTTGGGCCAGATATTGATTACTGGCGAAAGCGGTAACTACATATTTGGTAATAAAACTGGCGACCAAAGATTCATCTTTTGGATGTGCATAAGTAATTAAAACATCACAGTCATCAGGAAATTCGACTCCTTCATAAAAGGCTTTACGTTCCAGGTTATAGGTTTTTAGCACCAGACTGATATCGCCAATATCCATAATTTTTGCAATAACATGTTGCGATAAGTAAGCGATAATTCCGGTTGGTGCATATACCGTTACTTTTCCACGTTTCTCGTGCTTATAATCAGCAATGAAATTATTTAACTGCTCGTTTCTGTCTAACATGTCATTGATGTAAGGAAGTAACGCTATACCAAACGGCGTGAGGGTCAGTTGCCGGGTGGTGCGGTCAAACACCTTTAATCCAACTTTTGATTCAAAATCAGCAAGATATTTACTGACGTTGGCCTGTGCGATGCCGAGAACAGTCGCGGCATGACTGATATTTTCACTGGCAGCGATTACCGAAATAATCTTCAGCTCCCGGTGTTTAAGTTGTAATTTATTCATCGCCAAGCCCAATATATATAATTTTTTATATATTACTATATAAATATGAACCTTGCATCGATGAAATTGTAAGCATTATTATGCACCAGTTTTGTAGCTTATTTTAAAATGGAATGTTGGCATGTTAATTAAACACAATATTGTGGCACTGCTCGCCTTTTCTTTTATGGCGAGTGCAACTGCCGCAGAGTTTTCTATTGGCGCTGGTGCTGTATATAATGAATCACCTTATCGCGGGTATAATGATAATGTTCACGCAGTACCGCTGGTCAGTTACGAAAGTGAATCATTTTATTTTAGGCAAACAACGCTAGGTTATATTTTGTCTAAGAGTGAAAGTAATGAATTTAGTATTACTGCCTCTTATATGCCGCTTGAGTTTGATCCCGGCGATAATGACGATCATGCGATGAAAAAGCTGGATAAGCGTGACGCAACTGCAATGGCGGGTGCCGCGTGGTATCACCATGAAAGATGGGGTAGCGTGAAAGTCTCCGCCGCTGCGGATGTGCTGGACAACAGTAATGGCTGGGTAGGGGAAGTTTCACTGTTCCGTCCAATGCCGATGGGCAAGCTGACGCTGACGCCATCGATTGGCGTGCTCTACTATGACGAAAACTTCAATGAATACTACTACGGCATATCGGGTAATGAGTCCCGTCGTAGTGGCTTATCAAGCTATTCCCCAGGCGATAGCTGGACACCGTATGTTGGCCTGTCCGCTAAATACGCATTGACCACTAACCTGACGCTGCTGGCAAGCGCCAATTATAGCGCACTGCCGGATGACATTAAAAATAGCCCGATGGTAGATCGCGATGACAGCTTTACCTTTATGTCCGGTCTGACCTGGCGTTTCTGATTCTCACCCGTTTGTCCTCAGGGAGGAGGGCAATCTTTTCATGAGACATTGACGGATGGGGGCTAACCGCCGCCATCCGCCTTATTATTACTGCTCGTTTATCCAGATACGCATTTCGCCTTCACCACGGTTTGCCCAGCTAAACCACGGAATAAACGTCAATGTATGCGCCTGACGCGAAGTTGGGGAAACATCATAGTGCCACAACGATTGTTGTGCTGCATCGGCTGCACTTTGCTTCACACCTTCAGCCTGAATTAACATTTTATGGCTGAACAATCCCTTACCTTCGAATACTCTGAACTCACTCTCTTTTGGCAACCACAGATTATGCAATTCCTCGCCGTTGTCGGCCTGCTCCAGGCAATATACCAGTGGCCCACGCTGAATGGCGACCTTACCGGCAACATGACGCACTAATGGATTTCCGTATACCCGACGCACCGGCATTGGCAGGGTCAAACTGAGCGTATCGCCTTCCTGCCAGGTTCGACTGATGTGCAAATAGCCTTTGCGAATATCCTGCTCAACCGACTGACCATTCAACAAAACCTGCGGCGCGGAGCACCAGTCTGGCAGGCGCAGAGCCAGGGTGTGATAAACCGACTGCGGTGATTCGATGGTGATTTTTACCTGCTCATGCCATGGGTAATCTCCGCTAATACGCAGTTTAAGCGAGCCGTTTACAACAGGGACCTCCATGCTATTGCCCACGTACATATTGATATACAGCGCGTCCTGACGCGGTGTATAGATGTAGTGACCAATTGAGGTTAACACGCGGGCGATATTCGGCGGGCAACAGGCGCAGCCAAACCAGCGCTGACGAACGGGTTTCACGTGGTCATAAATATGATTGAATTTTAATGATTTAGGATGTACTTCCAGCGGGTTCACATAGAAGAAGTGCTTGCCATCGAGCGCCATCCCGCCCAATACGGTATTATACAGGGCGCGCTCCATCACGTTGGCATACTGGCTGTCGGCTTCCATTTCCAGCATTCTGCGGGCGAACATCATCAGGCCGATAGAGGCGCAGCTTTCCGCATACACGGAGTCGTTGGGCAGATCGTAATCGCAGCTAAACGCCTCGCCGCTGCTTTGTGAACCGATCCCGCCGGTAATGTACAACTGGCGCTGGGCCATGTTTTTCCACAGACGCAGGCAATCCTGACGCTTGCCTTCGTCCTGGCTTAAGCGTGCCAGATGAGCGACGCCGGTCATCAGGTAGACAAAGCGCACCGCATGCCCGATCGCCGTTTGCTGTTCTGAAATGGGCTGATGAGCCTGGCTATAGGGTTTATCCTTCACCATCCATGCCGGACCGTAAGTATGCCAGTAAGAGGTTTGGCCGCGCTTTTCGTACTCTTCGTCATAGAAATGGGGCTGTGCGCCGCGCTGTTCCACAAAGTAATTTACCAGCGCCATATAGCGTGGTTGCTGGGTCACTTCGTATAAGCGCATTAACGCCAGCTCGATCTCCGGGTGTCCTGGGTAGCCGCGCAGTTGATTCTCCCCGAGTCCAAACACGCTGTCGATGTGATCTGCCAGGCGACACACCACCTCTAACAGACGGCGTTTACCCGTCGCCTGAAAGAACGCGACGCCTGCTTCGATCAAATGACCTGCACAGTACAACTCATGACACTCAGCGAGGTTGCTCCAGCGTTCATCCGGTGCTTTCACTGTGAAGTACGTATTGAGATAGCCATCTTCGCACTGGGCGGCCGCCACCAGTTCAATGACTTCATCGGCCGTTTTTTCAAGTTCCGCATCGGGTTTCTGGCACAGGGACCAGGCAACGGCCTCCAGCCACTTTGCTACGTCGCTATCCTGAAAAACCATGCCGTAAAATTCGCCATCCTGCAGGCCCGCGGCGATACGGAAATTCTCTATCGCATGACTTGGTTCCGCCTCTGCAATGCGGTCATTGAGCGCATCCCATTGATAGGGGATCACCACGTCACGCACCAACTGCTGATATTGTCCGAGGAACGGATCGCTGACGGTGAGCTTATGCAGGTCGACTTCCAGTACGTTCATTTCGTGCTCCTTAAGGCTGTACATGACGCTGACGCAGATCGGTGGCAATGCGCGACATCATCGGATTATTGAGTTTGCAGATGCGGATGGACAGCGCCAACAGCAGGTGGAACAGTGCGGGAAGCAGCGTCTCCATCGCGGTAATTCCTTGCAGCGAGCTGGCGGTTTGGTTACCAGCGCCTGGCTGATAGGCGACAAAAATAAACAGCAGGCTGATGATCCCCGCACTTGAGGCCCAGGCCAGCTTGATGAAAAACAGATTGAAGGCGAAATTCATGCCGGAGGAACGTACGCCGGTTTTCCACTCGCCGTAATCGTCGGCGAAGGCCATCAGTGAGAAGTGCAACGGCAGCGTGAAGCCTAAAATAATGCCGTTACCGAGGATGACTGCCAGCCACAGCGTCTGATAAGCCGGGCCGGTTGGCAGGAACCACATCAGTATCGCCAGGGCCGTCAGCACCAGATTGGTGTAGTAATAGAGTTTGACGGTATCGATGCGGCGGGTCAGGGGGCTGACAATCACTGAACCGATGATGGACGCGAAAGTGACCATGGTGAAAAACAGCGACGTATAGGCGGTGCTGCCTTCCAGCACGTAGGTAATAAAATACATGTACCCGCCGCCGCGAATATTAAAGACGTTGATCAGCAGGAAAGACATTACCAGCATCAACAATAGCTGATCGTTTTTGCGCAGCCCTCCAATGTGTTCACGCAGGGTAAATTTCCCCATCATCGCCAGCGGTACACGCTCGCGAACCCAGAAGAAACAGCACAGGAACATCACCACCGCGATGGCACACAGGATGCCCACGCCAAACTGATAACCCTGTGCGGCATTGCCCTGACCCAGAATATCCACCATCCACGGCAGACCAACGGAAACCAGGAATCCCGCCACGCCGCACAGCACAAAGCGCCAGGACTGACAGGCGATCACCTCGTTATGGCGGGTCGTCATGGTGTTGATCAGCGCACAATACGGTACGTTGATGGCGGTATAGCCGACAGAGAGCAGGAGATAGGTGCCGAATGCCCAGGCGATCTTGACCCCCATGCTGGTGTCCGGGACGGTAAAAGTGAGCACGCCAATAATACCGATCGGAATCGCAACCCACAGTTGCCACGGGCGAAAGCGCCCCCAGCGGCTTTGCGTACGGTCGGCTAGCACACCCATGATGGGGTCGGAAATGGCGTCAAATACACGCAGGGCAATAAATAATGTGCCGACCAGCGCAGGCGTTAACCCGAAGACATCGGTGTAGAAAAATGTCAGGAAGTTCATGATCAGGCAGGTAATTACTGTCCCGCCAGCATCGCCTAGTCCATAACCAATTTTTTCACGCAGGGATAATTTGTCGTCCTGGGCACGCTGTGCCAAATCAGATGTTGTAATCGGAGCCGAAGTCATAAATAACTCCCGGAGAGGATGTTCAGAAAGTATCCCGCTACGTTGCGGGTTATTTGTTTGTAATTTGCAAAATACGTTATTTATTCTGCACGAAATGTTTGGGTCAACAAGGGAAGAGAAAAGTATAAAAAGATGACAATTCCGACTTCATTATAAAAATGTGATTTCGATCCGGCGGAAAGCAGGTTTATCGTGAATAATCAATGATAAAGATCGGTTTAAATAATGTAGAAAGCGGGAATTTGAATATATATGCTCGAATTATCCATGTCTCTTCCGATTAAAGTGCAAAATGGTGGGCTATTTATTTCCCGGGGCGTGGGCAGTCATCCTGCGCGACGATTGCAATCCTGGGAAATTATCTTTGTTGAAAAAGGGACATTAACGATTCGCGAAGGCCAGACAGTTTTTTGCGTGAATGCCGGAGAAAGTTTGCTGCTGTGGCCGCAGCGCTTGCATATTGGCGTTGGGCAATTTCCGGCTGATTTGAAATTTTACTGGCTGCATTTTGAGGTGACGGCAGAAAACGACGCATCAATAACGGAACCGTTACTTGCTATCCCTCAACATACCCGGGTGGGCGAGCCCCAATATATTATTTCGCTGTTTCGCCAGTTCTTACGCGAGCAGGAAAATATTCATCGCAGCATGGCGCTGGAACTGATCCTGCTGCTGATTTTGCAGCAAATATCCGCAGCCGCCTGCGAGCAACCTGTCGACAGCCCCGGGAATGCGTTGGCCTGGAAAGCGCAGCAAATCATTCACACCCGGTTCCACCTGCCGATTTCCGCCTCAACGTTGGCGAAAGAGCTGCATTGCAATGCGGATTATCTGGGGCGCGTTTTCCGTGGCGCTTTCCGGCTGACGCTAACCGAAGCGTTGCACCGTCAGCGGGTAAGGGCGGCAGAAAAACTGTTAATCAGCGATTCGCTGTCGCTAACCGAGGTGGCGATGAAATGTGGATTTAATGATGTGGGTTATTTTCGCAAAATATTCCACAAGCACACCAGCCTGACGCCCGCGGCGTGGAAACGGCGCTATTGCAAAGAACATATCAATAGCGCCTGACCCGTTATTGTCCGTAATACGCATTCGCCCCGTGTTTGCGCAGATAATGTTTATCCAGCAACTCAGACTGCATATCCGGCAACTGCGGGGCTAACTGGCGAGAGAACAACCCCATGTAGGCGCACTCTTCGAGCACCACAGCGTTATGCACCGCGTCTGCGGCGTCTTTACCCCAGGCGAACGGTCCGTGGGAGTGCACCAATACCGCCGGAACCTGCAGCGGATTGAGATCGCGCTGCTCGAAGGTCTGAATGATCACCTCTCCGGTTTGATATTCATATTCGCCGTTGATCTCTTCAGCGGTCATTAGACGCGTACACGGAATAGAACCATAGAAATAATCGGCATGCGTGGTGCCCCATGCAGGGAGATCCAGACCCGCCTGCGACCAGATCGTCGCGTGGCGAGAATGGGTATGGACGATCCCGCCGATCTGTGGATAACGACGATACAGCGCCAGATGGGTTGGCGTGTCGGACGACGGTTTTTTGTTGCCTTCCACTACGTTGCCGCTGGCAATATCCACTACCACCATGTCGTCGGCGGTCATCACCTCATATTCCACGCCGGATGGCTTAATCACCATCAGTTTACGTGTTTCATCCACTGCGCTGACGTTGCCCCAGGTAAAGGTGACTAAGCCATGAGCCGGGAGCGCCAGGTTTGCCGCCAGCACCTCGGCTTTCAGTTGTTCTAACATGGAAATCCTCCTTCCTGCATGCGTGCTTCTATCCAGCGCCGTGCCTGGATAATTTCCAGTACCGGCTCCTTCGCTTTTTCAGTCCACATTTCAATCAGAAACGACCCGCGATAGTTCAGCTGATGCAGCGTTTTGAAGATGCCAACAAAGTCCACGCACCCTTCGCCAAACGGCACATCGCGAAACTGGCCCGGATGAGTTTCGGTTACCGGCAGCGTGTCTTTCAGATGGATAGCAGCGATGCGGTCAATGCCCAGCGTCAATTCGGCAGTGACGTCATTCCCCCAGGCGCTGAGGTTGCCCACGTCCGGATAAACGGTGAACCACGGCGATGACAGCATTTCATCCCACTTTTTCCACTTGCTGATCGAGTTCATAAACGCGGTATCCATGATTTCTACCGCCAGCATCACCTGCGCGGCAGCGGCTTGCTCGACTGCCCATGCCAGCCCTTCGGCAAAGCGCTGCTGCGTTCCTGCGTCATGTTCTTCGTAATAGACGTCGTAACCAGCCAGTTGAATAGTGCGGATACCCAGATCGCGCGCCAGACGAATGGCTTTGCTCATTATTTCTCGCGCCCGCTCACGCACGGCTTCATCGCGGCTGCCAAAGGGAAAACGACGGTGGGCGGACAAGCACATTGATGGGATCGCCACGCCGGTTTCCAGCATCGCGCTCACCAGCGATGCGCGCTGAGCCGGACTCCAGTCGAGACGCGACAGACGTTCATCGGTTTCATCCACCGACATCTCGACGAAATCAAAACCGCAGCTTTTTGCCAGCACCAGCCGTTCCGGCCAGGAGAGGTCTTTCGCCAGCGCTTTTTCATAGATACCTAATGGATGATTACGCATGCTGTGTTCCCCAGATGGCGTCGATTTGCGCATGGAATTCGCCAGCAACCTGCGCTGGGTTTTGCGCTCCCGCCAGCGCGCGCCCGGCAATAAAAGCTTTGACGTTAATATCGCGAAACAACGACAGATCGGCGGGCGTGATCCCACCGGTAATCGACAGTTCCAGACCAATATCAGAAAGCGCCTTCATACGCGCCAGGTCTGCTTCTCCCCACAGTTGTCCGCTGGCCTGAGCATCGCGGCCACGATGGTAAATCGCCTGGCGAACGCCAACGCGATACCAGTCGCGGGCATCATCCAGCGTCCAGTTGCCGAACAGCTCCATCTGAATTTCGCCGCCGCAGGACTGCGCGATGCCATGACCTTTCTCTACCGTCGCCAGCGGCGCAGCACAGATAATGGTCATCCAGTTTGCACCTGCTCCAAAGGCTTGCTGCGCGAGGGTTTCGCCCGCATCGGCCACTTTCCAGTCGGCGACGATGATTTTAGTCGGGCACTGGGCACGCAGTGCTTTCACGGCGCTCAGTCCTTCGGTTAAGCAGAGAATCGTCCCCGCTTCAACGATATCGACGTTCTCTTGTAGCAGCGCGACGTCGCGTTGTGCGGCTTCAAGGCTGGTGTGGTCGAGCGCCAGTTGCAGTAATGGTCGACTCATCATTCGTGCTCCTTAATGCGGGCGTGGTAGCCCTGTAGTGCGGTAATTAAATCCAGGTATTGGCGGTATTTACGCTGGTAGCTCGACTGCGCGGCGGCGTCCGGCAATAGCGTGCGCACCGGGTGCTGTAGGCTGCGCTGGGCGTCGCTGAAGTTGGAATAAACGCCGGTGCCGACGCGGGCGGCGAGCGCAGCGCCAAAGCAACCGGTCTCTTCAATCTGCGGCAATTCGATACGTAAACCGCTGACGTCTGCCAGCATTTGCATCCAGATGTCGGAGTGCGCCGGACCGCCAGTGACGCGCAGGGTATGCGCCTTCGTAAAACGTTCGCGCATGCGGTTGAGGTGGGTCATGTGGCTAAAAACCACGCCTTCGTAGATGGCCTGTAATAAGTGGGCGCGAGTGTGTATTGCCTGCATGCCATAAAAGCCGCTGGTCATCTCCAGCCCGGCGTTGCTGCCGTACAAAAAGGGCAGGAAGAAAAGCTCGCTACCGGCTTTCGGTAAGCTGGCGACGGCCTGATTGATCTCAGCAAAAGAGAGTTCGCCCCACTGGGCGGTAAACCATTCCAGATTGCCGGAAGAGGTCGGGCTAGCTTCGTGAACGATGTACTGCCCGTCGTTGACATAGCGCCCATAAACATAGGGATGGGCCTCGTGGTCGCGCAGACCGTGAGCGATCCCGCTGGTGACGGCCCAGGTACCCATCACCGCGTTGAGGGTGTATTCATCTTCGATACCGGCGCAGAGTGCGGTGGAAACCACATCAAACAGTCCGCCGACGACGGGCGTGCCCGCCGCCAGACCGGTTATGGCGGCTGTCTGAGCGGTGATTTCCCCGCATATTTCTGCTGAACCGACAATCGGTGGTAGCGCATTGTCGATCTCACTGATGCCCAGCCACTGGGTCAGGCGCGAGTCGTACTGACCCGAAGCCATGTTGTAGAGGTTCGACTCGGAAATATTGCTCTCTTCACAGCCTTTGACGCCGGTTAAGCACCAGCGCAGATAGTCATGGCCCATCATGACGCAGCCAATTTGCGCGTAACGGTGAGGTTGATTCTCTTTCACCCAGCGCAGCAATGATGCCGGATGCCCGGTCCACAATGTCTGGCGGGTGACCGGGTAGAGCTGCTCAGGGATCCCATCCTGCTGCCAGCGCTGAACGATGTCCATCGCCCGGCGGTCGGAAGAGAGGATGGCATTGCCCAGCGGTTTATCCTGCTTATCGAGAAGGAACAGGCCTTTGCCCTGAGCGGAAATACCGACGCCTTTGATTTGATCGCCGCAGACGCCGGTGCGCGCTAACAGCCCGGCGATCGTGGCTACACATTGTTGCCACAACTGGTGCATATCGCGTTCGGCGTAACCGGGCAATGGCGATGCGGTCTGCAACGATTGCCGGTTAATGCCATGTTCATGACCTTTGGCGTCATACAACCCGGCTTTCAGATACGTACCGCCACAATCAATACCCAGCCAGAAGGTCTCTTTCTCACTCATCTTGTTATCTCATTTTTGCCGGATGGCGCTGCGCTTATCCGGCCTGGGACGGTTGCTACCTGTAGGCCCGGTAAGCGCAGCGCCACCGGGCATTGTTTTACGCTGTACGTTTATGTGGATTCAGTGTCTTTAGCGGAGCGGCACCGGCGTCGCATTTGGCTGGCAGCAGCAGCGCCATCAGCGCGGCCAGAGCCAGTGAGATAGCCAGGCAGTAAACCCCCGCATCTTTGCTATACAGGGTGATGAGTACGCCGACCGCATAAGGACCGCAGAAGCCGCCGAGGTTGCCCAGCGCGTTGATGACTCCACGCGCGCCACCGGCCATTTCCGCACTGAACAAACGCGCCGGAATGGTCCAGAACACGCCCGCTGCCGATTGCAGGAAGAAGCCGCAGCCGACCAGCGCGGCATAAGCCAGCCAGACGTTATTTTTCAGCGCCACGGAAAGGAACATGCACAGGGCAAAGCCAATCAACGGCAGGCAGACGAACAGCTTGCGTTTACCGGTGCGGTCAGAGAGAGAAGAGAACAGGAACATCCCGGCAATGGCCCCGACGTACGGCAGAATGGCGAGCATACCGACCTGTCCCATGCTGCTGTGCGTCAACTCTTTGAGGATGGTCGGCAGCCACAGGGTGTAACCGTAAATCCCGGTCTGATAGAAGAAGTTCAGCGCGATGAGCTGCCACATGGTTTTATCGGAAAGCACCGCGCCCAGAGAGGCATTTTTGACTTCCGTTCCGGCAATGGCTTTTTGCTCGGCGGCAAGCGTTTCGACCAGGTAATTTTTCTCGGCCTCAGAGATCCAGCGCGCCTCCTGTGGACGGTCGTAAACGGTATAGGCCCACAACACCAGTACAACGACGGAAAGCAAACCTTCAATGATGAACAGCCAGCGCCAGTCGAGAACGGTGATAATCCAGCCCGAGAGCGGAGCGGTAATGATCCCGGCAATCGGCACAAACATAATCACAATCGCATTGGCGCGACCACGCTCGGCGTCGGGGAACCAGTTACTGATCATCGTCAGCACCACCGGCAGCATGCCGCCTTCGGCAACGCCGAGTAAAAAGCGCAGAACCAGCAGTTGGTACTGATTAGTGATTAACCCCGTGAGGACGGAAATAACCGCCCAGGCAACCAGCGACCAGCCGATAAATTTCTTGCCGCTGCCGTGAACGGCAATTTTTCCGCCGGGAACCTGTAAAAACAGATAACCGATAAAGAAAATACCGCCAGCCAGTCCTGCCATGGTGGCGGAAATACCTAATTCCTCATCCATTCCGCCCGGCATCGCGAAAGCGATATTGACGCGGTCCATATAAGAAATAATACAGGCGATGAGAATAGGTGGAATAATCCGCAGCCAGCGCTGACGGGGTATATCTTTGAGTGTAGGGCGAGAGGTCATGTTCATATTAATATTCTCGTAGAGTAGTATTTTATTTTTATAGTTTTGCTTTATTTAATGCGGCGATACCGTCGCGCAATATTGCTACGCGATGGTTCACATCTGCATTGGCGTTTATTTCCAGCAATTTAATACCGGCAAATTGCAGTGGTTCGGCTTCTGCGCAGGCGAATAATTCGCGGGCATGGTCGGTGGTCATCAGGCTTTGTGGGCAGAATGGGGCAAACGGCGCATGTAAGTCCTGCCACTCGCCGTATTCCCCCGCAAGCGTGGTACCGGAGAACATCAGCGCGCCCAGTTTTCCAGCCCGTTTGGCCTGCTGCGTGTGGGCCAGCGCCAGGGCGGGATTCTGTCCTTCAATGGTCGATCGCGCCCAGTTAATGCACAGGCTGATGTCATACCCGGCAATGACCTCCAGCACGTTGTCCAACGGCAGAAAGCCTTTGCGCGGCGCAATGCCGATCATGGCGTCGCAATGTTCCAGCACCAGATCGCAGGACCAGTCCCAGGAGGTAATCTCTTTCAGAGAACGGGCAAACGCGTCGGTGGCCTGTGCAACATTTGGGTTGCTGGCATTGGGGGCGGCATGCAGTTCCAGCGCAATCACTTTTCCGGCGTGTGCCGTATTGATATGGTTGATTTTCTGCTGCAGATGACGGTAATACGCCACGCTGGCTTTACGCTGTTCTTCGTCGCTGGAGGCCAGCCCAAAAGCGCTGTTTGCGCCGCGACGGCGCATGGTTTCCATAATGGCGGTGACCACGATTTGCCAGTCGCCCGGCGTATGACGTAATAACCATTCGTCGCCTAACGGATGAAGATGTTCAAGGCAGGGCTGCTCCAGACCGCGAATATCGGGAGTATCGGCGAGCTGTCGCCAGAATTCCTTCTCTTCCTCTTCACTCTTTTGGTGAAATGAGGGTGCACAGGGGTACGCACCGATAATATAACCGGCATTATTAACGCTCATGTTGTGCTCCTTTTATAAAACTGAAATAGCAACCTTCACAACTATTTTGCGGATCGGCGTGGCGACAGTTTTATGACATGCAGGGCGATGAACATCCTGCGGGAAAAATATGGCATAACTTCCCGGAATCATTTCAATGAAAGATTCATGTTCGCTGGCGTGATAAAAAATAATATCGCGCTGTTCTAATAACGATTCGCTGATTTGGTTATTCCCGGTATCAATCGCGATCCCGATTTTCTCTTCGCCCCAGGCCAGAAATTGAATATCCAGGTAGCGGCGATGCACCTCCGGGCGATTTTCGGCAACGTCACGCGTGGTTAAATCGATAACCTGCGCGAAGATATTTTTACCGTCGATTTCTACCACGCCCGGTTCCAGATTGCGGAAGTCTGTGCTGCGCAGAAAGTCGAGTGCCCTTTCAATCGCCGCGGGTAAACGACATGGGTTAGGCTGAGCGATATGTCCAAAGATCATACTCTGACTCCTTACAACGCCTGAATTTTGGCCCAGACGCTGTCATCAACGGTGATACCGTTGCGGCGGTTTTCTTCCAGCAGCTTTGTAAACTCGTGGCCCGGCAGGCGGACAGGTGTGTTTTCATCGGCGCGTTCGGCGGAGGTGATGAAATCCATAATCCGCTGTAGCTTGGCATCACGGGTGGCGCCATCGATCAGCTTATCCACTTCAATGGCGATGAAAATCTGTGAAACGCCATATTCATCGCTGTTGTCCTGGGTGACCTCGGCCACGGAAGAACCGTCTGAAAGCAGGGTGGCGATCATATCCAGCACAATCGACAGACCTGAACCTTTCCAGTAACCCATTGGTAAAATGCGGCGGTTTTTTTCGATAACGCCCGGCTCTTTAGTGAGATTGCCTTCATCATCAAAGCCACCATCTACCGGCAGTTCGCGACCGGCCAGGCGATTCACTTCCAGCATGCCGTAGGAGAACATCGACATCGACATATCAACCATGGTGATTGGCGATGAGGGGATGGCGACGATCAACGGGTTAGTACCAATGCGACACTCTTTCGAACCCCACGGCGGCATGACGGCAATCGAGTTGGTCCAGCAGATACCAATGTAGCCTTTCTCTGCCGCCTGCCAGCCATAGCTGCCGCCGCGCATCCAGTGGTTGGCGTTACGCAGTGCGACCAGGCCAATACCGTGATCAGAGGCCAGCTCAATGGCTCGGTCCATCATCTTTTTCGCCGTCAGATTTCCGATCGAACGCTGGGCATCCCATTGTTCAATCGCTCCCAGGCTAGTAATGCGTTGCGGTTTGGCCTCAGGAATGATGTCGCCGTTATCTAATTGCTGAATAAAACGAGGAAAACGATTCACGCCGTGCGAATACACGCCGGACTCGGTGGTGCGCGCAAACATTTCTGCACAGGCATCGGCGGTTTCAACGGCGATACCGCGTGCCAGCAGTACCCGATTGAACGCATCTTTCAACTGCTCAAAAGTGACTTTCATTCCTGTTTCCTTGTTTAAATTTGATCGCTTTTTTATCTCTAAATTTCACTATGCGAAATCTGATTTCAAATATAGCGATCAAATTTTGACAGATCAACGGGGTGGTCTATTTTTTAAAATCATCAAAATCAAATAGTTGTGTTTTTTCGGTTCAGATCGTGAACTGAAACACACTTTGCGCTACCATCAGAGCGCGACGAAAAGGGGAGCGGAAGCGATGGGCACAAAAGAGAGTGAAATGACGCAAGACAAAGAGAGGCCAGCCGGAAGTCAGAGCCTGTTCCGTGGTTTGATGTTGATTGAGATTCTGAGTAACTATCCGAATGGGTGCCCGTTGGCGCATTTGTCTGAACTGGCAGGGCTGAACAAAAGTACTGTGCATCGACTCCTGCAAGGGCTGCAATCCTGTGGGTATGTCACCCCCGCGCCAGCGGCAGGGAGTTATCGCCTGACCACCAAATTTATTGCCGTGGGTCAGAAGGCGTTGTCGTCACTGAACATCATCCATGTTGCTGCGCCGCACCTCGAAGCGCTGAATATCGCCACCGGTGAAACCATCAACTTCTCAAGCCGTGAAGATGACCACGCGATTCTGATTTATAAGCTGGAACCGACGACGGGCATGCTGCGTACCCGCGCTTATATCGGCCAACATATGCCGCTGTATTGCTCGGCGATGGGTAAAATTTACATGGCGTTTGGGCATGCGGATTATGTGGAAGCCTACTGGGAGAGCCATCAGGATCTTATTCAGCCCCTGACCCGCAATACCATTACCGGTTTACCGGCGATGTACGACGAATTGGCGCAGATCCGCGAAAGCAGTATGGCGATGGATCGGGAAGAGAACGAACTGGGCGTTTCCTGTATTGCCGTGCCGGTGTTTGATATTCATGGTCGGGTGCCGTACGCGGTGTCAATTTCACTCTCTACCTCGCGACTTAAGCAGATAGGGGAAAAAAATCTACTCAAGCCACTACGGGAAACCGCGCAGGCGATTTCAAATGAGCTGGGTTTTACCGTTCGCGATTAGGCAGAGATCCATAGTTATTCAGGCACCTGACAATATTTAACCGTTTCCCCTGTCCGATCAAAGCGACAAGAGCGACCTCTCTGGCACTCTGTGGTTTTCACGCAGAGGGAGGGGACAATGAACGCGTTTATTATGGCGGATGCGGCAAAATGTATTGGGTGTCGTACCTGCGAAGTTGCCTGCGTCGTCGCGCACCAGCAAAACCAGGACTGTGCGTCAGTCTCTTCTTCTGCGTTTATACCGCGGATTCGGGTAATCAAAGATGACGCCTTTACAACGGCAGTCGCCTGCCATCAATGCGAAGACGCTCCCTGTGCGAATGTTTGCCCAACGCACGCCATTCGTCGTGAACATGGGCATATCTTCGTTGAACAGACACGTTGTATTGGTTGTAAAAGCTGTATGCTGGCCTGCCCGTTTGGGGCAATGAATGTCGTTGCCCGTTCGTCGCGGGTGCAGGCGATAAAATGCGATTTGTGCTGGCATCGTGAGACGGGGCCAGCGTGTGTAGAAGCCTGCCCGACCAGCGCGTTGCAGTGTATTGATGCCGTCAGTATTCAGCGACAGCGTCTGCGTTCACAACCGTTGTGAAGTGAGCCCGACCCGCACTTGGGTCGGGTTTGCGTTATCCTTCCAGCCAGGCGAGTTCGATCTCTTCAGCCAGAATCTTCACACCAGCTTCGATTTTCTCTGGTTCTGGCACGTAGTTCATCCGCATGCACTGATGGGTATGCGGCCAGGGTTTATCCAGCCCCGGGAAGAAGTAGTCACCGGGAACCATCAGTACGCCACGCGCTTTCAGGCGCTGATACAGCAGTTCAGTCGTGATGGGCAAATCTTTGAACCACAGCCAAAGAAAAATCGCGCCCTCTGGTTTATGGATAAGGCAGCGATCTTCTGACAAGTAGCGGCGAATAATCGCAATCGTCTCCTGAACGCGCTGATAGTAAAACGGTTTAATTACCGTTTCGGACAGGCGCAGTAGATCGTTACGTTTAATCATCTCGCACATCATCGCCGGTCCCATCCCGCCAGGAGCAAGGCTGATGATGCCGTTCATATTGGTAATCGCAGTGATGATTTTTTCATTGGCGATAATGATGCCGCAGCGGGAACCTGGCAGACCCAGCTTGGAAAGGCTCATGCACAGCACAATGTTGGGGTTCCACAGCGGACGCGCTTCGCTAAAGATGATGCCAGGGAATGGTACGCCATAGGCGTTATCAATCACCAGCGGGATCCCATGCTGGTTGGCCAGCCGGTCCAGCTTCATCAGCTCGTCGTCTGTGATCACATTGCCTGTCGGGTTAGTGGGGCGTGACACGCAGATCATCCCCGTCTCTTCACCGATGTGCAGGTGTTCAAAATCAACGTGATACTTAAACTGGCCTTCCGGTAACAGTTCGATGTTCGGACGTGCGGAGACGAAAAGATCTTCTTCTAGCCCGGAATCGGCATAGCCAATGTATTCCGGGGCTAATGGGAATAACACTTTTTGCGTTGTTCCGTCAGCGCGGCGTCCGGCGAACAGATTGAATAAGTAGAAAAACGCGCTCTGACTGCCATTTGTCAGTGCAATATTTTGTGGCTCAATATCCCAACCCTGCTTCTCACGTAGCAGTTTCGCCAACTCAGACAGGAGCTCGGTTTTCCCTTGCGGACCGTCATAATTGCAAAGCGCATCAGTGGCTTTGCCGTTTGCCAGCATATCTGTCAGCAGAGACTGGAAGTAATTTTGCATCTCTGGAATTTGCGCCGGATTACCACCGCCGAGCATGATGGCGCCTGGGGTGCGTAAACCGTCGTTGAGGTCCTCCATCAGGCGGGTGATGCCTGAATGGCGGGTAAATTTGTCGCCAAAAAGTGAGAATGTCATAGCAGGGGGTCTGTCGAACTGAGTAGTAAAGTGGCTAACCATAGCGCTACCCATGGCAGGGTGCAAATCAGGGGAAGCGGACCGGATTGATGTTTTGTGCTGCAGATGTTTGCCTGGCTGGTTTTTTATTTTGTGTTGGGCTTCCCGCCGTATGCACAGCGGGAAGCCTGTTGGGATCAGGGCTGGCCGGCCCACACCACCATCACCTTATCGTCGCCATGCTCGCGGATAAATCCGTATCCCTGCTTCAATGTCAGCGTAGTCTGTTTACCGGCGCCGATGGCGGGATGTCTGGCTCGGAACTGACTGATGCGCTGCCAGTGTGCGACGCTGGCGGCAGATTTCCCGCTCACATCCTGCCAGTTCATTTCTGAGCGCGTGCCCTGCAATGGGTCTGAACCTGTTGGTCCAAAGGGTCTGGCCGACTCGTCGCCGTAAAAGAGTTGTACCGCGCCAGGCGCCAGCAGCAATAGCTCGGCGGCTTTGTCTCCACCTTCGCGAAACAGACGCGTATCGTGCGAGGAGAGATAGCTCATGACGTTGAAATCCTGCAGTTTTTCAGCCATTTGTTGCCAGGTGATATCCATATTTGCCAGACAATCGACGGCCTTTGCCGCCTGCTCCTGGTAGTCGAAATTGATCATCGCATCAAAGCCGTGACGGTAATAGTCGCTTTGCATTACGCCGTGACCCCAGGCCTCGCCGGTCATCCAGAAAGGTTTATCATCCAGCGCTTTATCCGGGTTGGCTTTCTTCCATTCAGCCAGCGCTGCGCTGGCCTGTGTTTTTAATTGCTGCCAGGCGGGAAGCTCGACGTGTTTGGCGGTATCAACCCGAAAGCCGTCAATCCCGTAATCACGCACCCACTGGCTGAGCCAGTGCGTCAGATAATCGCGGGGCGTGTAACCGGCGATAGCTTTAGCGTGCGTATCTGGCTTGTGCTGATAAAAGTTTGGCAGCCCGGAAGGTGTGGTGGATTCGGTTTTCAGATCGGGCAGGAAGGCCAGTGACATGGTCAGGTCGTCAAAGCCTGGATTGTCGTAATCGCCAATATCGGTACGGATCCAGTTTTTCCCCCACCATTTTTCCCAACCTGCTTTATCGCTGAAGTTGATGTAATCATTAAAGCTGTGCCAGCTTTGCCCGGCGGCTGGCTTCCAGTCCGTCCAGCGTTCACCGAGCGTGTTTTTCAGTTCATCGCCCGACAAGTACAGCGCTCCAAACTGATACTCCTGCATATCCGCCAGCGTGGCGTAGCCGGTATGATTCATGACGACATCGAACAGGATACGAATGCCGCGCTGGTGCGCACCCTCAACCAGGGCACGCAGGTCAGCTTCATTACCCATATTCGCATCGAGCGTGGTCCAGTCCTGAGTGTAATAGCCGTGATAAGCGTAGTGGGGGAAATCGCCTTTGGTGCCACCGCCGACCCAACCGTGAATTTGCTCAAACGGTGCGCTGATCCACAAGGCGTTGACGCCCAACTGTTGCAGGTAGTCGAGTTTACTGGTGAGTCCGCGCAAATCGCCACCGTGGAAAGTGCCAATTTCCTGCATGCCGTCGTTGCGACGTCCGTAGCTGTGGTCGTTGCCTGGGTCACCATTTACAAAGCGATCCGTCAGAACGAAATACACCGTAGCGTTATGCCAGTCGAAAGCAGCCGGGGCATCGGTTTCTGCTCGTTCCAGCAGCAACAGCCCGTTACTGGCTGCGGCAGGCTGTAGGGTAATCGACCCATTCTTTACCGTTGCTGTTTGTTTACTGTAGTAATCGCGCACCACGGCACCTTCCGGAAAGGTCTGGCTCACATCCAGTGTTAACGGCGAACCATCCCATTTCGGGCACTGGCGAATCTGGGTCGTGACAGGGTCTGCGGCGCTTTTTACCGAAAGCATCAACGTTGGCGTTCCGGAGCGGGTATCGACTTCCAGCGTGTAATCGCCGTCTTTGAATAAACGCCACTGCGGCGGCGCGCCTTCACACGGTTTTAGCGATAGCATCTGGTTGAGTTTTATCGCATCAGCAGGCTGCCAGCACTGTTGGTCAAAATTCAGGATTAAAGGACGAGTACCCTTCGTCAACGCTGCATGGCTGACGAATTTACCCGTACCTTCCGCTTCGAAGTTGGGGAGTCCCTGAGAAGTCCATGATGAGGCGATGGCAATGCCGGGCATGAGCGCCAGCGCAACGGCGGCAAGTTTCATAATGCTGTCCTTGGTGCTGCTGTTTTCGCCAGTTTGCCAGTGAAATCAGGCTGGAAACTCATCCTTTGAGTCGATTCCGCCAGGAGGAGAAGTGAGGGTGAGCGATCGCGTTCAAAAAATGAACTAATTTTGCGATAACCTCCACATTTTCTTCGAATTAATGGCACCCTGAACCGTTAATGCGTGACATAGTTTCAGAATTGGACTATTCCTTTGGGTGCTCTTGACGGCTATTTTTGATATGATTTGAGATTCATCTCTCATTTTTGTGAAAAATATAAGGTGTTGGAATGTATAAATCCGACCAGGAGACCTAATGATATTGACTCCCATTCGACGATATGGGGCAATGATTCTTATGTTACTCACCGTTGCATTTTCGGGTGAGGTGCTGGCAAAGACACACACGGCGACAACGAGTCACAAGCCCCAGATAACCAAGGCAAGTAATAAACAGGTTAGCAGTAAACAAGAGTATTCTCGCAATAGTGCAAAGAGTAGTTCACTTCCTGATTTGCGAAAATACCCTTCCGGAACACCAAGGAAAAAAGCGTTTCTCCGGACGGTTATGCCTTATATTACCAGTCAAAATGCTGCCATTACTGCGGACCGTAACTGGCTGATTTCAAAACAGTACCAGAACCGCTGGTCACCGACTGAGCGTACGCGTATGAAAGACATCGCGAAGCGCTACAAGGTGAGCTGGTCTGGCAACACGCGTAAAATTCCGTGGAATACGCTGCTTGAGCGCGTAGACATTATCCCGACGAGCATGGTGGCAACCATGGCTGCGGCCGAAAGCGGCTGGGGTACGTCGAAGCTGGCGCGTAGCAACAACAACCTGTTTGGCATGAAATGTGGCAAAGGTCGTTGTAACAATGCCCCTGGTAAGGTGAAAGGCTACTCACAGTTTGAATCGGTGAAAGAGTCGGTGAATGCTTACGTCATCAACCTGAACACGCACCCGGCTTACTCTTCTTTCCGTAAATCACGTGCGCAGCTGCGTAAAGCCGATCAGGAAGTCACCGCTACCGCGATGATCCATAAGCTGAAGGGTTATTCCACTAAAGGACAGAGCTACAACAACTATCTGTTCGCAATGTATCAGGATAACCAGCGTTTAATCGCCGCGCATATGTAATTCTGTGTGCCGGATGGCGGCTTCGCCGTATCCGGCAATAATCCTCACAGCAACACTTCGCTGTTCACATCGCGATACTCTTTTGGCGTCGTGTCGTACTCTTTCTTGAAGACCGAATAGAAATACTGCAGAGACGGATAGCCACACATCTGTGAAATTTCGTTGATTGAAAGCGTGGTAGAAATCAACAGACTGCGCGCTTTTTCCAGCTTTTCGGCATGAATCACGGCGTGAATAGTCTCTCCGACCTCTTCTTTAAAACGCTTCTCCAGATTTGAACGTGAAATCCCTACTGAATCAAGAACTTGCTCAACCTTAATCCCTTTGCAGGCATGATTGCGGATAAAGTGCATCGCCTGAATGACGGCAGGATCGGTCAAGGAGCGGTAATCGGTTGAGCGCCGCTCAACCACGCGCACCGGAGGAACCAGAATGCGTTGCAGCGGCAGCGCCTCATTCGCCAGCAAGCGGTGCAGAAGTTTTGCGGCCTGGTAGCCCATCTGCCGGGCTCCCTGAGCCACGGATGACAGCGCTACCCGTGACAAGTAACGGGTCAGTTCTTCGTTATCTATTCCTATCACGCATAGCTTTTCCGGTACCGGGATATGTAGGTGCTCGCAGACTTGCAGGACGTGTCGTGCCCGCGCGTCGGTGACCGCGATAATGCCGGTTTGCGGCGGCAACGTTTGTAGCCAGTCTGCCAGACGATTTTGCGCGTGCTGCCAGTTTTCCGGCGCAGTTTCCAGCCCCTGGTAGACGACGCCTCGGTACTTTTCTTTAGCCACCAACTGGCAAAAGGCATATTCACGTTCTGCGGCCCAGCGTTTACCGCTTGAGGAAGGCAGGCCGTAAAACGCAAAACGGTTAACCCCTTTCTCTTTCAGATGCAGAAAAGCGCTTTCTACCAGCGCGTGGTTGTCGGTAGCAATGTAATGTACCGGGGGATAATCTTGCTCCCGATGGTAGGAACCCCCAACGCCGATGATCGGAACATCGACATCGGCAAGTAATTGCGCAATGTCATCATCGTCATAATCGGCAATAACGCCATCGCCTAACCAGTCTTTAATATTATCGATACGGGCGCGGAAATCTTCCTCAATGAATATATCCCACTCGGATTGCGATGCCTGTAAATATTCACCCACTCCTTCTACCACCTGACGGTCATAGGCTTTATTGGCATTGAATAACAGAGTGATGCGGTGACGTTTATCAAACATAAGAACCTGTCCTGGAAAGGTTAACGTGGGCCTGTCGATACTAGCAAAACCGCCGGTACGACTGCTTGATGAAGCGTGACAAATTTCCTGATTGCCTGAGGCCAGGCAAAATTTACATACTGTCAGCGGGATGACAATTGTCATTTTTCATCTGCGCATTACGGTTTTTTGTTTAATGGCTAACCTTCGATCGCGATCGCTTTTTTATTTCGTTTTTCAGCGCGTTTTTTTGGGAGCCAGCGCACGTTTGGGTATTCTCTTAATAGCGGTGTGAAATAACGTAATTGAGCAATAAATCAGGAAATTCCAGTATAGCCATATCGCAGTTTACTTACCGTATTACCTGATTATGGAGCTTATTATGCCGGCTTATTTTGACCAACTCGATCGTGTTCGTTTTGAAGGTACTCAATCCACTAACCCGCTCGCATTTCGCCATTACAATCCTGACGAAATCGTGTTGGGCAAACGTATGGAAGATCATCTGCGTTTTGCTGCCTGCTACTGGCATACCTTCTGCTGGAACGGTGCGGATATGTTCGGTATGGGGGCTTTCGATCGTCCGTGGCAGCAGCCTGGTGAAGCACTGGCGCTGGCGAAACGCAAGGCGGACGTGGCATTTGAGTTCTTCCACAAGCTGAACGTGCCTTACTACTGCTTCCATGATGTGGATGTCTCGCCTGAAGGGGCTTCACTGAAAGAGTACAAAAACAACTTTGCGCAGATGGTTGATGTGCTGGCGGCAAAACAGGAACAGAGCGGCGTGAAGCTGCTGTGGGGAACAGCAAACTGCTTTACCAACCCACGCTACGGCGCGGGTGCGGCCACGAACCCTGATCCGGAAGTATTCAGCTGGGCCGCCACGCAGGTGGTTACGGCCATGGATGCCACGCACAAGTTAGGCGGTGAAAACTACGTTCTGTGGGGTGGTCGTGAAGGCTATGAGACGCTGCTGAATACCGATCTGCGTCAGGAACGTGAGCAAATTGGTCGCTTCATGCAACTGGTGGTGGAACACAAACACAAAACCGGTTTCCAGGGCACTTTGCTTATCGAGCCGAAACCGCAGGAACCGACCAAGCACCAGTACGACTACGATGCGGCGACCGTCTACGGCTTCCTCAAGCAGTTCGGTCTGGAAAAAGAGATCAAACTGAATATCGAAGCTAACCATGCCACGCTGGCGGGCCACTCGTTCCATCACGAAATCGCCACCGCTATCGCGCTGGGTCTGTTTGGCTCTGTTGATGCCAACCGTGGTGACGCGCAACTGGGCTGGGACACTGATCAGTTCCCGAACAGCGTAGAAGAGAACGCGCTGGTGATGTACGAAATCCTGAAGGCGGGCGGCTTCACCACTGGTGGCCTGAACTTCGATGCCAAAGTGCGTCGTCAGAGTACCGATAAATATGATCTGTTCTATGGTCATATTGGCGCGATGGATACCATGGCACTGTCGTTGAAAATTGCGGCCCGTATGATTGAAGACGGTGGTCTGGATCAGCGCGTGGCAAAACGTTATGCCGGTTGGAATGGTGAGCTGGGCCAGCAAATTCTGAAAGGGCAGATGACGCTGACGGAAATTGCGCAGTACGCTGAACAACATAACCTGGCGCCGGTGCACCAGAGCGGTCATCAGGAATTGCTGGAAAATCTGGTGAACCATTATTTGTTCGACAAATAACGGGTTTCTGAGAACGTCCGTAAGCCCGGTCAGCTCGCGCTACCGGGCCTTTCTTTAAGGAACGATGCCTTATGTATATCGGGATAGATCTTGGCACATCAGGCGTAAAGGCCATCCTGCTCAACGAGCAGGGGGATGTGGTCGCTTCGCACACGGAGAAACTCACCGTCTCGCGCCCGTATCCGTTATGGTCTGAACAAGACCCTGAGCAGTGGTGGTCGGCAACGGATCGGGCTGTGAAAGCATTGGGCCAGCAGCATTCGCTTCGCGAGGTGAAAGCGTTGGGGATTGCCGGACAGATGCACGGCGCGACGCTACTGGATGAGCAACAGAAGGTATTGCGTCCGGCTATTCTGTGGAACGATGGTCGCTGTGGTGAAGAGTGCGTGATGCTGGAGAATCAGGTTCCGCAGTCTCGTGCGATCACCGGCAACCTGATGATGCCTGGCTTTACCGCGCCAAAACTGCTGTGGGTGCAACGCCACGAGCCGGAGATTTTCAACCAGATTGATAAAGTCCTGCTGCCGAAAGATTACCTGCGTTTGCGCATGACCGGTGATTTTGCCAGCGATATGTCTGATGCGGCAGGGACAATGTGGCTGGATGTCGCGAAGCGTGACTGGAGCGATGTCATGCTGGCTGCCTGTAAACTGACTCGCGCACATATGCCTGCGCTCTATGAAGGCAGCGAGATTACCGGAACCTTGTTGCCAGAAGTCGCTAAAGCCTGGGGAATGCAGGAAATTGCGGTTGTTGCCGGAGGTGGTGATAACGCGGCGGGAGCGGTTGGCGTAGGCATGATGAATGCCGGTCAGGCGATGCTTTCGCTGGGGACGTCCGGTGTCTATTTTGCGGTGAGTGATGGTTTCCTTAGCAAACCGGAAAGTGCGGTTCACAGTTTTTGCCATGCTTTGCCTGAGCGATGGCATCTGATGTCTGTGATGTTAAGTGCGGCATCGTGTCTGGACTGGGCGGCAAAATTAACCGGACTGGCGAGCGTTCCTGCATTGATTGACGCTGCGCAACAGGCCGATGAACTCGCGGAGCCGGTCTGGTTTTTACCTTATCTTTCCGGTGAACGTACGCCGCATAACAATCCGCAGGCCAAGGGCGTATTTTTCGGTCTGACGCATCAGCATGGTCCGGCAGAACTGGCGCAGGCGGTGCTGGAAGGTGTGGGGTTTGCGCTGGCTGACGGTATGGACGTGGTACATGCCTGCGGCGTGCAGCCCGCCAGCATTACGTTGATTGGCGGCGGGGCGCGCAGTGAATACTGGCGTCAGATGCTATCTGACATCAGCGGATTGCAGCTGGATTATCGTACCGGCGGTGATGTCGGCCCTGCACTTGGTGCGGCGCGACTGGCGCAAATTGCCATGAATCCGCAGCGGCCTTTATCAGACCTTCTGCCTCAGCTTACGCTGGAACAAGCGCATTATCCTGACGCCGGGCGCCACGCGCTTTACCAACAACGTCGGGAAACCTTCCGCCGAATCTACCAGCAGTTGCAACCGCTGATGTCCTGATCCTCGTTCCCCTCTGGTAAACAGAGGGGATTTATCAAATGTATATTTCAATCCAATAAATAGTTAGTACGCATGGATTTATTCTGAAAGTCCGGCGTAGTGCCATTTTTCTGTGTTGTCTTTAGCGGGTTATTCATATTGTATCCATGATGGATAAGGAGATCCCAATGAAGACGACAAGGCTGTTGCTATGGATGTTATTCCTCTCTGGCGCACTGATTTACGTTATTGGTTTTTGGCGGGCATGCCCGTTATTGAGTGGCAAAGGCTATTTTTTCGGCGTGCTGATGACGGGAATGTTTGTGACATATGTTTATCAGCGTGCTGAAAATCTCGATCAGAGCGACGAGCGCTTAACCTCTGTATGTCAAATGGTCACACACATCACGGCAGGATTGCTGCTGGTGGGTGTATGGAATGCCCCGTTATCTCCCCTCGAAAAAGGGCTGTACCCGGTAGCATTCATCGTATGTTTACTGGGGCAAGTTTTGTTGCTACGTCTGCAAAATATGGGGGATTAACTCACCAGCCTGCGCGTATCGATACGCTGCAACAGTATGGACAACAGTAAACTGCCTGCCAGCGTGGCGCTGAAAATCCACAGCATATCCAGCGGTGGCCAGTTTTTGAGTTCAATTCCGTTGGTTCGCAGTGCGTGAATGATCAGCGCATGAAAACCATAAATGCCCAATGAATGGCGAGAAATAAGGCCCAGTAGCGGCAGAGTACGTGTGCTGAGCGTATTTTTGACCAGCGTCAGGAGTGAGACGGCGCAAATAAATACCGCAGGGCCGCAGTAGAGGTACCAGGTGTCGGCAAAATTGCCTCGCCAGCGCAGTTCATGCAATGTGCCACGAGAAATAATAAATACTGCGGTAATGAATAACGCCGCACAGAGCCAGCTGAGCGCGCGCTTTTGCGTATCCATCATGCCAATCGCCCGGCCCAGCATGCCGTACAGGATGTAATAGAAGGTGTCGCCGCTGATGTACAGGTTAATGGGTAGCCATTCAAAACCGCCAATTTTTTGCGAGACGGTGTTGGGATTGGCAATCACGCCTATCACCACCATCAACGCCAGCAGCATCTTGCCGCTGATATTTTTCACCTGTATCAGCGGAGAAACCAGGTAGATGACGGCGATCGCGAAGAAAAACCACAGATGATAGAACACCGGCTTTTGCAGCAGGTTCTTCAGCGACAGCTCAGCGTTGATCGAGGTAAACAGCAGGATATAGGCCAGCGCCACGCTGCTGTAAAACAGAATGCAGAGCGCGATGCGCAGGAAATGGCGCGGTTTGGCGCTACGCTCACCAAAAAACAGATAGCCCGAAATCATAAAGAACAGCGGAACGCTGACGCGAGAGGCTGAATTGAGCACGTTAGCCAGATCCCAATTCAACGGGCTGACGCTTTGCGCATTGGTGATGTACCAGGTCGTGGTGTGGATCATCACGACCATTAAACAGGCTATCCCGCGCAGGTTATCAATCCAGAAAATTTTGGGCTGCATCAGTTCCTCTGTGTCCATTAAAAAAAGTCTGACCGATATTTTGCGAACGTAGCTCACTGGAATAATCCGAGTTCTTACGCTAAAGCTTGAGATGGTCTGATGAGATTCTCAAAATAGGATCTGTTTCCAGACACTAATAATAAGACTGACCAGCAAACCAGGCGGTAATAAAATGATGATGAAGTATTTCTTTCCCGCAATCGCTACCCTTTTGCTGGTAGCGTGCGCTGACACACAACCGTCTGCACCCGCGCAGAAAGCGCAAAAGGTTAAGGTCAGTGCCACACGTTCGCTGGATATGGAGTCATTGTGCAAAAATGAGGCTGCGCAACGCTACAACACTGGCGCGCAGAAAATTGATATCTCCGGCCTGGAGCAATTCCAGGGCAGCTATGAGATGCGTGGTTCTACCTTCCGTAAAGAGAGTTTTGTCTGTTCTTTTGATGCAGACGGGCAGTTTTTGCACCTTTCCATGCGCTAAGTTCCCCCTTTTTCCCGTTTCGTACTGTATATCTTGCAGCCAGCGGGTATACTGATCGCTTCCTTTAAATCCACACGTATCCAGCACGAAATAATATGCAAAAGTTTGATACCAGGACCTTCCAGGGCTTGATCCTGACCTTACAGGATTACTGGGCTCGCCAGGGCTGCACCATTGTTCAACCATTGGACATGGAAGTCGGCGCGGGAACATCTCACCCAATGACCTGCCTGCGTGCGCTGGGGCCGGAACCGATGGCGACTGCTTATGTGCAGCCTTCCCGTCGTCCGACCGATGGCCGCTATGGCGAAAACCCGAACCGCTTACAGCACTACTATCAGTTCCAGGTAGTGATTAAGCCGTCACCGGACAACATTCAGGAGCTGTACCTGGGTTCTCTGAAAGAGCTGGGTATGGACCCGACCATTCACGATATCCGTTTCGTGGAAGATAACTGGGAAAACCCGACGCTGGGTGCCTGGGGTCTGGGTTGGGAAGTGTGGCTGAACGGCATGGAAGTGACTCAGTTCACCTACTTCCAGCAGGTTGGTGGTCTGGAATGTAAACCAGTAACCGGGGAAATTACCTACGGTCTGGAACGTCTGGCCATGTACATTCAGGGCGTAGACAGCGTTTACGACCTGGTCTGGAGCGACGGCCCGCTGGGTAAAACCACTTACGGTGACGTGTTCCATCAGAACGAAGTGGAGCAATCCACCTACAACTTCGAATACGCCGATGTGGACTTCCTGTTCACTTGCTTCGAGCAGTACGAGAAAGAAGCGCAGCAGCTGCTGGCGCTGGAAAATCCGCTGCCGCTGCCTGCGTATGAACGTATTCTGAAAGCCGCCCATAGCTTCAACCTGCTGGATGCGCGTAAAGCCATCTCCGTCACCGAGCGTCAGCGCTATATCCTGCGCATTCGCACCCTGACCAAAGCAGTGGCAGAAGCTTACTACGCTTCCCGTGAAGCCCTTGGCTTCCCGATGTGCAACAAAGACAAATAAGAGGCGGCCATGTCTGAGAAAACTTTTCTGGTGGAAATCGGCACTGAAGAGCTGCCACCAAAAGCACTGCGCAGCCTGGCTGAGTCCTTTGCTGCAAACTTTACCGCGGAGCTGGATAACGCTGGCATTGCGCACGGCAACGTTGAGTGGTTCGCTGCGCCGCGTCGTCTGGCGCTGAAAGTCGCGAATCTGGCGGAATCTCAACCCGATCGTGAAGTTGAAAAACGCGGTCCGGCCATTGCCCAGGCGTTTGACGCTGAAGGCAAACCGAGCAAAGCGGCAGAAGGTTGGGCACGTGGCTGCGGCATCACGGTTGATCAGGCTGAGCGTCTGACTACCGACAAAGGCGAATGGCTGCTGTATCGCGCGCATGTGAAAGGCGAAAGCGCTGAAACGCTGCTGCCAAACATGATTGCCACTTCGCTGGCGAAGCTGCCGATCCCGAAACTGATGCGCTGGGGCGCGTCTGACGTTCACTTCGTGCGTCCGGTTCACACCGTGACTCTGCTGCTGGGCGACAAAGTGATTCCGGCAACGATTCTGGGCATTCAGTCCGATCGTGTGATCCGTGGACACCGCTTTATGGGCGAGCCGGAATTCACTATCGATTCTGCCGATCAGTATCCGGAAATCCTGCGTGAGCGCGGCAAAGTCATTGCGGATTACGCTGAGCGTAAAGCGAAAATCAAAGCCGATGCTGAAGAAGCGGCGCGTAAGATTGGCGGCAACGCCGATCTGAGCGAAAGCCTGCTGGAAGAAGTCACCTCGCTGGTAGAATGGCCGGTAGTGCTTACCGCGAAATTCGAAGAGAAATTCCTCGCTGTTCCGTCTGAAGCGCTGGTACACACCATGAAAGGTGACCAGAAGTACTTCCCGGTATACGCGAATGACGGCAAACTGCTGCCGAACTTTATCTTCGTTGCCAACATTGAATCGAAAGATCCGACCCAGATTATCTCCGGTAACGAGAAAGTCGTTCGTCCGCGTCTGGCGGATGCTGAGTTCTTCTTCAATACCGACCGTAAAAAACGCCTGGAAGACCATCTGCCGCGTCTGCAAACCGTGCTGTTCCAACAGCAACTGGGTACGCTGCGCGATAAGACTGACCGTATCCAGGCGCTGGCGGGCTGGATTGCTGGTCAAATTGGCGCTGACGTTAACCACGCAACGCGTGCTGGCCTGCTGTCCAAGTGCGACCTGATGACCAACATGGTCTTCGAGTTCACCGACACTCAGGGCGTGATGGGAATGCACTACGCGCGTCACGATGGCGAAGCGGAAGATGTTGCTGTGGCGCTGAACGAGCAGTATCAGCCGCGTTTTGCCGGTGATGACCTGCCGTCTAATCCGGTGGCTTGTGCCGTGGCGATTGCTGACAAGATGGACACCCTGGCGGGTATCTTCGGTATTGGTCAGCATCCGAAAGGCGATAAAGACCCGTTTGCGCTGCGTCGTGCTGCGCTGGGCGTGCTGCGTATCATCGTTGAGAAGAACCTGAATCTGGATCTGCAAACGCTGACGGAAGAGGCTGTTCGTCTGTATGGCGACAAGCTGACCAACGCCAACGTGGTGGATGACGTTATCGACTTTATGCTTGGTCGCTTCCGCGCCTGGTATCAGGACGAAGGTTATACCGTCGATACCATTCAGGCCGTGCTGGCGCGTCGTCCGACTCGTCCGGCTGATTTCGACGCACGTATGAAGGCGGTTTCGCACTTCCGTACCCTGGAGGCCGCGTCCGCGCTGGCTGCCGCGAACAAGCGCGTATCAAATATTCTGGCGAAGTCTGAAGAAACGCTGAATGACCGTGTGAATGCGGCAACGCTGAAAGAGCCGGAAGAAATTGCGCTGGCGATGCAGGTTGTGGTGCTGCGCGATAAGCTGGAGCCTGTTTTCGCCGCTGGCCATTACCAGGAAGCGCTGGTTGAGTTAGCGGAACTGCGTGAGCCAGTTGATGCGTTCTTCGAGAAAGTGATGGTCAACGTAGAAGATAAAGATCTGCGTATCAACCGTCTCTCCATGCTCGAAAAACTGCGCGAACTGTTCCTGCGCGTGGCGGATATTTCGCTGCTGCAGTAACGGTCCTGAGCTGACTTAGAAAATGCCGGATGCAGCTTCGCCTTATCCGGCCTACGAGATAAACACCAGTAGGCCGGATAAGCATTGCGCCATCCGGCATTTTTTTATGTTGTTAGCGCAGCTGTAATTTAGTCAGACAGGTCTGGCTGTCTTCCATGGTCTTAATGGGATACTCCGCTTTTTTGCCGTTGTAGCTTACTGCGATGGTGCCTGCCATATTGCGCGGTAGCCAAACCCCGACGAAGCCATTTCGACCGCTCTTCATCTCTTTTTGTAGCACTACGTCACCCTTGTTATCCGTCACTTTGACATTGAATGTCTTCTCCGGCATTTCGCCCTGGCAACCGGAAAGGCTGTGGTTGAAGCAAGGATGTGTTTGCCATTCATAAGGGGCAAATGACAGATAGAACTTGTCACCGAGCGGCAGGGTATAGATCTGATCGCCTGAAGATAGCTTCAGTTCAGTGCTGGTGACGGATGCCGAGTAGGGCAGTGGGCGGCTCTGGGGAGACTGGTCAATGGCCTCGACGATTTGCTCGACGGATTTTCCGCTGAGCCCGTGTTCCGCCAAAAAAGTGGCTTCAGGGGTTGCGGCGAACGCGCTACCGGTGGTGAGTAAACCTAAAACCAGCAGCAATGAGGATTTCGACATAGCTTCAATTCCTTGTGAACGTTGTGGAATACAGACTGGCTCACTATAAAGCTTGCCCTTAGGGAAAGGTCAAAGGGGCGACGGGTAAAGTAATGCAAAGACGCGTGTGGGCGAGGCGTTTTAAGAAGTACAGATAAAAAAAATCCCCGCCGTTTGGCAGGGATTCAGAATCTTGAGCTTTTTAAGCTTACAGGCTGGTTACGTTGCCAGCTGCCGGGCCTTTAGCGCCGCTTTCGATGGTGAAGGAAACTTTCTGACCTTCGTCCAGAGATTTGTAGCCATCGTTCTGGATAGCAGAGAAGTGTACGAACACGTCTTTAGAGCCATCGTCAGGAGTGATGAAGCCGAAACCTTTGTCAGCGTTGAACCATTTTACGATACCAGTCATTTTACCGGACATAGTGTATTACCTTTTAAAAAATAAGTGTGCCTTTCGGCGATATGGCGTGCTTTACAGATTTTTTAACAGTAAAGGAAATGCTCACTACGAAGGGTATCAACGATAACTCTTGAAGGGACTTGCCTTACTAACTGCTGTAATGGTCTGTACGTCAAACCGTTGAGGGCATTAACTCATTTTACGCATGTGGATGCAACTACTATTTTCTTTTTTGTGGATAACCTTCGTAAGGGAACGGCCCCGTTACAGGACCGTTCTTAAGCAAAATTGAAAAATAGTTCAATCCATCAGTTGCTTACTTAATCTTGGATCTGCCTGGATCAGGCGCATTAACTTCAATTCGGTAGTGGAAGGCTTTACGCGTTTAGACTCCCATTCATGAACCATCGCGACTGTCACGCCCATTACTCGGGCAAAATCATCTGTTTTTAAACCCGTCCCTCGTCGTAACTGTTCAAATTCGGTGAAAGGGTTGGTTTTTTGCGTCAGAGTGACCGTCTGCGATACATCTTTAAAAACAATCTGCTCCAGACTGCTCAGCAGTTCAAACATAGGATCTTTGTATTCCATTGAGAACTCCTACAAATCACACAGCGGGATCGTGAATTTCTTCGAAGCTCATTAAGAGTAGTCGGAAAAAATGAAGTCGGATTCGGGGTTTGAGAGATGGATTCGTTTCAGCAAACGGTGGGCAACAATCTTTCGCAGGCTAACAAACTGATAAAGGTCGGGATCTCCGAACGATCGATTCCGATTGTAAAGATGACTAAAATATGACGCCGAGTAGTAAATGCAGCATTGTTTAGCAAAACGAACGGTGGTGGGAACGGTTATTTTCCCCCACAAGATTATGCGGAAAGGGTATCTTGCGGGGCTGACCTGGACTATCCTTGTTAACGTCAGGCACGCGGGTGTCGTTGTGCGCATTTTTGGGTGAAAGGAGTATTAAAATGGCGACAGGTAAGTCCTGCTCTCGCTGGTTTGCGCCTGTTTTGGCGCTCTTAATGGTAGTTGGCCTGAGTGGGTGTTTTGATAAAGAAGGCGATCAACGCAAAGCGTTTATCGATTTTCTGCAGAATACTGCAATGCGTAGCGGAGAGCGTTTACCAACGCTGACCGCCGATCAGAAAAAACAGTTTGGCCCGTTTGTGTCCGATTACGCGATTCTGTATGGCTATTCGCAGCAGGTTAATCAGGCGATGGACTCCGGTCTGCGTCCGGTGGTTGATAGCGTAAATGCGATTCGTGTTCCTCAGGATTATGTGACTCAGCGTGAGCCGCTGCGTCAGGCAAATGGTGCGCTAGGTGTATTAGGGCAACAGTTGCAGAATGCGAAACTACAGGCAGATGCTGCGCATGGCGCGCTGAAGCAGGGCGAAGATCTGAAGCCGGTCTTTGACCAGGTTTACAATAAAGTCGTCACTGTACCTGCAGAGGCGTTACAGCCGCTGATCCCTGCAGCGCAAATCTTCACGCAGCAGTTAGTGCAGGTTGGTGATTTTGTGGCGCAGCAGGATACGCAGGTGAGCTTTGTCGCCAACGGTATCCAGTTCCCAACGTCACAGCAGGCAAGTCAGTACAACACGCTGATTGGCCCGTTGGCTTCTCAACATCAAGCATTTAACCAGGCCTGGACTGCTGCGGTGAATGCCGCTCAGTAATTAAGCCGCTGTAAGATATGAAGGGCCGGGTGAGCGTAAGCGCTACCCGGCCTTTTGTTTATCGCGCGACCTGCGGGTTTACGCAGTTCTTCTCAACGCGTCCTTGCAGCGCATCGATTAAGTTATCCACCGCACAGGCCGCCATGTTATAGCGCGTTTCGTGCGTGGCTGAACCAATGTGCGGCACAGCAACCACGTTTGGCAGCGACAGCAGCGGTGAGTCTGCCGGTAATGGCTCCTGCTCAAACACATCCAGGCCAGCGGCATGAATTTCGCCGTTTTGCAGGGCGGCAATCAGTGCTTTTTCATCGACCACCGGCCCACGTCCGGCGTTAATGAAAATGGCGGAAGACTTCATTTTGGCAAACTGTTCGGTGCTGAACAGATGATGCGTTTCGTCGGTTAACGGCAGGATCAGGCAGACAAAATCGGATTCTTGTAACAGCGTATCAAGATCGCAGTAGCGCGCGTTGAAACGTTCTTCTGCTTCCTGATGATGACGGCGCGCATTATAGAGAATCGGCATGCTAAAGCCGAAATGCGCACGTTGTGCCAGCGCCAAGCCAATACGGCCCATGCCGACAATCCCCAGCGTTTTGTGGTGCACATCCGTACCGAACCAGTCCGGCCCGATACTTTTGGTCCATTCACCGACCTTCACCCGTTCAGCCACTTCTACCACGCGGCGAGCGGTGCTTAACACCAGCGCCATCACCGTATCGGCGACGGTTTCTGTCAGTACGGTTGGCGTGTGCATCAACAGTACCTTACGCGCGTTAAGGGCATCGACGTCGAAGTTGTCATAGCCGACGGAAATCGTGGAGGTCGCACGCAGTTTCGGCATTTTCTCCAGTAGCGCGGTATTGACGGCTTCACTGGAGCCCAGCAGACCTTCCGCATTGGCAAACGCTTCGGCGTGCTGTGCGACCGTTTCCGGGCGCAGGTTAGGCACACGAGTCACAGTAAAATGCTCTTCCAGGCGATGCAGTAAATCGTCAGGTAACGCTTTATAGAGAATAATGGACGGCTTCATGCGAATCTCCGTAAGTTAAAATTTAAGCGTGGCGTGCGCCAATAGGTAGCTGTTGATTATTAGCAGGCTCAGGCCGAGTCCTGCCGTTGCACACGCACGTCGCTGGCGGTTATTTTTGCCCAGTGCAAGGCACGAGCAGAGAAGTTTGGTGAACCAAACGAGCTGGGAGTAACGCCGCAATGGGCAAAAATAGCCCCAGCCCTTCGGGACACGCGTCAGAACCACGAACTCTTCGTTGTCTGGCTTGGGCATAGTTCACTATGCCCAGCGCCCTCCGCCTTGATTACGCGGTTCTGCCACAGTGTCGACGGTGTGTTCAATGGCAGGACTCGGCCTCACAATGAGAGTTAGCCATACTGAGACAAAAAGCGCTACCCCCATAAAAATGTACGAGGCGGACGGGCTGCCGGTAGCGCCATTGAGGTAGCCGACAAACCATGAACCAAAGAATGAGCCTAGCGCGCCCATACTGTTAATCAGCGCCATTGCACCCCCGGCAACGTTGCGCGGCAGCATTTCCGGAATGATGGCAAAGAAAGGACCATAAGGGGCATACATTGCCGCACCCGCAATAACCAACAGCGTGTAAGAAATCCAGAAGTGGTCTGCGCCCACGGCCCAGGAGCCGATAAAAGCGAAAGCAGCTATCAGTAACAGTGGCCAGACAAACAGCTTACGATTTTGCAGTTTATCGGAGGCCCAGGAAACGAGGATCATCGCCGCCGTCGCCGCCAGATAAGGTACGGATGACAGCCAGCCAACCTCAACCATCCCCAGATTTGCACCGCCGTTGCGGATAATCGACGGCAGCCACAGGACAAAACCATAGACGCCAATACTCCAGGTGAAATACTGCATACACAGCAGGATGACGTTACGTGAGCGGAAAGCCTCGCTATAGTTCCGTACGGCTTTGATGCCTTGCTGCTCTTTTTCCAGTTGTGCCTGAAGGGCGGCTTTTTCAGATTCTGACAGCCAACCGACCTGAGACGGTTTGTCTTTTACCAGCACCCACCAGCAGAACGCCCAGATGATGGCCGGGAAGCCCTCGATGATGAACATTTCCCGCCAGCCCAGTGCCTGGATCAGATACCCGGAAACCACGGACATCCACAGGACGGTAACCGGGTTACCGAGGATCAGGAAAGTGTTTGCGCGCGAACGCTCGGACTTCGTAAACCAGTTACTGATATAAATCAGCATTGCGGGCATAACCGCGGCTTCAACGACGCCAAGAATAAAGCGGATGGCGGCAAGCATTGGAATATTGCTGACCATGCCGGTTAACGACGCACAGGCACCCCAGAGGATCAGACAGACAAAAATCAGTTTTCGTACGCTGCGGCGTTCGGCGTAAATTGCGCCCGGGATCTGAAAGAAGAAGTAGCCGAGGAAAAACAGCGCGCCCAGCAGGGAAGAGATCCCTTTGGTAATGCCGAGGTCCTCGTTGATACCTGCGGCGGAGGCGAAGCTGAAGTTCGCGCGGTCAAGGTACGCCAGGCTATACGTGATAAACACGATTGGCATGATGTACCACCAGCGTTTTGCTGCATTAGTTGAGCTATTCATAGACTGCCCTCTGGTTATACTGATACGCCGCCTCTGAATGTAGGGTACAGAGACAGAGTTGGCCGGGAATTTATTCCCCTAATTGTTCACGTGTGGGTAATCCTTCGCTGTCGCCCTGAACCTGAATGGCCAGTGCGCCAATTTTATTGCCGCGGGTCACCGCCTGATGCAGCGAGCGGCCTTCCAGCAGGGCGCTAATAACGCCGACCGCAAAGCCATCGCCTGCGCCGACGGTGTCGACCACGTTGTCGACTTTTACCGGTGCGACGCAGCCCTGCTCGCCGTTGGCGGCTTTATACCAGGCGCCATCGGCCCCTGTTTTGATGATCACGGCCTTCACCCCGTGGCGCAGATAAAAGTCGGCGATGGCTTCAGGCGTCTGCTGACCGGTTAAAATCATGCCCTCTTTTAATCCAGGCAAAACCCAGTCGGCCTGGAATGCCAAACGGTTCAGTTTTTCCACCATCTCGGCTTCGCTTTTCCACAGCACAGGGCGTAAATTCGGGTCGAACGAGATGGTCTTCCCTTGTGCTTTCAGTGTGCGGGCGGTATGGGCTAACAGTTCATAAGAGCTGGCAGAAAGCGCCGCCGCTACGCCGCTCAGGTGTAGGTGGCGCGCGCTGGCGAAGTAGGCTTCGTGATAATCCTCAATGCTGAGGTGGCTGGCAGCGGAACCTTTGCGGAAGTATTCCACAATGGGATCGGTTCCATTTTCGACTTTAGATTTAAGCTGAAAGCCGGTAGCGTAACGCCCGTCCTGGGTGACTCCCTGCGCATTAATCCCTTCTTTTTCCAGCGACTTAACGATAAAACGGCCAAAACTGTCGTTGCCTACACGGCTTACCCAACCGACCTTCAGGCCCAGCCGGGCAAGACCGGTCGCCACATTGAGTTCAGCGCCAGCAACGCGCTTGATAAACTGCTCCACATCCGCCAGTTCGCCGGTTTGCGTGGCGACAAACATCGCCATCGCTTCACCAATAGTGACCACATCCAGTGAATTTTTCATGCGTTACTCCTCGCGTAACAACTCGATGTAACGGCGGGTAACCGCCGCCAAATCCTGCCCTTCCAGGGGAAACTCAATGCCGCGTGGAACATCGCCCGGCAGCGTTTTCAACAGCGTCAGCCAGCGCGGATCGGCTGCATCAGGCGGTACGGCACGGTAGCTGTCGCGATGTGCAACGGCGGCTTTGACATGGATATACCCAACGGTTGACGCCAGTTTCTGCGCCGCCTGTTCCGGGGAGTCGCCCACCCACAGCCAGTTGCCCATATCGAAGGTCAGAGATATCGGCAGATTTTGCGTCTGGCAGGCTTCGTTAAAGCGCTGCATCGGCTTCAGGCGTCCGCAGGCGGTCTGATCGTTTTCGACAACCAGTTCCATTCCGCTGTTGTCCAGCCATTCACGTAACACGTTGAACTGTTCGGTATGGGAGAAATGGCCGAGGGAGACTTTTAGCCACAGAGCCTGCAGGGCCTGTGCTTCTTCAAGTAGCGCAGGAAGTCGGGGATTGAGGCTACCGTCCTCAAGGAACAACGGCTCAGGCGCTGAGTAACAGGCCAGCAGGCCGAAGATTTCGATAGCAGATGCCACCGTAGACAGCGTGTGCAGCTCGGCGTCGGTCAGCAATTCGCGGCGGATTTCGACGCCGTCAGCACCGGCTTCAGCGATAATGGGCAGCATTGCCGTTTGCCCGCCAGCGGCCCGTACCTGGTCGTGGCCGTAAGCGGCGGTGACCACCATAATTTTTCTTTTCATGGAAACTCCAGACTAGCGTTCTTGCTATAACGCTAGATGGAACCGGTTCCAAAGAAAAGCTTATGATGTTGAATTTATGATCACCATCACGAAGGAAATTTAACGGGCGGTAGAGCCGCGAACGATCAGTTCGCCGGAGAAGACCTGTTCCTGAATGGCAGCAGGGCCGCCATCGATCCGGCGTACAACCTGCTCAACGGCGGTGTAGCCAATCTGCCAGGTAGGTTGTTTCAACGTGGTAATACCAACGCCCGCCAGTTCGGCCCATTCCAGTTCGTCAAAACCGAGCAGGCCGATATCGCTGCCCCAGTTAAGGCCAATGCGTTTCAGGGCGCGGGCAACCTGCAGTGTGAGAGCGCCATTAGCTGAGATAACAGCTTTGCGCATTCCCCGGTGCTGCTGGTGGAACTGGCGCAGGGTTTCGTCCAACTGCGTATTGTCCGTGAGCGGGACTTCGGCATTTTGCGCGATAACGCCGGGGTACTGTGCGAGGGTGGCGCGAAAAGCGCTCAGGCGCTCGCGGCGGGTATTCACCATGCCGAGTGGTTCGCTGAGGAACAGGATGGCTTCAAAACCTTGTTCGACCAGATGTTCCGTGGCAACCGTTGCCGCCTGGGTGTTATCCAGCCCGACCATATCACAGGCGAAATCGGGGATTTTACGGTCAATCAGCACCATCGGCAGCGCAGACTGCTGCAGGCGGTTCAGCCCCTCTTCGCGCATCCCGACGGCGTTGACCACAATCCCTTCGACCTGGTAGCTGCGCAGCAGGTCAAGATAATGCAGTTCCTGATCCACTTCGTTGTTGGTGTTACACACCAGCGGGGTAAAGCCTTTATCGCGGCAGGCGGCTTCAATGCCGCTTAACACGTTGACGGAGTAGGGATTGGTAATATCGGCGATGATCAGACCAATCAGGCGGGTACGACCGTGTTTCAGGCCTCTTGCCATCAGGCTGGGACGGTAGTCGAGATCGGCAATGGCTTGTTCAATGCGGGCCAGTAGCGCGTCGGAAAGCAGGTGCTTTTCACCGTTGAGATAGCGTGAAATGCTGGTCTTGCCGGTTTTTGCGGCTTTCGCCACATCGCTGATGGTTGCCCGTGTTGATTTGCTCATCGCTGATTTCCCTGAATTTCGTGTGAATACCTTAGCGGGAAAATCTGACGAAGCAAGTAATTTGCCCGGTGGCGCTGCGCTTACCGGGCCTACATGTCGAACGTAGGCCGGGTAAGGCGAAGCCGCCACCCGGCTCAACGATTACTGCATAGGACTCAACGTAATCTCTACGCGACGGTTTTGCGCTTTACCTTCCGCCGTGCTGTTGCTGGCGATCGGATTTGACGGACCCATGCCCTGAGTGCGGATACGATTAGCGGCAACCCCTTGCGTGATTAAGGCGCTGGCCACGGAGTCCGCGCGTTGCTGAGACAGACGCATATTCAGATCCTGGCTGCCGGTGCTGTCGGTGAAGCCCAGCACGTTGACGGCGGTTTTATTGTACTCTTTCAGTACCATTGCCACGCCGGTCAGGGTGTTGGCACCAGCAGGTTTCAGGTTGGCGCTGCTGCTGTCGAAGGTGACGTTATTCGGCATATTCAGAATGATGTTATCGCCACTACGCGTCACGCTGACGCCCGTTCCCTGCATTTTGTCGCGCAGTTTGGCTTCCTGCACGTCCATGTAATAACCGACACCGCCGCCAACGGCCGCACCCGCCGCCGCGCCAATCAGTGCGCCTTTACCGCGATCTTTCTTCGAAGAAGAGAGTGCGCCAATGCCCGCGCCGACCAGAGAGCCAATACCCGCGCCAATGCCGGATTTACCCGCTTCGCGTTCGCCGGTGTAAGGGTTTGTTGTGCAGCCAGAAACCGCCAGGGCGCCGCTCACGATGGCAGCAATAACAAAAACACGTTTCTTCATCTTAATTCCTTAATGACTTTTTCTTCTTTGCCACAGCGACCGTGGCGGTTGATTATGACGTGTGAACATGAAGAAAATTCCAGGGAAGACTCTGAAATTTGTAAGTAACATTGAACGGCATAATAAATAAGTCGTTACATCGCATTCAGGAGCGCCATCTTGGCTAATTCACCCGCACATTACTCGGTGTTAACCGCCGCCCACTGGGGACCAATTCTCGTCGACACCGATGGTGAGACGGTTTTCTCCTCGCGTGGCGCGTTGCCCACTTCCCATCCCAACTCTTTGCAAACCGTGGTGCGCGACCAGGTTCACAGTAAAACGCGGGTACGTTTTCCAATGGTGCGTAAAGGCTTTCTCGCCTCGCCGGAGAATCCCCAGGGCGTGCGTGGGCAGGATGAATTTGTTCGCGTCAGTTGGGACGACGCGCTGAATCTTATCCATACGCAGCATAAACGTATCCGTGACAGCTACGGCCCGGCCTCGATTTTTGCCGGTTCCTACGGCTGGCGCTCTAACGGCGTGTTACACAAAGCGGCAACTCTGCTACAGCGTTATATGGCGCTGGCAGGCGGTTATACCGGGCATCTGGGGGATTATTCGACGGGGGCTGCGCAGGCGATCATGCCGTACGTGGTGGGCGGTAACGAGGTTTACCAGCAGCAAACCAGCTGGCCTGTGGTGCTTGAGAACAGCGAGGTGGTGGTGTTATGGAGCGCTAATCCGCTGAATACACTGAAGATTGCCTGGAACGCGTCCGATGAGCAGGGGCTCGCTTACTTTGAGGCTTTGCGCGACAGCGGTAAACGGTTGATCTGTATCGATCCGATGCGATCGGAAAGCGTCGATTTCTTTGGCGATAAGATGGAATGGATTGCCCCGCATATGGGAACCGACGTAGCGCTGATGCTGGGCATCGCGCATACGCTGGTGGAAAACGGCTGGCATGACGAGGATTTTCTCGCCCGGTGTACCACCGGCTATGACCGTTTTGCAAACTATCTGTTGGGTAAATCTGATGATGTTGTGAAAACGGCAGAGTGGGCTGCGGAGATTTGCGGTATACCCGCAACAAAAATACGCGAACTTGCGGCGATATTTCACCAAAATACCACCATGCTGATGGCCGGATGGGGGATGCAGCGCCAACAGTATGGTGAGCAGAAACACTGGATGATCGTCACCCTGGCCGCCATGCTCGGGCAAATCGGGACGCCAGGCGGCGGTTTTGGGCTGTCGTATCATTTTGCCAACGGAGGCAACCCAACGCGCCGGGCTGCGGTGCTGGCTTCAATGCAGGGCAGCGTTAAAGGCGGTACCGACGCGGTAGATAAAATCCCGGTAGCGCGAATTGTTGAAGCGCTGGAAAATCCCGGTGGTTTTTACCAGCACAACGGCATGGACCGCCATTTCCCGGACATCCGCATGTTGTGGTGGGCTGGTGGCGCTAACTTCACCCATCATCAAGACACTAACCGTTTAATTCGCGCCTGGCAAAAACCGGAGCTGGTGGTTATCTCGGAGTGTTTCTGGACCGCCGCAGCGAAGCATGCCGATATCGTACTGCCGGCGACCACCTCCTTTGAGCGCAATGATTTGACCATGACCGGCGACTACAGCAACCAGCACCTGGTGCCGATGAAGCAGGTTGTGCCGCCGCAGGACGAAGCGCGAAATGATTATGATGTTTTTGCCGAGCTGAGTGAACGCTGGGAAGAGGGCGGTTACGAGCGATTCACCGAAGGCAAAAGCGAGCTGGAATGGCTGGAGACGTTTTACAATATTGCCGGGCAACGTGGGGCCAGTCAGCAGGTGACATTGCCGCCTTTCGCCGAGTTTTGGCAGCGCAACGCCCTGATCGAAATGCCGGAAAATGCCGCCAGCGCGCAGTTTATCCGTTTTGCGGATTTTCGCCGCGACCCGCAGGCTCATCCGCTGAAAACGGACAGCGGAAAAATTGAAATCTACTCCGCGAGGATTGCTGGTTACGGCTACGCGGACTGTGCGGGGCACCCGATGTGGCTGGAGCCGGATGAGTGGTTCGGTAACGCCGAACCGGACCAGCTACAGCTGCTTTCCGCCCATCCGGCGCACCGTTTGCATAGTCAGCTTAACTACAGTGCGCTACGTGAGCAGTACGCGGTAGCGGATCGTGAGCCGGTAACGATTCATCCGCAGGATGCCCACGCGCGCGGCATTGCGGATGGCGATACGGTCAGGGTGTGGAACCAGCGTGGTCAAGTTCTGGCGGGCGCGGTGGTGACGGCGGGTATTAAACCCGGCGTTATCTGTATTCATGAAGGCGCCTGGCCTGATTTGGATCTCGCAGCGAACGGTATTTGTAAAAATGGCGCCGTCAACGTGCTGACCAAAGATCTCCCCAGCTCGAAGCTGGGGAATGGCTGCGCGGGCAACACCGCGCTGGCGTGGCTTGAAAAATACAACGGACCCACGTTGACGCTTACGGCGTTTGATCCGCCTGCCAGCCCATAATCCACGTGGGATGGTGAGTCTCTTCCTGCCATGCGCCGTCTTCAATGCGAAAACCCAGCGCATGGTAGAAGTTCACCGCTGATTGATTCTTCTGGTAGACCTCCAGGCTGAGTAACGAAAAGCGCTGCTGCACATGCTGCACCAGCGCTTTGCCGATCCCGCTTCTGATGGCGGCAGGCGCGACAAACAGCGCGCCGAGGAAGCGGTCATCAATGACGCTGACAAAACCTTTGAGCTCGCCTTCTTCTTCCCACACCCAGGTTTGCGCGGCTGGCAGATAAACATCCCGCACCACTGATTCACTTTCGCGCCAGTAGCGCTCTTCGATAAACGGATGGGCATGGATTGTGCTTTCCATCCACAGCGTCAGAATCGCTGGTAGATCTTCAGCCTTTGATTCACGAATCATGTTGTTCTCCCGGATAACAGATGCAACTGGTGACATGATCGTTGACTAGGCCGCATGCCTGCATAAAGGAGTAACAAATGGTGGTGCCGACAAACTTAAAACCGCGTTTTTTTAACGCTTTAGACAGCGCGTCTGACGCAGGCGTGGAGGTGGGAATATCGCTCAGGTTGGCGGCGCAGGTCACTTGTGGTTGGTTATCAACAAATGACCAGACGAACTCGCTAAACGACTCTCCGTTTTGTGCCATCGTCAGAAAGGCACGAGCGTTGCCGATAATGGCCTGAATTTTTCCGCGATGGCGAATTATGCTGGCATCCAGTACCAGCCTTTCCACATCCTCTTCGGTCATGGCCGCCACTTTTTCCGGGTCAAAATGGTGGAAAGCGTGGCGATAATTTTCCCGTTTCTTGAGTACGGTAATCCACGATAACCCGGCCTGCTGGCCTTCGAGGCAGATCATTTCGAACAGCTTTTTGCCATCGGTTTCGGGGACGCCCCATTCCTTGTCGTGGTAGGCAATGTAAAGTGGATCCTGACTGACCCATCCGCAACGCTGCATATTCTTCCTCGCTGTTTTTACTGGCGTAAAAATTTCATTCGGCCCGCCTTGACGCGCCAGCTAAAAAGACAATATTTAATACAAGGCCTGCTGGCCCAAATACTTCACACAATGACAATAATATCGCCGAATTCGGCTCTTTTCTGGAGTCGCGTTGATGCTTATAAGAAACAGTAGTGGTCGCCAAAGGTTAACTCTGGCGAGCGTCATAGTTTGTGCGCTGTCCATCAATACAGCATATGGCTGGCAACAAGAATATATCGTTGATGCGCTGTCAGGGCATACGGCTGAACGTTATACATGGGACAGCGATCACCAACCACGTTATAACGACATTCTGGAAGAACGTATTCGTTCCACTCAGAACGTGGCGGGGCCCGTGGTGAATCTGGCGGATGAGACACCAATGGATGCCACCAGCGGCATGAGTATGGGCTGGAACTTCCCGCTTTCAAGGCAGGTGACAACCGGTCCGGTTGCCGCGCTGCATTATGACGGTTCCACCACATCTACTTACAACGAATTTGGCGATAGCGCGACGTCGGCAACGCAGAACGATCCGCTGTGGCATGCCAGCGTGAGCTCGTTGGGCTGGCGAGTCAATTCGCAGTTCGGTGATGTGCGACCGTGGGCGCAAATCAGCTATAACCAGCAGTTTGGCGAAAATATCTGGAAGGCGCAGTCGGGTCTCAGTCGCATGACGGCGGCGGGTCAGGACGGTAACTGGGTAGATGTTACCGTCGGTGCGGATATGCTGTTGAACCCGCACATGGCGGCTTACGCGGCGCTGTCGCAGGCGGAAAATAGCACCAACAACAGCGACTATATGTACACCATGGGAGTGAGCGCCAAATTTTAACGTAAACAATCATCACATAAACATCTTGATTACATGTTGAGATCAACAATCACACGCACTCCAGCGATAGCGTGTACTAACTCATGCGATAAAATTCAGTAACCCGACTTTTTGTCTCGTCATTCATTCCGCATTCCAGGCATTTCATTCCGTCCTGGCGGCATTTCATGCCGTTTTCCCCTGCTCATAAAAACGCTTCGGTATGGTTGTTGGCAGAGAATTTCCCCTTTTGTTTATGCAGGAAGACTGCCATGAAAACTTCTGATTATCAGCGTACCCGCTGGCTGACACTGATCGGCACCATCATTACCCAATTTGCTTTAGGTTCTGTTTATACCTGGAGCCTGTTTAACGGTGCGCTTTCTTCTAAGCTTGATGCGCCGGTGAGTCAGGTTGCCTTTTCCTTTGGCCTGCTGAGCCTCGGGCTGGCAATTTCTTCTTCCGTCGCCGGGAAACTGCAGGAACGTTTTGGCGTGAAACGCGTCACCATGGCCTCCGGTATTTTACTCGGTGTGGGCTTCTTCTTAACCGCCCACTCTGACAGCCTGATTATGCTGTGGCTGAGCGCTGGTGTGTTGGTTGGTCTGGCGGATGGCGCAGGCTACCTGTTAACACTTTCCAACTGTGTAAAATGGTTCCCGGAGCGTAAAGGGCTGATTTCCGCCTTCGCTATCGGTTCTTACGGTCTTGGCAGCCTCGGTTTTAAATTCATCGATAGCCAACTGTTGAGCACCGTGGGTCTGGAAAAAACCTTCATGATCTGGGGCGCGATTGTGCTGGTAATGATCGTCTTTGGCTCCACGCTGATGAAAGACGCGCCGAATCAGGAAGTGAAAACGAAAAATGGCGTGGTTGAGAATGACTACACCCTGGCGCAGTCCATGCGTAAACCGCAGTACTGGATGCTGGCGGTCATGTTCCTGACGGCATGTATGAGCGGGCTGTACGTAATTGGCGTGGCGAAAGATATCGCACAAAGTCTGGCACATATGGATGTGGCAACGGCGGCAAACGCGGTGACCGTGATTTCTATCGCTAACCTGTCCGGTCGTCTGGTTCTGGGGATTCTGTCCGACAAAATCTCTCGTATTCGCGTTATCACCATTGGTCAGGTCGTTTCGCTGGTGGGTATGGCCGCACTGCTGTTCGCGCCGTTGAATGATGTGACCTTCTTTACGGCGATTGCCTGTGTGGCATTTAACTTTGGCGGCACCATCACCGTGTTCCCGTCACTGGTGAGTGAGTTCTTCGGTTTGAACAACCTGGCTAAAAACTACGGTGTCATTTACTTAGGTTTCGGTATCGGCAGCATTTGTGGTTCCATTATCGCCTCGCTGTTCGGCGGATTCTATGTGACCTTCTGCGTTATCTTTGCGCTGTTAATTATCTCGCTGGCGCTTTCTACCACTATTCGTCAGCCGCAGCGTAGCGTCTATACCGAGGCACACGCCTGAATCTATTAGTGGTCTGATTAATGCCCGGCGCATATATTTACAAAAATATATGCGCCGTTTGCATTCTCTATAAGCACTTTTCTTCCCTCCTGTGGTCTACTTACCTGCGCTGTAGAATTTTCTTATTATCTGCACTTGTCGCACTTTTCCCCTGTATGGCCTGACAGGCTTTTGCGCAGGGTGTTTTTATCCCTTCCTCCAGGGTTTGTTTGCATGAGATATATCAAATCGATGACGCAGCAGAAGCTGAGTTTCTTGCTGGCGATCTATATCGGTCTTTTTATGAATTGCGCTGTGTTTTTCCGTCGCTTTAGCGGATATGCGCACGAGTTTACCGTCTGGAAAGGACTCTCTGCGGTTGTTGAATTAGCTGGCACTGTGCTGGTGACCTTCTTTTTACTCCGTGTTCTCTCTTTATTTGGCCGACGCGCCTGGCGTGTACTGGCAACGTTTGTGGTGCTCTGTTCTGCCGGCGCCAGCTATTACATGACCTTCCTGAACGTGGTCATTGGCTACGGTATTATTGCCTCGGTCATGACCACCGATATTGATTTATCAAAAGAAGTCGTCGGCTGGCATTTTATCGTGTGGCTGGTTTCGGTCAGCATTTTACCGTTGGTTCTGATTTGGAGTAATCGCTGCCGCTATACCCTGATGAAACAGATTCGTACGCCAGGCATGAGATGGCGTAGCGTAGCGGCGGTTTTATTGGCTGGCCTGATGGTGTGGGCGCCCATTCGTCTGCTCAGCATGCAACAAAAAAGCGTTGAGCGTGAAACAGGGATCGATTTACCCAGCTACGGCGGAGTCGTTGCGAACTCCTATTTGCCGTCAAACTGGCTCTCTGCGCTGGGTTTATACGCCTGGGCGCAGGTGGATGAATCTTCAGACAACAAATCGCTGATGAACCCGGCGAAGAAGTTCACCTACGTTGCCCCCAACAATCTCGACGACACCTATGTCGTGTTTATTATCGGTGAAACCACGCGCTGGGATCATATGGGGATTTTTGGCTATGAGCGAAACACCACGCCAAGGCTTGCGCAGGAGAAAAATCTGGCGGCTTTCCGAGGATATTCCTGTGATACGGCGACTAAACTTTCGCTGCGCTGTATGTTTGTGCGCGAGGGCGGGGCGGAAGAAAACCCGCAGCGTACTCTGAAAGAACAAAACGTCTTTTCTGTGCTCGGCCAGTTAGGGTTCAAGACCGATCTTTACGCGATGCAAAGCGAGATGTGGTTCTACAGCAATACCATGGCGGAAAACATTGCCTATCGTGAACAGATTGGCGCAGAGCCGCGTAACCGTGGCAAAAACGTTGACGATATGCTGCTGATTAATGAGATGCAGCAATCTTTACAGAAGACTGATGATGGCGAAAAGCGTCTGATTATTCTGCACACCAAGGGCTCGCATTTTAACTACACCCAGCGCTACACCCGCGAATATGCACAGTGGAAGCCGGAGTGTGTCAATGTTGATAGTGGCTGCTCGAAAGCTGAGATGATTAATTCATTTGATAATTCGGTAACCTACGTTGATCACTTTATTACCCAGGTGTTTGATCAGTTGCGCGATAAGAAAGCGATCGTGTTTTACGCCGCCGATCACGGTGAGTCAATTAACGAACGTGAGCACCTGCACGGTACGCCGCGTAAAATGGCGCCGCCTGAGCAGTTCCGCGTTCCTATGATGGTGTGGATGTCAGACAAATATCTGGAAGACCCTGACCATGCGAAGGCATTTGCGCACCTGAAGCAAGAAGCTGAGATGAAGGTGCCGCGTCGTCATGTGGAACTGTACGATACCGTTCTGGGTTGCCTTGGTTATACCTCGCCAAATGGGGGGATTAACGAGAATAACAACTGGTGTCGTATCCCGGACGCGAAGAAGGTTACAGCCCAGTAACAGAGCTGCTGACTTTCTCGCCGATCAAATGGCATTTTGATACTAAGGGATTGACGGGCGCGCGGCTGAGCAGTAAGATGCGCCCCGCATTCGGTGATTGGCGCAGCCTGGTAGCGCACTTCGTTCGGGACGAAGGGGTCGGAGGTTCGAATCCTCTATCACCGACCAAATTAGAAAAGCCAGCCTTCGGGCTGGCTTTTTGCTTTCCGGAATTGACGAGGATGAGAACCTCCGGGGGCAAGAGGTTCGACTCGAGCGCAGCGAGAGAACGTTGCGTCAGCAACGGCCCGCAGGGCGAGCCACGCAGTGGCGAGTAATCCTCTATCACCGACCAAATTCAAAACCCTGCTCAACGAGCAGGGTTTTTTGTTTTATAGCCCAGGAGGATGAGAACCTCCGGGGGTAAGAGGTTCGACTCGAGCGTAGCGAGAGAACGTTGCGTCAGCAACGGCCCGCAGGGCGAGCCACGTAGTGGCGAGTAATCCTCTATCACCGACCAAATTTAAAACCCTGCTCAACGAGCAGGGTTTTTTGCTTTGTAGGCCTGATAAGCGAAGCGCCATCAGGCAAAACATTGCACGGTTTTGGCATTGGCCGGATGGCGGCGCAAGCGCCTTATCCGGCCTACAGACTCAGTTTCATCCCGGCGTGTATGGCGTTATTCCAACCCCACCTTTGACCTTCCTTTTATCTGCAAAAATTGTGCATCACTTCCCACTGACAGTTAACGATTCTGTGACATATTCCATTGCCTTTTTTTATGTTTGCTTGAAACTTTTTTTGCGCTACTTATGGCTGGCGCTGGCATTTTCCGCTGTGCGTTTTAACGTTCATGGCATTAATCGCTCAGATATGCAGCATTCATTGGGAAAATTTGAATAAATTGCATAAATGTTAATCTCCAAATGTTGCGAAGTATGAAGATGTTTATTCTGGCATAGTGCGCGTAGCACAAATTTCCCTGCTGAAAATACCCGCTTGCACTTTTTTTAATCTTTGTTTGCCAATTCTCACCGTTGGTGTAAATCGCGGTTACCTGTATTGACGTTTTCACATTCTGTTGACAGATTGTAGGGTATGAGGGGCATTTCATGGAGAATCCGCACTGCAACTCAGTCGCTTATGTGAACGGAATCCCCATCCTCTTAACGCTGACCCGGCCGGGTAAAAAACAAAAAAGGCCAGGCGGTGCAAACCCATTGCAAAGGGTAAAACAACAAACATCACATTTGGAGCAGAAGAATGAGTATTTCCTTGAAGAAGTCAGGGATGCTGAAGCTTGGTCTGAGCCTGGTGGCTATGACCGTCGCAGCAAGCGTACAGGCTAAAACTCTGGTTTATTGTTCAGAAGGATCTCCTGAAGGCTTTAACCCGCAGCTTTTCACCTCTGGTACCACCTATGATGCCAGCTCCGTGCCGATCTATAACCGCCTGGTCGAGTTCAAAACCGGCACAACTGAAGTGATCCCGGGACTTGCTGAGAAGTGGGAAATCAGCGAAGACGGTAAAACCTATACCTTCCACCTGCGTCAGGGCGTGAAGTGGCAGGACAACAAAGATTTCAAACCGACGCGCGATTTAAACGCCGATGACGTGGTGTTCTCTTTCGATCGTCAGAAAAATGCCCAGAACCCGTACCATAAAGTTTCTGGCGGCAGCTATGAATACTTCGAAGGGATGGGTCTGCCAGACCTGATCTCCGAAGTGAAAAAAGTGGATGATAAAACCGTTCAGTTCGTGCTGACTCGCCCGGAAGCACCGTTCCTGGCTGACCTGGCGATGGACTTCGCTTCTATTCTTTCCAAAGAATATGCGGACAACATGCTGAAAGCCGGTTCCCCGGAGAAAGTGGATCTGAACCCAATCGGTACCGGTCCGTTCCAGCTGCAGCAGTACCAGAAAGACTCTCGTATTCTGTATAAAGCATTCGAAGGTTACTGGGGCACTAAGCCGCAGATCGACCGTCTGGTCTTCTCCATTACGCCTGACGCTTCTGTGCGTTACGCCAAACTGCAGAAGAACGAGTGCCAGGTGATGCCGTACCCGAACCCGGCTGACATCGCACGCATGAAGCAGGATAAAAATATCAACCTGATGGAGCAGGCCGGTCTGAACGTTGGCTACCTCTCTTTCAACACCGAGAAGAAACCGTTTGATGATGTGAAAGTCCGTCAGGCGCTGACCTACGCGGTAAACAAAGAAGCGATCATCAAAGCGGTTTATCAGGGTGCTGGCGTTGCCGCGAAAAACCTGATCCCACCGACCATGTGGGGCTATAACGACGACGTTAAAGACTACACCTACGATCCTGAGAAGGCCAAAGCGCTGTTGAAGGAAGCCGGTCAGGACAAAGGCTTTACCGTTGAACTGTGGGCCATGCCGGTACAGCGTCCTTACAACCCGAACGCTCGTCGTATGGCGGAAATGGTTCAGGCTGACTGGGCGAAAATTGGCGTTCAGGCCAAGATTGTGACCTACGAGTGGGGCGAGTATCTGAAACGCGCCAAAGCGGGTGAACATCAGGCGGTGATGATGGGTTGGACCGGTGACAACGGGGATCCGGACAACTTCTTCGCCACCCTGTTCAGTTGTGCGGCAGCGAAAGACGGCTCCAACTACTCTCGCTGGTGCTACAAACCGTTTGAAGACCTGATCCAACCGGCGCGTGCGACCGACGATCACAACAAACGTATTGAACTGTACAAGCAAGCTCAGGTTGTTATGCACGATCAGGCCCCGGCTCTGATTGTTGCTCACTCCACCGTGTACGAACCAGTGCGTAAAGAAGTGAAAGGCTATGTGGTTGATCCATTAGGCAAACACCACTTCGAAAACGTCTCTGTCGAATAATTAAAAGCAATTAAGGAAGCGCTGCGCCCCGGTATTGTGTAGGCCGGATAAGCGCAGCGCCCTCCGGCGTAATGCTTTACCCGCGATGCAGTTTGCGTGGGATAAGATTTGTGAGCAATACAGACTCACGGTTCCAGGCCGTGCGTCATTAGAGAGAATCCGGGTTATGTTGCAGTTCATTCTCCGACGTTTGGGACTCGTCATCCCCACGTTTATCGGTATCACTCTTCTCACCTTTGCCTTCGTCCATATGATCCCCGGCGATCCGGTTATGATCATGGCAGGTGAACGTGGGATCTCCCCTGAGCGTCATGCTCAACTGCTGGCTGAACTCGGTCTGGATAAGCCTATGTGGCAGCAGTACCTCCACTATATCTGGGGGGTTATGCATGGCGATTTAGGTATCTCACTGAAAAGCCGCTTACCGGTGTGGGAAGAGTTCGTACCTCGATTCAAAGCCACGCTGGAACTCGGCGTCTGCGCGATGATTTTCGCCGTCGCAGTGGGTATCCCGGTGGGTGTACTTGCTGCCGTTAAGCGCGGCTCCATTTTCGATCACACCGCCGTTGGCCTGGCGCTGACCGGTTACTCCATGCCGATTTTCTGGTGGGGCATGATGCTGATCATGCTGGTTTCCGTGCAGTGGAACCTGACGCCAGTTTCTGGGCGGGTGAGCGACATGGTGTTCCTTGATGATTCCAATCCGCTGACCGGTTTTATGTTGATAGACACCGCCATCTGGGGTGAAGAGGGTAACTTTATCGATGCGTTGGCGCATATGGTCTTGCCTGCGATGGTGCTGGGTACCATTCCTCTGGCGGTCATTGTGCGTATGACACGTTCGTCGATGCTGGAAGTACTGGGCGAGGATTACATTCGTACCGCGCGCGCTAAAGGTTTGACCCGTATGCGCGTCATCATCATTCACGCTCTGCGTAACGCGATGCTGCCCGTTGTAACCGTTATCGGCCTGCAGGTTGGTACGTTGCTGGCTGGGGCAATCCTGACCGAGACTATCTTCTCGTGGCCGGGGCTGGGACGCTGGCTGATCGATGCGCTGCAACGCCGTGATTATCCGGTAGTGCAGGGCGGGGTACTGCTGGTCGCGACGATGATTATCCTCGTCAACTTGCTGGTAGACCTGCTGTATGGCGTGGTGAACCCGCGTATTCGGCATAAGAAGTAAGGGGCCATCATGTCACAGGTTACTGAAAACAAAGTTATTGCTGCACCGGTGCCGATGACGCCGCTGCAGGAGTTCTGGCACTATTTTAAACGCAACAAAGGCGCGGTTGTTGGGCTGGTGTATGTGGTGGTAATGATCCTGATTGCGGTCTTTGCCAACGTCCTTGCACCCTACAACCCGGCAGACCAGTTCCGCGATACGCTACTAGCTCCTCCTGCGTGGCAGGAAGGCGGTTCCATGGCGCATCTGTTTGGTACTGATGATGTGGGCCGCGACGTGCTGTCCCGCCTGATGTACGGTGCGCGTCTGTCGCTGTTGGTTGGCTGTCTGGTGGTTGTACTCTCCCTGCTGATGGGCGTGGTTCTTGGGCTGATCGCCGGCTACTTTGGTGGAATTGTCGATAACTTCATCATGCGTGTGGTCGATATCATGCTGGCATTGCCGAGCCTGTTACTGGCGCTGGTGCTGGTGGCGGTATTTGGTCCCTCGATAGGCAACGCTGCGCTGGCGCTGACGTTTGTGGCATTGCCGCACTATGTGCGTCTGACGCGCGCCGCTGTGCTGGTGGAAGTTAACCGCGACTACGTCACCGCATCCCGCGTGGCGGGAGCCGGCGCGATGCGCCAAATGTTCGTCAATATTCTGCCTAACTGTCTTGCGCCGCTGATTGTTCAGGCGTCGCTTGGCTTCTCTAACGCCATTCTCGATATGGCTGCCCTCGGCTTCCTGGGGATGGGCGCACAGCCGCCTACGCCGGAATGGGGCACCATGCTCTCTGACGTTCTGCAGTTTGCCCAAAGCGCCTGGTGGGTTGTGACCTTCCCGGGGCTGGCGATCCTGTTGACGGTGCTGGCATTTAACCTGATGGGTGACGGTCTGCGTGACGCGCTCGATCCCAAACTGAAGCAGTAAGAGGTTCGAGATGGCGTTATTAAATGTAGATAAATTATCGGTGCATTTCGGCGACGTAGGTTCCGAATTCCGCGCCGTAGACCGCATTAGCTACAGTGTGAATCAGGGTGAGGTGGTTGGCATTGTTGGGGAGTCTGGTTCTGGTAAGTCCGTCAGCTCGCTGGCGATTATGGGACTGATTGACTACCCTGGCCGCGTTATGGCCGAAAATCTGGAGTTTAATGGTCGCGACCTGAAACGCATTTCTGAGAAAGAGCGTCGCCAACTGGTGGGTGCGGAAGTGGCAATGATCTTTCAGGACCCGATGACCAGCCTTAACCCCTGCTACACCGTCGGCTACCAGATTATGGAAGCCATCAAGGTGCACCAGGGCGGCAACAAAAAAACGCGTATTCAGCGGGCAATTGATCTGCTGACGCTGGTGGGGATCCCCGATCCGGCCTCGCGTCTGGATGTCTATCCGCACCAGTTGTCCGGTGGGATGAGTCAGCGCGTGATGATCGCGATGGCGATTGCCTGTCGTCCGAAGCTGCTGATTGCCGATGAACCGACAACGGCGCTGGATGTGACCATTCAGGCGCAGATCATCGAGCTACTGCTGGAATTGCAGCAAAAAGAGAACATGGCGCTGGTCTTAATTACGCACGATCTGGCGCTGGTAGCTGAAGCGGCGCACAAAATCATCGTGATGTACGCTGGGCAGGTAGTGGAAACCGGGGCCGCGCAGGATATCTTCCGCGCGCCGCGTCATCCTTACACCCAGGCGCTGCTGCGCGCGCTGCCGGAGTTTGCTCAGGACAAAGCGCGTCTGGCCTCACTGCCGGGCGTGGTTCCCGGTAAATATGACCGCCCGAGCGGCTGTTTGCTGAATCCACGCTGCCCCTATGCGACCGACAAATGCCGCGCTGAAGAACCTGAACTGAACCTGCTGGAAGGCGGTCGTCAGTCGAAATGCCACTACCCACTTGATGATGCCGGGAGGCCTGGGCTATGAGTACGCAAAAGGCCGCCGCGCAACAGCCGCTGTTGCAGGCAATTGACCTGAAAAAACACTACCCGGTGAAGAAGGGCATGTTCGCCCCGGAACGCCTGGTGAAAGCGCTGGATGGCGTTTCCTTTACTCTGGAGCGCGGTAAAACGCTGGCGGTGGTAGGTGAGTCGGGCTGTGGGAAATCCACCCTTGGCCGTCTGCTGACGATGATTGAAATCCCGACTGGCGGTGAGCTGTATTACCAGGGACAGGATTTACTCAAGCATGACCCGCAGGCGCAGAAGCTGCGTCGGCAGAAAATCCAGATAGTGTTCCAGAACCCCTATGGTTCCCTGAACCCGCGTAAAAAAGTAGGGCAGATTCTGGAAGAGCCGTTGCTAATCAACTCCACGCTAAGCAAAGAGGAGCGTCGTGAAAAAGCGCTGGCGATGATGGCGAAAGTGGGGCTGAAAACCGAGCACTACGACCGCTATCCGCATATGTTCTCCGGCGGCCAGCGTCAGCGTATCGCCATTGCCCGCGGTCTGATGCTTGACCCGGATGTGGTGATTGCTGACGAACCGGTCTCGGCGCTGGACGTTTCCGTACGTGCGCAGGTGCTGAACCTGATGATGGACTTGCAACAGGAACTGGGGCTGTCATACGTCTTTATCTCGCACGACCTGTCGGTGGTAGAGCACATTGCCGATGAAGTGATGGTGATGTATTTAGGCCGCTGTGTGGAAAAAGGGACCAAGGATCAGATCTTCAATAATCCACGGCATCCGTACACTCAGGCGCTGCTCTCCGCAACGCCGCGCCTGAACCCGGACGATCGCCGCGAGCGTATCAAGCTGACCGGTGAGCTGCCAAGTCCGCTGAATCCGCCACCAGGCTGCGCATTCAACGCCCGTTGCCGTCGTCGATTTGGTCCGTGTACTCAGCTTCAGCCACAGTTAAAAGACTATGGCGGTCAGCTGGTGGCCTGTTTCGCCGTTGATCAGGACGAAAACCCACAGCAATAAACGTGGGTTATGACCCGATAACCGGAGCCTTGTGCTCCGGTTTTTTTATATTTTGTTTTTCCGTCCACAATGTGAGTCCTCTGGCAGAACATTATTCCACAGCGTCTAAAATGTAGTCAGGTTTCCTCTCGCCACAGAAATATCTATTTCGCAGTTGCTAACTATCAGGAGCAAATGTGGTCACGATACGCTGGGATATTAAAACAATTGATCGTCTGTCGATGGTTGAGGATGTCCTGAAGGAATTTTCCTGCTGCGATATCAATATCATCTCCATGAAAGTCACACCTGGACGGATCCTGATTAAATCCTGGTGCCGCCAGCTACAGGATATTTCCTGTGTGCAATCCTGTTTAAGCCAGCGCGCCGATATTATTAATGTCGCTTACCTCTGTGAGGAGATAAGCGAGCTGTCAACGCCGGAGCCGGAACGCCCGCGTTATTTCTCTGACATTATTTGCAGCAGCCAGAGCATGCACGCGCTTATCGAAAAGGCGATAAAAATTGCTGACAGCAAATATACCGTTCTGATCCGTGGCGATACGGGTACCGGCAAAGAGCTGCTGGCCCGGGCTATCCATAATTCCGGGCAGCGACGTTTTTATCCGTTTATTCCGGTCAACTGCTCTGCACTACCTGAGTCGCTTATGGAGAGTGAATTCTTTGGCTATGAGAAAGGGGCTTTTAGCGGCGCGGATTGTAAAGGCAAAAAAGGGCTGTTTGAAATGGCCGATAAAGGCACCCTTTTTCTCGATGAATTTGGTGAAATGTCGCTGGGCTTACAGGCTAAATTATTGCGCGTCCTGCAGGATGGCGGGATCCGTCGCGTTGGCGGGGCGCAAATTATTCCGGTTAATGTACGCATTATTGTGGCAACCAACGCCAATCTGGAAGATATGGTGGAACAACGTCTGTTGCGCGCCGATCTCTATTACCGCATCAATGTACTTTCCCTGACTATTCCGCCTTTGCGGGAGCGTCCGCAGGATATCAGTCTGTTGATTCGCCACTTTGTGCAGAAATACGCAAAGGAATTCCAGCGGCGGATCATTCTGGATAAAGCTTGTTTTGATGCCTTGCACCATCACAGCTGGCCGGGAAACGTGCGCGAACTGGAAAATACCATTATTCGTCTGATGCTAATGGCGGAATCCGATGTTATTACGCCCGAAGAATTAGGGATGGTGAATTTGCCCGCCGCTGAGCAAGGCCCGACAGAACGTCCTTTTAAAGAGCAGGTTTTGTATGCGGAACGCCAGCTTATTGAACAAATGATGGAAGAGAATGTGTCGTCGCGGCATATCGCCAAAGCGCTGGGGGTATCACATACCACGGTACTGAATAAAATTCGCAGCTATCAACTGGAGAGTGTGAGCTAAGCGCCGCCAGGAGCTGACGGCGCAGTTTACGCGGGTTATTCAATCAGCTTCAGTAATGGCGACAGGCACAGCAGGATCCCGTACAGCAGGATTAGCCAGGTTTTCAGCCCGCGTAGTTTTTCCAGTTGTGTGACTTTATAGATCAGGAAAAACGGAATAATACACGACACAATCCCGTACAGCGGGCTGCCTAACTGGAAGAACACCAGTACTGATACGCGAAACGATACCCAAATCACCAGGGTGATAACAATAAAGGTACAAATACCCAGCGTAAGCACCAGAGGATTAATTTTTTCCACGTCAATAACGCGGCTCAGTACGTTAAGAATAATTCCTTTGATCGCCTCGTGGAATCCCAAATAAATACCAAAGAACGCGGTTAATACGGCGAAGATATTTAATACCGTTGAGGTGATATGAATAATCTGTCCCGGAATCACCTGTGCCGCCAGCGCCAGTGCGGAAATATTTTGTTCGAAGGCTGAAACGGCTTCTTCATGGCTAATGGAAAAGGTAAAAGAAAAAGAGAAAAACAGGATGACCGCAATCAGCGTAATGTAACTGATCCGATGCGTACGTATAGCCATACGAGTGGCCAGTACCCGGTCTGCCACCCGTTTGCGGTAGGCGATGTTCATAGGGTTCAACACCTGAATAAACACCGCGGAGAAGAAGCAGAACGGGATGGTTAGCAGCACATCGCGAAAGAACACCGAGGCTTCAGGGAAGGCGCTGATATTAGCGAAGTTCCAGTGTGGAACCATCGCAAAACCAAATACGATGATGATACCCACTTTGACCACTACCATCGGGCCGGAGATTTTGAATAGCAGTTTTTCTCCCCCGGAAGCAATGGCGACCAGCACGGCAAAAATGGCCACTTTGTAGATTATCGACTGTGAAAGATCGGACTCGGTCAAGCCGAAGGTTTTGATATATGAGGCGCTGTCAAAAACCACCGATAAGGAATAAATAAATATGCCGTGAATAATCATCAGAAAATAGATGACGCCAAGAAATACGCCCCAGTTTTTTCCCAGATAATGACTTATAATATCCGTGTAGTCATTACAGGTTTCACTTTCTGATAATGTTTTTAAATAAATATCCTGCACAATATAAGTTGCCGGATAAGCAATAATAAAGGCGACAATAAATACCCAAATGCCTGTTAGGCCAATTTGTACCGGCATCAGTACCGTTCCGGCACCAATGGCCATGCCTATGCACAGTAATACCCAGCCAAAATCGTATTTCGTAAACGGTATTTTTTTTGAGAATGGTACGGCGGTTGCTGTATTGTTGCTTAATTGTAATGTGTTGTCCTGCATAGAACCCCCTGCCCAAAATACACGTTCTCCCCGAAAGAGGATTGCGCGTATTGCCAGACTGTTGTGCCTTGATTCTCAACAACCTGAACCGAACGGCGTCGGTTCAGGCCATATTGGTCAGAATGTTGCCTTTCTGATGGCGTGTTCAAGGTCGTTAATAATATCTTCTGGATCTTCAAGACCCACAGAAAGACGGATAAGCCCGTCGGTAATACCTGCTTTAAGCCGTTCCTCTGGCGCAACGGGCGAATGTGTCATAGACGCTGGGTGCTGAATGAGGGTTTCGGTATCACCGAGACTGACCGCGAGGAGGCATAATTCTACAGAATTGATCATCCGTCTGCCAGCCTCGAGGCCGCCGGCGATTTCGAAGCTGATAATTCCACCTGGCAGGCTCATTTGTCGCTGGCCCAGCTCATACTGCGGATGCGATGACAGGCCTGGATAATACACCCGAGTAATGGACGGATGCCCTTCGAGGAAGCGGGCGATTTTCAGCGCATTTTCACAGTGACGCTCCATACGAATGCCCAGCGTTTTAACGCCGCGCAGCGTCAACCACGCATTGAAAGGACTCATGCAGCCGCCGGTGATATCTTTCAGGCCAACAAACCGCGCCTGGTCGATAAACTCCTGCTTACCAACAATGATGCCGCCAATCACATCCCCGTGACCGTTGATATATTTGGTGACGCTGTGCACCACAATATCCGCGCCCAGTTGCAAAGGCTGCTGACAGTACGGCGACATAAAGGTGTTATCCACCACCAGCAATGCGCCTTGCTGATGGGCGATACCGGCTACCGTTTCAATGTCGACCAGCGACAGCGTCGGGTTAGCGGGCGTTTCGATATATACAACTTTGGTTTCCGGGCGCATGGCGGCGCGGATTTCTTCAGGCTTTGCCGCGTCGACGAAGCTGACGTTAATCCCAAACTTCGGCATGCTGTGCGACAAAAACGCGTGGGTACAACCGTAAATCGCGCTGGCGGAAACGATATGGTCACCCTGCTGACAAAGCGTCAACAGCGTTGTGGTGATAGCTGAAATACCGGACGCGGTTGCCAGTCCGGCTTCACCTCGTTCCAGTACCGCCAGCTTTTTCTCCAGCGCATCGGTGGTGGGGTTACCCAAACGGGTGTAAATGTACCCGGACTCTTCGAGCGCAAAGCGGGCGGCACCTTGTTCGGCGCTGTCAAAAACAAACGTTGAAGTCTGGAAAATAGGCGTACTGAGCGCGCCAGTTGAAGGGTCGGGTTGTTGCCCCGCGTGAACGATCTGGGTGTTGAATCCGTAAGTACGACAGTCAGACATGATATCTCCTTTGATTCGGAACAGAACAGCTCGCAGTCATGTAGCAATCGCTGTGCCAGAAAATAAACTAATGGATATCAATGTGTTAGTGGTTTTATCGTGCGGGTGGCCGTCAGGAAAGTTGCCAGTTGGCAAGAAACTTTCCAGCGCTTGGCGGATTTATTAAGCCGTAATTGCGAGGCTTTACGCAGACTGGATCACTCCGGGGTGATGAGACGGAAGTGTTACCGTAGAATCAGCAGCAAGCCGGGTTTACCCGGTGAGGCGCGATGTTGCGGGGGCTTGATCCCCGGCGGCATAGGTTGCTGGAAAGAGAAAACCCCCGCACGTTGTTCGGTATAAACCTGGCAACAAAACGGGGGCTAACCTTGATCCTCAACAGTTCAAGAATAGCCGCGAACAGTTGCCATTGCAACACAGGCGGCTATATGACGCTCGCACAGTTAGGCGTGGCTTTCTGGCACGATTTAGCGGCTCCAATTATCGCTGGCATTATTGCCAGCTTGATTGTGAACTGGCTGCGTAACAGGAAGTAATGCACTTTGCGGGCGTCTGCCTGCCGTAATGGCAACATGCGCCCGAACCAGGCCGCAGGGGGTAACCTTGCGGCCTTTTTCGGCTTAAATGCAGATAAATCTCGTCGTCAGGTGCCTATCCTGTCGCGATAATGCACGCTGGGAAGTTTTCAGATACCGCCTCTCTTAATACCGCTACGATCGGGTATACTCTGACGGCAGTTTCGTCTATCCGTGGAGAGTCAGTTTGCGTGTCAGTCGCTCGTTAACAATTAAGCAGATGGCAATGGTTGCGGCCGTTGTTATGGTGTTCGTTTTTATTTTTTGCACCGTTTTGTTGTTCCATCTGGTCCAGCAAAACCGCTATAACACGGCTACGCAACTGGAAAGTATCGCTCGCTCCGTTCGTGAACCTCTGTCGAACACTATCCTGAAAGGGGATATTCCCGAAGCGGAAGCTATTTTAAGAAGTATTCGGCCTGCAGGCGTGGTAAGTCGCGCCGATGTGGTGCTACCTAATCAGTTTCAGGCGCTGCGGATGAGCTTTATACCTGAACGTCCGGTTCCGGTTACGGTGACTCGCCTGTTTGAGCTTCCGGTACAAATTTCGCTGCCGATCTATTCTCTTGAACGTTCCGCTAACCCACAACCGCTGGCGTATCTGGTGCTGCAGGCGGATTCGTACCGCATGTACAAATTCGTGATGAGTACGCTCTCGACGTTAGTGACCATTTACTTACTTTTGTCGCTAATACTGACCGTCGCTATCTCCTGGTGCATTAACCGCTTGATTGTGCACCCCTTACGTAAAATTGCCCGTGAGCTGAACGACATTCAACAGCAGGACCTGATTGGTTATCAACTGGCATTGCCGCGTCTACATCAGGATGATGAGATTGGTATGCTGGTGCGTAGCTACAATCTTAATCAGCAGTTGATTCAGCGACATAGCGAAGATCAAAGCGACTTAGCAATGCGTTTCCCGGTTTCCGAACTTCCCAATAAGTCGTTTTTAATGGGGCTGCTGGAGCAGGTTGTTACCCGCCAACAGACGACGGCGCTGATGATTGTCACCTGCGAAACCCTACGTGACACCGCGGGTGTGTTAACCGAAACCCAGCGAGAAATCCTGTTACTTACGCTGGTCGAAAAACTGAAGTCTGTATTGTCTCCCAGGATGGTGCTTACCCAGGTGAGTGGCTATGACTTTGCCATTATCGCCCATGGTGTAAAAGAACCCTGGCACGCTATTACGCTAGGTCAGCAAGTACTCACAATCGTTAATGAGCGGTTACCGATTCAGGGCATTCAACTACGTCCTACCTGCAACATTGGGGTGGCGATGTTTTATGGTGATTTAACCGCAGAGCAGCTCTACCGCCGCGCCCTGTCAGCCGTGTTAACGTCGCGTCATAAAGGTAAAAACCAAATTCAGTTCTTTGATCCGTTGCAGATGGAAGAGGCGCAGCAGCGTTTAACCCAAGAGAACGATATTTTAACCGCCATGGATAACCAGCAATTTGCGCTCTGGATGCAGCCCCAGGTTGAGATGTCCAGCGGCAAGGTATTGAGCGCAGAAGCATTGTTGCGGATGCAGCAGCCGGACGGTAGCTGGGAGCTGCCGGAAGGGTTAATCGACAGAATTGAGTCTTGTGGTCTGATGGTGACCGTCGGTTATTGGGTGCTGGAAGAAACATGCCGCCAGCTGTCAGCCTGGCAAGAACGCGGTCTCATGCTGCCGCTCTCGGTGAATTTATCCGCTCTCCAGTTGATGCACCCAAGTATGGTGTCTGATCTGCTGGAGTTGTTAACGCGCTATCGCATTAAGCCAGGCACATTGATTCTGGAAGTGACTGAAAGCCGGCATATTGACGATCCCCACGCCGCAGTGGCCATTTTGCGACCGCTGCGCAACGCGGGCGTGCGCATCGCCCTGGACGACTTTGGCATGGGGTATGCGGGTCTGCGACAGCTACAGCATATGAAGTCGCTGCCGGTGGATGTACTCAAAATCGATAAGATGTTTGTCGATGGCGTGCCCGAAGATTGCAGCATGATCTCCGCCATCATTCAGCTGGCACATAGCCTCAACTTGCAGATGATCGCCGAAGGCGTTGAAACCGAAGCGCAACGTGAATGGTTATCAAAAGCCGGGGTGGAAGTGGCGCAAGGATTCCTGTTTGCCCGACCCGTTCCGGCAAATATCTTTGAAGAACGTTATCTGGCACCGGAAAGCGCTGATTACAAAAGTTAAAAAAGGTCTCGCTTGTGCGAGCCAGCTCAAAATTTTTAACATTTTTGTATCAATTATGATCCAGGTGCATTTCTGTCATGTTGAGTGGGTGTTACTTTAAGGCCGCAGGTTAAACAAAACCTTACAAGACCTGTGGTTTTTACTTTAAGGACACCCTATGAAGACCTCTATATTCAAAAGCCTTTACTTTCAGGTCCTGACAGCAATTGCCATTGGTATTCTCCTTGGCCATTACTACCCTGAATTAGGCGCCCAAATGAAGCCGCTTGGTGATGCTTTCGTTAAGCTCATCAAGATGGTCATCGCACCTGTCATCTTCTGTACTGTCGTGACCGGCATTGCAGGCATGGAAAGTATGAAAGCAGTAGGCCGCACCGGTGCGGTTGCACTGCTCTATTTTGAAATTGTCAGTACGATTGCGCTGATCATCGGCCTTATCATCGTCAACGTGGTGCAACCCGGTGCCGGAATGAACGTCGATCCGGCGACGCTGGACGCTAAAGCGGTTGCCATTTACGCTGAACAGGCAAAAGACCAGGGGATCGTAGGCTTCCTGATGGATATTATCCCGGGTAGCGTGATTGGCGCGTTCGCCAGCGGTAACATCCTGCAGGTATTACTGTTTGCGGTAATGTTTGGTTTTGCGCTGCACCGTCTGGGCAGCAAAGGCCAGATGATTTTCAACGTGATTGAAAGCTTCTCGCAGGTTATTTTCGGCATCATCAATATGATCATGCGTCTGGCGCCGATCGGTGCTTTCGGTGCCATGGCCTTTACCATCGGTAAATATGGCGTCGGAACGCTGGTGCAACTGGGTCAGCTGATAATCTGCTTCTACATCACCTGTATTCTGTTTGTGGTTGTGGTTCTGGGCTCCATTGCTCGCGCAACCGGCTTCAGCATTTTCAAATTCATCCGCTATATCCGTGAAGAACTGCTGATCGTACTGGGTACGTCTTCTTCTGAATCCGCGCTGCCGCGTATGCTCGATAAGATGGAAAAACTGGGCTGCCGGAAGTCGGTTGTCGGGTTGGTTATACCCACGGGCTACTCGTTTAACCTTGATGGGACATCAATCTATCTGACGATGGCGGCGGTGTTTATCGCTCAGGCAACCAACAGCCATATGGATATCTTCCATCAGATAACCCTGTTAGTGGTGCTCCTGCTCTCCTCAAAAGGTGCAGCGGGTGTGACCGGCAGTGGCTTCATTGTTCTGGCCGCGACGATCTCTGCTGTAGGCCATTTGCCGGTTGCGGGTCTGGCTCTGATTCTTGGTATTGACCGCTTTATGTCTGAAGCACGTGCGCTGACTAACCTGGTCGGCAACGGTGTGGCAACTGTCGTCGTCGCTAAATGGGTCAAAGAACTGGACCATAAAAAGTTGGACGATGTGCTGAATAATCGTGCGCCGGATGGCAAAACGCACGATTTATCCTCTTAATCTCGTCACTTATGCCCGTAGTCCCTTCCAGGACTGCGGGCGTTTGCGCATAATTACCCCCTGTGCCTGAAACCGTCGATTCGGCGGCTCGGGATTTTTTCACTTCTTCCGTGACATTTTTATGTTCTCGCGGTCTAACACGAAGTGTTTTTAACGTCATATTCAGAGAGTCCTTTCGAGGGCTGTCTTTTTATTTCCAGGATAGTTGATCAGGGGTTCACATGCAGGGCACAAAAATTCGACTTTTAGCGGGCGGCTTGCTGATGATGGCCACTGCCAGCTATGTGCAGGCAGATGCGCTCCAGCCTGACCCGGCGTGGCAACAGGGCACGCTGGCAAATGGTCTACAGTGGCAAGTGTTAGCCACTCCCCAGCGCCCCAGCGACCGTATTGAGGTCCGCCTGCTGGTTAATACCGGTTCACTCACCGAAAGTACGCAACAGAGTGGTTTCAGCCATGCGATCCCGCGTATCGCGCTGACGCAAAGCGGTGGCCTTGATGCCACGCAAGCCCGTTCACTGTGGCAGCAGGGGTTCGATCCCAAACGTCCCATGCCGCCGGTTATCGTTTCCTATGATTCCACGTTGTATAACCTCAGTCTGCCTAACAGCCGTAACGATCTACTGAAAGAGTCACTTTCTTATCTGGCGAATATCTCCGGCAATCTGAGCATTACTCCTGAAACGGTCAATCATGCGCTGAGCAGCGAAGATATGGTTGCAACCTGGCCGTCAGATACCAAAGAAGGGTGGTGGCGTTACCGTCTGAAGGGATCGACCCTGCTGGGACACGATCCCGCCGATCCGCTGAAAACGCCTGTAGATGCGGCGAAAATTCAGTCTTTCTACCAGAAATGGTATACCCCGGACGCGATGACGCTGATCATCGTCGGTAACGTTGATGCACGCAGCGTAGCTGAGCAAATCAATAAAACCTTTGGCGAGTTAAAAGGAAAACGCGAAACGCCTGCACCGGTACCTACGCTCTCTCCGCTGCGAGCAGAAGCCGTAAGCATTATGACCGATGCGGTACGCCAGGATCGCCTGTCTATTATGTGGGATACGCCGTGGCAACCGATCCGTGAATCTGCCGCGTTGTTACGTTATTGGCGCGCTGATTTAGCTCGTGAGGCGCTGTTCTGGCACATTCAGCAAGAGTTAACCAAAAACAATGCCAAAGACATTGGCCTCGGATTTGACTGCCGGGTGCTGTTCCTGCGCGCGCAGTGTGCGATTAACGTTGAGTCGCCAAACGATAAGCTGAACGCCAATCTGGGTACGGTTGCGCGTGAACTGGCGAAAGTGCGTGATAAGGGACTTCCGGAAGAAGAGTTCAATGCGCTGGTCGCGCAAAAGAATCTGGAACTGCAGAAGCTGTTTGCCACCTATGGTCGTACCGATACCGATATTTTGATCAGCCAGCGTTTGCGCTCGCTGCAAAATCAGGTGGTGGATATTGCGCCTGAACAGTATCAGCGTTTACGCCAGAGCTTCCTCAACAGCCTGAGTGTTGAGATGCTGAATCAGGACCTGCGACAGCAGCTGTCGCAAGATATGGCGTTAATTCTGCTGCAACCGAAGGGTGAACCTGAATTCAATATGAAGGATCTGCAGGCGACGTGGGATAGCATTATGGCGCCCGTTACCGCAGCGGCAACATCTGTTGAAACGGATGAATCACACCCTGAAGTGACGGATATCCCGCCGGTACAATAACCTGTAGGCCGGATAAGACGATTACGCCGCCATCCGGCATTGGAGATGCCGGGGGCGCTTCGCTTGCCCGGCCTACGGTATGCAGACCGGATAATCGACGTTATTGCGGCATAGCGTCGCGTGGGATAATCGCCCCGCGGTGCTGAATCACGGTGCTTGCCGTCAGGTGGCCGCGTTTTGCGGCCTCAGCAGCATCGCCACCGGTCAGACGTACCGCCAGATATCCGGCGCTGAAGGAGTCTCCGGCCGCAGTGGTATCGATCACCTTCTCTTTCGGCAATTTAACGGCCGGAACGTCGATGAGCGCTTCGCCCGCGATGGAAACCAGGCAAGAGTCTGCGCCACGCTTCACAACCACTTCCTGTACACCAGCTGCGTGAGTACGGGCAATCACCTCAGCAACGGGTTTTTCACCCCACAGCGCGTCTTCATCGTCCAGCGTCAGGAATGCGATATTGGTGCATTCCAGCATCTGCTGATACACCTGCTGGGTTTCTTCTTTGCTGCTCCACAGACGTGGGCGGTAGTTATTATCAAAAATGACCTTTCCACCGTTGGCACGGCATTCACGCAGCAACGACAGCAGCTTGTCACGACTTGCCGGGCTTAAAATCGCCAGGCTGATTCCGCTCAGATACAAGTAATCAAATGTCGCCAGCTCTTCGCAAATCGCGGCAGACTGCTCGCTCTCCAGCCAGAATTTTGCGGCGGCTTCATTACGCCAGTAATAGAAGGTGCGCTCGCCAGTGCTGTCGGTCTCAATGTAGTAGAGACCCGGCAGGCGGTTTTCCATGCGCTGGGTTAATGAGGTATCCACGTTTTCACCCTGCCAGGACTCCAGCATTTGTTGGCTAAAACTGTCGGTACCCAGTGCAGTCACATAGTGTACGGAAAGTGCCGTAGCATCGACCTGACGGGCGATATAAACGGATGTATTCAACGTGTCGCCACCGAATCCGCGCTGAACGTCAGCGCCTTTCTGTGACAGCTCAATCATGCATTCGCCAATCACGGCAATCTTTCTGGACATAGTCGTAACCTGCTCTGAAAAAAATTAGCGTTAGTGTGCGCTGTGGGTGTTAAGTGGTCAACTATATTAAAACAACGTTCCATTATTTTTTTGAGCCAGCACGTGTTCTGCGTTGTTTTTGCCGCTTAGTTTTTATTTTTGCGCACAGCTGAACGTAAAGTTCTGCGTCTGAGCGCCGATAACCTTTGACGAGTCCGGTCAGTCACACTCTTATTTACAGGACATCTCAGATGATAAAGCAGGTTACCCAGCAGCTCATTACGCTCGATGCGAGTATTGAAAACTTGCAGGAGAGACGCTATTGGCTGCAGTGCGAGCGTGCTTACACCTACCAGCCAATTTACCAGACCAACGGACGACTGATGGCCGTTGAACTGCTGACTGTCGTGAGCCATCCTGATAATCCATCCCAACGTATTGCGCCAGACCGCTATTTTGCCGAAGTAACCGTCCGACATCGTGTTGATGTGGTGATAGAGCAACTTCTTCAACTTGAGCTGAAAGGGGACTTTTTCAGAGCCAACAACCTGCTGGCTTCCGTGAACGTCGACGGACCAACGCTCATAGCGATGCGCCAGGATCCCGAAATCCTGAAAATCATTGAAGGCCTGCCGTGGCTGCGTTTTGAGCTAGTGGAACATATCCGCTTACCGAAGGGGTCGTCCTTCGCCTCAATGTGCGAGTTTGGCCCGCTCTGGCTGGATGATTTTGGTACCGGAATGGCGAACTTCTCGGCGCTTAGTGAAGTGAATTATGACTATATCAAAGTGGCGCGAGACCTGTTCGTCATGCTGCGCAAGACGCCGGAGGGACGTAATCTCTTCACACTACTATTACAGCTGATGAACCGCTATTGCCGCGGCGTGATTGTCGAAGGCGTTGAAACGCTGGAAGAGTGGCGCGATGTGCAAAACTCACCGGCTTTTGCCGCACAAGGCTATTTTCTCTCTCGTCCAGTGCCTCTGGACACGCTTGAAGAGGTGATCCTGTCGCTTTGATGAGGACGTAGCACACCTCCTTTTCATCCTGCTGGACTATCTTTAGGACAGGCAAGGAAGGAAGTAGAGAGGTTAGACATGACGAAAACAGGTAAAATAACCACTTCAGTAATAGGGGGTTTCTTGTTGTTGATCGTCGTACTCATCATTGTGATTGCGACATTTGACTGGAACCGGCTCAAACCGACCATCAACCAGAAAGTCTCTACAGAACTCAACCGGCCCTTTGCTATACGGGGTGACCTGGGCGTGGTTTGGGAACGCCAGAAGCAGGAAACCGGCTGGCGTAGCTGGGTTCCGTGGCCGCATGTTCATGCTGAAGATATCATCCTCGGCAACCCGCCAGACATTCCTGACGTTACCATGGTGCATCTCCCGCGTGTTGAAGCTACGCTCGCACCACTGGCACTGCTGACAAAAACCGTCTGGCTCCCGTGGGTCAAGCTGGTCAAACCCGATGCGCGGCTGATCCGCCTGTCGGAGAAAAACAATAACTGGACCTTTAACTTAGCTGGGGACGAAAACCGCGATCCTAATGCGCCGCCATCCGCGTGGTCGTTCCGGCTGGATAACATTCTGTTTGACCAGGGACGCATCGCCATTAACGATAAGGTGACGAAGTCGGAGATTGAGATCCTGGTCGATCCGCTTGGCAAACCGTTGCCCTTTAGCGAAGTGACCGGCGCAAAAGGTAAAGAGAGCAACGCCCGCGTCGAGGACTACGTGTTTGGTCTGAAAGTGCAAGGGCGATATAACGGCGAACCGCTAAGCGGTAGCGGAAAAATTGGCGGAATGCTGGCGCTGCGTGGTGAAGATACGCCTTTCCCGATTCAGGCTGATTTCCGTTCGGGCAATACGCGCGTAGCGTTTATCGGCACGATAAACGATCCGATGAACATGGGCGGGGCGGATCTGCGACTTAAATTCTCGGGAGATTCGCTAGGGGATTTATACGATTTGACCGGCGTGCTGCTCCCGGATACGCCGCCGTTTGAAACCGACGGACGTCTGGTAGCGAAAATTGACCCGGAAAAATCCTCTGTTTTTGATTATCGCGATTTCAATGGCCGCATTGGCGACAGCGATATTCACGGAACGCTGGCCTACACCACCGGCAAGCCGCGACCCATGCTGAAGGGCGATGTGGAATCACGCCAGCTGAGGCTGGCCGATTTGGGGCCGCTGATCGGGGTGGATTCAGGCAAAGGGGCGGAACGGGCAAAACAATCTGAACAGCGCAAAGGTGAGAAGAGCGTTCAGCCTGCGGACAAGGTGTTGCCGTATGACCGTTTTGAAACTGACAAATGGAACGTAATGGACGCTGACGTGCGTTTCAAAGGACGGCGTATTGAGCATGGCAGTAGTCTGCCGATCAGCGATCTCTCCACTCATATCATCCTGAAAAATGCCGACCTGCGTCTGCAACCGCTGAAATTTGGTCTTGCGGGAGGCAGCATTGTTTCCAGCATCCATCTGGAAGGGGATAAAAAGCCGATGCGGGGGCAGGCGGATATCCAGGCTCGCCGCCTGAAGCTTAAAGCGCTGATGCCGGATGTGGAACTGATGCAAAAAACGCTTGGTGAAATGAACGGTGACGCCAGGTTTAGTGGGAGCGGAAACTCGGTGGCGGCGCTGTTGGGTAACAGCAATGGCAACCTGAAACTGCTGATGAATGACGGTTTGATCAGCCGGAATCTGATGGAAATTGTGGGCTTGAATCTGGGGAACTATCTTGTCGGGCAGATATTTGGCGATGACGAAGTGCGGGTGAACTGCGCGGCGGCAAATCTGGACATTGTTAACGGCGTCGCGCGCCCGCAGATTTTTGCTTTTGATACCGAGAACGCGGTCATCAATGTCACCGGAACGGCGAGTTTTGCCTCTGAGCAACTGGATTTAACCGTCGATCCGGAGAGTAAAGGCATTCGTATTATTACTCTGCGTTCGCCGTTGTATGTTCGCGGCACCTTTAAGAATCCGCAGGCAGGCGTGAAGGCCGGGCCGCTGATTGCGCGCGGTGCGGTTGCTGCTGCGCTGGCAACGCTGGTGACGCCAGCGGCAGCCCTGCTGGCGCTGATTTCACCTTCTGAAGGGGATGCTAATCAGTGCCGGACAATCCTGTCGCAGATGAAGAAGTGATGAGAGCGCCGGATGAGGTGTAAACACCTTATCCGGCCTACGGGGGATTGCAGTCAGTAGGCCTGATAAGTATAGCGCCATCAGGCAATCAAATTACAGCGATTGATGCCGTGTCTCATGGGTTAACAGCAGCGCAATTAACGTTAACGCCGCCATTGATGCCAGATACGTACCGACCGCCGCCAGGCCGTAATTCGCCTGCAGCCATGCGGCAATGTAAGGGGCAACGGAAGCACCAAGAATCGATGACACGTTGTACGAGAACGACGCTCCCGTATAGCGCACTTCAGTCGGGAACAGCTCCGGCAGCAGCGCGCCCATCGGACCAAATGTCAGCCCCATCAGGCTTAAGCCCAGCAACAGGAAGGCGAAAACCAGCACCGGATTGCCAGAGCCGAGCAGTGGTTTAAAGGCAAACAGCGCAAACAGAATGATGAGCGTGGTGATGATGAGCATGCTCTTGCGACGACCAAATGCGTCGGCCAGCAGGCCCGCCACCGGTACCATGACGCCAAAGCCAATCACCGCCATCATCAGCATCCACAACACTTCATTCCGCGGCAGGCCAAGTCCTACAGGCGCGGCAGCGGTGCTGAACGTCATCGAATAGACGGTCATGATATAGAACAGCGTATAGGTCGCCAGCATGATGAACGTGCCGAGGATCGTCACGCGAACATGTTTGGTCAGCAGAGTACCCAGCGGGATTTTCACCTGCTTTTTCGCCGCGGCTACTTTGGCGAAGACCGGGGATTCATGCAGCGAAACGCGAACGTACAGACCGATAATCACCAGTACCGCAGAGAAGATGAACGGTACGCGCCAACCCCAGCTCATGAACTGCTCGTCGGTCAGCAGCCAGGAGAGCAGCAGAAAGGTACCATTGGCGAAGAAGAAGCCAATAGGCGCACCCAACTGCGGAAATGATCCGTACAGCGCGCGTTTGCGCGGTGGCGCGTTTTCCGTCGCCAGCAGCGCAGCACCGCCCCATTCACCGCCCAGACCTAACCCCTGACCAAAACGCGCCAGCGCCAGCAGCAAGGGGGCGAAAATGCCGATTGTTTCATAGCCCGGCAGCAGGCCAATCACAACCGTCGAGATCCCCATGGTGAGCAGTGAGGCAACCAGCGTGACTTTACGGCCGACGCGATCGCCGAAATGCCCGAATACCGCAGAACCAATCGGTCGTGCCACAAAGGCGATAGCAAAAGTCGCCAGGGACTGTAGCGTCGCGGCAGTCGGATCCCCCTGCGGGAAGAAGATATGCGGGAACACGATCACCGCGGCGGTGGCGTAAATATAGAAGTCGAAGAACTCAATGGCGGTGCCAATGAGCGAGGCGACGACGACTTTATTGCGCGAGTTGACCGGGGTGTGTTCCTGTTCATTGTCGAGCGTTGTGGCTGTTGCTTGCATAATATTTTCTTATTTTTGGCCGAACGAAAGGCCATATTACGCACAGCAAAAGAGACATTTCAATCTGTAACAAACTTTGAGAATGGTCAAAAATAGAGCAAAAAGGGGATAATTTTTAGGCTTGAGATTTCACTTCCATGAAATGCTTCACATAATTTAAAACTTAGATGATAAAACTAGTTTTAGGTTAAATAAAAGTTACGGGTTGGATTTATTCACTAAATCGGTGAGATCGGGCGGCATTATAATTGCCGGATGGCGCTGCGCTTATCCGGCCTACTAAACTCACCCGTAGGCCGGATAAGACGCGTGCGTCGCCATCCGGCAATTAACAACTAATCCGGCGGTGGCTACTGCGTTTTCCCCGGCATACGCGGGTCGTCTTTGTATTCCGCCGTGGCAATCCAGGCAGCGCAAAACAGAGTCAGACGAGCGAAGAAGTAGAAGAACGCCATCAATCCAAGCACGGAACCAAACGCCGCGCCTGACGGCGATTGCACCAGTGACGGCAGGGTATATGTCATGATCATTTTGATGACTTCAAACCCCAGAGCCGCGATAAATGTGCCGCGTATGAGCGCTTTTTTACGCGGTCGGTGACGCGGTAGCCGCCAGAAAATCCAGAAGAACAGCAAGTAGTTGGCGAAAATAGAGATGGTCAGGCCGATCAGCCGCCAGGCGGGCTTCAGCCATTCGATACCGTCGAGATACAACGCAGAGATAATCATCTGCTGGGCGGAGCCGGCAATGGAGGTAATGGACAGAGTAACAATCAGCGCAATCAGTAAGCCAATCAATGAGATAAAATCACGCAGATATTTGACCCAAATTTTTTCCTGATCCTGCGGGGTACGCTCCCAGACATCCCGCGACTGGGCACGAATTGCTTCGCGCAGGTTTCCCATCCAGTTAATGCCGGAATAGAGCGCGATGCCAAGCCCCACCAGACCGACGGTGGTACGTTGCTGTACGGCAGTATTAATGGTGTTTTTCAGCGTAGAGGCGAGCGTCGGATCGCTGACGTTGAGCAGAATTTTGCCGAAGATATCCTGTAACAGCGTAGGATGCGAAGCGAGAATAAAACCCGCGGCGGCAAACGACACCATCAGGATCGGGATCATCGACAGAAACGAGAAGTAGGTAATCGCGGCGCCAAACTGATTTCCCATGCGATCGTTAAACCGCTCCGCAGCCCGAATCAGATGGGCAATCATGGGCTGGCGTTGAACTTTTTCAGCGAAGGTCAGGGCAGTTTTCAGCGCCTGGTTGGTCTTACCATTGGTTTCTGTATTTTCCTGCTCCAGGGGCTCAATTTTTAGGATGGGGGCGTGCTCAAGTTCCTGAATGGGGCGTTTAATCTCTTTTTCCTGCGTCATCAGGGCAATAATCCTTGTTCTGTTCATTCTCAGGACAGTATAGCTTGTCAGTCCACATAGTCTTTCATCACGCCAGTCAGCCATTCCATAAACAGATGTACCCGACGAGAGAGGTTGCGTCGATGCGGATAAAGCAAAGAGACCGGCATTGGCTCGGCGCGATATTGCGGCAACACTTCGACCAGCGTACCGGCGCGCAGGGCATCACGCACGCCAACGCGCGGTACCTGAATAATGCCCAGACCGGCAAGGCATGCCGCGTGATAGGTTTCGGTACTGTTTACCGTTAGCATGCCGCCGGTTTTAACCCATTGCGTGCCGTTTTCTGTCGCCACTTCGAAGCCTTGCGCACGCGTTCCCAAATTGACCGAGTAGTGCACCACTGCATGTGAAGCTAAATCCTCCAGGCTTTCCGGATAACCAAAGCGGGCGAGGTACTGCGGGCTGGCGCAGTTAATCTGCGTGAGTTTCCCCAGTGGGCGCGCAATCAGCCCTGAATCTTTCAGCGTGCCTACGCGTACCACACAGTCGAAACCTTCGCGGACCAGATCCACCAGGCGGTCGCTGCTGCTGAGTTCGAGCTCAAGGCCGGGATACTGATGCAAGAAAGTGGGTAAGCGGGGCATCACCAGATTTCTCGCCACGCCAACCGGCATATCGACGCGCAGCTTGCCGCTGATGCTGGACGGATCGTGATGAAATAGTCCATCCAGCTCATCCAGATTGCTCAACAAATCTTTTGCGCGTTCGTAATAGATCATACCGTCTTGTGTGAGCTGAACGCGGCGGGTAGTGCGGTGCAACAACTGCGTGCCCAGATGATTTTCCAGGGCCTGGATTTGGCGAGATACGCTACCTTTAGGAAGACCAAGTGTGTCTGCCGCACGCGAAAAGCTCTCCAGTTCTGCGACGCGGATGAACAACTGCATTGCGTGAATTTTATCCATTCTTATGCCCTATTGTTGTTCCAAATGAAACAGTAATGCGCAACAGACGACATTTATTGTTTTTCTATCACCTAATAAGCTTTATCTCAATCATCATAACGTCGGAAATGAGGTTTCTTATGACGCAACGTATCGCATTAGTGACTGGTGGTAGTCGTGGGCTCGGTAAAAACGCCGCACTTAAGCTGGCTGACAGAGGAACGGACATTATCTTTACCTACAACAGCCAGCAGCAGGCGGCGCTGGATGTAGTTGCTGAAATTGAGCAAAAAGGCAGAAAAGCTGCGGCAATACAACTGAATGTCAGCGATGTGTCTGGCTTTGAGTCCTTTACCCATGAGGTACAAGCGCAGCTGAAGAGCATGTGGAATCGTGAGGCGTTTGATTATTTAGTGAACAATGCCGGAATTGGTCTGTATGGCGCTTTTGCCGATACCTCCGAAGCGATGTTTGATCAATTAGTGAACATTCACTTTAAGGGCCCCTTCTTCCTGACCCAACGTCTGTTGCCGTTGATCCAGAATGGCGGCAGGATCCTGAATGTTTCATCGGGACTGGCGCGTTTTGCACTGCCAGGGTATGCCGCCTATGCCTCAATGAAAGGGGCGATGGAAGTACTGACGCGTTATCAGGCGAAAGAACTGGGAGAGCGGGGTATTTCAGTAAATATCATCGCGCCTGGGGCGATTGAAACCGATTTTGGCGGCGGTCGACTGCGGGATAATAAAGAGCTGAATGCATATGTGGCATCGCAAACGGCGCTGGGACGCGCGGGCTTGCCGGATGATATTGGCGACGCGATTGCCGCGTTGCTCAGTGATGAGCTGGCCTGGATGACAGCGCAGCGTATCGAAGTATCGGGCGGAATGTTCCTGTAAATCGCTCGTATCTTATTCAGCTTTTGAGCAATAGAAAACCGGTGCGCCACTCCAGGTAAAAATATAGCTGGTGGCGTTACCGATATTACCTGCAATCTAATTCAGCGATCGCGGTGCCGAAAGAAATCCGGGATAAACTTTCTGAATAACTCATTTTTCTTCGACAGCGGATTTGTCTCAGAAGAAACCATGATCACTTCCCCATCCCCCACAGATTCAGAATTTAATTCTTTGAAATGTTAAAAATTCGACATTAAAAATTGAGCGTTCGATCGCGTATGTGAAAACATGGCCTATGTGCTAAAAATTTCGCATAGGAAGAATAATAAATCGTGAATTTCATTTATAACCTCAAATCTACCATAAACGAATACTAAACGACCGCTTCCTCATAGTAGATTGGGATGAAGATTGGAAAGCATTTATAGCAGTCATATAATCCACCATACAAACGGTATGGATTATCTCAACGCTTATATGTAGAGGTGCATGTTCGTCTTCATTTAACGTGGGTATAAGATATGGGCTATCGTCTATATGGATTTATGATTGGTGCTGAAATTCATTTTGACATTTCTAATCGCCGACTGTATCGGCTTACTGGTAGCCATACCGAGAAAAACATCGTTTTTGCGTCAATTTACTTTAATGAAACAATGCTCAGGCTTTTCCTGTATTTATTAATAAATGCCAGGAGCCAGCCGGTACCGAAAGAAGAATTATTTGAGAAAATCTGGGAAGCGCATAATCTGAGCCCCTCTGCGCAAAGATTATGGCAAGTCCTGCACAATCTTAATAATAAACTTGGCCTGCTGGGGTTACCCAGGGATTTTATCCTTAATATAAGAGGTCAGGGTTATGTCATCAATTATCCTGATGTCATTCCCGTTTATTACAAAGTGAGCGAACTCCCAACTCATGCTGTCAAAAAAAGGGAGAAAATAGATAACCTGAGTGAGTGATGTCAACCCAGGTATTTGCCCTGAGCATGCAGTGCGAGGGGCTTTTTTTATCGTTATCTTTACTTTTTATTTTCAATGTATTTTCGCTAAATAACGTTATTGTTCGATAGATACCAATAACGGCCAGGGCGATTGGGTCAGGTTCTGATGATTGCTGTGCGGTTGCCCTCAATAGGCCGCCGCACGCTTGAGGCTCGTGATGATTACCACAACCAGGCAACTCCCGATATTATTCTCTGACGCCAGCGAATTACTGGCCCGTTTCCTCACCTGTGCACCGGTAAAAACGTTGAATGCAGCCATTCTTCAACGGCAGTTCCAACCGGTGTATCAACCCATTTTTAACAGCCAGACGGGTGAAATTGCAGGTATTGAGGTTCTCGCTAGGTGGACGCATCCCCAGTATGGCGCTATTCCCCCTGATATATTTATTCCCCTTGCGGAAGAGCATGGTCTTATCGCCTCGCTGACGCATCAACTTATTCAGCAAGTCATTGCCGACCTGCAGTCGCGGCTCCCCCTTTTCCCAAATGGACTTTACCTTAACCTAAATCTGAGCCCCGAAAACTGCCTCGATCCGCGCTTTGAGTCGGACGTCGTGGCGCTCATGCAAAAGCTTGCCCCGGTTCAGGTTCAACTGGTTATCGAAATTACCGAAAGACGCCCTCTGCACTTTACCCCTCAGCTAAGCGAGTGGTTTGCCGCGTTGAGAAAATCCAATATCGCCGTAGCGTTAGATGATTTCGGGACGGGATACTCGAATCTGTGTTACCTCCACGCGCTGGAACCGGAGTTTATTAAGATAGATAAACTGTTTGTCAGCCAGATTGGTGAGGGGGGCGATACCCGCATTGTCGATACGCTTATTGAGCTGGCGCAGAAGATGGGTCTGCGAATGATTGCCGAGGGTGTTGAGACTCAGGTTCAGGCCGATTATCTGCGCATGAAACGCTGTGATTTTTTACAAGGGTATTATTTATGCAGACCCGTTCCACTTGAAGATCTGATCGGAGTGATGCAATCGCCCGCAACCTTTAGTGTCGATTGATACAGCAATACTGCCTGGGGAAACCACAGGTGATGATCAATTAATGCGACATTTTATTTTGTAACATATTTGTCTGTTACTGTGAGTTCCTTATTTTTATTAGAAAATATAGACTCCAAAAAATTAATATTGATAAGCTGGTTTTGAGTATTGGATATTAAGGATTTCCTTAATGTTTAGCGCAACTTTTGTCCCTTTGTGTGATTATTTGGTTTGAGCTGTAACTATTTGCGATTTCTACTTTTTTCTTCTCCGTCTATCGGTAAAATGGCCCCCGCCAAATGGTGACTTCTTATTTTACCCCTCGGGTAATACCCTTCCGCGTGTTAAGGCTAGTATCTTATTCAGACGGAGATAAGTAATGCAGGTAATAATGTTTGACAGGCAGTCGATATTTATTCATGGAATGAATGTAAGTTTACAAGAGCGTATTCCAGGAGTGGATGTTCAGGGTGTCAGTCAGGCAGATGACCTTTGGCAGAAACTGGAAGACACCCCTGATGCACTGATAATGCTGGATGGCGACCAGGACGCTGAGTTCTGCCGTAACTTGCTACAGCAGATAGCGCAACGCTTTTCGACAGTAAAAGTGCTGGTAACAGCAACGGACTGCCGTAAAAAATGGCTGCAGGAGGTTACGCAATTGAATGTGCTGGCCATTGTTCCACGCGACTCTGACGCGGAAACCTTCACGCTGGCTCTCAATAGCATTGCAATGGGAATGATATTTATCCCCAGAGATTGTATGACAACCCCCGAGAACAGCGGGCAAAATATCAGATCGCTTAGTGCGCGCCAGCGAGAGATTCTGACTATGCTTGCCGCCGGAGAATCAAATAAACAAATTGGTCGATTGTTAAATATCAGCACCGGAACGGTCAAAGCCCATCTTGAATCGCTGTATCAGCGCCTCGAGGTAAAAAACCGTACGCAGGCGGCAATGATGTTAAACGACGCAATTTAACGGGCGAATATTTCACAGTCAGAACGTTTCTGGCTGTGAAATAACCCCCGAGCAGAATTCTGCAGCACAAAACCGGCTTATCCCCACGCTGAGCATCCACGCAATTAACGCTTCCTGTTGAAACCTTTCTTTTATTTGCGGCATTTTCTGGTGTATGAATTCCTCGCAGATTTCCAGATCCGCGAGCAGTAGTGTTTCTGCCTGCGTTACCGAAACAGGCGCAGGAAAGCTTTCATCGGATGTGATTTCGTGCCCGTAGCCAATCACCCAGACACCATTTTTGTCCTGATACTTTTCCAGTGACAGGCCTTGCCATTGTTTAATAAATGCAACACAGGCGGGCGTGAAATACGTTGAATGGAGTGGCATATTCATCTCTGTACAAAGAGACCTATTTTAAGAAACCGCCTCCGTTACGCCAGTTGTCATACAGCCAGTTTTTTCAGCAAAACGTCTTATGCTGCGGGTGGCTGATAGTCGTGTTTTAACAGGCCGAAAATCCAGTCATCATTCCAGGTTTGATGCAACCAGTAGCTTTCCCGCAGCGTGCCTTCGTGAATGAACCCGACCTTTTCCAACAGACGCCGTGAGGCTTCGTTTCCTGCGGTGACGCAAGCCGTAAGCCGGCGTAGCCCTCCGGTGGTAAATGCAAAATCGCAAACTGCATGCAGAGATTAAGTACCATAACCTTTCCCCTGCGCTTCAGGGGCGAGCAGAAAACCGACCTCGGCACATTCATTGTTTTCATGAATATATCCAGTCACTCCAAGCGGTGCTCCCGATGCCTTATCGCACAGGACCAGACATAGCCAGTGCGGGCTGCCGGGAGACCATTCAGGCAGGCGGGAGTTGAAGACTGTCCGTATCTCCTCTTCAGTACGCGTGTCAGCGACAAAGCGCATCACATCTGGATTCTGCTGTAGCGTTAAGAAGAACGTCCAGTCATTTTCTGTCAGTGGGCGGCAGAGCAGACGTGATGTTTGCAATACAGGCACAGGCTTATCTCCAGAATAATTTTCAATGATTGTGCGGAAGTCACTGTAAAACTTATTTATTTGCTATATGAATGTGTTTTAGTCTACATCGGCACAACGTTGCGTTTAAAAAAGATAATTACATACCATGATGAGGCCGCACGTTTTGGGTCCTTTTAGGGAAGATGATGACCAATAGCGCGTTACAAGCGACATGTACACCCTTTGAACATTGTCTGGGGATTATCCGTCAGGCGTCGATAGAAATATTACTGCTGTTAGGCGTACATGTCACAGAAGGCAAAGACCCTCGGTGGTTTCTCGAACAACTGGATCAGGCACGACTGAATCTGGGCGGCTGGGGGGCTGTCGCCAGACGGTTGCAGATGAATGATGCGCAATTGAGCCAGTTCACTCTGCGGCTACGCCATCTTCAACAGAGTGTACCCCAATATGAAAATGGCCAGGACGTCAGTGAAAACCAGCTGATTTCAGCGCTGCGCTTTGTGGCCTCTCTGGAACAATTACGCCAGCAACAACCCATCCTGAAGTATCAAACCGAAATTACACCTGTAGAGCCGGATGCTCAGATGCGGGCGCAGCGTCAACTTCGCGCAATAGAATTAACCCTCAAATCCCTGATTGCGCGGGTATGGCCGGATCAACATCCTCTCAACAGCTTTCTGAAACAGCACTTTGGCGGTGAACGTCTGCGTCGCTGGCTAAAGTTGGGCGAAGGACGAGATGCGCTGGACGGTATGATGTTTAGCGAGCTGGCACTGATGGTCGTCGATAAGAAATTATTTGTTCGCCACTTTACACAGATTTTTAACGATACCTCGGTGCTGATGTCGTTTGTTGAGCCGCGCATCACGCTACGCATGTTTTTGGATGATTGCCGCCTGGCTCGTAACTGTGTTATCGCGCAACAACCGCTAACCTCAGTACAATTGCTGTTGCTGGACTACCAGTACCGGCAGATAACTCATCCTGTGCAACGGGCGTTTGAAGAACGACGTACGCGCATTAATCCTGCGTCGTATCTGGAATCTGATGAGTCCATGCTCCGCCAGTTTTGGGAAACGGCAAAGCAAAAAGACGAGCAAGCAGGAGGCGATAAGCATGAAATCGCAGACAGTATTGATCCGCCGGAGAAGCTGGCCAAACGCTCGGCGGAAGAACGTGAACAGCTGATTTCCGGCATGTTGTGGGTAGCAGTCGGCGTGATGGTGCTGGCGATTTCGCTGGGTGCGTTCTGGTTATTCACTTCGCCAGCGCCACTGGCGTCATCCGGACAATCCGTTGAAATTGTGCAGGAGGAACCGCGACGTGACGCCCCCAGCGCGCGGGAGGCGGTGACCCGAATGGGTATCACCTGGGATGCCTTTAACATGCGGGCGGCTATCGATCGCAATGACACCCGCGTGACGTCACTGTTCCTGCAGGGTGGGATGGACTGGAAGCTGGCGTGGACGGAGCAGGCGTTCTCAGCGGGCAATACCGAGGTGTTGAGACTGCTGCTGCGTTACCCTTCGCAGATGGATGAAAGCAAACCATGCCGACAGTTTATGACTACGCTCAGCCATGCGATGTCGAATGGGGCGTCACTCACATCGCTGCATAAAAGTTATCTGCAAAGTTTTTGTTCGGTGCCTGCGGTCGTTGCGCGTCAGCAATATAATCTTGAGCAGGCCGAGCTGCGTGTTCGCGCCCAGCCAAGCCCTGAGAACAAGAAATGGCAGAAAATTCACGCCGAGTTGTACGATGCGATTAACTGACATCCTGATGAATCAGACCGTCAACCGCTAGGGTTCGCCATACAAACCGATGAGTCGGCGCACCACGCCATTGGTCCAGCCAAAGCCGTCCTGCAACGGATATTCCCCGCCGCCGCCTTCGCGCGGCGCTGCGTCGGCTATGTGGTATTTTTCGATAAGCTTGTGGTGTTCCTGATAAAAGAGATTCACCGTTTTCAACCAGTTACGGGCGATTTCATCCCCGAGATGGTCGTCACCGTACAGTTTGAAGCCCTGGATCGCCATCCACTGCAGCGGCGCCCAGCCGTTCGGTTTATCCCACTGTTCCCCAGTTTCATGCTCCGTGGCTAAAATACCACCGGGCGTGAGCAGGCGACTGCGAACCGCGTTAGCAAGCCGGTCGGCTTGTTCATGTGTTGCCATACCGACATATAGCGGCACAATACTGGCGGCAGAGAACAGGGCCATTTGTTCGCGCCGCCAGTCGTAATCGCGATAGCAGCCGTTTTCATCGTCCCACAGATAGCGGTTTACCGCATCGCGACGGTCACTGGCTTTCTGGCGAAACTGCGCTTCCGTTTCTTTGTCGCCTTTCAGCGCGGAAATATTGGCGATAGTGCTTTCCAGCTTGTAGAGGAATGCGTTCAGATCAATCGGGATGAACTGCGTGGTGCGTATGCTGGCAAGGCGGCCTGCATCGCGTAGCCAGCGCGAGGAATAATCCCAGCCAGAGGCCGCGCCCGCGCGCAAATCCCGATACACCTCATTGGGTGGACGACCCGAATGCTTGGCGGTCTCAACGTCTTCAAGCCATGATTCATCACGCGGGGTATCACGATCGTCCCAATAGCGGTTGAGCAGAGAGCCGTCCGACATTCTGATCACGTGACGGTAGGCCTGGTTGAGCACCAGGGAATCGGCGCCATCCATCCAGAATGCGTATTCCATTTTTAGATGTTCAAGGTAGCGACGCGCGCCGCGCACGCCATCTTCTTCAAACAGTTCCACCATCAGCGCAAAAACCGGTGGCTGCGAACGGCTCAGGTAGTAGGTACGGTTACCGTTGGGGATGTGACCATAGTTTTCAATCATCCAGGCAAAGTTATCCGCCATACACTTCAGCAGATCTTCGCGGCCGCTCTCTGCCAGACCCAGCATGGTAAAGTAGGAATCCCAGTAGTAGGTTTCGCTAAAACGTCCACCGGGCACAATATATGACTGCGGTAACGCCAGCAGCGAGGACCAGGGAATGTGATCCTGCGGCTCGCGCGTAAGCACAGGCCACAGTTGATCGATATGCTCTTTCAGCGAGCTTGCCGGATCGGACACATATTCACTGGAGGGCGTTTCCGGTAGCCAGAAATGGTTCTCGACGAAACGTCGCAGATCAAAGTCGCGGTGGCGTTTGACCTTGCGATAACGGATCAAAATATCCAGCGGATCCATTTTGGGCGCACAGTCGGGGAAGGTTTTGCTATCGGCAAACAGTTTCGACGACTGGACGTGTTCGAACAGCTCAAGGTAACGATCGGCCGGGGTTAACGCATCTGAGGCGGGCAGCCCTTCAATCATCTCCGGCTCAGGCTCTGCCTCAATCATTTCATCCAGCTTTAACTCGCACGGATCCATTTCATAAAGCAGATCGATATCGATCGTCATTTCTTCTGAAGGGGCGTGGGGTAGTTTCTGGTTGAGCATAATGAGAAAGACCTCCGATGGACGTTGAAAGATTAAGGCTATTGCCCGGTCGTCAGTTAAGCGTAGACATTCGCTTCGGTGTCTGGTGAGTAAAGCGTGCGGTTGATCACGTTTTAGTGCTGCATATTATTTAGAAAATAAGACTATCCCAATGAATATAATGAAGAATTCATAATTCTGCGTGACCTGAAGATATTTCATTTTCAGAACATTCGATTGCAACGAGTTGTGAACGGAAAACCATAACGGCTTATCTCCGTAATAGGCACAGGCTATTCTATCGATAGTTATCCCCCATGTAATTGCTTGATACTTATCAAAATAATAAATCCCTTACTTTCTATGATGGTTAAGTCTGATAAAGACTATGCACTCATTATTCTAATTTTTCTGGGTCACAATAACTCACAACGGTGAGGGTAAAATAATGAAAATCATTACCCGTCTTACCGCGATTGCCATAGCTGGCGTCGTGATTTGTTATTTTGGATTATCCGGTTATGTGTGGTATCACGATAATCAACGTAGTAAACAGGCAGATGTTCAGGCCTCTACGCTGGAAGAAAATAATAAAGTATTAGGTTTTTTACGCGAAAAAGGATGCGATTATTGTCACACGCCTTCAGCTGAATTACCTTTCTATTCTTCTTTTCCTGTCGCTAAGCAGTTGATGAATTACGATATTCAACTGGGATACAAATCATTCAATCTTGAGGCCGTTCGTGCGGCGCTGGTCGCAGATAAACCCGTTTCGCAAAGCGACCTGAATAAAATTGAATGGGTGATGCAGTACGACACCATGCCGCCGACGCGTTATACCGCACTGCACTGGGCCGGCAAGGTAAGCGATACGGAGCGAGCAGAGATCCTGGGCTGGATTGCGAAACAGCGCGAGCAGTATTACGCCAGTAACGATACCGCCGCGCAGCATCGTAACGAGCCTGTGCAGCCGATACCGGAAAGCATTCCGACCGATGCCCGCAAAGTGGCGCTAGGCTTTACGCTTTACCACGACCCGCGTATTTCCGGTGACAGCACGATTTCTTGCGCGCACTGCCATGCCCTGAATGCGGGCGGCGTAGATGGTCGCAAAACGTCAATCGGCGTAGGCGGCGCGGTTGGTCCTATCAACGCGCCGACGGTATTTAACTCTGTCTTCAACGTGGAACAATTCTGGGATGGTCGAGCACCAACATTGCAGGCGCAGGCAGGCGGCCCGCCGTTGAACCCTATCGAGATGGCGTCTAAATCCTGGGATGAAATTATTCAGAAACTGGATAAAGATCCGCAACTCAAACAAGAGTTTATCGCGGTTTATCCGCAGGGATTCAGCGGAGATAATATTACCGATGCGATTGCTGAGTTTGAGAAAACGCTAATTACGCCAAATTCGCCGTTTGATAAATGGCTACGCGGCGATGAAGCGGCGTTAACTGCCCAGCAGAAACATGGCTATCAGTTGTTTAAAGATAATAAGTGCGCGACCTGTCATGGCGGTATTATTTTAGGCGGGCGTTCATTTGAGCCATTGGGTTTGAAAAAGGACTTTAATTTCGGCGAGGTCACTGCTGCAGATATTGGCCGCATGAACGTCACTAATGAATTACGTGACAAGCTGCGTCAAAAAGTCCCTGGCTTGCGTAACGTTGCGCTGACCGCGCCTTATTTCCATCGAGGTGATGTGCCTACGCTCGACGGTGCGGTAAAACTGATGCTGCGTTATCAGGTGGGTAAAGAACTGCCGCAGGAAGATATCGACGATATCGTGGCGTTCCTCGAAAGCTTAAACGGCGTGTATACGCCATATATGCAGGGTAAATAGACTTTGCCCTGGTCCTGATTCGGACGTAAAAAAACCGACTTCACGTCGGTTTTTTTACGCTTCAGCCCGAGTTGGTGGCTCTGGCCGAAGTGAGATAGTTATCATCTAACGCTTCAATCCTATTACCTTAACGGTGCTATTGCAAGAATGCGCTGGCAGTTACGATTAAAAGAACTGTATACTTATCCAGTTAGCTCTGTAACTTATCCCTTCCGGACGCGCGCTAAACGCTTTCTAAGTCCTGATCGGCGAAACGGGTGGTGCCGTTGGCCGATGCTCTGGCCGGGGTGAGATAGTTATCATCTAACAATGGAGCATGCCCCGTGACAGGCAATGGATGAGTAAGCGGGTGCATTCTCACTCCACCTGATGGAGAAAACGGGTGATTGATAAAGCAATCATCGTTCTGGGAGCGTTAATTGCGTTGCTGGAGCTGATCCGCTATCTGCTGCAACTTTTGAACTGATAGCGGAAACGTAACTAAGGGCAAAGAGCTAACCCCTCTTTGCCCTTTAACACTCATGAAGTGCGATTAACGCATGGTAACGAACTCTTCTGCTGCCGTTGGGTGAATCGCAACGGTGTTATCAAAGTCTTTCTTGGTTGCGCCCATTTTCAGTGCGACCGCGAAGCCTTGCAGCATTTCATCCATTCCAAAACCAATACCGTGAATACCGACAATCTTCTCTTCCGGACCGACGCAAACCAGCTTCATGCGGCACGGCTGACGATGTGAAGTGACAGCGGTATACATCGCGGTAAACGATGATTTATACACTTTTACCTGGTCATCGCCGTGCTGTTCGCGAGCCTGCTGCTCGGTCAGGCCGACGGTGCCAATTGGCGGATGGCTGAAGACCACGGTCGGGATATTGCTGTAGTCCAGATGTTCGTCCGGTTTGTTGTTAAACAGACGCTCAGACAGGCGACGGCCCGCGGCAACAGCAACCGGCGTCAGCTCAACGGCACCGGTGTTATCGCCGACGGCATAAATTCCCGGCACGCTGGTGTTCTGATATTTATCAACGACGATGTAGCCTTTTTCGTTGGTTTTCACGCCAGTAACTGCCAGGTTGAAGTTATCGGTGGCTGGTTCACGACCAATTGCCCAAATCAGGCAATCTACCGTTTCGCTACGACCATCTTCCAGTTGCAGGGTCAGGCTGCCGTCAGCGTTTTTAACGACCGCTTTCGGAATCGCGTGAGTATGCAGAGTCGGGCCTTCGGCGTTCATCACCTCAACCAGCGTGTCGACGATCATCGGGTCGAAGCTGCGTAGCGGCGCGTGTTTACGCACGAACAGATGCGTTTGGGCACCCAGGCCGTTAATCACGCCTGCCAGCTCAACGGCGATGTAACCTGCGCCGACGACCGCAACGCGCTTCGGCAGTGCGGGCAGCTCAAAGAAGCCATCGGAGTCGATCCCGTATTCCACACCCGGAATGTTCGGATGGCTCGGGCGACCGCCGGTAGCAATCAAAATATGATCGGCAGTAATGGTTTCACCGTTCACTTCAATGGTTTTGGCATCCACAAAGCGGGCAAAACCTTTAATCACATCGACATTATTTTTGCCCAGCACATTGTCATACGAGGTATGAATACGATCGATATAAGCGGTACGCGTGGCGATCAGTTTATCCCAGTCGAACTTATTGATGGTGGTGTCGAAACCGTAATCCGGGCCGTACATGTGGATCGCTTCGCGAACCTGGGCGGCATGCCACATCACTTTCTTTGGTACGCAGCCCACGTTAACGCAGGTTCCGCCTAACTCTTTGGCTTCAATCAGTGCGCATTTCTGGCCGTACATTGCTGCACGGTTAATGGAGGCAATACCGCCGCTGCCGCCGCCAATAGCGATGTAATCATAGTGCTTGGTCATGACCGCTCCTTCATGTTCATTGTAGGGCGGAGAAGCGTTACGCCATCCGCCAAAATATTCGCGATTGTATACCTGATATTAAAAGGTTCCACCGATGGCTGCGATTACTCCGGCACGATCCAGCTTACCGAGGTATGACCGGTTCCTGCCGGAACCAGTTTGCTGTGCAACCACGGCAGAACGTTGTTCATCTGCTGCTCCAGCTTCCACGGCGGGTTAATCACAATCATGCCAGACGCTGTCATACCGCGCTGATCGCTGTCCGGGCGCACCGCCAGTTCAATTTGCAGAATTTTGCGGATGCCGGTGTCTTCGAGATCGTGGATCATGCGCTTGATTTGCTGGCGCAGAACCACCGGATACCACAGCGCATAGGTGCCGGTCGCGAAACGCTTGTAGCCTTCGTTAATACCGGTGACCACCGCCTGGTAGTCGCTTTTGATTTCGTAGGGTGGATCGATAAGGATCAGCCCACGACGTGAAACCGGCGGCAATTTTGCTTTCAGCTGCTGATAACCATCGGCTTTGGCCACGCGTGCGCGCTCATCTTTCTGGAATTCGCCGCGCAGCAGGGGAAAGTCGCTCGGGTGCAGTTCAGTTAATTGCAGGCTATCCTGTTCGCGCAGCAGCTGGCGAGCAATTAACGGAGAGCCCGGGTAGTAGCGCAACTGACCGCTACGGTTGAAATGTTGCACTACGCCAATGTAGGGTTCCAGTTCGGCAGGCAAATCGTCCTGCTGCCAGATACGGGCGATCCCTTCCAGATATTCACCGGTACGTTCGGCATGCTCACTGCTCAGCTGATAACGGCCAGCGCCAGCATGGGTGTCCAGATAGAGAAACGGTTTTTCTTTCTCTTTGAGCGATTCAATGATCAGGCTCTGGACGGTGTGTTTCAGGACGTCGGCGTGGTTGCCTGCGTGATAACTGTGGCGATAACTGAGCATGGGTAATGAAATTCCGCTGAAATGACGATTTGCCACAGTTTACAGCAGATCGGCACAGATTACCCGTAGGCCCGGTAAGCGCAGCACCACCGGGCGTCTTTCCGTCACGGTTAGCATTGAAATCCTCTACACTTAACCCCATTGTACAAATTAATATGCACAGCGCCGGATACGCGCTTCATTCACTCTTTTCAACAGGACCGCGCTAATGACCAATCCATTGCTGACTCCCTTCGAACTGCCGCCGTTTTCTAAAATTCAGCCTGAGCATGTCGTGCCTGCCGTCACTAAGGCGCTGAACGATTGCCGCGAAAACGTTGAGCGAGTGGTTGCGCAGGGCGCGCCGTACACCTGGGAAAATCTCTGCCAGCCGTTGGCGGAAGTTGACGATGTGCTGGGGCGTATTTTCTCTCCTGTTAGCCACCTGAACTCGGTGAAAAACAGCCCGGAACTGCGCGAAGCCTACGAACAAACGCTGCCGCTGCTGTCTGAATACAGCACCTGGGTTGGACAACATGAAGGCCTGTACAAAGCGTACCGCGACCTGCGTGATGGCGATCATTACGCCACCCTGAGTACCGCGCAGAAAAAAGCGGTCGATAACGCGCTGCGCGATTTTGAGCTTTCTGGTATCGGTCTGCCGAAGGAAAAACAGCAGCGCTATGGTGAAATCGCCACCCGTCTGTCTGAGCTCGGCAACTTGTACAGCAATAACGTCCTTGATGCCACGATGGGCTGGACGAAGTTAGTCACCGATGAAGCTGAGCTGGCTGGTATGCCGGAAAGCGCGCTGGCTGCGGCGAAGGCCCAGGCGGAAGCCAAAGAGCAGGCAGGCTATCTGTTAACGCTGGATATCCCAAGCTACCTGCCGGTGATGACCTACTGTGACAACCAGGGACTGCGTGAAGAGATGTATCGCGCTTACTCCACCCGCGCGTCTGACCAGGGGCCGAACGCTGGCAAATGGGATAACAGCCCGATAATGGAAGAGATCCTCGCGCTGCGCCACGAACTGGCACAGCTGCTGGGCTTTGAAAGCTACGCCTTTAAATCTCTGGCGACCAAAATGGCGGAAAACCCGCAGCAGGTCCTCGACTTCCTGACCGATCTGGCGAAACGCGCCCGTCCGCAGGGGGAGAAAGAGCTGGCTCAACTGCGCGCCTTCGCGAAAGCGAAATTTGGTGTTGATGAGTTGCAGCCGTGGGATATCGCTTACTACAGCGAGAAACAAAAACAGCATCTCTACAGTATCAGCGACGAGCAACTGCGTCCTTATTTCCCGGAGAACAAAGCCGTTAACGGTCTGTTTGAAGTGGTTAAACGTATTTATGGCATCATTGCCAAAGAGCGCACCGATGTTGACGTCTGGCATCCGGAAGTTCGTTTCTTCGAGTTGTATGACGAAAACAACGAGCTGCGCGGCAGCTTCTACCTCGACCTGTATGCCCGTGAACATAAACGCGGCGGGGCGTGGATGGATGACTGCGTCGGCCAGATGCGTAAAAGTGACGGCACGTTGCAAAAACCGGTTGCCTACCTGACCTGTAACTTTAACCGTCCGGTGAACGGTAAACCTGCGCTGTTTACCCACGATGAAGTGATTACCCTGTTCCACGAGTTCGGCCACGGTCTGCACCATATGCTGACCCGTATCGAAACCGCGGGCGTTTCCGGTATCAACGGTGTGCCATGGGATGCGGTCGAACTGCCGAGCCAGTTTATGGAAAACTGGTGCTGGGAGCCACAAGCGTTGGCGTTTATCTCCGGCCATTATGAAACCGGCGAACCGTTGCCGAAGGAACTGCTGGATAAAATGCTGGCGGCGAAAAACTACCAGGCGGCGCTGTTTATTCTGCGTCAACTGGAGTTCGGTCTGTTTGATTTCCGTCTGCACGCGGAATTTAACCCGCAGCAAGGGGCGAAAATCCTCGACACACTGGCCGAAATCAAGAAACAGGTCGCCGTGGTGCCGGGCCCAACCTGGGGCCGCTTCCCGCATGCCTTCAGCCACATTTTTGCTGGTGGCTACGCGGCGGGTTACTACAGCTATCTGTGGGCCGACGTGCTGGCGGCAGATGCCTTCTCTCGCTTCGAAGATGAAGGGATTTTCAACCGTCAAACCGGACAATCGTTCCTCGATAACATCCTCACCCGTGGCGGTTCTGAAGAGCCGATGGAACTGTTCAAACGCTTCCGTGGCCGCGAGCCACAGCTGGATGCGATGCTGGAGCATTACGGGATTAAAGGCTGATTTACCCGTCATACTTCAAGCTGCCTCTTCGGCAACTGCGCTCACTCACCCTGGTCACGTACTATTTGTACGTTCCCAGGGATTCCTTCACTTGTTGTCTTGATGCAACTCGAATTATTTAGGGTAAAGCGGAATTGAAAATCTGCTTAATTGATGAAACAGGCGCCGGAGACGGCGCCTTATCTGTTCTGGCCGCCCGCTGGGGACTGGAACACGATGAAGATAACCTGATGGCGCTGGTGATGACGACAGCACATCTGGAACTGCGCAAACGTGACGAACCTAAACTCGGCGGTATCTTCGTGGATTTCGCGGGCGGTGCGATGGCCCATCGGCGCAAATTTGGCGGTGGCCGTGGTGAAGCGGTGGCGAAGGCGGTCGGCATTAAAGGCGATTACCTGCCGGATGTGGTCGATGCAACCGCAGGGCTGGGGCGCGATGCGTTTGTACTGGCCTCGGTAGGCTGTCGCGTACGAATGCTGGAACGAAACCCGGTGGTTGCTGCGCTGCTTGACGATGGCCTGGCGCGCGGGTATGCCGACCCGGAAATCGGTCTGTGGCTGCAGGAGCGTTTGCAGTTGATTCACGCGTCGAGCCTGACGGCGTTAACCGATATCACACCGCGCCCGCAGGTGGTGTACCTCGACCCGATGTTCCCGCATAAGCAGAAAAGCGCGCTGGTGAAAAAAGAGATGCGTGTGTTTCAGTCGCTGGTGGGGCCGGATCTGGATGCGGATGGGCTGCTGGAGCCTGCTCGTCAGTTAGCCACCAAACGAGTGGTGGTGAAACGTCCGGACTACGCGCCGCCGCTGGCCGACGTGGCAACGCCGAACGCGGTAGTTACAAAAGGGCATCGGTTCGATATTTATGCGGGAACGGCATAGGCCAGATGGTTAGCAATAGTGCCCGATGGCGCTACGCTTATCGGGTCTACAGCTCAGTGCCGTTAGTAGGCCGGATAAGGCGGTAGCCGCATCCGGCATCACGGGTTAAACAAACGGTGCCAGCGGATCGGCAATCTCAAACGCTACCGCGCGGTCCGCCTTCGGCGGGTAAATCAGCTCGCTGACAATCGACACCTTCAGCTTCTTCGCTTCTGCACGCGTCAGTTTCACCTGCTGATCCCATCCTTCGCTATACACCGCACCCCAGGCACCGAGATCCAGGCAGGTGACGTAGTTTTCCTGACGATATGGCAGTGGTGTTATGTTTAACAGGTCTGCCGCGGCGTTATTACCGGCAAATTTACCCAACAAAATCGCGTGCTGGCAGGTCATCAGCGCATGATTGCCTTTGTCGTCGGTGGCGGCGTAGGCTACATCGCCAGTGGCGTAGATATCATCGTGACCCACAACCTGTAGATTGGCATTGACATGCAGACGGCCCTGGCGATCGCGCGGGGCGTTAATCTGTGCTGTCAGGCTATTAGCCTGAACGCCGACGGTCCAGATAACTGTCTGGGAAGAAATCACCTGTCCATCTTTCAGCGTTACGCCGCAGGCATCAACGCTTTCGACTTCCGCATTGACCAACCATTCAACGCCCAGTTCAGCAGAGGCTTCGATAATCACGTCGCGTAATTCCTGGCTCCAGCGTCCGCCCGGTTGAGCGCCGCGCTCAACTACGACAACTCTGGTCTTAGCATCAGCGCCCAATATTTCGCGCAAACGACCTGGTAATTCCAGCGCCATTTCAATGCCGGTAAATCCGCCGCCGCAGACCACTACCGTATTGCGAGCCTCACTTTCCGGTTGTAATGCCAGATCGTTAATGTGCTGCTCCAGTACGGCGGCGCTCTCAAGTTGGTCGAGGTCAAACGCGTGCTCGGCGGCACCGGTGACGGTGTCGCGGTTTACGTGACTTCCGCTGGCAAGCACCAGGCGGTCGTAGCGGCGCAGATGAATGTCACCGTTGGCATCTTTCCAGCTCACCTCTTTAGAGTCCGGGAGGATTTGCTCGACGTGACCTTGCAGGAAGTTGACGCCGGTAACGTCAAACAGCGGTTGCAGTGGTGCGACCAGCGTATGAACGGCGCTTTCATAAAAACGTGGGCGGACACGCAGCTCTGGCTGTGGCGCAATTACTGTAATATCAATGGCCTGCTGATGTTTATCCGCCAGTCGTGCGGCGCTTAATGCTGCCCACATACCGGCAAAGCCGGCGCCCACGATCAGAATTTGTTTACGCATTGGGGTTTTCTCACTGGTGACTACGAATTATTTACTCGGATTTTATTTGTCGTAGTTAAGAATTGCAATGCGATCGAGATCCTTTTTGCTTCAAAGGGTGAGGGTTTTTTATTATCTATTTGATAAATATGTATTTAAATTTTTATTGTGAAGAGGGGTTACTTTGCTGTCTGGAATGAGTGAAACGAAAAAGCTACAATAAACTCAGATTAATTTTGACTGAGATAAGAGAATGGCATTCTACAGTTCTGGGGTTGAGTACGGCATTCATAGCCTGATGTGTATGGTCGATAGTAAGGGCGACGCGAGGGATATGAGCGTGCGGGAAATTGCCGAACTGCAAAGTGTGCCATATGACTATCTGGCAAAAATTTTCACCCGTCTGTCCAAAGCGGGTCTGGTGCGCAGCATTGAAGGCAAGGGCGGTGGTTTCCAGTTAGCTAAACCTGCTGAACACATCACTGTGCTGGATGTGGTGAATGCTATTGATGGTGATAAGCGCATCTTTGAATGTCGTGAAATTCGCCAGCGGTTGGCGGTATTTGAGGAGCATCCACCAGAGTGGGCCTGTGAAGGCATTTGTGGTGTGCGTTCGGTAATGGACATGGCTCAGCAGCGGATGGAAGAAGCGCTCGGCCAGCATACGATTCTGGACTTGGCGCGCAAAATGTACCGCAAAGCGCCGGACACCTTTGTGGTGGAAGTGCAGGAGTGGATAGACGCGCGTAAAGGGTAGTGAGTGAAAATGCCGGATAGGGCAATAGCCGCCATCCGGCACTGAAGGTTATTGCTCGGTGCTCGACGTATTAATCATGCGGTTCAGCCATGGCACCATAATCGCCATCACCACCGTTACGGCCAGGGTCACCAGACCAATCTTACTGAAGACGTTGGTATAGATAGGCAGCGTTTGCAGCGGGTCGGTGATGTTCTCTGGTACGGCGGTGAATGTCGCGACATAACCCCCCATCAGGAAGGCTGCTGCCTGGGTCAGGAACCACATCCCGAGGATAAAGCCCATCAGGTGTTGTGGCACGAGAGCGGCGACCATAGCCAGCCCCAGGGCGCTAATCAGCAGTTCACCCAGGCTCTGGAACAGATACACCAGCACGATAAACCACGGCGACGTCAGCCCCTGCGCATCGGCAAACCACATTCCGGCTGCAGCGGCGGTCAGGAAACCCAGCGAGCACAGGAACATACCGAGCGTAAACTTCATCGGCATGGTCAGGTCTTTACCTTTGTTGCCCAGACGGGTATAGATTGCGGCCAGTACCGGACTCGCCAGTACCACCCAGAACGGGTTCAGCGCCTGGAAGCTTACCGGGTTGATGGCGAAACCAAGAATTTCATGGTGCACGTTATTGATAGCAAAGAAGTTCAGTGAAGTTGGCATCTGCGCGTACAGGACGTAGAACACCACCGCTTCCAGCATCAGGATAAAGGCCACGAACATTTTGTTGCGCCCGGTTTTATCCAGTTTGAAGGCCTGACGGAAGAAGATGATCGTCACGGCAATTGACAGGACGATCAGCACCAGGTTGGCAATCTGCACGTTGTGCATCAGCCAGGCGCAGATAAATACCATCACTACCGTTCCGCCCAGCACGCAGAATAGATTACGGAAATTCAGCGGCTTATGGTCCGGCTCTGAACCGATATTCTTCACCATTCCACGGCAGGCAAAGTAGACCAACAGCGCGACAATAAGCCCGGCCCCGCACAGATTATAGGTCACCGCATAGCCAAACTTATCGGCAATCACCGGTGCCAGCGACAACGACAGCAGTGAACCGATGTTAATCGACATATAAAACAGGGTGAAAGCACCGTCCAGACGGGCGTCTTTCGGTGGATAGCATTTTGACAGCAGGCTTGCCGGGTTGGCTTTAAACAGCCCATTACCGACGGCAATGGTACCCAAAGCAATAAAAATCAGGTCGGGCTTAAGCAGTGACATCCCGGTCATGAAGTAGCCGATCGCCAGCACAATGGCGCCGAGTACCAGCGTGCGCTTGGTACCTAACAGATGGTCGCCGACGTAGCCGCCGATCGAGATCAGGCCGTAGACCAGCGCGGCAAATGCACCAAAGGTGACAAATGCCTGTTCCTGCGAAAAACCGAGCTGCTTAACAAAAAATACCGCCAGGATGCCCTGAACGCCGTAATAGCCAAATCGTTCCCATAATTCCACAAAGAAGATCATGAAGAACGGACGAGGTTGCTGCAGCAAGCCCGTAGGTGCAGTTTTATTCATATTCCATCGCCTTTCAAAGCCATCCCGAAAAGTATGAACGCGTATGCTTAAACGCGCCGAAAAAGTCTTATTTTGTTATAGACTGCGGTTATTGGCCGCAGGAGTAGAGTATTATAGAGATAGTTTTCGATCCAATTAGTTGATCACACTAATTATGATTTATTTGTTGGGTTGATGTACTAATTGTGTCTGAATGATAAAAACAAAAACGCCCGCAAAGGCGGGCGTTTACAGGCTTAACGACTTGTAGCGCGTCGGGTTATCTCCCGACGGCCAGCGTTTTATGCTTCTTCGTCGTCACGCAGCGGAACAATCAGCATGTCGACGTGGACAGTGTTGATCAGTTGGCGCGCGGAGGACATTAGCTTGCTCCAGAAATCCTGGTGGTGACCACAAACGACCAGATCCATGTCGTATTTTTTGATGGCATCAACCAGAACCTGGCCCAGGTCGCCGCTACCGCTCAGGGTTTCGGTGATAGGGTAGCCTGCGTTGGTGGAAAGCTCGGTTAGCGCGTGGTGGGTTTCTTCAGAAATGCGTTTCTGCATGTCGCCCAGATTCACGTCGATAAGCCCGGTGTACAGGTCGGAATAGTTTACGTCAACGTGGATAAGGGAGACTTTAGCATTGTAAGGCCGCGCCATAGAGACCGCTTTTTCAACCAGAACTTTGCTTTCCGGAGAAAGATCAACCGCGATAAGAATGTGTTTATAAGCCATAGTGTTACTCCTTCCATAAGTTGTCGATGACTAGCCTGCTGGCGTTTACCTGCCGCCGCGTCATCCGCATCCTGCGAACCTTGCGCGCGGGGCTAGCCCAGTCGTAAAAACGTACCATATAAGGACTATCCTTACATTATAGCGACCAGGATAATCCGTCAATCCGCCTTGCTTGCCAAGCAGTTAAACAAATTTTTTAGTTAATTGCATTGATAGCGATTAACCTTCTGGCAAAAAAATTAACTAATCTCCTACACTATCTAGAGAGGCGTTCGGATGCGTGATACTAATACGAACGGTTCGGCTGTACTCTTCACTGAATGGTTTGGCAGGGTATCGGGGAGCGGTAGTCCCGGAAAGGAGTTCCGTGGGCGGGTCGCCGGGGAGGAGGTATGATAAGCACCATTGCATTGTTCTGGGCTTTATGTGTCGTTTGCATTGTTAATATGGCGCGCTATTTTTCTTCGTTACGCGCACTGTTAGTGGTACTTCGTGGTTGCGATCCATTGCTTTACCAGTATGTAGATGGTGGGGGCTTTTTTACCTCGCATGGGCAACCGAACAAGCAGATGCGTCTGGTGTGGTATATCTACGCTCAGCGTTACCGCGATCATCATGATGATGAGTTTATTCGCCGCTGTGAGCGGGTTCGCGGTCAGTTCATCCTCACCAGCGCGCTATGTGGCCTGGTGCTAATCAGCATGGTTGCGCTGATTATCTGGCACTGATGCCAACGACAGATACAAAAAAAGCGGGTCAGAAAACTGACCCGCTTTTTTACCGTGCATTCGCTTAGATAAGCTTCAGAGAGAGCCAGTAAAGCCCGCCGGAAAGAAGAATTGCGGCTGGCAGGGTGAAGACCCAGGCCATCAGAATGCTGGTCACCGTTTTACGCTGTAAACCGCCGCCATCAACAACCATCGTCCCCGCAACGGAAGAGGAGAGAACGTGGGTGGTGGAAACGGGCATACCGGTGTAACTGGCGAGACCGATAGAGACTGCGGCGGTCATCTGTGCCGACATCCCCTGGGCATAGGTCATGCCTTTCTTACCGATTTTCTCACCAATGGTGGTGGCTACGCGACGCCAGCCGATCATGGTACCAATGCCCAGCGCCAGTGCGACGGCCATAATGATCCAGATAGGCGCGTACTCAATGGTGCTCAGCATGTCAGCTTTCAGTTTCTTCAGCAGACGCTGATCGTCAGTGCTTACGCCAGGCAGCTTAACCACTTTATCGGTGGTATCAGAGATGCAGAGCATAATGCGACGCAGCTGACCACGCTGTTCGACGCTTAACTTGTCGTAGGTTTCCAGGTTCGCCAGCATACCTTTCGCACGTTCCAGCGCGTTGATGGTATTCGCCGGGTGGCAATGGAACTCTGTCGTCGTCGCTGGTGCCGCGTCCGTCGGGGACGGAATCAACTGGTCTACGCCTGTAGCCTGTTTAAGCAGGTCAGGACGCTGCTGGAAGAAGACTTCGACGTTATTGATGGCATCACGGGTACGGGTAATCTCGTAACCGGAAGCATTCATATTCACCACGAAGCCCGCAGGCGCTACGCCAATCAGCACCAGCATCACCAGACCAATGCCTTTCTGCCCGTCGTTAGCGCCATGAGAGAACGCCACGCCGATAGCGGAGAGGATCAGTGCAATACGCGTCCAGAACGGCGGCTTTTTCTTACCGTCTTTCTTTTCACGTTCTGCTGGCGTCAGGTGGATACGGGCACGTTTTTTTGTACCGCTCCAGTAGCGACGCAGAATGAAAATAAGACCGCCTGCAACCACCAGACCAACAATTGGCGAGATGATAAGCGAGGCAAAAATACCGATAACTTTCGGAATGTTAAGTGCATCTACCACAGAAGTGCCGGTCATCAGCGCATTGGTTAAACCAATACCGATAATGGCGCCAATTAGCGTGTGGGAGCTGGATGCAGGCAAACCAAAGTACCAGGTACCCAGGTTCCAGATAATTGCCGCCAGCAGCATGGAGAACACCATGGCGAGGCCATGTGACGATCCCATATTGAGCAGCAGATCCGTTGGCAGCATATGCACGATGGCATATGCCACGCTGAGACCGCCCAGCAAAACACCAAAGAAGTTGAACACCGCAGCCATGACCACCGCCAATTGCGAACGCATTGCACGGGTATAGATCACGGTTGCGACAGCATTGGCTGTATCATGGAAGCCGTTAATCGCTTCGTAGAACAGCACAAAAGCCAGAGCAAGCAATAGTAAAAGCCCGGTATGTAAATCCAGGCCAGCAAACAAATGTAGCATAGGACGTTACGCCATTTTGAGGACATGAACGCGGCGCATTATCAGTGACTTTGGCGGCGCGGGCAAAGTGAAATATAGAGTTTTTTTGATTTGTCTCCTGCTTTGTTTTACACCACTAAAGAATTATCCTATATATTTCAGTTAAATACCCTTTATCGGTAGTTTGGTGCTGGTGCGACCACTGAGGAATCTTTACAATTCATACCCGCTTTTTAGAGAGGATCGCAACGTGGAAAGGTTTGATACCGTTATTATAGGCGCTGGCGCAGCGGGTATGTTTTGTGCCGCGCAGGCAGGACAAGCAGGTAGTCGCGTACTGCTGATTGATAATGGTAAAAAGCCGGGGCGTAAGATTCTCATGTCTGGCGGGGGACGCTGCAACTTTACCAATCTTTATGTCGAGCCTGCCGCCTATTTGAGCCAAAACCCCCATTTTTGCAAATCGGCGCTGGCGCGTTACACGCAGTGGGATTTTATCGACCTGGTGGGCAAACACGGTATTGCCTGGCACGAAAAAACGTTGGGTCAGCTGTTCTGCGATGATTCCGCACAGCAAATTGTCGATATGCTGGTGGCCGAGTGTGAAAAAGGTAACGTAACTATGCGGTTACGTAGCGAAGTCCTGAGCGTCGAGCGAGAGGGTGATGATTTCATTCTCGAATTGAACGGGATGACCGTGGGCACGAAAAAGCTGGTTATTGCCTCTGGTGGTCTCTCTATGCCGGGGCTGGGCGCGACGCCGTTTGGTTATAAAATTGCCGAACAGTTCGGTCTGAACGTATTGCCAACGCGCGCAGGACTGGTGCCCTTTACGTTGCATAAGCCACTGCTGGAGCAGCTTCAGGTGCTCTCTGGCGTGTCGGTCTCCTCTGTTATCACCGCCGAGGACGGCACCGTTTTTCGTGAAAATCTGCTCTTTACGCACCGCGGGCTTTCTGGTCCGGCCGTACTGCAGATTTCCAGTTTTTGGCAGCCAGGCGAATTTGTCAGCATTAATTTGTTGCCGGATGTTGACCTTGCGAGCTTCCTCGATGACCAACGCAGCGCCCACCCTAATCAGAGCTTAAAGAATACGCTTGCTATGCAGTTGCCAAAACGGCTGGTGGAATGTTTACAGCAGTTAGGGCAAATCCCGGACGTCTCGCTGAAACAGCTTAACGTGCGCGATCAACAAACGCTGGTTGAGACGCTGACCGATTGGCGGGTGCAGCCGAACGGTACAGAAGGGTATCGTACCGCTGAAGTCACGCTGGGCGGCGTTGATACCAATGAGCTTTCATCGCGAACGATGGAAGCACGTAAAGTGCCGGGACTCTATTTTATCGGCGAAGTTATGGACGTTACCGGCTGGTTGGGAGGCTATAACTTCCAGTGGGCATGGTCGAGTGCCTGGGCGTGCGCGCAAGATTTAGCGCCAGCCTGACTGTGACGCCCGACAACCTGAGCTGCCGGGCGTTATCATTAGTTCAGACCAAGAAAGTGCTGGGCGATTTTAAAGTAGATAATTAACCCGGTACCGTCGATAAGCGTGGCGATAAACGGGGCTGAAACCACGGCGGGATCAATGCCGATACGCTTGAGCACCATGGGGATCACTGATGACACCACGGCGCTCCACAGCGTAATGCAAACCAGCGTCAGGCTGACGATCAGCGTGATTTCCATACCGATGCCCATCATCCACGCGCGCAAGCACCCTGCCAGGCCCAGCGTCAGAGCGATCAGCAGCGAAGTTGAAACTTCTTTGCGGATCACCCGACCCATATCGCGCAGCCGCACTTCTCCCAGCGCCATTGAACGTACCAGCGTCGAAGTGATCTGCGTACCGCTGTTGCCGCCAGTACCAATTAATAGCGGAATAAAAAAGGCCAGGGCAATTGCAGATTCCAGCGCCTCTTCAAAATGCTGAAGCACGCTGCTGGTATAGGCTTCTGCGACAAACAGCAGCAGGAGCCAGACCGAACGTTTTTTCCACAATGTCCACGGACTAATTTCCAGATAGGGTTTTTCCAGCGGTAGCGTGGCGCCCTGAAGCTGAACGTCTTCGGTAACATCATCTTCCTGTAGATGAGCGATCTCTTTTTCCATCAGACAACCGACCAGCTCACCTCTCTCAACGACAGCAACCAGATCGACTTCGCGTTCGGCTAACTCGGCAACGACCTGCGCCCGTTCATCATCAGGCTTTACATGAAATAAACAGCTGTCCATAAGATGGTTGATGTTCAGCGACGTATCTTTTTCCTGCAATAAGCGCTTGATGGATAACACCCCGCGCAGCGCTTTTCCAGCCACAACAAAGACCTGGCCTGGGATGTCATCCGTTGTGAGTTGGGAGACAAAGTACTCGCGAGCGCCGTTCACGCTGAGATGGTCCGGCAGAGTAATAAAATCGGTGCGCATATATTGGGCGATAGCGTCGCCATTGAAATCCGGCATAGGATGATGAGCGGCGCAGAGTGGCATAGATGACATGGTGTAATTCCCTATAAAAATCTCTCATAGGGGCGAACAAGACAGGGTTAGCACAGGCAGATCCCTACGTCCTGGTTTTAGCACTGAACAACGTATCTGTCCGATGGTGAAATCGTCAGAAGTTACCTTGGCAACACCTTGATTCGATGGATGCCTGTATTTCCCTGAGTGGTCTCTCTCGATACCAGCAGGGCGGTAACTTGTATTTGTACAGGAGCCTCGCCATAACGAGATCGGTAAATGAGCCGCTATTATAGGGATGCCTAATCATTGATTATGTTTATAGTTGCGATTGTTTATCAATCGTTGATATACGAAATATTTCTTGTGCCAGGGCTGAACTGGAAACGACAACCGAATAGACATATTGAATCCAGGTGTTAGTATTCAATAGACAGCAGTTATGAGTATGCGTGTTTCATTTCCGGCCAGGAACGCTGATGATGACAACATTAGTACCCGATTTCGCAGCATTTTCGTCACTCACTTCCTTCGCGGTGTGTGTTGCTATAACGCCTGCCCACACTCTGGCCATTATTTCTCATTCCTTCTCATCCCGGATGGAATCTCCCGCTGAATAGCTGTTTAGTGGGCTTTGTGACACGCATCGTTTGATAACAGGGATTACGGCGGGTCGGATATGGAAAAGATTAAGCGTCATCTGGTGTGGTGGGGCGCGGGTATTGTGGTGGTGGTTGCTGCAATAGCATGGTGGATGTTGCGTCCTGCGGGGATTCCGGAAGGTTTCGCGGCCAGCAACGGCAGAATAGAAGCTACCGAAGTGGATATTGCCACCAAAATTGCCGGGCGTATCGATACGATCCTCGTATCGGAAGGACAGTTCGTTCGTCAGGGCGAGGTACTGGCGAAAATGGATACCCGCGTGCTGCAGGAGCAGCGACTGGAAGCTGTCGCACAAATCAAAGAAGCCGAAAGCGCGGTGGCGGCGGCACGAGCGCTGCTGGAACAGCGGCAAAGTGAAATGCGCGCCGCGCAGTCGGTGGTAAAACAGCGCGAGGCGGAACTGCAGTCGGTCTCTAAACGTCACGTTCGCTCCCGTTCGCTATCCCTGCGTGGGGCTGTATCCGAGCAACAACTGGATGACGACAGGGCTGCGGCTGAAAGCGCTCGCGCGGCACTGGAATCCGCAAAGGCGCAGGTCTCTGCGGCAAAAGCCGCAATTGAAGCCGCTCGTACCAGCATCATTCAGGCGCAAACCCGCGTAGAAGCCGCGCAGGCCACCGAACGTCGCATAGCCGCTGATATTGATGACAGCGAGCTGAAAGCCCCGCGCGATGGTCGCGTGCAGTACCGTGTCGCCGAACCGGGCGAGGTGCTTTCCGCGGGCGGTCGCGTACTGAATATGGTCGATCTCAGCGATGTCTACATGACGTTCTTCTTACCTACCGAACAGGCAGGTTTATTGAAGATTGGCGGTGAAGCTCGCCTGGTGCTGGATGCCGCGCCGGATCTGCGTATTCCGGCGACCATTAGCTTTGTGGCTAGTGTTGCGCAGTTCACACCGAAAACGGTCGAAACCAGTGATGAACGGCTGAAGCTGATGTTCCGCGTTAAAGCGCGTATCCCGCCAGAGCTGTTGCAGCAGCATCTGGAGTACGTGAAAACCGGTCTGCCGGGCATGGCGTGGGTGCGTGTTGATGAAAATCGCCCCTGGCCTGACGACCTGGTGGTGAGGTTGCCGCAATGACGCATCTGGCGCTGGTTCCCGTTCCTCCCGTGGCGCACCTTGACGGCGTGAGTCAGCATTACGGGAAAACGGTCGCGCTGAACAACATCACGCTGGATATCCCTGCCCGCTGTATGGTGGGGCTTATTGGCCCGGATGGCGTCGGAAAATCGAGCCTGCTGTCGCTCATCTCCGGCGCGAGGGTCATTGAACACGGCAACGTGATGGTGTTGGGCGGCGATATGCGCGACCCAAAACATCGACGGGATGTCTGCCCGCGCATTGCCTGGATGCCGCAGGGGTTAGGGAAAAACCTGTACCATACGCTGTCGGTGTATGAGAACGTCGATTTCTTTGCCCGGCTGTTTGGTCATGATAAAGCGGAACGCGAAGCGCGGATTACCGAGCTGCTGAACAGCACCGGCCTGGCACCGTTTCGCGACCGTCCCGCCGGGAAACTCTCGGGCGGGATGAAGCAAAAACTGGGGCTGTGCTGCGCGTTAATCCACGACCCGGAACTGTTAATTCTCGATGAACCCACCACCGGGGTCGATCCGCTGTCCCGCGCCCAGTTCTGGGATCTAATTAACAGCATTCGCCAGCGGCAGACCAACATGAGCGTGCTGGTTGCGACCGCTTACATGGAAGAAGCCGAGCGCTTTGACTGGCTGGTAGCGATGAACGCCGGGGAGGTGTTAGCCACCGGGAGCGCCCAGCAGCTACGCGAACAAACCAACAGCAACACGCTGGAGCAGGCGTTTATCGCGCTGCTACCTGAAGCCCAGCGCCAGGCACATAAGCCGGTGGTGATCCCGCCGTATCACGCTGAGCAGGAAGAGATTGCCATTGAGGCGAAAGACCTGACTATGCGCTTCGGTAAGTTTGTCGCCGTTGACCACGTTAACTTTCGTATTCCGCGCGGGGAAATCTTCGGTTTTCTCGGCTCCAACGGCTGCGGTAAATCCACCACCATGAAGATGCTCACCGGTCTGCTACCCGCAAGCGAAGGTGAGGCCTGGTTGTTTGGGCAAGCGGTTGACCCGAAGAATATCGATACCCGCCGCCGGGTGGGCTATATGTCGCAGGCGTTTTCGCTCTACAGCGAGCTGACCGTCCGGCAAAACCTCGAACTACACGCGCGGCTGTTCCATATCCCCGAAGCGGAAATCCCCGGGCGTGTACAAGAGATGAGCGAGCGTTTTTCGCTGACCGATGTCGAAGACGCGTTGCCCGGCGCGCTGCCGTTGGGGATCCGTCAACGCCTGTCGCTGGCGGTGGCGGTGATCCATCGCCCGGAAATGCTCATTCTTGATGAGCCGACCTCCGGGGTCGATCCGGTGGCGAGGGACATGTTCTGGCAACTGATGGTCGATCTGTCGCGGCAGGACAAAGTGACCATTTTTATCTCCACCCACTTTATGAACGAAGCGGAGCGCTGCGACCGGATGTCGCTGATGCACGCCGGAAAAGTGCTGGCCAGCGGCACGCCGCAGGAACTGGTGAAACAGCGTGGCGCTGCCAGTCTGGAAGAGGCGTTTATCTCCTGGTTACAGGAAGCGGCAGGCCCGGCACCGGAAGCTCAGTTACCGCCAGCCAATGTTCCGATAGCGCATGAAAATAGTCAGCCGCCGCGGCAGGGCTTTAGCCTGCGGCGGTTGTTCAGCTACAGCCGCCGTGAAGCGCTGGAACTACGACGCGATCCGGTACGTTCAACGCTGGCGCTGATGGGCACAGTGATCCTGATGCTGATCATGGGCTACGGCATCAGCATGGATGTGGAAAATCTGCGTTTTTCGGTGCTCGATCGTGACCAGACCGTCAGCAGCCAGGCGTGGACGCTGAATCTGGCGGGATCGCGCTATTTTATCGAACAGCCGCCGCTCACCAGTTATGACGAGCTGGACAAACGGATGCGTTCGGGCGAAGTGGCGGTAGCAATAGAGATCCCGCCAAACTTTGGCCGCGATATCGCGCGTGGCACGCCGGTGAAGATTGGCGTCTGGGTCGATGGCGCAATGCCGAGCCGTGCTGAAACGGTCAGAGGCTACGTACAGGCGATGCACCAGACCTGGCTGCAGGACGTGATGGCGCGGCAACCCAATTCCAGTGGGCAAAACGGGCTGATGACCATTGAAACTCGCTATCGTTACAACCCGGATGTAAAGAGTCTGCCGGCGATTGTTCCGGCGGTGATCCCGCTGCTGCTGATGATGATCCCCTCGATGCTCAGCGCCCTCAGCGTAGTGCGTGAGAAAGAGCTGGGGTCGATTATCAACCTGTACGTTACGCCCACGACTCGCAGCGAGTTTTTACTCGGCAAACAGTTGCCGTACATCGTGCTGGGCATGCTGAACTTCCTGCTGCTGTGTGCGCTGTCAGTTTTTGTGTTCGACGTCCCGCATAAGGGGAGTTTTTTAACCCTGACGCTGGCCGCGCTGTTGTACGTCACCATTGCCACCGGGCTGGGTCTGTTAATTTCCACGTTTATGAAAAGCCAGATCGCGGCCATTTTTGGTACGGCGATTATTACGCTGATCCCGGCGACGCAGTTTTCCGGGATGATCGATCCGGTCGCCTCGCTCGAAGGGCCTGGACGCTGGATTGGTGAAATTTACCCGACCAGCCATTTTCTGACCATCGCGCGTGGGACGTTTTCTAAAGCGTTGGATCTGACCGATCTCTGGCAGCTGTTTATTCCGCTGGCGGTAGCCATTCCGGTGGTGATTGGTCTGAGCGTATTACTGCTGAAAAAACAGGAGGGGTGATGCGCCGATTACGCAATATTTATAACCTCGGTATCAAAGAGTTGCGCAGCCTGCTGGGTGACAAAGCGATGCTGACGCTGATCGTCTTTGCCTTCACGATTTCGGTTTATTCTTCCGCGACCGTCCTGCCGGGTTCGCTGCATTTGGCTCCGATTGCTATTGCCGATATGGACCAGTCGCAGTTGTCGAACCGGATTGTGAACAGCTTTTATCGCCCGTGGTTTTTACCGCCGGAGATGATCACCGCTGATGAGATGGATGCCGGACTGGACGCCGGGCGCTACACCTTCGCCGTGAACATTCCACCTGATTTTCAGCGTGATGTGTTGGCCGGTCGGCAGCCGGATATACAGGTTAACGTCGATGCCACGCGGATGAGCCAGGCCTTTACCGGCAACAGCTATATCCAGAATATCATCAGCGGCGAGGTGAACAGCTTTGTGGCGCGTTACCGTGACAACAATGAGCCGCCGGTGGCGTTGGAAATGCGTATGCGCTTTAACCCTAATCTGGAACCTGCCCGCTTTGGCGCGGTGATGGCGATTATCAACAACATCACCATGCTGGCGATCGTGCTTACCGGGTCGGCGCTGATCCGCGAGCGCGAGCACGGGACAATAGAACATCTGCTGGTTATGCCGGTGACGCCGTTTGAGATCATGATGGCAAAAATCTGGTCGATGGGTCTGGTGGTGCTGGTGGTTTCCGGTTTATCGCTGATGCTGATGGTAAAAGGCGTGCTCGGCGTACCCATTGAAGGTTCGATACCACTGTTTATGCTGGGCGTGGCGCTGAGCCTGTTCGCCACCACCTCGATCGGAATTTTTATGGGCACGCTGGCGCGCTCTATGCCGCAACTGGGGTTACTGATGATTCTGGTACTGCTGCCGCTACAGATGCTCTCTGGTGGTTCTACACCGCGTGAAAGCATGCCGCAGGCGGTGCAGGACATAATGCTGACTATGCCAACTACCCATTTTGTCAGCCTCGCTCAGGCGATACTTTACCGCGGCGCTGGGTTTGGCATCGTCTGGCCGCAGTTCCTGACGCTGTTGGCGATTGGCAGCGCGTTCTTCCTGATAGCGCTGCTGCGCTTTAGAAAGACGATTGGCACGATGGCGTAATTGGTTGGCTTCATATCTTGACTGCATTGTATGCTGTTATAATATGACTTCAAAGGATGAAGTCATAAGGACATGCGATGAAGGAAAAAGTGTTGTCTTTACGCAAAAAGCAAAAGAACACGCTGGATCAGCTTTTTAAAGCACCGACGCCGCAGGGAATCAAGTGGTCGGAAATTGAGTCACTGATCAAGGCGTTAGGTGGCGAAATCAAAGAAGGACGAGGCTCGCGATGTAAATTTCTTTTAAATAAGAGCATTGCGAGTTTTCATAGACCACATCCTTCTCCGGATACAGATAAAGGCGCGGTCGAAAACGTACGTGACTGGTTAACAAGTATAGGGGTAAAACCATGATCAAACCCAAAACGCCAAACTCAATGGAAATCGCCGGTCAACCTGCGGTGATTAATTATGTCCCTGAGCTTAATGCGTTTCGCGGTAAGTTCCTGGGATTGTCAGGCTATTGTGATTTTGTCTCTGACAGCATTCAGGGGCTGCAAAAAGAGGGGGAGATCTCCTTACGAGAGTATCTTGATGATTGCTCTGCCGCAGGGATAGAACCTTACGCAAACCCGGAAAAGCTGAAGACGTTTACTCTGCGCTATCCAGAGTCTTTCGGAGAACGTTTAAGTTTTGCGGCAGCGGAAGAACAGGTATCAGTTAATACATGGATCATCGAAACGCTCAGCAAAAGTCTCAAACAGGCATAGTTGCTAGTTGGTTTGCTCATTATTGCCAGGGGGGCTTCGCTTGCCTGGCCTACAAACGGTAACGGAGTAGGCCGGATAATGCGTAGCCGCCATCCGGCAACGAAACAGGCAATTACTCTTCTTTCGGCAGGCACTGCAAATGACCGTGGCGCACGCCGCGCTGGGAGATCACGTCATCGGCAAAATGCTGTACATCGCCCATGTCGCCTTTTAGTACGGCGATTTCCAGGCAGTCGTCATGGTTGATGTGCACGTGCAGCGTGGCGACCGATAAATCGTGGTGGTGGTGTTGGGTAGAAACAATGCGGCTCGCCAGGTCACGCTTCTCATGCTCATAAACATACGAGAGCACCGCGAAGCCCTGAGTGCCGTGCTCCTGAGTGGTTTCCTGCGCCAGTGCGCCGCGCAGAATATCGCGGATCGCTTCGGAACGGTTGTTGTAGCCACGGCGCTGACTCAGGCCGTCGAGCGTTTCTAATAAATCGTCATCAAGTGTGATGGTGATACGTTGCATCAGATTTCAACCTTACGATATTGCGCGGCGGCGCACGGGAATGAAAACATTACAGCCTGTGTACGGCGTCGGCGGTCAGGGTAAATGGCGTGGGGGTGCAAACCGCCAGGCTCAGGGTATCGATCTGGCACTGGCTGACGGAGAGTGAGGAGGTCAGGGCGGTACTGTCGACGCTGACGATTTGCCAGGCACTGCCGCCGCGCTGTTTCACGATAGCTTCTTTACGCGTCCAGATGCGCCAGAACGCCGCCAGCTGTTGCTCCGGGTGTTCGGCTTCAACTTCAGCGTGTTCCCCAAGACTGAATACCGTATTTGCCAGCGTTTGCCAGTTATCGCGCGGGCGAATAACTTCAATATCGCAGCCGACTTCCCCTTCGTCGCTGAGCAGCAGGACGATGTCATCGCCGCTGTGGCTGAGATTGAACCACAGCGGCGTGTCGGCGGAAAAGGCCGGTTTTCCTTGCTCGCCATAGATGATGTTCGGTAATGGCGAAAGGGCATGGGAAAGCAGCACGCGACCTGCCAGCCAGCGCGCACGGCGAACACCTTGCGGCGCTTGCTCTTTCATCGCGGCAGGCAGTTCGCCAGCGCTTAAAACAGAAACTTTCCCAAGAACGATCCGGTACATATCAGGACTAACCTTTAGTAATAATGGGGTTGTGTACCACTCTTCACATGCTGTTTGCAAGTTTATCCCGGTAATCGACTTTTGGGCCTGCCGGGTCCAAGCAAAATTGCCAGTTTGCTGCCGCCTGTGGTCGTTTCCATCCAGATTTTACACACGCTGGTTAGCGGCACGGAGAGCAGCATGCCTACCGGGCCGAGCAGCCATCCCCATACCAGCAAAGAGAGGAAGACGATAAGCGTCGATAATCCCAGCCGATGCCCCATCATGCGGGGTTCGAGGATATTGCCAATAACCATATGCACCACCAGGAACAGCGCACCAACCAGTACGCATTCGTAAATGCCGTTGAACAGCAGCGCCTGGATCATGGGCGGGACGGCGGAAATGACCGAGCCAATGTTGGGCACGTAGTTTAGCAGGAAGGCCAGCACGCCCCACATCAGAGCAAACTGAATCCCCATCAGTGCCAGACCCAGCCAGATGATGGCACCGGTCCATAAGCTGAGCAACGTTTTCAGTGCCAGATAGTGAGATACGCCCTTGAGCGCCCGATGCAGCCCCGCAATATGGATTTGTGGGTTGTTCAGCGAAAAGCGCAGCTTATAAGGAACATGACGTACCTCAAACAGCATAAAGACGACCGTCATCACCAGCAGAACGACGCTGGCCATGGCGCCGGAAAGACTTGTCATCAGCGTGGTGGTGAAGGTCATTATTTTGTCGGAGTCCATGCGTTGTAGCATGCGCTCCGGGGACATATGCAGATTTAAAAAGGGAACCATCTCTTGCAGATGCAGGACCTTACGTGTCAGCTCCTTGTTATATTTGGGTAGCATGGCCATGAATTCCGTAATCGAAGACGCGAGGACGCCGATAAGTGCCGTGAGGACGAACAGCATCACCACCACTACGAGCGTAATGGCAACCGGGCGACGTACTCCCCGGCGAATAAACCAGGCGACCAGCGGATTCAATACAATGGCAAAAAAGAGGGCCAGCAGCAGTTGCACAATGATATCCGCCGCGGCATGAATACCGGCGAGGATCACCACCAAAGCAGCCAGTTTGAGTAAAATGTGCAAACCCGTTTTATCGGGCTGAGCGGTTGTCATATTTTCTTCCTGTTTGCGTTTTTGCATTAAGTGTAGCGGCTGGCTTGCGGCTGAGATTCCTAAACTGACTGCTGATTTCTGCGCGGCAACATGGTAGAAATGAAACACTGTTGTGAAAACGTGGTGACCCTCCATGCCCGAACCCGTCGCTGAACCGACGCTGAGCGGTTTACGCCTTAACCTGCGCATTGTCTCTGTGGTGATGTTCAACTTCGCCAGCTATCTGACCATCGGCCTGCCGCTCGCGGTCTTGCCGGGCTATGTCCATGATGTGATGGGGTTCAGCGCCTTCTGGGCTGGGCTGGTTATCAGCCTGCAATATTTCGCTACGCTGCTGAGCCGTCCGCATGCAGGTCGCTATGCCGACCTGCTGGGGCCAAAGAAAATTGTGGTATTCGGACTGTGCGGCTGTTTTTTAAGTGGTCTGGGCTATTTGCTGGCGGGATCAACGAACGGCTGTCCGTTGGCTAGTCTGCTGCTGCTGTGTCTGGGGCGGGTGATTCTCGGGATCGGGCAAAGCTTTGCCGGAACTGGCTCTACGCTGTGGGGCGTGGGGGTAGTTGGCTCAATGCACATCGGACGGGTGATTTCCTGGAATGGCATCGTGACCTATGGCGCGATGGCGATAGGCGCGCCGCTGGGCGTTCTGTTTTATGCCTGGGGGGGCTTACAGGGGCTGGCGCTGACCGTGATGGGCGTGGCGCTGGTGGCGATACTGCTGGCGCTCCCTCGTCCTGCGGTGAAGGCCAGCAAAGGCAAACCGTTGCCGTTTCGCGCGGTGCTCGGGCGCGTCTGGTTGTACGGTATGGCGCTGGCCCTGGCCTCCGCTGGATTTGGGGTGATCGCCACGTTTATTACCCTGTTTTATGATGCCAAAGGCTGGGACGGCGCAGCTTTCGCGCTGACGCTTTTTAGCTGCACATTTGTCGGCACTCGACTGTTGTTCCCAAATGGTATCAACCGTTTAGGCGGGCTGAATGTGGCAATGATCTGCTTTAGCGTCGAGATTGTCGGGCTGCTGCTGGTCGGGATGGCTTCCATGCCGTGGATGGCGAAAATCGGCGTTCTGCTGGCTGGGGCTGGGTTCTCACTGGTTTTCCCGGCGCTGGGCGTGGTCGCGGTAAAAGCCGTCCCGCAGCAAAATCAGGGCGCTGCGCTGGCGACCTACACGGTGTTTATGGATTTATCGCTGGGGGTTACCGGGCCGCTGGCTGGGTTGATAATGACGTGGGCGGGCGTGCCGGTTATCTATCTGGCGGCAGCTGGGCTGGTGGCGGTGGCGCTATTGCTGACCTGGCGGCTAAAAAAACGGCCTCAGGTGGTGTCACCGGAGGCCGCGTCATCGTCTTAACCGTTACTGGATAACCAGCGTGTTAATGATGTTTTCTGCGGTAGTCTGCGCTTTTTGCTGATCGTCAGCAGGCAGCGTGATTTGCAGGGTCAGCAGTTGATTGTCCACTTTACCCAGCACTACGGAAGAGTAAGCGGTCTGGCCTTTGGCTGAGATGATGCTGTCTAACTGCTGCAGCGTGTGGCCTTTCAGCTCAATAGATTTATTGGTGACGACCTGCAACTGTGGGTCGCGGCTACGCTGCTGATCTTCCAGACGTTTTGCCAGCACGGCCAGGTCTTCGTTGGTGTTGTCGCCAACAATCACAATCACCGCTTTCTGGCCGGTTGCGTCAGAATAGACGTGCATATTGTTCGCCTGGGTGCCCAGCTTGCCGCTCTGATCGGTCATATCCGCTGGCAGGGAAAAACTGAGTTTGCCGTCCAGCAGGCTGACCGGTTGTCCGCTGGCGCTACTTTCTGCGGCAGCACCCTCGGCTGGCGCTTTTGTATCGCTATTATCACAGGCTGCAAGCCCCATAACCAGCAGGCCAATACCGACATATTTAACCAGATTGCGCATTGACTTCTTCCTTTCGATAAACGGCCATAACGGCTCATTCGTCCATCTTATCACAACTCGGAAAATGAACCTTTAACTCGTCTGCAATGCAGCGATTTCGGATTTATCTGCCAGCCTTTTCAGCAACATATTCAGCAGCACGCCGTACATTGGCAGGAAGAAAATAATGCTGATCAGCACCTTGAAACAGTAATCGACCAGCGCGATTTCCATCCAGTGCTCGGCCATGAAGGCATCCGGGCTACGCCAGAAAGCGATAAAGAAGAAGGCCAACGTATCGCTGATATTGCCAAATAGCGTGGACGCTGTCGGTGCCAGCCACCAACGACGGTTCTGGCGCAGGCGGTTAAAGACATGCACATCCAGAATTTGTCCCAGCGCGTAAGCCATAAAGCTGGCGGCGGCGATACGGGCAACAAACAGGTTAAAGTGCAGCAGTGCGCCAAATCCCTGCCACGATCCCATATAAAACAGGGACGAAACGACATAGGAGATCAGCAACGCGGGGATCATCACCGCAAAGATGATACGTCGAGCCAGCGGCGCGCCAAAAATACGCACGGTCAGGTCGGTCGCGAGGAAAATAAACGGAAAGCTAAACGCGCCCCATGTGGTATGGAAACCAAAAATGGAGATTGGAAGCTGCACCAGATAGTTGCTGGAGGTGATCACCAGCAGATGAAATAGCGATAGCCAGAACAACGCTTTTAGGCGCTGAGTTTGTGTAAACGGAGTCATATTGTGACCTTTTTGTTGGATGGGGTGAGGGAACCCAATAAAAAACCGTCGCATGATACTGCTTTAAGAGCACATTGCAATGGTTGTTTTTCACGCAATCGTTAACCTGATTGGCTTACGCCACAACAGAGCGTAAAATAACGCCGTTTTTGTATGAATGAGACGACGATGAGCGACCTGTTTACTTCCCCCGACCATACTCTTGATGCCCAGGGACTGCGCTGCCCGGAACCGGTGATGATGGTGCGTAAAACCGTACGTGGCATGCAGGCCGGTGAAACACTGCTGATTGTCGCCGACGATCCGGCAACAACCCGCGATATTCCTGGCTTCTGTACCTTTATGGAGCATGAGCTGGTGGCCAAAGAGACCGACTCGCTGCCGTACCGCTATCTGCTGCGTAAAGGTCACTAGTTTTGTTTGCCGGATGGCGCTAACGCTTATCCGGCCTACAAAGAACGTGTAACCCGTAGGCTGGATAAGGCCACGCCGTCATCCGGCAAAAAACTATCCTTTACGTAACAACCGCAGCGCGTTAGCGGTCACCAGTACCGTTGCCCCCGTATCGGCCAGCACTGCCAGCCACAATCCGGTTATCCCGAGCAGCGTGGTGACGAGGAAAATCCCCTTCAGGCCCAGCGCAATCGCAATGTTCTGGCGAATATTGGCATGGGTGGCCCGCGCCAATTGAATCATTTGCACCAGACCGCGCAGGCGGTTGTGGGTCAGGGCGGCATCGGCGGTTTCCAGCGCGACGTCGGTCCCGCTTCCCATCGCAATGCCGATGGTAGCCGCTTTCATTGCCGGAGCGTCGTTGATACCGTCGCCAACCATCGCCAGCGGCGATTGTCGGTTGAGATGGGTAACGGCCTGCACCTTATCTTCCGGCAAGAGTCCTGCTTTAAATTCGAGACCCAGTTCACTGGCAATGGCGGCCGCCGCACGCGGGTTATCACCGGTCAGGATCACGCCTTTCACGCCAATCTGATCAAGCTCGGCGATAGCGCTGCGAGCGTCGTCGCGCAGCGTGTCCTGTAGGGCCAGCACGCCGAGTACAGTATCGTTACGCAGCACCAGCACCACCGTTTGGCCCGCGCTTTCCAGCTCGCTTATCTGCCCGGCAAAGGCATCAGCAGGCTGCTTACCGGCGGCGCAAATCAGCACGCGTTCGCCGTTGACCAGCGCTTCAATTCCAGAGCCAACCAGAGCCCGTTGCTCTCTTGCGATAGGAATAGTCAGTTCGCGTGTTTGTGCTTCCCGGACAATCGCTTGTGCCAGCGGGTGTGTCGCACCTTGCTCTACCGCTGCCGCCAGCGCCAGCAGTTCAGCTTCGCCAATACCACTCGCCGGGTGAATCGCAGTGACGCGCGGTTTACCCACGGTCAGAGTGCCGGTTTTATCAAACGCCACCTGCGTGACTCTACCCAACTGTTCCAGCGCGGCCCCACCTTTGATTAACGCCCCACGACGCGCCGCGGCGGCAAGACCAGAGGTAATGGCTGCGGGGGTTGAAATCACCAGTGCGCAAGGACAGCCAATCAACAGCAGCGTCAGTCCTTTATAAATCCACTCCTGCCAGGATGCGGCAAACAGCAGCGGCGGTACGAGGGTGACCAGCAGCGCAACCGCCATAATGGCTGGAGTGTAAATTCGACTGAAACGGTCAATAAAGCGCTCAATGGGGGCGCGACGTTCTTCCGCTTCTTCAATCAGCTTCAGAATACGATCAATGGCGCTGGCGCCCGGTTCGGAGAGCACTTCCAGTGTAACCAGACGGTCCACGCTGGTGGCACCTGCCGGGACTTTCTCGCCGGTGGCCCGTTCAACCGGGATCGATTCGCCGGTCAGGGCGCTTTCATCAAAGCTGGCAAACCCGGAAACCAGTTTGCCGTCGGCAGGTAAACGCCCACCCGCGGCAACTTCAATAACATCGCCAGACCGGAGGGTATTGATAGCCACCTCTTCGCGCTCGCCGTTACGCAGGCGCGTGGCGGTTTCCGGTTTGAGCGCCATCAGTGCGCTGACCCCTTTACGGGCCCGGCTGGCGGCCCATCCTTCCAGGCGTTCGCCAATTAAAAACAGCAGCAGCACCATGGCGGCTTCCGCCGTCGCGCCGATAAACAGTGCGCCGATGGCGGCCACGCTCATCAATGTTTCAATGGCAAAGTAGCTGCCGGTTTTCATCAGACGCAGGGCCTGACGGGCAATGGGATACAGACCGACCAGCGTGGTGGCGATAAACGCTATCTGACCGAAGGGATGATTGAACTGCTCCAGCCCCCAGCTAATCGCCATCATGATAATCAGCGAAATCAGCGGTAGGTTTTCTTTAAAACGTGACTCGCGGGCGGCGTCCGTCGCGTGCTCATCGCGCAGGGTATAACCTGCTTTTTGCACCGCGTTTTCAACTTGCTGGCGGATATCGGAACCGGCATCGACCACCAGTTTTTCAGTGGCGAACAGAACCTGGACCTGGTTGACGCCGCTGACCTGGCGGACCGCATTCTCTACTTTGCGGGCGCAGGCTGCACAGTCCATGCCCGCCACTTTCCAGGAATAGCGGGTACCTAGTACGGTATCGGATACGGGCGGTGTAGTGGAGCAGCTTCCTTCGCAGCAGCAGTCATCCGCCTTTTGTGGCGCAGGCGCTGGCTTGAAAGAAGAAAATTGTGGGGCCTTTTTGCCATTGGTATCAGGTGTCGACATGGCATCCTCCGGTTGATAATCATTTCGTATTAACCGGAGGATACACTCTGGAGTCGACTCCAGAGTCAAGCATTTTAAAGATACAACGAACGAACAATCAGGAAATGTCCGGCGAAGTAGCAGGCGGCGGCAATGGCGTTATCGGCGCGAAAGCGACGACGGTAATGGCTACCCAGCCAAACAATATTGCCAATGAACAGGAGCGATGCGCCCATAAATGCCGACAGCGCCGGAGCGGTCGGGCGGAAGAACCACAGTTCGCCAGCCATCCAGACCATCATCAGCGTGATGCCAATAAAGGTACAAATAGCAATGCGCAACTCTTCCAGACGCGTCCAGATCACGGCGATCAGCAACGCCCCCAGTACCGCCAGCACCAACGGCAAAGGCCAGAAGAACGACAGCGTCATTTGGCTGGCGAAGTAAATGGTATACAGCAGATGCGACAGGAAGAATGCCCCCACGGCGTACAGCAGGCGTTGGCGCGGCAATAACGTCAGCGCATCGCCCAGCAGCGAGGCCAGCAGACCAGCCAGCACCAGATAGCTGATAGCGTTAAACATTGGCGCCTGCCAGGCCAGCAGCGCCAGCAGGAGTAACGTCAGGGGTTTAAAGACCCAGCGTTGCCAGGCGGGCCCACGATAGGAAGCATCCACGAACAACCATGCGGAAAGGCAGACAGCGATAAACGACCAAAGCATCTTAGTTCCTTGAATTCGTTATTTTTTCGTAAGCGGGGTGCTTACGGCTCTACTGTCCAGTGTAGAGGTCGACACTGCCAGATGACAACACCATAACGGGCAATGTATGCTTATTTCCGCATTTTCTGATGGGTTAATACTATGAGCAAACCACCACTTTTTTTCATTGTTATCATTATCTTAATTGTTGTCGCCGCGTCGTTTCGCTTTGTTCAGCAGCGGCGTGAAAAAGCCGATAATGATGCGGCGCCGCTGGTGCAAAAGCAGGTGGTGGTGAGTAACAAACGGGAAAAACCGCTTAACGATCGACGATCCCGTCAACAGGAAGTGAGCCCGGCGGGAACCAGCATGCGCTATGAAGCCAGCTTTAAGCCACAAAACGGCGGCCTGGAGCAGACGTTTCGTCTGGATGCTCAGCAGTACCATGCGCTAACGGTCGGGGATAAAGGCACGCTAAGTTACAAAGGTTCGCGTTTTGAGGGGTTTACGCCGGTGCAATAATGCCGATCGGCGCTGTGTTTATCGCGTCAGCGCCGACAATAAATTTAAATTAAATATATAATGCTTCTGAAGTATATTTTTTATTAATTTCTCGATAATTATTTTGTAGGTTACATATTTATCGCTTACCTAAAAACATCGATTGTATCACTATTTTTCCACCCGCCTTTCACTATTCTGCTATTTCAACTTCATCGTATATATAAATATTTTTAAAAATAAACTAAGGAATTTATATGGCGAATACAATGTGGCTGGCCTTAAATGGGCAGGCGCAGGGTTTGATTTCTGCTGGATGTGCTTCGGTAAGTTCAATCGGAAATAAATCACAACCTGCCCATCGTGACCAGATAATGGTAATGACAGTTAACCATGGCATGAGCCGGGTGCAAAATGTGAACCATCAATGTTTGACATTTATTAAGCCGGTAGATAAATCCTCGCCTTTGTTAGGAAAAGCCATAACAGACAATGAAATATTGAGCTGTGAATTTAGCTTCTATCGCACGAGTCCGGCGGGTTTAAACGAGTGTTATTACGTGCTAAAACTTATCAATGCCAGAATATCCAGCATCCATTTGCAGGTGCCTCATACCATCGATGACAGTGCGGGTCAGCCAGAAGAAATCATTGAACTATCTTACGAATCTATTTCCTGGGAACATCTTATTGCTGGAACCAGCGCATACAGCCTTTGGGATGAGCGAATTTTTTAAGGAGCAATGATGGAAAGCTATTATGACTGGATAGGGAATCATCGTGAAGATATTCTTAGAGGAAATAACTGGCAGCGTAATCAGCGTATCGAGAACGAAATCAGAACGCTGAAAAATAACCTGAATAGCAATATACAACACATTATGCTGCTAACGCTTGAAGAGGCTCAGGGCGTGATTGATGATTTGCTGGGCAGTAAACCCGTCAGTTTTTCGACGAATTATGCCGGGAATATCAGAGATACGGTTTTTGCTACTAAAAACCTGTCGAAGCTTTTTTCTTATCAGCAGGCCGGGAAGATTGTCTTTACCTTAAAAGGCCTTGGGATTAAAGCTACGCAGTATGCTTATCAGGGAAAACTGTATGTGAAGATTACTGGCTACCCTTCTCTGCGACGCATTCTTAACGGAACCCGTTACGGGATTAATCATCCTAAGGTACTTGAAGTGGGCATTGGCAGCGCCGGGTTTCGAAATGGCATAATGTCAGGGGCCAAATTCTGCATCTGGTTTTCCGCATGCTGGCGGTTGATTGAGTTGATCTTTAAATCCGAACATGACGTTGCCGCATTGCTGGGAAACGTGACGATGGATGTGGCGAAGGTGATTGTGAGTGTTTTTGCCTCCAAATTAGCTGGGAGAACCCCTGTGTTGTTCTTATCTTCATTTATTGTAACGAGCGCAGCAGTTCCGGTTTGGGGAGAAATTGTTTGTGCTGTTGCATTAGGTTTCTTTATTGCTTATATCCTCAATGAAGTGGACGAAAAATACGAGCTGTCAGACAAACTTATAGCGTGTATTTGTGAGGGGATGAAAGAGCAGCAAAAAATTGCAGAGTGGAACTCTCGACACTCGGGATATAGCGGTTCACTTTACGGCGGAATTTATTGATATGAGCTTTAATATTAATCTGGAGAATATTAAGAAAAGATGTAAGTCGTTTTTTTTTATGCTTTTTGTTGGTGGGATTAGTTGGGGGTTTTATCACGCCAGTGTGCCAGACATTACCGATCTTATTGAATCCAGGAGCATTGTTTATTTTTTCTGGGGGTCATTTTCTCTGCTGCTGATGTTTCCTGTGGGTTTTTTCTTTACTTTATGTATTGCCTACGTGACCTTTACGAAAAGCATGCAGCCGCCCAAATTCTTCGACAGGGTATTTACTATCGGTATCCATGTTGCGGGTGTAGGGTTTGTTGTTGGAAATATCCTCTCTTTTATTGTTATTTTTTATCCTCTTGGTACTAACTATGTTTTATGCGAGCGTCCAGGCCCGACGTCTGGCACCTATTACACCCGGACCGAAGAGATTTGCGAGCAGGTGAAACACCTGCGGAAAACAAGAGCCAGTAGAGATATTCCAAAACTGAAAGATCAGCTGGACGGCGTATCACCACCGTGATGGTGTTTAACAGGCCCGGCTCGCAACGTGCCGCCGGGCGAAAAGATCGCAGTTACTTCTTCAACTGATCTTTAATCTTCTTCTGCCACACCAGTAGCTCAAAGACGCCGAACAGAAAAATACGGATTTTCTCTCCGTTGGTCATCTGCGGGCCATCTTTAGGCATGGTGCTTTTTAGCAGCGCCAGCTGCATGCCATGCATCAGCACCATAAATATCAGTGCGACGTTAACGAAGATGTTAAGCGGGCGTGGAAAGGGTTGGAAAATATTCAGTAGTAAAAATGCCCAGACGCACAGCATCAGCAGGCGTCCCAGGTTAATCAACATCGTGTTCTCCTCGTGCTTCACGTTGGTACAGGCGATAGGCGACCTGTCCGGCAACTTTCTCACGGTATAGCGACCAGTTCACCGGAACCGGCGGCAAACCGTTTTCTACTTCGCTTTCAACGTAAATATACGCTTCATTTGCCAGCCAGCCATGAGTTTCCAGAAGTGTTAATGTTTCTTCCAGTAACCCTTTGCGAAACGGCGGATCCACAAATACCACGTTATGCGGCGTACCCGTCTGAGCCAAAAATGTCAGCGTATTGGTATTGACGACGCGGGCATGGGAGGCTTTCAGCGTGGCGAGATTCTTTTGTAGCTGCTGAGATACCGCGCGATCCATCTCCAGAAGCGTCGCATTTGCCGCATAGCGAGAGAGGGCTTCCAGCCCCAGCGCGCCGCTGCCGGCGAAGCAGTCCAGACAGTGAGCATCGACCATTACCGGGGCCAGCCAGTTAAACAACGTTTCGCGCACACGGTCGGTGGTCGGACGCAGGCCGGGGCTGTCCGGAACCGGGAGTTTACGGCCACGCCATTGCCCGCCAATAATGCGGATCTGGCCGCTACCAGAGTGATTCGGTTTTTTCATTTCTATTATTGCTCAATCCGCCTATAGCATGTCATTCCAGGCGGTGATGTGAGTTAAGTTAACCCGTCGCCTTTCAAGTTACCTCTTCGTTGGCTGCACTTACTCACCCGAATCACTTACTAAAAGTAAGCTCATCGGGATTCGTGCGCTTGCCGCCTTGACGTAACTCGAAATTCATTGGGTATAAGTGATAGACTATTTCATCATTTTTTTAGCTGCTATGTACATAGCGTTGACGCTGTGCCATGAAGCAACAGCGGGGGAGTGTAGTCGCAAATGGCGAAAGAGAAAAAACGTGGCTTTTTTTCCTGGCTGGGCTTTGGTCAAAAAGAGCAGGCACCGGAAAACGAGACAGAAGTAAAAAACGAAGAACAACAACCGGTTGCTGAAGAAACTACCGTCGTTGACGAACAGCCGCGCGCCGAGGAAACCCGTAGCGAGGCGGAAACGCAAGCCTTTGCAGCTGAAGTCGTTGAAGTAACTGAACAGGTTGCGGAAATTGAGAAACCGCAGCCGGAAGAAGAACCTGTCGCCGAACAGGCGCAGCCGGAAATTGAGCCGGTTGCTGAACCCGTTGCTGAAACTGTAGTGGAAACGCCAGCGGCGGTGGTTATCGAACGCGAAGAATTGCCGCTGCCGGAAGAGGTGAAAACCGAAGACGTTTCTGCCGAAGAGTGGCAGGCCGAAGCGGAAACCGTGGAAATTGTTGAGGCGGCTGAAGAAGAAGCTGAAAACGAGCCGCAACTGACCGACGAAGAGCTGGAAGCACAGGCGCTGGCCGCTGAGGCTGCTGAAGAAGCGGTTATGGTGGTGCCGGTAGAAGAACCTGCTGTAGAAGAACCGGTAGAAGAAGAGGTAGTCCAGGAGCAGGAAAAACCAACCAAAGAAGGTTTCTTTGCGCGTCTGAAACGCAGCCTGCTGAAAACAAAAGAAAACCTCGGTTCCGGATTTATCAGTCTGTTCCGTGGTAAAAAGATCGACGATGATCTGTTTGAAGAGCTGGAAGAGCAACTGCTGATCGCCGATGTGGGCGTAGAAACGACCCGTAAGATCATTGCGAATCTGACAGAAGGTGCCAGCCGCAAGCAGCTTAAAGATGCGGAAGCGCTGTACGGCCTGCTGAAAGAAGAGATGGGCGAGATTCTGGCGAAGGTTGACGAACCGCTGAATGTTGAGGGCAAAACACCATTTGTTATCTTAATGGTTGGCGTCAACGGTGTGGGCAAAACCACCACTATTGGTAAGCTGGCGCGTCAGTTTGAGCAGCAGGGTAAATCAGTAATGCTGGCGGCGGGCGATACTTTCCGTGCGGCGGCGGTAGAACAGCTGCAGGTCTGGGGTCAGCGTAATAATATCCCGGTGATTGCTCAGCATACCGGTGCGGATTCCGCGTCCGTTATCTTTGATGCCATCCAGGCGGCGAAGGCGCGTAACGTAGATGTGCTGATCGCTGATACCGCAGGGCGTTTGCAGAATAAATCGCACCTGATGGAAGAATTGAAAAAAATCGTTCGCGTCATGAAGAAGCTGGACGAAGATGCGCCGCATGAAGTTATGCTGACTATCGACGCCAGCACCGGGCAGAATGCGATAAGCCAGGCCAAACTGTTCCATGAAGCGGTGGGCTTAACCGGTATCACCCTGACCAAGCTGGACGGTACGGCGAAGGGCGGGGTTATCTTCTCGGTTGCCGATCAGTTTGGCATCCCTATCCGCTATATCGGTGTGGGCGAACGTATCGAGGATTTACGTCCGTTTAAAGCGGACGATTTTATAGAGGCACTTTTTGCCCGAGAGGATTAACAATGATTCGCTTTGAACATGTCAGCAAGGCCTATCTCGGTGGGAGACAAGCGCTGCAGGGAGTGACCTTCCATATGCAGCCTGGCGAGATGGCGTTTCTGACCGGCCACTCCGGCGCGGGGAAAAGTACCCTGCTGAAGCTGATTTGTGGAATTGAACGGCCCAGCGCCGGGAAAATCTACTTTAGCGGGCATGACATCAGCCGTTTGAAAAACCGCGAAGTGCCGTTTCTGCGTCGTCAGATTGGCATGATTTTTCAGGATCACCACCTGCTAATGGACAGAACCGTGTTTGATAACGTGGCAATTCCACTGATCATCGCAGGCGCCAGCGGGGACGATATTCGTCGTCGCGTGTCAGCGGCGCTGGATAAGGTCGGGCTGTTGGACAAAGCGAAAAACTTCCCTATTCAGCTCTCTGGCGGTGAACAACAGCGCGTCGGCATTGCCCGTGCGGTGGTGAATAAACCAGCGGTGCTGCTGGCGGATGAACCAACGGGGAACCTGGATGACGCGCTGTCGGAAGGGATCCTGCGCCTGTTCGAAGAGTTTAACCGCGTCGGGGTCACGGTATTAATGGCCACGCACGATATTGGCCTGATCTCCCGTCGCTCCTATCGCCAAATGGTTCTGAGCGATGGACATCTGCATGGAGGCGTGGCGCATGAATAGACGTGACGCTATTAACCAAATCAAACAGTTCGGTGGCCGACTGGATCGCTTTCGTAAATCGGGCGGTGCGCCGGGTGATGGCGGTCGCAACGCGCCTAAGCGTGCGAAGGCCGCGCCAAAGCCGAACTCGCGTAAAACCAATGTCTTTAATGAGCAGGTACGTTATGCGTTCCAGGGCGCGTTACAGGACCTGAAAAGCAAGCCGCTGGCGACGTTCCTGACGGTGATGGTTATTGCCATCTCCCTGACGCTGCCAAGCGTGTGCTACATGGTATATAAGAACGTAAACCATGCAGCAAGTCAGTATTATCCGTCCCCGCAGATCACCGTTTACCTGCAAAAAACGTTGGATGATGATGCGGCGGCGCGGGTGGTTGGTCAGTTGCAGGCCGAGCAGGGCGTGGAGAAAGTGAATTATCTTTCCCGTGACGACGCGCTGGGCGAATTCCGTAACTGGTCTGGATTTGGCGGTGCGCTGGATATGCTGGAAGAGAACCCGCTGCCGGCCGTGGCGGTGGTGATCCCGAAACTGGACTTCCAGGGTACGGAGTCGCTAAACACGCTGCGTGACCGCATCGCACAAATCAACGGTATTGATGAAGTGCGGATGGATGACAGCTGGTTCGCTCGTCTGGCGGCGCTGACGGGCCTTGTCGGACGCGTTTCCGCGATGATTGGCGTGCTGATGGTAGCGGCGGTCTTCCTCGTCATCGGTAACAGCGTGCGTCTGAGTATTTTTGCGCGTCGCGATACCATTAACGTGCAAAAACTGATTGGCGCGACGGATGGATTTATCCTGCGTCCGTTCCTCTACGGCGGGGCACTGCTCGGTTTTTCCGGTGCATTTCTTTCACTGATTTTGTCAGAAATTTTGGTGATGCGTCTGTCGTCAGCGGTGACTGAAGTGGCACAGGTATTTGGAACCAAGTTTGATATCAATGGCTTATCATTCGATGAATGCCTGTTATTGCTGCTGGTGTGCTCGATGATTGGCTGGGTGGCAGCCTGGCTTGCCACGGTTCAACATTTACGCCACTTTACCCCCGATTAAAAAATCTCTGGTATAATCTTTCCCTGCACTGAGTAGTTCGCTCTGCAGGGAAAGAGTCCCTGTGATCTCTTCCCGGCGTATTCATTGTGATGTCACATTTTGTGCGTAATCTATACACATTACGACATGGAACTTGTGGATAAAATCACTGTCTGATAAAAGATTGAATGATATTCTCGTTGCTCATAAGCTCTGGCATGGTTGTTGCTATTGGTTTTAGCCAATGCGCCAGATGAAAAGATTGAGAGGATTTGAATGACCAAAGAAATGCAAAATTTAGCTTTAGCCCCTGTTGGTAACCTGGAATCTTACATCCGGGCTGCGAACGCGTGGCCGATGTTGTCGGCTGACGAGGAGCGGGCACTGGCTGAAAAGCTGCATTACCAGGGCGATCTGGAAGCAGCTAAAACGCTGATCCTGTCTCACCTGCGCTTTGTTGTTCATGTTGCTCGTAATTATGCGGGCTATGGCCTGCCGCAGGCGGATCTGATTCAGGAAGGTAATATCGGCCTGATGAAAGCCGTGCGCCGTTTCAACCCGGAAGTGGGTGTGCGCCTGGTTTCCTTCGCTGTGCATTGGATCAAAGCTGAGATCCACGAATACGTTCTGCGTAACTGGCGTATCGTTAAAGTCGCGACCACTAAAGCGCAGCGTAAGCTGTTCTTTAACCTGCGTAAAACCAAGCAGCGTCTGGGCTGGTTTAACCAGGACGAAGTTGAAATGGTTGCTCGCGAGCTGGGTGTTTCCAGCAAAGACGTGCGCGAAATGGAATCCCGTATGGCGGCGCAGGACATGACGTTTGACATGTCTTCAGACGATGAGTCTGACAGCCAGCCGATGGCCCCGGTGCTGTATCTGCAGGATAAATCTTCTAACTTTGCCGACGGCATTGAAGAAGATAACTGGGAAGATCAGGCCGCGAACAAACTGACCCACGCAATGGAAGGTCTGGACGAGCGTAGCCAGGACATCATTCGTGCTCGTTGGCTGGACGAAGACAACAAGTCGACGTTGCAGGAACTGGCCGATCGCTACGGCGTTTCCGCTGAACGTGTTCGTCAGCTTGAAAAGAACGCCATGAAAAAATTGCGCGCGGCGATCGAAGCATAATCTTCCAGCCGACCTGGAAATGCTGATAAACCCTGGATGAAAATCCGGGGTTTTTTGTTTTTATCTCTCCCCCTCTCTCCTGACGTTTATGCTTTTTGTCATCAAGTTGTTATCTGCATGTCAAATTTAGCTATTCCAAAATAATAAAAATCGGGTATGTTTTAGCAGAGTATGCTGCTAAAGCACGGGTGGCTATCCAATAATCGAAATAAAGTGCTGAACAACAACATCACAACACACGTAATAACCACAATAATGGGGATTGTCAGGATGAATATGAAGGGTAAAGCGTTATTGGCAGGATGTATCGCCCTGTCTTTGAGCAATATGGCGTTTGCTAAGGATATTAAAGTTGCTGTCGTCGGCGCGATGTCCGGTCCGGTAGCGCAGTATGGCGATCAGGAATTTACTGGCGCAGAGCAGGCTATTGCAGATATCAATGCCAAAGGCGGTGTGAAAGGCGACAAACTGGTCATGGTGAAATATGACGATGCCTGTGACCCGAAACAAGCGGTAGCGGTAGCTAACAAAGTGGTCAACGACGGGATTAAATATGTTATCGGCCACCTGTGCTCATCTTCCACTCAGCCTGCGTCAGATATCTATGAAGACGAAGGCATTCTGATGATTACCCCAGCGGCAACGGCGCCGGAGCTGACCGCGCGCGGTTATAACCTGGTGATGCGTACCACCGGTCTGGATTCTGATCAGGGCCCGACTGCTGCCAAATATATCGTTGAAAAAGTGAAGCCGAAGCGCATTGCGATCGTTCACGACAAACAACAGTACGGTGAAGGCCTGGCGCGTTCCGTGCAGGACAACCTCAAGAAAGCCAACGCTGACGTGGTGTTCTTCGATGGGATCACCGCTGGCGAGAAAGATTTCTCTACGCTGGTGGCGCGTCTGAAGAAAGAGAATATCGATTTCGTTTACTACGGTGGTTACCACCCGGAAATGGGGCAGATTCTGCGCCAGGCACGCGCTGCGGGTCTGAAAACCCAGTTTATGGGACCAGAAGGGGTAGCGAACGTGTCGCTGTCTAACATCGCGGGTGAGTCTGCAGAAGGCTTACTGGTAACGAAACCGAAAAACTACGATCAGGTTCCGGCGAACAAACCGATTGTGGACGCGATCAAAGCCAAGAAACAGGATCCGAGCGGTGCATTCGTATGGACCACCTACGCCGCGCTGCAATCCTTGCAGGCCGGTCTGAACCAGTCTGACGACCCGGCTGAAATTGCCAAATACCTGAAAGCAAACTCAGTGGAAACCGTAATGGGGCCGCTGTCATGGGATGCGAAGGGCGATCTGAAAGGCTTCGAATTCGGCGTGTTTGACTGGCATGCAAACGGGACGGCGACCGACGCCAAATAATTTTCCTGGCGCCTTTCGCGCTGCAGACGCGTTGGCTGCGTTATTCAACCCCGGTCACTTACTTATGTAAGCTTCCGGGGACTTCATAACTTGCCGCCTTCCTGCAACGTGAAATTCTTGGAAAATTGCGAGGTGGTTTTTTATTTTTTGCTCCCAGCATGTAGGCCGGATAAGCGTCAGCGCCATCCGGCTTTTTTATCTTTTTTCCCAGCCATTTTCCTGGGCCGTAAACCCTAACGCCTGCATAAACGCGGCCATCACGCTGCGGTCTTCAACGCCGACGTCGGCCATCCACCATGAACTCACGTCAGGGTTTTCCCGGATCACTTCTTCGATCAAATACTGCCCGACGCCGCGGCGGCGGGTGATATCGCGTACGCGCAAGGAATCCAATGCGCCTTGCGTGCCGCTCAGGGTTACGCGAACTGCGCCTAACAGACGCTCGTTAAAGCGCGCGGCGTAGATCCGGTGCGTTTCATCTACGCTTAATGATGAGGCGGAATATTCCGGCCAGATTTTGCCCAGATCAATCTGGTCCTGGTCGCTAAAGTTCTCTAAACGAACGATGGTCAGCTTCATTAACAGCATGTCCAAATCACAAAAGATGGAATGAGTGTACCGAAATAATTCACCCGGATGCTTTCTCTTTTTTATGTGAATAACCAGATTAATAATTTTGTAACAACAGTAATGACAGTTTGAAACCGTAGAGATTGAAAAACAGGCAGAATAATACCCTGGAATGCAGCATTTTATTCGGCTCTTTGTGCCGTTATTTTATGCTGACAAACGTGCTTTTTTTTGTTTATCTATAGTGAAAAGCAGAATATTATCTTTTCTTAATCGACTGAAAAATAGAGATTTTAGCCTGATTTTGCTTAAATGGCTGCGCTAAACCATTAATGAGACTGGTAAAAATAGTGCAGTTCAAAAAAAGCACAGACTGCTTTTTAACCACATAAATACAAAATATTAATTACGTCACGAATGGGGATTCAGGTAATGAAACGGAATGCGAAAACAATCATCGCAGGGGTGATAGCACTGGCAATGTCACACGCGGTCATGGCGGAAGATATCAAGGTCGCTGTTGTCGGCGCGATGTCAGGTCCGGTCGCGCAGTGGGGTGATATGGAATTTAATGGCGCACGTCAGGCCATTAAAGATATCAATGCCAAAGGCGGGGTCAAAGGCGACAAACTGGTCGCTGTGGAATATGACGACGCCTGCGATCCGAAACAGGCCGTTGCGGTAGCGAACAAAATCGTCAATGACGGCATTCAGTACGTTATTGGACATCTGTGCTCATCTTCCACGCAGCCCGCATCAGATATCTATGAAGATGAAGGCATTCTGATGATTTCTCCGGGCGCCACAAACCCGGAACTGACCCAGCGAGGTTACGCTCACATTATGCGTACAGCGGGCCTGGACTCCTCTCAAGGGCCGACCGCCGCGAAATACATTCTGGAGAAGGTGAAGCCGCAGCGCATTGCCATCATTCACGATAAACAGCAATACGGTGAAGGCCTGGCGCGTTCAGTGCAGGACAGCCTGAAAGCGGGTAAAGCCAACATCGTTTTCTTTGACGGTATCACCGCCGGGGAAAAAGATTTTTCTGCGCTGATCGCTCGCCTGAAAAAAGAAAATATCGACTTTGTTTATTACGGCGGCTACTACCCGGAAATGGGGCAAATGCTGCGCCAGGCACGTTCCGTCGGGCTGAAAACCCAGTTTATGGGACCAGAGGGCGTCGGCAATGCGTCGCTGTCTAACATTGCTGGTGATGCCGCTGAAGGCATGCTGGTGACCATGCCAAAACGCTATGACCAGGATCCGGCGAATAAAGCTATCGTCGATGCGCTCAAAGCTGACAAGAAAGATCCAACTGGACCGTACGTGTGGATCACTTATGCAGCCGTCCAGTCATTGGCGACAGCAATGGATCGCAGCGGTAGCAAAGAGCCGCTGGACCTGGTGAAAGATCTGAAAGCACACGGGGCTGATACCGTGATTGGGCCGCTGAAATGGGACGAAAAAGGCGATTTGAAGGGATTTGAGTTTGGTGTCTTCCAGTGGCATGCGGACGGTTCATCGACCGTTGCGAAGTAATACCTGAAGACGAGTTATCCCACCGCCCGTGTAAAATGGGCGGGTATAAAAAGGTTACCTTATGTCCGAGCAGTTCCTCTATTTCTTGCAGCAGATGTTTAACGGCGTCACGCTGGGAAGCACCTACGCGCTGATCGCCATCGGTTACACGATGGTGTACGGCATTATCGGCATGATCAACTTCGCCCATGGCGAGGTGTATATGATCGGCAGCTATGTCTCCTTTATGATCATCGCCGCGCTAATGATGATGGGCATTGATTCCAGTTGGCTACTGGTCGCGGCGGGCTTCGTCGGCGCGATTGTGATTGCCAGCGCCTACGGCTGGAGCATTGAACGCGTGGCGTATCGACCCGTGCGCAGCTCTAAGCGCCTGATCGCGCTGATTTCCGCCATCGGGATGTCCATCTTCCTGCAAAACTACGTCAGCCTGACGGAAGGTTCGCGCGATGTGGCACTGCCCAGCCTGTTTAATGGCCAGTGGACCGTTGGCAGTAGCGAAAACTTCTCTGCTTCCATCACCACCATGCAGCTGGTTATCTGGATTGTAACCTTCCTGGCGATGCTGGCGCTGACGCTGTTTATCCGTTACTCCCGTATGGGTCGCGCCTGCCGTGCCTGCGCGGAAGACTTGAAAATGGCCAGCCTGCTCGGCATCAACACCGATCGCGTGATTGCGCTGACCTTTGTGATTGGCGCGGCAATGGCGGCGGTCGCGGGCGTGCTGCTTGGTCAATTCTATGGCGTAATTAACCCGTACATCGGCTTTATGGCCGGGATGAAGGCCTTTACCGCAGCGGTGCTTGGCGGCATCGGCAGCATTCCTGGGGCGATGATCGGCGGCCTGATTCTGGGCGTCGCGGAAGCGCTCTCCTCTGCTTATCTGAGTACTGAATACAAAGACGTCGTTTCATTCGCGCTGCTGATTCTGGTGCTGCTGGTGATGCCGACCGGTATTCTGGGTCGCCCGGAGGTAGAGAAAGTATGAAACCGATGCATTTTGCAATGGCGCTGCTCTCTGCCGCCATGTTCTTTGTCCTGGCGGGCGTCTTTATGGGCGTTCAGTTAGAGCTTGACGGCACCAAACTGGTGGTGGATTCCGCGGCAGATATTCGCTGGCAGTGGGTGTTTATTGGTACTGGCGTGGTCTTCCTCTTTCAGTTGCTGCGTCCAGCTTTCCAGAAGGGCCTGAAGAGCGTCTCCGGACCGAAGTTTATTCTGCCGGCGATTGACGGCTCCACCGTTAAACAGAAGCTGTTCCTGGTGGCGTTGCTGGTGATTGCCGTGGCGTGGCCGTTTATGGTCTCGCGCGGTACGGTGGATATCGCCACGCTGACGATGATTTATATCATCCTCGGCCTCGGCTTAAACGTGGTGGTGGGGCTTTCCGGCCTGCTGGTGCTGGGCTACGGCGGCTTTTATGCCATCGGCGCTTACACCTTCGCGCTGCTGAACCACTATTACGGACTCGGTTTCTGGACCTGTCTGCTGCTGGCTGGGCTGGTTTCCGCTGCTGCGGGCTTCCTGCTCGGCTTCCCGGTACTGCGCCTGCGCGGTGATTATCTGGCTATTGTGACCTTAGGCTTCGGTGAAATCGTCCGTATCCTGCTGCTCAACAACACCGAAGTGACCGGTGGCCCGAACGGTATCAGCCAGATCCCGAAACCGACCTTTTTCGGTCTGGAGTTTAGCCGTACCGCTCGTGAAGGCGGCTGGGATACCTTCAGCAACTTCTTTAACGTCAAGTACGATCCCTCTGACCGCGTCATTTTCCTCTATCTGGTGGCACTGCTGCTGGTGGTCTTCTCGCTGTTTGTGATTAACCGTCTGCTGCGTATGCCGTTGGGCCGTGCGTGGGAAGCGCTGCGTGAAGATGAAATAGCCTGTCGCTCGCTGGGCTTAAACCCTACGCGCATCAAACTGACAGCTTTTACCATCAGCGCCGCGTTTGCCGGTTTTGCCGGTACGCTGTTTGCCGCGCGCCAGGGCTTCGTCAGCCCGGAATCCTTCACCTTTGCCGAGTCGGCCTTTGTGCTGGCAATTGTGGTATTGGGCGGAATGGGCTCACAGTTTGCGGTGATCCTCGCGGCCATCCTGCTGGTAGTGTCACGCGAGCTGATGCGTGATTTCAACGAATACAGCATGTTAATGCTGGGTGGTTTAATGGTACTGATGATGATCTGGCGTCCGCAGGGCTTGTTGCCGATGACCCGTCCACAGTTGAAGCTGAAAAACGGGGAAGCAAAAGGAGAGCAGGCATGAGTCAGCCATTATTATCCGTTAACGGCCTGATGATGCGCTTCGGCGGTCTGCTGGCGGTAAACAACGTTGAACTGGAACTGCGGCCGCAGGAAATAGTTTCGTTAATCGGGCCAAACGGCGCGGGAAAAACCACGGTCTTTAACTGTCTGACCGGTTTTTATAAGCCGACCGGCGGGACGATTAAGCTGCGCGACCAGCACCTGGAAGGACTACCGGGTCAGCAAATCGCGCGTATGGGCGTGGTGCGTACTTTCCAACACGTACGTCTGTTTCGCGAAATGACGGTGATTGAAAACCTGCTGGTGGCGCAACATCAGCAACTGAAAACCGGCGTCTTCTCCGGCCTGTTGAAAACTCCGTCGTTCCGTCGCGCGCAGAGTGAAGCGTTGGATCGTGCCGCCACCTGGCTGGAGCGTATTGGTTTGCTGGAGCACGCCAACCGTCAGGCGAGTAACCTGGCCTATGGCGATCAACGTCGTCTGGAGATTGCCCGTTGCATGGTGACCCAGCCGGAAATTCTGATGCTCGACGAACCCGCTGCGGGACTCAACCCGAAAGAGACCAAAGAGCTGGACGAGCTGATTGCTGAACTGCGTAACCATCACAACACCACCATTTTGTTGATTGAGCACGACATGAAGCTGGTGATGGGTATTTCCGATCGTATTTACGTGGTGAACCAGGGCACGCCGCTGGCGAATGGGACGCCGGAACAGATTCGTAATAACCCGGATGTTATCCGCGCCTATTTAGGTGAAGCATAATGGGGGCGAGGATTAATATGGATAAGGCGATGTTATCGTTCGACAAAGTCAACGCCCACTACGGCAAGATACAGGCGCTGCATGACGTCAGCTTGTATATCAACCAGGGTGAAATCGTTACTCTGATTGGTGCCAACGGCGCGGGAAAAACCACGCTGCTCGGCACATTGTGTGGCGACCCGCGAGCGACCAGCGGGCGAATCGTCTTTGATGGTAAAGACATTACCGACTGGCAGACGGCGAAAATCATGCGCGAAGCGGTAGCGATTGTGCCGGAAGGACGTCGCGTGTTTTCCCGTATGACGGTGGAAGAGAACCTGGCGATGGGCGGTTTCTTTGCCGAGAAAGACCAGTTTCAGGAACGCATCAAGTGGGTGTATGACCTGTTTCCTCGCCTGCATGAGCGTCGTATTCAACGTGCGGGAACGATGTCCGGCGGTGAACAGCAGATGCTAGCGATAGGCCGTGCGCTGATGAGCCAGCCGAGGCTGCTACTGCTTGATGAACCATCGCTGGGTCTGGCGCCGATTATCATCCAGCAGATCTTTAACACCATTGAGCAACTGCGCGAGCAGGGGATGACCATCTTCCTTGTCGAACAGAACGCTAACCAGGCGCTGAAGCTCGCCGATCGCGGCTACGTGCTGGAAAACGGTCATGTGGTGCTGGAAGACACCGGCGATGCGCTACTGGCTAACGAAGCGGTGCGCAGTGCGTATCTTGGCGGTTAATCATTCTCTGAATAGACAAGGGGCCCGCTGTGGCCCCTTTTTATTGCGCTATGTTATTATTGAGAATAGTTATCAATAATAAAAAATGAACATGGAGAAAGGATGATTCGTTCAGGTACCTGCATGATGATTGGCAGTTTGTTTTTGACGCTTTCTTTAACTACCCTGGCCTCGACACCGCCAGCGTTTGACCCGCGCGATCCCGCAATCTGGGAAGAGAAATCGGACAACCCGTTAGCGCAATCCGACTCGCCCTGCGAAGTGTTTACCAGCTCGGTATGCCCGGGCTGGGAAGATGATAAATCAGATATCCAACGTGAACGTGAGCGACGAGAGCAGCAGCGTTTACAGAATGAGTACGAACGACGCTGGCGCAGAGATTAATCTTTCTCCTGCAGCAACAGATAACGCCATCCTGGCCGGGTAAGGCATACCGCTACCCGGCTTTGTTGTGCACCACTCCGCATTTTCCTGTCACTACGCTTTCACCGCCTTGCCATCTGTTTGTCGCCTTACTATCTTTTTTTTGTAATAAAAAAGTTATTTTTCTGTCATTCGAGCATGTCATGTTACCCCCGCGAGCATAAAACGCGTGATATCGCGCATCCGGCACAACAAGAGAGATAACCGATGATATCGTTACGACATACAGCTTTAGGACTGGCACTTAGCCTGGCGTTTGCAGGTCAGGCACTGGCGGTCACCACCATCCCATTCTGGCACTCAATGGAAGGCGAACTGGGTAAAGAAGTTGATTCTCTGGCGCAACGTTTTAATGCCGCCAATCCCGACTACAAAATTGTTCCGCAGTACAAAGGCAACTACGAGCAGAGCCTGAGTGCAGGAATTGCCGCTTTCCGTACCGGAAACGCGCCCGCGCTGCTACAGGTTTATGAAGTGGGTACAGCAACGATGATGGCTTCGAAAGCCATTAAACCGGTCTATGAAGTATTCAAAGAGGCTGGTATTAACTTCGATGAGTCTCAGTTCGTACCGACGGTATCCGGTTATTACACCGACTCTAAAAGCGGACATTTGCTTTCTCAACCGTTTAACAGCTCCACTCCGGTGCTGTACTACAACAAAGATGCCTTTAAAAAAGCTGGTTTAGACCCTGAGCAGCCGCCGAAAACCTGGCAGGACCTGGCGGAGTACACCGCGAAGCTGAAAGCGGCAGGCATGAAGTGCGGTTACGCCAGCGGCTGGCAGGGATGGATTCAGATTGAAAACTTCAGCGCCTGGAACGGTCTGCCGGTAGCAACCAAAAACAACGGTTTTGACGGTACTGACGCAGTGCTGGAGTTCAATAAACCGGAACAGGTAAAACATATCGCTCTGCTGGAAGAGCTGAACAAAAAAGGCGATTTCAGCTACTTCGGGCGTAAGGACGAATCCACTGAGAAGTTCTATAACGGGGATTGTGCCATTACCACCGCCTCTTCCGGTTCGCTGGCTGATATCCGCCATTACGCGAAATTCAACTATGGCGTCGGAATGATGCCGTACGATGCCGATGTGAAGGGCGCGCCGCAGAACGCAATTATCGGTGGGGCCAGTCTTTGGGTGATGCAGGGCAAAGACAAAGCCACCTACGAAGGCGTGGCGAAGTTCCTCAACTTCCTGGCGAAGCCTGAAATTGCTGCTGAATGGCACCAGAAGACCGGCTATCTGCCGATCACCACAGCTGCCTACGACCTGACCCGTGAGCAGGGCTTCTATGATAAGAACCCTGGGGCTGATATCGCCACCCGCCAGATGCTGAACAAGCCGCCGTTGCCGTTCACCAAAGGGCTGCGTCTGGGCAACATGCCGCAGATCCGTACCATTGTGGATGAAGAGCTGGAAAGCGTCTGGACCGGGAAGAAAACCCCGCAGCAGGCGCTGGATGCCGCCGTTGAGCGTGGCAATCAGTTATTGCGCCGCTTTGAGCAATCGACCAAATCGTAATGTGAAATGCCGGGTGGCGGCTGCGCCTTACCCGGCCTACAAATGCGCGTAGGCCGGATAAGCGTAGCGCCATCCGGCGCTGTTCAGGAATCAAACTTCCATGTCTTCATCTCGTCCGGTGTTCCGTTCGCGCTGGCTTCCCTATTTACTGGTGGCTCCGCAGCTGGTTATCACCGTTATTTTCTTTATCTGGCCTGCCGGTGAAGCGCTGTGGTACTCGCTACAATCCGTTGATCCGTTTGGTCTTTCCAGCCAGTTTGTCGGACTGGAAAACTTTGTCGCGCTGTTTCATGACCCGTACTACCTCGACTCATTCTGGACCACCATTAAGTTCAGTACGTTAGTCACGGTAAGCGGTCTGCTGGTGTCGTTATTTTTTGCGGCGTTGGTGAATTACGTGGTGCGCGGCAGCCGTTTTTACCAAACGCTGATGCTGTTGCCTTACGCGGTTGCGCCCGCCGTTGCCGCCGTATTGTGGATCTTCCTGTTTAACCCCGGGCGCGGGCTGATTACCCATTTTCTCGGTGAGTTTGGCTATGACTGGAACCATGCGCAAAACAGCGGTCAGGCAATGTTCCTGGTGGTGTTTGCGTCGGTCTGGAAGCAGATTAGTTACAACTTCCTGTTCTTCTTTGCCGCACTGCAGTCTATTCCTCGCTCGCTGATCGAAGCCGCCGCGATTGACGGTGCGGGGCCGGTTCGCCGCTTCTTTAAACTGGCGCTGCCGCTCATTGCCCCGGTGAGCTTCTTCCTGCTGGTGGTGAATCTGGTGTATGCCTTCTTTGACACCTTCCCGGTGATTGATGCTGCCACTGCAGGCGGGCCGGTACAGGCGACCACGACGCTGATTTATAAGATCTATCGCGAAGGTTTTGTCGGGCTGGATCTGGCTTCTTCCGCTGCACAATCGGTGGTGCTGATGTTCCTGGTCATTATTTTGACGGTGGTGCAGTTCCGCTATGTGGAAAGTAAGGTGCGTTACCAATGATTGAGAACCGTCGTGGGCTGACAATATTCAGCCATGCCATGTTGATTATGGGGATCATGGTGATCCTGTTTCCGTTGTACGTCGCGTTTGTCGCGGCGACGCTGGACAACAAAGCGGTGTTTGAGACGCCGATGACGCTGGTTCCCGGCACACAGCTGCTGGAAAACATGAAATACATCTGGATCAACGGCGTGGGCGTTAACAGCGCGCCGTTCTGGCTGATGATGCTCAACAGTTTCATCATGGCGTTCAGCATTACGGTAGGGAAAATTACCGCCTCTATGCTCTCCGCATTCGCCATCGTCTGGTTTCGCTTTCCGCTGCGCAACCTGTTCTTCTGGATGATTTTTATCACCCTGATGCTACCGGTTGAGGTGCGTATTTTCCCGACGGTAGAAGTGATCGCCAATCTGAAGATGCTCGACAGCTATGCGGGTCTGACGCTGCCGTTGATGGCATCTGCGACAGCGACTTTCCTGTTCCGTCAGTTCTTTATGACCCTGCCGGATGAACTGGTTGAGGCGGCGCGTATTGACGGCGCGTCACCAATGCGTTTTTTCCGCGATATCGTACTACCGCTGTCAAAAACCAATCTGGCGGCGCTATTCGTGATCACCTTTATCTACGGCTGGAACCAGTATCTGTGGCCGTTGTTAATTATTACCGACGTCAATTTGGGCACTGCGGTGGCGGGTATCAAAGGCATGATTGCCACCGGTGAAGGCACCACGCAGTGGAACCAGGTAATGGCCGCCATGCTGCTGACGCTCATCCCTCCGGTAATCATCGTGTTAGCCATGCAGCGCGCGTTTGTGCGTGGTTTAGTGGACAGTGAGAAATAAAAATGGCTGGTTTAAAACTACAGGCAGTAACCAAAAGCTGGGACGGTAAAACCCAGGTGATTAAACCGCTGACGCTGGACGTCGCGGACGGGGAATTTATTGTGATGGTTGGGCCATCCGGCTGCGGTAAGTCTACGCTGCTGCGGATGGTGGCCGGGCTTGAACGGGTAAGCGGCGGCGATATCTGGATTGATAATAAACGCGTCACCGAGATGGAGCCGAAGGATCGCGGCATTGCGATGGTCTTTCAAAACTATGCTCTCTACCCGCATATGAGCGTGGAAGAAAACATGGCCTGGGGGCTGAAAATCCGCGGGATGGGCAAGGAGCATATTGCTGAGCGGGTAAAAGAGGCGGCACGTATTCTCGAGCTGGGTGAGCTGCTCAAACGTCGTCCGCGCGAACTTTCCGGCGGCCAGCGCCAGCGCGTAGCGATGGGACGAGCGATTGTACGTGACCCGGCGGTATTCCTGTTCGATGAGCCGCTTTCTAACCTTGATGCCAAGCTGCGCGTACAGATGCGTCTGGAGTTACAACATCTGCATCGCCGACTGAAAACCACCTCGCTGTACGTGACGCACGATCAGGTTGAAGCGATGACCCTCGCCCAACGGGTAATGGTAATGAACAAAGGTATTGCCGAGCAAATCGGCACCCCAGTTGAGGTGTATGAAAAACCCGCCAGCCGCTTTGTGGCGAGCTTTATCGGCAGCCCGGCGATGAATCTGCTCGATGGGCGCATCAGCGCTACGGGTACCCATTTTGAGCTGGAGGGCGGCATGACGTTACCCATCGGCAGAAGCGCCAGGGAGTGTATTGGGCGTAACATGACGCTGGGTATCCGCCCGGAGCATATTGCGCTAAGCTCGCAGGCCGAAGGCGGCGTGCCGCTGGTCGTCGACACGCTGGAAATGCTAGGTGCGGATAATCTGGCACATGGACGTTGGGGTGAGCAAAAGCTGGTGGTGCGGTTGGCGCATCAGCATCGCCCGACGGCAGGCAGTACGCTGTGGCTGCATCTGCCAGAACATCATCTGCATCTTTTTGATGGCGAAACAGGACAACGCGTATGAATAACTGGCCTTACCCCCATATTGTCGCCCATCGCGGCGGCGGTAAGTTAGCCCCGGAAAACACCCTGGCGGCAATCGACATGGGGGCGCAATATGGGCATACCATGATCGAGTTTGACGCTAAATTGTCGAAAGACGGTGAGATCTTCTTACTGCATGACGACAACCTGGAACGCACCAGCAACGGCTGGGGCGTGGCTGGCGAATTGAACTGGCAGGATCTATTGCGTGTTGACGCCGGCAGCTGGTTTAGCGGTGAGTTTAAAGGCGAACCGTTGCCGCTGCTCTCGCAAGTTGCTGAGCGCTGTCGCCAGCACGGCATGATGGCAAATATTGAGATCAAACCCACCACCGGGACGGGGGCGCTCACCGGGAAGGTCGTGGCGCTGGCCGCGCGTGAATTGTGGGCGGGAATGACGCCACCACTGTTGTCATCCTTTGAAATTGATGCGCTAGAAGCGGCGCAGCAGGCGGTGCCTGAACTGCCGAGAGGTTTGCTGCTGGATGAATGGCGCGAGGACTGGCGTGAACTGACCACGCGGCTTGGCTGCGTCTCTATTCATCTTAATCATAAGCTGCTGGATGAGGCGCGCGTGGATGCGCTGCGCGATGCTGGGCTACGTATTCTGGTTTATACCGTCAACCGACCCCAGCGCGCGGCAGAACTGCTGCGCTGGGGCGTAGACAGCATCTGTACCGATGCCATTGATACCATTGGTCCGGATTTCCAGCCCAGTTAAGGCCCAATCGTTTTTAACGGAACGTTAGGTTGCGGCGTGCTGGAGGGCTTCAGCATGTCGCCGTTCTTTTTCTCCGACAGCATATGTTGCTTATTGAGCGAGCTGTCCGGATTACGGGTTCCACTCAACATCCCACCGTTACTGTTAGGCAGCATTTGCTGCTGTCCAGGATTCAACTCGCCCGGCTGAGACTGCAGCACGCGCTGGGTGTTGGTGTTGATTTGGTTTTCCATATGCTGTTGCTGCATGCGCGTCTGCGTTTGCAACTGCTGGTTGAGCATCCCTTTCTGCTGAATCTGCTGTGATTGCATTTGGGTTTGCATACGCTGCTGGCTCGGGATCTGATAACCGGGTTGATTCGGGTTATTCATGGTGTTGATGGGCTGTGCAAAGCCTGCAAACGGCAAGAGCATGGCTAAAAGTAAGAGTCGTTTCATCGCTTTTCTCCTCTCGGGGATCATTTAAGTTTACTCCTTTCTCGCCGTTACGATGATTATTTCAGAGTTATGCACCAGGCTTAGTGGGGGCCGACCCCCGTACATCTGGAGAATAACGATGATAAAACCGACGTTTTTACGCCGGGTAGCCATTGCTGCTCTGCTCTCAGGAAGTTGTTTTAGCGTGGCTGCCGCGCCGGCTGCGCCACCGCCGGTATCCTACGGTGTCGAGGAAGATGTGTTCCATCCCGTTCGCGCGCAACAGGGGATGGTGGCTTCCGTAGATGCTTTAGCCACCCAGGTTGGGGTGGATATTCTGAAACAGGGAGGGAATGCCGTTGATGCCGCTGTAGCCGTTGGCTACGCGCTGGCGGTGACGCATCCGCAGGCGGGCAATCTGGGCGGCGGCGGGTTTATGCTGCTGCGTACCAAAGACGGTAACACCACGGCGATCGATTTTCGTGAAATGGCTCCCGCTGGCGCGACCCGCGACATGTTCCTCGATGAACAGGGCAACGCCGATGCGAAAAAGTCGCTAACCTCACATCTGGCATCCGGTACGCCGGGTACCGTGGCGGGTTTCTCGCTGGCGCTGGAGAAATACGGCACGATGCCGCTGAACAAAGTCGTGCGCCCGGCAATGAAGCTAGCGGAAGAAGGCTTTGTGGTTAACGACGCGCTGGCTGACGATCTGAAAACCTATGGCAGCGAAGTGCTCCCTAATCACGAGAACAGCAAAGCCATTTTCTGGAAAGACGGCGAGCCGCTGAAAAAGGGCGACAAGCTGGTGCAAACGAACCTGGCGAAAAGCCTGGAGATGATTGCCGAGAACGGTCCGGATGCGTTTTATAAAGGGGCAATTGCCGATCAGATTGCGGAGGAAATGCAGAAAAACGGCGGGTTGATGACCAAAGAGGATTTAGCCAGCTATAAAGCCGTGGAGCGTACGCCGATTAGCGGCGACTATCGCGGATATCAGGTCTTCTCCATGCCACCGCCGTCCTCTGGCGGTATTCACATCGTACAGATCCTCAATATTCTCGAAAACTTCGATATGAAGAAGTACGGGTTTGGCAGCGCTGATGCCATGCAGGTAATGGCTGAAGCGGAGAAATATGCCTACGCCGACCGCTCGGAGTATCTGGGCGACCCGGATTTTGTGAAAGTACCGTGGCAGGCGCTGACCAATAAAGCCTATGCCAAATCGCTTGCCGATCAAATTGATATCAACAAGGCTAAGCCTTCCAGCCAGATCAAACCTGGCAAGCTCGCGCCGTATGAAAGCAATCAGACCACCCATTTCTCGGTGGTGGATAAAGACGGTAATGCCGTGGCGGTGACGTATACGCTGAACACCACCTTCGGCACTGGGATTGTGGCGGGTAACACCGGCATTCTGCTTAATAACGAAATGGACGATTTCTCCGCCAAGCCGGGCGTGCCAAACGTTTATGGGCTGGTGGGTGGCGATGCTAACGCGGTTGGGCCGAAGAAGCGTCCGCTGTCATCAATGTCGCCGACTATCGTGGTAAAAGACGGGAAAACCTGGCTGGTTACCGGCAGCCCTGGCGGGAGCCGAATCATCACCACCGTGCTGCAAATGGTAGTCAACAGCATTGATTTTGGAATGAACGTCGCCGAAGCGACCAACGCGCCGCGCTTCCATCATCAGTGGTTGCCCGATGAACTGCGCGTTGAGAAAGGGTTTAGCCCGGACACCATTAAGCTGCTGGAGCAGAAAGGGCAGAAAGTCGCACTGAAGGAAGCGATGGGCAGCACGCAGAGCATTATGGTAGGACCGGATGGCGCACTGTATGGCGCATCCGACCCGCGTTCCGTGGATGATTTAACGGCGGGATACTGATTTGAGAGGCCCTCTTCGGTGGAAGAGGGCTTGCTGTTTCTGCGCTGAGCCTCGATCAGAGTTATTTTTTCAGTAGCTTGTATCCTTGCTCTGAAACGCGGTAGTAAGGCATGGATTTATGTCCGCTATCTTCAATATTTACCAATCCCTCACTGGCCAATTTATTGACAATATTAACAACATTGCTGAAACCAGGTATTCCTTTAAAGGACAGTGCGCGATCCAGATTCATCCAGTTCCAGTTAATATCTTTTTCAGCCATAACTTTCAGTACGTTAAGTTCAATTTCAGTTATCATAGTTAAGTGCGTCCGGGTGGAATAAATCGTCAAGCGATCCTTTAAGTTTATAATCTTCTAGCGTGGCTGTGTGGGCATGATTCCAAAGGTCATATCCTGCATCACCGTCAGGCTGCCCAGTTTCCCAGCCTAAATTACAATAGCGTTGATACTCTCGACATTCATGAGTGTAGTAATTTAGATCTACCTGCTCTGGTGGCATTTTACCCTTTTCTATGTCTTTAAGCCTGCTAATCATAACGTCATTTGCAGGGTCGTGAATAAATCTGGAAATATGTTTTTCAACTGTAGTAATGCCTTCTTTGTTAATGGTAACACCACCAGTTGTCAGGTTCTCTATTGGCCCCCCTGCAAGCTCGGGATTGAATGTTCGTCCTGATACGGCTCCCCTAGCTCCAAAATGCTCCAGTTCTTCTAATTCAGGAAATTTCATTCTGCCCATGGTTAATCCAGCAACTACTGAAGCGCCAAGAATGAGTAATCCTTTGTTATCCATGACCTGCTCGTAACCCGCAGGCGCATCGCCTCCCAGCTTCTCCGCCGTTTCCCTAAAGCCGTCGATATTCCCGTTGTAGATCCCTCCGGCGGCAAGCAGTCTGCCAATCCCTTTGCTGTTTAACGTTTTGAGGCCGTTGTTTGCGGGAGTTTTTGGAGGGGGGATAAACAGGCGGTTGTAATTCTCGGGAAACGCCAGGTAACTGAACTCAGTGTTGGCAATAAGATGTTTGCAGAGGATATATTCATAGCTGATGGTTATTGTTTCTGTATCTAAACTATTTTCACTGAACTGCTGCTGAATACCGGATAAGAATGCTCCTCGTAGTTGAATATAATAATATTTCTCCCATCTACCAAATCTATTGATGCGGTAGAAATAAAACTCCATATACAATTGCTCGTTGTTGTTAATCGCATTAATAAACAACGGCGTGCTTTTATCGATCAGCTTACAAAAGCGTAGTCCGTGCAACTGAGAGCCTTTGCCGGTACTGGTTATACTATTAGCGAGCGAAAAGGCAAAGATTTCGTCCTCGTGTCCGATTTGCCAGCGATTACCCACAGATGCAAGGGTTCCACATCCGTCAGAAATGGCGCCTTGTTGCTGCCCTGAAACCATCAGATAGACGATATCACTCATGATATCCTTATCCTTTATTATGTGTTATTGTAAAACGGAGGTTTTTATTCTTCCATTTTTAATTACGCTTTTTGATGGTGTTCGTATATAGCAGAAACAAAACGTTTCATTTTAATTGGATTTTTTTTTGAGGGTAATCTGAATATAAATAATGTGTGGGGCAAGTGTTTGTATATTTAATAACTGTGAATTATTAATTGAATATGTGTTGATATTTTTTATTCCATATTGATGGCCTGCATCGTTCTGAACGTTGCAGGTCTTATTAGTTCCTTAAGGAACATACTGTTGCAGTGATTCAGACCAGTGAAATATTTGGCTGCTTTTATCCTGCAGGTTCACGACCTCTAAATCATAAAATCCCTGCGTCTTTGCCGACCGCAATTTCAGGATGTACTTACTCTCGCTGATGTCGTGCTGCCTTGTGCCGTCTTTATTCCAGTCTCCGGCGATATCCGAATAGTAATAAACAAGGTCAGAAAACACGTTGATTATCTTGCTGTCTTTGATGGTGTAGAGTTCCAGCACTTCATAAAACGCCCCGCCGCCGGAGTAGGCATCGGAGTAGCCACCGCGCACCCCGAACGCCAGAGTATCGGGAGCGATCCGGTACGGTGCCAGATCCAATTTTGTATAATAAGCCAGCGGTCTGACGGACTCATCATCGCTCTCTTTCTCGGCAGCTTTATTCCACGCTGAAATCTGGTTTAATGGTTTTTCCGAGCGGGCAATCGGCTGCAGCTGTTGGTTCTGCCAGGAGAAAACGCCGAGATATAATTTATTGGCGCGTCCGTTGTTGTAGTTTTCCGGACAGGTGTTATCCGCGTACTTTTTTGCCTGCCCGGCATCGGCCTGATTGTCAGCAAAACAGGCAATGCCAATATATTTACCCTCTTTTCCCCAGGCTTTGGCGCCGGTGAGGATCAGATTATTAGGATTTTCGTTCGGCGCAACCCAGCCAATCCACTGGTTCTCTGATAATCCCTGTGGAAGTTCACCAAATCCTTTCGCAGGTGTTGCCCCTGCCATTTGCTCAGCAAAAATCTGTTTACCTTCAGTATGTTGAATAACGCCGGGTACGGCATCGAGATTTTGTACGGTAGTGGCAAAAGCTGGGGAGAGCGAGGCCAGTAAAACCAGGGGAACAAACTTTTTCACTATTGCGTCCTTTCAATAAGCAGGGCGATAAGACTCGCCCTTAAATTTATTTCACGCGTGCCATAAAATATGCATCCACGTACTCGCCGTTGCGCAGGCCGTATTTCTTACCTGTCCCTTCGATCTCAAAGCCATGCTTTTTATAGACCGCAACCGCAGGTTCGTTATCCACAAACACTGTTAACTCGATACGGTCGACGCGCAGCCAGTTGTCGCACATGTCGATCATCGTACGGAGAAGCGCGCTGGCAACGCCGCGATTCTGCCAGCGGGCATCAACGCAGATACCAAAATCGGCGACATGGCTGCGGCGCGGGCGCTGCGCGACCTCAATACAGAGATGTCCGACGACGATATCATCAATGCACGCGACCAGTTGTTTGATTCCGACCCGTTCGGTTAGTCGCTCTTGCCACATCTCCATGGAAGGATGAGGAACCTGTAGCGTGTTGTGATACACCTCTGGCTGGGCATGGATCTGACGAATTGCGTCGTAATCTTTCGGTTCAGCGTGGCGTATCACTATCTCACTCATTCCTTATCTCCTTCAGGGTTAATTGAGTCTTTACCCTCGCTGAGAAAGAAAATTCCGTCAACTGCATTTTTTTGCAAAAAGAAGTAGACAAGTGCGAATGAGAATGATTATTATTGCTCTGCGTTCAGGGGAACCCCTACGGAGAACCTGAAAGCACGACATTGCTCACATTGCTTCCAGTATTACTTTAGCCAGCTTTTGCTGGCTTTTTTTTTGGGGTTTTGTTTCAGCCTGGCTTACTTGTCATTTTGTCCCCGGGATGATGCCGGATGGCGCTTGCGCTTATCCGGCCTACGGCTGAGACCTGGGTTTTGTAGGCCGGATAAGGCAACGCCGCAACCGGCAAAGAATCCAACATTCAGTCTCCAGCCGCTTTGCGCTATGGTGTAGACAATCACCTTCAAAAGGACTGTCTCATGACCTTACACTGCGCATTTATTGGTTTTGGTAAAAGTACCACTCGCTACCATTTGCCGTACGTCCTCAACCGCAAAAATAGCTGGCATGTCGCGCATATTTTCCGCCGTAACGCCAGGCCGGAAGAGCAGGCGCCGCAGTATTCACATATTCACTTCACCAGCGACCTCGACGAGATCTTAAACGATCCGCAGGTGAAGTTAGTGATCGTTTGTACCCATGCTGACAGCCATTTTGACTACGCCAAACGTGCGCTTGAGGCGGGTAAAAACGTGCTGGTTGAGAAACCGTTCACGCCGACGCTGGCAGAAGCAAAAGTGCTGTTCGAACTGGCGCAAAGCAAAGGGCTGACCGTTACGCCGTATCAGAATCGCCGTTTTGACTCCTGCTTTCTCACTGCTAAAAAAGCGATTGAGAGCGGCAAGCTCGGCGAAATTGTTGAGGTTGAAAGCCATTTCGATTACTACCGTCCCGAGGCGGAAACTAAGCCGGGATTGCCACAGGATGGCGCATTTTATGGCCTGGGCGTACATACAATGGATCAGATTATCTCGCTGTTCGGACGCCCCGATCATGTGGCCTATGACATCCGCAGCCTGCGTAATAAAGCGAACCCGGACGATACCTTTGAAGCGCAGCTGTTTTACGGCGACCTGAAAGCCATTGTTAAAACCAGTCATCTGGTGAAAATCGACTATCCGAAGTTTATCGTCCATGGCACCAAAGGCTCGTTTGTGAAGTACGGCATCGACCAGCAGGAAACCAGTCTGAAGGCCAATATCATGCCGGGTGAGCCAGGTTTCGCTGCTGATGATTCCATCGGAATGCTGGAGTATGTCAACGATGACGGCATCACAGTAAAAGAAGAGGTGAAGCCGGAGGTGGGGGATTACGGTCGCGTCTATGATGCGCTGTACCAGACGCTGACCGCCGGTACGCCTAATTACGTCAAGGAATCTGAAGTTCTTACCAACCTGGAGATTCTCGAACGCGCCTTCGAACAGGCCTCTCCCGCGACGATAACCCTCGCCAAATAGCCTTTACCGACTCCTCTGGGCTTGTTCATATTTTTTGAACAGAGGAGTCAATTTTCACCCTCTATGATCCCAGGCGGATTGAGTCCACACTTACTCCATCGAAAACATCTGGGGGTGAACACAATGATCTATTTACGCAAAGCTAACGACCGCGGCCATGCGAATCATGGCTGGCTCGATTCCTGGCATACCTTCTCTTTTGCCAACTACTATGACCCGAACTTTATGGGGTTCTCGGCACTGCGCGTGATTAACGATGACGTGATTGACGCAGGCCAGGGCTTTGGCACTCACCCCCATAAAGACATGGAAATCCTGACCTACGTGCTGGAAGGCGCGGTGGAACATCAGGACAGCATGGGCAACAAAGAGCAGGTTCCGGCCGGAGAGTTTCAGATTATGAGCGCCGGGACGGGGATCCGTCACTCGGAGTACAACCCGAGTAATACTGAGAAGCTGCATCTGTATCAGATCTGGATCATGCCGCAGGAAAACGGTATTACGCCGCGCTATGAACAGCGCCGTTTCGATGCCGCTCAGGGTAAACAACTGGTGCTGTCGCCTGATGCCCGCGATGGCTCACTGAAAGTGTACCAGGATATGGAGCTGTACCGTTGGGCGCTGGTCAAAGATGAGCAGTCGGTACATCAGATTGCCGCTGAACGTCGCGTCTGGATCCAGGTCGTTAAAGGCAACGTCACCATTAACGGAACCAAAGCGACCACCAGCGACGGTCTGGCAATCTGGGATGAACAGGCAATTTCTATTCATGCCGACAGCGACAGCGAAGTGTTATTGTTTGATCTGCCGCCAGTCTAACGTGCTGTAACCTGATGTAGGCCGGATAAGACGCGAAAGCGTTGCCATCCGGCTTTTCATCGTTTGTCATTAATTCCGTGCGTCCGTGGTAAACTGGGGGAATCTATCCCTTTTTAACGCTTCAGGACGATGAAAAAGAAAAGACCCGTACTTCAGGATGTAGCCGACCGCGTGGGCGTGACCAAAATGACGGTCAGTCGCTTTTTGCGTAACCCGGAGCAGGTCTCCGTGGCGCTGCGGGGCAAAATTGCCGCTGCACTTGATGAGCTGGGTTATATTCCCAATCGCGCTCCTGATATCCTTTCTAACGCCACCAGTCGCGCTATCGGCGTGTTGTTACCGTCTCTCACTAACCAGGTTTTTGCTGAAGTGTTACGCGGCATTGAGGCCGTCACCGACGCCCATGGTTATCAAACTATGCTCGCGCACTACGGCTATAAGCCCGAAATGGAACAAGAGCGCCTGGAATCGATGCTGTCGTGGAATATCGATGGCCTGATCCTCACCGAACGTAGCCATACGCCTCGTACGCTGAAAATGATTGAGGTCGCCGGTATCCCGGTGGTTGAGCTGATGGACAGCCAGTCCCCGTGTCTGGATATCGCCGTCGGTTTCGACAACTTTGAAGCCGCGCGCCAGATGACTGCCGCTATCATCGCCCGCGGGCACCGTCATGTTGCCTATCTTGGCGCACGTCTTGATGAACGTACTATCATCAAACAGAGGGGCTACGAGCAGGCAATGCGCGATGCCAACCTGGTGCCGTACAGCGTGATGGTGGAACAGTCTTCTTCCTACTCCTCCGGTATTGAACTCATCCGTCAGGCGCGGCGCGAATACCCGCAGCTCGACGGCATTTTCTGTACCAACGATGACCTGGCGGTAGGGGCGGCCTTCGAATGCCAGCGTTTAGGGCTGAAAATCCCGGATGACATGGCGATTGCTGGATTCCACGGTCACGACATCGGACAGGTGATGGAGCCGCGTCTGGCGAGCGTGCTCACGCCGCGTGAACGCATGGGCAGCATTGGTGCTGAACGCCTGCTGGCGCGCATCCGTGGTGAAGCAGTCACACCTAAAATGTTAGATTTAGGTTTCACCTTGTCACCGGGCGGATCTATTTAAGCCAACAAGTTTGAAGTAGCTCACACTTATACACTTCGAGCACGAATGGATATTGCTTCTCTATTTATCCGGCTGGACAATGTTACCGATAACAGTTACCCGTAACAATTTCCAGATTCTTGTACCAGTGGGGGCAACGCTTTGAGCACGACTAATCATGATCACCACGTTTACGTTCTGATGGGCGTATCGGGCAGCGGTAAATCTGCTGTCGCCAGCGAAGTGGCGCATCAACTGCAGGCCGCGTTTCTTGATGGCGATTTTCTCCATCCGCGCAGCAACATCATGAAAATGGCTTCCGGTGAGCCACTCAACGATGATGACCGTAAACCGTGGTTACAGGCGCTGAATGACGCCGCCTTTGCGATGCAGCGTACCAACAAGGTTTCGCTGATCGTCTGTTCCGCTCTGAAAAAAGTCTATCGCGACCAGCTGCGCGACGGTAACCCGAACCTCTCTTTCATCTATCTGAAAGGGGATTTTGACGTTATCGAAAGTCGTCTAAAAGCGCGTAAAGGCCACTTCTTCAAAACGCAGATGCTGGTGACCCAGTTTGAAGCGCTGGAAGAACCAGGTGCGAATGAAAACGATGTACTGGTGGTCGATATCGATCAACCACTGGACGGTGTGGTCGCCAGCACCATTGAGGTTATTAACCAGGGCAGTAAGTAGTGAGTACATTAACGCTTGTTTTAACAGCAGTAGGGTCCGTTTTATTACTGCTGTTTTTAGTGATGAAGGCGCGTATGCACGCCTTCCTTGCTTTGATGGTGGTGTCTATTGGTGCAGGTCTCTTTTCCGGTATGCCGCTCGATAAAATCGCCGCGACTATGGAAAAAGGGATGGGAGGCACGCTCGGTTTCCTGGCGATTGTTGTGGCGTTGGGGGCGATGTTTGGCAAGATTTTGCATGAGACCGGCGCAGTCGATCAAATTGCCGTCAAAATGCTGAAATCCTTCGGCCACAGCCGCGCACATTACGCGATTGGCCTGGCCGGTCTGATTTGCGCGCTACCGCTGTTCTTTGAGGTAGCGATTGTGCTGCTGATTAGCGTAGCGTTCTCGATGGCGCGTCACACCGGTACCAACCTGGTTAAATTAGTCATTCCGTTGTTTGCAGGCGTAGCGGCGGCTGCGGCGTTTTTACTGCCGGGGCCAGCGCCGATGTTGCTGGCTTCGCAGATGCACGCTGACTTTGGCTGGATGATCCTGATTGGCCTGTGTGCCGCGATTCCGGGCATGATTATCGCCGGGCCGCTGTGGGGTAATTTCATCAGCCGTTACGTTGAGCTGAACATTCCTGATGACATTACCGAGCCGCATCTGGGCGAAGGTAAAATGCCGTCCTTCGGTTTTAGCTTGTCGCTGATCCTGCTGCCGCTGGTATTGGTTGGTCTGAAAACCATCGCCGCGCGCTTTGTGCCGGTTGGTTCTTCAACTTACGAATGGTTTGAGTTTATCGGTCACCCGTTTACCGCGATTCTGGTTGCCTGTCTGGTGGCGATTTACGGTCTGGCGATTCGCCAGGGTATGCCAAAAGACAAAGTGATGGAGATCTGCGGTCATGCGCTGCAACCGGCGGGGATTATCCTGCTGGTGATCGGTGCAGGTGGCGTGTTTAAACAAGTGCTGGTTGATTCCGGCGTCGGTCCGGCGCTGGGCGAAGCGTTAACCGGAATGGGTCTGCCGATTGCCATTACCTGCTTCGTGCTGGCGGCAGCGGTGCGTATCATTCAGGGTTCTGCGACCGTGGCGTGCTTAACGGCGGTCGGTCTGGTGATGCCGGTGATTGAACAGCTAAACTTCTCCGGCGCACAGATGGCGGCACTGTCTATTTGTATCGCAGGCGGCTCGATCGTGGTCAGCCACGTTAACGACGCCGGTTTCTGGTTGTTCGGTAAATTTACCGGCGCAACGGAAGCACAAACGCTGAAGACCTGGACGATGATGGAAACCATCCTCGGTACGGTCGGCGCAATTGTCGGTATGATTGCCTTCCAGCTGTTGAGCTGAGTCTTGTTGCCCGGTGGCGCTTGCGCTTACCGGGCCTGGAAACGAGCTCACATCCACATCGTAGGCCGGGTAAGCGCAAGCGTCACCCGGCTTTTTTACAGCACCATCACCCCATCCTCGGTTTTCAACCAACGCGGCGCTTTCAGCGTGTCGGCGAAATAACCCACCAAATCCTGCAGCAAATCACCCGCTACTCGCTCCATATCATCAGAAAGCGTTTTGCTCATCAGTAAATGCGTCAAAAGCTGGCAGTAACGCCCCATCTGGTCTGTCTCAGGCTCGAAAAGGGGAAAACGGGTCGGGAATGTTTCTACCGTCAGACTGGCCTGCAGATGCTGCGGTACAGGCTCCGTTAAGGTCGGTTGCAATAACGCGAGACAGGCCGACAGACGTGCACAAATCGCCAGTTTTTCAACCGGGTCATGGCATTCAACCAGTCCTTCGACAAAACGCTCGCAGTTATCCGCCAGTTCGGTGAAGTCCGTGGCATGGCTAAAGGGCAGGGTAAATAAAGAGTGTGAAAAGAGAGGGGTAGTCGCCATAGGGCAGCCTCCAATGAGTCAAATTTTACCGCCACCTAAGGGACCAACCTTTTGGTGGCGGGCTGAACGGAGTTGGTCCTACCGGCCTCATTGGATACCGGTGCGTCTTACGACGCCACCGTCCAGCCCACCATAGAGGTGTAGCTGGTCGCACGACAAAAGTGAATTTTATCGCGAATGAGGTAATCAGGGGACCAATCCTGACACCTGATTTTGCAGGTGCAGCGAGAAGATAAGGCTAATCCACGATGCTGACAAGAGGGCATTCCGGAAGGCGCTTCGCAGAAATGAAAATACGTTATATCAGCGACTTAAAAGCATAAGGAATACCTGAAATTACAGCGCAATGCCGTTCAGTTAAGCATGTAGGGTGAACATGTGATTATTGCTCAGGTTTCCGTTCACCTCAGTGGTGTCATTTCTTTGAAGCGCTGATACCCGTGAACGTGCAAGGGAGGCTCACCGCCGCCTCCCTTGCAACCCAGGCTCCCGGCGGGAAAATCGTCGCTGCGCGAGTTATTCGTCTTATTCCGTCTGCCTGTCGGGTCGGGGCCGAGCCTGCGTCCCTGCAGGCCGTCCCCTCTGCCCGCATCCCTGCGGGCAGACCCGGTCAGCCGTCAACGCCTCATCGATTTTCAGCCGGACCGGTGTCATCGCTTCAACGCTCTGACTTCCAGTTAAATTTGTTTTGCTGTCCAAACCTGTTCAAATAAAAACGCAGATGGTCAGGTGTGGGCTGGCCCGGCTGAAAATTGCCGACGTGTTTCCGTAAGGCCGGGGGAGCCAGCATGGATGCTGGCTCAGGGCGCGTTTTACAGGGACGTTTCCTCGCGCCCGGCCCGGTAGCCTGGAGGAATAAGCGGAGGGTATTGCGCAGCAACAATTTTCCTGCCGGAGAGCCGGGATTGTTAAGGGGGCTGCGTAGCCCCCTTAACACGTTCACCGATGAAGAAACTCCAGAGAAGCAACGAACATAACGTGAACGGAACCGTTCTCTGAAATGCCATGTTCTTCCAGTTTCAACACCATTGCTCGGTGGCGCTATGCTTACCGGGCCTACAAATGAGCACACATCCACATCGTAGGCCGGGTAAGGCGAAGCCGCCACCCGGCGTGAAACGAGTACATCACCCCTTCATCCACATCCGTACGCCGTCGAGGAACATCTGGGTGGCCATCATCACCAGAATCAGCCCCATCAGGCGCTCCAGCGCGTTCACCCCTTTCTCCCCCAGCAGACGCAAAAACAGCGACGACTGCAACAGAATCACAAACGTACCGCCCCAGGCGATCAGCAGGGCGATTACCAGATGCCCCATCTGATTAGGATACTGATGCGACAACAGCATTAATGAAGCCAGGATTGTCGGACCGGCTACCAGCGGGATCGCCAGCGGCACGATAAACGGCTCTTCACCCGCCGGAAGCCCGGTGCTATTCCCGGTGGCGCTGGGGAAAATCATCTTAATGGCGATCAGGAACAAAATGATGCCCCCGGAGATAGAAACGGTTTCCGCGCGCAGGTTAAGAAATGCCAGAATTTTCTCGCCCGCAAACAGGAATATCAGCATCACCAACAGCGCAATGAACAGCTCGCGAATCATAATCGCGCGGCGGCGTTTTGGTTCGGTATGTTTCAATACGGACATGAAAATGGGCAGATTTCCGAGTGGATCCATAATCAGGATCAATAAAACTGCCGCTGAAATGATTTCATTCATAACTCAAATTCCCTGATAATTACCACGGACTTTCTGCTTGCTTGCGCAGCGGGATAAGTCGCATTACTGATGGCTTCGCTATCATTGATTAATTTCACTTGCGACTTTGGCTGCATTTTGTATGGTGAAGGATATGCCACCAGGACACTGGCATACATACACAGCACACATCTCTGCAGGAAAAAAACGCTATGAAAAATGTTGGTTTTATCGGCTGGCGCGGTATGGTCGGCTCTGTTCTCATGCAACGCATGGTTGAGGAGCGTGACTTCGACGCCATTCGCCCTGTTTTCTTTTCTACTTCCCAGCTCGGGCAGGCGGCACCGACATTCGGTGGAACCGCGACCGGCACGCTTCAGGACGCTTTTGATCTGGATGCGCTGAAGGCGCTCGATATCATCGTGACCTGTCAGGGCGGCGATTATACCAACGAAATCTATCCAAAGCTTCGTGAAAGCGGTTGGCAGGGTTACTGGATTGACGCGGCCTCTTCGCTGCGTATGAAAGACGACGCCATCATTATTCTCGATCCGGTTAACCAGGATGTCATCACCGATGGCCTGAATAAAGGTATTAAGACCTTTGTCGGCGGTAACTGCACCGTTAGCCTGATGCTGATGTCCCTCGGTGGCCTGTTTGCCAACGACCTGGTCGATTGGGTCTCCGTGGCGACCTATCAGGCGGCTTCCGGCGGCGGCGCGCGTCACATGCGCGAGCTGTTGTCTCAGATGGGCCATCTGTATGGCCATGTGGCCGAGGAGCTGGCGACCCCATCCTCTGCTATTCTCGACATCGAACGTAAAGTGACGACCCTGTCCCGTAGCGGTGAACTGCCGGTTGATAACTTTGGCGTACCGCTGGCCGGTAGCCTGATTCCGTGGATCGACAAACAGCTCGATAACGGTCAGAGCCGTGAAGAGTGGAAGGGACAGGCGGAAACCAACAAAATTCTCAACACGTCTTCCGTGATCCCGGTTGATGGTCTGTGCGTGCGCGTCGGCGCGCTGCGCTGCCACAGCCAGGCGTTCACCATCAAACTGAAAAAAGATGTGTCTATTCCGACCGTGGAAGAACTGCTGGCGGCGCACAACCCGTGGGCGAAAGTAGTACCAAACGATCGTGAAATCACAATGCGTGAGTTAACCCCGGCGGCCGTTACCGGCACGTTGACCACGCCAGTAGGTCGTCTGCGTAAGCTGAATATGGGACCGGAGTTCCTGTCAGCCTTTACCGTAGGTGACCAGCTGCTTTGGGGTGCTGCGGAGCCATTGCGCCGCATGTTACGTCAACTGGCGTAATGGTTTGTTAATGATCAAAGGGTGCTGAGTCACCCTTTTTTTTGCGTAATACAGGAGTAAGCGCAGATGTTTCATTTTTTACCAGGAGTAAGATAAAGCATTGGCTATTCTTTAAGGGTGACTTAGTACCGGAGGTATTAAGTTGTTGCCTGAAGGTGGGACGACGCAGAGAGGATGCACAATTGTGCTGCGCCGTTCAGGTCAAAAAAAGTGTCGCTACCTGATGTCGAAAATCAGTTGGAAGGGGTGACACCATAAAACAGGATGACAACCATGTCCGTTCGTATCGATAGAGACGTGATTAATGCGCTAATTGCAGGCCATTTTGCGGATCCTTTTTCCGTACTCGGTATGCACCAAACTGACGCTGGACTTGAAGTCCGCGCCCTATTACCTGACGCCACCGAAGTGTGGGTGATCGAACCCAAAACCGGACGTAAAGTCGGCAAGCTGGATTGCCTCGACTCTCGCGGTTTTTTCTGTGCAGTACTTCCCCGCCGTAAAAATTTCTTTCGCTATCAGTTGGCCGTTGTCTGGCATGGACAGCAGAATCTGATTGATGACCCTTATCGTTTTGGCCCGCTGATCCAGGATATGGATGCCTGGCTGTTATCTGAAGGTACGCACCTGCGACCTTACGAAACGCTGGGCGCGCATGCGGATACCATGGATGGCGTAACCGGCACGCGCTTCTCCGTCTGGGCGCCTAACGCGCAACGCGTGTCAGTGGTTGGGCAGTTCAACTACTGGGATGGCCGTCGCCACCCGATGCGCCTGCGCAAAGAAAGCGGTATCTGGGAGCTGTTTATCCCCGGTGCGCAGCATGGTCAGCTGTATAAATATGAGATGATCGATGCCAACGGTAAGCTGCGAATCAAAGCGGACCCTTACGCCTTCGAAGCGCAAATGCGCCCGGAAACCGCGTCGCTTATCTGTGGTCTGCCGGAAAAAGTGGTGCAAAGCGAGGAGCGTAAAAAAGCCAACCAGTTTGATGCGCCAATCTCTATCTATGAAGTGCACCTGGGGTCATGGCGTCGTCATACCGATAACAACTTCTGGCTGAGCTACCGCGAGCTGGCGGATCAACTGGTGCCTTACGCCAAGTGGATGGGCTTTACCCACCTTGAACTGTTGCCGATTAACGAGCATCCGTTCGACGGTAGCTGGGGTTACCAACCTACCGGCATGTATGCGCCGACCCGTCGATTTGGTACGCGCGATGACTTCCGCTATTTTGTGAATGCCGCGCATCAGGCGGGGCTGAACGTCATTCTTGACTGGGTGCCGGGCCATTTCCCGTCGGACGACTTTGGTCTGGCAGAGTTTGATGGCACCAGGCTGTATGAGCACAGCGACCCGCGAGAAGGGTATCACCAGGACTGGAACACGCTGATCTACAACTACGGTCGCCGTGAAGTCAGCAACTATCTGGTGGGCAACGCCCTGTACTGGATTGAGCGCTTTGGTATCGACGCGCTGCGCGTGGATGCCGTGGCATCGATGATTTATCGCGACTACAGCCGTAAAGAAGGTGAATGGATCCCAAATGAATTTGGCGGTCGTGAAAACCTCGAAGCCATTGAGTTTTTACGCAATACCAACCGTATTCTTGGCGAACAGGTGCCTGGTGCGGTGAGCATGGCGGAAGAGTCCACTGATTTTGCTGGCGTTTCAAGACCGCAGGACATGGGCGGTTTAGGGTTCTGGTATAAGTGGAACCTCGGCTGGATGCACGACACGCTGGACTACATGAAGCTGGATCCGGTTTATCGCCAACATCACCACGATAAGCTGACCTTCGGCATGCTGTACAACTACACCGAGAACTTTGTCCTGCCGTTGTCGCACGATGAAGTGGTGCACGGCAAGAAATCGATTCTCGACCGCATGCCGGGCGATGCGTGGCAGAAGTTTGCCAACCTGCGCGCCTACTACGGCTGGATGTGGGCCTTCCCAGGCAAGAAACTGCTGTTTATGGGCAACGAGTTTGCGCAGGGACGTGAATGGAACCACGACGCCAGCCTCGACTGGCACCTGCTGGAAGGCGGTGATAACTGGCATCACGGCGTACAGCGTCTGGTGCGCGATCTGAACCTCACCTATCGTCATCACAAAGCGCTGCACGAGCTCGACTTTGACGCCTATGGCTTTGAGTGGCTGGTGGTGGATGACAAAGAACGTTCGGTGCTGGCTTTCGTGCGTCGTGACAAGGTCGGCAATGAAATCATCGTGGTCAGTAACTTTACGCCTGTGCCCCGCCACGGCTATCGCTTCGGTATCAATCAGCCGGGGAAATGGCGTGAGATCCTCAATACCGATTCGATGCATTACCACGGCAGCAATACTGGCAACGGCGGTGCGGTGCACAGTGATGAAATCGCCAGTCATGGTCGTCAGCATTCACTGAGCCTCACGTTGCCGCCGTTGGCAACGATCTGGCTGGTTCGGGAGGGGGAATGACGCAACTGGCAACCGGCAACGCCACCCCCCATGGTGCAACGTATGACGGCCATGGCGTTAATTTTACTCTCTTCTCAGCCCACGCTGAACGCGTTGAATTATGCGTATTTGACGAGGACGGTTGCGAACTCCGCTACGACCTGCCGGGGCGTAGCGGCGATGTCTGGCACGGCTATCTGGCCAACGCCCGGCCCGGTCTGCGCTATGGTTATCGCGTCCATGGCCCATGGCAACCGCAGCAGGGCCACCGGTTTAACCCAGCCAAGCTGCTGCTCGACCCTTGCGCCCGTCGGGTCGAGGGCGAGTTAAAAGATAACCCGCTGCTGCACGGCGGGCTAAATGAACCGGATCACCATGATAATGCCACCATCGCGCTGAAGGGCGTGGTGGTGTCCGACCATTATGACTGGGAGGATGATGCCCCGCCGCGCACGCCGTGGGGCAATACCGTGATTTACGAAGCGCATGTCAAAGGGTTGACGTATTTGCATCCTGACCTGCCGGAAGAGATTCGCGGAACCTACAAAGCGCTGGGTCATCCGGTGATGATCGACTATTTCAAGCGTCTCGGCATTACCGCGCTGGAGCTGCTGCCGGTGGCGCATTTTGCCAGCGAACCACGACTTCAGCGGCTGGGCCTGTCGAATTACTGGGGCTACAACCCGGTGGCCATGTTCGCGCTGCATCCGGCCTATGCCTGTTCGCCGGAGAGTGCGCTTGATGAGTTTCGCGACGCGGTAAAAGCGCTGCACAAAGCGGGGATTGAGGTCATTCTCGATATCGTTTTGAACCACAGCGCCGAGCTGGATCTCGAAGGGCCTGTCTTCTCGCTGCGCGGAATTGATAACCGTAGCTATTATTGGATCAGGGACGATGGTGATTACTACAACTGGACCGGTTGTGGGAACACCCTCAATTTGAGCCATCCCGGCGTTGTGGAATACGCATGTGAATGCCTGCGCTATTGGGTTGAAACCTGCCATGTAGATGGTTTTCGTTTTGATTTGGCTTCCGTCATGGGGCGTACACCTGCGTTTCGTCAGGATGCGCCGCTGTTTACCGCGATCCAAACCTGTCCGCTGCTCTCACGCGTGAAGCTGATTGCGGAACCGTGGGATATTGGTGAAGGCGGGTATCAGGTGGGGAATTTCCCCCCTCCGTTTGCCGAGTGGAATGACCATTTCCGCGATGCGACGCGGCGCTTTTGGCTCCAGCGTAATCTCTCGTTGGGCGAGTTTGCCGGGCGTTTTGCCGCATCCAGCGATGTGTTTAAACGCCAGGGCCGCAAACCCAGCGCCACGGTCAATCTGGTGACCGCGCACGACGGTTTTACGCTACGCGACTGTGTGTGCTTCACAAATAAGCACAATGAAGCGAATGGTGAGGAAAATCGCGACGGCACTAGCAATAACTACAGCGACAATCATGGTAAAGAAGGATTAGGCGGCACGCTGGACCTGATTGAGCGGCGGCGCGACAGCATTCATGCGCTGTTAACTACGCTGTTGCTCTCCCAGGGGACGCCGATGTTGCTGGCGGGCGATGAGCATGGTCATAGCCAGCACGGCAACAATAACGCTTATTGTCAGGATAACGCCTTAACGTGGCTGGACTGGCAACAGGCAAACAGTGGGCTAACCACATTTACCGCCGCGCTGATTCATCTGCGCCGGCAAATCCCAGCATTAACAGGGGATTGTTGGTGGGAAGAGGGCGATGGCAATGTTCGTTGGCTGAATAAGTACGCACAACCCTTAAGTGCGGATGAGTGGCAAAACGGCCCGAGGCAGATGCAAATCCAGCTTTCAGACCGTTTTCTGATTGCAATAAACGCCACGCTTGAGGTGACAGATATCGTTTTACCTGAAGGGGAATGGCATGCCATTCCCCCATTTGCCGGAGAGGATAATCCGGTGCTTACGGCTGTCTGGCAGGGACCTGCGCACGGACTGTGTGTGTTCCAGAGAAGATAAAAAAGGAGTTAGTCATGGTGAGTTTAGAGAAGAACGATCGTGTAATGTTGGCGCGCCAGCTGCCATTAAAATCTGTTGCCCTGATCCTGGCCGGTGGCCGCGGTACCCGCTTAAAAGATTTGACCAACAAACGTGCCAAACCTGCTGTGCACTTTGGCGGTAAGTTCCGCATTATCGATTTTGCCTTATCCAACTGTATTAACTCCGGGATCCGCCGTATTGGCGTGATCACCCAGTACCAGTCCCATACGCTGGTGCAGCATATTCAGCGCGGCTGGTCGTTCTTTAGCGAAGAGATGAATGAGTTTGTCGATTTGCTGCCTGCCCAGCAGAGAATGCAGGGTGAAAACTGGTATCGCGGAACGGCGGATGCCGTCACCCAAAACCTGGACATCATTCGACGCTATAAAGCGGAATACGTGGTGATCCTCGCGGGCGATCATATTTATAAGCAGGACTACTCACGCATGCTGATCGACCACGTCGAGAAGGGCGCGCGTTGCACCGTGGCCTGTATGCCAGTGCCTATTGAAGAGGCCAGCGCGTTTGGCGTGATGGACGTGGACGACACCGATAAAATTATCGAGTTCGTTGAAAAACCCGCCAACCCGCCAGCCATGCCAGGCGACCCGACCAAATCTCTTGCCAGTATGGGGATCTACATTTTCAACGCCGATTATCTGTATGAACTGCTGGCGGAAGATGATCTCGATGAAAAATCCAGTCACGATTTTGGCAAAGACATTATCCCGAAAATCACCGAAGCTGGCATGGCGTATGCACATCCATTCCCGTTGTCCTGCGTGCAGTCTGACCCGGAATCCGAACCGTACTGGCGCGATGTGGGGACGCTGGAAGCCTACTGGAAGGCGAACCTTGATCTGGCTTCGGTGACGCCTGAACTGGATATGTACGACCAGGACTGGCCAATCCGAACGCACATGGAATCGCTGCCACCGGCGAAATTTGTGCAGGACCGTTCCGGTAGCCACGGAATGACGCTGAACTCGCTGGTTTCTGGCGGATGCATAATTTCAGGTTCGGTGGTGGTGCAGTCCGTTCTGTTCCCGCGCGTGCGGGTGAATTCATTCTGTAACATTGATTCGGCAGTGTTGTTACCTGAAGTGTGGGTGGGACGTTCGTGCCGCTTACGTCGTTGCATTATCGACCGCGCCTGCGTTATTCCTGAAGGCATGGTGATAGGTGAAAACGCGGAAGAAGATGCGCGTCGTTTCTACCGTTCAGAGGAAGGCATTGTGCTGGTCACGCGTGAAATGCTGCGCAAACTGCAGATCAAACAGGAGCGATAATGCAGGTTTTACACGTTTGTTCAGAGATGTTCCCCCTGTTAAAAACCGGGGGACTGGCGGATGTTATTGGGGCGTTACCTGCCGCGCAAATTGCGGACGGCGTGGATGCCCGCGTGTTGCTCCCGGCGTTTCCAGATATTCGTCGCGGCATTCCCGATGCACAGGTCGTGACGCGTCGCGATACCTTCGCTGGACGTATCACGCTGCTTTTCGGGCATTTCAACGGCGTGGGTATTTACCTGATTGACGCGCCGCATCTTTACGACCGTCCCGGTAGCCCGTATCACGACACCAACCTGTTCGCTTATACCGATAACGTCCTGCGTTTTGCGTTGCTTGGCTGGGCCGGATGTGAAATGGCCTGCGGCCTTGACCCATTCTGGCGCCCGGATGTGGTGCATGCGCACGACTGGCATGCCGGTCTGGCCCCGGCGTATCTGGCGGCGCGCGGCCATCCGGCGAAATCGGTGTTCACCGTACACAACCTGGCTTATCAAGGCATGTTTTATGCAAAGCATATGGATGACATCCAATTGCCATGGTCGTTCTTTAATGTGCACGGGCTGGAGTTTAACGGCCAGATTTCGTTCCTGAAGGCCGGGTTGTACTACGCAGACCACATTACGGCAGTGAGTCCAACTTACGCGCGGGAGATTACCGAGCCGCAGTTTGCCTATGGTATGGAAGGTCTGTTGCAGCAGCGTCATCGGGAAGGACGGCTTTCCGGCGTGCTGAACGGCGTGGATGAAAAAATCTGGAGCCCGGAAACCGACCTGCTGCTAGCGTCGCGCTATACGCGTGACACGCTGGAAGAGAAGGCGGAGAACAAACGTCAGCTGCAGATCGCGATGGGACTTAAGGTTAACGACAAAGTGCCGCTGTTTGCTGTCGTGAGCCGTCTGACCAGTCAGAAAGGGTTGGATCTGGTGCTGGAGGCTCTGCCGGGTCTGTTAGAGCAGGGGGGGCAACTGGCGTTACTTGGCGCGGGCGATCCGGTGTTGCAGGAAGGTTTCCTCGCCGCGGCGGCGGAACATCCGGGGCAAGTGGGCGTGCAGATTGGCTATCACGAAGCCTTCTCGCACCGCATCATGGGTGGAGCCGATGTGATATTGGTTCCCAGCCGTTTTGAGCCATGTGGCTTAACGCAGTTGTATGGACTGAAGTACGGCACGCTGCCGCTGGTGCGGCGCACCGGTGGGCTGGCTGATACGGTCTCTGACAGTTCGCTGGAAAACCTGGCGGACGGTATCGCCAGTGGGTTTGTATTTGAAGATAGTAATGCCTGGTCGCTACTACGTGCGATCCGGCGTGCTTTCGTATTGTGGTCCCGGCCTTCGCTGTGGCGGTTTGTACAACGTCAGGCCATGACCATGGATTTTAGCTGGCAAGTCGCGGCGAAGTCATACCGTGAGCTTTACTATCGCTTGAAATAGATATCCAGGAATCACCTATATGAATGCTCCATTTACTTATGCATCGCCCACACTCAGCGTAGAGGCACTTAAGCATTCTATCGCCTACAAGCTGATGTTCACGATTGGTAAGGACCCGGTCATTGCCAATAAACATGAGTGGCTGAACGCCACGTTGTTCGCGGTGCGCGATCGTCTCGTGGAGCGCTGGCTGCGTTCTAACCGTGCGCAATTATCCCAGGAAACTCGTCAGGTCTATTACCTGTCAATGGAGTTTTTGATTGGCCGCACGCTTTCCAATGCACTGTTATCGTTGGGTATTTATGACGATGTCAAAAATGCGCTGGAAGGTATGGGGTTGGATCTTGAAGATCTGATCGATGAAGAAAATGACCCGGGTCTCGGCAACGGCGGCCTCGGGCGCCTGGCGGCCTGCTTCCTGGACTCACTGGCAACGCTGGGACTGCCGGGACGCGGCTACGGTATTCGTTATGACTACGGCATGTTCAAGCAAAACATTGTTGATGGCCGACAGAAAGAGTCGCCGGACTACTGGCTGGAATACGGTAACCCATGGGAGTTCAAACGCCACAATACGCGCTACAAAGTGCGCTTTGGCGGGCGTATACAGCAGGAAGGCAAGAAAACGCGCTGGATAGAAACCGAAGAGATCCTCGCGGTTGCCTACGACCAGATTATCCCCGGTTACGACACCGATGCCACCAACACGCTGCGCCTGTGGAATGCCCAGGCCAGTAGCGAGATCAACCTCGGTAAATTTAACCAGGGCGACTACTTTGCGGCGGTGGAAGATAAAAACCACTCCGAGAACGTCTCCCGCGTGCTCTATCCGGATGACTCCACCTATTCAGGACGCGAGCTGCGCTTGCGCCAGGAGTATTTCCTGGTCTCCTCCACGGTGCAGGACATTCTGAATCGTCATTATCAACTGCACAAAACCTACGATAATCTGGCGGATAAAATCGCCATTCACCTCAACGACACCCATCCGGTGCTGTCGATCCCTGAGCTGATGCGTCTGTTGATTGATGAGCACAAGTTCAGTTGGGATGATGCGTTTGAAGTGTGCTGTCAGGTTTTCTCGTATACCAACCACACTTTGATGAGCGAAGCGCTGGAGACCTGGCCGGTGGATATGCTGGGCAAAATTTTGCCGCGCCATCTGCAAATCATTTTTGAGATTAACGACTACTTCCTGAAAACGCTGCAGGAGCAGTATCCGAACGATACCGGTCTGCTGGGGCGGACGTCGATTATCGATGAATCTAACGGCCGCCGGGTGCGTATGGCATGGCTGGCGGTCGTGGTGAGCCACAAGGTTAATGGTGTGTCTGAACTGCACTCCAACCTGATGGTGCAGTCGCTATTTGCTGACTTTGCGAAGATCTTCCCGACTCGCTTCTGCAACGTGACCAACGGCGTGACGCCGCGTCGCTGGCTGGCGCTGGCTAACCCGCCGCTCTCTGAGGTGCTGGATGAGAATATTGGCCGCACCTGGCGTACCGATCTCAGCCAGTTGAGCGAGCTTGAACAGCACTGCGATTTCCCGTTGGTGAACCAGGCGGTACGCCGAGCGAAGCTGGAGAACAAAAAACGTCTGGCCACGCTCATTGCCCAGCAGCTTAACGTGGTAGTGAATCCGAAATCGCTGTTTGACGTACAGATCAAGCGTATTCACGAATACAAACGTCAGCTGATGAACGTGCTGCATGTGATCACCCGCTACAACCGCATTAAGGCCGATCCTGACGCCGAGTGGGTGCCGCGTGTGAATATCTTCGCCGGTAAAGCGGCTTCGGCCTATTACATGGCGAAGCACATCATTCATCTGATCAACGATGTCGCGAAAGTGATCAATAACGATCCGCAAATTGGCGACAAACTGAAAGTGGTGTTTATCCCCAATTACAGCGTCAGCCTGGCGCAGGTGATAATTCCTGCTGCCGACCTGTCTGAGCAGATTTCACTGGCCGGGACCGAAGCCTCCGGGACCAGTAATATGAAATTTGCGCTGAATGGCGCGTTGACCATTGGTACGCTGGATGGTGCCAACGTCGAGATGCTGGAACATGTGGGCGCAGAAAATATCTTTATCTTTGGTAATACGGCGGAAGAGGTTGAGGCTTTGCGTAGTCAGGGCTATAAGCCGCGTGAATATTACGAGAAAGACGAGGAACTGCACCAGGTGCTGACGCAGATCGGCAGTGGCGTATTCAGCCCAGAGGAGCCGGGACGCTATCGCGACCTGGTGGACTCATTGATCAACTTTGGCGACCACTATCAGGTGCTGGCGGATTATCGTAGTTACGTTGATTGTCAGGATAAGGTTGATGAACTGTATCGTCATCCGGAAGAGTGGACTACTAAGTCGATGATTAATATCGCCAACATGGGCTACTTCTCGTCGGACAGGACGATCAAAGAGTACGCCGAAAACATCTGGCATATTGATTCGGTGCGGTTGTAAAACACGAGGCCGGGGGCGCTGCGCTTGCCCGGCCTACGTTTATGCTCCTTTGTAGGCCGGATAAGGCGTCGCCGCCATCCGGCATTTTTATCAGGACGCCAGCGACAGCTGGTGCTTCTCAATGTATTCAGCCAGCCACTGGGTCATGCGCGACTGCTGCTCAGCGTTCAGCCACATACCTTCTTTCGTGCGACGCCACAACGCATCTTCCGCACGACGAACCCATTCGTGATCGACCAGGTATTTCAGCTCGGCTTCATAAAACTCATGGCCAAAGTCTTCACCTAACTCGGCAAGCGAGGTGGCTTCGCCGATGACCCATTCGGTGTTGCTGCCGTAGGTGCGAGAATAATGGCGCGCCAGCGACTCGGTCAGGAACGGGTAGCGACGGCGCAGTTTGGCCGCGTAGTCTTCGCGATCGCCGCCAATGTCACCGCCTGGCAGAATGCACTCTTTGGTCCACGCCGGACCAATTCCCTGATAGTACGATGCCAGTTTTTCCATCGCGTGTTCAGCCAGCTTACGATAGGTCGTCAGCTTACCGCCAAAGACCGACAGCAGCGGCGCTTTGCCGTTTTCGTCGTGGATATCCAGCGTGTAATCACGGGTGATTGCCTGCGGTGAGTCAGACTCGTCATCGCACAGCGGACGCACGCCCGAGTAAGTCCAGACGATATCATCACGGCCCAGCTGCTTCTTAAAGTGCGCGTTGTAAACCTTCAGCAGGTAATTGATCTCGCTTTCATCAATTTTCACCGCTTTCGGATCGCCTTTGTATTCAACGTCTGTCGTCCCGATGATCGAGAATTCGTCCATCCATGGGATAACAAACACAATGCGTTTATCTTCGTTTTGCAGAATATAAGCTTGCTTCTGGGTATGGACGCGCGGCACCACGATGTGGCTGCCTTTAATCAGGCGAATACCGTACGGCGATGGCAGGTGCATACCGTCGTCAAAGAACTCTTTCACCCACGGACCGGTGGCGTTGACTAGGCCACGCGCCTGCCAGGTGTGTTTTTTGCCGGTATCGATATCTTCAGCTTCAACAATCCACAAACCGTTTTCACGGCGAGCAGAGGTGGCGCGAGTGCGGGTTAATACTTCTCCGCCTTTGCGTACGACCATTTGGGCGTTTGCCAAAACCAGTCGTGCATCGTCTACCCAGCAGTCAGAATATTCGAAACCGCGCACAATCTCAGGTTTCATTACAGAATCTGCGCCAAAACGCAAACCGGTAGAACTTGGCAAACTGGTGCGTTTGCCCAGATGATCGTACATAAACAAACCAATCCGGATCATCCACGCCGGACGCAGGTGCGGGCGGTGGGGCAGACGAAAGCGCATCGGGAAGGCGATGTGTGGTGCCATTTTCAACAGCACTTCACGTTCGGCCAGCGCTTCGCTCACCAGACGAAATTCGTAGTGTTCCAGGTAGCGCAGGCCGCCGTGGATGAGTTTGGAGCTAGCGGAAGAGGTGGCGCAGGCTAAATCCTGCGCTTCCAGCATCAGCACGGATAAACCGCGTCCAGCGGCATCTGCCGCGATACCGGCACCGTTGATGCCTCCACCTATCACAATCAGATCTTTGGTTTCCATGCTGGCCTCTCGCACTTTCGTTATAGCTCATTAATGTTCGTTATCGAGCATAATAGCAAAGAATCGCGCCATTGGTAACATCGGATAAACAATTTACAGTGATACATATAACATTATGGCGTTTAACTGCCGTCGGGACGTACACTAAGCAGTAACATGTCCGAAAAGCGTCACCTGCCATATAAAGAAGAGAGAGCAATGGATCAGTTTGAATGTATTAATGTCGAAGAAGCGCATCAGAAGCTGCATCAGGGGGCGGCGGTGTTAGTGGATATTCGTGACCCGCAAAGCTATGCAATGGGCCATGCCCCACAGGCATTTCATTTGACGAACGACACGCTGGGATCATTTATGCGTGAGTATGATTTCGATACCGCCGTGTTGGTGATGTGTTATCACGGCAACAGCAGTAAAGGCGCGGCGCAATATCTTCTGCAGCAGGGCTATGACGCGGTTTACAGCGTTGACGGCGGCTTCGATGCCTGGCATCGACATTTTCCGGCAGAAGTGGCATACGGTTCGTAAGCTAACAAAGATGCAGCCTGAAACGGGCAGGATAGATATACTGTCCTCTTTTGTGTGGAATAAGCGACAGCAACCATGTTGATGATTACCTCTTTTGCTAACCCCCGCGTGGCGCAGGCATTTGTTGATTATATGGCGACACAGGGCGTTATCCTGACGATTCAACAACATCAGCAAACGGATGTCTGGCTGGCGGATGAGTCCCAGGCTCAGCGCGTGCACGCTGAACTGGTGCGGTTTCTGGAGAATCCGGGCGATCCGCGCTACCTCGCAGCAAGCTGGCAGTCGGGTCAGACCGACAGCGGTCTGCGCTACCAACGTTATCCGTTCCTGGCCACATTGCGCGAACGCGCAGGTCCGGTAACCTTGTTGGTGATGGCCGCGTGTGTGTTGGTGTTTATCGCGATGAACGTGCTGGGCGACCAGGCTGTGATGCTCTGGCTGGCATGGCCGTTTGACCCTTCACTGAAATTTGAATTCTGGCGTTATTTCACCCACGCTTTTATGCACTTCTCGCTGATGCATATTCTGTTCAACCTGCTGTGGTGGTGGTATCTCGGCGGTGCGGTTGAAAAGCGTCTGGGCAGTGGAAAACTGATTGTTATTACCGTGATCAGCGCCCTGTTGAGCGGCTATGTTCAGCAGAAATTTAGCGGCCCGTGGTTTGGTGGATTGTCTGGCGTGGTGTATGCGCTGATGGGCTACGTGTGGTTGCGCGGCGAGCGCGATCCGCAGAGCGGTATTTTCCTGCAGCGTGGTTTGATTATCTTTGCCTTGATCTGGATTGTTGCCGGCTGGTTTGATCTATTCGGCATGTCGATGGCGAATGGTGCTCATATCGCCGGGTTGGCCGTGGGTTTGGCAATGGCGTTTGCCGATACTATAAATGTACGAAAACGAACTTGATTCAAGTTTTGTGGTGCCGGAAGGCGGTGTGCGTTTGGACCAATTTGTAGGCCGGATAAGCGTCAGCGCATCCGGCAAAATTTCAGGGAACAATAATGAAGCAAACACAACGACATGACGCGATCATCGAGCTGGTAAAAAAACAGGGATACGTCAGTACTGAAGAGCTGGTGGAGCATTTCTCCGTCAGCCCGCAGACGATTCGCCGCGATCTTAACGATCTGGCCGATCAGAACATGATTTTGCGCCATCACGGCGGCGCGGCGTTGCCATCCAGCTCAGTTAACACCCCGTGGCATGACCGTAAAGCAACGCAGACGGCGGAAAAAGAGCGCATTGCTCGCAAAGTTGCCACGCAGATCCCGAACGGTTCTACGCTGTTTATTGATATCGGAACCACGCCGGAAGCGGTGGCTCACGCGCTGCTCAATCACAGCAATTTACGCATTGTGACCAACAACCTCAATGTGGCGAATACGCTGATGGCGAAAGAGGATTTCCGCATAATCCTCGCCGGTGGCGAACTGCGTAGCCGCGACGGCGGTATTATGGGCGAAGCGACCCTCGACTTTATTTCTCAGTTCCGTCTGGACTTCGGCATCTTAGGCATCAGCGGTATCGACAGCGATGGTTCGCTGCTGGAATTTGATTATCACGAAGTTCGCACCAAACGCGCGATCATTGAGAATTCACGTCATGTGATGCTGGTGGTGGACCACTCGAAGTTTGGGCGTAACGCGATGGTGAATATGGGCAGCATCAGCATGGTGGATGCGGTGTATACCGACACGCTGCCGCCTGCTGGTGTGATGCAGGTGATTGCTGACCATCATATTCAGTTAGAGCTGTGCTAAGGTAATTCCAGGCCTGATAAGCGTCGCGTATCAGGCATTAACTAAACGCCGTATCCCATCATTTTCAGCAGCTTCTGCGCATGTTGCACCGCATCCTGGCGGTGTGCGACGCCGAGCTTTTGGTACAAATTGCGGATGTGCGTCTTGATGGTCGTTGCCGCGACGGCCAGCTCTGCGGCGATCTGCTCGTTGCTGTAGCCCGAATAAATTAGTCCCAGAACCTGCCATTCGCGCTGGGTCAGCGGGCTGGTGCGGATAAGCTCCGGTACTTCCGGGTGAGTCAGCAGACGCTCAACGAACCCTTCATCGAAGTGAGCGAATTTATGGCGATGATGCTGGTTAATTTCACGCAAAATGCGCTGGGCGCGGTGCTGATCGAGTTCCGGTAAGGTATTGAGCTGAATCAGCTGACGCAGTTGTTGCGCCATGGCCTCGCCTTCGATAACAAAGTGGCTGATAAACCCGGTTCGGTTCGCCAGCTGTAGGGCCTCGAGTAACACACGCTGGGCGTCATTTTTGCGCCCTGCCTGCCAGTAGAGCTGATTAAGCAGCAGCAGGTTACGGTTCAGATCGCTCATCAGGCGCAGATTGCGTGCATTTTCATTCAACTCTTCCAGCACAATTTCAGCCGGTTCAAACTCACCCAACAGGATTTGCGCGCGAGCGATGTTTCGCCACTGGCTTTGCAGGAAGTGGTTATTGGCGAATTCTGGTTTCGGCGTGTGGCGCAGCCAGTTGGCGGCAGAGTTTTTGTCGCTCACCATTTGCCAGTAAATCACCCGCACCTTATCGGCGTTGGAGATCCAGTCGCTGTGATAGTGACCGTTGCCCAGCAGGTTTTCCAGACGGTTGAGCAGGCTGCGAGCGTTATCAAGATCGCCCCGCGCAAGTGAACACTGAACCAGCAGCGCCAGACACTGTAGCTGCTGCTGCGGCTGGAAAGTGGAAAGCAGTTCAATACCGTTACGGGCAGAGGCTTCTGATTCATCCAGACGCGCCCATGCCCACAGTAGCTGCGCACGAATGCGCACCAGGAACTCGTGCATCGGCAGCTGTTCCAGGTGCTGCTCTTTGATCAGCTGGAACGCTTTTTCCTGAGTCTCCCAGGCGGCCTGTAAAAAGCCTTGGGCAAACAAAATTTCGCTTTGCTGGATAAGGCTCCACAGTGCGTAATGCCAGACGTCATGATGACGTGCCATTTGCTCGGTTTGCTGCATTAACGCCAGAGAGCGCGTGAGATCGCCCTTACAGTGCAGGACTTCGCCGTGCACCGAGGTGGCGACGATACGACTATAGAACCAGGCGATGGGTAATTCATCCAGCGCCAGTTTTGCCAGGCGTTCGGCTTCGTCAGGGTTGCCATCGTTAATCGCTACCTGCGCCCGTAAAGCGTTGAATTCGGCGTGCAGCGTTGGCTCCATGTCGCCTTTTATTTCCTGCTCTGCGCGCGCCAGCAGGGTGTTAACCTCTCCGTAGCGGTGCTGGCTCTGCATCAGCCAGGCCTGTAGCAGAACCAGACGCGGATTTTCCAGCAGGCTTTCCCACGGCAGGGCTTTCAGCGACTCTTCCAGTAACGTCAGCTCGCTGTGGTTAAACAGTCCCCACGCATGATTAAGCAGGATATCGCGCAGCATATGGGCGTCACCGGCCGCCAGCGCGTGGTGGATAGCTTCGCTGGGGAAGCCTTGCGCCATCCAGCTTTCGGCGGCGGCGCGGTGTATTTCGGGCAGTTCGTTCGCCAACTCCCATTGGCAGCGCTGGCGTAAAAAGCTGCCAAACAGCGGGTGATAGCTGAACCACTCGCCAACGTCATCCATCCGCTGCAGGAATAACCCCTGGCGCTCAATTTCTTCCAGCCGCATCTGGCCATTTTCTTCCCCGGTAACGCGGACGATCAGCGCATCGTTCATGGAACGCAGAATGGCGCTTTTCAGCAGGAAGTGACGGGTGCCGAGGTCGACGCTGTCCAGCACTTCATCAACCAGATAATCGGACAAATGGCTGGCGTTGATCCCGGCGAGGCGTCGTGCCGACTGGTGAGCAGAGTTATTGTTCTGGCGGGCGGAAAGGGCGATCAGCTGTAACGCTGTGGCCCAGCCAGCAACGTCATCGCACATCCGGCTGCTTTCTGCCGCTTCAATGGGAGAGGACAAACGTCGGTCGAAAAATTGTTTGGCTTCCTGATGGTTAAAGGCCAGCTGTTGGCTGCCTATTTCCAGCAGTTGATCGCGCACCCGTAGATTGGCAATACCCAACTGCGGCAGGTTGCGCGACAGTACGACCAGCGTGAGGTTTTCAGGTTGGTGACGCAGGAAGAAACGCATCGCTTCGTGAATAGCAGGATTGGAGATCAGATGATAATCATCCACTACCAGGTAGAGCGGACGGTGCCACTCGGCCAGTTCGATAAATAGCTGGGCAAACAGTGACGTCAGACTGGCGTACTGGCGCTTTTGCACCATCGCTTCGCTGGTGGTGCAATGTCCACCCGTTGCCTGTTGGATGGCGGCGATCAGATAGCTGGCAAAGCGCTCTTGTTGATTATCGCCTTCATCCAGAGAGTACCAGCCTAAGTCGTTCTTCCCCGCCGCCCATTGTGAAACCAGCGTTGTTTTTCCATAACCAGCAGGACTTGTTATCAGGGCAAGCCTGAAATTGTTCACGCCGGAAAGTTTAGCCAACAGGCGCTCACGAACCACCGTATGGTCGAGTCGAACCGGACGACTTAATTTAGACGGAATCAACATAAGTTAGTCACTTCACTGTGTGAAAATAGGGAAGAATGATTTTTTTTGCGCTTCGTAATTAATAGATATAAGGTCGGCCAGATTGGTGTTTTATGCAAGCTAAGCGGACTTTTTGTGTGTCTGATTTTGCACTATGTCACAAATCTATACATCTATTGCAATAATTGTTTTAAAGAGTCGCAACAGGCGTGGCGACTGGATCCATTGTAATTTTTAATGTGTCGAAAAATCCCTCTGTTTTTATATAGTTACTCAGGCGACTAATCAAAATCGACGAATTTTGTGGCCGACTTAAAATTTTTATGTGAATTATCTTACCCGGCATAGATATTTCAGGTTAGAAACTATTTCTCTATTTACATTTTGTTTCTCATCGTCACTCCATTATTTGAGATTGTCGATTAATCCTTTGTTATTCATGCGTCATCCAAAGGGCGTTATGCACGGTTTGCGCGAATTTACGGGTGATTACACCCCCTTTAAGTGGCGGTGATCACACTTTTATGCTCATCCCCGCTCCTCCTCCCTCCCTAATCCGTGCCAGGATGAGGAATGTCAACAACGAGCCAGGCAAACTAGCGATAACGTTGTTTTATTACCTAAGGATCTGGAACCCCTATGTCACAGCCTACTTTCAACAAAGATCAATTTCAGGCTGCCCTGACGCGTCAGTGGCAGCGCTTCGGTTTACTGTCGGCTCAAGAAATGACGTCGCGCCAGTGGTGGCAGGCAGTGAGTGGGGCGTTGGCTGAGTTACTCAGCGCCCAGCCTGCGGCGAAACCGGCAAAAAATCAGCGTCACGTTAACTACATCTCGATGGAGTTTTTGATTGGCCGTCTGACCGGCAATAACTTACTCAACCTCGGCTGGTATCAGGAGGTGAGCGATGAGCTGAAAGCACATGACGTCAACCTGACCGACCTGCTGGAAGAAGAGACCGATCCGGCGTTGGGTAACGGTGGATTGGGACGCCTGGCAGCCTGCTTCCTCGATTCGATGGCGACTGTCGGCCAGTCGGCGACGGGCTATGGCCTCAACTACCAGTACGGCCTGTTCCGTCAGTCGTTTGCCGATGGGCAACAGATGGAAGCCCCGGATGACTGGCATCGTGGCAGCTACCCGTGGTTCCGTCACAACGAGGCGCTGGATGTGCAGGTTGGGATTGGCGGTAAGGTCAGCAAAGAAGGCCACTGGGAGCCAGGTTTTACCATCACCGGTCAGGCCTGGGATCTGCCAGTTCTCGGCTACCGTAACGGCGTAGCGCAACCGCTGCGTCTGTGGCAGGCCAGCCACGCGCATCCGTTTAACCTGACCAAATTTAACGACGGTGATTTCCTGCGCGCAGAGCAGCAGGGCATCGACGCCGAAAAACTGACGAAAGTGCTGTACCCGAACGATAACCACACCGCGGGTAAAAAGCTGCGCCTGATGCAGCAGTACTTCCAGTGTGCCTGTTCTGTAGCTGACATTCTGCGCCGCCATCATCTGGCAGGGCGTAAACTTCATGAGCTGGCGGATTTTGAAGTTATTCAGCTCAACGATACTCACCCGACCATTGCCATTCCTGAACTGCTGCGCGTGCTGATTGATGAGCACCAGATGAGCTGGGACGATGCGTGGGCCATTACCAGCAAAACCTTTGCTTACACCAACCACACCCTTATGCCAGAGGCGCTGGAGTGCTGGGACGAGAAGCTGGTGAAAGCGCTACTGCCGCGCCATATGCAAATCATCAAAGAGATTAACGAGCGCTTTAAGACGTTGGTCGATAAAACCTGGCCGGGTGATGCTGAAGTCTGGGCGAAGCTGGCGGTGGTGCACAACAAACAGGTGCGCATGGCTAACATGTGCGTGGTCAGCGGCTTTGCGGTTAACGGTGTGGCGGCGCTGCACTCCGATCTGGTGGTGAAAGATCTGTTCCCTGAATATCACCAGCTCTGGCCGAACAAATTCCATAACGTCACCAATGGGATTACCCCACGTCGCTGGATTAAGCAGTGCAACCCGGCGCTTGCCGCACTGCTGGATAACACGCTGAAAAAAGAGTGGGCCAACGACCTCGACCAGTTGATTAACCTGGAAAAATACGCCGACGACGCGAAGTTCCGTCAGCAGTATCGCGACATCAAGCTGGCGAACAAAGAGCGTCTGGTGAAGTTTATTAAAGCGCGTACCGGTATTGAGATAACGACCAACGCGATTTTTGATATTCAGATTAAACGTCTGCATGAGTACAAGCGTCAGCACCTCAACCTGCTGCATATTCTGGCGTTGTACAAAGAAATCCGTGACAACCCGCAGGCAGATCGCGTGCCGCGCGTATTCCTGTTTGGTGCGAAAGCGGCTCCAGGTTACTACCTGGCGAAAAATATCATCTTCGCCATCAACCAGGTTGCACAAACTATCAATAACGACCCGAAAGTTGGCGACAAGCTGAAGGTCGTCTTCCTGCCGGATTATTGTGTCTCGGCGGCGGAAATGCTGATCCCGGCGGCGGATATCTCTGAGCAGATTTCAACCGCAGGGAAAGAGGCTTCCGGCACCGGTAACATGAAGCTGGCGCTGAACGGTGCGTTAACCGTTGGTACGCTGGATGGCGCAAACGTCGAAATCGCCGAGAAGGTAGGTGACGAGAATATCTTTATCTTTGGTCATACCGTGGAAGAGGTGAAGGTGCTCAAAGCCAAAGGCTACGACCCGGTGAAATGGCGTAAAAAAGACAAAGTGCTGGATGCTGTCCTGAAAGAGCTGGAAAGCGGGAAATACAGCGACGGCGACAAGCATGCCTTTGACCAGATGCTGCACAGTATCGGCAAGCAGGGCGGCGACCCGTATCTGGTGATGGCGGACTTCGCGGCCTACGTTGAAGCTCAGAAGCAGGTTGACGTGTTGTATCGTGACCAGGAAGCCTGGACCCGGGCGGCGATTCTGAATACCGCACGTTGCGGCATGTTCAGCTCGGATCGCTCCATCCGCGATTATCAGGCTCGTATCTGGCAGGCGAAACGTTAAGGAATCGCGATGGAAAGCAAACGTCTGGATAATGCCGCGCTGGCGGCGGGGATCAGCCCCAATTACATTAATGCCCACGGTAAACCGCAGTCTATTGGTGCCGAAACCAAACGGCGTTTGCTTGACGCCATGCATCGCACCACCGCTGCCACTCAGGTGGCGGTAACTCCGGTGCCGAATGTCATGGTCTACACCGCTGGCAAGAAAATGCCGCTGGCGGTTGAGGGAAGCGGAGAGTTTAACTGGCTGCTGACCACCGAAGAGGGCGTGCAGCACAAAGGGCATGCCGTCGGCGGTAAATCTTTCACTCTTCCGGCGAAGCTGCCGGAGGGGTATCACACGTTGACCCTGACCCAGGGCGAGCTGCGTACCCATTGTCGTATCATCGTGGCGCCAAAGCGCTGCTATGAACCGCAGGCGCTGTTAGCCGGGCAGAAGCTGTGGGGCGCATGCGTTCAGCTCTACACCCTGCGATCAGAAAAGAACTGGGGGATTGGCGACTTTGGCGATCTCCGCGCCATGCTGGTAGATGTGGCGCAACGCGGCGGCGCGTTTATCGGGCTTAATCCTATTCACGCGCTGTATCCGGCTAACCCGGAGAGCGCCAGCCCGTACAGCCCGTCTTCACGCCGCTGGTTGAACGTGATTTATATTGATGTGAACGCCGTAGACGATTTCCGTCTGAGTAAAGAGGCGCAGGCGTGGTGGCAGAAACCCGCGACTCAGCAAGCTCTGCAACGTGCGCGCGATGCCGAGTGGGTTGATTATTCTGCCGTTACTGCACTGAAGATGACGGCGCTACGTATGGCGTGGAAAAGCTTCTCCGCACGTGATGACGAGCAGATGGCGGCATTTCGCCAGTTTGTGTCTCAGGAAGGGGACAGCCTCTACTGGCAGGCAGCCTTTGATGCGCTGCATGCGCATCAGGTGAAAGAGGACGCATTGCGCTGGGGATGGCCGGTGTGGCCGGAAGCTTTCCAGTCAGTGGACTCGCCAGAGGTAAAACGCTTCTGCGAAGAACATCGTGACGATGTGGATTTCTACCTGTGGTTACAGTGGCTGGCGTATACCCAGTTTGCTGACTGCTGGAAAACCAGCCAGAGTTTTGCGATGCCGATTGGACTGTATCGCGATCTGGCGGTTGGCGTGGCCGAAGGTGGGGCGGAAACCTGGTGTGACCGCGAGCTGTATTGCCTGAAAGCCTCGGTTGGTGCGCCGCCGGATATTCTCGGTCCACTCGGACAAAACTGGGGGCTGCCGCCGATGGATCCGCACATCATTACGGCACGCGCCTACGAACCGTTTATCGAACTGCTGCGCGCCAATATGCAGAACTGCGGTGCGCTGCGTATCGACCATGTTATGTCGATGCTGCGTCTGTGGTGGATCCCCTACGGTGAAACTGCCGATCACGGCGCTTACGTGCACTATCCGGTCGATGACCTGCTTTCAATTCTGGCGCTGGAGAGTAAACGTCATCACTGCATGGTAATTGGTGAGGATCTGGGTACTGTGCCAGTGGAGATCGTCAGCAAGCTGCGTGACAGCGGCGTGTACTCCTACAAAGTGCTTTATTTCGAGAATGACCATGAGAAAAACTTCCGTACGCCGAAAGCGTACCCGGAACAATCAATGGCAGTCGCGGCGACGCATGACCTTCCTACGCTTAAAGGTTATTGGGATAGCGGCGATTTGACGCTGGGTAAAGCACTGGGCCTGTATCCGGATGAAGTCGTGCTGCGCGGGTTGTATCAGGACCGAGAACTGGCGAAACAGGGGCTGCTGGACGCGCTGCACAAATACGGCTGCCTGCCAAAACGTGCCGGTCACAAGGCATCCCTGATGTCGATGACGCCGATTCTTAATCGCGGCATGCAACGCTACATCGCTGACAGCAACAGTGCGCTGCTGGGCCTACAACCGGAAGACTGGCTGGATATGGCTGAACCGGTCAACATTCCGGGGACCAGCGACCAGTACAAAAACTGGCGGCGTAAGCTCACCGCCACGCTGGAGCAGATGTTTGCCGATGAGAGAGTGAATAAGCTGATTAAGGATTTGGATAAGCGGCGAAAAGCGGCGGCGAAGAAGAAGTAAAAAGCCGGGGATTTCCCCGGCTTTTTTATGGTGATAGTTCGTAGCACGTAGGCCTGATAAGCGCAGCGCCATCAGGTAATTCTGACGCACATTGCCGGATGGCGGCTTTACCTTATCCGGCCTACAAACTGTCTCGATTAAACCACCATACCCAGCAGCAGACACCCTACCAGACCGCAGACGGAGATAATGGTTTCCAGCATTGACCATGACTTGATGGTTTCACCGATGGTTAGGTTGAAGTACTCCTTGAACAGCCAGAAGCCTGGATCGTTCACGTGGGAGAAGATGACAGAACCGGAACCAACCGCAATAACCATCAGCTCAGGGCTTACGCCGGTTGTTGCAATCAGCGGCGCCACTATCCCACCAGCGGTGATCGCTGCAACGGTTGCGGAACCCAATGCGATACGCAGTACTGCAGCGATAGACCATGCCATCAGCAGCGGAGACACGTTAGAGCCATGCATCATTGAAGCGATGTATTTGTCCACGCCGCTATCAACCAGGACCTGTTTGAAGGCACCGCCGCCGCCGATAATCAACAGCATCATCGCGATGATTTTGATTGAAGACACCAGTGTGTCGTTAATCTGATCCATCGAACGTCCGCGGTTCAGACCAAACGTGAACATCGCAATCAGCACTGCAATCAGCGTTGCCATGACCGGGTCACCGAGGAATTCTGCAACCGTCAGGAAAGCATGACCTTTCGGCAGAATCATCTCCGCCACGGCGCGCATCGCCATCAGAATAACCGGGACCAGAGAGGTCCAGACGCTGACGCCAAAGCCTGGCATCTCTTCTTCAGTGAAGGTTTTTGCGCTGTACAGACCTTCTGGGATTGGCTTATCAATGCCTTTCAGGAAACGTGCGTATACCGGACCGGCGAGAATAACGGTCGGGATTGCCAGAATCGTACCAAACAGCAGGGTTTTACCCATATCTGCGTGGAAAATGGTGGCAATAGCGGTTGGACCCGGGTGCGGTGGCAGGAAGCCGTGCGTTACGGACAGTGCCGCAGCCATTGGCACGCCAACGTACAGCAGCGGGATATTGGCAGCAGCGGCAATGGTGAACACCAGCGGCAGCATCAGTACGAAACCAACTTCGTAGAACAGGGCAAAACCAACGGTGAAGCCGGTTAATACCACCGCCCACTGAATATGTTTTTTGCCGAATTTAGCAATCAGGGTGGTTGCGATGCGCTGTGCGCCGCCGCAGTCCGCCAGCATTTTGCCCAGCATGGCGCCAAAACCCATAATCAGGGCGAGGCTGCCAAGGGTTCCGCCGACGCCGGCTTTAATTGAACCGATGACTTTATCCAGTGGCATCCCTTGCATCAATCCGACAGCAAGCGCCACCAGGACGAGAGCGATGAAGCCGTTCATTTTGAAACGGATCATCAGGAGGAGTAACAAGATTACACCGATAGCAACGATGACTAATGGCATGATTTACCTGGCCTTAACTTTGTTATGGGTAACGTCAGTGTTTAGATGACAAATTCCGATTGTCCCGACCGGGAACAGAGTATTCTCAGCACCAATGCTGGTTGCCTGCAAAACTAATCAGTTTAGCGGACTATTATGTGTGTGTTAGGTGCTGATACGAATGATACGGGTAACATGTAGCGCTTGAAAATCACCTGGGCAGGCAAAATTTAAATTATGAGAGGCTGGTCAAATTATGCGGGGTATTATTACAGGGTGCGTGCAGAGAAATGTAAGGGCGTAGGCCGGATAAAGCGTTTACGCTGCCATCCGGCATCGATGCCCGGTGGCGACGCGGATGCGTCTTACCGGGCCTACAAGTCTGGTCGTTAGTAGTAAGAGTGCTCGCCGCGCTGGTGTTCGGTTAAATCGCGAACGCCTTTCAGTTCAGGGAATTCAGCCAGCAGCTGCTTCTCGATACCTTCTTTCAGCGTCACATCGACCATTGAACAGCCGTTACAGCCACCGCCAAACTGCAGAATGGCGTAGCCTTCATCGGTGATTTCCATCAGAGATACGCGACCACCGTGACCAGCCAACTGTGGGTTGATCTGCGATTGCAGCATGTACTCCACGCGTTCCATCAGCGGCGCATCATCGGCAACTTTACGCATTTTGGCGTTTGGTGCTTTCAGGGTCAGCTGGGAGCCTAACTGGTCGGTAACGAAATCGATTTCTGCATCTTCCAGATACGGTGCGCTCAGTTCATCAACATATGCGGTCAGCAGGTCAAATTTAATGGCGGTGTCGGTTGCTTCCACGGCGTCCGGCGGACAATAAGAAACGCCGCATTCAGCGTTAGGCGTGCCGGGATTAATCACAAATACGCGGATTTGTGTCCCTTCTTCCTGATTTGCCAGCAGTTTGGCAAAGTGCGCTTGTGCAGCATCGGAAATATGGATCATAGTAATGGCCTAATAGTTGACTATTTTACTTGGTTATAATACGCCCATCATCGAGGCTCTACAAGGTTCGACACAGGCACCATACCTGGACAGTCGCCGCGCCGTTGCGTAAAAGCAGCTGCGCGATTTCCGCGACGGTACTTCCGGTAGTGACGACATCATCCACAATAACCATATGGAGTCCCTGCACCGGCAATTCAAGGCGAAAGGCATTTTTCAGGTTACGTTTACGTAATCGGGCGCTGAGATGGTGCTGCGTGGCGGTTGCCCGAACCCGCGAGACGGTCTGGCTGTCCCAGTCGCAACCCAGCCAGCGTGCAAGCGGACGGCACAGTAAATCGCTCTGATTAAACCCTCTGCGCCAGTGTCGACGTTGCCAGAGCGGGACGCTGACCAGCCTGTCCGGCAGAGGAAGGGCGCTGACGCGCCGGGCCTGTAGTACCTCCAGCAACAGCAAACGCGAAAGAGCGGAGGCTGTTTCGCTGCGTCGCGAAAACTTGAGCTGGTGGATAAGCCCGCTCAACGGCGGAACATAGTCGCTGACGGTGACCAGCCGCTGCCACGGCGGCGGTTTTTGCAGGCAGCGCCCACAGGGAATGACGGTATGAGCGGCAGGGAGTCCACATTGGGGGCATAGGCTGGCGTGTTGGCGCGTTGCCCGCGTACAGACTGAGCAGATCCCCCAATGCCCTAACGTCAGGGGCATTCGGCATAGCCAGCACAATCCCGGTACTGTTAGCATAGATGCATCCTTTCAGGCTAAAAGAGAACAATAACTGATGAATGACATCTGGTGGCAGACCCAGGGTTCGGGAAATTGCCATCTTGTGCTGCTGCACGGATGGGGACTGAATGCGCAAGTGTGGCATTGCATAAGCGAGGAACTGAGTTCGCATTTTACGCTGCATCTTGTCGACTTACCGGGATTTGGTCGTAGCCAGGGTTTCGGTGCAATGTCGCTGGAAGAGATGGCTGAGCGGGTATTGAAACAGGCACCGGAGAAAGCTATCTGGCTCGGCTGGAGTTTGGGCGGGCTGGTCGCGAGTCAGGTAGCCCTAACGCATCCTGAGCGTGTTCAGGCGCTGGTGACCGTCGCGTCTTCCCCTTGCTTTAGCGCGCGGGATGAGTGGCCGGGTATCAAGCCAGAGGTGCTGGCAGGCTTCCAGCAGCAGCTGAGCGAAGATTTCCAGCGTACAGTGGAGCGTTTTCTGGCATTGCAAACGATGGGTACGGAAACCGCGCGTCAGGATGCGCGAGCGTTGAAGAAAACGGTGCTGGCTTTACCCATGCCGGACGTCGAGGTGCTTAATGGCGGGCTGGAGATCCTGAAAACGGTCGATCTGCGAGAACCGCTGTGCATGGTGGAAATGCCTTTCCTGCGGCTATACGGCCATCTTGATGGCCTGGTGCCGCGCAAAGTCGTCCCGATGCTGGATGCCCTGTGGCCGCAGAGCGAGTCGTTGGTGTTTGCTAAGGCGGCGCATGCGCCGTTTATCTCGCATCCGGCGGAGTTCTGCTCAGCGCTGGTGGCGTTAAAACACCAGCTATAGCCCCTGTTGATTTGCCCGGTAGCGTCGCGCTTGCCGGGCATGAAATTAATGGGGTTGTGCTGGCAGGTCTTCAGCGCTAAGCCCGGTAATTCTGAGTATTGTTAATCTGTCGATACCATCCGCTAGCATGGTCGTCGCGATGCGCAAAGCTTCCTCTCGTTTGCCCGTTTGTAACCCCTCTTGTAACCCTTTCCTGTGACCTTCCTGAAGACCATTAAGGTGCCCTTCCTGACGTAATCTTTCGGCAATAGTCATCAACTTTTCCTTGTGTTGAGGTAAACGTTCGGCGACCTGGTGAATAAATTCGCTAAAACGCGCGGTGTCCCCGGCCTGCATCAGGTAATTAAACAGGGCTTTCAACTGGTTGTCATTAGCGTGTCCTTTAACAAGCAGGATGGCGAGTTTTTCTACTAACCCCATCAAATCGCGTTTACGGATATGTTTTTGGATGAGCTCCAGCAGCGCCATCCGGCGGTGCTGCATAATCTCGTCATCGGGCACAACGGTGATATCGATCAGTGGAAACGCGGTGCTATAAAGTTGTCTTGCGGACTCCGGGTCATCAAACTCGTCCAGCCAACAAAGTGAATAGGGATATGGGCTGACGGTACCATGATAAAAAAGTAGGGGGATCACCAACGGTAGTTTCTTATGGCCCGCGTCCAGATGCCTCTGCATTACGGCAATGGCATAGCGCATTAGCCGAAATGCCATGTGAGCATCGGCGCTGCTTTGATGTTCAATAATGGTGTAAATGTAACCATCACCTTCGCGGGTAGCTGGCTGGAGGATAGATCTTTTTTGCTGAAATAATGAAATCTATGTGGAATCCATTACGCAAAAAAGCCGGATATCTGCATAAACGAATTATCCGGCCTGGACGTTTGCATCATTTGTAGGCCGGATAAGCGTAGCGCCATCCGGCAAAGAGCATCTGATTAGCGCAAAGCCCACCACTCGCGCAGGCAGGCTTTACCTTCCGGGCAACTTTTGCAGCTTCCGGAAAGACACCCGTCGGCATCTTCCTGAATCCGCACCGCTTTGCCCATCTTTTCTAACTGATTCAGCATGGCGTCAATCATGGGCTGCGGGGTATGCAGCGTGTGGCTTATTTGTGTCGCCTCCATGCGCCCCCGCAAAGCCAATAAATCACGAACCTGAATAAGTGATGCCATTGTCGATAACCTTAGTGGCAATCGCCAGTCGTGCTGGAACAGCAGGAACTCGCCGTTCTGTTGGTTGCCAGCAGTGCGAGGTCCACGCGGCTGCGAGCTCGACGCAGCAGGCCCAGCAACACGATGTTAAACAGGATGACCGCTAAAATGCACACCAGGCTGTAGGTCGGGTGCTCTTTGTAGCTGACCGTCTGATAAAACAGCGTTGACAGTGAATAAGCGATATTCAGCCCCCACAGAATCGAGAAACTCATCCAGCCACGGCTGGATTCACGTGCGATAGCGCCCATCACTGAAATGCACGGCACATACAGCAGAACAAAGATCAGGTAGCTGTACGCGGCGGCGGCGCTGCCAAATTTCTCGCCCATCACGCCCATTGCGCCCGTCGCCATTTCGCCGTCGCCCTTGCTGGCTTCGATAGGGTTAGCCAGTACGCTCAGGCTGAAGGTGTCTTTCAGGCTTTGCCAGGTTTCATCCACTGCGCCGAGCAGCTCGTCACCAAGGTGGAAATCTGCCGGGTTGAACTCTTCTTCCTGAATGTTTTCCGCGGTATAGAGCGTGTTCAGCGTACCCACCACCACTTCTTTCGCCATCGCGCCGGTGAACAAACCTACGGTTGCCTGCCAGTTATCTTCGTGAACGCCAATCGGTTTAAACACAGGAGTAATAACACGGCTAACGGAGGCCAGAGCAGAGTCGTTGATGTTATCGACGATTTTCCCGCTCAGCGAGAAACTGTTAAACGCGCTGAGGAAAATGCTGACGATGATGATGACTTTACCTGCACGCAGAACGAAGCCTTTCAGGCGCTGCCAGGTCTGAATGATCAGACTCTTGATGTGCGGCACGTGGTATACCGGCAGCTCCATCACGAACGGTGTTGCTTCACCACGCATGATGGTGTGTTTGAGCATCAGGCCCGTCAACACAGCCATCACGATACCCAGTACGTACAGCGAGAAGACCGCCAGTGCGCCGTTCTGACCAAAGAACGCCGCGGCAAAGACGGCGAAAATCGCCAGACGTGCGCCGCAGGACATAAACGGCGCCATCATGATGGTCATCAGACGCTCACGCGGGGCGTCCAGCGTACGTGCGCCCATCACGGACGGTACGTTACAGCCAAAGCCGACGATCAGCGGGACGAACGATTTGCCCGGCAGTCCCAGCGCCTGCATCAGACGGTCCATCACAAACGCGGCGCGCGCCATGTAGCCGGAGTCTTCAAGGAAGGAGAGGAACAGGTACATCATGCCGATTTGCGGTACCAGCGGCAGCACGGTGTTAATCCCGCCGCCAAGGCCCTGGGCCAGGAAGATAGTGAGCCAGTCCGGGAAGTGCAGCGTGTAGCCAATCCACTGAATACCATGGATAAAGAGTGCTACGGAGCCAACGTCAAACAATGGTTGCAGCGCGCCGCCGATGTTAATGGCGAGCAGGAACATCAGGTACATCACGAACAGGAAAATCGGCAGCCCGAGGAAGCGGTTGAGAACGATTTTATCTACCGCGGTGGTGAAACGGCTCGGTTCTGCCGTCAGAGTATTGCTGACGGTATCGCAGATAGCGGCAATGCACTGATAGCGCGCATCGGCGATGTGCAGCGCCGGATCGTCCATAGTCTCGCTCAGGCGTGCGATGGAGGCATCGAGATTTTGCGCGGCATCACCCGCATATGCGCGGCTGTAGATATCGCCTTCCAGCATCTGCAGGCCCAGCCAGCGGCGCTGTTTGAGCGGCATATCTTTGGCCATCGCGTCGGCGAGGGAATCCGCTTCCTGCAGCAACGGCTGGGCATAATGGACCAGCTCGACAGTGTCGTTTTCTTTGTAGCGATCGATCGCCAGCTTCAGCGCTTCAATGCCGCGGGCGCGGGTGGAAACCAGCGGAACCACCGGGCAGCCAAGACGTGCTGAGAGGGCGTCGATATCAATACGGATTTGCTGTTTTTCAGCGATATCCAGCATATTCAACGCGACGATGCAGGGGATGCCCAACTCAAGCAGTTGCAACGTCAGATAGAGGTTGCGTTCAAGGTTTGAAGCATCGACCACGTTGATCAACAGATCCGCGTCGCCGCTTAAAATATAGTGGCAGGCAATCTGCTCATCGAGAGAGGTCTGGGATGAGATTGTCGTCAGAGAATAGGTGTCGGGTAAATCCACCAGCGTGACCTGATGGTCCGTTGTGGCGAAATGACCTTCTTTACGCTCCACGGTAACGCCAGCCCAGTTGCCTACACGCTGGCGCGCGCCGGTGAGTTGGTTGAATAAGGTTGTCTTGCCGGAATTAGGATTACCAATTAAACCAATGGTTAGTTTTTTCATTTTTATAGACTCACTGTATTAACAGGAAACCGCTTCCACTTCTAATAACGCCAAATCCTTTTTACGCAATACCAGACTTACGCGACGCGTTTCGATATGGATAGGATCGCCGAGCGGGGCGACGCGTACCACGTTGAAGGAGGAGCCGGGCAGCATGCCAAGTGACAACAGTTTCTGACGATAAGCCGGGCTGATTTCACGGGCAAAGCCGGTAATTTTCCACGCACTGTCAGGAGTGAATTGCATAGGGACCTACTTATATCTCGCTAACTGGATGATTACCTCATGGGGCGATAGGGCGGCATGAGACCAGATGATTAGCCAACGTAAGGAAAGAGTAAATAATCAACAAAACAATGATAATGAGAATGGTTTCTATCATCAATAGAATAAATGTGACGGAATGTACAATTGGATAATAATTTGAGCCAATTTTGATATTCCTCAATATTTATTCTGGTAGGGAAAGAATGGTTCGCGGAGGTAATTATTGAGAATCTTAATGTTTAATTAAGGTTTCATCTGTTAATAAAGTGATAAATATATTGTGGTGAAAAGCGGGGGATATATTAAATATGCCGGATAAGGTATTGATTCCGTCATCCGGCACACGGTTTAAACTTAGCGCTTTTTACCCATTGCCGCCGCCAGCGCATCCATCATCGCGCTGTTGCCCGCAGGCTGGGCGTCACGACCACGCGGTTTCGCCGCTTTTGGCGCTGGGCGATTGCCCTGAGTGCGATCGTTATTCCCGCCGCCGCGACGCGCATTGGTTTCACCCGGCTGCTCGTCCAGACGCATGGTCAGCGCGATACGCTTACGTTGCAGGTCCACTTCCAGCACTTTCACCTTCACAATGTCGCCCGCTTTCACCACGGTGTGTGGATCGTCGACGAACTTATTCGACAGCGAAGAGATATGCACCAGGCCATCCTGATGAACGCCGATATCAACAAACGCGCCGAAATTGGTGACGTTGGTGACCGCCCCTTCCAGGATCATTCCCGGCAGCAGATCGTTCATGGTTTCGACACCATCGGCAAACTGCGCGGTTTTAAATTCAGGACGCGGATCGCGACCCGGCTTTTCCAGCTCTTTGATGATGTCGGTGACGGTCGGCACCCCGAAGCGTTCGTCAGTAAAATCGGCGGCTTTCAGATTGCGCAGTTCGTTGCTGTTGCCCATCAGGTCACGCAGCGATTGCTCGGTAGCGGCCAGAATGCGTTCCACAATCGGATAGGCTTCCGGGTGAACGGTGGAGGCATCCAGTGGGTTATCGCCATGGTTGATGCGCAGGAAGCCTGCGCACTGTTCAAAGGCTTTTGGCCCCAGACGGCTGACTTTCAGCAGTTGCTGACGGTTCTGGAACTGACCGTTCTCATCGCGCCAGGCGACGATGTTTTGCGCCATCATGCGTGTCAGGCCGGCCACGCGGGTCAACAGCGGAACGGAAGCGGTATTTAGATCGACGCCGACGGCGTTCACACAGTCTTCCACCACCGCGTCCAGCTTACGCGCCAGTTGTGTCTGGCTAACGTCGTGTTGATACTGGCCCACACCGATCGATTTCGGATCGATTTTCACCAGCTCAGCCAGCGGATCCTGCAGACGACGGGCGATAGACACTGCGCCACGCAATGAAACGTCGAGATCCGGGAACTCTTGCGCCGCCAGCTCGGAAGCCGAGTAAACCGATGCCCCGGCTTCGCTGACGATCACTTTCTGCGCGGTGACTTTCGGGAACTGTTTCTGCACGTCGAGGAAGAAGCGCTCGGTTTCGCGCGACGCTGTACCGTTACCAATCGCCACCAGCTCAACGTTGTATTTTTCACACAGCGCCGCAACGGCAACGGCGGCTTTGGCGGCCTGACCGGTGTGTGGATAAATGGTGTCGGTCGCGACCAGCTTACCGGTACCGTCAACAACCGCCACCTTCACGCCGGTACGCAGGCCGGGATCGAGGCCCATGGTGGCGCGCAGGCCGGCCGGAGCCGCCATTAGCAGGTCATGCAGGTTACGGGCAAAGACGTTGATTGCTTCATCTTCCGCGCGTTCGCGCACGGTGCCCATCAGTTCGGTTTCGAGGTGCATCAGCACCTTAATTCGCCATGTCCAGCTTACAACGCCTTTACGCCAGCTGTCTGCCGGTGCGTTGTTCAGTCGCAGGCCAAGGTGATCCTGAATGATTTGCTCGCCGTGGCTCTCTTTCGGTGGCTCATCGAACTGCGGATCGGCATTCAGCGAAAGCTGAAGCACGCCCTCGTTACGGCCACGGAACATGGCCAGCGCACGGTGGGATGGCACGGTAGAGATCGGTTCGTGGTGATCGAAGTAGTCGCGGAATTTCGCGCCTTCCTCTTCTTTACCGCTTACCACGGTGGAAACCAAATGCGCGTTCTTCCACAGATAGTCACGCACTTTCGCCAGCAGCGCGGCATCTTCAGCGAAGCGTTCCATCAGGATGTAACGTGCGCCGTCGAGGGCCGCTTTGGTATCCGCCACGCCGTTGTCGGCGTTGAGATATTTAGCGGCTTCTGTTTCCGGGTCGTGAGACGGCTCGTTCCACAGCAGGTCTGCCAGCGGCTCAAGGCCTGCTTCAATGGCGATCTGTCCACGGGTACGGCGCTTAGGTTTGTACGGCAGATAGAGATCTTCGAGTTCGGTCTTACTTAACGTGCCGTTGATCGCTTTCGCCAGGTCGTCGGTCAGTTTGCCTTGCTCGCCGATAGATTTCAGGATTGCCTGACGGCGGTCTTCCAGTTCACGCAGATATCCCAGACGGGTTTCCAGATTACGCAGTTGCGTATCGTCCAGACCGCCGGTGATTTCCTTACGATATCGTGCGATAAACGGCACGGTGTTCCCTTCGTCAAGCAGGCGAACGGCAGCTTCTACCTGTTCAGCACGAGCCTGAATTTCACCTGCGATAATGCGGCAGAAAGAATCATTCATCATGGATAGCTTCGTCTATAGGATAAAAAATCAGGGGATAGTTATACGGATTGACTGACAAAAATGCCAGCCATCTGCCGGGGCTTCGGATTGTTCCGGTCTCACTTAACGTATTCAATCTCGTTCACGTACCAGCTGGCTTCGCCACCAGGAGTGTTTACTACTGCGAGATCGCCGACTTCTTTTTTCAGCAGCGCTCGCGCCATTGGTGAGTCGATAGAGATGTAATCTTTACGACCGAAGATCTCATCGTAGCCAACAATACGGAATTTGCGGATGTCGCCATCGTCATTTTCAATCTCAACCCATGCGCCAAAGAAGACTTTGCCCTCCTGCTGCGGGGAGTAATCGACGATTTTCAGATTCTCCATGCACTTGGTCAAATATCGGACGCGGCGGTCGATCTCACGCAGGCGCTTTTTATTATACTGGTAGTCGGCATTTTCGCTGCGGTCACCCAGACTTGCGGCCCAGGTAACTTTTTTGGTGACTTCCGGGCGCTCTTCACGCCAGAGATAATTCAGCTCTTGTTTGAGTTTTTCATACCCTTCACGGGTTATCAGGGGCGTTTTCATCTTATTGTTTTACCTTCGACTCTGTGATGATGCGCACAATTAGTATTACGTGAGCATATCAACAGAATAAATAATGTATTGCGAGAAACATTGTATACTTAAGCTGCTGTTTAATATGCTTTGTAACAATTTAGCCTGGAATTCATACCAGAATTCGCTGGTGACTCACGTTAGCTTTCTTAAGAATATACACTTAATTGTTGCGAACCTTTGGGAGTAATAACAATGCAAGAGAACTATAAGATTCTGGTGGTCGATGACGACATGCGCTTACGTGCGCTTCTGGAGCGTTATCTGACCGAGCAGGGCTTCCAGGTTCGAAGCGTCGCAAACGCTGAGCAGATGGATCGTCTGCTGACCCGTGAGTCTTTCCACCTGATGGTGCTGGATTTAATGCTGCCGGGAGAAGATGGCCTGTCTATTTGCCGTCGCCTGCGCAGCCAAAGCAACCCGATGCCGATCATTATGGTTACGGCGAAGGGCGAAGAAGTGGACCGTATCGTTGGACTGGAAATCGGCGCTGACGATTACATTCCGAAACCGTTTAACCCGCGTGAACTGCTGGCACGTATTCGCGCAGTCCTGCGCCGTCAGGCGAATGAACTGCCGGGCGCGCCTTCTCAGGAAGAAGCGGTCATTGCGTTTGGTAAGTTCAAACTGAACCTCGGTACGCGTGAAATGTTCCGTGAAGATGAGCCTATGCCGCTCACCAGCGGTGAGTTTGCAGTGCTGAAAGCACTGGTTAGCCATCCGCGTGAGCCGCTGTCCCGCGACAAGTTGATGAACCTGGCCCGTGGTCGTGAATATTCTGCGATGGAACGTTCTATCGACGTCCAGATTTCCCGTCTGCGTCGCATGGTGGAAGAAGATCCGGCGCATCCACGCTACATTCAGACCGTATGGGGTCTGGGCTACGTCTTTGTTCCGGACGGTTCTAAAGCATGAGGCGAATGCGCTTCTCGCCACGAAGTTCGTTTGCCCGCACGTTATTGCTCATCGTCACCTTGCTGTTTGCCAGCCTGGTGACGACTTACCTGGTAGTGCTGAACTTCGCGATTCTGCCGAGCCTCCAGCAGTTTAATAAGGTCCTGGCCTACGAAGTTCGTATGCTGATGACCGATAAACTACAGCTGGAGGACGGTACGCAACTGGTGGTGCCGCCCGCATTCCGTCGGGAAATTTATCGTGAGCTGGGTATTTCCCTCTATTCCAACGAGGCCGCTGAAGAAGCCGGACTGCGTTGGGCGCAACACTATGAATTCTTAAGCCATCAGATGGCGCAGCAGTTGGGTGGCCCAACGGAAGTCCGCGTTGAGGTAAACAAAAGCTCGCCGGTTGTATGGCTGAAAACCTGGCTGTCGCCCAACATCTGGGTACGTGTGCCGCTTACGGAAATTCATCAAGGCGATTTCTCACCGCTGTTCCGCTATACGCTGGCGATTATGCTGCTGGCTATCGGTGGCGCGTGGCTGTTTATCCGTATCCAGAACCGACCGTTGGTGGATCTTGAACATGCGGCGCTGCAGGTGGGGAAAGGTATCATTCCACCGCCGTTGCGGGAGTATGGCGCTTCAGAGGTGCGCTCCGTAACCCGAGCCTTTAACCATATGGCCGCAGGTGTGAAGCAGTTGGCCGATGACCGTACGCTGTTAATGGCGGGCGTGAGCCACGATTTACGTACTCCGCTGACGCGTATTCGTCTGGCAACGGAAATGATGGGCGAAGAGGACGGTTATCTTGCGGAGTCCATCAATAAGGACATCGAAGAGTGTAACGCCATCATCGAGCAGTTCATCGATTACCTGCGTACCGGTCAGGAGATGCCGATGGAGATGGCGGATCTGAACTCGGTGCTGGGTGAAGTGGTTGCGGCAGAAAGCGGCTACGAACGTGAAATCGAAACTGCGCTGCAGCCTGGCGCCATTCAGGTGAAGATGCACCCGCTGTCGATCAAGCGTGCGGTTGCCAATATGGTGGTTAACGCCGCCCGTTACGGCAACGGCTGGATTAAGGTCAGTAGCGGTACGGAGACGCATCGCGCCTGGTTCCAGGTAGAAGATGATGGTCCGGGCATCAAGCCGGAGCAGCGTAAGCACCTGTTCCAGCCATTTGTCCGCGGCGACAGCGCGCGCAGTACCAGCGGCACGGGGCTGGGTCTGGCGATTGTGCAACGTATTATCGATAACCATAACGGCATGCTGGAGATTGGTACCAGTGAACGTGGTGGGTTGTCGATTCGTGCATGGCTTCCGGTTCCTTTCACTCGCGCGCAGGGTATCACGAAAGACGTATAAGAAAGGGAGGCGAAATGCCTCCCTTTTTGTTGCTGTAGGCCGGATATGTGGCAACCGCCATCCGGCATTTTTCGTTACAGCTTCGGTCCGGCGCTAACCAGCGCTTCACCCGCAGGGGTGTCGGTGTATTTCTCGAAGTTCTCGATAAACAGTTTCGCCAGTGCATTGGCTTTTTCCTGCCACTGCTCTGGAGACGCGTAGGTATTACGCGGATCGAGAATGCGCGTATCCACGCCCGGCAACTCGGTCGGGATAGCCAGGTCAAACATCGGCAGACGGAACGTTTCTGCGTCATCCAGCGAACCGTTCAGGATGGCGTCAATAATCGCACGGGTATCTTTGATAGAGATACGTTTGCCAGTACCGTTCCAGCCGGTGTTAACCAGATACGCCTGCGCACCTGCCGCCTGCATACGTTTCACCAGCACTTCTGCATACTGCGTTGGGTGCAGAGACAGGAATGCTGCGCCGAAGCAGGCAGAGAAGGTTGGGGTCGGTTCGGTAACGCCGCGTTCGGTACCGGCCAGTTTGGCGGTGAAGCCAGACAGGAAATGGTACTGAGTTTGGTCTGCTGTCAGGCGAGAAACCGGCGGTAGCACGCCAAATGCGTCGGCAGTCAGGAAGATCACTTTGGTCGCATGACCCGCTTTTGACACTGGCTTAACGATATTATCGATGTGATAAATCGGGTAGGAAACGCGGGTGTTTTCAGTTTTGGAACCGTCGTCGAAGTCGATGGAACCATCTTCGCGCACGGTGACGTTTTCCAGCAGCGCGTCACGACGGATCGCGTTGTAGATTTCCGGCTCGGCATCTTTAGACAGTTTGATGGTCTTCGCGTAGCAACCGCCTTCGAAGTTAAACACGCCGTCGTCATCCCAGCCGTGTTCGTCATCGCCAATCAGGCGGCGTTTCGGATCGGTGGACAGCGTTGTTTTACCGGTACCGGACAGGCCAAAGAAGACTGCCACATCACCTTTTTCCCCGACGTTTGCCGAGCAGTGCATGGAGGCAATGCCTTTCAGCGGCAGCAGGTAGTTCATCACGGAGAACATACCTTTCTTCATTTCGCCGCCGTACCAGGTGCCGCCAATCAGCTGGATACGCTCAGTCAGGTTGAAAGCCACGAAGTTTTCAGAGTTCAGACCCTGCTCTTTCCATTGTGGGTTGGTGCACTTAGCGCCGTTCATCACGATGAAATCCGGTTTAAAATCAACCAGCTCTTCGTCGCTTGGGCGGATGAACATGTTTTTGACGAAATGCGCCTGCCAGGCAACTTCGGTAATGAAGCGCACGGAAAGACGGGTATCGGCGTTAGCGCCGCAGAATGCATCAATGATAAACAGGCGCTTGCCGGAAAGTTGCTGGGTAACTAATCCTTTCAGATGCTGCCAGGTTTCCGGGGAGAGCGGTTTGTTGTCGTTCTTACCTTTACCTTTGTCTGACCACCAGAGCGTGTCGCGCGTGGTGTCGTCACGGACAATGTACTTATCCTTTGGCGAACGTCCGGTAAAGATACCGGTATCAACGGCAACGGCGCCCAGATTCGTTAACACGCCACGTTCATAACCTTCCAGGTTTGGATCAAGTTCTTCCTGGAAAAGCGTGTCGTAGTCTGGATTGTAAACGATATCCTGAACGTCATTGATACCATAAGCCTTGAGATCTTGCGGGGTTAAACTGTTGTTCACACGCATTTCACTGCTCCTTAGCCAATATGTATTACCTGGAATAGTAAGGTTTTTTAGGGATTGCTAACCGCGACAAGGCTCATAGATTTACGCATCCGGGAAAATCACGGGTTACCGAATACGCTGCGACTCCTGTCACAAAGAGGCGGATATTATGGCAGGAAACCCTTTTTTGTTGTGGAAAATGTTCTTAAAACGTTAATGAAGAGTGTTTTTGGCGGGAATCTTGTGAGTGTAATCGCATTCACGTAAGAAAATAACGTAACTCATACATATACAATATCGATTCACTTCCCGTCGCGTTAGTCTGAAATCAGCCTACCAATGCTCAAAATTGTGAAGTTGATGCGATAATTAGCTTTTCCCTTCATTCTGGAAACTGACATGGATAGTGCTGAAATTTCACGTACGACGCGTTTGGGCATGATATTTATCGGCCTGCTGCAGGGGGCATTATGCTACCTGCTGATGACATATCTGGTGCCCCATAACGACGGCTGGCTGTTCTATGGCATGCCAGCGACGATTGCGATCACCTCGGCACTTTTGCTTACTGTCGTTTCTTTCAAACAACGCGCGCTGTGGTATTGGATGGCGCTGATCTTTGTTGTGGTGCTGGCGATGAGCGTCTGGCTAAAGTGGCAAGTCGAGGACAGTGATAAGTGGCGGCAACATGAAGTTTTTATGTTCTACGGTTGGCGCTTACTGCTGATGGCGATGCTTGCCTTGCCCTGGATTCAGTACTCGCTTCATGTCTCTCGTGAGCAGGCGCGTTACCCGCATTTTTATCGGCAATTGTGGCTTAATGCGTTGACGTTGCTGATTGTCTTTGTCGCCAACGGTCTGTTCTGGCTGGTGCTCCTGCTATGGAGCGAGATGTTTAAGCTGGTCGGTATTCCCTTCTTCAGCACGCTCTTCTTTGATACCGACTGGTTTGGCTATGTGGCCTTTGGTCTGATTACCGCACTGGCAGTGGTACTGGCTCGTACACAGTCGCGTCTGGTCACGGCGGTACAAAAATTACTGACGTTTATTGCCACCGGTCTGTTACCTCTGGTCGCGCTGTTGGCGCTGATGTTCATACTGACCTTGCCCTTCACCGGACTGGAGGCTATTTCGCAACGCGTGTCTGCGGCCGGATTGATGTCAACGCTGACGCTGCTCCTGTTGCTGTTGATGGCTATCGTGCGTGAACCGCAAAAAGAGGCGTTACCCTATCCTGGCGCGTTACGCTACCTGATCAAATGCTCTCTGGTTGTCGCGCCCATCTATATGCTGATTGCCGGTTGGTCACTGTGGGTGCGAATACAGCAGTACGGTTGGACGCCTGAGCGTTTGTATGGCGTGCTGGTGGTCGTGGTACTGCTGGTATGGTCGTTTGGCTATCTGGCCAGCATTTTACGCCGGGGACACAACCCACTTGAGATTCAGGGAAAGGTCATTCTCGGCGTTTCGTTGCTGGCGTTGGGGCTGTTGGTTCTGCTGTCGTCGCCGGTTATTGATGCATGGCGTATCAGCGTTAACAGCCATATGGGGCTGTATCACAGCGGGAAAATCAAACCGGATCAGGTCAGCCTGTATATGTTGGATCACAGCGGAAAACCGGGGCGCGCAGCGTTGGAAGCATTACAAAAAGATGTGGCGTTTAATCAAGACAGTAAGCGCAGACGCGACTTGAATTCTCTGCTGCAAGGGAGCCGGGATCCGGTTAAAGAGCTAACCGCAACACAGTTAGTATCGAAGGTTGTGATTGCTCCGGGGAGCGAGAAGCCAGACGATGCGTTCTGGACGTTTGTCAAAGCACAGGGGTATCGCATCACCTCTTGTGCTGAGCAGAATGCGTGCGTATTGGTGAGTCAGGACCTCAATGCGGATGGTCATCCTGAGCAGGTGCTATATGCTTTTGGCGATGGGGAGAGTCTGGTCTTCGGCATGCAGAAAAACAAATGGGATTTGTTAGCTGTTGCCAGGCTACCTGAAGGATTCAATCAGGATAAATTGCTGCAGGCGGTGGCGAATCAGCAACTGGGGTCAGCCCCCAGAATCTGGCGGGATATCACTATTGATGGCAAAAGACTACCGATGACTTATTACACCGAGTGAGTGTGTTGCCGACCGCGTTTTTGCCGGATAGCAGCGCGAACGCCTTATCCGGCCTACGACAGTTTTTCCGTAGGCCTGATAAGCGCCGCGCCTTCAGGCAAGACGGTGATTAATGCACCTGTGGATCGGCAGGGGAGGCGTTGCTGCGGATCTCTGCAATATCCATGGCGTTAAACAGATAGTGGCTACCGCAGTAATCGCAGTGCATATCGATCTCGCCTTCTTCCGTCAGAATGCTGTCAACTTCTTCGTCCGGCAACGTTTTCAGTGCGCCTGCGCAGCGTTCGCGTGAACAGGTGCATTTGAACTCAACGTCCTGCGGATCGTAGAGAGTAACCTCTTCTTCGTGGTATAGGCGCCACAGCACTTCGTTGGCCGGCAGCGTCAGCAGCTCTTCGGCCTTGATGGTTTCGGTCAGGGCGGTCAGGTGATCGAAATCATCTGCCTGTGCGTTTTGCGCCGGCATCACTTGCAGCAGCATTCCGCCAGCAGCGGGTTTGCCATCAACATCGCCAGTGCGGATGAACAGGCGTGTCGGCAGCTGTTCGGAACGCATGAAGTAGTCTTCCAGACAGGCTGCCAGCGTGTCACCTTCCAGACCGACCACGCCCTGATAACGCTCGCCTTCTTCCGGGGTAATGGTGATCACCAGGTAGCCGTTGCCCACCAGGGTTTTCAAATCGGCATCTTCAGGAATATCACCCTGCATGCGGGCCACGCCGCGCATCTGCTGATTGTTGTTGCCGTTGATGACGGCCAGGCTCAGCGGACCATCACCCTGCAACTGCACAGTGATATCACCGGCAAACTTCAGCGTAGCGGTGAGCAGGCTGGTGGCAACCAGCAGCTCAGCCAGTACGTTTTTGACCGGCTGCGGATAAGTATGATTTTCGAGGATCTGTTGCAGGGTTTCCGAAACGGTCACCAGCTCGCCGCGCACGGCAAAGTTTTCAAACAGATAACGATGTAATTGGTCATGTTGCGGCATAATCATCTCTCTTGCAGGTGACAGTCACTCGCTGTCGCCATGTTTAAATCGTAACAGGTCGCGGCGCTCTTTCTTGTCCGGTCGTCTGTCCGGGTGCGGCATGGTTAACGCGTTAAGTTTACGCGCCAGCGCCATTTTTTCGCGTTTTTCCACGCTTTCCGCGGTTTCTTCATACAGCGTAACGGCTTCCGTTGCCGGGCGACGCTGCTCGGTAATGGCCTTGATAATGACCGTTCGCTCGTCATTTCCCTGGCGAAGGGTGAGGGTGGCGTTCAGCTCGACAATCTTGCTCGGCTTACTGCGCTGGCCGTTGTAGTGCACCTTACCGCCTTCAACCATTTCGCGGGCTAGCGCACGCGTTTTGTAAAAGCGTGCAGCCCACAGCCATTTATCCAGCCTGACTTCAGCAGAGGGCTTTTCTTTCATGGCGTCTCCTTCACATCAGTGAGGGGATCAGTCGGCGGTAGTCATTCAGTGACGGATGGCGTGCGTACTGCTTTTCGGCGATGCCGGAGTCGGGATTGGTTACGCCGAGGCAGTAACGAATACCGTACAGAGCAGCGGCGTCGAGAATGGGTTCGCTGTCGTCAATAAACAGCGTCTTCTCTGCACTCATTCCCGTTTCTTCAGCCACAGCGTGCCATAACCGCTGATCCTCTTTGGGATAACCAAATGTGTGGGTGGAAAGTAATAAATCAAGGTGTGAGGCCAGACCGGTATGCTCCAGCTTCACCGCCAGATTATGCGGATGCGCGTTGGTGAGCAAAATACGGCGCTTGCCGCTGGCTTTTAAGGCATCAAGAAACGGTACGGTATCTTCACGCAAAACGGCGCGTGGTCCCTGTTCCGTTGTCATGGCGCAAATATCCAGATCCAGGCACTCGCTCCAGTAATCCAGGCAGTACCAGTTTAGCGTATGCTGCACGGCATGATACTGCTGACGAATATAGTCCTGGGCTTCCTGGGGAGAGATACCCTGCTTCGCGCCATAGGTTTCCGGTACCAGTTTTTGCCAGAAATAGTTATCGAATGCCAGGTCGAGCAGCGTGCCGTCCATATCTAACAACACGGTGTCGACATCCTGCCAGGCAATATTGATATGCATGGAAACTCCCCACAAGAAAACATGATGCGCGACAGAGTAGCATATCCTGTCGTGCGAGCGTGTTATCGAATCAGGCTTTCCGGGTCGTCAATCAGCGTTGGATTCAGGCAACTTTCGTAGTAGCTCTGAATTTCCGCGATGCGGGTGCGGTGACGCTGGTAGCGTCTGAATGCCTGCACGCTGTTGTAGACAGCGCATCCGAGCATGGAGAACATCAGCAGCGTCGTGCCAAGGTAGCGCCATAACCCTGAACGATCCGGGATACGGTGCAGGCCAATGTGCTGGGTGCCATTGGCGTCAGTCGAAATATTGGTGACGATCCCCTCTGCGCGAAATGGTGTCTGCATCAGCATCTGCGCCAGGCGCTGGAAGGCGTTCCACTGTTCCTGGGGAGGATAGTCATATAGCGAGGTCGTCGGCCACGGCTGATCGACCAGATCGCTGCCTTCATCGCTGATAATCAGGAAACCGCCGGGAGCAGGGCTATTCAGCGCCTGGGCCGCTCGCGCAGTCTCGCGTGAAATAAATGGTGCCGTAGAGGTATTCACCAGATTATCTAACGACTCAGCGCTTACCGGACGCAGCAGCACGTTCACCCCATCCAGTTTGCCTGCGTTCGCTCGCTTTACCAGCGCGGCCCAGTCTTTGCTGTTACCGAGGTTAACCAGCGCATTCTTTAAGCGTACGCATTCATCTTTGGCTGCACACAGATCGGCCGTTTTCAGGACAATCTCACCAAAATCGTCCAGTAACACCATGCCGGACTTTTGGATTGCCGATCGTAGCGATGCGCTGACGCGAGAGTCATCGTCAGGTTTGGGATGCAGCTGGCGGTTCACGGTCTGCGTGAGCGCAGTGGCCTTATTCACCAAATCGGATTCGGGCAGTGGTAATGCGCGTGCGTCATTCCAGATAATTTGCGAGCAATCGAAAGGCATAAACGGCGTGGTGGGCTGTGCATTCCAGCTCCCTTGGGTATGAATATTACACATACCCGTACCGCTCAGGTGCAGCGTGTCACCCACGCGAACGCCCGCGTTTTCGAGCTGTTTAACGCTGGTGGCTTCGATAGTTTGCGCGCCCTTCATCCAGGAAAGCGTGACCTTTATCGGCATATCCAGCGGGATCCAAAACAGCAGCATCAGCAGTACCAGCAACGAGCCGCCAGCGATGACGGCGTTGCGCAGCCAATGTTGCAACGGGAAATTTTTGACTTCATCGTGCAGAGATAAAAAACGCCCCTGGCGGACAACGTGGCGATCGAGATAAATATCGATATCCGTTTGCTGGCCAAGGTCTTGGGCGATGTAAGGTTGCCAGTGAGGTGGGTAGATCAGATCAATAATACCCAGCGAGATATTATTAATTTGCTCCTGGTCGTTTTCGCCAAACAACCCCCAGCGACGCGGCGTACCGCGCAGACAATGAATTTCCCGCAGGGCGGTTTTGGACGGCGGGGCGAATAATCCCCACAGACCCGCAGCTAACAGCAACACCGCGCCACCGACTGCCCATGGAACAAACGTATTCGGGATAACCAAACAGAAAAAGAACAGCAGGAATGATGCGGTTATCAGCAACGCCTCGCGCAATCCCGAAGGGCGGCTGAGCGCATATTCTTCATGGGTTTCCTGGCGAATATTCAGCAGTTCAATCTGCTCACTTTCTTCACCACGAATGGATGCCTGGGTAGAAGCGGTGTGCTGCAACGCATAGCCACGCGCTTCCTGCATATATTCCTGCAGCGTATGGCCGTTCAACGAGATAACCAGCGGTATTGTATCGGTATGGATTATCTCAACGCTGTTTTCGTCATTGATGTATTGTTCCCAGAAAGGGGGAAGGTGCACCTCAACGGAATCAAGATAGTAGCGCCATTTGTTAGGATCGTCGGTGGTGATGCCGTAACGTGTAATCGAACGAGTAAGCACGATGACGCTATTACTTTGGGCATTCAACGTTAATGAGACTGGCGCAGAACTGGCTCCAGTTGGACCAGGTACTTGCTGAATTTGACTAAGGCTTTCGAGATAGTTTTCGACGGCACTGCGTTCTTCAGGCGCGAGTTTACGTTTCGAGGCGTCTGAGAAGACGCTGCTCAAGGGTAAATTTTTCTGCCTGGATTTTGATTTGAGTAGCCATCCTGCAAGCAATGAGCAGGCCAGCAAAGCAGCTAAAAAAATCAGAATGGTGCTCATGCTTTCCCCATCTTACTTAGTCTGTCAGGCGTGGTCAGTCGCACCCTGTTCAATATTCGTGATTCTGTGGTTGGCTATCGGCAAGTGTGGAGTCGAACTTGAGCATCTTTAAGTACAGCCCAGTAAAAGCGAATCATAGCAAAATCACTAAAAATGGAATATCAGCAAATTCCTGGAGTTATTTCAACCTATTGACTTTTAATTTGAAATAGGGATTAACTTTTAGTACGTTACATAAATGTAAATAAACGGCAATTCACATTGCCGAAACCGTGCGGTATATCGCACAATAACCCCAGATTTCACAGCAAAGATCCTCACAATGAGCAAATCATTACAGAAACCCACGATTTTGAAAGTGGAAACCGTCGCCCAATCCCGGCTGTTTAAAGTCGAAAGCGTGGACCTTGAGTTCAGCAATGGCGTACGCCGCGTTTATGAACGTATGCGTCCATCCACGCGTGAAGCGGTAATGATTGTGCCGATTGTTGACGACCACATGATCCTCATCCGCGAGTACGCAGTCGGGACCGAATCTTACGAACTGGGTTTTTCCAAGGGATTAATCGATCCTGGCGAAAGCGTTTTTGAGGCGGCGAATCGGGAGCTGAAAGAAGAGGTGGGGTTTGGCGCAAAAGATCTGACGTTTTTAAAGAAACTCAGCATGGCACCATCTTATTTCTCCAGCAAGATGAACATCGTGGTGGCAGAAGATTTATATCCTGAATCGCTGGAGGGTGATGAACCTGAGCCATTACCGCAGGTGCGCTGGCCGCTGGCGCATTTGATGGACCTGCTGGAAGATCCTGATTTTCACGAAGCGCGTAATGTCAGTGCGTTGTTCCTCGTACGCGAATGGCTGAAAGGGCAGGGGCGGCTTTAATTTCTCTGCAGCTAATACACGAACAACAAAAAAGGCGCCTAAGCGCCTTTTTTGATCAGAACAGTTCGTGCGTCTCACCATTATCGATAATGGTCGTCCCCACTTCATGCACCGCCTGTTGCGTCGGCTGAGTGCCTTCAATGAAGTACTCTGCGCGGCTATTGCCACCGCTTGCCAGTTGTCCTGTGCTGCGATCGATATTGACCGTCACGATACCCGGTGGCGGCGTCAACGGCTGTTCAGGCACGCCTTCCAGCACGGACTTCATGTAGGCATCCCATGCTGGCTGCGCACTCTTCGCACCGCCTTCGTAGCCGGAGATTTGGTCTTTGATCGCGCCGGAAGCTGTCGTATGACCAAGGTTGCGGCGATGATCATCAAAGCCGATCCATACTGACGTCACCACGCCTGGTCCGTAACCGGAGAACCACGCATCTTTAGAGCTGTTGGTGGTTCCGGTTTTCCCGCCGATATCATGACGCTGTAAATCGCGACCTGCGCGCCAACCGGTTCCCATCCAGCCTGGTTCACCAAATATATTGGTGTTCAGCGCGCTTTTAATCAGGAAGGCCAGCGGTGTGTTGATCACGTGCGGAGCGTATTCCTGTGTGCCGCTTTGCGCGACCAGTGCCTGGTTAGCCTGCTCAAGCTGTGGCATAGGCACGGCGGCATTCTGCTGTTCCTGCGAGACAGCGACATCTTCTACGTTACTGTTTTCCAGCACGTTAGATTTCTGGGTATCGCCGTAAATCACCGGAATATCGCATTCCGGGCAGGCAATTTTCGGCTTCGCTTCGAAGATAACGCCGCCCATATCGCTTTCGATCTTACTGATGAAATATGGATCGACCAGGAAGCCGCCGTTAGACATCACTGCGTAACCGCGCGCCACCTGCAACGGTGTGAACGAAGCCGAACCCAGCGCCAGTGACTCGGTATGCACAATGTTCTGTGCCGGGAAACCGAAACGTTGCAGATACTCTGCCGCGTAATCCACGCCCATGGCGCGCATGGCGCGTACCATCACCACGTTTTTCGACTGACCCAGCCCCTGACGTAAGCGGATAGGACCGGCGTACTGCGGCGGGGAGTTCTTCGGCTGCCAGTCGGAACCAGCACCGGCATCCCAGCGGGAGATTGGCACGTCGTTGAGCATGCTCGCCAGCGTCAGACCTTTATCCATCGCGGCGGTATACAGGAATGGCTTGATGTTAGAACCCACCTGGCGTAACGCCTGCGTTGCACGGTTAAACTTGCTCTGGTTGAAGTCAAAACCACCAACCAGTGCCAGCACCGCGCCGTTTTGCGGATTGATGGAGACCAGTGCGGAGTTGACGTCTGGCACTTGCGCCAGCCACCAGGCATCGCCCACCTGGCGTACCCAGATTTGCTGGCCGGCCTGTACCACGTCGGTCACTTTGCGCGGCGTTGGGCCTTGTTGAGTATCCGAGCGGTAAGGACGCGCCCAGCGCATGCCATCCATGCGTAATGACACTGACGTACCATCCGCCAGCGCGGCAATGGCTTCCTGCGGATTGGCACTGGTAACAACCGCCGGTAACAGCGGTCCATAAGTCGGCAGCGCTTTCAGCGTATCGGTGATTTTTTTGCTGTCCCAACTGCTTTCGCCCACTTTCCACAGCACGTTCGACGGGCCGCGGTAGCCGTGGCGCATGTCGTAATCCATCACGTTGTTGCGTACTGCCTGCTGAGCTGCCTGCTGTACTTTGCGTGTAATGGTGGTGGTGATGCGATACCCGTCTTCATAGGCTTTCTCACCATAACGGTTATACATCTCCTGGCGCACCATTTCAGACAGATATGGTGCAGAGAAAGCGATTTCCGGCGCGTGGTAGTTGGCGTCAATGGCTTCGCCGCGCGCCTGATCGTACTGGGCCTGCGTGATGTAGTTTTCGCTCAACATACGCGACAGTACAACGTTACGTCGCGCGGTTGCCCGGTCCATCGAATAGAGAGGGTTGAAGGTTGACGGCGCTTTTGGCAGACCGGCAATCACCGCAATTTCACTTAAGCTGAGTTGATCCACCGTTTTACCGAAATAGACCTGCGCGGCAGCACCCACGCCATAGGCGCGATACCCCAGGTAAATCTTGTTCAGATACAGCTCGAGGATCTCATCTTTACTCAGCAGTTGTTCAATGCGGATCGCCAGGAACACTTCTTTGATCTTACGCATCAGCGTACGTTCCGGGCTCAGGAAGAAGTTTCTCGCCAACTGCTGGGTAATGGTACTCGCCCCTTGCGACGCGTGACCAGAGAACAATGCTACGCTGGCCGCACGGAAAATCCCCACCGGGTCTACCCCGTGGTGCTCATAAAAGCGGCTGTCTTCTGTGGCGATAAAGGCTTTAACCATTACCGGCGGCATCTGATCCAGCGTGACCGGGATTCGACGTTTCTCGCCATACTGCGCGATTAGCTCGCCGTCAGCGCTGTAAACCTGCATCGGGATCTGTAAACGCACATCTTTGAGCGTCGCGACGTCAGGTAATTGCGGCTCGATATAGCGATAAAGGCCATAAATCGAGCCTGCTCCCAGCAGGATGCAACATACTGCAAGGATTAATAAATACTTTACGAACTTCACTGGAGATTTCCCATTTAGTGGCATTTGGGCAGTTTATAAACAAACGCGCGGTAGTATAAAGGCAAGCCAGACGCATTGATATACCCGTTAAAGCGACGGGTGATAAGGAGATCATCAGCAATGGCTTTCAATATCTGGAAAATTGGTCTGCATATTCAGCAACATGAAGTGCTGGCTGTCGCTATCGTTCGCGAAGCATCAGGTTGGTATCTGCAACGCTGGTGGCGTATACCGCTGACGCCTCAGGTTATCGTCGATGGCCACATTCGCGAGCCTGAACAGCTGGTCGCCGCGCTACTGTTGTGGAGCCGGGAGCTCCCTCGCCGACACCATATTCATCTCTCTTTTCCCGCCAAAAGGACGTTACAAAAAAAGTTTCCTCGTCCGACAATGACGTTACGCGAGCCAGAGCAAACCGCATGGTTGTCCGGTTCGATGGCGCGTGAACTGGATATGGCGCCGGATGCGCTGCATTTTGATTATAGCGAAGACACGTTGAGCCCGGCGTTTAACGTCACTGCTGCGCAAAGCAAAGAGATTTCAGCGCTTCTGACGCTTATCCAAACCCTGAAGGTGCAGGTTACGGCGATTACCCCGGACGCCAGCGCGTTACAGCGATTTATTCCCTTCCTGCCGGAGCATCACCGGTGTCTGGTATGGCGTGATGATGCCCAGTGGTTATGGGCGACCCGTTCAGCATGGGGACGTAAATCAACGGGCGATATTGGCCGTATCGAAGAACTTGCCACGACATTATCTCTGCCCACGACAGCCATTGCGAAATGCTCCCCCGGCGGCTTCGATCCTTTAAGCGCCGTGTCTGTACGCCAGCCGCCCATTCCAACGCAAAGCCATCACTTCGCCATTGCGCTGGGACTCGCTATGGGGGGCGTGTACTGATGATTGCGACCATTAATCTTCTGCCCTGGCGTCAGGCTCGGCGTTACGCTTGCCTGCGCTTCTGGGGCATCTTATTTAGCGCTTCACTCTTGCTTAGTATTGGCGTGTTGTTGCGCTATTACAGCGCTTTGAGTGTAGAAAATCGGGCTGAATTGTTGCTGGCAGACGCCGAAAAGACGCGGGCCGAGGCCCTCATGGCGCTGAAGCCGCGTATGCAACTGCGCCAGCAACGATGGCAGCAGGTTCAGGCGCGGAACAAACAGCGTGAGCAGACCCGAAGCTGGCAGCGGGCTTTGCAAGGGCTGGCGGAATTACTGCCGGAGCAGGCGTGGTTAACAAAAATGACCTGGCAGGAGGACACGCTGGAACTGACGGGAAACACACTGAACTTTGCCGCATTGAAGGCATTGGAAGCGCAATTACGCCAGTTGCCGTTGTTTATGTTGAACAGCCCTGGAGAAACGCAGCAGGATGCACAGGGACGCTGGCAATTCCACTTTCGACTGACACGGAGCGGTGCGCATGATAACGCTCTGTGATGTCTGGTTAGCGCAGTCGCCACGCTTTCGACTCATATGCTGGTGCGGCTGGATGTTGGGGGGTACTCATACTGGTGACGCTATGTCTTTACCCCGTAGCGCGGGAGCGGACTATGCAACGCGAGTCGCTGGTCCAGCAACGTGCGGCTATTCAGATGCAATGGCGAGATGTATATCTGCTGGCGGCATCACCAGCAGAGTCTGAAGAGAAACTGACCCTGTTCTCCCCGCTGCTGTTTCAGAATTCACTTACCCGTCTTATCCACTGGCAACCCTCAGCTCAGGGGGGAGAGATGGCGCTGATATCGGCCTGGGATGCTATCCCGCTGACATTTGTCCAGTTGGCGGCTCAGGGGATGAACGTCAGCCGATTTTCGCTTAGCGCAGAAGGTACGGAGCTGCTGCTAACGCTAAAGCTGGAGCGCCTGAATGATGGTTGAGCGCTGGCTGTTGATATGCGTAAGCGTACTGATGCTTACCGGTATGCGTAATCCCTTCCTGCCGCCGGAGGACCGTTGTCAAATTGCTGAGCTGTCGACATGGCGTTTTCAGGGCATGGTGAGTCAGGGCACACGACCCATCGGCATCGTTCAGGATAGCCAGAAAAAATGGCTGCGGGTTAAGCGAAATGACGTCCTGAAAAACGGTTGGACGATTATGCAGATAACGGCCCAGAACATAACTCTCGACACAGAAAAAAACTGCGAACCGCCGCGGTGGCAGTGGCAGCGACAAGGAGCGGTAAATGAAGCGATGGATAGCGTTGATACTAATGGCACTGGCGGTTGGGATAACAAGCGCGCTGGCGACGAAACCGCAAAACGTGACGCTGGTAGTCGATGATGTGCCGGTTACGCAGGTATTGCAGGCGCTGGCTGAACAGGAACAAAAAAACCTGGTGGTTTCGCCGGATGTCAGCGGTGTGCTGTCGCTGCATTTGACGGATGTCCCCTGGAAGCAGGCATTGCAGACGGTGGTGAAAAGCGCCGGTCTGGTATTACGCCAGGAGGGCAATATTCTGCATGTGCATTCTGTTCAATGGCAGAGTGAAAATGCGGCTCGTCAGGAAAACGAGCAGGCGCGGATTCAGGCTAGTCTTCCGCTGGAACATCGCAGCATCATTTTGCACTATGCTGATGCCACCGAGCTGGTAAAAGCCGGAGAAAAGCTGCTCAGTGCCAAAGGAAGCATGACGGTGGATAAACGAACCAACCGCTTACTGCTGCGTGACAATCGTGTTGTTCTTGATACCCTGGAAACGTGGGTGGCGCAAATGGATTTGCCGGTTGCCCAGGTTGAACTGGCGGCGCATATCGTCACCATTAATGAAAAAAGTTTGCGTGAGCTGGGGGTGAAGTGGTCACTGGCTGACGCACAACAACCGGGGGCGGTTGGGAATGTCACAACGCTTGCCAGCGATCTCTCTGTAGCCACCGCCACATCCCGTGTGGGATTTAACATTGGCCGTATTAACGGTCGTTTACTGGAACTGGAGTTGTCTGCGCTGGAGCAAAAACAGCAACTGGATATCATTGCCAGTCCACGATTACTGGCATCTCACCTGCAACCTGCCAGTATTAAGCAGGGTAGTGAAATCCCCTATCAGGTCTCCAGCGGTGAAAGCGGCGCGACATCCGTCGAGTTTAAGGAAGCTGTGTTGGGGATGGAGGTAACGCCAACGGTGTTGCAGAAAGGGAGAATCAGGCTGAAACTGCATATCAGCCAGAATGTTCCGGGACAGGTTCTACAGCAGGCAGATGGCGAAGTGTTGGCTATCGACAAGCAAGAGATTGAAACGCAGGTCGAGGTAAGAAGCGGCGAGACGATTGCGCTTGGCGGGATTTTTTCACATAAGAATAAATCCGCAGCCGACAGCGTGCCGCTATTAGGCGACATTCCCTGGCTTGGCTCTCTTTTTCGCCATGATGGTAAAGAAGATGAACGGCGCGAATTAGTGGTCTTTATAACGCCCAGACTGGTTTCAACGGAATAACTTATGCATGAAAAGCCGTTGTTTTTGCACTGAACACGTTTCAGGGATTTGACGTGAGGGTGTATTTAGCATACAAGGAGTACCGATTTGAGCGTCGGTACTTTTCTTTACTTATGCGGCAGTGAATACGCTTTGCCTTTCCGGTGGTGTGCCATAGGCTTATTGGGTGTCATTTGGCTGCGCGATACGTCGCCAGGTCTGATGTTTGCAGGGTAGCATGCCTGCCACGACCAGAAATGCGTTAGGTTTGGTGATTTATTCAGTTGCCAAACCCGCTTGAGTATTGAGATAATTTTCAGTCTGACTCTCGCAATATCTTATGAGGTTTCAGTTCATGTCCTGCTGCGCTGGGTGTCTGCGAAGCGGGTTTACCATTAACGAATAGTCTTAGTAGTACCGAAAAAATGGCAGAGAAACGCAATATCTTTCTGGTTGGGCCTATGGGTGCCGGAAAAAGCACTATTGGGCGCCAGTTAGCTCAACAACTCAATATGGAATTTTACGATTCTGATCAAGAGATTGAGAAACGAACCGGAGCTGATGTGGGCTGGGTCTTCGATGTAGAAGGTGAAGACGGCTTCCGTGATCGCGAAGAAAAAGTCATCAACGAGTTGACGGAAAAACAGGGTATTGTGCTGGCAACTGGCGGTGGCTCTGTAAAATCACGTGAAACACGTAACCGTCTTTCCGCGCGTGGCGTCGTGGTCTATCTTGAAACGACAATTGAAAAACAACTTGCGCGTACTCAACGTGACAAGAAACGCCCGTTGCTGCAGGTAGAATCACCGCCTCGTGAAGTTCTGGAAGCGTTGGCTGACGAACGCAATCCTCTGTACGAAGAGATTGCTGACGTGACCATTCGCACCGACGATCAGAGCGCAAAAGTCGTAGCAAACCAGATTATTCATATGTTGGAAAGCAACTAATTCTGGCTGAATACACACTCGTCTGCGGGTACAAGTAACTAAGGTGGATGTCGCGTAATGGAGAGGATCACAGTCACTCTCGGGGAACGTAGTTACCCTATCACCATCGCGGCTGGTTTGTTCAATGAGCCAGCTTCATTCTTACCGCTGAAATCGGGCGATCAGGTTATGTTGGTGACCAACGAAACCCTGGCCCCCCTTTATCTCGATAAGGTTCGCGGCGTACTTGAACAGGCGGGTGTTAACGTTGATAGCGTTATCCTTCCCGATGGCGAGCAGCATAAAAGCCTGACGGTTCTGGATACGGTTTTCACCGCGTTACTGCAAAAACCGCACGGTCGTGATACCACGTTAGTTGCCCTTGGCGGCGGCGTGATTGGCGATCTGACCGGTTTTGCGGCAGCCAGCTATCAACGTGGTGTTCGTTTTATTCAAGTCCCGACAACCCTGTTGTCGCAGGTCGACTCCTCCGTTGGCGGCAAAACCGCCGTAAACCATCCCCTCGGTAAAAACATGATTGGCGCGTTTTACCAACCGGCCTCCGTGGTGGTGGATCTCGATTGTCTGAAAACGCTTCCTGCGCGTGAGCTGGCATCGGGGCTGGCGGAAGTGATCAAATACGGCATCATTCTTGACGGTGAATTTTTCAGCTGGCTGGAAGACAATCTGGATGCGTTGTTGCGTCTGGACGGTCCGGCGATGGCGTACTGTATTCGTCGTTGTTGTGAGCTGAAAGCAGAAGTTGTCGCAGCAGACGAGCGTGAAATGGGCTTACGTGCTTTACTGAATCTGGGGCACACGTTTGGCCATGCGATCGAAGCTGAAATGGGTTATGGCAATTGGTTACATGGTGAAGCAGTTGCAGCAGGTATGGTAATGGCTGCCCGTACGTCTGAACGTTTGGGTCAGTTCACCTCCGCTGATACGCAGCGCATCATTACGCTGTTACAGCGAGCAGGCTTACCGGTGAATGGGCCGCGTGAAATGTCCACTGAGGCTTATCTGCCGCACATGCTGCGAGATAAAAAAGTGTTAGCGGGAGAGATTCGTTTGGTGCTTCCGCGAGCGATAGGGAAGAGTGAAGTGCGCGGCGGAGTGTCGCACGAGGTGGTTCTTAACGCTATTGCTGATTGCCAGCAGGCGTAACAACAAGAAAGGTCAGGCTTACGTTGCGAAACGTAGGTCTTTTAGCTTCAGGTTATGTGCAAAGTCGTAAGCATTAACCTTTGAGTGGGGTGTTAAATGGATGAATTCAAACCAGAAGACGAGCTGAAACCCGATCCCAGCGATCGTCGTACTGGTCGTTCTCGTCAATCGTCTGAACGCGATAATGAGCCGCAAATCAATTTTGATGATGTTGATCTGGATGCTGACGATCGCCGTCCTGCGCGCGCACGCAAAGAGCGTGATGAAGAGCAGAACATTGAAGAAGAGTATGAATCTGATGACGATACCGTGGATGAAGAGCGTGTAGAACGTCGTCCGCGCAAGCGTAAGAAAGTCGCCAGCAAGCCTGCCTCCCGCCAGTATATGATGATGGGCGTGGGTGTTCTGGTACTGCTGCTGCTGATTATCGGCATTGGTTCTGCGCTGAAAGCCCCCTCATCTTCTTCCAATGAGCAGGCAGCATCTGGTGAGAAGAGCATCGATCTCTCTGGCAGCAATGCAACGGATCAGGCGAGTGCAACGACACCTGCAACGGGCGCAGAGCAGACTGCTGGCAATACCCAGCAGGATGTTTCCCTGCCACCGATTTCCTCTACCCCGACTCAAGGTCAGGCACCTGCGGCAACTGAAGGGCAGCAGCGTGTTGAAGTGCAGGGCGATTTGAACAACGCTCTGACACAACCGCAAGGCCAGGAGCAAGTTAACAACGCTGTGGTTAACTCTACGCTGCCGACCGAACCTGCGACCGTTGCGCCGATGCGTAATGGTAATGCTGCGCGCCAGACTGCGAAAACGGAAACGACTGAACGTCCTGCGGCTACGCATCAGGAACGTAAACAGGCCGTAATTGAGCCGAAGAGCAAACCGCAAACTACGGTGAAAGCGACGCCGACAGAGCCGAAACCTGTTGCCCAGGCAAAACCAACCGCAACTGCGCCGACTACCACAACCAAAGCGCCTGTGGTAACCGCTACGCCGAAAGCGACCGCTGAGCCGAAAGCAACCACGACGGCGCCAGCACAGACCGCAACGCCTGCGCCAACGGCGACAGCAACAACGACAACACCTGTTGCTGGCGGAGCGAAAAGTGCAGGTAACGTTGGAGCGTTAAAATCTGCGCCGTCCAGCCATTACACGCTGCAGCTCAGCAGTTCTTCTAACTACGACAATCTGAACGGTTGGGCGAAGAAAGAAAACCTGAAGAACTATGTGGTGTACCAGACGACGCGTAACGGTCAACCGTGGTATGTTCTGGTGACAGGCGTGTATGCGTCTAAAGAAGATGCGAAACGTGCAGTGTCTACGTTACCCGCTGATATTCAGGCGAAAAACCCGTGGGCAAAACCGCTGCACCAGGTTCAGGCCGATTTGAAGTAAGATAGGATATGTTCTGCAATGGTTTGCTGTTTCGCCCAATTGCGGGACAAAGACTAAAGCGCAGGATGCTGTCGGAGCTTTCTCCACAGCCGGAGAAGGTGTAATTAGTTAGTCAGCATGAAAAAAAATCGCGCTTTTTTGAAATGGGCAGGGGGGAAATACCCCCTGCTTGATGATATCAAACGGCATTTACCTCAGGGTGAGTGCCTGATTGAACCTTTCGTGGGTGCCGGGTCGGTGTTTCTCAACACCGACTTTTCTCGTTATATTCTTGCCGATATCAACAGCGACCTTATCAGTCTCTATAACATCGTGAAGACGCGTACCGATGAGTATGTGCAGGCTTCTCGTGAGCTGTTTATGCCTGAAACCAATCAGGCTGAGGTGTACTATCGGTTCAGAGAAGAATTTAATGCCAGCCAGGATCCGTTCCGCAGAGCAGTGCTGTTCTTGTATCTGAACCGCTTTGGTTACAACGGATTATGCCGTTATAACCTGCGCGGCGAGTTTAACGTCCCGTTTGGGCGTTATAAAAAACCTTACTTCCCGGAAGCCGAGTTGTACCATTTTGCTGAGAAAGCGCAGAATGCGGAGTTCCATTGCCTCTCCTATGAAGAGTGCATGGACCGTGCGGATAGCAACTCTGTGGTCTATTGTGACCCGCCTTATGCACCACTTTCGGCGACGGCAAATTTCACTGCGTATCACACCAACAGCTTTAGCCCGAAAGAGCAGGCGCATTTGGCCGAGATGGCAGAAAAGCTGGTCAGTAAGCAGATCCCAGTGTTAATTTCGAACCACGATACGCCCGATACCCGTGAATGGTACCGAGCGGCGAAACATTTTCAGGTCAAAGTGCGGCGCAGCATAAGCAGCAATGGCGGCACGCGTAAAAAGGTGAACGAACTGCTGGCACTGTATAAACCAGGAGTTGTAACGCCTGCGAAGAAATAAATCTCAAGGAGAAGCGGATGAAACAGTATTTGATCGCCCCCTCAATTCTGTCGGCTGATTTTGCCCGCCTGGGTGAGGACACTGCGAGAGCGCTGACTGCCGGTGCCGACGTTGTGCACTTCGACGTCATGGACAATCACTACGTACCGAACTTGACCATCGGACCGATGGTACTGAAATCGCTGCGTAAATATGGCATCACTGCCCCGATTGATGTTCACCTGATGGTGAAACCGGTCGATCGTATTGTCCCGGACTTCGCCGCCGCCGGTGCCAGCATCATTACTTTTCACCCGGAAGCCTCCGAGCATGTCGATCGCACTTTACAGCTGATCAAAGAACATGGCTGTAAAGCGGGCCTGGTGTTCAACCCGGCAACGCCGCTGAGCTATCTGGACTACGTCATGGATAAGCTCGATGTGATCCTGCTGATGTCCGTTAACCCAGGCTTTGGCGGGCAGTCCTTCATCCCACAAACGCTGGATAAGCTGCGCGAAGTGCGTCGTCGCATTGATGAATCTGGCTACGATATCCGCCTCGAAGTGGACGGCGGTGTCAAAGTGAACAACATTGGCGAAATAGCTGCTGCAGGCGCAGATATGTTTGTCGCAGGCTCCGCGATTTTCGACCAACCAGACTACAAAAAAGTCATTGATGAAATGCGCAATGAACTGGCGAAGGTAAGTCATGGATAAGTTTCAGGATATTCGGGGCGCTGCATTTGACCTCGACGGTACGCTGGTCGACAGCGCGCCGGGATTAGCCGCAGCGGTGGATATGGCGCTGTATGCGCTGGAATTGCCGGTTGCCGGAGAAGAACGCGTTATCACCTGGATTGGCAACGGTGCAGACGTACTGATGGAGCGCGCGCTGGCGTGGTCTCGTCAGGAGCGCGCGACATTACGTAAAACGATGGGTAAACCGCCCGTTGATGATGATATTCCCGCTGAGGAACAGGTACGTATTTTGCGTAAGCTGTTCGACAGATACTACGGTGATGTCGCAGAAGAAGGGACATTCCTGTTCCCTGATGTTGCCGACACGCTGGGCGCGCTGCATGCGAAAGGATTGCCGCTGGGTCTGGTGACCAACAAACCGACCCCGTTTGTCGCACCATTACTCGAAGCATTAGATATCGCCAAATACTTTAGCGTGGTCATCGGTGGTGACGACGTGCAGAATAAAAAACCGCATCCGGATCCGCTGCTGCTGGTGGCAAGCAAGCTTGGCATCAAGCCTGAGCAAATGCTCTTCGTAGGGGATTCACGCAATGATATTCAGGCGGCAAAAGCTGCTGGCTGTCCGTCCGTTGGCCTGACCTATGGCTACAACTACGGTGAGTCGATCGCGCTGAGCCAGCCCGACGTTATTTACGACCGTATTAATGAACTACTGCCCGCTCTCGGGCTTCCGCATAGCGAAAATCAGGAATCAAAAAATGACTAAGCCCATCGTTTTTAGTGGCGCACAGCCCTCAGGTGAATTGACCATTGGCAACTATATGGGTGCGCTGCGTCAGTGGGTGAGCATGCAGGATGACTACCATTGCATCTACTGCATCGTTGACCAACATGCCATCACCGTTCGTCAGGATGCTCAGCAGCTGCGTAAAGCAACGCTCGATACGCTGGCGCTGTACCTGGCATGCGGTATCGATCCTGAAAAAAGTACAATTTTCGTGCAGTCTCACGTACCGGAGCATGCACAGTTAGGTTGGGCACTGAACTGCTACACCTACTTCGGCGAGTTGAGCCGTATGACCCAGTTCAAAGATAAATCCGCACGCTATGCGGAGAACATCAACGCCGGCCTGTTTGATTATCCGGTACTGATGGCGGCAGACATTCTGCTGTATCAGACCAACCAGGTACCGGTTGGCGAAGATCAGAAACAGCATCTGGAACTGAGCCGCGATATCGCCCAGCGCTTCAACGCCCTGTATGGCGAGATCTTCAAAGTGCCTGAGCCGTTCATTCCTAAATCCGGTGCGCGCGTGATGTCGCTGCTGGAGCCGACGAAGAAAATGTCCAAGTCGGATGACAACCGCAACAACGTGATCGGTCTGCTGGAAGATCCGAAATCTGTGGTTAAGAAAATCAAACGCGCGATGACCGACTCTGAAGAGCCGCCTGTTGTACGCTACGACGTGCAGAACAAAGCGGGCGTTTCCAACCTGCTGGATATCCTCTCTGCGGTTACCGGCCAGAGCATTCCGGAGCTGGAACAGCACTTCGAAGGCAAAATGTATGGTCATCTGAAAGGTGAAGTCGCAGAGGCCGTTTCCGGTATGTTGACCGAGCTTCAGGAGCGTTATCACCGTTTCCGTAACGATGAAGCTTTCCTGCAGAAAGTGATGAAAGACGGTGCGGAAAAAGCCAGCGCACGTGCGTCTGTTACGCTGAAAGCCGTTTACGAAGCGATTGGTTTTGTCGCCAAGCCGTAATGCGCTCTGTGTTGTTGAAGAAACCGGGTTAGGCCCGGTTTTTTTTCGCCTGTTGGTTTGTGAACCTCAAAAAATGTGAAGCGCCTCGCCGTTTGCATATTTCCTCATTGCGTTATATCTTCACTTTAATGAAGATATAAATATTCAATTTACTGAAAATATAAAATGCGTCGGACATTTATCAAGAAAGAGGGGGTTGTGCTGACAACCCTAGCCCGTTACCTGCTCGGTGAGAAGTGCGGTAACAGATTGAAAACTATTGATGAACTGGCAGCCGAGTGTCACTCATCGGTAGGGTTAACCCAGGCTGCGTTGAAAACGCTGGAATCCTCTGGGGCAATCCGTATTGAGCGTCGTGGGCGCAACGGTAGCTATCTGGTGGAGATGGATAACCGTACGCTGCTTAAGCATGTGGATATTAATAACGTGGTCTGTGCGATGCCGCTGCCTTACACCCGTTTATATGAAGGGCTGGCGAGTGGGCTGAAAGCGCAGTTCGATGGGATCCCGTTTTATTACGCACACATGCGTGGGGCTGATATTCGCGTGGAATGCCTGCTAAACGGCGTCTACGACATGGCGGTGGTTTCTCGTCTGGCGGCGGAAAGTTACCTTGCTCAGGACGGGCTGCGCATCACGTTGGCGCTGGGACCGCATACCTACGTTGGCGAGCATCAGCTAATTTGTCGCAAGGGCGAATCTGCAGTTGTAAAACGTGTCGGGCTCGATAACCGTTCGGCGGATCAGAAAATCATGACCGAGGCCTGTTTTGGCAACCGTAACGTTGAATTGATCGATATGCCTTATCACGAAAGCTTGCAGCGCATCGCGAAAGGGGATGTGGATGCGGTTATCTGGAACGTGGTTGCAGAGGCCGAGCTGGCGGTACTGGGGTTAGAAGCCACGCCGCTCACCAACGACCCGCGATTTCTGCAGGCCACGGAGGCCGTGGTACTTACCCGCGCAGAGGATTATGCGATGCAGCAGCTACTGCGCGCCGTTGTTAACAAAGAGGCGCTGCTTGCCCACCAACAACGTGTGGCGAACGGTGAACAGGAACCCAGTTATTAAGTGAAGGCAAACGACATGGAAAACAGGCTTAACCTGCTGTGTGAAGCAGGCGTTATCGACAAGGATATTTGTAGCGGCATGCTGCAAGTGGTCAGGCGGTTGGACGAAGAGTGGCGTTTGCCGATTCACAGCGAGCAAGGAACCATGGCGATGACCCATATGGCGAGTGCGTTAATGCGCAGCCGCCAGGGCGAAGTGATTGAAGCGCTGGATGGCGAGTTGCTGGAGGAGTTGGCGCAATCTCATCTCTGGCCAACTATTTTGCTGGTACATCAGGCGCTGATGAAAGAGTTTACGGTGTCGCTGCACGCGAATGAAGAAGGCTATATGCTGGCGAACTTGTATGGATTGTGGATGGCGGCGAACGAAGGCGTCTGAAATCAATGGGGAATGAGCTTATTGCATCTTAAATATTCAAAAAAATGAATATTTAACTGAAGGATTAGAAACGAGGCCGAGAAATGTTTATAGACGCATTGAAACGCCAGAACCCCGCGCTAATCTCCGCCGCTATCGCGTTATGGCAGCAGGGAAAGATCGCCCCTGATAGTTGGGTCATTGATGTTGACCAGGTCATTGAGAATGGCAAACGTCTGCTGGATGTCGCGGGGCAACATGGTATCTCGCTGTATCTGATGACCAAACAGGTTGGACGTAACCCGTGGCTGGCGGAGAAACTGTTGCAGCTTGGCTATGAAGGCATCGTGGTTGTCGATTACAAGGAGAGTCGCGTCATGCGCCGTGCCGGGTTGCCGGTTGCGCATCAGGGACATCTGGTGCAGATCCCGTCGCGGCTGGTCAATGAAGCTGTAGCGCAAGGTACTGAAGTCATCACATTGTTCTCACTGGAGAAAGCGCGCGAAGTTTCCGCTGCTGCGGTGAAGGCCGGTTGTGAACAGAATGTGATGCTGAAGGTGTACGACAAAGATGATTTTCTCTACCCGGGGCAGGAAAGCGGATTTCCGCTGATGTATCTGACGGATGTGGTCAATGAAATCCGCAGACTGCCGGGCCTGCGCCTGAGCGGCCTCACCCATTTCCCCTGCCTGTTATGGGATGAAAACTCCGCGCAGACGATGCCGACGCCTAATCTGCATACGCTGGTAAATGCCCGACGTCAGTTGGTTGAGGCCGGGATTGCCATTGAGCAGCTTAATGCGCCGTCAGCCAGTAGCTGTTCGTCACTCCCCCTGCTGGCGGAATATGGCGTCACCCATGCGGAGCCGGGTCATGCGTTGACCGGCACCATTCCTTCCAATCAAAAAGGCGACCAGCCGGAACGCATTGCGATGCTGTGGTTGAGCGAGATATCGCACAATTTTCGCGGAGACAGTTATTGCTACGGCGGGGGCTATTATCGTCGCGGCCATGCGCAAAATGCGCTGGTCTTTACGCCAGAAAATGACGCGCCTATAGCCGCGAAACTAAAACCCGTGGACGACAGCAGCATTGACTACTACCTGCCTGTGGCCGGTGAGTTTCCGGTGAGCAGCGCGGTGATCTTCTGTTTTCGCACCCAGATCTTCGTGACGCGTAGCGACGTGGTACTGGTGTCGGGCATTCAGCGCGGCGTAGCTGAAATCGTCGCGCGATACGACAGTCTCGGCAATATTCTGGAGGACTAATGGCCCGATTCGTGGTGTTAGTAATCGACAGTTTTGGCGTTGGCGCAATGAAAGACGTCACGCGGGTCAGGCCGCAGGATGCCGGAGCGAATACCTGTGGTCATATCCTGGGCGAACTCCCGCAGTTACGGCTGCCAACGCTTGAGAAGTTGGGGCTGATTAACGCTCTGGGCTTTGCGCCGGGCGTGATGAAACCTTCGGAATCGGCAGTCTGGGGCGTTGCGGAGCTGCAGCATGAAGGGGGAGATACCTTTATGGGCCATCAGGAGATTTTAGGCACACGGCCTCAGGCACCGCTGCGGATGCCATTTAGCGACGTTATTGATCGCGTTGAGCAAGCGCTGAAAGTCGCGGGCTGGCAGGTGGAACGTCGCGGCGGCGACCTGGCGTTTCTTTGGATCAACGATGCGGTTGCAGTGGGCGATAACCTCGAAGCGGATTTAGGTCAGGTCTACAACGTCACTGCCAATCTGTCCGCCATTGCGTTTGATGAGGTGCTAAAGATTGGCCGCGTAGTGCGCGAACAGGTTCAGGTCGGGCGCGTCATCACCTTTGGCGGTCAGCTTGCGAACAGCCAGCGCATTCTGGATGCCGCCGAAACGATGGAAGGGCGCTTTGTCGGCATTAATGCCCCACGCTCCGGCGCGTATGAAAGCGGTTTTCAGGTCAGGCATATGGGCTATGGCGTAGATGAGCAGGTACAGGTACCGCAAAAACTGCATGACGCCGGAATCCCTACCGTGCTGGTCGGTAAAGTGGCGGACATCGTTGGCAATCCGCACGGGCGCAGCTGGCAAAACCTGGTGGATAGCCAGCAGATTATGGATATCACGCTTAACGAATTTAACGCGGAATCGACGGTATTTATCTGTACCAACATTCAGGAAACCGATCTCGCCGGACACGCTGAAGACGTCGCACGTTATGCCGAACGGCTGCAGCTTGTTGATCTTAATCTTTCACGCCTTCTGACCGCTATGGAGCCAAATGACTGTCTGGTGGTCATGGCCGATCACGGCAACGATCCGACCATAGGGCACAGCCACCATACCCGGGAAGTTGTGCCGGTATTGGTGTATCAACAGGGGCTGGAGCCTGCGCAATTAGGCATCCGGGCGACGTTATCCGATGTTGGCGCTACGGTGTGTGAATTTTTCGGCGCGGCGGCGCCACAAAACGGCTGTTCTTTTCTCTCGGCATTGCGCCTTACAGGAGACACCTTATGAACTTTGATCCGACGGGCTACACCTGGGTCCACGAACATCTGCATATCGATCTCTCCGGATTTAAGAATAACCTCGACTGCCGGTTAGATCAGTACGATCTCATTTGTCAGGAAATGAAGGATCTCCGGGCGTTAGGCGTCAGCAACATTATTGAGATGACCAACCGCTATATGGGACGTAATCCGCAATTCATGCTCGACCTGATGCGCGATACCGGAATTAACGTCGTGGCCTGCACAGGCTATTACCAGGATGCGTTCTTCCCTGAACATGTTGCGGCCCGAAGCGTGGAACAGCTCGCGCAGGAGATGGTCGATGAGATAGTCATCGGTATTGATGGTACTGAATTGAAGGCCGGAATTATCGCGGAAATCGGCTCTAGTGAAGGCGTGATTACGCCGCTTGAAGAGAAGGTGTTTATCGCCGCGGCGCGGGCACACATCGAAACCGGACGCCCCATCTCAACCCATACCTCTTTTAGCACGATGGGAGTGGAACAACTGGTGTTGCTACAGGCGCACGGCGTCGACCTTTCCCGCGTAACCGTGGGTCACTGCGACCTGAAAGATAATCTCGACAATATCTTACGCATGATCGAGCTCGGCGCGTATGTGCAATTCGATACCATCGGAAAAAACAACTATTACCCGGACGAGAAACGCATCGCCATGCTGCACGCGATACGCGATCGCGGACTGCTTAGCCACGTCATGCTCTCTATGGACATTACCCGCCGCTCGCATTTAAAAGCCAATGGCGGCAATGGCTACGACTATCTGTTAACCACCTTTATCCCACAGCTGCGCCAGTCAGGATTCAGTCAGGCCGATGTGGACATGATGTTACGTGATAACCCCTCAAAATTTTTCCAATAAGGACAGAATCATGAAAAAGATTGGCGTTGCTGGCTTACAGCGTGAACAGATTAAAAAAACCATCGAAACCGCAGCACCGGGCTGCTTTGAAGTCTCCATTCATAACGATATGGAAGCGGCGATGAAGGTGAAATCCGGACAACTGGATTACTACATCGGCGCTTGTAACACCGGTGCGGGTGCAGCACTGTCGATTGCCATCGCGGTGATTGGCTACAACAAAAGTTGCACTATCGCCAAGCCGGGTATTAAGGCGAAAGACGAACATATCGCAAAAATGGTTGCGGAAGGGAAAGTGGCGTTTGGTCTCTCCGTCGAACATGTTGAACATGCGATTCCGATGCTGGTTAACCACCTGAAATAAAAGGCATGACTATGGATCTGTATATTCAGATTGTGGTGGTGGCCTGCCTGACCGGCATGACGTCACTTCTGGCACACCGCTCGGCGGCCGTCTTTCATGACGGCATCCGCCCGATCCTGCCGCAGCTGATCGAGGGGTACATGAACCGCCGGGAGGCGGGAAGTATCGCGTTTGGTCTGAGTATCGGCTTTGTCGCGTCAGTGGGGATCTCCTTTACCCTGAAAACCGGCTTGCTCAACGCCTGGCTGCTGTTTCTGCCGACGGATATTCTCGGCGTGCTGGCAATGAACAGCCTGCTGGCGTTCGGTCTGGGCGCTATCTGGGGCATATTGATTCTGACCTGCCTGCTGCCGGTGAACCATTTGCTCACGGCGCTGCCGGTTGATGTACTGGGCAGCCTCGGTGAGCTGAGTTCTCCGGTGGTTTCCGCATTCGCACTCTTCCCGCTGGTGGCGATTTTCTACCAGTTTGGCTGGAAGCACAGCATTATCGCGGCGGTGGTAGTACTGATGACCCGCGTGGTGGTGGTGCGTTACTTCCCGCATCTGAACCCGGAATCAATTGAGATTTTTGTGGGGATGATGATGCTGCTGGCGATCGCCATTACGCATGATATTCGCCATCGCGGTGATGAGGAGATGGATGCCAGCGGGCTATCGGTCTTTGAAGAACGAACCTCACGGATTATTAAAAACCTGCCGTACATCGCGATTGTCGGCGCGCTGATTGCCGCCGTTGCCAGTATGAAAATTTTTGCTGGTAGCGAGGTCTCAATTTTTACGCTGGAAAAAGCCTATTCAGCGGGGATTACGCCTGAGCAATCGCAGACGCTGGTTAACCAGGCGGCGCTGGCGGAATTTATGCGTGGGTTGGGTTTTGTGCCGTTGATTGCCACCACCGCGCTGGCAACCGGTGTATACGCGGTAGCGGGCTTCACCTTTGTTTATTCCGTTGGTTATCTGGCTCCGAACCCGTGGATAGCGGCCATCCTGGGCGCTATCGTGATTTCCGCGGAAGTGCTGCTGCTGCGCTCAATTGGCAAATGGCTGGGGCGTTATCCGTCAGTGCGTAACGCATCGGACAATATTCGTAATGCGATGAATATGCTGATGGAAATGGCGCTGCTGATAGGCTCGATTTTTGCCGCCATTAAGATGGCGGGCTACACCGGTTTCTCGATTGCGGTGGCGATTTACTTCCTTAACGAATCGATAGGGCGTCCGGTGCAGAAGATGGCGGCCCCGGTCGTGGCGGTGATGATTACGGGTATTGTGCTGAATATTCTCTACTGGTTTGGTCTGTTTGTTCCGGCCTGAGGAGGCGTAAAACATGAAGACGTTCCCTCTGCAAAGTCTTACGCTCGCGCAAGCACAACAAAAGCAGTTTGCGCTGGTGGATACGCTCTGCCGTCACTTTCCTGGCGCTGACTTTCTGGCCGGTGGCGATTTGGGGCTGGCCCCGGGGCTGAATCAGCCCCGGGTCACGCAGCGTGTGGAAAAGGTGCTGGCCGAGGCGTTTCATGCTGAAGCCGCCGTGCTGGTTCAGGGTGCTGGCACCGGGGCTATTCGCGCCGGGCTGGCCGCACTGCTCAAACCCGGCCAGCAGCTTCTGGTTCATGATGCGCCTGTGTATCCCACTACACAGGTGCTTATTGATCAGATGGGGATCGTGCTGGTCAGGACTGATTTCAACGATCTTTCGGCGATTAAGCGGGCTATCACTGAGCACCGCCCCGATGCAGCGTTGGTGCAGCATACGCGTCAACAACCACAGGACAGCTATATTTTAGCCGAGGTACTGGCGGAAATTACACGGTGTGACGTGCCGACGTTAACCGATGATAACTACGCGGTGATGAAAGTAGAGGGTATCGGCTGCGAGTGTGGGGCGACGCTGTCCACCTTTTCCTGCTTTAAGCTCTTCGGCCCGGAAGGCGTAGGGGCGGTTGTCGGCAAGGCAGAGGTCATCGCTAAAATTCGTAGCACCCTCTATTCCGGCGGCAGCCAGATCCAGGGAGCGCAGGCGCTCGAGGTACTTCGCGGTCTGGTTTTCGCTCCGGTGATGCATGCGGTGCAGGCTGGCGTTTCTGAGCGTCTGCTGAATCTGCTCGATTGTGGAGCGATACCTGAGGTGAAAAAAGCGGTTATTGCTAATGCCCAGTCGAAGGTGCTGATCGTGGAGTTTCACCAGCCGATTGCCGCCCGTGTGCTGAAAGCGGCGCAAGAGAGAGGTGCGCTACCGTATCCGGTAGGAGCGGAGTCGAAATATGAAATCCCGCCGCTGTTTTATCGCCTCTCCGGGACCTTCCGTGAAGCGAATCCAGAGCTGAGCGACTATGCGATTCGTATTAATCCCAATCGCAGTGGCGAGGACACGGTGCTGCGGATTTTGCGGGAAAGCGTGAGTGCATGTGAGTGAGCGTAAATCTAAAATGAAAAAACCGGGAAATTCCCGGTTTTTTTGTATCTGCGCAATCGCGTATATTATTGATTTGCAGCCGGGCCGCAGCCACCAATAATTTTAGAAATTGAAATTGCTGGATGGAATAAATAATCGTAGCTACAGTTGTTTTTTGTGTTTTCGATATGACCAGTACATGCGGTCAGCGTAGCCAGCACACCTGCCACGATGGTGATTTTTGCAAATTTAAACATGATAAAATCCTTGTAAGATATCTATTTTTTAAATGGATGAAATCCATTTCTCGGCGGTTAAGATATCAACTAAGGAAGATTTTAAATAGTCCGAATAAGGACGTGATAATGTTAGGGTGAATTATATTTTTAATGAATTAAAATGCTATGAAATGTATCTATTATTAATAAATTGATGAATGATATTTTATTTAGATTAAATATTAACTTTTGTGAATCATAAATAAATGCCCTGAATATCAGGGCATTTATTAGCATTCAATTAATGATTCGAGAACCAGTTCAGCTTATCGCGTAGTCCAACCACGCGACCGACGATAATCAGCGCCGGACTTTCAACCTGCTGTGCCAGCTCGCCGAGCTGTGTCAGAACCCCGTTGACGACGCGTTGCTTCACGGAAGTCCCGTTTTCTACCAGCGCGACGGTCATATCAGGCTGCATGCCAAATTCAATCAGTTTTTCCTGGATGGTGGCTGCCTGATTCAGTCCCATGTAGAACACCAGCGTCTGTTTCTCGGCCGCCAGGTTTTCCCAGTCCAGCTCACCGCCGGTTTTCAGGTGTCCGGTAACCAGACGCACGCTCTGAGCGTAATCACGATGGGTCAGTGGAATGCCGGAATAGGCAGAACAACCGGATGCTGCGGTAATACCAGGCACTACAGAGAATGGAATACCGGCATGGCACAGCGTTTCCAGCTCTTCGCCACCACGGCCAAAGATGAACGGGTCGCCACCTTTCAGTCGTACCACGCGCTTGCCCTGTTGTGCTTCACGCAGCAGGATCTGGTTAATCTCCTCCTGCGGTACGCAGTGATAGCCCGCACGTTTGCCGACGAACACCCGGTCTGCATCGCGGCGTACAAGGTTCATGATGTCGTCGGAAACCAGGCGGTCATAGACCACGACATCCGCTTGCTGGATCTGCTGTAGCCCTTTCAGCGTCAGCAGGCCGGCATCGCCAGGACCGGCGCCAACCAGCACCACTTCACCACGGTGATCCAGCGGTTCGCTGAGCATTTGCTCGGTGGTTTCCTCGACGGCTTTCAGGTCATTGTTCGCCAGCGACTGCGCCAGGCGGTCATTCACGAACAATTTTTCCCAGAAGCGGCGACGTTCACCCATGCTGGCAAACTGTTTCTTCACCCGGGAGCGCAACTTGCCGGCATATTGTGCGACCTGGCCCAAATGCTGAGGCAGTACGGATTCAAGCCTTTCACGCAGCAGACGGGCAAGCACCGGCGATGTCCCGCCGGAGGAGACCGCCACCATCAGCGGCGAGCGGTCGATAATGGAGGGCATGATAAAACTGGCTGCTTTTGGCGCGTCGACCACGTTGCAGAAGATACGACGTGACTCCGCGGCGGTGCTGACGCTTTGATTGACGGCATCGTCATCGGTGGCGGCAATAGCCAGCCAGCAGGTGTTGAGCAGGGACTCATCGAACGGTCCCTCAACCAGCGTCAGCATGCCTTCATCTGCCCATACTTTGAACTGCGGAATAAACGCCAGTGCATTAACCGTTAAACGGGCGCCCGCTTCCAGCAGTAACCGCGCTTTGCGTTCTGCGACATCACCACCGCCGACGATCAAGCAGTCGCGGTCACGTAGTTGACAAAATATAGGCAAATGGTCCACGACATTACCCCTTAATTAATTATTAGCAGCCGCCTCTGGCTGGTTGATTTTTGCCGGAGCCGGACGCTCCGATTTTGGCGTAGCATACCAATAACCTAATCCCATGAATACGACACCGGACAAAGTATTACCGAGTGTCACCCACAGCAGGTTATGACCAATTCCTGACAGGGTATAAGCTTCGCTGTGATGACCGAACCAGGAGAGGGCAAACAGCGTCATGTTGGCCACCGAGTGCTCGTAGCCGGAAGCGATAAACGCCAGCAGACACCACCAGATAGCGAGGAATTTTGCCGCGCCTTCGGTACGGATTGCCATCCATATTGCCAGACAAACCAACCAGTTACACAGTGCGCCTTTAAAGAACAGCACCGTTGCAGGCGCGGTGGTTTTCGCCAGCGCGACCGAATGGACGATGCTGGTATCGACCGGCAGCAGACTGCCGCCTCCCCAGCTATAAAGCAGGGCGACAAACACGGATCCGACCAGATTTCCCAGCCAGGTTTGCGGCAGGATAGCCCACATTTGGCCGTGGCTGATGGTGCCCGCTTTGACGCCGAGCGTCAGGAACATGGTGTGACCGGTAAACAGTTCTGAACCGGCAATAATAACCAGCGTTAAGGCGATACCAAAGGTTGCACCCATCACCAGCGGACGTACGGACGGGTCGAGCAGGTTACCGAGGGTAAAAATAAGGATGATGCCGAGGCCAACGTAGGCCCCTGCCATTGCCGAACTGACCCAGAACCCGAGCGGGTTATTTGCCGACAGGCGTGCGATGCGCGCAGCGTTAGCCGCACACTTATTGATAGTGTCTGTGAACATGTGTTGATTATCCTTGAAGTACAAAAATAAAAAGAAATCGTAACCGTAGGCCGGATAAGGCATTTATGCCGCCATCCGGCAATGTGCTTTTGCAATTGCCTGATGGCGCTACGCTTATCAGGCCTACCAATAAAAGACCTACAAATACGTCAAAAAAGGGGAGGCGTTGCGCCTCCCAAAAATTTATTAACCGCGCAGTTGCACCGTGCCGTCTTTCACTCGCGCTTCGTAATGTTTCACGGAGAACTGTTCGTCTTCCATGCACAGTCCGTCGCTTAAACGAAAACGCTGTTTTTTCAGCGGGCTGGCAACCCACAATTCACCCTGATGTTCAGCAATAAGCCCACGAGAAAGCACGCTGGACTCAAAGAACGGGTCGATGTTGCTGATCGCAAACACCTGGTCGCTGTGATACGGGCGGAAAATTGCAACCTGCTCGTTACCTAACAGGGCGCAGACGCCTGTTGCAGGCAGAATGTCATCGATTTTGCAGATGTTTTTCCACTGGCTCATGCGTTTTCCTCCACCAGAGTCACCGGGATACGCTCATAAGGCGTGGCCGGACGATGTTGTTCACGTTCAGGCACAACCTGGACATTCGGATCGCGTTTATCGCTGTTGATAAAGTGTTTGAAGCGAACCTGCGCGGATGGAGTGTTAACGGTTTCTGTCCACTCGCAGACCACCGCTTCACGCAGACGGGCCATCTCTTCTTCAAGATGCTGGTTCAGGCCCAGCTTGTCGTCGATGATGACGGACTTCAGATACTCGATACCGCCTTCCAGATTGTCTAACCACGGTGCGGTACGGGTCAGTTTGTCGGCGGTACGGATGTAGAACATCATGAAACGATCAAGATACTTGAGCAGCGTTTCGCGATCGATATCTGCTGCCAGCAGGTCTGCATGGCGAGGTTTCATCCCGCCGTTACCGCAAACGTACAGGTTCCAGCCTTTCTCAGTGGCGATGATACCTACGTCTTTGCCCTGAGCTTCCGCACATTCGCGGGTACAACCGGAGACGCCGAATTTCATTTTGTGCGGGGTACGAATGCCTTTGTAGCGATTTTCCAGCTCCACGCCGAAGCCGACGCTATCGCCGACGCCATAACGACACCAGGTGCTACCTACGCAGGTTTTCGCCATACGCAGCGCTTTGGCATACGCGTGGCCAGTTTCAAAACCAGCTTCAATCAGCTGACGCCAGATTTCCGGCAGGTCATCTTTCTGCGCGCCGAACAGACCGATACGCTGAGAACCGGTAATTTTGGTGTACAGGTTAAATTCACGCGCGATACGGCCCACGGCCACCAGGCCTTCAGGGGTAATTTCGCCACCCGCAGAGCGCGGGATCACGGAGTAGGTACCGTCTTTTTGGATATTGGCCAGGAAGTTGTCGTTGGTGTCCTGCAGCGGCGTGTGCTGTGGTTTGAGGATGTACTCATTCCAGCAGGAAGCCAGCAGAGAACCCACGGTAGGTTTACACACTTCGCAGCCGTAGCCTTTCCCGTGTTTGGCCAGCAGCTCTTCGAAGGTTTTGATGCCTTCTACACGGATGAGATGGAACAGTTCCTGACGTGAGTACGGGAAGTGTTCGCACAGGTTGTTATTCACTTCGATACCCTGTTTCGCCAGTTCGGCGTTCAGGACCTGCGTTACCAGCGGGATACACCCGCCACAGCCGGTACCGGCTTTGGTTTCCGCTTTCAGCGCCGCAACGGTATGGCAGCCTTTGTTGATAGCGGCAACCAGCATGCCTTTGGTGACGTCAAAGCAGGAGCAAATCTGCGCGCTGTCCGGCAGTTTATCGACACCGATAGATGGCTTACCGCTGCCCGCGTGTGCTGGCAGAATCAGTGAATCTGGATTTTCCGGCAGTTCAATGGCGTTCAGCACCAACTGCAGCAGATTGCCGTAATCGCTGGTGTCGCCAACCAGAACCGCGCCGAGCAGGGTTTTGTTATCTTCGCTAACGATCAGGCGTTTGTAGACTTCTTTGCTTTCGTCGAGATAGACATAGCTACGTGCACCCGGCGTGCGAGCATGCGCGTCACCAATACCGCCGACGTCAACGCCGAGCAGCTTCAGCTTGGCGCTCAGGTCCGCACCTTCAAAGGCGTTTTCAGTTTCGAGAATATGGTCAACGGCAACCTGCGCCATTTTGTAGCCAGGAGCGACCAGACCATACACGCGGTTGTTCCAGCTTGCGCATTCGCCGATGGCATAGATGTCCGGGTCAGAAGTCTGGCAGGTGTCGTTAATGACGATACCGCCGCGTGGCGCGACATCAAGGCCGCACTGGGTAGCCAGTTTGTCGCGTGGACGAATACCGGTAGAGAAGACGATGAAATCGACTTCCAGTTCGCTACCGTCGGCAAAACGCATGGTTTTGCGCGCTTCGGTGCCTTCCTGAACGATCTCTTTAGTGTTTTTGCTGGTGTGCACACGCACGCCCATGCTTTCAATTTTGCGACGTAACTGCTCGCCACCCATATGATCCAGCTGTTCAGCCATCAGCATTGGGGCGAATTCAATCACGTGGGTTTCAACGCCGAGGCTTTTCAGCGCACCAGCGGCTTCCAGGCCCAGCAGGCCACCGCCTACCACGGCACCGCGTTTGCTACGGCGCGCGCAAGACTCAATCGCGTTGAGGTCTTCGATGGTGCGGTAAACGAAGCAGTCCTGGGTTTCCGAACCTTTAATCGGTGGGATCCACGGGTAAGAACCCGTCGCCATGATTAGCTTATCGTAGTAAACCGTACGACCTGCGCTGGAGTGGATTACTTTCTCCTGGCGGTTAATGGTAATTGCGCGCTCGCCCACTAACACCTTAACGCCGTGCTTCTCGTAGAATCCTTCACGCACCAGAGAAAGCTCTTCGGCGGTGTGGTGAGAGAAGTAGGAAGACAGGTGTACGCGGTCGTATGCTTTGCGGGGTTCTTCACAGAAGACGGTAATATCAAAATTGGCAGCGTCGGATTTATCAAGAAGATCCTCAATAAAGCGATGGCCGACCATACCATTACCGATAATAGCGAGTCTGACTTTGCTCATTTTTGCCTCGATTTCTTTTCTATTACTGCCTACCTTAACGATTCAGCAACCGCACTTATTGATGCAAATCAAATTCGCCCTTATATACTCCTTAAGAGGTATATAACTGATTTGTCAGCATTTTTATAAGTGACGGAATTATTTGAGTTTTCGTGTTTGTACAAATAGCGTACAAATTAAGGGGTTTTTGTAAGAATTGGCCTACATGACCAGAGAAAGAAGAGAGGGGGCGAAAATATGCCGGATGAAGTGGATACCATCCGGCAGTGTGTAGGCCGGGCTAGCTAAGCGCCCCGGCACTGAGATTAATGCGCTGCTGGCGCGTTATGCTGGCGATGACGCGTGACGAACCCAAGAATAAAGCACATTACGAATACAACCGCATACAAGCCGTTAGCCGTCTGCAATGCTGCCTGTGGGCCGCTGTGTGCCACAATAGGGCCGGTTACCACGAAGGTGAGCATAGTACCGATGGTGCCGCAGGTCAGAACGAAGTTAACCAGTTTGGGTGAGGCGACCTTCGTCTGCTGGGAGCCAAGGGTAATGATGGTGGTATAAATCGCGCTGGAGAAGAAGCCCAGCGTTAGAATGAACCACGGCATATGTTCCGGCGTACCCGTGATAAACAGATACATCAGTACGGTGGCCAGACCCGCCAGTACGGTCAGGATGCGTTGCAAATCGAAGAAACGCAGAATGAAGCTAAACGCCCACATGCCAACCATGTAAGACATCCAGAAGTCGCTGACCAGTTTACCTGCGTCGTTCAGGCTCATACCCAGGCTTTTGGCGTATTCCGGAACCCAGGAGATAAAGCCCAACTGACCGAGGATGTAGCACAGCGCGGCGATCGCCAGAAACAGCACGCCAATCCCCCATTTTTCTTTTACTACCGGCGCGTCTGACTGCTGAGCGTGTTTACCCAGTGCCGGAAATTCACAACCGAAGGTCAGCAGGAAAATAGCGACGTATACCAGGCCGATGCAAGCATAGACCCAATACCATTCGATGCTGCGCGCTAACAGGAACGCGGCAACCATCGGGAAAATCATACCGGCCATGCTGAAGAAGGAGTCAGTAAACAGCAGGCGGGAACCGCGCTGGCGACCTTCGTACATTTGAGTTACCAGGAACGTACCAATCGACATGGTTATACCGCTCACAAGACCCAATACAAACATGGCGGCAGAGAACAAGGCCAGGCTATGGCTGAGCATCAGTCCGGCGACTGCCAGTACCATCAGGATAAAGCCGAAGCGCAACTGGGTTTTCAGGGGCACGATTTCCATTAGCCATGCATTCAGAAAGATAGAGATCAGAATGCCGGCATTCAGGAAGGTGAAGGTGTTACTCATACTGGAAACGGGCAAATGGAAGTAATCTGCGATGTTTCCCATCACCATCCCGGTGACAATTACCAACGCACCTGTCAGGGCGTAGGAGAGAAAGCTAATCCATGTGAGCTTGATGCGATTGCTGTTAGTCATGACTGGCCTGTATAGAAGTGTAAGGCGCATTGACTGCGCCGTGAGCGGGCAGATTTTAGGCGCTTTTGTGATGTATTTAAATATTTATTGGTAATGAGTTTGTTTATTACATTTTTGTATGTGATCTAAATCACATTGATTCATGCGGCAGTAAGGTTACATTTGTTTCAAGTACGTAAAATTAGGTAAAGGGATGGCCTTGTCCTTGAAGGCTCTTTAGAATCAATTCACTTGCTTCATTTCTGCTCTTGTTAAGGAATTCTCATGCTCAAATCGACTCTGGCGGCTGTTGCAGCTGTTCTCGCTCTTTCTGCTCTCTCTCCCGCAGCACTGGCAGCAAAAGGTGACCCTCATGTTCTGCTGACAACCTCTGCTGGTAACATTGAGCTGGAGCTGAACAGTCAGAAAGCCCCGGTTTCAGTGCAAAACTTTGTCGATTATGTCAACAGCGGTTTCTATAACAACACTACGTTCCACCGTGTGATCCCTGGCTTCATGGTGCAGGGTGGCGGTTTTACCGAGCAGATGCAGCAGAAGAAACCTAACCCGCCAATCAAGAATGAAGCCGATAACGGACTGCGTAACACCCGCGGCACGATTGCTATGGCGCGTACAGCGGATAAAGACAGCGCGACCAGCCAGTTCTTTATCAACATTGCAGACAACGCTTTCCTCGATCACGGCCAGCGCGACTTTGGCTATGCTGTCTTCGGAAAAGTTGTGAAAGGTATGGATGTCGCGGATAAGATCTCTCAGGTACAGACCCATGATGTCGGTCCATACCAGAATGTTCCGTCAAAACCGATTGTTATCCTTTCTGCTAAAGTTCTGCCGTAATCGTATCTAGCGCGGGTAGTTCTTGCCCGCGTTCCCCCCTCTCTCTGCGTAACCCGAAATTGCTGCTTATACTTGTGGCAAGTGTCGGCTCATTCAGGGAGGTCACGTGAAAAAACTCACCGATAAACAAAAGTCCAGGCTGTGGGAACAGCGGCGAAACGCCAATTTCCAGGCCAGTCGACGGCTGGAAGGCGTAGATATTCTACGGGTTACTCTGAGTGCTGAAGACGCTCTGGCGCGTCTTGAAGAGCTGAGGAGGCACTATGAGCGATAAATTCGGTGATGGTCGAGACCCGTATTTATATCCGGGCCTGAATGTCATGCGTAACCGTCTGGGGATTCATCAGGCGCAGCGTTTGGCGCAGGCGGCTTATGAACTGACGGCGCTGCGTGCGGCGACTATCGAATTGGGGCCGCTTAAACGGGGCTTACCGCACCTGTGCGCCATTCATCGCCAGCTGTATCGGGATATTTTTGACTGGGCGGGACACCTGCGCGAAGTCGATATTTACCAGGGCGATACTCGCTTTTGCCATTTCGCCTATATCGAGAAAGAGGGCAATGCACTGATGCAGGACCTGGAAGATGAGTCCTGGCTGGTGGGATTACCGGAAGACAAGTTTGTCGATCGTCTTGCGCACTATTATTGCGAAATCAATGTGCTGCATCCGTTTCGCATTGGTAGCGGTCTGGCGCAGCGTATTTTCTTCGAACAGTTAGCGATTCATGCAGGGTATGTGCTGAGCTGGGATGGCATTCCGGTTGAGGAGTGGAATCAGGCTAATCAGAGCGGGGCGATGGGTGACCTGTCTGCACTGCGGGCGATATTTCGTAAAGTGGTAAGCGAAGCACCGGAAACTGAGTAGAATAGCGCGGTTCTTATGTACCGGAGCCGCCATGATCCTGCTTATTGATAACTATGATTCTTTCACCTGGAACCTGTACCAATACTTCTGCGAACTGGGGGCAGATGTCCTTGTCAGGCGCAACGACGAGTTGACGCTGGCGCAAATTGACGCGCTGAGCCCGCAAAAAATCGTCATTTCCCCGGGACCCTGTACGCCGGATGACGCCGGTATTTCGCTGGAGGTTATTCGCTATTTCTCAGGGAAGATCCCACTGCTGGGCGTTTGTCTGGGGCACCAGGCGATGGCGCAGGCCTTTGGCGCGACCGTGGTTCGGGCGGCGAAAGTGATGCATGGTAAAACGTCGCCGATTACACATAACGGGCAGGGCGTTTTTCAGGGGCTCGCCAATCCATTAACGGTAACGCGCTACCATTCTCTGGTGGTCGCTCCCGAAACCCTTCCTGACTGCTTTGAGGTGACCGCCTGGAGTGAAACACAGGAGATCATGGGTATTCGCCACCGGGAGTGGGATATGGAAGGGGTGCAGTTTCACCCGGAGAGCATTCTCAGCGAACAGGGGCATCAGCTGCTGGCTAATTTCCTCAACCGGTGATTTGTGGTTGCTATTCAGTGATTTTTTATTCATATTTTGTGATTATAATTTCACTAGCATTTCTGCTTAACAGGGTGGTAATGACATGGCAACTGAACAAACTGCAATTACACGCGCGACATTCGATGAAGTGATTCTGCCGATTTATGCACCGGCTGAGTTTATCCCGGTAAAAGGGAAAGGGAGTCGAGTATGGGATCAACAGGGTAAAGAGTATGTTGATTTCGCGGGCGGCATTGCAGTTACCGCGTTAGGGCATTGCCATCCTGCGCTGGTTGAGGCGTTAAAAACCCAGGGTGAAACCCTGTGGCATACCAGCAACGTTTTCACCAACGAACCGGCGTTACGCTTAGGTCGTAAACTCATTGATGCGACTTTCGCCGAACGCGTACTGTTCATGAACTCCGGTACCGAAGCTAACGAAACCGCCTTTAAGCTGGCGCGCCACTATGCCTGCGTGCGTCATAGCCCGTTCAAAACCAAAATCATTGCCTTCCATAACGCGTTTCACGGCCGCTCGCTGTTTACCGTATCCGTCGGCGGGCAGCCGAAATATTCCGACGGCTTTGGACCAAAGCCGGCAGATATCATCCATGTCCCGTTTAACGATCTGCATGCGGTCAAAGCGGTGATGGACGATCACACCTGCGCGGTGGTGATCGAGCCTATTCAGGGCGAGGGTGGCGTTACTGCGGCAACGCCGGCATTCCTGCAAGGCTTGCGTGAGCTCTGTGATCAGCACCAGGCGCTGTTGGTATTTGATGAAGTACAGAGCGGGATGGGGCGTACTGGCTCACTGTTTGCCTATATGCACTACGGCGTGACGCCGGATATCCTCACCAGCGCCAAGGCGCTCGGTGGCGGTTTCCCGGTGAGCGCGGTGCTGACCACCCAGGAGATTGCCTCCGCGTTCCACGTGGGTTCACACGGCTCCACATACGGCGGTAACCCGCTGGCCTGCGCGGTTGCGGGAGCTGCGTTTGATATCATCAACACGCCGGAAGTGCTGGAAGGTATTCAGGCCAAACGCCAGGCGTTTGTTCAGCATTTGCAGAAAATTGACCAGCAGTTTGACATTTTCAGCGACATTCGCGGTATGGGACTGCTGATTGGCGCCGAACTGAAGCCGCAGTTTAAAGGCCGGGCGCGTGATTTCTTGTACGCCGCGGCGAATGAAGGCGTGATGGTACTGAACGCCGGACCGGACGTGATGCGTTTCGCGCCGTCGCTGGTGGTGGAGCAGACCGATATCGATGAAGGAATGCAGCGCTTCGCGCAGGCCGTGGCGAAAGTGATGGGTTGACGGATTGCCGGATGGCGCTACGCTTATCCGGCCTACGGATCACACCTTACTCTGTAGGCCGGATAAGGCGTTTACGCCGCCATCCGGCAACTCTCTTAACCTTTCATGTCCCGCAACCGGCGGCTCAGCCAGATCCCATGGTGCGGTCGCTGACGCCATGCTACCGACGAAATGGTATGCATGGTGTTCAGATGCCCTAAAACCCGCTGCAGATGCTGCTCAAGGGTGCTTAAAGGCCCATGGGACAGCATCTCTGGCGCTTCGAGAATATTCACATCGCCGGAGCTTCCGGGACCGTCATATTCTAGCCGCTGCTGACAGCGCTGGATCGCAATTTCACAGGACTCCAGATACCGCTGCGCCAAATCCGGCGTCAGCATCGTATGTTCCCTTGCCAGCGTAGTCATTGCGTTGATGTGTTCGACGATGAACTGGCTATGCGTAACCCACAGTTTCATGTCCGCCAGGTAGTGCGAGTTGAACCCTGGCTCCTGCATCGCCTGGTTCAGCGAGTTGAACAGCGTGTTATGCGCCTGGTTGACCCGCATGCGTTGATACGCCAGCGGTGTGGCCTGGGGATCGTGGCTAAGAATCAGGCGAATGGCCTCCTGATCGGCTTCTAACGCATCGTGGGCGTTTTTACGCAGTAAACCGCTCTGCCACTGCGGCCACAGCCAGAGCATCCCGCCAAAAGCGATCAGGCAGCCAGTGATCGTATCGATAAACCGCGGCACGATAAACTGTTCCCCGTTCAGCGTCAGCAGTTGCAGGGTATATACCGCGGTGACCGTAAAGCCGACGGTAGCCCAGCCGTAGTTTTTGCGGATGGTCAGATAACTCACCAGGGTTATCAGCAGCATGCCTGCCAGCGTGTAACCTTCCTGAATATGAAAGTGCAGCGTGACGCCGGCGATCACCAGGCCGACGAGCGTCCCTACTGAACGGTGTAAGATACGTACCCGGGTTGCCCCGTAGCCATTTTGCGTGACGAACAGGATTGTCATCAAAATCCAATAGGGTTTTGGCAGGTGTAAGGCGCTGCCCATCAGGCTGGCAATGCTCAACATGACGCTGATGCGTCCGGCATTACGCAGCGCCGGGGATTTCAACGACAAATAGCTTTTCAGGGCAGGGATCAGCGGCAGCCGACGCTGCTTGTCAGCCATTAAATCACGGGCATACAGTGGTCGCTGGGTGCGTAGCACACGGGCAATACGGCTGAAGTGCCAGTAGCAAAATTGACCCACCGGATTGTCCGGATGCTGGTTGGCGATTTTCTCCAGCGTGCCAATCTGCTTTTCCATTGAGAAACGGGTCGGTAAGCGGTGATACAAAATATCATCGGCCAGTACGCGAAGGCGTTCGGCGACGGTGCGCGCATTCCAGCGAATCACTTGTTCGGCGTGGCTACGTTCGACCAGCTTTTGCACCTCTTCCGGCTGGTGGAGGCTAACGGAAATATGTTCCTGTAAATCGAGCGCCTCCTGAAAGGCACGTAGCAGGCGCTTATAATCGTTGTTGCGATGCGCCGACAGCATATGCATTTGCTGATAGCACTGGGTAATTAAATCCACCGCTTTTTGCTGGCGCACCAGCAGGGGAGGCAGCGCTTTTTCTGGGTCGGCATGCTGGGTCAGCATGCTGTACTTGGCCTCACAGTAATCGGCTAATTCGCGGTACAACAAGCTGAGCGACTCACGCAGCGGCTGCTCGCGCCACATCCAGAACCAGAACCAGTTGAACAGGCCATACCACAATGTGCCCAGCGCGTAGATCAGCAGCGGCTCCCAGACGGGCATGTTACCTGCCAGACTGAGTGTGAAAATTGCCGCAATAAGCGAGGCAGGTAGTAGTCGCGCATGCAGAGGGCCTAATTCTGCGGTTACACCAAGAATCAGCGTCAGGCCGGTGAGGATCAGCGGCAGCGGTATAGTCTGTGCCAGCAGTAATTGCATGATCAGACTGCATCCGGCAAACAAAGACGCGCCAATCACTAAGCGTTTGAAAAAGCGCTTATGCGGGGTATCAAGACCGGCAATATTGCAGCAGGCAGGGACGAGGGAAAAGAGGAGTCCCAGATGAAGCTGACCGATGATCAGACCGACGGCCACAGGTAAACATAGCACCAGCGTTTGTCGTAGTGCGTAGTTGATCTCTGGGTGGTATATCAGTCTTCGCCACATCGGAGCAAACAAAAGTGGCGCATTACGGGGTAACGCGCCACTTCGATGGGGTTAACGTGTGCCGTAGACGACGATGGTCTTACCGTGTGCGGAGATCAGGTTCTGATCTTCCAGCATCTTCAGAATACGACCGACGGTCTCACGGGAGCAGCCAACGATCTGGCCGATTTCCTGACGGGTGATTTTAATCTGCATGCCGTCCGGGTGGGTCATCGCATCAGGCTGTTTCGCCAGATTCAGCAGAGTCTGCGCGATACGACCGGTAACGTCGAGGAAGGCAAGGTTGCCCACTTTTTCAGACGTGACCTGCAGACGGCGAGCCATCTGAGAGGACAGACGCATCAGAATATCTGGATTGACCTGGATTAATTGACGAAATTTTTTGTAGGAAATTTCAGCGACTTCACATGCAGTTTTAGCACGGACCCAGGCGCTGCGTTCCTGACCTTCTTCGAAGAGGCCTAATTCACCAATAAAATCGCCCTGATTCAGATAAGAAAGGATCATTTCTTTCCCTTCTTCATCTTTGATCAGCACTGCCACTGAGCCTTTAACGATGTAGTACAACGTTTCCGCTTTTTCACCCTGGTGAATCAGCGTGCTCTTCGATGGGTACTTATGAATATGGCAATGAGACAAGAACCATTCGAGAGTCGGGTCTGTTTGCGGTTTGCCAAGCACCATGCGCGGTTATCCTCTGTTATAAGCTGTCTCCAGAGCCAAAAAACATCCTGTCTCTGGGTTTGCAAAAATGTGCTTCCCGCTACCTGGGAAGGGGGCTGTCAATACGTGCGACGGCCTGTAATGTGATGTCCTCTGCATACATGCAGTACGTCAATGTATTACTGTAGCATCCCGACTGTTTTAGCATAGCTTTCGCCGTGTGTCTCCTGGTGTCTCGCTTCAGCATGACGCAGGTCGCCTTCCGTTGCGAGATTTGTTGTGTGCGCGTAATCTGTCAGGAAAATTGATGCATCGGAGTAATAAAATATGCAAGCACGTGTTAAGTGGGTTGAAGGGCTGACCTTCCTCGGTGAGTCCGCTTCTGGCCACCAGATTTTGATGGACGGTAACTCCGGTGATAAAGCGCCGAGCCCGATGGAAATGGTCTTAATGGCTGCGGGTGGTTGCAGCGCAATTGATGTGGTGTCGATCCTGCAAAAGGGTCGTCAGGATGTGACCAACTGCGAAGTGAAGCTGACCTCCGAGCGTCGTGATGAAGCGCCGCGCCTGTTTACCCATATCAACCTGCACTTCATCGTAACGGGTAACGATCTGAAAGATGCGTCCGTCGCACGTGCGGTCGATCTTTCGGCGGAAAAATATTGCTCCGTGGCGCTGATGCTGGAAAAGGCGGTGAACATTACCCACTCCTATGAAGTGGTTGCCGCGTAATTGCTGATGCCGGATGGCGGCGTTGCCTTATCCGGCCTACAAGGTGATGTTGAATCGTAGGCCCGATAAGCGAAGCGCCATCGGGCGCTTTCCACATATCACTCTATCTTTTTGCCTTCCATCAGTCGCTGCACCAGCGGCAGCATAATCAATTCCATCGCCAGACCCATTTTTCCGCCCGGTACGACCAACGTATTGATATGAGAAATGAATGAGCCCTGCAGCATGGCCAGTAGCCACGGGAAGTCGATCCCTTCCAGATTACGAAAATGAATCACGACAAAGCTTTCATCGAGTGACGGAATGCTCTTGGCGGCAAAGGGATTAGAGGTATCGACGGTTGGTACGCGTTGGAAGTTGATATGCGTACGGGAAAACTGTGGCGTGATGTAATTGATGTAATCGTCCATTGAGCGCACCACCGAGTCCATCACCGCTTCACGCGAGTGTCCACGCTCGCTGGTATCGCGGGTCAGCTTCTGGATCCACTCCAGGTTCACGATCGGCACCACGCCAACCAGCAGATCGACATGCTGGGCCACATTTTGCTGAGGGGTGACAACGCCGCCGTGCAGTCCCTCATAGAACAGGACATCCGTCGGTTCAGGCAGCGGCTGCCAGGGCGTAAATGTCCCCGGAACCTGATTCCACGGTACGGCCTCATCGTAGGTGTGCAGGTATTTACGCGACTGACCTTTGCCCGTCAGGCCGTATTCAATGAAGGTTTGCTCCAGCAGACCGAAGTCGTTAGCTTCGGGGCCGAAATAGCTGATATGCCGCCCGGCATCGCGTGCTTTGCGAATCGCCATGTCCATTTCCGGACGGGTATAGCGGTGAAAACTGTCACCTTCCACCTCGGCGGCGCGCAGGTTTAACTGCGCGAAAATTTTACGAAACGCGAGGCTGGTGGTGGTGGTCCCCGCGCCGCTGGATCCTGTTACCGCAATCACCGGATGTTTGGCAGACATAACAACTCCATGAAATGGTTGTAATTATAGTAAAGTCGGCCGGCGGCTACGGATTACTCGTGAATCTGCTTCCTCGGCATAATGTTGACCGTTTCATGCAGTTCGGACCACACCAGCACGGCTTCACCTGATTGTAGTTGGCGTTTGACGTCGGCGACTTTTTGTTCGAGCGAGCGTTCATGTTCACCGTAATCGGTGCCTTCACGCAAGACAAAGCTTTCAATCAGATTGTCCAGCGCGTCCGGAGAGATATCTTGCCATGGGATAATCATGATGACGCCTCCAGATACGTTGTCAGCCAGTCCGGGATTCTTGATTCCAGCCACATCTCAGGACGGCGCACTGTGCCACCAATAAATCCGACGTGGCCGCCATGTTCAGTCAGCTGATATTCCACCTGTGAAGGCAGATTTTCCGGTTTCGGGATCACGTGATGATCCATAAACGGATCGTCTTTAGCATGGATAATCAGTGTTGGTTTGGCGATCCGATTGAGCAACGGCATGGCGCTGCACTGGCGGTAATAGTCGATAGCATCGGCGAAACCGTGGATTTTGGCGGTGATCAGATCGTCAAAATCGCGAATGCGGCGCAAAGATTTCAACTGGGCCAGGCTTACCGGCAGCGAACCTGGATATGCCTCAAGCTTACGCGAGGCGTTGGCTTTCAATAAATTGAGCAGGTAGCGCTGATAGACACGGGAAAAGCCCTTGTCCATATGGTAGCTACAGGCTTCGAGCACGAAAGGCGCAGAAACGATAACCGCTGCATCTATCGGAATATCGTTGCCTTCTTTTGCCAGCAGACAAGCCAGCATGTTTCCACCGAGTGAATAACCTACCGCGGCGGTCGGTGCGCGACCGAACTCACGATCCAGCCAGTGTAAAAACCAGGTGCCATCTTCTGTTTCGCCGGAGTGATAAATACGGTTCAAACGATTGGGCTCACCACTGCAACCGCGAAAATGCATTACCACGCCCAGCCAGCCGCGCTTTTGTGCTGCTTCAATCAGGCCATGTGCGTAGGGGCTGTTCAGACTACCTTCCAGACCGTGAAAAACCACCAGGCGCGGTTTGTGTCTCGCCTGTTGCGGATCTTCACTCCACGCCAGATCGACGAAATCGCCGTCGGGCAATTCCAGACGCTGCCAGTGGGCGTCGAACTTCACCTTACGGCGAATTAATCGCGGCAGCATCGTCTGCAGATGGCGGTTACTGATACCGCGCATCGGGCGGAATTCTCGCGAATCGTCGGTAGGTGGGGTCATTTCTGTGGACGTGATTTCAACCATAACACCGGAGCAATTAATAATCGGAAAGAATAACTATACCGCGCACAGCGCGTGCGGGTTAGCCAATATGTGATTTTGTCGCTAGTCAGTCAGCAGGTTACGCGAGAAAAAATGAAAATCGACGTTAGGTTTACGTCGCCACAGGCGGGCTTTACGCGTCCCTGTCGCCACGCTTTCTCCAGTATCTTCAAACATTCCTGACGCTTCAAAGCGACGAATCAGACTTTTACGCTGGATCGACTGACCGAGGATCACCTCAGTGGCTTCGAGTAGTTGCCCATGGGTAAATGTTTCCGGCAAGCAGTACACTGGAAGGAGCGAGTACATCGTTTTTTGCCGCAAGCGATGCAGCGCCGCTGTAATGATTTTCTCGTGATCAAACGCGAGTGAATAGTTTTTCAACTCATCAACCGGCACCCAACGGGCATTGCTGACGCTGGCGATATGGGGCGCGCAGTCTACCCAGGCGATTAGTGCAAACCAGGTGACAGTCAGGCTCCAGCCGCGCGGGTCACGATCAGGCCCGGAAAAGGTATCCAGTTGTTCCAGCCACGAAGGCGAAACACCCGTTTTTTCAGTGAGTTTGCGCAGCGCGGTGGTACGGGTTGAATCATCGTTTTCGATATCAATAAAGCCGCCGGGTAATCCCCAACGTCCTTTTTGCGGGTGCTTTGCCCGCTCGACCAGTAATACGCACAGCGCCTGTTGATGCAGGGTAAATAACGCACTATCTACCGTCACCAGAGGTGAAGGGAAGCGGCTGGCGTCGTACTGATTCAGGTAGTCGGCTTCGGTGGTCATAAGGTACTCACGATGATTTGTAACGCTGATAAGTGTACCAGCCCGGCACCGGGGGGCAAGGTTCGTTTTTTCTCATTATTTATCAGTAGATTAACTAACAGCTTAAAAATAATTCATTTTCTGCTTGCTTAATATGTGTCTTAGAGACATTATTAATTATGTCGAAGGGACACAATTAAGAGGTGAGCGCGATGAACATAAAATTGACACTAACTTTGGACGACCAGGTCTATGCCGTTGCCAGCGGTGTTTTTCCTGATGGTGCTGTCTGGTTAAAAGTCACCGATGCGTTGCCAACCTTTGCTCGCCTGATGCGCATCCGTGCCACGGCTATGCGCGATATGAACGATTTTATGCTGCTGGCGCAACTGGTTGAGGCGGTCCGTCATCAGACCGATGTACTGGTCAGCCATCTCGACCTTCCCTGGCTGCCGTGGGCGCGTCAGGACAGACATATGGTATCGGGTGACAGCTTTGCGCTGAAAGTCTTCGCCAGTCAGCTCAATACGTTGAAATTTGACAAGGTCAACGTGCTCGACCCGCACAGTGACGCGGCGGCGGCTGCAATCGACAACTTTGTGGCGATCCCCCAGGAGGTTTGCCTGATGCAAAGCGCGTCATTATCGCGGCTGTTTCAGCAAAACGCGCTGATGTTGGTTGCTCCCGATGCAGGATCGCTGAAGAAGATTGATGCCGTAGCCAGAGCGGCCGGTGTGGAGCAGTACGCCATCCTGAGCAAAAAACGTGATGTGGCAAGCGGCAGCCTGACGGGATTTACGTTATTGGCCGGAGACGTCAGGGGGAGGGATCTGCTGATTGTCGACGACCTGTGTGATGCTGGCGGCACCTTCATAGGTTCTGCGCAGGTGCTACGTGATGCCGGTGCCCGCAGCGTTAGCCTGTACGTCACCCACGGGATCTTTTCTAAGGGCGTTGAACACCTGTTTGCTAACGGTATTGACGCCATCTACACCACCACTTCTTTAGCTGCCCCGACGCTGGAACATCCGCAGCTTGAACTTATCGATATTGACGCGATTTACCGCGCCTGAGGGAGAGACTGATTATGAAAATGAATCCAATTTTAGCTATCGACGGCTACAAAGTGTCTCACCGCGTTCAGTATCCGCAGGGCACCCGTCGCGTATATTCCAACTTTACCCCTCGCAGCGATCGCTTTTTCTCCTCGCCGTTGGCGGATGGCAAACTGGTATTTTTCGGCCTGCAGGGGTTTATGCAGTGGTTTTTAGTCGACCTGTTTAATGAGGCGTTCTTTGCCCGCCCGGAAGATGAGGTTGTGAGTGAATACAAACAGGTCATGGATAGCTATCTCGGCAAAGATGCGGTGGCGGTGGACCATATTCGTGCATTGCATCAGTTGGGCTATCTGCCGCTGCACATCAAGGCGCTGGATGAAGGTAGCAAAGTCCCAATGACTGTGCCGGTTTTAACCATTATCAACACCAAACCCGAATTTTTCTGGCTGGTGAATTACCTGGAGACCGTCCTGTCGGCGGAATTGTGGAAAGCGTCGACAAACGCCACGATTGCTCACCATTACCGTAAAATCTGCGCACGCTGGGCACAGAAAACCTGTAGCGACCTGACGCATCTTGACTTCCAGTGCCATGACTTTTCATTTCGCGGTATGTCCGGATTACAGGACACCATGCAGGCGGGCAGTGGGCATTTGTTGAGCTTTAAAGGGACCGACAGTATTCCATCTCTGTTGTACGCCCGCGATTACTACACCGACGGCGAGCCCTATTTTATCGGCGCCAGTATTCCAGCTACTGAACACAGCGTGATGTGTATGGGCGAGCGCGAGCATGAAATTGAAACCTTCCGCCGCCTGATTGCCGATCTCTACCCGCAAGGATTTGTATCGATAGTATCTGATACCTGGGACTACTGGCAGGTGCTGACGGAATATACCCGCGAACTGAAGAGCATCATTCTGGCGCGTGAAGGTCGTGTGGTATTCCGTCCGGATAGCGGCAACCCGGTAGAGATTCTGTGCGGTACTGGCGAAGATAACGATACAAGCAGCGATCGTACCGCTCAGGAGAAAGGGTCCGTGGAAGTGCTGTGGGAGATTTTTGGCGGCACGATTAACGCTAAAGGTTACAAGGTGCTCGACCCGCATGTTGGACTGATTTATGGCGACTCCATCACCCTTGAGCGGGCGAATGAGATCCTGCGTCGTCTGGAAGCGAAAGGATTTGCCAGTTCAAACGTCGTGTTTGGCGTCGGTTCCTTTACCTATCAGTACAACACGCGTGACACCTTCGGTTTTGCGATGAAAGCGACGTGGGGAGAAGTCGACGGCAAAGGCCGGACGATTTTCAAAGAGCCGAAAACCGATAATGGCCTGAAGCGTTCAGCCCGTGGTCTGCTTCGCGTCACACGTGATGAGCAAGGGGAACTGCGTCTGCATGATGAACAGACTTGGGAGCAAGAGCAGGAAGGGGAGCTGAAAACCCGTTTTCTCAACGGCAAGCTGTTTAACTGCGAGCATTTCGAAGAAATCCGCCAGCGTCTGGCGATGCAACGCTAAGCTGGGCTTTTGCCGGATGGCGGCTTTGCCTTATCCGGCCTACGGGCAGCAGGCCGCACGCTTTATGTAGGCCGGATCAGACGCGCCAGCGTCGCCATCCGGCAAAACCTTACTCACCCAACATCTGCTCAAGTTGTTCCTGAGCGTCCAGCCAGGCCATTTCACACTCTTCCAGCCCGGATTTCGCACTGGCCTGCTGCTGCAGACAAGCGGTGAGTTCGGCTTTGCGGCTTTGGTCGTACAGTTCGCTGTCGCCGAGTTTCTCTTCCGCCTGAGCTAACTGCGCGTGCAGTTTCTCCATCTCTTTTTCCAGACGGGTGATCTCTTTGCGCAGCGGTTGCGTCAGAGTGCGCAGTTCCGCTTCACGACGCTTCTGGTCTTTACGAGCCTGGGCGCTGTTAACGCTCTCTTTCGCCGGTTCGTCGCTCTGATTTTCCTGTTTCTGGACATCGCTCAGCCACTGCTGATAATCCTCCAGATCGCCATCAAACGGCTCGACTTTCTTGTCGTGTACCAGATAGAGGTCGTCGGTGGTGGAGCGGATCAGGTGACGGTCGTGCGAGACGACAACCAGCGCGCCTTCAAAATCGATCAGCGCTTCGGTCAGCGCCTGACGCATATCTAAGTCCAGGTGGTTGGTCGGTTCATCGAGCAGCAGCAGGTTCGGGCGCTGCCAGACGATCAATGCCAGCACCAGACGCGCCTTTTCACCACCGGAGAAGCGGCGAGTCTCTTCGCTGACTTTATCGCCCTGGAAGCCGAATCCACCCAGGTAGTCTCGTAGTTTCTGCTCCAGCTCCTGCGGCGCCATGCGTGCCAGATGCTGAATTGGTGATTCATCGGCGCGTAAAAACTCCAGCTGGTGCTGCGCGAAATAGCCCAGCTTGATGCCTTTCGCCAGGCCAATCTCGCCGCTGATGGGGGCCAGTTCGCCGGCCAGCAGCTTAATCAGCGTCGATTTACCCGCGCCGTTGCGACCGAGCAGACCGATGCGGGAACCCGGCACCAGATTCAGTTTGATCGAATCGAGAATGACGCGATCGCCGTAGCCAGCGCTGACCTTTTCCATCTTCAGCAGCGGGTTTGGCAGGCTTTCCGGTTCACGGAAGCTGAAGTGGAACGGGTTGTCCACGTGCGCTGGGGCAATCAGCTCCATGCGTTCCAGCATTTTGATACGACTCTGCGCCTGTTTTGCTTTCGTTGCTTTAGCGCGGAAACGATCGATATAGCTTTGCAGATGTGCCACGCGCTCCTGCTGGCTTTCGTACATGGCCTGTTGCTGCGCGAGGCGGGTCGCACGCTGGATTTCAAACGCGCTGTAGTTGCCTGTGTACTCGAACATGGTTTGCTGTTCGATATGAATAATTTTATCCACCACCGGATCGAGGAAGTCGCGGTCGTGGGAGATCAAGATCAGCGTGCCCTGATAGCTTTTCAGCCATCTTTCCAGCCAGATCACCGCGTCGAGATCGAGGTGGTTGGTAGGTTCATCGAGCAGTAGTAGGTCTGAACGGCAAATCAGCGCCTGGGCCAGGTTGAGGCGCATACGCCAGCCACCGGAGAAGTCGCTGACCGGCCGTTCAAGCTGTTCGTTGGAGAAACCGAGGCCATGCAGCAGGCTGGCGGCGCGTGAACGCACGGTCCAGGCATCGATGGCATCCAGCTTGCCATGGACAGTGGCAATGGCATGTCCATCGTTACGTTCGTTGGCGTCGTTCAACTGCGCTTCCAGTTGACGATATTCGCGGTCGCCGTCAATGACGTACTCCAGCGCGGGCTGTGGCAACGCAGGCGTTTCCTGATTCACCCACGCGAGCTGCCAGTTTCCCGGATAGGTAAATCCTCCAGCGTCGGCGCTGAGTTCATTTTTCAGCAATGCCAGCAGGGTAGATTTACCGCAGCCATTTTTACCCACCAGGCCAACCTTCTGCCCTGGATTAATGGTGGCCGTGGCATTGTCCAGCAAGACGCGCACGCCGCGACGAATTTGTAACGATGAGAAAACAATCATAAGGCGCCGTATGTTCAGACTATGTTAATTTATCATTATGATAATGTAATGTGCGGGCCGTTTGCCGCACCGAGGCGCAATGGTAGCCCAAAACGTCGAAAATAGACAAAAGACAAAACCGGGAGGGGGATGATGTTCCAGCCAGCGAAAGTCTTGCTGCTGTATGCCCATCCGGAATCTCAGGACTCGGTCGCGAACCGTGTTCTGCTTAAACCGGCCATGCAGCTCAGCAATGTTACCGTGCACGACCTTTACGCGCACTATCCTGATTTTTTTATCGATATTCCGCATGAACAGGCGCTGCTGCGTGAGCATGATGTGATCGTTTTTCAGCATCCGCTTTACACGTATAGCTGTCCGGCGCTGTTAAAGGAGTGGCTTGACCGCGTACTGAGCCGCGGATTTGCCAGCGGTCCCGGAGGGAATCAACTGGCGGGAAAGTACTGGCGTAGCGTTATCACTACCGGAGAACCGGAAAGTGCCTACCGCTATGACGCGCTAAACCGTTATCCAATGAGCGATGTGCTGCGCCCTTTCGAGCTGACGGCCGGTATGTGCCGCATGCACTGGATGAGCCCTATTATCGTTTACTGGGCCAGAAGGCAAACGAAGCAGGAGCTGGACAGCCATGCGAAAGCGTATGGTGACTGGCTGGCGAATCCGATCCCTGTGGGAGGCCGCTGATGGAAGGTTCAGATTTGTTGACAGCCGGAGTGTTGTTTCTCTTCGCGGCGGTGGCGGCGGTACCGTTGGCGTCCAGGTTGGGTATCGGTCCGGTGTTGGGTTACTTGCTGGCGGGTATTGCCATCGGCCCGTGGGGATTAGGGTTCATCAGCGATGTGGATGAAATCCTGCACTTTTCCGAGCTGGGCGTGGTTTTTCTGATGTTCATCATTGGGTTGGAACTTAATCCGGCCAAGCTTTGGCAACTGCGGCGTTCAATTTTTGGCGTCGGCGCCGCGCAGGTGATGCTGAGCGCGGTGGTGCTGGCCGGATTATTGATGCTCACTGCGTTCTCCTGGCAGGCGGCAGTGGTTGGGGGCATTGGTCTGGCGATGTCATCGACCGCGATGGCGCTGCAGTTGATGCGTGAGAAAGGCATGAACCGCAGTGAATCCGGGCAGTTGGGTTTTTCGGTGCTGCTGTTTCAGGATCTGGCGGTGATCCCTGCGCTGGCGCTGGTTCCGCTGCTGGCGGGGTCTGCTGACGAACATTTTGACTGGATTAAAGTGGGAATGAAGGTGCTGGCCTTTGCCGGCATGCTGATTGGCGGGCGCTATTTGCTGCGTCCGGTTTTCCGCTTTATTGCGGATTCTGGCGTGCGGGAAGTGTTCACCGCTGCCACGCTGCTATTGGTGCTGGGTTCTGCTTTATTTATGGATGCGCTGGGGCTGTCAATGGCGCTGGGAACGTTTATCGCGGGTGTGCTGCTGGCGGAAAGTGAATACCGACATGAGCTGGAAACGGCAATCGATCCGTTCAAGGGACTGTTGCTCGGGCTGTTTTTTATCTCCGTTGGCATGTCGCTCAATCTCGGCGTGCTCTACACCCATATTCTGTGGGTGGCAGCGAGCGTGATCGTGCTGGTGGTCGTTAAAATGCTGGTGCTGTATGTACTGGCGCGTCTTAACGGCATGAGAAGCTCTGAACGGATGCAATTTGCCGGGGTTTTAAGTCAGGGCGGTGAATTCGCTTTCGTGCTGTTTTCAACGGCATCCTCGCAACGGCTGTTTCAGGGCGACCAAATGGCGTTGCTGCTGGTGACCGTCACGCTGTCGATGATGACCACGCCGCTGGTGATGAAGCTGATTGATAAATGGCTCTCCCGCCAGTTTAACGGCACGGATGAGGAAGACGAAAAACCCTGGGTGGAAGATGATAAACCGCAGGTGATTGTGGTGGGGTTTGGGCGTTTTGGTCAGGTTATTGGTCGCCTGTTGATGGCCAATAAAATGCGTATTACCGTCCTGGAGCGAGATATCAGCGCGGTGAATCTGATGCGCAAATATGGCTATAAGGTCTACTACGGTGACGCCACTCAGGTGGAACTGTTGCGCTCCGCAGGGGCAGAGGCGGCACAGTCTATTGTTATTACCTGTAATGAGCCTGAAGACACAATGAAACTGGTGGAACTGTGCCAACAGTATTTTCCGCATTTGCATATTCTTGCGCGAGCGCGCGGACGTGTAGAGGCGCATGAGTTATTACAGGCCGGTGTGACGCAGTTTTCCCGCGAAACGTTCTCCAGTGCGCTGGAGTTGGGGCGTAAAACGCTGGTTACACTGGGGATGCATCCGCACCAGGCCCAGCGTGCTCAGCTGCATTTCCGTCGGCTGGATATGCGCATGCTGCGGGAACTGATCCCCATGCATACCGATACGGTACAAATCTCTCGAGCAAGGGAAGCACGGCGCGAGCTGGAGGAAATTTTCCAACGAGAGATGCAGCAAGAGCGACGTCAGCTGGATGGCTGGGATGAATTTGAGTAGAGGATAATCATGGCAATTCGTAAACGTTTTATCGCAGGCGCAAAATGTCCGTCCTGCCAGTCGCAGGATACGCTGGCGATGTGGCGTGAAAATAATATCGATATTGTTGAGTGTGTTAAGTGCGGTCATCAGATGCGGGAAGCCGATAAAGAGGCGCGCGAGCACGTTCGCAAAGAAGAGCAAGTGATCGGGATTTTTCATCCGGACTAGCGATATGGCGCAGCTTTTTTTAAGCTAGAGGGTACACAGGTGCAGAATTCCGCTACAATCTGCGCCACTATTCTTTCCATGCTCAGGAGATATCATGAAAGTAGCAAAGGACCTGGTGGTCAGCCTGGCCTATCAGGTACGTACAGAAGACGGTGTGTTGGTTGATGAGTCTCCGGTGAGTGCACCGCTGGACTACCTGCATGGTCACGGTTCCCTGATTTCTGGCCTGGAAACAGCGCTGGACGGTCATGAAGTTGGCGACAAATTCGATGTTGCTGTTGGCGCAAACGACGCATACGGTCAGTACGACGAAAACCTGGTGCAGCGCGTTCCTAAAGACGTCTTTATGGGCGTTGACGAACTGCAGGTTGGCATGCGTTTCCTGGCTGAAACTGACCAGGGTCCAGTACCGGTAGAAATTACCGAAGTGGAAGACGACCACGTTGTGGTTGACGGTAACCACATGCTGGCTGGCCAGAATCTGAAATTCAACGTAGAAGTTGTTGCTATCCGCGAAGCGACCGAAGAAGAACTGGCTCACGGCCACGTTCACGGTGCGCACGGTCACGACCACGATCATGACCACGGTCATGACGGTTGCTGCGGTGGACACGGCCACGACCATGGTCACGAGCACGGCGGCGAAGGCTGCTGCGGCGGTGGCGGTAAAGGTAACGGCGGCGGCTGCGGTTGCCACTAATACCCTTCGTCTTTCAACCCACAGCGGTGTTGGCTGCGCTTTCGAATCCTGGTCACATAGTTATCTATGCTCCCAGGACTTCCTCAAGCTTGCCGCCTTGCTGTGATTTGAAATCCTTTGGGTATATGTGAGTAGATCCGATAAGCGTTAGCGCTTTCGGACACAAAAAAAGCGGGGATATCCCCGCTTTTTTACGTCTCAATAATGTGGCGGAGGGGTCTCTTCAGATTGCGACGCGATGTGGGACGGTTGCGTTGCTTTGAGCTTTTCCGTCAGCAGACGCAGATGGTCGCGCAGTTTGGCCATTTCCAGTTCATGCGCGGTCACCGTCACGTTGAGCTCTTCAATGGTTATCTCCTGAAATGCCAGGCGACTTTCCAGTTCAGCCAGGCGAGTTTCCATTGTTGTATCCTGCATGATTCACCTCTTTCTTTTTTCTCCGGCAGATCGCGGACTGCGGCGAATTCTACTTAACTTTGCCTGTTTGCACAGCACTCAATCTTCGGTAACGAAACTAATTTAAACAAAAAGAGTCTGAAAAGTGGTGATAATAGGGCGTGCCTGTATGTTGATTTGTTCTGCAACGCTTTATAGTACATTTTTATGTTAGTTAACCCTGGGGTGAGATGCCCCGGCCCTGGAGATATGGATGAAATCACTGTTTAAAGTAACGCTGCTGGCGACCACAATGGCTGTTGCTCTGCATGCCCCGATCACCTTCGCTGCTGATGCTGCGAAACCAGCCGCTACTGCTGACAGCAAAGCAGCATTCAAGAATGACGACCAAAAAGCCGCTTACGCGCTGGGCGCGTCCCTGGGTCGTTATATGGAAAACTCTCTGAAAGAGCAGGAAAAGCTGGGCATCAAACTGGATAAAGATCAGCTGATCGCTGGTGTTCAGGATGCGTTTGCAGACAAGAGCAAACTGTCTGACCAGGAAATCGAACAAACTCTGCAGGCGTTTGAAGCGCGCGTGAAGAGCTCCGCTCAGGCAAAAATGGAAAAAGACGCGGCTGACAACGAAGCCAAAGGTAAAGTTTACCGCGAGAAATTTGCTAAAGAGAAAGGCGTTAAAACCTCGGCTACTGGCCTGGTCTACAAAGTAGAGAAAGAAGGTACCGGCGCTGCACCGAAAGACAGCGATACCGTGGTTGTTAACTACAAAGGTACGCTGATCGATGGTAAAGAGTTTGATAACTCTTATACCCGTGGTGAGCCGCTCTCTTTCCGTCTTGACGGCGTGATCCCGGGCTGGACTGAAGGCCTGAAAAACATCAAGAAAGGCGGCAAAATCCAGCTGGTTATCCCACCGGATCTGGCTTACGGCAAAACGGGCGTTCCGGGCATTCCGGCTAACTCTACGCTGGTCTTTGATGTTGAACTGTTAGACATCAAACCGGCACCGAAAGCTGACGCGCAGCCAGATGCTGCACCGGCAGATAAAGCTGCAGACAGCAGCAAAAAATAAGCTAACAGAAACCGCCGCCCACAGGGCGGCGGTTTTTTATTATCGACAGGATATAATTAATACTGGAAAGCGCCTTGTGCGCTGTATTACTTTAGATGCCCCTATAATAGTGATGAGCCTGCCCTGACAACATAACGACAGGCTCCTGAAAAGGAGTGCTTTTTTTCATGTCCAGGTCGCTTTTAACCAACGAAACCAGTGAGCTAGATTTGCTGGATCAACGTCCTTTCGATCAAACCGACTTCGATATCCTCAAATCCTACGAAGCGGTAGTGGACGGGTTGGCGATGCTCATTGGTTCCCATTGTGAAATCGTATTGCACTCTTTGCAGGATTTGAAATGCTCGGCCATCCGCATTGCTAACGGTGAACACACGGGCCGTAAAATTGGCTCACCGATTACCGACCTTGCGTTGCGTATGCTGCATGATATGACGGGTGCGGATAGCAGCGTGTCGAAGTGTTACTTCACACGTGCGAAAAGCGGTGTCTTGATGAAGTCGGTGACGATTGCCATTCGCAACCGTGAGCATCGCGTGATTGGTCTGCTGTGCATCAACATGAACCTTGATGTCCCTTTCTCGCAGATAATGAATACCTTTATCCCACCGGAAACCCCGGAAGTGGGCTCTGCCGTCAACTTTGCTTCTTCGGTGGAAGATCTGGTTACCCAGACGCTGGAATTCACAATCGAAGAAGTGAATGCCGATCGTAATGTTTCCAACAACGCGAAGAACCGCCAGATCGTCCTGAATTTGTATGAGAAAGGCATCTTCGATATTAAAGATGCCATCAACCAGGTCGCCGATCGGCTGAACATCTCCAAACATACGGTCTACCTCTATATTCGTCAGTTCAAAAGTGGCGATTTCCAGGGGCAAGATAAATAATGCGTTTTGCCATCATGGTGACGGGGCCAGCGTACGGCACGCAGCAGGCGAGCAGCGCGTTGCAATTTGCTCATGCGCTACTCAAAGAAGGGCATGAGCTAAGCAGCGTCTTTTTCTATCGTGAAGGTGTGTATAACGCCAACCTACTCACTTCGCCTGCCAGTGATGAATACGATCTGGTACGGGCCTGGCAACAGCTGAACCAACAGCATGGTGTAACACTGAATATTTGCGTGGCAGCGGCGTTGCGACGCGGCGTGGTTGATGAGACTGAGGCAAAGCGGCTGGGGCTGGCAGGAGCTAATTTACAATCAGGTTTTAACCTCAGCGGGCTTGGATCGCTGGCTGAGGCATCCCTGACCTGCGATCGCGTGGTGCAATTCTGATGAAACGTGTTGCTTTTGTCTTTTCTACCGTGCCGCACGGCAGCGCATCTGGCCGTGAAGGGTTAGATGCATTGCTGGCGACCTCTGCATTAACGGAAGACCTCGGCGTGTTTTTTATCGGTGATGGCGTCTTTCAAATCCTTCAGGGACAGCAACCGGATGCCGTGCTAGCGCGAGACTATATCGCGACCTTCAAGCTGTTAGGGTTGTACGATATCGATCAATGTTGGTTCTGCGCTGCCTCATTACGCGAGCGGGGCCTTCAGCAGGGGAGTAATTTTGTGATCGATGCGACAGCGCTTGAACCGGAAGATTTACGCCGTGAGTTAGGCAACTATGACGTCATTTTAAGGTTTTGAGACTCTCATGCTGCACACACTACATCGCTCCGCGTGGCTTACCGATTTCTCCTCTCTTCTTCGTCTGATTGATAAAGACGATGAACTTTTATTGCTCCAGGATGGCGTGACGGCAGCAATCGAAGGAAGCCGTTTCCTTGAAAGTCTGCAAAATGCCTCCATTAAGGTCTATGTACTGGAAGAAGACATTAAGGCTCGCGGGTTGAGTGGTCAAATTTCAGACAGTGTCGTCAGGGTTAGCTATACTGACTTCGTCAGACTTACGGTGAAGCATCCCAGCCAGATGTCCTGGTAATTGTGGGATCGTTGTATATTTCTTGACACCTTTTCGACACCGACCTAAAATTCTGCGTCCTCATATTGTATGAGGTCGTTTTATTACGTGTTTACGAAGCAAAAGCTAAAACCAGGAGCTATTTAATGGCAACAGTTAACCAGCTGGTACGCAAACCACGTGCACGCAAAGTTGCAAAAAGCAACGTGCCTGCGCTGGAAGCATGCCCGCAGAAACGTGGCGTATGTACTCGTGTATATACTACCACTCCTAAAAAACCGAACTCCGCACTGCGTAAAGTTTGCCGTGTTCGTCTGACTAACGGTTTTGAAGTGACTTCCTACATCGGTGGTGAAGGTCACAACCTGCAGGAGCACTCCGTGATCCTGATCCGTGGCGGTCGTGTAAAAGACCTCCCGGGTGTTCGTTACCACACCGTTCGTGGTGCGCTTGACTGCTCCGGCGTTAAAGACCGTAAGCAATCACGCTCCAAGTATGGCGTGAAACGTCCTAAGGCTTAATGGTTCTCCGTTAAGTAAGGCCAAACGTTTTATATTAATGTCAAACTAAACTCTTAGAGTTTTGGACAATCCTGAATTAACAACGGAGTATTTCCATGCCACGTCGTCGCGTCATTGGTCAGCGTAAAATTCTGCCGGATCCGAAGTTCGGATCAGAACTGCTGGCTAAATTTGTAAATATCCTGATGGTAGATGGTAAAAAATCTACTGCCGAAACTATCGTATACAGCGCGCTGGAGACCCTGGCTCAGCGTTCTGGTAAAAACGAACTGGAAGCTTTCGAAGTAGCTCTCGAAAACGTGCGCCCGACTGTCGAAGTGAAGTCTCGCCGCGTTGGTGGTTCTACTTATCAGGTACCAGTTGAAGTCCGTCCGGTCCGTCGTAATGCTCTGGCAATGCGTTGGATCGTTGAAGCTGCTCGTAAACGCGGTGATAAATCCATGGCTCTGCGCCTGGCGAACGAACTTTCTGATGCTGCAGAAAACAAAGGTACTGCAGTTAAGAAACGTGAAGACGTTCACCGTATGGCAGAAGCCAACAAGGCGTTCGCACACTACCGTTGGTAATCCCTTCGGAGTTTTAGTCACCAGGCGGGCGCTTCTAGTAAGCAGCCCGCTTTGGGCTACTTAAATTGAACGCCTAAAAGATAAACGAGGAATCAAATGGCTCGTACAACACCCATCGCGCGCTACCGTAACATCGGTATCAGTGCGCACATCGACGCCGGTAAAACCACTACTACCGAACGTATTCTGTTCTACACCGGTGTAAACCATAAAATCGGTGAAGTTCATGACGGCGCAGCCACCATGGACTGGATGGAGCAGGAGCAGGAACGTGGTATTACTATCACCTCCGCAGCGACTACTGCATTCTGGTCTGGTATGGCTAAGCAGTATGAACCGCATCGCGTAAACATCATCGACACCCCGGGGCACGTTGACTTCACTATCGAAGTAGAACGTTCCATGCGTGTGCTTGATGGTGCAGTAATGGTTTACTGCGCAGTTGGTGGTGTTCAGCCTCAGTCTGAAACCGTATGGCGTCAGGCAAACAAATATAAAGTTCCGCGCATTGCGTTCGTTAACAAAATGGACCGTATGGGTGCGAACTTCCTGAAAGTTGTTGGTCAGATCAAAACCCGTCTGGGCGCGAACCCTGTTCCGCTGCAGCTGGCAATTGGCGCTGAAGAAGCGTTCACCGGTGTTGTTGACCTGGTGAAAATGAAAGCCATCAACTGGAACGAAGAAGATGCAGGCGTAACCTTCACTTATGAAGATATCCCGGCTGACATGCAGGAACTGGCTGAAGAATGGCACCAGAACCTGATCGAGTCCGCTGCAGAAGCTTCAGAAGAGCTGATGGAGAAATACCTGGGTGGTGAAGAACTGACTGAAGAAGAGATCAAAAAAGCTCTGCGTCAGCGTGTTCTGAACAACGAAATCATCCTGGTAACCTGTGGTTCTGCGTTCAAGAACAAAGGTGTTCAGGCGATGCTGGATGCGGTAATTGATTACCTGCCATCCCCAGTAGACGTACCTGCGATCAACGGTATTCTGGACGACGGTAAAGATACTCCTGCTGAGCGTCATGCTAGCGATGACGAGCCGTTTGCTGCTCTGGCATTCAAAATCGCTACCGACCCGTTCGTGGGTAACCTGACCTTCTTCCGCGTGTACTCTGGTGTGGTTAACTCCGGTGACACCATCCTGAACTCTGTGAAAACTGCACGTGAACGTTTCGGCCGTATCGTACAGATGCACGCTAACAAACGTGAAGAGATCAAAGAAGTTCGCGCGGGCGATATCGCTGCTGCTATCGGTCTGAAAGACGTGACCACTGGTGACACTCTGTGTGACCCGGATCACCCGATCATTCTGGAACGTATGGAATTCCCTGAGCCGGTAATTTCCATCGCGGTAGAACCGAAAACCAAAGCTGACCAGGAAAAAATGGGTCTGGCTCTGGGCCGTCTGGCTAAAGAAGACCCGTCATTCCGCGTATGGACTGACGAAGAATCTAACCAGACCATTATCGCTGGTATGGGTGAGCTGCACCTCGACATCATCGTTGACCGTATGAAGCGTGAATTCAACGTTGAAGCGAACGTCGGTAAACCTCAGGTTGCTTACCGTGAAGCGATTCGCGCGAAAGTTACCGATATCGAAGGTAAACACGCTAAGCAGTCTGGTGGTCGCGGTCAGTACGGTCATGTTGTTATCGACATGTACCCGCTGGAGCCGGGTTCAAACCCGAAAGGCTACGAGTTCATCAACGACATCAAAGGTGGTGTAATTCCTGGCGAATACATCCCGGCCGTTGATAAAGGCATCCAGGAACAGCTGAAATCTGGCCCGCTGGCTGGTTACCCGGTTGTTGATCTGGGCGTGCGTCTGCACTTCGGTTCTTACCATGACGTTGACTCCTCTGAGCTGGCGTTTAAACTGGCCGCTTCTATCGCCTTCAAAGATGGCTTTAAGAAAGCGAAACCAGTTCTGCTTGAGCCTATCATGAAGGTTGAAGTAGAGACTCCGGAAGAGAACACCGGTGACGTAATCGGTGACTTGAGCCGCCGTCGTGGTATGCTTCGTGGTCAGGAATCCAACGTCACTGGCGTTGTTATCCATGCTGAAGTTCCGCTGTCTGAAATGTTCGGATATGCAACTCAGCTGCGTTCTCTGACCAAAGGCCGTGCTTCTTACTCCATGGAGTTCCTGAAGTACGACGATGCGCCGAACAACGTTGCTCAGGCCGTTATTGAAGCCCGTGGTAAATAATCCACAGGATTAAAACCTAAGTCCCGTGCTCTCTCCATAGGGGAGAGCACTATAGTAAGGAATATAGCCGTGTCTAAAGAAAAATTTGAACGTACAAAACCGCACGTTAACGTCGGCACCATCGGCCACGTTGACCACGGTAAAACTACCCTGACCGCTGCAATCACTACCGTACTGGCTAAAACCTACGGCGGTGCTGCTCGTGCATTCGACCAGATCGATAACGCGCCGGAAGAAAAAGCTCGTGGTATCACCATCAACACTTCTCACGTTGAATATGACACCCCGACTCGCCACTACGCACACGTAGACTGCCCGGGCCACGCCGACTATGTTAAAAACATGATCACCGGTGCTGCGCAGATGGACGGCGCGATCCTGGTTGTTGCTGCGACTGACGGCCCGATGCCGCAGACTCGTGAGCACATCCTGCTGGGTCGTCAGGTAGGCGTTCCGTACATCATCGTGTTCCTGAACAAATGCGACATGGTTGATGACGAAGAGCTGCTGGAACTGGTAGAAATGGAAGTTCGTGAACTTCTGTCTCAGTACGATTTCCCGGGCGACGACACTCCGATCGTTCGTGGTTCTGCTCTGAAAGCGCTGGAAGGCGAAGCAGAGTGGGAAGCGAAAATCATCGAACTGGCTGGCTTCCTGGATTCTTACATCCCAGAACCAGAGCGTGCGATTGACAAGCCGTTCCTGCTGCCTATCGAAGACGTATTCTCCATCTCCGGTCGTGGTACCGTTGTTACCGGTCGTGTAGAGCGCGGTATCATCAAGGTTGGTGAAGAAGTTGAAATCGTTGGTATCAAAGAGACTGCTAAGTCTACCTGTACTGGCGTTGAAATGTTCCGCAAACTGCTGGACGAAGGCCGTGCTGGTGAGAACGTTGGTGTTCTGCTGCGTGGTATCAAACGTGAAGAAATCGAACGTGGTCAGGTACTGGCTAAGCCGGGCTCTATCAAGCCGCACACCAAGTTCGAATCTGAAGTGTACATTCTGTCCAAAGACGAAGGCGGCCGTCATACTCCGTTCTTCAAAGGCTACCGTCCGCAGTTCTACTTCCGTACTACTGACGTGACTGGTACCATCGAACTGCCGGAAGGCGTAGAGATGGTAATGCCGGGCGACAACATCAAAATGGTTGTTACCCTGATCCACCCGATCGCGATGGACGACGGTCTGCGTTTCGCAATCCGTGAAGGCGGCCGTACTGTTGGTGCGGGCGTTGTTGCTAAAGTAATGAGCTAATT
>NZ_JAOWDX010000033.1:0-27130 GCF_030334485.1 Citrobacter sp. Cf072 | reverse complement strand
TCTGTCGCGAGGTGGCGTATATTACGCTTTCCTCTTTCAGAGTCAACCCTCATTTTCAGGTTTTTCTCTTCAACCGAACCAGCTGTTTGCGTGAAGTGATTCACATCCGCCGTGTCGATGGAGGCGCATTATAGGGATCCCATTTTTTAGCACAAGTATTTTTTGGATCTTTTTTTCTGAATGCTTGTTTTTCACTCCTTTCGCTACATTCCTGCGCAATTTGACTGATTTTTGATAGCTAAACCACTTGCACAGTCTCAATAATCCAACCAAAGTCTTCATTACTGCTCTATTTTCGTTGAGGTAAACATGTCTGATGTATTGCGTCCTTATAAGGATCTTTTCCCACAGATCGGAAATCGCGTGATGATCGACACCAGTAGTGTCGTCATTGGTGATGCTCGTTTAGCTGATGATGTCGGAATTTGGCCACTGGTTGCCATTCGTGGCGACGTTAACTATGTACAGATTGGTGCCCGTACAAACATCCAGGACGGCAGCGTTCTCCATGTCACGCATAAATCCACGTCTAATCCGCAGGGTAATCCACTGATCGTGGGTGAGGACGTTACGGTTGGTCATAAAGTCATGCTACACGGCTGTATCATTGGCAACCGTGTATTAGTCGGCATGGGATCGATTCTGCTGGATGGCGTAGTCGTAGAAGACGACGTTATGATTGGGGCTGGTAGCCTGGTTCCACAAAACAAACGCCTGGAAAGCGGATATCTGTACCTGGGAAGCCCGGTTAAGCAAATCCGTCCATTAAGCGATGAAGAGAAAGCAGGCTTACAATATTCAGCTAACAACTATGTTAAGTGGAAAGACGAGTATTTAAGTCAGAGTAACCACACCCAACCTTGAGCATCTTCCTGCTGGGCCTGGATCAATGCTTCAGCTTCTTCTTCCAGATCCCAGCGATGCTGTTGAAATATTTCCAACCACTGCTCAGGCGTGTCGCCGCCAAAGCGGGACGCCATAATCTCTCCAGATATGGCACATGTTAACTGCATACCATGAACCATCGCCGGAAACACAACGGCGTTAACATCCGTGCGCCATTCTTCCCGATCGGGAAACTGGATCGCCTGATTCATGCCGACAATTCCTGTTGCATGCTTTTTATGACAGGCTCCACCTGTGGCAAAACGCCATGCCAAAGTAAAACTGCATGCGCAGCCTGCCCCACCAGCATCCCCAGGCCATCGGCATAATGTTTCGCCCCATGCGAAACACACCAGGAAAGAAACGGTGTGTTCCCTTTCTGATAAAACATGTCATAACAATAAACCGAAGGGTGGATAAGAGATGCTGGAATAGCTGGTATCTCACCGCTCATTCCGCTGGATGTGGCATTGATGATCAAATCAAAACTGCAATTATCAAGATCGTCCATTCCCACCGCCTGCACGCTGCCGGTGTGGGAGAAGATTTGTGCCAGTTCTTCAGCGCGCGAAGCGGTACGGTTAACAATAGTCACCGCACAATCCATAGAAAGAAGAGGTAATAAAACTCCACGGGATGCACCACCCGCACCAATCAGCAGAACTCGCGATCCGGGATGAATGAAAGATAAACGCTCAAGATCGCTTAATAAGCCGATACCATCCGTGTTGTCTCCCAGTAAACGCCCATCCTCCAGCCGTTTAAAGGTGTTGACCGCTCCAGCAAGCGATGCCCGCTCCGTTAGTTCATCAGCACGTGCAAACGCCTCTTCTTTAAAAGGCACAGTGACATTTGCCCCCTTCCCGCCCTCAGCAAAAAAAGCGTTCAGCGTATTCACAAAATCATTGATGGGCGCCAGTACACGCCCATAGGAATGATCAATCTTCAACTGCTCTGCAAATTGCTGATGAATAAAGGGCGATTTACTGTGCGCTATCGGATTACCAAAAACAGCATAGGCTTCTTTCATATTACCCCTGTCGAAACTGTTCACCCGTCAGAGCATCACGGATCTCCGAAGGATTCAAGCGGCCTCCGGTCTCCCCCTCAACCACAGGAAAGTCTGTACCAAACTGCGCACGGACTTCCTCAACCGTTCTGCAAGGCGGTAAGCCACTCAGATTAGCACTGGTAGAGACCAATGCTTTGCCATAAGTCTGGCACAATGCAACCACCAGCGGATGATCGGTGACACGCACGGCCAGCGAGTCAAAACGACCGGTCAACCAACGAGGCGTAGTCGCGGGCGCCGGGAAAACGAAAGTTACAGGCCCTGGCCAGCGGGCGAACACAGCCTCACGTTGGGCCTCGGTGAGCATGCTATCGTCGATATAGGGTTTTAGCTGGTCAAAGCTTGCCGCAATCAAAATTAAACCTTTATCGACTGGGCGTTGTTTTAACTCTAACAGACGGGTAACAGCCGTTTCGCTGTCGGGATCGCAACCGACACCGAAAACAGCTTCAGTTGGATAGGCGATGACTTTTTCTTGTTTCAGAACCGCTATCGCCGCAGCGATAGCGTCTGTGGGCAGGTTATTATTCACTTTTTTATTCCGCCGAAATCGGCTTTCCACATTGTTTACTGGCACAGAAATGCTTCACACCCTGTGCGGTTTTCTTTTCGATGAGAAGCGGATAATGACACTCAGGACATTCTCCGGATAACGGTTTGAAGTTAATGACAAACTGGCACTCCGGATAGCGATCGCAGGAGTAGAAGGTTTTGCCATAACGGGAACGCCGCTGGACAAGATGACCAGTCTGGCATTGAGGACAGACTATTGCTGTTTCATCAGGCTTGTCGATGAGCTCGGTGTGATCGCACGCAGGATAGTCACTGCATCCAATGAACATACCGAATCGTCCCTGTCTCAGCACCAGCTCAGCGCCACATGCAGGACAAAGCTTACCCTCCAGAACTTTGACAATATGTCCGTCCGCGGAAGATTTCAGCGGACGGATGTAATCGCATTCTGGATAGTGTGAACAACCGAGAAACGGACCGTGTTTCCCGGAACGAATAACCAATTCAGCCCCGCATTGTGGGCAGGGCTCATTTTTACGCACCGTGAACAGTGCTGATTTAGCCATAACAACTCATACTAAATGAAGATTGATTAATGCAGCATACCTTCATTCACTTCAAAGAGTAATTCTTCCATTTGCTGATAGGCATTTTCACAACCTGGAATGTTGAATAGCACCATCAGGATTACCCACTTCAGGTCTTCCAGATCGAACTCTGCCGTATCCAGCGCGAGTACACGCTCAATGACCATTTCTCGCGTTTCGAGGTTTAGCACCTGAATCTGCTCCAGGAATAGCAGGAATCCTCTACAGCTTGCATCCAGTCGATCGCACTCTTCCGCAGTATAAATACGTATAGAAAGAGGGTCAGATGCCAGTTGCATAGGTTCAGCAAGGCCATCCTGATAGTCAGCAAGCTTTTCCAGCCAAAGTAACGCGTTGTAAATGTCTTCACGATCAAAACCAGCGTCGGTAAGATCCCGTTCCAGTTTGTCCTGATCCACACGCAGCTCAGCTTCGTTATGGATATATGTCTCAAACAAATACATTAGTACGTCGAACATGGCATGCCCTCCTCAATCGGACATAGCCGCCGGGTACAGCTGCGATCCACCCTGCTAACTCCAGTTCGAGCAGTTGAGCCACTACCTCTGGCACAGGTTGGCCGGCACGTTCAGCGACGACGTCAACAGGTGTTACCTCATCTCCTACGTTAGCCAGGAGCTCCGGAAATGGCAATGCCACCTCTTCGTGATCTGGCGAATAAATTGATTTTTCAGGTTCATCTGGCAACCATTGCAGCCCATATTGCAAATTTTCAAGAATTTCCTCTGGTGTCGTCACAAGCATGGCTCCCTGCTGAATTAGCCAATGCGGGCCTTCACTTCCCGGGCTCCCAATCGGCCCTGGTAAAGCAAACACCTCCCGCCCTTGTTCCAGTGCACAGCGAGCAGTAACCAGTGACCCGCTACGCTGTGCAGCTTCGACGACCAGTACACCTTTACTTAGACCACTGATAATGCGATTTCGTCGGGGAAAATTGCGTGGCAAAGGGAGCGTATCTAATGGGAACTCAGACACCAGTGCACCACCTGCCTCAATCAGTCGCTGAGCAAGACGGATATGCTGTCGTGGGTGAATGGTCTCAAGTCCATTTCCCAGCACCGCAATACTTGTGCCTTGTCGGTTTATCGCAGCACTGTGTGCCACGCCATCAATTCCCCGGGCCAGACCGCTGGTGATCGTCACACCACATGCTGCAAGCTTTTCACAAAACAATCGCCCCCAGCGTTCGCCATACCAGGAGTGCTGTCTGCTGCCGACAACGGCCACCTGGAACGAGCGAAGACATGCGGGATTTCCTGCGACAAAAAGCACCCCAGGATAATCCTCAATCGCACGGAGCTGTCGCGGATAATGCTCACTGTCTGCAACCACAAAATGGTGGTTCGGATGTTCAAGCCAGCGCAACGTTTTTTCCAGCGTCTGCTGTGAAAAGGTTAAAAACCGTGTGGCCTGGCGGGGAGAGAATCCTGCCTGCAGGAGTACCGCGTTGCTAATCAACGGTTGAGTATTGAGCCAGTGGGCAATGCGCACCATCTCATCACCATACAGTTCATTCACTTGCGCTAAACGTAGCCAAATTTCGATTTGGGTCATCCTTGTCCCCCTGCCACAAGCAGTCCAGGCAATCTTTGCGATTGGTCACTGATGCTGTCAATCAGAGGGGGTTTTGTCTAGAATAGAGGTAATAATCTTTTCAACTCCTGAACACAACTCTGGATAACTATGTCAGTTTTGCAAGTGTTACATATTCCGGACGAGCGCCTTCGCAAAGTCGCAAAACCGGTCGAAGAAGTGAATGCAGAAATTCAGCGCATCGTTGATGATATGTTCGAGACGATGTATGCCGAAGAAGGTATCGGTCTGGCAGCAACACAGGTCGATATTCATCAGCGCATCATCGTTATTGATGTCTCTGAAAACCGCGACGAGCAGTTGGTTCTCATTAACCCAGAGCTGCTGGAAAAAGACGGCGAAACCGGTATTGAAGAAGGCTGCCTGTCGATTCCTGAACAGCGTGCGTTAGTACCACGCGCAGAGAAAGTAAAAATTCGTGCGCTCGATCGCAACGGCAAATCTTTTGAGCTGGAAGCCGATGGCCTGCTGGCTATCTGCATTCAACATGAAATGGATCACCTGGTCGGTAAACTGTTTATCGATTATCTGTCTCCGTTGAAGCAACAACGCATTCGTCAGAAAGTTGAAAAACTCGACCGCCTGAACGCCCGAGCTTAAGGACAAGAATCAACGTGTCAGACTCACTACGTATTATTTTTGCGGGTACACCTGACTTTGCAGCGCGTCATCTCGACGCGCTGTTGTCTTCTGGACACAACGTCGTTGGCGTGTTTACCCAACCGGACCGCCCGGCGGGACGCGGTAAAAAGCTGATGCCCAGCCCGGTCAAAGTGCTGGCGGAAGAAAAAGGGATACCGGTTTTCCAACCTGTCTCTCTTCGCCCTCAGGAAAACCAGCAGCTGGTTGCTGATTTACGCGCAGACGTGATGGTGGTGGTGGCATATGGCCTGATTCTGCCAAAAACCGTACTGGAAATGCCGCGTCTGGGTTGTATCAACGTTCACGGCTCCCTGCTTCCACGCTGGCGTGGTGCAGCACCGATCCAGCGCTCACTGTGGGCAGGTGACACCGAAACAGGTGTAACCATCATGCAGATGGATGTTGGCCTCGACACCGGAGATATGCTGCTTAAGCTGTCTTGCCCGATTACGGCAGAAGATACCAGCGGTTCGTTATACGATAAGCTGGCAGATTTGGGGCCGCAGGGGCTGATTGAAACGCTAAAACAGCTGGCTGCCGGCACAATAAACCCGGTGGTACAAGATGAATCACTGGTTACGCATGCAGAAAAACTCAGCAAAGAAGAGGCCCGTATCGACTGGTCGCTTTCGGCTGTTCAATTGGAACGCTGCATCCGCGCCTTTAACCCATGGCCAATGAGCTGGCTTGAAATCGACGGTCAACCAGTGAAAGTCTGGCAAGCTTCGGTTATTGCGGAAAACACCCAGGCTGCGCCAGGCACCATTCTGGAGGCAACAAAGCAGGGTATTCAGGTCGCAACGGGCGACGGCATCCTGAATCTCGTCTCTTTGCAGCCTGCCGGTAAAAAAGCCATGAGCGCGCAGGATCTGCTTAATTCACGCCGGGAATGGTTTGTACCCGGTAACCGTCTGGTCTGACGGTTCATCTCTTTAAGCCCGGTGTTTCCGGGCATTTTTATTTTTGCGCTTATGAAAAAACATCTTAATTTACGCAGTATGGCGGCCCAAGCCGTCGAACAGGTTGTCGAAAAAGGACAGTCATTAAGCAACGTGCTGCCCGCCATGCAGCAAAAAGTTGCTGATAAAGACAAAGCGCTGTTGCAGGAACTTTGCTTCGGCGTATTGCGTACACTCTCTCAACTGGAATGGATGATCCAGCAACTCATGGAACGTCCAATGACGGGCAAACAACGCATCGTTCACTACCTGATCATGGTGGGCTTCTACCAACTTCTGCATACTCGTATTCCAGCACACGCCGCGCTGGCTGAGACAGTAGAAGGTGCGGTTGCCATTAAGCGTCCGCAACTGAAAGGGCTGATCAACGGCGTGTTGCGCCAGTTTCAACGCCGTCAGGATGAACTGCTGGCCGAGTTTGCGCAAAGCGATTTGCGCTTCTTACACCCCTCCTGGCTGGTGAAACGTATTAAGAGTGCGTATCCGCAGCAGTGGGAAGCTATTCTTGAAGCCAATAACCAGCGACCGCCGATGTGGCTACGCGTCAATCGTAATCACCATACTCGCGACGCCTGGATAGACCTGCTTACCGCAGCGGGATTAACCGGTTTCCCGCATCCAGACTACCCGGATGCAGTGCGTCTGGAAACACCGGCTCCAGTTCACGCCCTCCCTGGTTTTGACGAAGGTTGGATCACCGTTCAGGATGCTTCTGCTCAGGGGTGCGTTAAATATCTACTGCCGAAAGATGGCGAGCAGATTCTCGACCTATGCTGCGCGCCGGGGGGTAAAACGACGCACATTCTGGAAGTTGCTCCGCAAGCTAACGTCATGGCCGTCGATGTGGATGAAAAACGCTTATCGCGCGTTTACGACAATCTGAAACGTCTGGGCATGAAGGCAACCGTAAAACAGGGTGATGGTCGATATCCACAACAATGGTGTGGCGAACAACAGTTTGACCGTATTTTGCTGGATGCTCCGTGTTCTGCCACCGGCGTTATTCGTCGCCATCCAGACATCAAATGGCTGCGTCGCGACCGGGATATTGCCGAACTTGCGCAGCTGCAGGCCGAGATCCTGAATGCAACCTGGTTACATCTTAAACCTGGCGGCACGCTGGTTTATGCAACGTGCTCTATCCTGCCAGAAGAAAACCAGCAGCAAATTACCGCCTTCCTGGCACGCACGCCGGATGCGGTATTAAGCGAAACCGGTACGCCGGAAAAACCCGGACGTCAGAATTTACCGGGTGCGGAAGATGGCGATGGCTTCTTTTACGCTAAGCTAATCAAAAAGTGATGAGATAACGGGTCGCGACTGATGAAAATTATCATTCTGGGCGCAGGGCAAGTTGGCGGTACGCTGGCTGAAAACCTGGTCGGAGAGAACAACGATATCACGGTAGTCGATACCAATGGTGAACGTCTGCGCAGCCTGCAGGACAAGTTTGATCTCCGCGTCGTGCAAGGGCACGGTTCACATCCTCGCGTACTGCGTGAAGCTGGGGCCGACGATGCCGATATGCTGGTTGCCGTAACCAGCTCAGATGAAACAAATATGGTTGCCTGCCAGGTAGCTTATTCACTGTTTAATACGCCTAATCGCATCGCCCGTATTCGTTCACCGGATTATGTTCGTGATGCGGACAAGCTATTCCAATCCGATGCGGTACCTATCGATCACCTGATTGCGCCGGAGCAACTGGTTATCGATAGCATTTATCGACTGATTGAATATCCGGGTGCATTACAGGTGGTGAATTTTGCCGAAGGTAAAGTCAGTCTGGCAGTAGTAAAAGCCTATTACGGCGGGCCGCTTATCGGTAATGCGCTGTCAACAATGCGTGAACATATGCCGCACATCGATACCCGCGTTGCGGCGATTTTCCGTCATGACCGACCAATCCGTCCACAAGGTTCTACGATCGTTGAAGCGGGTGATGAAGTCTTCTTTATTGCGGCATCACAGCATATTCGCGCCGTAATGAGTGAACTGCAACGTCTGGAAAAACCGTACAAACGCATTATGTTAGTAGGCGGCGGTAATATCGGAGCGGGTCTTGCTCGTCGTCTGGAAAAAGATTACAGCGTCAAACTGATCGAACGTAATCAACAGCGAGCATCCGAACTTGCAGAGAAACTGCAAAATACGATCGTCTTTTTTGGTGATGCTTCGGATCAAGAGTTACTGGCCGAAGAACATATCGATCAGGTAGATCTGTTCATCGCAGTGACCAACGATGATGAAGCGAATATCATGTCGGCGATGCTTGCCAAACGGATGGGTGCCAAGAAAGTGATGGTGTTAATCCAACGCAGAGCATACGTCGATCTGGTGCAAGGTAGCGTGATCGATATTGCTATTTCACCGCAGCAGGCGACCATCTCCGCGCTGCTCAGTCACGTACGTAAAGCTGACATTGTCGGTGTTTCTTCACTACGCCGTGGCGTCGCGGAAGCCATTGAAGCCGTCGCACACGGGGATGAAACAACATCTCGGGTTGTGGGGCGTTCAATTGATGAAATTAAACTTCCCCCTGGAACCATTATTGGCGCCGTTGTGCGTGGTAATGACGTGATGATTGCCAACGATAACCTGCGCATTGAGCAGGGCGATCACGTAATTATGTTCCTGACAGATAAAAAGTTTATTACCGACGTCGAGAGACTATTCCAGCCAAGTCCTTTCTTCCTGTAATAATTTGGGCGCTAATACAGCGCCCTTTTTATTTCCCTTTATATTTCATGGTCTAATAAATTTTCCTTTCGGCAATACATAAATGGAAATTGCCTAAACATTTGTTAAACTTATAAACGTCAGCTGCATAGGGAGAATAAAATGAGCATTATTAAAGAGTTTCGCGAATTCGCGATGCGCGGGAATGTTGTCGATTTGGCAGTGGGTGTCATTATTGGTGCGGCATTCGGTAAGATTGTTTCATCACTGGTTGCCGATATCATCATGCCGCCACTGGGGTTGTTAATTGGTGGGATTGATTTTAAACAGTTTGCTTTAACGCTACGTGATGCACAGGGAGACATCCCTGCCGTGGTCATGCATTACGGTGTATTTATTCAGAATGTCTTCGATTTCATTATTGTTGCCTTTGCTATCTTTATGGCAATCAAACTGATCAACAAACTGAACCGTAAAAAAGCGGAGGAGCCAGCAGCACCGCCAGCTCCATCGAAAGAAGAAGTATTACTGAGTGAAATTCGTGACCTGCTGAAAGAACAGAATAACCGCTCTTAAACACTCACTGAAACAAGAAGGCCAGTGGTAAAAAAGTTAATTACTTTCTTGCCACTGGCCTCCCAGTTACCCCGATTGCCATGTTTGCCTTTACGTAGATAACTTCCTTTCCCTTTCTTATTTTTCTCAACGCGCTGTCTGAACAGTGGGTCATGCAGAAGCGCCTCAATGGCGTTGTCCTTTATCTGCCCTTTGGTGTGCTGATAACGACTCATAATATCTCCAGTTTGTAGTAATTTACGCCGCGAGTGTAGACCCGGCAGTTCAAGAAATCAACAGCCTGATGTTGTTCCACTGGCGCCTTGCTCAAGAGCTTCAAGAATAGAGCAGTACACGCTGCTGTGTGCCTTGCCGCAGCATGCATCATTCAATCGCTGCAGAGACCGCTGCATCGTCTGAAGTTCGGCAATACGTGCTTCGACTTCTTGCAGTCTTTCCTGGACGATCCCTTTTGATTCCTGACAGGTATGGTGTTCGGGATCAACACGGATCGAAAGCAATTCGCGGATCGACTCCAGAGTGAAACCAAGCTGGCGGGCATAACGAATAAACTTCAGGCGCTGAAGATCGCTTTCTGTATAGAGCCGAAATCCGCCTTCAGTACGCACTTCATGCTCCATCATCTGCTGCTTTTCATAGTAGCGGATAGTATCTGGCGTCACGTCAGCCAGTTTCGCTATTTCACCAATTCGGTACATGCTCTCTCCGCTATTCATCGTTGATCTTTTTTAGCAGCTTATCTGCGTAGTCACCGCGCAAAAACTCGGTGCTGAGTCCAGCCTGCCGAAGTTTAAGTTCCAGCAGCGACAGTCTTCGGCTCACCTCCGGATAACTTGGATCATCTTTGCGGATCCCCGCGAGTATTTCAAGCAGCTGTATTGCTTCTCTGCGTTGCTCGAGCTCAGGAGGAAGGCAACCTGCATTTTTTAATAAACGGTATCCAGCTCGGAGTTCAGTCGGGACATGGGAGTCATCGTCAAGAGTCAGCGGTTCACCCGTTCCCGGCAAATCATCAAACTCACCTTTAGATTGCGCATCAATAATATGGCGCTCTGCCCACTGGTCCAGTAACCACATACAACACTCCAGGGGATGAACAAAAAGAGTACAGATATTGTAGATAAGTGGGGATATGACGGATATAAAAAAACCCGCCGAAGCGGGTTTTTTTACGTTACTACAGATTACTCTGCAGCAGCTTCTGTTTTCTCTGAACGATCAACCAGCTCGATGTATGCCATCGGCGCGTTGTCGCCTGCACGGAAACCACACTTCAGAATGCGAGTGTAACCACCGGCGCGGCTCGCGAAACGCGGGCCCAGTTCGTTAAACAGTTTTGCCACGATCTCGTTATCACGAGTACGGGCGAATGCCAGACGACGATTAGCTACGCTATCAGTCTTGGCAAGAGTAATCAGCGGCTCAACTACGCGACGCAGCTCTTTCGCTTTCGGCAGAGTCGTCTTGATGATTTCATGACGAACCAGTGAACCTGCCATATTGCGGAACATAGCCTGGCGATGGCTGCTGTTGCGGTTCAGTTGACGACCACTCTTACGATGGCGCATGACCTTATCCTTCTCAGTAAAACCTTAACCTGTGATCCGGTTACTCGTCAGCGATGCTTGCCGGTGGCCAGTTTTCCAGGCGCATGCCCAGAGACAGTCCACGGGAAGCCAGCACGTCTTTAATCTCGGTAAGAGATTTTTTACCAAGGTTAGGCGTCTTAAGAAGCTCAACCTCAGTACGCTGTACCAGATCACCGATATAGTGGATAGCTTCTGCTTTGAGGCAGTTAGCAGAGCGGACAGTCAATTCCAGATCGTCAACAGGGCGCAGCAGGATCGGATCGAATTCTGGTTTCTCTTCTTTAACTTCCGGCTGACGTACATCACGTAAATCAACGAAAGCTTCCAGTTGTTCAGCCAGAATGGTAGCCGCACGACGAATCGCCTCTTCAGGATCGATTGTGCCGTTGGTTTCCATTTCGATGACCAGCTTGTCCAGGTCGGTACGCTGTTCTACACGCGCTGCTTCAACATTGTAGGCAATACGCTCTACAGGGCTGTAGCATGCGTCGACCAGCAGACGGCCGATTGGGCGCTCATCTTCTTCCGAATGAATTCGGGTAGAAGCCGGCACATAACCACGACCGCGCTGAACTTTGATACGCATGCTAATAGATGCATTCTCATCGGTCAGGTGGCAGATCACGTGCTGTGGCTTGACGATTTCGACATCACCATCATGGGTAATGTCGGCTGCAGTCACAGGGCCAATGCCAGATTTATTCAAGGTAAGAATAACATCATCTTTACCCTGAACTCTCACCGCCAGCCCTTTCAGGTTGAGCAGGATTTCCAGGATATCTTCCTGAACGCCTTCTTTGGTGCTGTACTCATGTAGTACACCATCAATCTCAACCTCGGTCACCGCGCAACCCGGCATCGATGAGAGCAGAATACGGCGCAGTGCGTTACCCAAAGTATGGCCAAAGCCACGCTCTAAAGGCTCAAGGGTCACCTTGGCGTGCGTCGAACTCACTTGCTCGATATCTACCAGGCGCGGTTTTAGAAACTCTGTCACAGAACCCTGCATTGTGTCCTCTCTTTGGTACTAAGCTTTACTTGGAGTAAAGCTCGACGATCAGGTGTTCGTTAATGTCCGCAGACAGATCAGAACGCTCCGGCTTACGCTTGAACGTACCTTCCATCTTGCCAGCATCAACTTCCAGCCAGGTTGGCTTTTCACGCTGCTCAGCCAGCTCCAGAGCGGCTTTCACGCGAGACTGCTTCTTCGCTTTCTCACGAATGCTAACAACGTCATTCGGACTAACCTGATAAGAAGCGATGTTAACAACACGACCGTTTACCATAATTGCTTTATGGCTGACCAGCTGACGTGCTTCTGCACGAGTGGCACCGAAGCCCATACGGTATACAACGTTGTCCAGACGACCTTCCAGCAGACCCAACAGGTTTTCACCGGTGTTGCCTTTCAGACGTGCTGCTTCTTTGTAGTAGTTACGGAACTGACGCTCCAGCACACCGTAGATACGGCGAACTTTTTGCTTTTCACGCAACTGCACACCATAGTCAGACAGACGCGGTTTACGCGCACCGTGCTGGCCAGGAGCTTGTTCAATTTTACACTTGGTATCGATCGCGCGAACGCCAGACTTAAGGAATAAGTCAGTGCCCTCACGACGGCTCAGCTTGAGCTTAGGACCCAAATATCTTGCCATTTTCTTTCTCCAACAATCCTAGAAACGACAGCGTTATACGCGACGTTTTTTCGGCGGACGACAACCGTTATGAGGGATCGGAGTCACATCAGTAATATTAGTGATGCGGAAACCAGCGGCGTTCAGAGCACGAACAGTAGATTCGCGACCTGGACCCGGTCCTTTGACCATAACTTCCAGATTCTTGATACCGTATTCTTTTACGGCTTCAGCGCAACGCTCTGCTGCAACCTGAGCTGCAAACGGAGTGGATTTGCGAGAACCACGGAAACCGGAACCACCGGCTGTTGCCCAACCCAGTGCGTTACCCTGACGATCAGTAATGGTAACGATGGTGTTGTTAAAAGAAGCATGGATATGAGCCACGCCGTCAGAGACTTGTTTTCTTACACGTTTACGTGCACGAATTGGTGCCTTTGCCATTATTCAATCACCCCGATTATTTCTTGATCGGTTTGCGCGGACCCTTACGGGTACGTGCGTTGGTCTTGGTACGCTGACCGCGAACCGGGAGACCACGACGATGACGCAAACCGCGATAGCAACCAAGGTCCATAAGGCGCTTGATGCTCATGCTAACTTCACGGCGCAGATCACCTTCAACGACAAATTTGGCAACTTCGTCACGCAGCGTGTCGATTTGTTCTTCAGACAGCTCACTGATCTTAACATCTTCAGCGATACCCGCGGCAGCCAGAATGGCTTTAGAACGGGTCTTGCCGACGCCGTAGATCGAAGTTAATGCGATCACAGCATGTTTCTGATCAGGAATGTTAATGCCTGCTATACGGGCCACTATGCACTCCTACTATTTAATATGTACGCACCATGCTGAAAAGCCCGTTTTCAGGATACTCAAATGGAAACGCACAGACATACAAAAGATTGGCTGGCTAATCTAGCCAGCTCAACCCAACTTTGCAAGAAAAATATGCGAATAAATCAGCCTTGGCGCTGTTTATGCTTCGGCTCGGCACTGCAAATCACACGGATGACACCATCACGCTTAACGATTTTGCAGTTACGGCATAATTTCTTGACGGAAGCACGAACTTTCATTTTTACTCTCCGTAACTTCTCGGGCGACTGTTAACGGCCGTAGCCTTTCAGATTCGCCTTCTTCAATGCAGACTCGTACTGACTTGACATCATCAGAGTTTGCACTTGAGCCATAAAGTCCATAATCACGACAACAACGATAAGCAGTGAGGTCCCACCGAAGTAGAACGGTACTTTCATTGCATCACGCATGAACTCCGGGATCAGGCAGATAAAGGTAATGTAGAGCGCACCAACCAAAGTCAGGCGGGTCATTACTTTATCGATATACTTCGCCGTTTGCTCTCCCGGACGAATTCCTGGTACAAATGCACCGGACTTCTTCAGGTTATCTGCTGTTTCACGCGGGTTGAAAACCAACGCCGTGTAGAAGAAACAGAAGAATATGATTGCAGACGCATAGAGTAACACATAAAGCGGTTGCCCAGGCTGCAAATACAGCGAAATTGTTGTCAGCCAGTTCCAACCAGTCCCGCCCCCGAACCATGACGCGATGGTCGCCGGGAACAGAATAATACTGGAAGCGAAGATTGCCGGGATTACCCCCGCCATATTCACTTTCAGCGGTAAATGTGTGCTCTGTGCAGCATAGACACGACGACCTTGCTGACGTTTCGCGTAGTTTACCACAATGCGGCGTTGACCACGCTCAACAAATACAACAAAGAACGTCACTGCGAATACTAATACTGCAACCAACAGCAACACGAGGAAGTGCAGGTCGCCTTGACGCGCTTGCTCGATAGTATGGGCAATGGCTGGCGGGAGTCCCGCTACAATACCGGCGAAGATAATGATTGAGATACCGTTGCCGATACCACGTTCAGTAATCTGTTCACCCAACCACATCAGGAACATCGTCCCTGTAACCAGACTTACAACAGCGGTGAAATAGAATGCAAAGCCTGGGTTCATCACCAGGCCCTGCATACCAGGCATATTCGGCAGACCGGTAGCAATACCGATCGACTGGAATATTGCCAGCACCAGAGTACCGTAGCGGGTGTACTGGCTGATCTTACGACGACCAGACTCCCCTTCTTTCTTAATTTCTGCCAGCGTTGGATGAACCACCGTCAGCAGCTGGATAATGATCGACGCCGAAATATACGGCATGATCCCCAGAGCAAAGATAGAAGCACGGCTGAGAGCACCACCAGAGAACATGTTAAACATTTCAATGATGGTGCCTCGCTGTTGCTCAAGCAGTTTGGCAAGTACAGCGGCATCAATACCAGGGATCGGAATGAAAGAGCCAATACGGAACACAATCAGCGCGCCGATTACAAACAGCAGTCTGCGTTTCAGCTCGCCTAAGCCACCTTTGGCACTTTGAAAATCTAATCCCGGTTGTTTAGCCATCTGCTACTTATTCCTCGATTTTACCGCCAGCAGCTTCGATAGCAGCACGAGCGCCTTTAGTAACACGCAGGCCACGAACAGTTACCGGAGTAGTGACTTCACCAGCCAGGATCACTTTCGCGAACTCGATCTGGATACCGATAATGTTAGCTGCTTTCAGCGTGTTCAGGTCTACAACACCGCCTTCAACTTTAGCCAGGTCAGACAGACGAACTTCGGCTGTAATCGCTGCTTTACGTGAAGTGAAGCCGAATTTCGGCAGACGACGGTACAGAGGCATCTGACCACCCTCGAAACCGCGACGTACGCCACCGCCAGAACGAGACTTCTGACCTTTGTGACCACGACCACCGGTTTTACCGAGGCCAGAACCGATACCACGACCCAGGCGGCGAGCCGCTTTTTTAGAGCCTTCGGCCGGAGACAGAGTATTTAAACGCATCTCTTACTCCTCAACTTTAACCATGAAGGAAACCGCGTTGACCATACCACGAACAGCAGGAGTATCCTCGCGCTCTACGGTGTGACCAATACGACGCAGACCCAGGCCAAGCAGCGTTGCCTTGTGTTTCGGCAGACGACCGATTGCACTGCGGGTTTGAGTAATTTTAATAGTCTTTGCCATGGTTTATTTCCCCAGAATTTCTTCAACGGATTTACCACGCTTGGCAGCGACCATTTCCGGAGATTTCATATTTTCCAGGCCATCGATAGTTGCACGAACCACGTTAATCGGGTTAGTAGAACCATACGCTTTAGCCAGAACGTTACGAACTCCAGCGACTTCCAGAACGGCGCGCATTGCACCACCGGCGATGATACCGGTACCTTCGGAAGCCGGCTGCATGAATACACGAGAACCCGTGTGAGTACCCTTAACCGGGTGCTGCAGGGTGCCGTGGTTCAGCGCGACGTTAATCATATTGCGACGGGCTTTTTCCATCGCTTTCTGGATCGCTGCTGGAACTTCACGCGCTTTACCGTAACCAAAACCAACGCGACCGTTACCATCACCAACTACAGTCAGAGCTGTGAAGGAGAAAATACGACCACCTTTAACGGTTTTAGATACGCGGTTAACCGCGATCAGCTTTTCCTGCAGTTCGCCAGCTTGTTTTTCGATGTGAGCCATCTTACACCTCTACCTTAGAACTGAAGGCCAGCTTCACGGGCAGCATCTGCCAGTGCCTGGACACGACCATGATATTGGAACCCGGAACGGTCAAAAGAAACATCTTTGATGCCTTTTTCCAGAGCGCGTTCAGCAACAGCTTTACCTACAGCTGCAGCAGCGTCTTTGTTACCGGTGTACTTCAATTGTTCAGCGATAGCTTTTTCTACAGTAGAAGCAGCTACCAGAACTTCAGAACCGTTCGGTGCAATTACCTGTGCGTAAATATGACGCGGGGTACGATGTACCACCAGGCGAGTTGCACCCAGCTCCTGGAGCTTGCGGCGTGCGCGGGTCGCACGACGGATACGAGCAGATTTCTTATCCATAGTGTTACCTTACTTCTTCTTAGCCTCTTTGGTACGCACGACTTCGTCGGCGTAACGAACACCCTTGCCTTTATAAGGCTCAGGACGACGGTAGGCGCGCAGATCTGCTGCAACCTGACCGATCAGCTGTTTATCAGCGCCTTTCAGCACGATTTCAGTCTGAGACGGACATTCTGCAGTGATTCCCGCAGGCAGCTGATGGTCAACTGGGTGAGAGAAACCTAAAGCCAGGTTTACTACATTCCCTTTAACCGCTGCACGATAACCTACACCAACCAGCTGAAGCTTCTTAGTGAAGCCTTCGGTAACACCGACAACCATTGCATTCAGCAGGGCACGCGCGGTACCAGCCTGAGCCCATCCATCTGCGTAACCATCACGCGGACCGAAGGTCAGTGCATTATCTGCATGATTTACTGCAACAGCATCGTTGAGAGTACGAGTCAGCTCGCCGTTTTTACCTTTGATCGTAATAACCTGACCGTTGATTTTTACATCAACGCCGGCAGGAATAACGACCGGTGCTTTAGCAACACGAGACATTTTTTCCTCCGATTAGGCTACGTAGCAGATAATTTCGCCACCAAGACCAGCCTGGCGCGCTGCACGATCAGTCATAACACCTTTAGAGGTAGAAACAACTGCGATACCCATGCCAGCCATAACTTTCGGCAGCTCGTCTTTACGCTTATAAATGCGCAGACCTGGGCGACTGACACGCTGAATGCTTTCTACAACAGCTTTACCCTGGAAATACTTGAGAGTAAGTTCCAGTTCCGGCTTGGTGTCGCCTTCAACTTTAAAATCTTCAATAAAACCTTCTTCCTTCAGCACGTTGGCAATTGCCACTTTCAGCTTGGAGGAAGGCATGGTGACCGCAGCTTTATTCGCGGCCTGACCGTTACGGATACGGGTCAGCATATCCGCGATCGGATCTTGCATGCTCATCTGTCTTTACTCCCGTGATTCAATTGGTAATTACCAGCTAGCCTTTTTCAAGCCTGGTACTTCACCGCGCATGGCGGCTTCACGCAGTTTGATACGGCTCAACCCGAACTTGCCCACATAGCCATGCGGACGACCTGTTTGACGGCAGCGGTTACGCTGACGGGACGGGCTGGAATCACGCGGCAGAGACTGCAGCTTGAGAACTGCGTTCCAACGATCTTCGTCGGTCGCGTTCACATCAGAGATAATAGCTTTCAGTTCAGCGCGTTTTGCGAAGTACTTATCAGCTAAAGCTACGCGCTTTACTTCGCGTGCTTTCATTGATTGCTTAGCCATTCAGTAACCCTACCTTACTTGCGGAACGGGAAGTCAAAGGCAGCCAGCAGAGCACGGCCTTCTTCGTCAGATTTCGCAGTAGTGGTAATGGTAATATCCAAACCACGCACGCGGTCGACTTTATCGTAGTCGATTTCTGGGAAGATGATCTGCTCACGGACACCCATGCTGTAGTTACCACGACCGTCGAAAGACTTAGCGGACAAGCCACGGAAGTCACGGATACGTGGAACAGCAATAGTGATCAGGCGCTCAAAGAACTCCCACATGCGTTCGCCACGCAGAGTTACTTTACAGCCGATCGGATAGCCCTGACGGATTTTGAAGCCTGCAACTGATTTGCGTGCTTTGGTGATCAGCGGTTTTTGACCGGAGATTGCTGTCAGGTCAGCTGCTGCGTTATCCAGCAGTTTCTTGTCAGCGATCGCTTCACCAACACCCATGTTCAGGGTGATCTTCTCGACCCGAGGGACTTGCATGACAGAATTGTAGTTAAACTCAGTCATGAGTTTAGCGACTACTTCGTCTTTGTAGTAATCATGCAGTTTCGCCATCGTACTACTCCAAATTACTTGATAGTTTCGCTGTTAGATTTGAAGAAACGGACTTTTTTGCCGTCTTCGAATCTAAAGCCTACACGGTCAGCCTTGCCGGTTGCCGCGTTGAAGATAGCAAGGTTAGAGATCTGAATAGCTGCTTCTTTCTCTACGATGCCGCCTGGTTGGTTCAGGGCCGGAACCGGCTTCTGATGTTTCTTAACCAGGTTGATACCTTCAACAATGACCTTGCCGGAAGACAGGACATTCTTAACTTTACCGCGTTTACCTTTATCTTTACCGGTTAACACGATAACTTCGTCATCACGACGGATCTTCGCTGCCATGATTCGCTCCTTAGAGTACTTCTGGTGCCAGAGAGATAATTTTCATGAACTTCTCGTTACGAAGTTCACGAGTTACCGGCCCAAAAATACGCGTACCGATAGGTTGCTCGCTGTTATTGTTTAAAATAACGCATGCATTACCATCGAAGCGAATGACAGAACCGTCCGGGCGACGAACACCCTTCTTGGTGCGCACCACTACCGCCTTCAGCACATCACCTTTTTTGACCTTACCACGCGGAATTGCTTCCTTGATGGTGATCTTGATGATATCGCCGACGCCTGCGTAGCGACGGTGCGAGCCACCCAGAACCTTGATACACATTACGCGACGTGCACCGGAGTTGTCGGCGACGTTCAGCATAGTCTGTTCTTGGATCATTTTAGTGCTCCGCTAATGTCAACTACTACTGAGACCCGAAAATCAGGTCGTTAAAAAAGCCCCATATCGGGGGCGCGGCATTATAACACCGCTTCAACGATATGGGTAGAAAAAATAAACGGCTCATCGCTGAGCCGTTTATTCGTTGAGAATGCCTACTGTATTACAGAACGGCTTTCTCTACAACGCGAACCAGCGTCCAGGACTTAGTCTTGGACAGCGGACGGCATTCGCGGATTTCAACCACGTCACCAGTACCGCATTCGTTGTTCTCGTCATGTACGTGCAGTTTGGTCGTACGCTTAATGAATTTACCGTAGATCGGGTGTTTCACAAAACGTTCGATAGCAACAACGATGGATTTCTCCATTTTATCGCTAACAACGCGACCTTGCAGAGTACGGATTTTATCGGTCATTACGCACCCGCCTTCTCAGTCAGTAAAGTCTTAACGCGTGCGACGTCACGACGCACTTGCTTCAACAGGTGAGACTGTTGCAGCTGGCCACTTGCAGCCTGCATACGCAGGTTGAACTGCTCACGCAGCAGATTCAGCAGCTCGGTGTTCAGCTCTTCAACACTCTTCTCACGCAGCTCTTTTGCTTTCATTACATCACCGTCTTAGTTACAAAGGTGGTTTTAATCGGCAGTTTCGCTGCTGCCAGCTTGAATGCTTCACGGGCCAGCTCTTCCGGTACGCCGTCCATTTCATACAGGACTTTACCCGGCTGAATCAAGGCAACCCAATACTCCACGTTACCTTTACCTTTACCCATACGCACTGCCAGCGGCTTTTCAGTGATCGGTTTGTCCGGGAATACACGGATCCAGATCTTACCTTGACGCTTAACTGCACGGGTCATAGCACGACGTGCTGCTTCGATCTGACGGGCAGTCAGACGACCACGGCCAACAGCTTTCAGACCGAAGCTGCCGAAGCTAACATCCGCGCCAGCAGCCAGACCGCGGTTACGGCCTTTGTGCATTTTACGGAATTTTGTACGCTTTGGTTGTAACATCAGCGACGCTCCTTATTTACGGCCTTTACGCTGCTGCTTTTTAGGTTGCGCAGCCGGTTTTTCCGGTTGTTCAACAGCAGCCATACCACCCAGGATCTCGCCTTTGAAGATCCATACCTTAACGCCGATTACACCGTAAGTGGTGTGCGCTTCAGAGGTGTTGTAGTCGATGTCAGCACGCAGAGTGTGCAGCGGTACGCGACCTTCGCGGTACCATTCAGTACGTGCGATTTCCGCGCCGCCCAGACGGCCGCTAACTTCAACTTTGATACCTTTAGCGCCCAGACGCATTGCGTTCTGTACAGCACGCTTCATAGCACGACGGAACATAACGCGACGTTCCAGCTGAGAAGTGATGCTGTCAGCAACCAATTTTGCGTCCAGTTCAGGCTTACGCACTTCGGCGATATTGATCTGAGCAGGAACGCCAGCAATATCCGCTACGACTTTGCGCAGTTTTTCTACGTCTTCGCCTTTCTTACCGATAACGATACCCGGGCGAGCGGTGTGAATGGTCACACGGATGCTCTTAGCCGGACGCTCGATAACGATACGAGATACAGACGCTTTAGCCAGTTCCTTAGTCAGGTACTGACGTACTTTAAAATCGCTGTCCAGGTTGTCAGCGAATTCTTTGGTGTTCGCAAACCAGGTTGAGTTCCATGGTTTTACAATACCCAGGCGAATACCATTAGGATGTACTTTCTGACCCATTGCTAGTCTCCAGAGTCTCAGCGATCGGACACAACCACAGTAATGTGGCTGGTGCGCTTCAGGATGCGATCTGCACGACCTTTTGCACGCGGCATAATGCGCTTCATGCTCGGGCCTTCGTCTACGAAAATTTTCGTAACTTTCAGATCGTCAATGTCAGCGCCATCGTTGTGTTCAGCGTTAGCAATGGCAGATTCCAGGACTTTCTTAACCAGTACAGCCGCTTTCTTATTGGTGTAGGTCAGAATATCCAGAGCCTGCGACACTTTCTTACCGCGAATCAGGTCTGCAACAAGGCGAACCTTCTGAGCAGAAGAACGAGCATGGCGATGTTGAGCTAAAGTTTCCATCTCTTCCTCCTACCTTATTTCTTCTTCGCTTTTTTATCAGCAGCATGGCCGCGATAAGTACGAGTCGGTGCGAATTCACCCAGTTTGTGACCGACCATTTCGTCGGAAACAAATACCGGAACGTGCTGACGACCATTATGGACAGCGATGGTCAAACCGATCATGTTAGGAAAGATCGTTGAACGACGGGACCAAGTGCGCAGGGGCTTCTTGTCTCCGCTTTCCACCGCTTTCTCTACCTTCTTCAGCAAGTGCAGGTCAATAAAAGGACCTTTCTTGAGAGAACGTGGCATGGCTTATCCTCTAAAATTATTTGCTACGGCGACGTACGATGAATTTATCAGTACGCTTGTTGCTGCGGGTCTTCTTACCTTTGGTCTGAACGCCCCACGGAGTTACCGGGTGCTTACCAAAGTTACGACCTTCACCACCACCATGTGGGTGGTCGACTGGGTTCATCGCAGTACCGCGAACGGTAGGACGAACACCACGCCAGCGTGCAGCACCTGCTTTACCCAGAACGCGCAGCATATGCTCAGCATTGCCAACTTCGCCCAGAGTTGCACGGCAGTCTGCTTCGACTTTACGCATTTCACCAGAACGCAGACGCAGGGTGACATAAGCACCATCACGAGCAACGATCTGAACGTAAGTACCAGCGGAACGTGCCAGCTGACCGCCTTTACCTGGTTTCATTTCTACGTTATGAACGGTAGAACCAACCGGGATATTACGCATCGGCAGGGTGTTACCTGCTTTGATTGCAGCATCAACGCCAGACTGAATCTGGTCGCCAGCTTTCAGGCCTTTAGGGGCCAGGATGTAACGGCGTTCACCGTCTTTGTACAGAACCAGCGCGATGTTCGCGGAGCGGTTCGGATCGTACTCAAGACGTTCAACAACTGCCGGGATACCGTCTTTGTTGCGTTTGAAGTCAACAATACGATAAGCCTGCTTGTGACCACCACCGATGTGACGAGTGGTGATACGGCCATTGTTGTTACGACCACCGGATTTGCTGTTTTTTTCAACCAGCGGAGCAAAAGGTTTGCCCTTGTGCAGCTCTGGGTTGACCACTTTAACAACGTGGCGACGACCCGGAGATGTCGGTTTACATTTAACAACTGCCATTGTATTACTCCTCCGACTTACTCAGCGCCGCCGACGAAGTCCAGATTCTGGCCTTCCTTCAGGGTGACGTAAGCTTTTTTCCAGTCGCTACGACGACCGATACGCTGTCCGTGACGTTTAACTTTCCCTTTAACTACCAGGGTGTTAACGACTTCGACTTCGACTTCAAACAGTTTCTGCACAGCAGCTTTGATTTCTGCTTTGGTCGCGTCTTTAGCAACTTTGAGAACGATGGTGTTAGTTTTTTCCATCGCAGTAGACGCTTTTTCAGAAACGTGCGGTGCGCGCAGCACTTTCAGCAGACGTTCTTCACGAATCATGCCAGCATCTCCTCAACTTGCTTAACAGCATCAGCAGTCATTACGACTTTGTCGAAGGCGATCAGGCTAACCGGGTCGATACCAGTTGCATCGCGTACGTCAACCTTGTGCAGGTTGCGCGCAGCCAGGAACAGGTTTTCGTCCAGCTCACCGGTGATGATCAGCACATCTTCCAGAGCCATGTCTTTCAGTTTCTGTGCCAGCAGCTTAGTTTTAGGCGCTTCTACAGAGAATGATTCGACAACGATCAGACGATCCTGACGTACCAGTTCGGACAGAATGCTTTTCAGCGCGCCGCGGTACATCTTTTTGTTAACTTTTTGACTGTGGTCCTGTGGACGAGCAGCGAAGGTCACGCCACCTGAACGCCAGATCGGGCTCTTGATAGAACCTGAACGCGCACGGCCGGTACCTTTCTGGCGCCACGGCTTTTTGCCTGAACCAGTTACTTCAGCACGAGTCTTCTGAGCACGAGTACCCTGACGAGCACCAGCTGCATAAGCAACAACAACCTGGTGAACCAGCGCTTCGTTGAAATCACGACCGAAGGTAGTTTCGGAAACAGTCAGCGCGCTCTGCGCGTCTTTCAATACTAATTCCATTGCTATCCCCTTACGCCTTCACAGCTGGTTTAACGATCAGGTCGCAACCGGTCGCACCCGGAACACCACCTTTAACCAGCAGCAGGTTGCGCTCAGCGTCAACACGTACTACGTCCAGGCTCTGAACGGTTACACGTTCGTTGCCCAGCTGACCTGCCATTTTCTTGCCTTTGAACACTTTGCCCGGAGTCTGGTTCTGACCGATAGAACCCGGAACGCGGTGAGACAAGGAGTTACCGTGAGTAGCGTCCTGGGTACGGAAGTTCCAGCGCTTAACGGTACCAGCGAAACCTTTACCTTTAGAGGTACCGGTTACGTCAACTTTTTTAACGTCAGCAAACAGTTCAACGCTAATGTTCTGACCAACGGTGTATTCTTCACCATCTGCCAGACGGAACTCCCACAGGCCGCGGCCAGCTTCTACGCCAGCTTTAGCAAAGTGGCCAGCTTCCGGCTTAGTTACGCGGTTAGCTTTTTTAGCACCGGTGGTAACCTGAACAGCGCGATAGCCATCGTTAGCCAGATCTTTAACCTGAGTAACGCGGTTTGCTTCAACTTCGATAACGGTTACTGGGATAGATACGCCATCTTCAGTGAAGATGCGGGTCATACCCACTTTTTTACCGACTAAACCAATCATTGTATCAACCTCTCAATCGCTCGATGACCTGATTAACCCAGGCTGATCTGCACGTCTACACCGGCAGCCAGGTCCAGACGCATCAGAGCATCAACGGTTTTTTCAGTTGGCTCAACGATGTCAACCAGACGCTTGTGAGTACGGATCTCGTACTGATCACGCGCGTCTTTGTTGACGTGCGGGGAGATCAGAACGGTGAAACGCTCTTTGCGGGTCGGCAGCGGGATCGGACCACGAACCTGCGCACCAGTGCGCTTGGCAGTCTCGACGATTTCCGCGGTTGATTGATCGATCAGACGATGATCAAACGCTTTCAAACGGATACGGATTCTTTGGTTCTGCATGAGACCAGAGCTCCAATTATTTTATAGACGAAATAGTTACTCCTCAAACCCATTACGATTGATGGGAGAGTGTAACCGTTCTTACAGAGTTCCCCGATTGGGAACATTGTCTGGTATTGCTTTCGCAGTACCGGTGGCTCATATCGAACCGCTGTCAATATTAGACAAGCCCGCGCATTATACGTAAATCTCAGTCTTAAGCAAGTGCCGCGTAGAAATTAATCACTCGTTCATAAATGCGGGCCTCCTTCCACTCTGATTGTATGTCCTGTGATGCAACGCGTTTTCCGTGGAAGAGAGCATCCATAACTCACATCCGGGACTTGTAGGGCCGGCGGGCTTACCCGAAGGTAAACTCTTTACCAAATGAGATTTGCCCATGTACATCGACCTCCCCTTTCTGCTTATTTATGTTTCGCTATCAGGGTTGCTCTTAGTCCATGACCTGCGTACCGGGTTGCTGCCCGACAAATTTACCTGCCCTCTTTTGTGGGGCGGTCTTATTTATCATCAGTGCTGCAGACCTGCACAGTTATCCGACGCGCTTTGGGGTGCCGTAGCGGGCTATGGGGTATTTGCTTTGTTCTACTGGGGGTATCGTTTGATATGCCGACAGGAAGGATTAGGCTTTGGTGATGTCAAATTTCTTGCCGCACTGGGCGCATGGCATCGCTGGGAATCATTGCCACTGTTGGTTTTACTTGCCACGGGCATGGCATGTTGTCTCACCGGGATTTCTTGCGTCCGTTACGGGAGACAGATGCTAAAAAACCCGCTGCCTTTTGGGCCATATCTGGCGGCTGCGGGTTTCGTTATTGGCTGGGTAAATCTGATACAGGGCGGTTAGTCACTGACTTTTATTTGCGATTGCAGATAATTTTGCAAGCCAAGTTTTGCAATCAGGTCCAGCTCAGTTTCGAGCCAGTCAATATGCCCTTCTTCTTCAGTCAGGATCTCGATCATCATGTCCCGGCTGACATAATCATGAACGCTATCGGCATAGGCAATGGCTTCACGCAGATCTTTCGCCCCATCCAACTCGAGTCGAAGATCGGATTGCAGCATCTCTTCAACGTCTTCGCCAATACCCAACTTGCCAAGATCCTGCAAGTTCGGGAGCCCTTCTAAGAATAAAATACGCTCGATATATTTATCAGCGTGTTTCATCTCATCGATAGATTCATGGTACTCAACATCATTGAGGCGAGTCAGTCCCCAGTTTTTAAACATACGAGCATGGAGAAAATACTGGTTGATCGCGACAAGCTCATTTCCCAATAGTTTATTGAGATAATTTATGATTTTAACATCACCTTTCATTTTATAGTCCCTCCGCTTCCACTCTTAGAGCGTAGATGGGGCTACAGGGATGTCAAAAAAAAGAGTGTGACTTAGGCGATCTCTTTAAATTCTGGCATTTGCGTTAATTCATCCTGCATGACTTCACGGGCAGCACGAATGCACTTACCGCATTGATTTCCTACAGGAATAAATTTACGTAATTGCTGAAAGGACTGAGGGTGAAACTGGCGAACAGCCTGACGTATTTTTTTATCACTTATCGCATTACACAAACAAACGTACATGATCGCTCCCGTTCAATTTCTGTGCAAAGTGTAAATGAGAATAGTTATGATTACAATAGCACAACGCTATTTACGCGGCGGGAGAATGAATAAATATGACAGCTACTAAATTGCAGGCAGCAAAAAGGGCGCCGAAGCGCCCTTTTTAAGCTCAAAGCTAATTAATCAATAATTAGCTCATTACTTTAGCAACAACGCCCGCACCAACAGTACGGCCGCCTTCACGGATTGCGAAACGCAGACCGTCGTCCATCGCGATCGGGTGGATCAGGGTAACAACCATTTTGATGTTGTCGCCCGGCATTACCATCTCTACGCCTTCCGGCAGTTCGATGGTACCAGTCACGTCAGTAGTACGGAAGTAGAACTGCGGACGGTAGCCTTTGAAGAACGGAGTATGACGGCCGCCTTCGTCTTTGGACAGAATGTACACTTCAGATTCGAACTTGGTGTGCGGCTTGATAGAGCCCGGCTTAGCCAGTACCTGACCACGTTCGATTTCTTCACGTTTGATACCACGCAGCAGAACACCAACGTTCTCACCAGCACGGCCTTCGTCCAGCAGTTTGCGGAACATTTCAACGCCAGTACAGGTAGACTTAGCAGTCTCTTTGATACCAACGATTTCAACTTCTTCACCAACCTTGATGATACCGCGCTCTACACGACCGGTAACAACGGTACCACGACCGGAGATGGAGAATACGTCTTCGATAGGCAGCAGGAACGGCTTGTCAATCGCACGCTCTGGTTCTGGGATGTAAGAATCCAGGAAGCCAGCCAGTTCGATGATTTTCGCTTCCCACTCTGCTTCGCCTTCCAGCGCTTTCAGAGCAGAACCACGAACGATCGGAGTGTCGTCGCCCGGGAAATCGTACTGAGACAGAAGTTCACGAACTTCCATTTCTACCAGTTCCAGCAGCTCTTCGTCATCAACCATGTCGCATTTGTTCAGGAACACGATGATGTACGGAACGCCTACCTGACGACCCAGCAGGATGTGCTCACGAGTCTGCGGCATCGGGCCGTCAGTCGCAGCAACAACCAGGATCGCGCCGTCCATCTGCGCAGCACCGGTGATCATGTTTTTAACATAGTCGGCGTGGCCCGGGCAGTCTACGTGTGCGTAGTGGCGAGTCGGGGTGTCATATTCAACGTGAGAAGTGTTGATGGTGATACCACG
>NZ_JAOWDX010000032.1:0-32950 GCF_030334485.1 Citrobacter sp. Cf072 | reverse complement strand
GTTTGTGTGAAGTGATTCACATCCGCCGTGTCGATGGAGGCGCATTATAGGGAGTTTCCTGTGGCCCGCAACCCTTAAATTGCAGAAAAATGACTGACTGCTGCATTCCACAGCAAAACCCCGCCTTATACCTATTTACGCACAGAGTTATCCACAAACCACACGATCGTTTCTACGATCCTCTCGTTATATCAGCCTCTTTCAACAGAAAAAGAAGAGGTCAAAATCGAAAATTAAAAATTCGCGAGCGTTGCGCAAACGTTTTCGTTACAATGCCCCCGCACAACAAGGATGCCCCGTAAGGGGCGTTAGCTGAGTTTTTAGCCAAGAATTCACCTAACGCTCTCTGTAATAGTCAAATCCAGGGGATTTACCATGCAACAACGTCGTCCAGTCCGCCGCGCTCTGCTCAGTGTTTCTGACAAGGCCGGTATCATCGAATTCGCTCAGGCACTTTCCGCACGTGGTGTGGAGCTGCTGTCTACAGGTGGCACTGCGCGCCTGTTAGCGGAGAAAGGTCTGCCAGTGACCGAAGTTTCCGATTACACCGGCTTCCCGGAAATGATGGATGGACGCGTGAAGACCCTGCATCCGAAGGTCCACGGCGGCATCCTCGGTCGTCGCGGCCAGGATGATGCCATTATGGAACAACACCACATTGCTCCTATCGATATGGTGGTTGTTAACCTGTATCCATTCGCCCAGACCGTCGCCCGCGAAGGCTGTTCTCTGGAAGATGCGGTAGAGAACATTGATATTGGCGGCCCGACCATGGTGCGCTCCGCTGCCAAGAACCATAAAGATGTAGCTATCGTTGTGAAGAGCAGCGACTACGACGCCATTATTAAAGAGATGGATGCCAACGACGGTTCTCTGACCCTCGACACCCGTTTCGATCTCGCGATTAAAGCCTTCGAACACACCGCCGCTTACGACAGCATGATCGCCAACTACTTCGGCAGCATGGTTCCGGCCTACCACGGTGAAAGCAAAGAAGCCGCCGGTCGCTTCCCACGTACGCTGAACCTGAACTTCATTAAGAAGCAGGATATGCGCTACGGCGAGAACAGCCACCAGCAGGCTGCCTTCTATATAGAAGAGAATGTTAAAGAAGCCTCCGTTGCCACCGCGCAGCAGGTACAGGGCAAAGCACTTTCCTACAACAACATCGCCGATACCGATGCGGCGCTGGAGTGCGTGAAAGAATTCAACGAGCCAGCCTGTGTGATCGTCAAACACGCGAACCCGTGTGGTGTAGCAGTAAGTACCTCTATTCTTGACGCTTATGACCGCGCCTATAAAACCGACCCGACCTCCGCGTTCGGCGGCATTATCGCTTTCAACCGCGAGCTGGATGCCGAAACCGCGCAGGCAATTATCTCCCGCCAGTTCGTGGAAGTGATCATTGCGCCATCCGCCACTGAAGAAGCACTGAAGATCACCGCTGCTAAGCAGAACGTTCGCGTACTGGTCTGCGGCCAATGGGCGCAGCGCGTTCCGGGCCTGGACTTCAAGCGCGTGAACGGTGGCCTGCTGGTTCAGGACCGTGACCTCGGTATGGTGAGCGAAGCTGAACTACGCGTAGTGACCAAACGCCAGCCGACCGAGCAAGAGCTGCGCGATGCGCTGTTCTGCTGGAAAGTGGCGAAGTTCGTGAAATCCAACGCCATTGTTTATGCCAAAGAGAACATGACTATTGGCATAGGCGCAGGCCAGATGAGCCGCGTGTACTCCGCGAAAATCGCCGGGATCAAAGCGGCCGACGAAGGCCTGGAAGTGAAAGGTTCTGCAATGGCTTCTGACGCTTTCTTCCCGTTCCGCGATGGGATTGATGCCGCTGCTGCCGCGGGCGTAACCTGCGTGATCCAGCCGGGCGGTTCTATCCGCGATGACGAAGTGATTGCCGCCGCTGACGAGCACGGTATCGCGATGGTATTCACCGACATGCGCCACTTCCGCCATTAATCCACGGAGCAGACGATGAAAGTATTAGTGATTGGCAACGGCGGGCGCGAACACGCGCTGGCGTGGAAAGCGGCGCAGTCGCCGCTGGTTGATACCGTTTTTGTGGCTCCGGGCAACGCGGGCACCGCACTGGAACCCGCCCTGCAAAACGTGGCTATCGGCGTAACCGATATCCCGGCGCTGCTGAGCTTTGCCCAGAATGAGAAGATCGATCTGACCATCGTTGGCCCGGAAGCACCGCTGGTGATTGGCGTGGTTGATGCATTCCGTGCCGCCGGCCTGAAAATTTTCGGCCCAACCGAAGGTGCCGCGCAGCTGGAAGGCTCCAAAGCCTTCACCAAAGATTTCCTCGCGCGCCACCAGATCCCAACGGCGGAGTACCAGAACTTCACCGAAATCGAACCTGCGCTGGCTTACCTGCGCGAGAAAGGCGCGCCGATCGTTATCAAAGCCGATGGCCTGGCTGCCGGGAAAGGCGTTATCGTGGCGATGACGCTGGAGGAAGCCGAAGCCGCGGTTCATGACATGCTGGCCGGCAACGCGTTTGGCGACGCGGGCCACCGCATCGTGATTGAAGAGTTCCTCGACGGTGAAGAAGCGAGCTTTATTGTCATGGTCGACGGTGAGCACGTGCTGCCGATGGCCACCAGCCAGGACCACAAGCGCGTGGGCAATGGCGACACCGGCCCGAACACCGGCGGGATGGGTGCCTACTCCCCTGCTCCGGTAGTGACTGACGAAGTCCACCAGCGCACCATGGAACGCATCATCTGGCCAACCGTAAAAGGCATGGCGGCGGAAGGTAACACCTATACCGGTTTCCTGTACGCGGGTCTGATGATCGACAAGCAGGGCAACCCAAAGGTTATCGAGTTCAACTGCCGCTTCGGCGATCCGGAAACCCAGCCGATCATGCTGCGCATGAAGTCCGATCTGGTGGAGCTGTGCCTCGCCGCCTGTGACGGCAAGTTGGATAAGAAAACCTCCGAGTGGGACGAACGCGCCTCGCTGGGTGTGGTCATTGCCGCCGGAGGTTATCCGGGTAATTACAATACCGGCGATGAGATCCACGGTCTGCCGCTGGAAGACGTCGCTGACGGTAAAGTGTTCCACGCGGGCACCAAACTGTCTGCAGACGATCGCGTGCTGACCAACGGTGGTCGCGTGCTGTGCGCCACCGCGCTGGGCAACACCGTGGCTGAAGCGCAGAAACGCGCTTACGCCCTGATGACCGACATCCGCTGGGATGGCAGCTTCAGCCGTAACGACATCGGCTGGCGTGCCATTGAACGCGAGCAACGCTAACGCGAAATTTTCGCCAGCAGCGTTTTACGCGTAATGCCTAACTGACGGGCGGCTTCCGTTTTATTGCCGCCCGTTTTTTCAAGCGCCGCCAGAATCACCTCCTTTTCGACATCCACCAGCGGTTGGATCTCGCCACTGAATTCCGTTTTTATCGGCGTCGCGGCAATCGCCATCGGCAGTTCACGTTCGGAAATATATTCCCCCGTCAGCAGCACCACCGAGCGCTCAATCGCATTTTCCAGCTCACGAATATTGCCCGGCCAGTCGTAGTGGATCAGCAGATCCATCGCCTGCGGAGTAAAGCCTTTCACCGCTTTACGGTTACGCGCGGCAAAACGCTGGAGAAAATGTTCGGCTAACAGCGGAATATCTTCCCGGCGCTGGCACAACGCTGGCATTTCAATGGTGACGACGTTCAGACGATAGTAGAGATCCTGACGAAAGCGCCCGGCGCTGACTTCCTCTGCTAGATCGCGATGCGTAGCGGCTATCAGCCGGACATCAACCGCAATGGTCTGATTGCTACCAACTCGCTGCACTTCTCGCTCCTGGATAGCCCGCAGCAAACGCACCTGCATCAGCGGTGAGATATCGCCAATTTCATCAAGAAATAACGTGCCACCATCGGCTTCCACAAAGCGCCCTTCCCGGCGTTTATCCGCCCCGGTAAACGCCCCTTTCTCGTGACCAAACAGCTCGGACTCCAGCAGCGATTCATTAAGCGCCGCGCAGTTGAGCGTCACCAGCGGCTTATCGCGACGGGCGCTGCTGGCATGCAGCGCCCGGGCCACCAACTCTTTCCCCGTGCCGGAGTCTCCGTGAATGAGCACTGTCGCATCTGAGGGCGCAACCATCGCGATTTCATTGAGCAACTTCTGCATCGCCGGACTGCTGCCAATCATGCCAAACTGCGCAGCCGACGCCGATGGCAGTTCAGCGCCCATTTCCCGCGTATGCGCCAGCGCCTTTTCCAGCGTCTCCTGCAGACGGTCAAAATCCAGCGGCTTGATTAAGTAGTCCAGCGCCCCGGTTTTAAGCGCCTCAACGGCGGTCTCTACGCTGGAGAACGCCGTCATGATCAAGACCGGAATCGCCGGATTCAGCGCTTTAATCTCTTTCAGCGTTGCGATGCCGTCCATCTCCGCCATGCGTACATCACACAGCACTAAATCAAATACGCGTTCGCGCACCTGTTCCAACGCCGCTCGCCCGCTATAGGCCAGCGCGACCTCATAACCCCAGCCGCGCAGCAGCGCCTGTAAAATGGTGCAGTGGCTGATATCGTCATCTACTACCAGAATATTGATTTTTCCGCGCGTCATCCTTGTTAATCCTGTTGTTTCGCTTTGGTCGGCAGCCAAAGAGTAAAGGTCGCACCTTTGCCCTCAACGCTTGCCACCTGAATGGTGCCACCATGCTGTTCGATAATGTTCTGCACTACCGCCAGCCCGAGGCCGGTTCCGTCAGCTTTGGTTGTAAAGTAAGGCGTAAAAATGGCCTCCAGCTGTTCCGCTGCAATTCCCTTCCCGCTATCGGTAACCACAATTTTAACGCGATCGCCGCTGCTTTCATTCGCTTCAACCGTGATCGTGCCCTGACGACCAATCGCATGAATGGCGTTCAGATACAGATTCAACAAAACCTGAGTCAGTCGGTCAGGATCGGCCTGGATAGCGGGCAGCGTAGAATTGGCCGAAAAGCGGAGCTGGATTTCCCTGCTTGCCGCATCCTGACTCACCAGGTGTAATGAGTGGGTGATAACCTCATTGAGATCCACCTGTTGCAGCGTCAGATGTGCAGGCTTCACCAGCTCCAGCAGCTCGCTCACCACCCGATTTAAACGATCCGCCTCTTTCGCCATCACCTGTGCCAGCTCATGCGACTCGCCTCCTGCCGGGGTTCGCTCGGCAAAATACTTCGCCAGACCTTTGATCGATGAAAGCGGATTACGAATTTCATGCGCCACTCCAGCCGCAAGATGCCCGAGCGCTAACAGTTTTTCTTTACGCTTCATCGCATCCTGAAGTTCTTTGTACGAGCGCTGATAGCGCTGATACCAGAAGAACGTCAGCACGGTGGCCAGCAACACAGCCGCCAGCGCACAGAGGACTATCAGTGTGTTACGCCACTCTCTTGCCTGAGTCGCGGTGAGATCGCTGGCATCAAAGGCGATAAATATGGTTTGCGCTGGGGTGATAAGCTGCCCGTCATTGCTGGCACAGCGCGCCATGCCGTGGCGTCCTGGACCATACATCGGCTGAAACTGGCGATAAATTTCTAGGGCCGGCGTTTTTTCACCATCCCTCGCTGGAATTTCAATATTCCGCCAGCTTTCTTGCTCCCCGGGACTAAGCTGTCGCAGGACATCCGGTGAATAGAGCGTTTTCCCGACCATCGCGGCATTGCTGTGAGTAATAATGACACCATGCTCATCGACGACGGCAAACCATAGCACGCCTGGTTGTACGGCCATTTCCTCCAGTAGCGTCTGCTGCTGGGCATGATGCATGCGCATCCCCATGCCTACACGCGTACCAGACTCCAGAGCGCGAATGAGCACGCTGCCTTTTTCCAGTAGCGTTTGCCGCGCGGCGCCACTTTCCCGCCCATAGTCCCGAATAGTCATAATCGAAAACCAACCGACCAAAATCAGGATTGCCGCCAGCAAGAGTCGGCTCAACCACTTTGCCACCGTATCCTTATAAAGACGCATACGCTCTCCCTTCACCCCACTTGTTCCTTTCATCGTTGCAGGTATACAGCAGAAATCATGCCATTTTTTCCCCCAGATAACCCTGCCCTCAGACACAAACAGCTGAAAGTACCGGGTAAAAATGACTCGCAGGCGCGTTCTGGCGAGTCATTTTTACTCGTTTCCCTGCAAAGACGGCGGGTACAACGCCCGCAGGACTGGGATTGCCGCTTTGGCACGGAAGATGCAAAAGGGAATGTAAGCTAACCAACAGGAGAACGAACGATGAAACGGAACAACAAACTGGCACTGATTGCACTTTCTCTTATCGCACTGGGCTCCACCCCGGTACTGGCGCAGAATCACTGGGGATATGGTGATGGAATGCAGCAACGGGGCAGTACCCCAATGACCGCTGAGCAGCAGGCTGCCGCGCAGAAAATCTATGATGATTACTACTCCCAGACCAGCGCGTTGCGCCAACAGCTGACATCCAAACGTTATGAGTACAATGCACTATTAACGGCCAGCTCGCCGGACACGGCAAAAATTAATGCCGTTGCAAAAGAGATGGAAGCGTTGAACCAGTCTCTGGACGAGCAGCGTGTTAAACGCGATGTCGCAATGGCGCAGGCTGGCGTGCCGCGTGGCGCGGGAATGGGCTACGGCGGATGCGGCGGTGGCGGTAACCATCGCGGCGGCGGCCATATGGGAATGGGTCACTGGTAAAAGACTTAATGCCTGATGACGCCATACGGATCAGGCCTGCTGACTACCTGTCTTCAGGTTTTCAGAAAGTTTTGGCTGTAGGCTGCCAGTGACAAAAATCTTCATTGGCGACTAGCAGTAGCTGCGACCCTTCGGGCGCTTCCAGCCATGCCACACTCACCTCTACGGATGAATGTTTCTGGCGGCGCTCGATATGGTTTATCGCCCACGACTCCAGGTCTGGCTTCAGCGTTTCACCTTCACAGGTTGTGACCGTGTTATCCGCATGCCAACGTCCCTGACGCAATATCACCCGTCCCTGACGCAGCGCATCGCTGGTCTGGCGAATTTGATCGGCGCGATAGCGGTAAAGCGCGATTTGATCGCTGGAAAGCTGCTGCTTCTGCCCGTCGACTTCACGCTGCATGAAGCTCAGTTCGCCCCGGTCATCGAAGCGTATACGGACATGTTCAGCCGGTTTACTGTAAACGTTGAGTTCTATCAGAGAGAGCGAATCACCCTGCCAGCGGTATTCACTGGTAGTGGTTTCGCCTTTTCGCCACGGACTAAATACCGAGAGCAAGTGAACATCGTCACCGGAGTCTTTACGCCAAATGCGTACCGCCCCCTGATCGCCAACATAGCCGCTGGCCGTGAACGGAGGAAGCTCAGAATGGCTACCGCAGGCAGACAGTAACAGAACACCTGAAAGCCAAAGCGTATGACGCCAGATGGACAAAAGGGGCGAAACCGCCCCTTCGTTAAAACTGTTCACTGCCACGCGAATTACTTAACCGCGTCTTTCAGTGCTTTACCAGAAACAAATGCCGGTACGTTAGCTGCGGCAATTTTGATTTCTTTACCGGTCTGCGGGTTGCGGCCAGTGCGCTCAGCACGGTGGTTCACTTTGAAGGTACCGAAACCAACCAGTTGTACAGCATCGCCTTCTTTCAGAGACTCAGTAATAGCAGCCAGAGTGGATTCCAGAGCAGCTTTAGCCTGTGTTTTAGACAGTTCTGCTTTGTCTGCAATTACATCAATCAGTTGAGTCTTGTTCATAAGTTATCCTTACAATGTGTTTATCGCTTGCTAAGCATCGAGTGCGACGGAAATGCCAGAAAAGCACTCTCCTGCATACACGCACCGATAGCCACTTTTTTTCGCCCCCCAAATGTAGACCAGACCGGGGGCGGATGGGAAGCCTTCAGGCACGACAAATCAGGCGTTAAATCACGTTTTGTGGTGTCATTGCTGAAAATTTATACCAATATTGCTCTCGCCAGCCTCGCGCAGGTCTGCACGCAGCCCTTTTATCAGCTCAATATCGCGTTCTTCACAGTCGGCTAAAAGTCGGAAAATTTCCCACTGAATATCCCATTCTTGCTCAACGGCAGGGTTCTCTTTGAGCTCCTCATCGGTCATTTCGCGACCAGCCTGGGTCATTTCCAGCATCGCTACCGTCGTAATCGAAGCTTTACTAACTTCAATTGCATGCTCCAGCGTTTCACCGCTAAGACGTGAATGCATCAGTTCGCTTAATGCCACACAGGCATCAATCGCCGGATAAACGCCGTACAGATCGTAATCGTCTGCAGAAGGAATGGCCTCTTCAAACTTTTCCAACTGGCTGTCGAAATTGATTTTCGCGTCTTTAACCGTCAGCGCTTCCCAAATCAGATCCAGAATTCGGCGGTAAATCTGTCCATCGCCAAATTCAGTTTGCTTGCAGAACATGGCGTAATTCGGGTACATGCGTTCGCACAGACAGGCCATAAATGTGACGTGCTGCCAGCTTTCCAGCTTCTCCAGACGCAGGTGAATCGGATTTTGTAACATGATGAGTTCTCAAATACGGAAATTAGCCGCAGTTTACCCGATATGGGGCGCTTTTGCTGCAAGCCGCGTAAAAGCCGGGCGTTCGGATGCCACCGCATCTGCCCAGCGCGTTGGTTCCGGCAGACGATAGCCGTTCATACAGCGTTGTACCCACGCCAGTGCGCTGTCCATACTCACGCGGTGGCCCGTAGAGATAAACAACGGGTTACAGCGCGCTTTGCTGCGCCAGACCCATGCCAGCTGTTCGCCTTTATCCAGCAATGGCACTAGCGCACCGGGTTCAGCAGCGAGCGGTTCAAACTTGCCACACAGCCGTTTTTTCGCCACACCGATCGTTGGGACGTCCACCAGCAGGCCAAAATGGCTGGCCACGCCCAGACGGCGCGGGTGCGAAATGCCGTGCCCGTCAACGAACAGCAGATCTGGCTTGTGCGAGAGCAGTTGCCAGGCGGCCATCAGCGCGGGGGTTTCACGAAAGGAGAGAAAACCGGGAATGTAAGGCATGGTAGTGGCGATACGCGCCACCTTGTATTCAACCAGTTCAAGCGTGGGATACTTCAGTAAGACCATAGCGGCTCGCGTCACTTCGCCACCCTGCTCAAACCCAACGTCCGCCCCGCCGATCAGATCCGGCGGATCGTTCTTCAGACGATCCTCGCGGATCAATGAAGAGGCCAGTTCAAGCTGCTGCGCGCGTAATGACGCGAGATCCATAATGACTCCTTAACGGTGGTACTGTTCGGACAACCGATGTACCGCCTCCACAAAGACACCCGCATGTTCTGGCGGGACGTCCTGATGAATGCCGTGACCCAGGTTAAAGACATGCCCTTCGCCCTGACCGAATCCGGCCAGAATTGTCGCCACCTCTTCTTCGATGCGGGCTGGCGGTGCATACAGCATGGACGGATCCATATTGCCCTGTAGCGCCACTTTATGACCTACACGACGACGCGCATCGGCAATGTCAGTGGTCCAGTCGAGACCTAACGCATCACAACCGGTTTCCGCCATCGCTTCCAGCCACTGACCACCGCCTTTGGTAAACAGGGTCACAGGTACGCGACGACCTTCGTTCTCGCGTAGCAGGCCATCGACGATTTTGTGCATGTAGTACAGGGAGAACTGCTGATAGTCGCGACCGGTCAACACACCGCCCCAGGTATCGAAAATCATCACCGACTGCGCGCCAGCTTTAATCTGCGCGTTCAGATACAGCGTGACGCTCTTCGCCAGCTTATCAAGCAGCAGATGCAGCGCTTTAGGGTCGGCATACATCATCTTTTTAATCACGGTGAAGGCTTTGCTGCTGCCGCCTTCAACCATGTAGGTCGCCAGCGTCCACGGGCTACCGGAGAAGCCGATCAGCGGCACTTCGCCTTTCAGTTCACGGCGGATAGTGCGCACCGCGTTCATCACGTATCCAAGCCCATCTTCCGGGTCCGGGATCGGCAGTTTGTCGACGTCAACCTTGCTGGTAATCGGAGAGGTGAAGCGTGGGCCTTCTCCTGCTTCAAAATACAGCCCGAGTCCCATCGCATCCGGGATCGTCAGGATATCGGAGAAGAGGATCGCGGCATCAAGTTTATAGCGACGCAGCGGCTGCAGCGTGACTTCGCAGGCCAGCTCGGCATTTTTGCACAGCGCCATAAAATCGCCCGCTTCGGCACGGGTAGCTTTGTATTCCGGTAGATAACGGCCTGCCTGGCGCATCATCCATACCGGAGTGACATCAACGGGCTGGCGCAGCAGCGCACGCAGATAACGATCGTTCTTCAGTTCGGTCATTTTTGCAGTTCCTTATTGCGTCAGTCCATCAGTGTATCACCACTCGCTCTTTACTCGTACTCAGCCCGACACATTGCCACAGTATCTTCAATCAATCGACGCGCGACAGTACCCGGCGGGGGCAAGAGCGGTAAATCGTCATAGCGATACCAGTTCGCTTCCAGCAGCTCTTTCGGGTCGATGACGATTTCGCCGCTATCATACTCCGCCATAAATGCGGTCATCAAAGACTGTGGGAACGGCCACGGCTGAGAAGTGACATAGCGCAGGTTTTTCACCTTAATGCCGCTCTCTTCCATTACTTCACGCGCCACCGCCTGCTCGAGGGTCTCGCCCACTTCGACAAAACCCGCCAGCACGGTATGCACGCCGTTGCGATGGCGAACATGTTGGGCGAGCAGGATGGAATCATCTCGGCGAATAGCGACAATTATGCAGGGAGCAATTTGCGGGTAATAACGTTCGCGGCAGTGACTACAGAGCATCGCCCACTCCGTTTTACTCGGGTGCATGGGATGGCCGCAGTAACCGCAGAATTTATGCGAGCGGTAAAACTCCGCCAGTTGTACGCCTCGTCCGGCCAGTTGAAACAGGCCAACGTCCTGGTCAATGACCTGGCGCACCGACCCCATATCGTGTCGACGCTGCTGCTGCACCAGCCAGACAGTTTCCCCTTCCCACTCGCCTATTGGCAGCGCGCGCTGACCAATCAGATCAAAACGGGCTGCGTCGCCATAAGGTAGCTCGCCATGAGGTAACCATAACTTTTGCTCATGACTGACAATCCACCAGCCGCTATCTAATTTTTCAATTATACGATCCATATCTCTTGCGCAACCTTTGCTTCACAGGCATGTTGTTTACATTATTTTTACATTTACGGGTGAGCAGTTCCTAAACACCATCTTGCGGAGTCAATCATGCTAAACCAGCTGGAAAGCCTGACGGAGCACGTCGGAGGAAGTAATAAACTGGTTGATCGCTGGCTACATGTACGTAAGCACCTGCTCGTGGCTTACTACAATCTGGTTGGCATTAAGCCTGGCAAAGAATCGTACATGCGACTCAATGAAAAGGCGCTGGATGATTTTTGTCAGAGCCTGGTCGATTACCTCTCCACCGGACACTTCAGTATTTATGAACGTATTCTCCATAAATTGGAAGGGAACGGGCAGCTTTTAAAAGCCACAAAAATTTGGCCGCTGCTGGAAGCCAATACGCAGCTGATCATGGACTACTATGACTCCAGCCTGGAAACTGCGATTGATCATGATAACTTCCTTGAGTTTCAAAAGGTTTTATCGGATCTCGGCGAGGCGCTGGAAGCCCGGTTCGTGCTCGAAGATAAGCTGATCATGCTGGTATTTGATGCGATGCACGAGAGTGGCACTCTCAAACGTCCTGCTTGAGATTTGTCGCATTAACGCGTAGTTTACATTCATTACCTCTAAGATAGAGGTTACTTCTTGTCGGAGTGCTTATTTTCCACAACAGCATGAGTGGAAAAGGCTGAGACCGTTAATTCGGGATCCGCGGAACCTGATCAGGTTAAGACCTGCGAAGGGAACAAGAGTCAATCTGCAACTGTATCGCCCCTGGGCGATCGTCTCTCTTGCTTCATCCGTCGTCTGACAAGCCACGTCCTTACTTTTTTGGAATGAGCTATGTCTGCCACTACTAAACCATCACGCCGCGAACAGCGCGCGCAAGCCCAACACTTTATCGATACCCTGGAAGGGACCGCCTTCCCTAACTCAAAACGCATTTATATTACCGGTTCGCAGCCGGATATCCGCATTCCGATGCGCGAAATCCAGCTTAGCCCGACGCTGATTGGCGGCAGCAAAGACAACCCGCAATTTGAAGACAACGAAGCCGTGCCGGTGTACGACACATCCGGGCCGTATGGCGATCCTGACGTGGAGATTAACGTCCAGCAGGGCCTGGCAAAACTGCGCCAGCCGTGGATTGCGGCGCGTAACGACAGCGAAGAACTAGACGACCGCAGCTCCGCTTATACCAAAGAACGTCTGGCCGACGATGGCCTGGACGAGCTGCGTTTCAGCGGCCTGCTGACGCCAAAGCGCGCCAAAGCCGGTAAGCGCGTGACCCAGTTGCACTACGCCCGTCAGGGGATCGTCACGCCAGAGATGGAGTTTATCGCCATCCGTGAAAATATGGGCCGCGAGCGTATTCGTAGTGAAGTGCTGCGCCACCAGCATCCGGGGATGAACTTTGGCGCTCGTCTGCCGGAAAATATCACCCCGGAATTCGTGCGTGATGAAGTCGCTGCGGGCCGGGCGATTATTCCTGCCAACATCAACCACCCGGAATCCGAGCCGATGATCATCGGCCGCAACTTCCTGGTGAAGGTGAATGCCAACATCGGTAACTCGGCGGTCACTTCCTCTATCGAAGAAGAGGTAGAAAAACTGGTGTGGTCGACCCGCTGGGGCGCAGATACGGTGATGGACCTCTCCACCGGTCGCTATATTCACGAAACCCGCGAGTGGATCCTGCGTAACAGCCCGGTGCCGATCGGCACCGTACCGATCTACCAGGCGCTGGAGAAGGTCAATGGGATCGCCGAAGATCTCACCTGGGAAGCGTTCCGCGATACGTTGCTGGAACAGGCCGAACAGGGCGTGGACTACTTCACCATCCATGCCGGCGTACTGCTGCGCTACGTGCCGATGACCGCTAAACGCCTGACCGGAATTGTCTCGCGCGGCGGTTCGATCATGGCGAAATGGTGCCTTTCTCATCACAAAGAAAACTTCCTGTTTGAACATTTCCGCGAAATTTGTGAAATCTGCGCCGCCTACGACGTCTCGCTCTCTCTCGGCGACGGCCTGCGCCCGGGTTCGATTCAGGATGCCAACGACGAAGCGCAGTTCTCCGAACTGCATACGCTGGGCGAGCTGACCAAAATCGCCTGGGAATACGACGTGCAGGTGATGATTGAAGGCCCAGGGCATGTGCCGATGCATATGATCCAACGCAACATGACCGAAGAGCTGGAGAGCTGCCACGAAGCGCCGTTCTACACCTTAGGGCCGTTGACGACAGATATCGCGCCGGGCTATGACCACTTCACCTCCGGCATTGGCGCGGCGATGATCGGCTGGTTTGGCTGCGCGATGCTGTGCTACGTCACGCCAAAAGAGCACCTCGGCTTGCCGAACAAAGAAGACGTGAAGCAAGGGCTGATTACCTACAAAATTGCCGCTCACGCCGCCGACCTGGCGAAGGGGCACCCGGGTGCGCAGATCCGCGACAACGCGATGTCGAAAGCGCGCTTCGAATTCCGCTGGGAAGACCAGTTTAACCTCGCGCTCGACCCGTTCACTGCCCGCGCCTATCACGATGAAACCCTGCCGCAGGAGTCCGGCAAAGTCGCCCATTTCTGCTCCATGTGCGGGCCGAAGTTCTGCTCGATGAAAATCAGCCAGGAAGTACGCGACTACGCCGCCGCGCAGACTATTGAAGTGGGAATGGCAGATATGTCGGAGAACTTCCGCGCCAAAGGCGGTGAAATCTACCTCAAAAAAGAGGAGGCATAATGTACCAGCCTGATTTCCCGACCGTGCCGTTCCGCCTCGGGCTTTACCCGGTGGTGGACAGCGTGCAATGGATTGAACGCCTGCTGCAGGCGGGCGTACGCACGATCCAACTGCGCATTAAAGATAAGCGTGATGAAGAGGTCGAAGCCGACGTCATGGCCGCCATTGAATTGGGGCGTCGCTATGACGCCCGCCTGTTTATCAACGACTACTGGCGGCTGGCGATTAAGCACAACGCTTACGGCGTGCATCTGGGCCAGGAAGACCTTGAAACCACCGATCTGAAGGCGATTCAGGCGGCGGGGCTGCGCCTGGGTGTCTCCACTCACGATGATATGGAGATCGACATCGCGCTGGCGGCTAAGCCTTCTTATATCGCACTCGGCCACGTTTTCCCCACGCAAACCAAGCAGATGCCTTCCGCTCCGCAGGGGCTGACGCAGCTGGCAAGTCATATTGAACGACTGGCCGATTACCCGACCGTCGCCATTGGCGGCATCAGCCTGGAACGTGCGCCCGCGGTGCTGGCAACCGGCGTCGGCAGCATTGCCGTGGTCAGCGCCATTACCCAGGCGGCTGACTGGCAGGCAGCCACGGCGCAGCTGCTCGACATAGCGGGAGTCGGCGATGAATGACCGCGACTTTATGCGTTACAGCCGGCAGATCCTGCTCGGCGATATCGCTATTGAGGGCCAACAAAAGCTGCTCGACAGCCATGTGCTGATTATCGGTTTAGGCGGGTTAGGTTCGCCTGCCGCGCTGTATCTGGCGGGAGCAGGTATCGGCAAACTGACGCTGGTAGACGATGACGACATTCATTTGAGCAATCTGCAGCGCCAGATCCTGTTTACCACTGATGATATCGCGCGTTCAAAATCGCAGATTGCCCAGCAGCGCCTGACGCGGCTCAACCCGGATATCGAACTGGTATCGCTCCAGCAGCGACTGAAAGGCGATGCGCTCCGGCATGCGGTAGCGCGGGCCGACGTGGTGCTCGACTGTACCGACAACATGGCCACGCGTCAGGAAATTAACGCCGCCTGCGTGTCGCTCAACACCCCGCTCATCACCGCCAGCGCCGTCGGTTTCGGCGGCCAGTTGATGGTGCTCACGCCACCGTGGGAGCAAGGTTGTTACCGCTGCCTGTGGCCGGATGATGTAGAGCCTGAACGCAACTGCCGTACCGCCGGTATCGTCGGCCCGGTTGTCGGCGTGATGGGCACCTTGCAGGCGCTGGAAGCCATCAAACTGCTTAGCGGCATTGCGACGCCCAGCGGCGAGTTACGCCTGTTTGACGGTAAAACCAGCCAGTGGCGCAGCTTCGCACTACGACGTGCCAGCGGCTGCCCGGTATGTGGAGGGCAACATGCAGATTCAGTTCAATGATGAGCCGATGCAGTGCGCCGAGGGACAAACCGTCAGCGGGCTGCTCACCGAGCTTAATCAGCTTAAACCGGGCGCGGCGCTGGCGCTCAATCAGCAGATCCTGCCGCGCGAGCAGTGGCAGCAGCAAATCGTGCAGGAAGGCGACCAGATCCTGCTTTTTCAGGTTATTGCAGGGGGTTGATATGTTACGTATTGCCGACAAAACGTTTGATTCACATCTGTTCACCGGTACCGGAAAATTTGCCTCATCGCAGCTGATGGTCGAGGCGATTCGCGCCTCCGGCAGCCAGTTGGTGACGCTGGCCATGAAGCGCGTGGATTTGCGCCAGCATAACGATGCCATTCTGGCCCCGCTTATCGACGCGGGCGTGACGCTGCTGCCTAACACCTCCGGAGCGAAAACCGCTGAAGAGGCGATTTTCGCCGCCCAACTGGCGCGTGAAGCGTTGGGCACAAACTGGCTGAAATTAGAAATCCACCCGGATGCCCGCTGGCTATTGCCGGATCCGATTGAAACACTAAAAGCTGCCGAAGCGCTGGTGAAACAGGGCTTTGTGGTGCTGCCCTACTGCGGTGCGGACCCGGTACTGTGCAAGCGGCTGGAAGACGTGGGCTGCGCGGCGGTGATGCCGCTCGGCGCACCTATCGGCTCTAACCAGGGGCTGGAAACCAAAGCGATGCTGGAGATTATTATCCAGCAGGCGACCGTGCCGGTGGTGGTTGATGCAGGCATCGGCGTGCCCAGCCACGCCACGCAGGCGCTGGAAATGGGCGCCGACGCAGTGCTGGTCAACACGGCAATCGCGGTAGCCGACAGCCCGGTGATGATGGCCACCGCTTTCCGTCTGGCAGTTGAAGCAGGCCTTTTGGCGCGCCAGGCGGTACCTGGAAGCAAAAGCTCGCAGGCAAATCCCACCAGCCCGTTAACCGGATTCCTGGAGGCCTTCGCATGAAAACGTTCAGCGACCGGTGGCGACAACTGGACTGGGACGACATCCGCCTGCGCATCAACGGTAAAACCGCCGCTGACGTGGAGCACGCCCTCAAGGCTTCGCATCTTAGTCGCGACGATCTGATGGCATTGCTCTCTCCTGCCGCCGCCGATTATCTGGAGCCGCTTGCGCAACGGGCGCAAAAGCTCACCCGCCAGCGTTTTGGCAACACGGTGAGCTTTTACGTGCCGTTGTATCTCTCCAACCTTTGTGCCAACGACTGCACCTACTGCGGTTTTTCGATGAGCAACCGTATCAAACGCAAAACGCTGGACGAAGATGAGATACAACGTGAGTGTGCGGCTATCCGTGAGCTGGGCTTTGAGCATCTGCTATTGGTCACCGGTGAACATCAGGCCAAAGTGGGGATGGATTACTTTCGTCGCCATTTGCCTGCCATTCGCCGCCAGTTTGCTTCTTTACAGATGGAAGTACAGCCGCTGTCAGAGGCTGAATATGCGGAGCTGAAGACGCTGGGACTGGATGGCGTGATGGTGTATCAGGAGAGCTATCATGAGGCGATTTACGCCCGCCACCATCTGAAGGGGAAAAAGCAGGATTTCTTCTGGCGACTGGAAACGCCGGATCGGCTGGGCCGCGCAGGGATCGACAAAATCGGTCTTGGCGCGTTGATTGGTTTGTCCGACAGCTGGCGGGTTGACTGCTATATGGTAGCTGAACATCTGCTGTGGATGCAGCAGCATTACTGGCAGAGCCGCTACTCTATCTCCTTCCCTCGCCTGCGCCCATGCACCGGAGGCGTTGAGCCTGCATCGATCATGGATGAGCGACAGTTGGTCCAGACCATTTGCGCGTTTCGTTTACTGGCACCAGAAATTGAGCTGTCGCTCTCCACCCGCGAATCGCCATGGTTTCGTGACCATGTGATCCCGTTGGCGATCAACAACGTCAGCGCCTTCTCAAAAACCCAGCCCGGTGGTTATGCCGATAACCATCCCGAACTGGAACAGTTCTCCCCGCACGACGATCGTCGCCCGGAAGCCGTTGCTGAAGCACTGATGGCGCAGGGATTACAGCCCGTATGGAAAGACTGGGACAGCTATCTGGGACGCGCTTAACAGGTACCGTAAGTCAGGAGCGATCGCATAAACAAAAAAACCCGCTTTCGCGGGTTTTTTCTTCACTGGTGCTTAACTGCTCGGGCTCTGGCCTTCATCGCTATCGTAAGCCTTCGTGAAATTATCGGCGTTTACAGCGCGACAACGTTAACAGCAGACGGGCCTTTAGCGCCATTCTCCACGGAGAACTCCACCTTTTGACCTTCGTCTAACGTTTTAAAATCGTTACTCTGGATAGCGGAAAAATGCACAAACACATCCTTGCTACCGTCCTGAGGAGTGATAAAGCCGAAGCCTTTATCAGAGTTAAACCATTTTACTAAACCAGTCATTTTGTTAGACATAGATACTTCCTTTCATGTTTTTGAGCCGCTTATGCAGCGAAGATGGCCTGTTTTGCAGAAATAAACTTATGGGGCACTTAGGAGGAGGCTCATGAAGAAGAGTATCTGAGGATAACGCTTGAACTGAGAACTGCTTTACTAAAACTGCTTGCATAAGGTCTGTGTTCCAAACCGATGCAGCTATAGTAGACCTACTTCTAATCATTAAGCAAGCATTAATTTTTTTAATACCCACTGAGTGATGCAATGTTGAACCAACGCGGCTAAGCATCCTGGATAACAGCTTGATCTACAATGAACAAAAGCCCCGACTATTGCAGTCAGGGCTTTACGTTACTACACACTTCAAATTTAACATTAATAAACTTAACGATTTAATACTGCTGATGGTACTACTTTAAAATGTACACGTTTACTACAGATAATATTGGATATTGATACTAACTAAAGCTTTCCTCTATTTACCGTTAAACACATTCCACCCGCTTGATAATAGAACTCAAGGCTGGTGACCTAAACAAGTACACTTCCCCTCGCGACATATACTCTTTGATGCGTTGCCTTATTTCCCTCGTGATAACTAAAAAGCAGAAATCACGAACAATTACTATTAAATCATGGCGTTACATCGTCGCGTTTTACTGATTTTTTGCGATTAGATATATCAACTACGTGGCCTGAAAGCATTGTCGAGGTGAAAAAATAGCGTTTTCAGCATCGACTATCCCATACAAAAATACTTCGTGGCCTTTATCGCAAACCCCAATCAAGCTCTACTAACACTTACTACGTTAACAGCAAACTACAATTTCTCCGCTGTTAAGTATTAACATACGGGTTTAAAAAACGCTGTCAATACTGTTTTTTATAACATGTCTTTATTGACAGTAATTATATATTCCAGCATGTGATAAGCGAGTCAAAAAGCCGCTGGTCCCGGTCCAGATCGCAGGGTTTGGCCTCTTTTTGTAACCGGTTTCAGAAAAAGCGGTTTTCTTTGTGATGCCTTGCACACAATCGTTGCAAAGCAGTTGTTGCTATAGCTGGCTCGCGATAATTATCAACTCACACATGTTGATCGAGACTGCTTATGAAAAACATCGTTTTATGCTGTGCCGCCGGAATGTCCACCAGCATGCTGGTGCAAAGGATGAAAGATGCCGCCCAGAAAAAAGGCGTCGACGTTACTATCAAAGCCGTCCCGGTGGCCGAGTTTGAAGAGAATATCGCTACAGCGGATATCGTTTTGCTCGGTCCACAGGTTAAGTATGAACAGGCCAAGCTACAGGCGATCGCCGACCCACTAGGCAAAAAGGTCGCCGTTATCGACATGATGGATTACGGCATGATGAAAGGCGATGCGGTGCTAGACAAGGCGCTGAAACTACTGGAGTGATGGTATGGAAGAGTTAGAAACGATCATCATGGAGTTATTGGTAAACGCTGGCGCTGCACGCAGCCAGGCCCTGACGGCATTGCAACTGGCGCGTAAAGGTGATTTCTCCGGTGCAGAACAAGCGATGACGGAATCACGCGAGTACGTTAAACAAGCGCATAAAATCCAGACCCAGCTGATCGGAATTGACGAAGGAACCGGCAAGCTACCGGTTAATCTCATCACCGTCCATTCGCAGGATCACCTGATGAACGCGATGGTGATTCAGGATTTGGCGGGAGATATGATTGAGCTTTATCGGCGGTTACCGCCGGTAAATTAATGACACTGCCTGATGGCTTCGTAGCCTCGTAGACCTGATAAGCGCCATCAGAAATAAACCTGGACATAAAAAAACCCGCCGAAGCGGGTTTTTTATTATGGTCGGCAACGATTAATCGTTGTCAGAACCGCCCAGGCCTGCGTTCAGCAGTTCTGCCAGGCTGGCAGACGCATCTTCAGCAGTCACCTGCGGTGCAGCTGGCAGTTCGCCCGCTGCGCGACGGCGCATACGATCCTGGTGGTACGCGTAACCAGTACCTGCCGGGATCAGACGACCCACGATTACGTTCTCTTTCAGACCGCGCAGTTCATCACGTTTACCTGCAACAGCGGCTTCGGTCAGGACACGCGTGGTTTCCTGGAACGATGCTGCAGAGATGAAGGACTCGGTTGCCAGAGACGCTTTGGTGATACCCAGCAGATCGCGGGAGAACGTTGCACCCACTTTGCCGTTCGCTTCCAGCTCGCGGTTAGCGATCTTGACGCGGGAGTATTCAACCTGCTCGCCTTCCAGGAAGTCGGAGCTACCAGCGCTTTCGATGGTGGCTTTACGCAGCATCTGACGAACGATAACTTCGATGTGTTTATCGTTAATCTTAACACCCTGCAGACGGTATACGTCCTGAACTTCGTTAACGATGTAACGAGTTACAGCATGCACACCACGCAGACGCAGGATGTCGTGCGGCGCTTCCGGACCGTCGGAAACAACGTCACCACGTTCTACACGTTCACCTTCGAACACGTTGAGCTGACGCCATTTCGGAATCATCTCTTCGTACGGTTCGCTACCGTCTACCGGGGTGATAACCAGACGACGTTTACCTTTGGTTTCTTTACCGAAGGAAATGATGCCGCTTATTTCAGCCAGGATTGCCGGCTCTTTCGGACGACGTGCTTCGAACAGGTCAGCAACGCGCGGCAGACCACCGGTGATATCCTTGGTACCGCCGGATTCCTGCGGAACACGCGCCAGGGTGTCACCAGAACTGATCTGTACGCCATCTTCCAGCTGAACAATCGCTTTACCCGGCAGGAAGTACTGAGCAGGCATATCGGTGCCTGGGATCAGAACGTCGTTGCCCTGAGCATCAACAATTTTCAGTGCCGGACGCAGGTCTTTACCACCCGCAGTACGCTCTGCAGAATCCAGAACCACCAGAGAAGACAGACCGGTCAGCTCGTCGGTCTGACGAGTAATGGTCTGGCCGTCGATCATGTCAGTGAAGCGGACAAAACCACTCACTTCGGTGATAACCGGCATGGTGTGCGGATCCCAGTTTGCTACGGTTTCGCCGCCAGCAACCTGTTCGCCATCACCTTTCGCCATAACGGAGCCGTAAGGCACTTTATAGCTTTCTTTGGTACGGCCGAATTCGTCGATCAGTTTCAGTTCGGTGTTACGTGAGGTGATAACCAGTTTACCGCTGGAGTTCACAACCGACTTCGCATTGCTCAGACGGATGCTACCTTTGTTTTTCACCTGAATGCTGGATTCAGCAGCCGCACGAGATGCCGCACCACCGATGTGGAACGTACGCATCGTCAGCTGTGTACCCGGTTCACCGATGGACTGTGCCGCGATAACGCCGATTGCTTCACCTTTGTTGATGATGTGGCCACGCGCTAGGTCACGACCGTAGCAGTGCGCACATACACCAAAGTCGGTGTCACAAGATACAACAGAACGGACTTTAACGGAGTCAACGGAGTTCTCTTCCAGCAGATCACACCACTGTTCGTGCAGCAGCGTGTTGCGTGGAACCAGAATATCCGCCGTACCCGGCTTCAGAACGTCTTCAGCAGTTACACGACCCAGAACGCGATCGCGCAGCGGCTCTTTAACGTCACCACCCTCGATAACCGGGGTCATGGTGATGCCTTCCAGAGTGCCGCAATCGTCTTCAGTAACAACCAGGTCCTGCGCAACGTCGACCAGACGACGAGTCAGATAACCGGAGTTCGCTGTTTTCAGTGCGGTATCCGCCAGACCTTTACGCGCACCGTGAGTAGAGATGAAGTACTGGAGTACGTTCAGACCTTCACGGAAGTTCGCGGTGATTGGCGTTTCGATGATGGAGCCATCTGGCTTCGCCATCAGACCACGCATACCGGCCAGCTGACGAATCTGTGCTGCAGAACCACGCGCACCGGAGTCGGCCATCATGTAGATGCTGTTGAAGGAAACCTGCTGCTCTTCTACACCGTCACGGTTAATAACGGTTTCGGTTTGCAGGTTATCCATCATCGCTTTGGATACACGATCGTTCGCCGCAGCCCAGATATCGATAACTTTGTTATAGCGTTCGCCCGCGGTTACCAGACCAGACTGGAACTGCTCCTGGATCTCAGCAACTTCAGCTTCCGCTTCAGAGATGATCTCGTGTTTCTTCTCCGGGATGACCATGTCATCAATACCAACAGATGCACCTGAACGCGCTGCATAAGCAAAGCCGGTGTACATTGTCTGGTCAGCGAAGATAACGGTCGGCTTCAGGCCCAGAATGCGGTAACAGGTGTTCAGCATTTTGGAGATAGCTTTCTTGCCCAGCGCCTGGTTAACGATGGAGAAAGGCAGACCTTTCGGTACGATCATCCACAGAATGGCGCGACCAACGGTCGTGTCTTTCAGACTGGTGTGCGCAACGAATTCGCCGTTTTCATCTTTTTCGTATTCAGTGATACGCACTTTAACGCGCGCATGCAGAGAGGCCAGACCTGCGCGATAGATACGCTCAGCTTCTTTCGGGCCAGTCAGCACCATGCCTTCGCCTTTGGCGTTAACACAGTCACGGGTCATGTAGTACAGACCCAATACAACGTCCTGAGACGGAACGATGATAGGTTCGCCGTTCGCCGGAGACAGGATGTTGTTGGTAGACATCATCAGCGCACGCGCTTCGAGCTGGGCTTCCAGCGTCAGCGGTACGTGAACAGCCATCTGGTCACCATCGAAGTCGGCGTTATATGCCGCACAAACCAGCGGGTGAAGCTGGATAGCTTTACCTTCGATCAGTACCGGTTCAAATGCCTGGATACCCAGACGGTGCAGTGTTGGTGCACGGTTCAGCAGTACCGGGTGTTCGCGGATAACTTCGTCCAGGATATCCCAAACGACAGCTTCTTCACGCTCAACCATTTTCTTAGCGGCTTTGATGGTGGTGGCCAGGCCACGCAGTTCCAGCTTGCCGTAGATGAACGGTTTGAACAGTTCCAGTGCCATTTTCTTCGGCAGGCCGCACTGATGCAGACGCAGGTATGGACCTACGGTGATTACAGAACGACCAGAGTAGTCAACACGCTTACCGAGCAGGTTCTGACGGAAACGACCCTGCTTACCTTTGATCATGTCGGCCAAAGATTTCAGAGGACGTTTGTTAGAACCGGTGATCGCACGACCGCGACGACCGTTATCCAGCAGGGCGTCAACCGCTTCCTGCAGCATACGTTTTTCGTTGCGTACGATGATGTCCGGCGCAGCCAGATCCAGCAGACGCTTCAGACGGTTGTTACGGTTGATAACGCGACGATACAGATCGTTCAGATCCGACGTTGCGAAACGACCACCATCCAGCGGAACCAGCGGACGCAGATCTGGCGGCAGAACCGGCAGAACGGTCAGGATCATCCACTCTGGCTTGTTGCCAGACTGTACGAAGGCTTCCAGCAGTTTGATACGCTTGGTTAGCTTCTTACGCTTGGTTTCGGAGTTGGTTTCGTTCAGCTCTTCGCGCAGAGTTTCACACTCTTGCTCCAGATCCATGCTCTTCAGCAGGGCCTGGATTGCTTCCGCACCCATCTTCGCGTCGAATTCGTCACCGAACTCTTCCAGCGCGTCCAGATACTGCTCTTCAGTCAGGATCTGTTGACGTTCCAGATTAGTCATACCGCCTTCGATAACCACATAAGATTCGAAGTACAGTACGCGTTCGATATCACGCAGCGGCATATCAAGCAGCAAACCGATACGGGACGGCAGAGATTTCAGGAACCAGATGTGAGCAGTCGGAGACGCCAGCTCGATGTGGCCCATACGCTCACGGCGTACTTTGGTCTGGGTCACTTCAACGCCGCACTTCTCACAGATCACACCACGGTGTTTCAGGCGCTTGTACTTACCGCACAGGCACTCGTAGTCTTTTACCGGCCCAAAGATACGGGCGCAGAAAAGGCCGTCACGTTCAGGTTTGAACGTACGGTAGTTGATGGTTTCCGGCTTCTTAACTTCACCGAAAGACCATGAACGGATCATGTCTGGCGAGGCCAGAGCAATTTTGATCGCATCAAACTCTTCGGTTTTAGTCTGCGCTTTCAGAAACTTTAATAAATCTTTCACGGATTTGCTCCCGTCGGAGTTAGCACAATCTGGCGCTGGCTGTTACGCCAGCACCAGTGACCTGTTTGATCGAGAGTTACTCGTCTTCCAGCTCGATGTTGATACCCAGCGAACGAATCTCTTTCAACAGTACGTTGAAGGATTCCGGCATGCCTGGTTCCATCTGATGGTTGCCGTCCACGATGTTTTTATACATCTTAGTACGACCGTTCACGTCATCAGACTTAACGGTGAGCATTTCCTGCAGGGTGTATGCTGCGCCATATGCTTCCAGCGCCCACACTTCCATCTCCCCGAAGCGCTGACCACCGAACTGCGCCTTACCACCCAGCGGCTGCTGAGTAACCAGGCTGTAAGAACCGGTAGAACGCGCATGCATCTTGTCATCAACCAGGTGGTTCAGTTTCAGCATGTACATGTAGCCAACGGTAACCTGGCGCTCGAACTGCTCACCGGTACGACCGTCGAACAGTGTGATCTGACCGGAAGTCGGCAGGCCACCCAGCTGTAACAGTTCCTTGATTTCAGACTCTTTCGCACCGTCGAATACCGGCGTTGCGATCGGCATACCTTTTTTCAGGTTTTCAGCCAGACGCAGAACTTCTTCATCACTGAAGGTATTCAGGTCAACTTTCTGACGAACATCTGAACCCAGATCGTAAGCACGCTGGATGAATTCGCGCAGTTTCGCGACTTCCTGCTGCTGTTTCAGCATGGCGTTGATCTTATCGCCGATACCTTTTGCAGCCATACCCAGGTGGGTTTCAAGGATCTGACCGATGTTCATACGCGATGGTACGCCCAGCGGGTTCAGTACGATATCTACCGGCGTACCGTTAGCATCGTGTGGCATATCTTCGATCGGGTTGATCTTAGAGATTACACCCTTGTTACCATGACGACCTGCCATCTTATCACCAGGCTGGATCCGACGTTTAACCGCCAGATAAACCTTAACAATCTTCAGCACGCCCGGTGCCAGATCGTCGCCCTGAGTGATTTTACGGCGTTTCGCTTCGAGTTTTTTCTCGAATTCGTGTTTCAGTTCGTCGTACTGCTCAGCCAGTTGTTCCAGCTGATTCTGTTTTTCTTCGTCGGTCAGGCCGAGTTCTAACCAGCGGTCGCGTGGCAGTTTGTCGAGCTTCTCAGCTTCAACACCACCGGAAACCAGCACAGCGTAGATACGGCTGAACAGGCCAGCTTCGAGGATCTGCAGTTCTTCAGACAGGTCTTTTTTCGCCTGCTTCAGCTGCATCTCTTCGATTTCCAGCGCACGTTTGTCTTTTTCTACGCCATCGCGAGTAAAGACCTGAACGTCGATAATCGTACCGGAAACACCGTTTGGCACGCGCAGAGAAGAGTCTTTAACGTCAGACGCTTTCTCACCGAAGATCGCACGCAGCAGCTTCTCTTCTGGCGTCAGTTGGGTTTCACCTTTCGGCGTTACCTTACCAACCAGAATGTCGCCACCGGTCACTTCCGCACCGATATAAACGATACCGGATTCATCCAGTTTGGAGAGCGCAGCTTCACCCACGTTCGGGATGTCAGCGGTGATCTCTTCTGGCCCCAGCTTGGTGTCACGGGACACGCATGCCAGTTCCTGAATGTGGATGGTGGTGAAACGGTCTTCCTGGACAACACGCTCGGATACGAGGATGGAGTCTTCGAAGTTGTAACCATTCCATGGCATGAATGCCACGCGCATGTTCTGGCCCAGCGCCAGTTCACCGAGGTCGGTGGACGGACCGTCAGCCAGCACATCACCACGTTCAACCGGCTCGCCCAGAGATACGCAAGGCATCTGGTTGATACAGGTGTTCTGGTTAGAACGGGTGTATTTGGTCAGGTTATAAATGTCGATACCTGCTTCGCCCGGGTACATCTCGTCTTCGTTAACTTTGATAACGATACGGGAAGCATCCACGTACTGAACAGTACCGCCACGTTTAGCAACTGCAGTAACACCGGAGTCAACGGCAACAGCACGTTCCATACCGGTACCAACCAGCGGCTTATCAGCGCGCAGAGTCGGAACCGCCTGACGTTGCATGTTCGCACCCATCAATGCACGGTTGGCGTCATCGTGTTCCAGGAACGGGATCAGGGACGCACCGACGGATACCACCTGCTGGGTGGATACGTCCATGTAGTCAACCTGATCACGGCTGAACAAGCTGGATTCGCCTTTGCTACGGCAGGTAACCAGATCTTCTACAAAGTGGCCTTCGTCATCCAGGTTGGAGTTCGCCTGAGCGATAACGTAGTTGCCTTCTTCGATAGCAGACAGGTAATGAATTTCGTCAGTTACAACACCGTCGGTCACTTTACGGTACGGAGTCTCGAGGAAGCCGTATTCGTTAGTCTGTGCATACACGGACAGGGAGTTGATCAGACCGATGTTCGGACCTTCAGGCGTTTCGATTGGACATACGCGACCGTAGTGAGTCGGGTGTACGTCTCGAACTTCGAAGCCTGCGCGTTCACGGGTCAGACCGCCTGGGCCGAGTGCAGAGATACGACGTTTGTGCGTAATCTCAGACAGCGGGTTGTTCTGGTCCATAAACTGAGACAGCTGGCTGGAACCAAAGAACTCTTTCACTGCTGCAGAAATCGGCTTGGCGTTGATCATATCCTGAGGCATCAGGGTATCCAGATCGCCCAGAGACAGACGCTCTTTCACCGCACGCTCAACACGTACCAGGCCAACGCGGAACTGGTTTTCCGCCATTTCGCCTACGGAACGGATACGACGGTTGCCGAGGTGGTCGATATCATCGACTTCGCCTTTACCGTTACGGATATCGATGAGCTTCTTCATCACTTCGATGATGTCGTCTTTGCTCAGGATACCGGAACCTTCGATTTCGTCGCGCAGCAGAGAACGGTTGAACTTCATACGACCGACCGCAGACAGGTCATAGCGGTCTTCGGAGAAGAACAGGTTCTCGAACAGGCTTTCAGCAGCTTCACGAGTCGGCGGCTCACCAGGACGCATCATGCGGTAGATTTCTACCAGTGCGCTCAGACGATCGTTGGTTGGGTCGACGCGTACAGTTTCAGAAATGTACGGGCCGTGGTCCAGATCGTTAGTGAACAGCGTTTCGATACGCTTGTGACCAGACTGGCTCAGCTTAGCCAGCAGATCCAGGCTCAGCTCCATGTTAGCTGCGCAGATCAACTCGCCAGTAGATTCGTCAACGTAGTCTTTAGCCGCAACTTTACCAGCAATGTATTCAACCGGAACTTCGATATGTTTGATATCGTCTTTTTCCAGTTGGCGAATGTGGCGCGCAGTGATGCGACGGCCTTTTTCGACGTAGACTTTGCCGTTAGCTTCAATGTCAAAGGAGGCGGTTTCACCACGCAGGCGTTCCGGCACCAGTTCCATCTGCAGTTTGTTGTCGCGAATTTCGAAAACAACTTTTTCAAAGAACAGGTCAAGGATCTGCTCAGTGGTGTAGTTCAGTGCACGCAGAATAATGGTCGCAGGCAGTTTACGGCGACGGTCAATACGTACGAACAGGTTGTCCTTCGGATCGAATTCGAAGTCCAGCCAGGAACCACGGTAAGGGATGATGCGCGCGTTATACAGCACTTTACCCGAAGAGTGGGTTTTACCTTTGTCGGAGTCAAAGAAGACGCCAGGACTACGGTGCAGCTGAGAAACGATAACACGCTCAGTACCATTGATTACAAAGGTACCGTTGTCAGTCATGAGCGGAATTTCGCCCATGTAGACTTCTTGTTCTTTAATGTCTTTTACGGTGCCTTCCGGCGCTTCGCGCTCGTAGATCACCAGACGCAGTTTTACGCGCAGCGGTGCGGAATAGGTCACGCCACGGATCTGACATTCCTGAACGTCAAACACCGGTTCGCCAAGGCGGTAGCTGACGTATTGCAGCTCGGAATTACCGCTGTAGCTCTGAATCGGGAAAACGGAACGGAAAGCTGCTTCCAGACCATACTGCCCTTCAGGATCTTGCTCGATGAACTTCTGAAACGAGTCAAGCTGGATAGAAAGGAGATAAGGTATGTCCAACACTTGTGGACGTTTACCAAAATCCTTACGAATACGTTTTTTCTCGGTATAGGAGTAAACCATTAGGGTTCCTCAGCTCGCTGACAAGTCGACCCATCTGTCCGACGAAGGGACAGTTTGTGCAACACTATTTTGTTGACCGGAAAATCGAATACTTTCCGCAATGCCTGTTGCTATCACGCTTAAACCATTTCATTGCGATTTACACAGAACTGATGCTCTGTCGCAGTATATTAAGACGTCGATAGAAACAAGCATTGAAAGGCACAGCAGTAGTCAAACAGTGTGAAATGCTACTGGCGCCTTACAGCGCAAAAAGGCTGGTGACTAAAAAGTCACCAGCCATCAGCCTAATTTCTTAGGCTGCAACCAGAAAAGTTGGCTTATTTAACTTCAACTTCAGCGCCAGCTTCTTCCAGAGATTTTTTCAGTGCTTCTGCGTCGTCTTTGCTGATGCCTTCTTTCAGGGCAGCCGGAGCAGATTCTACCAGGTCTTTAGCTTCTTTCAGACCCAGGCCAGTTGCGCCACGTACTGCTTTGATAACAGCAACTTTGTTAGCGCCAGCAGCTTTCAGAATTACGTCGAATTCAGTTTTTTCTTCAGCAGCTTCAGCCGGGCCAGCAGCTACAGCTACAGCAGCAGCAGCGGAAACACCGAATTTTTCTTCCATTGCAGAGATCAGTTCTACAACGTCCATTACGGACATAGCGGATACTGCTTCAATGATTTGATCTTTAGTGATAGACATTTAAATTGTTCCTGAAAATCAGAATAAGTTTATACGTAAGCAGATGCTTGAGAAAGATAACTGCGATTAAGCAGCTTCTTTCGCATCGCGTACAGCAGCCAGAGTACGAACCAGTTTGCCAGCCGAAGCTTCTTTCATGGTTGCCATCAGGCGTGCAATTGCTTCTTCGTAGGTCGGCAGAGTTGCCAGGCGATCGATTTGCGATGCCGGGATCAATTCACCTTCAAAGGCTGCGGCTTTGACCTCAAATTTTGCATTCGCTTTCGCGAACTCTTTGAACAGACGAGCAGCAGCGCCCGGGTGTTCCATAGAGTATGCAATCAGGGTCGGACCAACAAACGTGTCTTTCAGGCACTCGAACTGAGTACCTTCAACGACGCGGCGCAGCAGGGTGTTACGAACAACACGCATGTATACGCCAGCTTCACGACCTGCTTTACGCAGTTCAGTCATTTTATCTACAGTTACGCCACGGGAATCCGCAACTACTGCAGACAGCGCGCCTTTGGCTACTTCGCTGACTTCAGCAACAATCGCTTGTTTGTCTTGAAGATTTAAAGCCATTAGCTTTGCTCCTGGATGTTTGCCGGAACTCATGTTCCGGAACTCACTTCACTCTCACCAACGGAGAGAGCGTCTAAATACGGTGAGCAGAAACAAGCCAGAGTATCAGAAATAATCTTAGCGTTCTGTCACCGTCTACGCAGGGCATTAAGTTTCTTACGAAACACCTGCGGTCTTCGACGGAGGCCTGGATAGGCCAGGCTCCAACGAACAAATCTTGTCTATGACTTCACCCTTTGAACCGTAGCTGTGTTAGCTGCTCTCGTTCACACCGGTCATGTAGTTAACTACACTCCCGGCGATTCACTCAATTGCTGCCTTGCTACAATTCAAATGACTCGCATAGAGTTCTGTTTATTTCAACAGAAACGTGGGGGTAAGATTGTAGACAAAATCACCGCCCACGTAAAGGCGAATATTAGTTCGCCACAGTCGCAGTCAGACCGGACTGATCAACGGCAACACCAGCACCCATGGTGGTGGAGATGCTAACTTTCTTGATGTACACGCCTTTAGCCTGAGTCGGTTTCGCTTTTTTCAGCGCAACCAGCAGAGATTCCAGGTTTTCTTTCAGTTTGTCAGCGTCAAAATCCACTTTACCGATGGTAGTGTGAATGATGCCGTTTTTGTCGTTACGGTAACGAACCTGACCTGCTTTAGCGTTCTTAACCGCTTCAGCAACGTTAGGGGTTACAGTACCAACTTTCGGGTTTGGCATCAGGCCGCGCGGACCCAGAACCTGACCCAGTTGGCCAACAACGCGCATTGCATCCGGGGAAGCAATAACAACGTCAAAGTTCATTTCGCCTTTCTTGATCTGGTCAGCCAGATCTTCCATACCTACCAGCTCAGCGCCTGCAGCTTTAGCAGCTTCAGCGTTTGCGCCCTGGGCAAATACGGCTACGCGAACGGAACGGCCAGTACCGTGCGGCAGTACAGTTGCACCACGTACGTTCTGGTCAGATTTACGAGCATCGATGCCGAGGTTAACGGCAACGTCTACGCTTTCTACGAATTTAGCAGTGGCCAGCTCTTTCAGCAGAGCAATAGCTTCGTTGATGTCGTACTGTTTAGTTGCATCAACTTTGTCACGGATCACGCGCATACGCTTGGTCAGTTTAGCCATTTCTTAGTCCTCCACTACCAGGCCCATGGAACGTGCAGTACCTTCAATGGAGCGAGTCATCGCTTCAATGTCGGAACCAGTCATGTCGGCAGCTTTGGTCTGCGCGATTTCCTGCAGCTGAGCGCGGGAAATTTTACCCACTTTGTCTTTGTTCGGCTTACCGGAACCAGACTTGATACCAGCCGCTTTCTTCAGCAGAACTGCTGCAGGAGGCGTTTTGGTAACGAAAGTGAAAGAACGGTCAGCGTAAACGGTGATAACAACCGGGATCGGCAGACCTTTTTCCATGGAATCAGTTTTTGCGTTGAACGCTTTGCAGAATTCCATGATGTTCACGCCTTGTTGACCCAGTGCTGGACCTACCGGCGGACTCGGGTTAGCCATACCAGCTGCAACTTGCAGCTTGACGTAGGCCTGGACTTTCTTAGCCATTCTAAATTCCTCTAGTTGGGTTATAGCGCCTCAAGGAGGCTCCCCGTGATTAAATTCGTTTTACGGACAGGGTCCATAAAAACAAAAGGCGCGAAATTGTATTCCAATCTCGCGCCTTGTGCAACGATTAAATCGCCGCTTTTTTGATCGCTGTTTAGGCTTTTTCTACCTGGGCAAAGTCCAGTTCTACCGGGGTCGCACGACCAAAGATAGAAACAGAGACTTTCAGGCGGGACTTCTCGTAGTCCACTTCTTCAACCACGCCGTTAAAGTCAGCAAACGGACCGTCACTAACGCGAACCATTTCACCTGGCTCAAACATCGTTTTCGGACGCGGTTTATCACCAACCTGCTGCAGACGGTTCATGATCGCATCAACTTCTTTGTCGCTGATCGGCGCCGGACGGTCAGATGTACCGCCGATAAAGCCCATCACACGCGGCACGCTACGCACCAGGTGCCAGCTTGCGTCATTCATCACCATCTGGACCAGTACATAGCCCGGGAAGAATTTACGTTCGCTCTTGCGACGCTGGCCACCACGGATTTCGACCACTTCTTCGGTCGGCACCATGACTTCGCCAAACAGCTCTTCCATATTTTGTAACTTGATATATTCGCGCAGCGACGTGGCTACGCGGCCTTCAAAACCGGAAAACGCCTGAACGACGTACCAGCGCTTTTTAGGGGCTTCAGACATCTTAGAACCTCAGGCCAGTGATAAAGGATACCAGGCGAACCAGAATACCATCCAGTCCCCACAGGATCAGTGACATTACTGCGGTAACCGCAGCCACAATTAATGTGGTGTGCAATGTTTCCTGGCGAGTTGGCCAAATGACCTTACGGACTTCGGTTCTCGCTTCACGGGCAAAAGCAACGGTCGCTTTACCTTTTGTTGTCAACAGCGCGACACCACCCGCTGCGGCAATCAGAATCACTACGGCCAGCGCACGCAGCGGCAGCATCATGTCACGATAGAGGTAGTTGCCAACGATAGCTACAAGCAGCAATACAGCGACAACAACCCACTTCATCGCTTCCAGGCCGCGCCCGCTTCCTTGAGCTTCGGTATTCGCACTCATAAACCAACCTGTCAGAAGTATTCTACAAACATTTTCACCCCGCGTAAGCGAGGCGATCCAAACCGAAATGCTCTGGTGCGTTTCGGACTAAACGCCCTCTTCAGAGCCTGTCTCAGCAATGATTATGACAAAAAAAATCACTGATGAGCCAGGTTCTGGTGTGAAAGCGTGCAAAAAGGGCATCAAATGATGCCCTTTTATTGCGCATTGCGTCAAATGTTATTCGGCAATTAGCTCATTACTTTAGCAACAACGCCCGCACCAACAGTACGGCCGCCTTCACGGATTGCGAAACGCAGACCGTCGTCCATCGCGATCGGGTGGATCAGGGTAACAACCATTTTGATGTTGTCGCCCGGCATTACCATCTCTACGCCTTCCGGCAGTTCGATGGTACCAGTCACGTCAGTAGTACGGAAGTAGAACTGCGGACGGTAGCCTTTGAAGAACGGAGTATGACGGCCGCCTTCGTCTTTGGACAGAATGTACACTTCAGATTCGAACTTGGTGTGCGGCTTGATAGAGCCCGGCTTAGCCAGTACCTGACCACGTTCGATTTCTTCACGTTTGATACCACGCAGCAGAACACCAACGTTCTCACCAGCACGGCCTTCGTCCAGCAGTTTGCGGAACATTTCAACGCCAGTACAGGTAGACTTAGCAGTCTCTTTGATACCAACGATTTCAACTTCTTCACCAACCTTGATGATACCGCGCTCTACACGACCGGTAACAACGGTACCACGACCGGAGATGGAGAATACGTCTTCGATAGGCAGCAGGAACGGCTTGTCAATCGCACGCTCTGGTTCTGGGATGTAAGAATCCAGGAAGCCAGCCAGTTCGATGATTTTCGCTTCCCACTCTGCTTCGCCTTCCAGCGCTTTCAGAGCAGAACCACGAACGATCGGAGTGTCGTCGCCCGGGAAATCGTACTGAGACAGAAGTTCACGAACTTCCATTTCTACCAGTTCCAGCAGCTCTTCGTCATCAACCATGTCGCATTTGTTCAGGAACACGATGATGTACGGAACGCCTACCTGACGACCCAGCAGGATGTGCTCACGAGTCTGCGGCATCGGGCCGTCAGTCGCAGCAACAACCAGGATCGCGCCGTCCATCTGCGCAGCACCGGTGATCATGTTTTTAACATAGTCGGCGTGGCCCGGGCAGTCTACGTGTGCGTAGTGGCGAGTCGGGGTGTCATATTCAACGTGAGAAGTGTTGATGGTGATACCACG
>NZ_JAOWDX010000031.1:0-5292 GCF_030334485.1 Citrobacter sp. Cf072 | reverse complement strand
AATTAGCTCATTACTTTAGCAACAACGCCCGCACCAACAGTACGGCCGCCTTCACGGATTGCGAAACGCAGACCGTCGTCCATCGCGATCGGGTGGATCAGGGTAACAACCATTTTGATGTTGTCGCCCGGCATTACCATCTCTACGCCTTCCGGCAGTTCGATGGTACCAGTCACGTCAGTAGTACGGAAGTAGAACTGCGGACGGTAGCCTTTGAAGAACGGAGTATGACGGCCGCCTTCGTCTTTGGACAGAATGTACACTTCAGATTCGAACTTGGTGTGCGGCTTGATAGAGCCCGGCTTAGCCAGTACCTGACCACGTTCGATTTCTTCACGTTTGATACCACGCAGCAGAACACCAACGTTCTCACCAGCACGGCCTTCGTCCAGCAGTTTGCGGAACATTTCAACGCCAGTACAGGTAGACTTAGCAGTCTCTTTGATACCAACGATTTCAACTTCTTCACCAACCTTGATGATACCGCGCTCTACACGACCGGTAACAACGGTACCACGACCGGAGATGGAGAATACGTCTTCGATAGGCAGCAGGAACGGCTTGTCAATCGCACGCTCTGGTTCTGGGATGTAAGAATCCAGGAAGCCAGCCAGTTCGATGATTTTCGCTTCCCACTCTGCTTCGCCTTCCAGCGCTTTCAGAGCAGAACCACGAACGATCGGAGTGTCGTCGCCCGGGAAATCGTACTGAGACAGAAGTTCACGAACTTCCATTTCTACCAGTTCCAGCAGCTCTTCGTCATCAACCATGTCGCATTTGTTCAGGAACACGATGATGTACGGAACGCCTACCTGACGACCCAGCAGGATGTGCTCACGAGTCTGCGGCATCGGGCCGTCAGTCGCAGCAACAACCAGGATCGCGCCGTCCATCTGCGCAGCACCGGTGATCATGTTTTTAACATAGTCGGCGTGGCCCGGGCAGTCTACGTGTGCGTAGTGGCGAGTCGGGGTGTCATATTCAACGTGAGAAGTGTTGATGGTGATACCACGTGCTTTTTCTTCCGGCGCGTTATCGATCTGATCGAATGCGCGAGCAGCACCGCCGTAGGTTTTAGCCAGTACGGTAGTGATTGCAGCGGTCAGCGTTGTTTTACCATGGTCAACGTGGCCGATAGTACCGACGTTAACGTGCGGTTTAGTACGTTCAAATTTTTCTTTAGACATCGATTGTCCCTCTAAGACACGGATAAATCGGTGATATCACCACATCAACCAGGCAATATACCTGAGCTGTTGAATGCTTTTAAAAGTACACAGAGAGAAACGGGAAGGAGAAGTGAAGTGGTGCTGATACCCAGAGTCGAACTGGGGACCTCACCCTTACCAAGGGTGCGCTCTACCAACTGAGCCATATCAGCACGTCTGGAGCGGGCAGCGGGAATCGAACCCGCATCATCAGCTTGGAAGGCTGAGGTAATAGCCATTATACGATGCCCGCATCCTGAAACTCGGCTACCCAGTTCTTTCTGTAACAAAAAAGAGATTTCTCTCTTTTCTGTTCGAGCTGATTAATTTTTTAATCAACTCAGGCGGCGATAACGCTGCCAGAAAGTGGTGGTGGGGGAAGGATTCGAACCTTCGAAGTCTGTGACGGCAGATTTACAGTCTGCTCCCTTTGGCCGCTCGGGAACCCCACCGGACTTGATGGTGCCGACTACCGGAATCGAACTGGTGACCTACTGATTACAAGTCAGTTGCTCTACCTACTGAGCTAAGTCGGCATCAAGTAGCGCGCATTTTATGGAGACATGCGCACTCATGCAACTAAAAAATTGCATAAAATGTTCTATCGCTCACATTTTGCACTATGCGACCGATAAATAATCTATTTCTTCTTTGGATTGGACAAATTTCCAACGCCAGGTGCCACCTCAGGGAGGAATTTTGCTCCGGCATGCACGCATTGATAGAGAGAAAGCACATCTTTATACATCTGGAATACCCGTCACATTGCATTTCAGAGGATGATTTTTTCTTATTATTCCCCTCCATCTGGTGTTACCCTCCTGCCCATTGTCCAAATTAACTGAAATGTGCGTGCCATTGCGTACCGGGGATGATTTCGTTTTTTACCGCAGACCTGATATAGCAATGACAGCCAGACCATGCGTATGAGTATAAAAGAGCAAGCGTTAACGTCGCCTTACCTACAGTTTGATCGCAACCAGTGGGCTGCGCTTCGTGATTCCGTGCCGATGACCCTGACCGAGGAAGAGATTGCTCGTCTTAAAGGCATTAACGAAGACTTATCGCTGGAAGAAGTTGCCGAGATTTATTTGCCTCTCTCGCGTTTGCTAAACTTTTACATCAGTTCAAACCTGCGACGTCAGGCAGTGCTGGAGCAATTTTTAGGCACGAATGGCGAGCGTATTCCTTATATTATTAGTATTGCTGGCAGCGTTGCCGTCGGTAAAAGTACGACAGCGCGTGTTTTGCAGGCCTTGCTCAGTCGCTGGCCAGAGCATCGTAAGGTCGAATTGATTACTACCGATGGCTTTCTCCACCCTAACCAGGTATTGAAAGATCGTGGACTAATGAAGAAGAAAGGCTTCCCCCAGTCCTATGATATGCATCGCTTGGTTAAATTCGTTTCCGATCTGAAATCAGGCGTACCTAACGTCACGGCACCGGTCTATTCCCATCTCATCTATGATGTTATCCCTGATGGCGACAAAACCGTTGCCCAGCCCGACATATTAATACTCGAAGGGTTAAATGTATTACAAAGCGGGATGGACTATCCTCACGATCCACATCATGTATTTGTTTCTGACTTTGTCGACTTTTCTATTTATGTTGATGCGCCAGAAGAATTACTCCAGACGTGGTATATCAACCGCTTTCTGAAATTCCGTGAAGGGGCGTTTACCAACCCGGACTCTTATTTCCATAACTATGCAAAATTATCAGAAGATGAGGCTATCAATACTGCCACATCGCTATGGAAAGAAATTAACTGGCTGAATTTAAAGCAAAACATTTTACCAACACGTGAAAGAGCCAGCTTGATTATGACTAAAAGCGCCAATCATGCCGTTGAGCAAGTCAGGCTACGTAAATAAATACAAAAGGGGAGCCTCAGCTCCCCTTTTTATTATTCAGCACTTCTCAGCGATATTTCTCCACCCATCCAGGGTTTGATCTCGCCATTTTGTTCAAGCAATAATGCACCTTGCGCGTCTATTCCACGAGAGATACCAAATATTTCTTTATCACCAATAATAAGTTTTACCGGGCGGTCGATAAAGTTATCCAGTTTCTTCCAGCGAGACAGATACGGTGCTAAACCTTCGTGCTCAAAGAGCACCAACGCAGCGCGCAACTCACGTATCAGTCGGGCAGCAAGGGTATTACGGTCAATGTTAATGCCCGCTTCCTGCAGGTTAATCCAGCCTTGATTAACCACATTTTCTTCAACCCGGCGCATGGACATATTAATACCTGCGCCGATAACAATTTGCGCGGCATCACCTGTCTTACCGGTCAGTTCAACCAGGATCCCTGCCAGTTTACGGTCGAGTAAATAGAGGTCGTTGGGCCATTTTACACGGACTTTATCCGCACCCAGATCGCGCAAAACCTCAGCCATGACGATACCAATAACCAGACTCAGGCCAATCGCGGCGGCCGGTCCTTGTTCCAGCCGCCAGAACATTGAGAGGTAAAGGTTGGCACCAAACGGTGAAAACCATTTCCGACCACGGCGACCGCGCCCGGCCTGCTGATATTCAGCGACGCAGGCATCCCCTGACTCCAGCTGACCTATTCGGTCCATCAGGTACTGATTGGTTGAGTCGATAACCGGCAGGACAGTGATATTTCCACCATCCAGTTGAGAATGAATAAGTGAGGCATCTAATAGTTGGATAGGCTCCGGTAAGCTGTATCCTTTACCTGGAACAGTAAAGACATCAACCCCCCAGTCGCGCAACGTCTGGACATGCTTATTGATTGCGGCACGGCTCATTCCCAACGTTTCACCGAGCTGCTCACCGGAATGAAATTCTCCATCGGCCAATAATGAAATAAGCGTCAGAGGGACGGTATTATCCTTCATGCAATGATCTCCACAGCATTCATTTCACCCTGCGGACCAATAAACCGGACCTCTGGTTCGAGCCAGACATTAAATTTCTCACCGACTTTTTGGCGCACATGGTGTGCAAGTTGCACTACATCCTGACTCGTCGCATTATCTGCATTGATCAGCACCAGTGCCTGCTGCTGATGTACCGCCGCGCCACCAATGCGCATACCTTTTAGCTGGCACTGATCGATAAGCCAGCCTGCTGCCAGTTTCACAGAACCATCAGCCTGCGGGTAATGAGGTGCTGTTGGGAATTTAGCCAGGAGCTCCTGTGCAATATTCCCAGTGACAACAGGGTTTTTAAAGAAGCTACCCGCATTACCGTTTACTTTCGGATCGGGCAGTTTTGTCGTGCGCATATGGCAGACAGAATCAAAAACCTGCTGAGGTGTAACTGTTGTAGGATCCAGACGCGTCAGGTCACCGTAAGTCAAAACGGGCTGCCACTGTTTAGGTAAGCGCAGACCAACGGCTACAATTGCGAAACGATCCTGGTATTCATGCTTGAAGATGCTGTCACGGTAACCAAAACGGCATTCTGTAGCACTGACGCGCAGATGTTTGCCGGTCGCCAGTTCAATGCAGTCCACATATTCGCAAACACGCTGAAGTTCCACACCATAAGCACCAATATTCTGGATTGGCGATGAGCCGACACAGCCCGGAATAAGTGCCAGATTTTCCAGGCCAGGCATGTTGTGCTCCAGCGCATAGCACACCAACTGATGCCAGTTTTCACCCGCGCCTACGTGCAAATGCCACGCATCAGGTTGCTCTGTAATCTCAATACCCTTAATACGATTGACGATCACCGTACCCTGGAAGGTATCAAGAAACAGGACGTTACTCCCTTCGCCCAGAATCAGTACTGGATGATGCGATGCATTGGCTGATTGCCAGGCATTCAGTAATTGTTGTTCATTTTCGGCGCAGACAAGTTCATTCGTTTGCTGATCGATACCGAAGGTGTTCCAGGCTTTAAGGGAGTGATTCATAGACGCTTTCCTGATGCAAAATCGCGCCTAGTTTACCGCATATACCGCAGAATGGCTTGTGTTATGCAGGCTCAGGATATTGCTTTGCACCCGATGGTGCTGCGATGTGCGTGATGCGCTGCGCTTATCAGGCCTGCACAATACGTTCAGCCCGGCGGTTTTTACCCCGCACACACGCAAAAAAGCC
>NZ_JAOWDX010000030.1:0-19834 GCF_030334485.1 Citrobacter sp. Cf072 | reverse complement strand
GGTGATGCTGCCAACTTACTGATTTAGTGTATGATGGTGTTTTTGAGGTGCTCCAGTGGCTTCTGTTTCTATCAGCTGTCCCTCCTGTTCAGCTACTGACGGGGTGGTGCGTAACGGCAAAAGCACTGCCGGACATCAGCGCTATCTCTGCTCTCACTGCCGTAAAACATGGCAACTGCAGTTCACTTACACCGCTTCTCAACCCGGTACGCACCAGAAAATCATTGATATGGCCATGAATGGTGTTGGATGCCGGGCAACCGCCCGCATTATGGGCGTTGGCCTCAACACGATTTTACGTCACTTAAAAAACTCAGGCCGCAGTCGGTAACCTCGCGCATACAGCCGGGCAGTGACGTCATCGTCTGCGCGGAAATGGACGAACAGTGGGGCTATGTCGGGGCTAAATCGCGCCAGCGCTGGCTGTTTTACGCGTATGACAGGCTCCGGAAGACGGTTTGCGCACGTATTCGGTGAACGCACTATGGCGACGCTGGGGCGTCTTATGAGCCTGCTGTCACCCTTTGACGTGGTGATATGGATGACGGATGGCTGGCCGCTGTATGAATCCCGCCTGAAGGGAAAGCTGCACGTAATCAGCAAGCGATATACGCAGCGAATTGAGCGGCATAACCTGAATCTGAGGCAGCACCTGGCACGGCTGGGACGGAAGTCGCTGTCGCTCTCAAAATCGGTGGAGCTGCATGACAAAGTCATCGGGCATTATCTGAACATAAAACACTATCAATAAGTTGGAGTCATTACCCGGCACGCATATCGAGAGCCGAAAATGAGTCAAATGACGCTTTATCTTTCATAATTCTTTCCTTTTTGCGATTTCAAAGTTTTCTTTCCGTTGCCGGAACAGACTGAAACGTAACTTTCCAGCCGGAACGGTGATGAGCCCCAGACACGCAACTATCAGTCCGACGCCTGCCCATCCGGAAGGCGGCAGCCTTTCACCGACGAGCACAACGGCCAGCAGTGCGGCTATAACCGGCTCCAGCAGACTGATCGTGGTTGCCATACTGGGGACGTCTCAGAAAACGGAATCTATGGTCACTCCCGTTTTTGCAACACCGATTTTGACGATAAATTGGCTTGCTTGAATCTATCCGGCGTCTGAATGGGATTTTATTCCCGCGCCTCGATGAGTTCCGCGCCTGATGAACCTCCAGAAAATATACGGCTTCAATGAGCCTTTCCGTTTTACAGGTTCCTCAACAGGCCGGTGGGCCGTTAGTATCATCAATATCAGTATTCGCAAAACCAGATCAGTGATTCTTTAAACCGGTGTATTTCTGCCGTTATGCTACATAAGTTTGCTGTCGTGCCGTTAGGGCCCAGGCTATTCTGGCCAGCTTGTTTGCCAGAGCACAAGTGACGACAAAGTTGCTTTTCCTACACAGTAGATCCCTGACCCAATCGGCCAATTTGCCAGACTGGTGTTCCAGTTTTTGTATGAATACCCTGGCACATTGAACCAACAAAGTTCGGATCTTTTTGTTACCTCGCTTACTAATTCCCAGCAATGTCGTCCGACCTCCCGTGCTGTACTGTCGAGGCACTAGCCCTGTTGCCGCCGCAAAGTCACGACTGCTGGCGTACTGCTTCCCGTCGCCAATCTCAGTTGAAATAGTACTCGCTGTCAGTGTTCCGACGCAGGGAATGCTCAGCAAGCGCTGTCCAATCTCATCTTCGTCCAACTTTCGTTTCAACTGGGATTCCAAATCTTTAATCTGCTCAACAAGATAGTGATAATCTGTTGTAATTTCAGCAATAACTGGCTGAGGTATAGAGGCAAACTATTGTCCTCAAGAAGGGTACTCAGTCGGCTAATAACGGCAGCTCCTCGTGGAACGCTGATGCCAAATTCCAGCAGAAAAGCATGCATCTGATTGGTTGTTTTTACCTTATCCTGAACCAAGGATTCACGGACACGATGCAGCGCACGCATTGCCTGCTGAGATTCAGTTCTGGGCTGTACAAAACGCATAGACGGACGCGATGCAGCTTCACAAATAGCTTCGGCGTCGACAAAGTCGTTTTTGTTACTTTTAACGAATGGACGGACAAATTGTGGTGATATCAGCTTAGGAAAATGCCCCAACTCTTCCAACTTGCGTGCCATAAAGTGAGAGCCACCACAGGCTTCCATTGCGATGGTTGTAGCGGGGCATGTCGCCAAAAATTCGATTAACTTTGGCCGTGTAAATTTTTTACGGTAAACAGCCTTGCCGCGACGATCTTGGCAATGAATATGGAAAGAGTTTTTACCCAGATCGATACCAATGAGCGCAATGTTTTCCATGATAGTTCTCCGAATGAAAGCCTATCCTCAGCATAGTACCGGGAAGGAGGGAGTGACCATCTCATTAATTATCCCACGCTAAGACTATATTTTGTACAGCAGTGGAGAAGGATGAGAAACCAGCAGTTCATTAACAGGGACTCCTTTTTGCTTAAGCGGCTCAATGGTTCTTTCTATATAAACCGTATTCCAGAGTGTTATCGCCGCCGTATGTAGTGTCAGCGCCGGTGGCGTGGTAACACTGATCCTCCCACCCCCAGATCCCTGATTTCATTCAGCCGGTGCATGAAGGATGCTCGCCCAAGGGCCTCACCCTTATTCAGCCCCGCCTGTATGCATCGGCCTAAGCCTTTATCGCAAAATCAGTCCAGCATAAACAGCGTCCGATCTCTGCAGAAAATCGCCCTCTGCGCTACGAGTTTGAACGCATTTACTCTGTTTATAGGTAACATTCGCCCCACGATATAATGATATCGGCAACGTATTCAGCATCCTGAGCATGAGTCAGAAGGTGATCCGCCTTACCCAACGAAATGAAACTCTTGGGATGCTTTGCTGCTTTGAATATTTTTTCGGCCTGCTCAATTAACACAGTATCATCTTCAGTCGCATGAAAAATAAGCAGAGGCTTGTTCATGGCGAACACCTTATGAGCGATTTTGTGTTCCTGAATATTGTCCAGCATCTGTTTCTTTAAGGTAAATACCCGCCCGGCCAGCTCAACGGGATAGGCTCCATGCTGGTTAATGTTTTCAACATCATCCTTAAAAAGACGTTTTACGTGTGTCAGTTCTCCGGGTGATCCTATGGTGACAACGGCCTTTGCCTCAGGAACTTCGCCGGCAATAGACAGAATGGCCGATCCCCCCAGGCTATGGCCGATGAGCAAAGAAGGCGCTTCGTACTGTCGGCGGAGATAATCTACCGCGCAAAGCAGGTCCGAAATATTGGATGAGAAGTTGGTGTTGGAAAAATCCCCTTCGCTGTTTCCCAGACCAGTAAAATCAAACCGGAGAACGGCGATAGCATTCTCTGTCAGTTTCCGCGCAATACGCGCCGCGCCTTTGAGGTCTTTGCCACACGTAAAACAATGAGCTAACAGCGCAAACGCTTTAGGATTTTCAGGAAGTTCAAGCAATCCGGCCAGTTCTTCACCAGCCGCATTTTTGAACGTAAATTTTAGTTTTTTCATAGGATATTCCAGGTCTTAAACTGATTTCATATGTTTGATCGCAGGGAAAAATAATCTTCTGCTCTGCATCTGGCATTACGCGTTTTCCTTCCTCTACTGGGGATGTGAAACAGAATTCATTCCGAATGCCTGTCCTCACCTTCCAGTTTGAAAGCTGATTATTGCTTCCTGTTCGGTGATCACTTACGCTATGCTACCAACTAGATGGTAGCTTACAAGAATTTTATGAGGTCTCACTGAATGGCCAATTGCGCGCTCATTCTTAAAATATCCCTGGCAATGCTGGCGTTTGCTGCAAACTCTATTCTGTGCCGTCTGGCCCTGCAGGGAGGCCACATTGATCCCCTTTCATTCAGCAGCCTCAGGCTGGCCAGTGGTGCACTCGTCCTGTCACCTTTCTTGTTTTATCACGCAAAAACTACATTATCGCTGTGGCGTCCGCTGAGCGGATTTTACCTCATGGTGTACGCAGTGCTCTTCTCTGTCGCCTATATCCATCTCGATACCGGGGCAGGTGCGCTGTTACTTTTTGGTGCCGTACAGTTTGCGATGGTGATCCACGGATTATTTAAAGGGGAATCACTCTCCGTTACCGGCTCCTCATCGTGTATAACCCCTTTCTCTCTGGCCGTTTTGTCCTGTCAGGATGTCGTCAGAACCCGGCATAACACCCTGTGCCGGGAACACAAAAGGCACGGATGAACAGGTCGTGAATATTCTTAGTGAAGCCTGCTGATGACATGTCTGGCGACAAAAAAATGCCGCCCTTAAGGGGCGGCTTATGCCAGCGTCACTGGGTTATCGTCTGACCGCCATGATGCCCGCATCGACATCCCAGATAGCGCCCGTCACCCATGAGGTTTTGTCAGACAACAGGAAGAGAATAGTGTTTGCCACATCTTCGGCAGTTCCGACGCGTCCCAGCGGGTGGAAATCGTTCAGCGACTTCATAGCATCTGCGATATCCGCTTTGTCCATGAAGCCTTCGTATATCGGCGTATGAACAATCCCGGGAGACACCGCGTTGACACGAATACCCGCGCTGGCCAGCTCAATCGCCAGATTACGCGTCAGGGCATGCAGACCCGCTTTTGCCATTGAATAGGCCGAGGCCGGCGAGTCACCCAGTGCAGCCTGAGCACCAATCGAACCGACGTTGACGATAGACCCTTCGAGCTTCGCGGCGAGCATGTTCTTCACGACATCCTGTGTAATAAAGAACGTGGCTCGGTTCAGCGAAAGATACATGTCATAATCGGCAAAGCTGTGCTCGGTAAATCCTTTGGGCATGAAGATACCGGCGGCATTCACCATCAGGCTGATATCGCGATGGTGAGCATTAATTTCCTGACGGATAGTTTCCATACCTTCTTCGGTCATCAGGTTCGCCGCGATGACCGCAACCGGTCCCAGAGGGCTCAGTTCTTTTTGCACCGCTTCGGCTTTGTCTTTTTTATTCCCGGTCAGCACGACACTGCCGCCCGCTTCCAGTACCATGCGTGCCACGGCCAGGCCCATGCCGCTGGTACCGCCGACGACGAGCAGTTTTTTACCTTTGAAAAAAGTGTTCATTTTCTGACTCCATTACTGGTGGGTAAGACGTTGCCGGCAGCGTGAAACTGCCGGCGGTTGACGGATTAAATACTGCAGCCATCCGTTCCGCAGGTCTGACCCGCAGTGGCTGAAAATTCGGTTTGCTGTTCATCCCAGACCTGACGCAGGGCATTCAAAAAGTTATCTGCTGCCTGAGCCCCGCTGATGGCATATTTTTCGTTCATCACAAAAACCGGAACGCCGCTGAGGCCAATAGACTGTGCGTGGGCTTCATCGTCGGAAACGGTGGCGCGAAAATCGTCATTTTCCAGGGCGGCTTCAGCGTCAGCTTTCGGCATACCGGCTTCTACGGCCATGGCAACGAGCTGCTGACGGTCAAAGAGAGAGCGACCTTCGGTGATACTGCCATGATAAAAACGTTCTTCCACCGCGTCCGCAATTCCGGCCTTACGCGCGGCAACCAGCAGGGTGTGTGCATCTTCTGTATCACCAAACATCATGCCGTCGAAGTTGTAGATCAGACCTTCAGATTTACCGGCGGTGCCCACCTGATTCATCATCAGCTCCGCTGAATGCTGACTGCCCAGCTTTTTAACGATGGCATCCTTAAAAGGCATCGCGGGAGTACCACCGGCCAGACGGTAGCTGTGATGGCGGATCACCACCTGGTCGCGAAATTCAAAGCGATTCAGACCCTGTTCAAATCTTTTTTTAGCAATCCAGCACCACGGGCAGACCAAATCTGACCAGATATCGATGGTAAGGGTGGGTTTCAGCGTTTGCATAATGATTCCTCAAAGACGTTGGGCGGTCGGATCTCACTTATCAGAGAACCGCGACCGTATGGGATTTATTGCGCCTGCCAGACCGGGTAATCGGTATAGCCTTTTTCCGGGGAACCACTGACGCCGTAGTAGGTGGCGCGGTCACTTTCTGCCAGTGGCCAGCCGTTTTGCATTCTTTCAACCAGATCCGGGTTAGCGATGTAGGGCACACCAAATGCCACCAGATCCAGCTCATCATCTTCCAGAGCCTGCTCTGCGATATCACGGGTAAAACCGCCGGCAGCGATGATGGTGCCTTTAAACGTGTTGCGAAAACGGCGGCGGAAGCCTTCCGGAAGTGGCGCTTTGGTGTACACCGGCTGATAGTAAAGGTGTACGTAGGCCAGTTCCCGCTGACCGAGCGCGTCGGTGATGGCTGACCAGGTTTGCTCTTCACCTTCATACGGCGCGAGGTCATAAATGCGGCCGAACGGTGACAGGCGCACGGCAACGTGGCTGTTACCCACGGCTTCCGCCACGGCGTCAATGGTCTCCAGCAGGAAACGCTGACGATTTTCCACCGAGCCGCCGTATTCGTCGGTGCGGGTGTTCAGTTCGCTACTGAGGAACTGGTCAAAGATGAATCCGTTTGCCGCCATGATTTCCACGCCGTCAAAGCCGGCTTCCATCGCCAGGCGTGCGGAGTGCACGAAGTCTGCAGTGATGCGTTTAACTTCATGCGTTTCCAGCGCGCGTGGCTGGCTTGGTACAACCGGGCCAGGTTCTCCGGATTCGGTCAGCGCAAAAACGGTGGTATTGACCGCCTGAACGGTGCCCGCTGAAACCGGCGCTATGTGGCCTGGCTGAAGAGAGACGTGAGACATACGGCCGACGTGCCAGAGCTGCGCGAAAATACGGCCACCTTTGGCGTGAACCGCTTGTGTCACCTTACGCCAGCCCTGGACGTGTTCGTCGTTGTAGATACCAGGGGTATAAAGGTAACCCCGGCCTTCTTCTGAAACCGGCATCCCTTCGGTGATGAGCAGGCCAGCAGAAGCACGCTGTGCATAGTACAAAGCCACGACCTCATCCGGCACGTCATTCATGGTGCGGGTGCGGGTCATCGGTGCCATGACTACACGGTTTTTTAACGCCAGGCCAGACAGATTGTAGGGGGTGAAAAGCTTACTCATCGTATACCTCACAAAAAACAAAAAGGAGTATCCCGGCAGGGATTTGCACAGCCCGGCAGTATCATCGACTGGACGTCGCGCACTGGAGTTGCATAAACATCTGATGGGTGGCAATATACCAACCATCTAGTAGGTAGGTCAATGGGTGTGTCGTATTTTTTTGTCATAACGCAGCCATTTCTGAATTGTCACTCATTTTGCGAGGTCATCACCATGCGTACATTAACAGCTTATAACGAAGATAATTTCCGCCAGATAGAGCAGTACAAAGGAATATCGGTGGTACGTTTCTCTGCACCCTGGTGTCCGCCCTGTCAGGCCAGCGAAGAAATGTTCAGTCAGTTTGCAGACCGGCTCGATAGAGATATTCAGGTGGGGAAAGTCAATGTAGATCAGGCGCCGGTGCTGACAACCAAATACGAGATCTGGGGGCTGCCGTCTGTGCTGATATTTCATGAAGGGCAATTAGTTAAACGCATACCGGGTGTGAAACCTGCATCGGTATATGCTCAGGCTATTGCGGACATAAAAAAAGGGCAGTAATGCCCTTTTAACGTGGAATTTATTAATGCTTAACCGCGTGCCTGACCGACGGCATCCAGAGTGCGGGCTGAATAAATGACCGCCGCGCCAGCGTTGAGGTTAATCGCCACGCCCAGCGCTTCAGCAATTTCAGCGTCGGTTGCACCGGCTTTCACAGCTGCGTCGGCGTGAAAAGCAATACAGCCGTCGCAGCGGGTTGTGACTGCGCACGCCAGGGCAATGAGTTCACGCACTTTTGCGCCCAAAAGGTCAGTTTTGTTACCTGCGTTGCCCAGGGCAACCACGCCTTTCATGGTCTCGGGGGTCAGTTTGCCCAACTCGCCTAAACGTTGCATTAACTCTGAGCGATAGTTGTTCCAGTCCAGCATAGTGTCATTCTCCTGAATGAGGGGTATTAAGAAGCAGTTTTATATACTTAAGGCTGTTGGCGAAGACTTCGGGTCTGGCCGTTGCATGCGCCACTACGCTTGAGCCTTCACAGACATTAATGATCATCAAAGCAATATCTGATGGTTCGGCATGGGATGAAAACTCACCTGACTCCATGCCCGCCCTGACGACTTTTGTGAGCCACTCGATTTGCATATCGAAATAAAGTGATGTCTGTACAGTAATTGCCTGAGGCAGATTGGCGGTCTCTGCTGACAACGCACAACACAGTGGCAGTAGCGAAGCTTTATGGCTTTGCGCGAAGATATCGATGTAAGCCGCAATTCTTCTCTCCGCGCTTTTCTCAGTCGCCTCTATCTGCTCAAATACGCGTTGTGTATCAGAGAACGCCTGTATTACCACCTGCTCACCCAGAATATCTTTGGTCGGGAAATGGTGATGAATACTGGCCTTGGTGATACCCACTATTTTTGATAAATCAGCATAGCTGAATGCTGAATACCCTTTTTCGCGCATCAGGTGTTCTGCTTCGCTGAGCAGCCGTTCCCGTGTCATGGTTGTCATAATTACTCCATATAATCTACTAGTTGATAGATTATATTGTTGCTATTTTTCCGTAGCAAGTTGTATCACTGACTCAGTATCGTGCAGAACTGAACGTCACTGCCATCCTGCATTCTGAATGGCAGCATTACATCTCTGACATCACGCCAGGCGTGTAATCATTTCAACCGGATTAGCCAGAGTATCGTGGATTGGCGAATTCTTTTGCATTTCGCTGACCAGCGCTTCTAACTCCTCGCGACTGGCGGTCTTGCTCGTAAGGTGAACATCGACGCGAATAGATTTCGCACCTTTACGCACGTTGCTGTCCAGCCCAAGGAAGCCGTTGAGGTTGATATCGAAATTAAGATCCAGCTCGATACCGTCCAGGTCGATCCCTTTTTCAGCAGCCATCATGGTAAGGGTGGCGGTATAACAGCCAGCCAGCGCCTGCATGATGTATTCAGTCGGGCTCATGCCGGTATCGGTGCCGAGTAAACCTGCGGGTTCATCACCGATATTAGAAAATTTCCCCACACGGCTGGTATCGATAACGCCGTTCTGGATTGTGGCGCCGGTCTCTGTGCGAACGGTTAATCCGCCGCTGGAACGGGCTTTCATCTGGAAAGTCAGGTTACCCAGGCCAGGCTGGCTGCGAACTGCTTCACGGGTATTGTGGATCGCAGCTGCGTCTGCAGAAGGTTTAACGGTAGTAGACATAATGGCTCCTGTAATTTCTTGATAAAAGGTATAGCTGGTGTAATCAGTACCAATCATCTAGTTGGTAGATTAATATCGCGAACCTCTTTTGTCTACTCTTTTATAAAAAATAGGGCACTGTTGCAAATAGTCGGTGGTGATAAACTTATCATCCCCTTTTGCTGATGGAGCTGCACATGAACCCATTCAAAGGCCGGCATTTTCAGCGTGACATCATTCTGTGGGCCGTACGCTGGTACTGCAAATACGGCATCAGTTACCGTGAGCTGCAGGAGATGCTGGTTGAACGCGGAGTGAATGTCGATCACTCCACGATTTACCGCTGGGTTCAGCGTTATGCGCCTGAAATGGAAAAACGGCTGCGCTGGTACTGGCGTAACCCTTCCGATCTTTGCCCGTGGCACATGGATGAAACCTACGTGAAGGTCAATGGCCGCTGGGCGTATCTGTACCGGGCCGTCGACAGCCGGGGCCGCACTGTCGATTTTTATCTCTCCTCCCGTCGTAACAGCAAAGCTGCATACCGGTTTCTGGGTAAAATCCTCAACAACGTGAAGAAGTGGCAGATCCCGCGATTCATCAACACGGATAAAGCGCCCGCCTATGGTCGCGCGCTTGCTCTGCTCAAACGCGAAGGCCGGTGCCCGTCTGACGTTGAACACCGACAGATTAAGTACCGGAACAACGTGATTGAATGCGATCATGGCAAACTGAAACGGATAATCGGCGCCACGCTGGGATTTAAATCCATGAAGACGGCTTACGCCACCATCAAAGGTATTGAGGTGATGCGTGCACTACGCAAAGGCCAGGCCTCAGCATTTTATTATGGTGATCCCCTGGGCGAAATGCGCCTGGTAAGCAGAGTTTTTGAAATGTAAGGCCTTTGAATAAGACAAAAGGCTGCCTCATCGCTAACTTTGCAACAGTGCCCAAAAATTTCCGATCTCCAAACTGACCCCTTCTACAGAATGCTGCAATACTGCCCTCAATGGCCGCGCAATGGGTTCGGTTGCGTGGTACAACATCCAGCATCGCCTTACCGGAATAAGGTATGTAACACCGGATGAATAACATCGAGGGGAGAATATAGGGATCCTCGCCCGCCGTAAAATTATCTACGAAACAGCGAGAAAACGAATCCGGATCGCTGGTCACAACAAACTCGAAACTGGTCACAGATAGAAACTGTATCGCTAAACCCGAAAAAAGAACGCTGGGTAGTATGAACATACGACAACTTCTTTGAAAGTTACCGGTCTGTCTTTCTCAGTAATAAAAATTATATCTTCGTGATTGTGTATTAATTGATTGTTGTCAATAACACTCTTATAACCCAATGTAATGCTATATACAGGAAGCTATTTCAGAGGTTATGGGAATTACATGAAAACAATAATTAATGAGCTATTACAACAGGACCTGTCCCGCAGACAGGTTATTGTGAACACCACCAAAATTAGTGCTGCGGTTGCAGCATCAAGCACACTGACCCTGCCGTTTACTCTCAATGCAGCTGATACTACATCGGCTACGGGAAAGGAGGGAATTGAAACCATAAGACATAGTGCCTGCTTAGTAAACTGTGGCAGCCGCTGTGCACTGAAAGTCATAGTTAAAGATGATCGGATTGTGCGAATTGAACCGGAAGATGCTAAGGATGATTCGGTATTCGGTGAACACCAAATCCGTCCTTGTCTGCGAGGTCGTTCCAGCCGCTGGCGAGTTTACAGCCCTGACCGGATTAAATATCCGATGAAACGCGTTGGTAAACGCGGAGAAGGGAAATTTAAACGCATTTCATGGGATGAGGCCACAGCCTTTATTGCCGCTGAATTAAAGCGCGTTTCTGAAAAATATGGAAATGAAGCAATCTATTTTAATTATCAATCTGGCGCGTATTATCATAATCAAGGAACCCCCGCATGGAAGAGGTTATTGAACCTGAATGGCGGTTTTCTGCAGTATTACAATAATTACTCAAACGCTCAAAACTTTACCGCCACATCTTACACGTATGGTGCTACAGGAGTACAGTTTGCCAGTCATTTTAGCCAGATTGCGCATTCTGACCTTGTGGTTTTTTTTGGTCTGAATTTATCTGAGACTCGGATGTCCGGTGGTGGGCAAGTTGAAGAACTGCGCCGTGCGCTGGAAATATCAGGCGCCCGGGTGATTATTATCGATCCGCGCTATACAGACTCTGTTGTTACAGAACATGCTGAATGGTTACCAATTCGCCCTACAACCGATGCTGCACTGGTAGCAGCTATTGCACACACGTTGATAAAAGAAAATCTGATCGACGAAGAACGAGTCAATACTTATTGTGTCGGTTATGATCGTAGCACCCTTCCAGAAGCAGCGAAACCAAACGCCAGTTATAAAGACTATGTTCTGGGTAACGGCGATGACGGCGTCGAAAAAACACCTGAATGGGCGGCAGATATCTGTGGCATCCCGGCAATTCGTATTCGCCAGTTGGCACGTGAAATGGCCGGAGCTCGGGCCTGTTTCATTGCTCAGGGATGGGGACCACAGCGTCATGCGAATGGTGAACAGACTTCCAGAGCGGTTCAGATACTTCCTGCCCTGACGGGTCATTTTGGATTGCCAGGAACCAACAATGGGAACTGGACATACGGAACACCTTATGGTGTTCCTGCTCTGCCGATTGGTGAAAATTCCGTTAAGGTGTCAATCCCCTGCTATCTGTGGACAGATGCGATTCAAAGTCCGGAAAAAATGACAGCCACCACTATGGGGGTCAAAGGCGCGGATAAACTGAAAACTGGTATTAAACTGTTCTTCAACCAGGCCGGGAATGCACTTCTGAATCAACATGGAAATATCAATCGTACACGCAAAATACTTGAAGATGACAGCCTGTGCGAAACTATCGTGGTTATTGATAACCATATGACTGCCAGTGCCCGCTTTGCCGATATCCTTCTTCCAGAAACTAGCTACTTAGAAGCCGAGGATCTGGTGGACAGTTCCTATGCAGCCGGTTCTCATCATTACATGATTGCAATGCAAAAAACGATCACACCGATGTGGGAAGTACGCAGTACCTATGATATCTGTGCAGATATTGCGGGGCATCTTGGGGTGAGAGAGCGTTTTACTGAGGGGCGTACCCAGGCAGAGTGGATGGCGAAGCATTACGGACAAGTTAAAGAGAAGCGATCATATTTGCCTGAATGGGAAGTTGCAATGAATATGGGGGTTATCGATCAGCAAAGTACTCGTGATGAGGACAGTATTATCCTTGCTGATTTCCGCCATGATCCGATTGCCAGTCCACTGACGACACCTTCCGGGAAGATTGAGATTTACTCGCACACTCTGGCGGAACTGGCTAAAGCCTGGACACTACCGGAAGGAGATCGCATTCCGGCTGTTCCTGAATTTTGTGTAGTGACAGAGTCCCATCTGAACAAGAGTCTGACAGCAAAATATCCGCTACAGATGAGCGGTTTTCACACCAAAGGTCACACGCACTCAACATATGCCAGTGTGCTGATGCTGCATGAAGCGGTACCGGATGAAGTCTGGATCAACCCGATAGACGCCAACACGCGTCAGTTGAAATCAGGCGATATGATCCATGTATTCAACGATCGCGGTGTGGTGGAGATCCCCTGCAAGGTGACACAGCGCATTCTGCCGGGCGTGGTGGCAATGCCGCAAGGCGCGTGGACCCGACTGGACAGCAACGGTGTGGACGTGGGCGGATGTATTAACACGTTGACCAGCCACCTGCCGTCGCCGCTGGCAAAAGGGAACCCGCAACATACCAACCTGGTTGAAATCAAACGCGCTTAAGGAGTGATCCGCAATGAAACAGTATGGCTTTTATGTTGACTCCTCGCGTTGCTCAGGTTGTAAAACCTGCCAGGTTAGTTGCAAGGATAATAAAGATCTGGACGTGGGACCGAAATTCCGTCGGGTATATGAATATGGCGGCGGAAGTTGGGTGAAAGAAGGAGAAAGCTGGCACAACGACACTTTTACCTACTACCTCTCTATTGCCTGTAACCACTGTGATGAACCGGTTTGTGTCTCTGGATGTCCTACCGGAGCGATGCACAAACGTGAAGAGGACGGACTGGTGCTGGTCGATGACAATATTTGTGTCGGATGCCGTTATTGCGAAATGCGCTGCCCGTATGGCGCGCCACAATTTGATGCTCAGGCTAAAGTGATGCGTAAGTGCGATGGTTGCCTTGATCGACTGGAGAAAAATCTGCGACCAATTTGTGTGGACTCTTGTCCACAGCGCGCGCTGGATTTCGGGCCGATCGATGAGTTACGGAAGAAATATGGCACTGAGAATGAAATCGCGCCGTTACCCGCCGCATCGTTTACTCATCCTAACCTTATTATTAAACCCCATCCGAAGGCCCGCCCGACGGGAGACAAGGAAGGGGCCATCGTGAACATGAGTGAGGTGCGCAATGCATGAGTTACCTCTGGTCTTTTTTACCGTCTTTACTCAGAGCGCAGTTGGCGCGTTTATTCTGTTGCTGATTGGCGGCACCCTGGGGCAGGTTGACAGGCAGCGTATGGCCGTTGGTCTTTTCTCTGCGATGTGTCTGTTTGGCGTTGGGGTGTTGCTGGGCATTTTCCATGTAGGCCAGCCTTTACGAGCATTGAATATGTTGCTGCGAGTGGGCCATTCACCGATGAGCAACGAAATCGTGTTATCGGCGGTGTTTGCGACACTTGGCGGGCTGGGCGCACTGGGGTTGCTTCTCAATCGTGGAGCAGCTTCGTTATGTAAAGGACTGGTGTGGCTGGCGGCTGCGGTGGGGGTGGTTTTTATCTTCGCCATCCCGCAAATCTATCAGTTGCCGACGGTGGTCACCTGGCGGACATCTTACACTACGGTGATGATGGTCCTGACTCCGATGATCGGTGGCGGCATTCTGGCCGGACTGTTTGGTCTGCGCCTGGGGTTGCTGGTGAGCGTGCTGGCGATTCTGGTCAGCTTCTGCCTGCGTCCAGGTTATATTTTGACGCTTATGGATGCTGATGGGGTGCTAACTGCGGCTCAATCCAGTTGGTTCACTGCTCAGGTTGTACTGCTGGCTGTCGGCATTGTCGGTGTGTTGGCCTGGGTACGACTCAAAACTAATGTGGCCGTTCTGGCGACCACGTCACTGGTGGTTATCGCTGCGGAACTGGTGGGTAGGATCGCATTCTACAATCTGTGGACGTTGCCGATGTAATCTGTGAGCGGCTGTAGCCGCTCTGTTTTCAGGAGAATTCAGGATGTCCCCCAATATTGTATTACCGAGGATCCTCGGTGCACTGTTTTACTACTCTCCGGAACGACCAGAGGTGAAAGCACTTTTCGACTGTCTGCCCACTCTGTCGGAACTGTACCCATGGCGCGACCCTGCGGGGACAGCTTCACTGTGCGCAGACTGGCCGTTTCCCGATAATGATGAACTGGCATGGCAATTCTCCGTGCTGTTTGAAGGACAGGGCGAAATGCCCGTGCCACCCTGGGGATCTGTCTGGCTGGAACGCGATAACCTGCTAATGGGCAATACCACCGCTGAGTACCGGGCGTTTCTGCAGTCTCAGGGAATGACTTTTAATTCGGGTCAAAATGAGCCGGAAGATCAGTTTGGGCTGATGTTGTTAGCCTGCAGTGCGATACTTGATGCTGGAAAAGATGCAGCAGTTAATCAGCTGTTAGAGGTTTATTTGTTACCGTGGGGATATCGCTATCTTGAACGTCTGCAGGGCAACAGGGTGAGTCCGTTCTATGCTCGCCTTGCCGCCGTGACCTCGCGCTATTTGCAGGATTTGCAACAGCAACGGGCGTTGCAACCTGCGGTGAAGCGGCTGTATTTCGGATGAACAAATCAGAGAAATATTATCATGAATTGATGGCTCACCGGCACGTCAGTCGGCGCGGACTGTTTCGTGCATTTGTCAGCGCGGCAAAGCACACAACGCCAGAAGTACTGTCTACCCGGCTGGGACATTCGCTGCCGCCAGGGGCGGTTCCTGATGCGGAGTTCATTACCCAGTGTACCCAATGTAGTCAGTGCATTGATGTCTGCCCAATGGGAGTCCTGTCCAGACATGAAGACGGTTACCCGCAACTGATGATTGAATATGCCAGTTGTGATGGCTGTGGTTTGTGTATCGCAGCATGTTCGAGTGACGCGCTACGCGTGCAGTCTCGTTTTGATACCGGACTGCGCCCGGTGTTCTGTAACTCTGCCTGTGTGAATCCTGTCAGACAGTGTAAACAGTGCGTGGATGTATGCCCACGACAGGCTTGCTTTATTAATGAGTCTGGACTGGTGTCGGCTGACAACGAACGCTGTGATGGTTGTGGCGAATGCGTTGTCCAATGCCCTCACAATGCTGTGACACTATATTGATGAGTCAGAGTGTCATGAAGAGAGGAAACGATGTATTAACAGGCTATTTATATCCCTGATATTATTTTTCAGGCGACAATGTACATGCAGAGCCGTCCAGCGCGATAGAGAGTCTCCGAAAATCGATTCAACATGCTAAATTATCCGGTATAAAGGTCGCATTGTTTAAACTGCGACCTTTTGAATGATCAGGCTGAAATTTTCAGGGATTTACTATTTCAGTGCTTTTCTTATTCTCTCTAATCCTTCTTGTATCACGGCGCGTGGACAGGCAAGATTAATCCGGATGTAACCCTCTCCATTGCTTACAAACATGTTCCCGCCTTCAAGCAGTATTCCCGTCTGGTTGGCGAAATAGAGAGAAAGCTGTTGTCTGTCTACCTGCGGTGGCAGGTATTTCTCAATATTTATCCATGCCAGATAAGTTGCATCGGGAATTTTAAAGTTTGCGTCAGGAAAGTGCTCCTGGGTAAATTTTTCTACCAGTCTGAAGTTATCATCAAGATAGTGTTTTAATTGTTCCAGCCACTCGTCGCACCGGGACCAGGCAGCTTTGGTCGCAGCCAGACTCAGTGGTGAAAGAAACTCATCATAAAGACGTAACCATTCTTTTCTGACCTTTTCATTTTTAATAAAAATATGGGACATCAGATTTCCGGCAAGATTAAAGGTTTTGCTTGGTGCCATACAGGTGATGATCTTATCAGTGTCTGGGAACAGTTTTGCCATCGGGATATGATTGACCCCATCTCTCAGTAAATCACAATGTATTTCGTCTGAAATGATCCAGACATTGTTTTTAAGGCACAACTGCCCCATTCTCATTAATTCTTGTTCTGACCAGACCTTCCCGGTTGGATTTTGCGGATTGGATAAAATGAACAGCTTAATATTTAGAGAAGGATCGGTTAGTTTTTTCTCCATATCGTTGAAGTCGATAACGTATTCATTGTCCTGTTCCAGCAAATCAGAACAGATCACTCGACGATAGCTATAGTCTCCAGCCTGCTTAAACGGCGTATAGGATGGTGTATTGATCAACACACTTTCATCCTGTTGTGTCAGTAACGGTACCAGACGGTTAAGTGCAGGGATAATGCCCGGTGAAAGCACGATCTCTGTGGTATCTATATTCCAGTCATAGCGTCTCTGGCACCAGTTGTGGAAAATATGATAGTACTCATCATCGTAAACTTTTGTGTAACCGAGTATTTTTTTATCAAGCCTCTCCTGAATCGCTGCAAGGATTTCCGGAGGTGTCGCAAAATCCATATCAGCAACCCACATTCTGACAAATTCATCGTCCTTAAAGTCAAAGTGGGCATTCTTGTCGGCCTTGAATATATATTGTCTCCACCCATCGTAGTTCAGGGCATCAGTATTTTTTCTGTTGATAATTTCATCAAAATTGTACTTCATAATTTAACCTTCTTTGGACAGATATGTTTGATTAAATGAATTTCAGGAACGGAGAAATACAGAGCAGGATGCCAGTAAAGATGATCAGATACAGAGAACCCCCCTTATATCGGTGAAGGGAGGGTACCTTGTAAACCAAATAAGCAGGGATTAAGCAACCAACGATGCCGAAAATGGGGCTGCAGATTGAGGTGAATAGCAGAACCGGCAGGTTCAGAACGATTGCCCCCCAGGCGATGACGATAGTGAAAATGACAATACCAACGTTAAGCGCTTTTTTATTGATTTTCTCTGAGGGTATAAAACGGGTCAATGCGTTCATCGCCAGTCCCTGTACAGCCTCTTTGAACCCGAGGTAAACGCCGAAGAAGGCAGTCATCAGGGCAAAGATATTCAATGCAACACCAACTGGCGTCACATACTTTGCTGCATCTCCTTCAATAAACTGTGCGGCAATAGCCAGTGCTGAAATATTTTGTTCGTAGGCTTTGACAGCTTCATCGTGACCGAGGGCGAAAGTGAATGATAATGCATAAAAGAAAACAACGATGAACAGTGTACCAAAAGCGATATTCATTGCTCTTAGCGCTTTATATCTTACCACTTCTATAGATTTGTTTTTTGCACGATATGAAATTACCATCGGACTCAAAGACTGAATAAACAGGATTGATGTCAACGTAAATGGCAAGGTGATAATGGCGTTTTTGATTAAAATACTAAAAGAAGGGAATGAACCGATGTTTTTGGAGAGGTCCCACATGCTGACCATCATCAACCCCAGGATAAGCACTACCACCAGTTTTGATAACACCATGAAAGAGGAAATCCTGAACAAGAGTTCTTCACTACGTGAAGCAATAAGCACAAGAAATGTAATAAGAATTAGGCCATAGAAAGGGTTCTCTGATAAAAGACCCTCAGTTAAGCCAAACGTGTGTAAATACGACGCTGTATCGTTAGTCAACGCCGTAGGGTAGGCGAATATCCAGATGACCAGCATGAGAAAGTAGAGCAGACCGAGGAGCATTCCCCAGTTTTTTCCCAGATAGCCCTCGATAACACCGGGATAGTCTTTACACTCTCGCGAATCTGCCAGCGTATTGATAAACAATCTTTGAAACAGGTACATGGCCGGATAACCAATGATGGAAGAAAGCAGGAATACCCACAATCCAATAAGCCCCACCTGGACCGGTAAAAACACAATCCCGGCGCCGATAGCCATACCTATGCTTATAATAATCCATCCTACATCTGTACTGTCAAATCGGGTTAGTTTTTTCCACTCTTCTGGTGACAATGAGGCCCTGTCGATGTTCTGTTCCAATATGGTCATAGGTATATTCCTGTGTGAGGATATTTTATGGTAATTATTTACAGAGGTTTGCACTTCATAAATGATTATACCCGGCAAGCATATTAATTATCTTTTTAAAAATTAACTATTTTTACAATTTATGGCTTATCTTATTTCTTGTTTTTGTTGATTTGGTTAATTTTATTTCATAAAATTACGAATATGATTGCTATCACAGGAGGTTGAACATGGTAAAGCTTGACAAAGTTGATATGCAGATTTTAAAGCTCTTGCAGGAAGATGGCAGGCTGAACAACGCTGAGATTGCCAAGCGTGTTTTTCTTTCCCCTCCAGCCTGCTGGAAACGGCTAAAGTTTTTAGAGCAGGAAGTGATAAAAAACTATCGGGCTTTTATCGAACCGAAAAGCCTTGGATACAATTTTTATGCATTCATGAATATTACATTAGATCTTCATTCCGAGGAGTGCATGCAACATTTTGAGGCAGAAATAATGAAGATTGATAATGTAATTGCCTGTCATAATATTTCCGGGAGATACGACTATCTTCTGCATCTTGTAGTAAAAGATATGGATGATTTTCACAACGTATCAATGATAAGGATACGAAAAATTGGGAATATAAAGGAGATGAATACCAGTTTCAGTATCAAGGAGATTAAATCTTTTAAGGGGTTACCTATAAAATAGATGTGTAGTGGTCAACAATAGGGTGATGCTGCCAACTTACTGATTTAGTGTATGATGGTGTTTTTGAGGTGCTCCAGTGGCTTCTGTTTCTATCAGCTGTCCCTCCTGTTCAGCTACTGACGGGGTGGTGCGTAACGGCAAAAGCACTGCCGGACATCAGCGCTATCTCTGCTCTCACTGCCGTAAAACATGGCAACTGCAGTTCACTTACACCGCTTCTCAACCCGGTACGCACCAGAAAATCATTGATATGGCCATGAATGGTGTTGGATGCCGGGCAACCGCCCGCATTATGGGCGTTGGCCTCAACACGATTTTACGTCACTTAAAAAACTCAGGCCGCAGTCGGTAACCTCGCGCATACAGCCGGGCAGTGACGTCATCGTCTGCGCGGAAATGGACGAACAGTGGGGCTATGTCGGGGCTAAATCGCGCCAGCGCTGGCTGTTTTACGCGTATGACAGGCTCCGGAAGACGGTTTGCGCACGTATTCGGTGAACGCACTATGGCGACGCTGGGGCGTCTTATGAGCCTGCTGTCACCCTTTGACGTGGTGATATGGATGACGGATGGCTGGCCGCTGTATGAATCCCGCCTGAAGGGAAAGCTGCACGTAATCAGCAAGCGATATACGCAGCGAATTGAGCGGCATAACCTGAATCTGAGGCAGCACCTGGCACGGCTGGGACGGAAGTCGCTGTCGCTCTCAAAATCGGTGGAGCTGCATGACAAAGTCATCGGGCATTATCTGAACATAAAACACTATCAATAAGTTGGAGTCATTACCC
>NZ_JAOWDX010000005.1:0-227 GCF_030334485.1 Citrobacter sp. Cf072 | reverse complement strand
TTGCGGGGGCCGGATTTGAACCGACGACCTTCGGGTTATGAGCCCGACGAGCTACCAGGCTGCTCCACCCCGCGTCCGTCATTACTCTTCCATCGAGTAACGTTACTGCTTCTGATTTTAATTGGTTGCGGGGGCCAGATTTGAACTGACGACCTTCGGGTTATGAGCCCGACGAGCTACCAGGCTGCTCCACCCCGCGTCCGTGGATGCGCACTATACTCTGCTCG
>NZ_JAOWDX010000029.1:0-227 GCF_030334485.1 Citrobacter sp. Cf072 | reverse complement strand
GAGTGCCCACACAGATTGTCTGATAAATTGTTAAAGAGCAGTGCCGCTTCGCTTTTTCTCAGCGGCGCGGGGTGTGCATAATACGCCATCCCGCCACGAAGTCAAGCATTTAATTTCGCTTTCTTCGCCGGAGTTCTCAGTGGAACTCCGCTGACCCGGCGGCTTGTAATCCGTTGTTCCGTGTCAGTGGAGGCGCATTATAGGGAGTTATTTCAGGCTGACAAGGG
>NZ_JAOWDX010000028.1:0-218 GCF_030334485.1 Citrobacter sp. Cf072 | reverse complement strand
GGGTGATTAGCTCAGCTGGGAGAGCACCTCCCTTACAAGGAGGGGGTCGGCGGTTCGATCCCGTCATCACCCACCACTTCGGGTCGTTAGCTCAGTTGGTAGAGCAGTTGACTTTTAATCAATTGGTCGCAGGTTCGAATCCTGCACGACCCACCAATGTAAAAAAGCGCCCTAAAGGCGCTTTTTTGCTATCTGCGATTTGTAAGATTCGAACCTGC
>NZ_JAOWDX010000027.1:0-222 GCF_030334485.1 Citrobacter sp. Cf072 | reverse complement strand
GAGTGCCCACACAGATTGTCTGATAAATTGTTAAAGAGCAGTGCCGCTTCGCTTTTTCTCAGCGGCGCGGGGTGTGCATATTACGCCATCCCGCTGCGAAGTCAAGCATTTAATTTCGCTTTCTTCGCCGGAGTTCTCAGTGGAACCCCGCTGACCCGGCGGCTTGTAATCCGTTGTTCCGTGTCAGTGGAGGCGCATTATAGGGAGTTATTTCAGGCTGAC
>NZ_JAOWDX010000026.1:0-140621 GCF_030334485.1 Citrobacter sp. Cf072 | reverse complement strand
AAGAAGAGCTCGTACGCAAGTACGGGCTTTTTTTTCGTATGTTACACAGCCTGGCGGGGATATCGCCCCGCTCAAGGTTTCTGCTCTACTTATCGCTGGTAGCGGCATGCATGAGACTTATCATGCCGGATTTCTTCATCAAATCACGCCAGATCCTCCGGTCCAGATTGCAGGTAATGACCTTCATAGCGGTTTACTCTTTCTCAAGCAACCAGCAGCGGAAGCCATCACCCATTGCCTAGTCCTGCGCAGTTTGCCCGCCAATACTCCCGGTTGTGCTGAGATATCAGCAAGCTGGTGGAGCATCGCTTTAATTTATTCCAGCGCGGCATTGCACCCGGTAATGATGCGCTTAAGCAAGGAATGCTGGCCAGGTGTTGTGAGTCCGGCAGCATCACGAATGGTGTGTAATACAGGGGTGTAAGCATCGATCGATTTCGTCGATCGATTACGTAAAAATTGATCTGCAAAATGAGTTATCCCGCATGATTGTCCCTGTGCCACAATCTCTAAAATGAATTTAACTGATTGTTTATAAATCTAATTCCTGTCTTATTTAGGAGCGAACACCTTTTGTCCTGGAAGCTCGGCAGGGAAATAGCATAAAGGATGATGTGATGAAGAGATGCGCACGGTGTAATAAGAAAAGGAGCGTCTTTGAACAGTGGCTCTCACTCGATACAGAATTCTGCGACGAGTGCTTATTTGATATTGACGAGGAAATCAGGGAAAGGCAAATACTCCCCGTCAGACGTCTGAAAGATGATCCAGCCCGCAATACAAATCGGAAGTCTTCCCCTTGATTTTTATCATCATTTTATAGATACGATTATGATAAATTTCACCTTGTTTTTTATATCACCCTGACTGTAAATGAGATTGAGTACTGTAACAGCACACGTTTCTCTTAAGAGCAGGTACATGCCAGAGTGAAGGGTTGACAATGCTCTTCAGAAGAACATGTCAGTATGGCAAGCAAGGATACACATAAATGGTAAAGTTTCTGCGAAATGGACCCGCAGTTGTTGTTCTGGCATTTATATTATGGGGCCTGATCCCATTGTTTTATCAATATCTATCTGGCGGAGCCCTCGCTGAAATTTTGATGTACAGAGTTTTTTGGTCTATACCTCTATTACTGCCAATAAGATTATTATTTCGTAAGAGAACGTTTTTTCGCGATTTACTGAAAGATAAAACCTCCTTCATATCCTGCATGATAGCAGGCTTGCTAATGGTAATTTCGTGGTCAGCTTTTATTTATGCATTAACAAATCATAAGGTACTCGACGCCAGTCTGGGATATTTTATCAACCCACTTATTGTCATTTGCCTTGGATGTATTTTTCTTAAAGAAAAACCATCATTATTTCAACTTATAGCAGTAATATCCGGCGTATGTGGTCTTGGCTATCAGATTATTTCCGCAAACAGTTTTCCTTCACTAGCGTTAATCATGGGGTTTTCATTTGCATTGTACGGACTGGCGCGAAAATTTATCCATTACGATGCAATAACCTCAATCACGCTTGAAACATTCTGGGCTCTACCTGTTGCTCTTTTCATCTTTATCTATACTGGCTCGAGTATAACTACATCATCTGACATCTCTCTGTTCCTTTATATATTAACCGCTCCCGTTACAGTAATTCCGTTAGTGTTATTTGCAGTAGCGCTAAATCGTACATCTCTTATTGTGACAGGTCTTGCTCAGTATATAGAACCATCTTTGCAATTTCTCATTGCCATACTTATATTTGGAGAAGTTATTAATTACTCCGAGCTATTTTGTTTTTCAGCGGTATGGTTTGGATTGCTGCTATGTATATTTGAGAGTCTTTACTATCATTACCGACGTAATCCTCCACGGTCTGAAAGTAATCATCCTGCAGGCACTTTACGGTGATGTACATGCCAGAATATAAAACTCAGTACGCTTATTCGTTTCCCTGGAACACGCGCTCAGGTATGAATGAGTAAACAACTCGAGTTTGTTTATTCAAGATTACCACGTCATTTAGGTACATAGGACAGTTGACTGCATGTTCATGGTTAAAGCCGGACAAAAAAATTTTTCCGATACCTTTATACAGATTGGCACTGTTCATCACCGGTGAATCCCCCGGAACACTGTCGCACTGCAACCAGGCATCGAGCTAGTGCATTTCTCTGAGAACGTGAGTGACCAGAGAATGTTGCGGCCGATCGGTAAAGTCTCTGTATCCGGAAATATTCTTAACGGCAGTACCCTATTCGTGCGTCAGCCAGCGAATCAGGTTCCCCTTGGTATTGTTTTGCGGGCCTGTTTCATAACCATACAATGCAAACTCCTTTTCAGTACAAAAGGTTACCAAAAATATACTGGGCATTATATCTGGAAAGAAAGTCAGGAATGTGTATATCCCAATTTAAGTTATTCAATTTGACAATAATCCACGAAAACCGGCGTATTGCGCGGGAATACAGCCAATTGTGATAGCTGTCATCGTTCAAAATTTGTCCTGACGTTCAAAGTCGTGCGTTTTCCAAACACCCATGGCTCGCTGAATCACATGATTTACTTCGTTATGTGGTTGACAAGTCAACCTACCAGTTTACTCAATGAACATCGGTATGTTTGTAAAGTATACTTTGTTTAACAAATATATATGTTCTTCTCTGTAGAATGAAAAAAATTTGTTTTCATCAGGATATGCGGACGAGAGAGCGCCTAATGATTATCAACAAAACTGGCATGTCAGATATAAATTTATTTTCAAAATGTTTCGCATTAACAAAAAAGCGTCAGAGATTCCAGTATTTACACCTTGCACGTAAATAAATTTAAACACCCTGAATTAATAATGAATACTTATGAAAAATACATCATATCTAAGTTTCTTTAACCAAATTCTATTGGCACGTGGCCCTTTGCATAGCAAATGGAAGAACAAAAAATTTCGACTCATGTATCTTTTACGATCTATGATAAGTCCTGTCTCCAGTATTCGGTATTATCAAGAATTACATTCCCTTAAATCAATTGATAAGATTCTGGAGATGCAACCTACGTTACCAGCCAAAATTCATCGTCCCTATTTACATAAAGGAGGGCTGGCATGGAATCGAAGGAAAAACATTATTGGTCACTACCGTTTTGTCCAGAGTTTACCAGTGAAACACCAGGCGTTATTATTACCCGACAGAGATGTGCTATTGGTCCATTTCACCGGAAAAAATGGTGAGGATTTTGATATTCACTGTTCTTCAGGCGGTTTTGATCGTGAAGGAGAACTGATGTTATCTCTGAGTTTTAACAATACCCCGGTGGCCCGATTGTCCTTCTCGGTTATCCCGTCAAAAAAAGGACATTGTGCATTTATTGGCGGTCTGCAGGGGGCACCAAAAAATATTGGCCCAGACATTATTCGTGACGCTACTAAAGCCTGCTATGGACTATTCCCTAAGCGGATCGTTTTTGAGGTTCTTTGTTCATTGATGCGTTGCTGTGATATCGCTAATATTTTAGCAGTTAGTGAACAGAGCCATGTTTTCAGGCAATGGCGATACCGGTACAAGAAACGTAAATACTTTGTTGCCCTGTACAGTGATTTTTGGGAATCAGTTGCTGGTCGTCCATACGGTAATTGGTATAAGTTGCCAATTTATGTAGAGCGTAAGTCATTTAATGAGCTTGCCAGTAAAAAACGCGCGGAATACCGGAGACGGTATGACCTGTTGGATCATATTAATGAGGAAATCATGATTCTCCTGCAAAATCAGATGTAACATAATGTCGTAACTCAGCTCAGAAACTGGCTGATGAATGCGACATCTCGATAAAAGCGTAGCTATCGTTCCGCGTTGGCGAACCATTACACGAACGTCCGCTGAGTGCTGTGAGCTCAACGGGTCGCTGATCCGCGAGACGCATTCATCACTGGATAAACGCATGAGTCTAAAATAAGGTGTTCTCTATTCCACAGTTCATAAATCAAACTTTTGACATATCTCAAGTCAGGCAAGGTTCCCCCTCGACTTCAGATATCCTGGTTTCTACTCGTTTTCGATGTTCTATTTCATCAGAGCATACTATTTCAATTTCTAAAATTTACTTAATAACACACAAATAACAAAGCCCGGTTTCCCGGGCCTTGAAGACGGAGTACTTATCAGTTGTAAGCGTTGAGCGTCCGCTGACAGAGCGCAGAGCGGACGCAATCGTCTTTATTGAAACGAACAATCCCAACCATATCATCTTCTTCGAAACGGGCCAGCGCATCGCTTAGCCCTGAGCGAACGTGCGCAGGTAGATCGCACTGGGTCACATCCCCATTCACAATCACCGTCACATTCTCCCCGAGGCGGGTCAAAAACATCTTCATTTGCGCAGCAGTGACGTTCTGAGCCTCGTCAAGAATGACCACTGCATTTTCAAATGTACGTCCACGCATATAGGCGAACGGTGCGATTTCCACCTTACCAATCTCAGGTCGCAGGCAATATTGCATGAAGGAGGCTCCCAGCCGTTTCACCAGCACGTCATACACGGGGCGAAAATAGGGAGCGAACTTCTCCGAAACATCCCCAGGTAAGAAGCCGAGGTCTTCATCAGCTTGCAGAACTGGGCGGGTTACAATGATCCTGTCCACATCTTTATGGATCAGGGCCTCTGCTGCTTTTGCCGCGCTGATCCAGGTTTTACCACACCCGGCTTCACCGGTGGCGAAGATCAGCTGTTTACTCTCGATAGCATTCAGGTAGTGCGCCTGAGCCTCATTTCGCGCCGTGATTGGCGTGGCATCGCGACTATCACGCGCCATACCGATCGCTTCTACGCCGCCCATCTGCACAAGCGAGGTGACCGATTCATCTTCACGTTGCTTATGACTACGCGAATCCCGCCTCAGCACACGTTTTGCTTCACGACGAGCTTTGATCACTGCTTTTTGTCTTCCCATGGATAGCACCTTGAGTTGTAGGTATACATCACACGCGCCGTTGGCGGCACGATTATGCGCACGAACATCTGAGGGTTGGCTTCCTTGTAAGCCATTGCTTGCTTTCGGATAAGACGCCACACACGGCTACGCGCACCGTACAGGGCGTCAGTTACAAGGAGAAGAAGTGAATGAGAGAGAGATTTAGCGGTGACGAGGAGGCTACCGGAAGAGAAACGTCCGCGTAAGGTACTGCTGTTACTGTGAAAAACGTGTCCAGTACAGGACTTTTCCATTCGCGATCTCCATAGTGAATGACTATCACCGCCGGGAACTACCGCTATTACTTATAATTACATCATAACCTTTCGCTAATGCAACAATATTTTTACTTACTATTAACTTAAATTCTATCTTATCACCAGAGACAGTCTCTTGCAGAGAGATGACAGAATTATTTCAGTCGCATACCGATCATAAAAAATAATTTGTTCCTTCATCAAGATATCAGGAAAAACCCCGCTGTACTGCGGGGCATAATCATCAGGCTTCGAGCAGAGACTGTCCCAGATAATTGTCTGCAGTTTTAACACCCGGCAAAGCAAAGAAATATCCCCCACCAATCGGTTTGACATACTCTTCGAGCGCTTCACCATTCAGACGTTTCTGCACCGCCAAAAATCCTTTTTCCAGATCGTGTTGATAGCAAACAAACAACAGCCCCATATCCAGTTGACCAGAATTAGTCACACCGAGCGAATAACTGTAGCCACGACGCATCATCAGGCTCGAGTCGGTCTCTTTCGTGCGCGGGTTTGCCAGGCGGATATGACTGTCGAGCGCAATCACCTCACCTTCAGGATCACTGGCATAGTCAGGTACATCATGCTCATGCTGCATGCCCAGCGGCGCGCCGGTGTGTTTATCACGACCAAAAATCGTTTGCTGCTCTTTCAGCGGCGTACGATCCCAGAACTCAACGCGGAACTGAATGAGTCTGACGGCCTGATAACTGCCACCTTGCGCCCAGGCAGGTTCGCCCTGCCCATCCGTCACCCACACCACGTCTTGCATCAACTTCGCATCCGTAGCGTCCGGATTCGCGGTGCCGTCTTTAAAGCCAAGCAGGTTGACCGGGGTCTCTTTGCCTTTGCTGCGCGCTGCGTGGTCAGAAATAAACCCTTCACGTTTCCAGCGCACGCTGAGGAGATCGGGCGTATGTTTAATGATATCGCGCAACGCGTGGATGACAGTGTCCTGGGTGTTGGCACAAATCTGCAGCAGCAAATCGCCATGGCACAGCGCCGCATCCAGCGAATCATTCGGGAAGCGGGTCATTTTTTGCAGCTTTTTCGGCATCTGCGGTTTCAGGCCATAACGTTCATCGAACAGCGATGAACCAACCGACAACGTCATCGTCAGGTTGTCTGGCGCAATGTAAGCGCCGAGGATACCTGAATCCATAGGAGGGAGACGCGGATTGGGCGTATCCGGTGCCGGTCCACCGGTGGTCAGAAACGCAAATCGGCTAGTCAACAACCGGAATAAACGCTCAAGATCGGCCTTATCGCTGGCGAGAACATCGAATGCCACCAGCATCATTGATGCCTGCTGCGGCGTCAGGATCCCCGCCTGATGCTGACCATAAAACGGCTGCGTTTCACTACGCGCATCCGGAGACAGCGTTCCCGGCGCGCTTTGTGGTTTTTGCGCGTGGGCAACCGGACACCCACCCGCCAGCGCCAGCGCCCCACCCAGGGCGCCCATCCCTTTCAGTAAACGTCGGCGTGACGGTTCGCTCACGCCGTTTTCATTATCTTGCTGCATAGTGCTTAATCCAGACCCAGAACACCGCGTAATTGCGACAAGTCTTCCGCCAGCGTCGTGATTGGCCCTTTCAGCGCATTACGATCGGCATCAGTCAGTTTGTCATAGGTTTCAAAACCGTCTTTGGTACGGTACTTGCTCAGAATGGTATCGACCTTTTTGAAGTTCGCATCCACCTTCGCCAGCAGCTCAGCATTGGATTTTTGCAACTGAGGACGCAGGAGATCGACAATTTTCTGCGCGCCATCGACGTTGGCCTGGAAATCCCACAGATCGGTATGGCTGTAGCGATCTTCTTCCCCACTGATTTTGCTGGCAGCAACTTCTTCAATCAGTCCTGCTGCCCCGCCAACAACTTTAGACGGTGGGAAAGCCAGCTCGCTGATACGCGTTTGCAGGTCAAGAACATCGCTATTTAATTGGTCGGCGTACTGATCCATACCTTTGGTGGTATTGTCGCCAAACAGCGCTTTCTCCAGGCGGTGGAAGCCGGTGAATTTAGGATCGGCGGCTTTTTGCTCATAATCATCTTCACGCGCATCGATGCTGCCGTCGAGATCGGAGAACAGTTCAGCAATCGGTTCAATACGCTCATAATGCTGACGGGTTGGCGCATACAGCGATTTCGCTTTTTCCAGATCGCCTGCTTTAATCGCATCAGTGAAGGCTTTAGTGCCCGCAACCAACTGCGCGGTTTCAGCTGTCACATAAGCTTTATATTCGGTAATCGCGCCGCTCAGACTCAGCAGAGCATCGCTCTGTGCGGCATCCGCCGTTGCGCTGCCTTTTACGATCAGTTTGCCTTTCGGGTTAGTCAACAGACCGCAGGTCATATCATATTCGCCAGGCTGCAGGTTAGCGGTCATTTTCTGGCTAAAGCCTGGTGCAATGTTTTCGCGCTCTTCAACCACCATAACGCCTTTAAGAATTTCCCACTCCAGCGCTTTCTGGCTGTGGTTCTGGATGATGAACTGCGTTTTCCCGGCGTTAACCGTGATCGTCATCGGTTCACACTGTTTGTCGTTAACCGTGACTTTCACCTGCGGAATATCGGCGGCTTGTGCAGAAAAAGCGGATGCAAACAGCGCGGCAATACCCAACTGCAGCGCACTACGGCGAAAATTAAACGTCATAACCTATCCCTATAAATAAGTATGTTGTAACTAAAAAGTATTCTGCATCGCGTTTTTATCAAGGTGCGGTACGCGATGCCGTAGTGCCTGAACGCGGCGGTAGTGCAAACATAATCAACGCCGGAATCAGGTAGATAAACCAGACAGCGACTTCACTAACGCTTGGCGCTTCCTGATAGCCGAAAATGCCTTCCATCAATGTGCCAAACAGCGAATGCGTCGACAGCACACAGCTCAGGTCAAACGCCACATCCTGAAAATGATTCCACAACCCGGCTTCGTGGAAAGCGCGGATCGCCCCAGCGGCAAGACCGGCAGCTACCAGCAAAATGAACAGGCTGGTCCATTTAAAGAATGCCCCGAGGTTGAGGCGAATGCCGCCGAGGTAAATCAGGTATCCCAGTACCACTGCGGTAGCCAGTCCCAGCATCGCGCCTAACGGCGGCCAGATGCCTACATCCTGCTGGAATGCCGCCAGCAGGAAGAACACCGATTCCAGCCCTTCTCGCGCAACAGCAAAAAAGACCATCATCACCAGCGCCCAGCCGTGATGATTACCGCGTTGCAACGCGTTATCGACAGCCTGTTCAAGCTGGACTTTGACGTTGCGGGAAACTTTACGCATCCAGAACACCATCCAGGTGAGGATCACCACGGCAATGACCGCCACGATGCCTTCAAACAGCTCCTGTTCTTTTTGCGGAAATTCACCGGTGGTTTCGTTGATGAAAATCCCTAACGCCAAGCATAATGCCGCCGCCAGCAGAACACCAATCCACATCACACCAATCCATCGACCACGCTGAGTCCGTTTCAGGTAGCTGGCAATCAGGCTGACAATCAGCGCGGCCTCTAACCCTTCGCGCAACATAATTAGAAATGGAACAAACATGCGAAGAACCCTTAAACGTTATTCTCGGTCAATTGATGAAAAGAAAAGTAAATTACAGTGATAGTGATTATCATTACAGCAAAGAAAAACTCAAGCAGAATGTTTTGAGAATGATGACTTAATGTAAACAGTTAGACGGGTAATGGTTATGCAGGTTTGCGGGGGCGCAATAAAAAGCCCGCGCACGGCGGGCTTCAGGGACAGGAGATAAATTATTCTGCCTGTAAACGCGATGGCGGAGCTGAGTGATAATGCGCGTCAGCCTCGGCAAAACGTTGCTGCATAGCAGTTGAAGGTGCTTTACCCAACAGGCTGAAGACCACAATACCGATGCTGCCGAAAACAAAGCCCGGGATAATTTCATACAGACCCAGCCAGGCGAACTGCTTCCAGACGATTACCGTCACCGCACCGATGATCATCCCTGCCAGCGCGCCGTTGCGGGTCATACGCGACCACATTACCGAGAACAGAACCACAGGGCCAAACGCCGCGCCGAAGCCCGCCCAGGCGTAGCTTACCAGACCCAGCACGCGGTTCTCCGGGTTCGCCGCCAGCGCGATGGACACCAGCGCCACGACCAGCACCATGATGCGGCCAATCCATACCAGCTCTTTCTGGCTGGCATTTTTACGCAGGAATGCTTTGTACAAGTCTTCGGTGATTGCGCTGGAGCACACCAGCAGCTGGCAGCTCAGGGTCGACATAACCGCAGCGAGGATCGCAGACAGCAGAATACCGGCAATCCACGGGTTAAACAGGATTTGCGCCAGTTCAATAAACACACGCTCGGCGTTCTGGTTAACGGCACCGGCAAGCTGCGGGTTGTTGTTAAAGTAAGCAATACCAAAGAAGCCCACAGCCACGGCACCCGCCAGACAGAGGATCATCCAGGTCATACTGATGCGGCGAGCATGAACAATGCTATGGTGGGAATCTGCAGCCATAAAGCGCGCCAGAATATGCGGCTGACCAAAGTAGCCCAGACCCCAGCCCATCAGGGAAATGATGGCAACAAAATTCAGCCCTTTGAACATGTCCACGTTCTCAATGCTCTTTTGTTTAATCACTTCCAGCGAATCCTCGAACCCACCCACACCAATAATAACCATCACCGGTGTCAGGATCAGAGCAAAGATCATCAGGCTGGCCTGGACGGTATCGGTCCAGCTAACAGCCAGGAAACCACCAATAAAGGTATAGATGATCGTCGCGGCCGCGCCCGCCCACAGTGCTGTTTCGTAGCTCATGCCAAAGGTGCTTTCAAACAGACGCGCCCCTGCCACAATCCCTGAAGCACAATAGATGGTGAAAAACAGCAGAATAACCAGCGCGGAGATAATACGTAGAATTCGGCTTTTATCTTCAAAGCGACCGGTAAAGTAATCCGGTAACGTCAGCGCATTGTTATTGTATTCGGTGTGTACGCGTAAACGTCCGGCCACCAGCTTCCAGTTGATCCAGGCACCCAAAATAAGGCCGATGGCGATCCAGCTTTCTGAAATGCCCGACAGGAAAATTGCGCCAGGCAGACCCATCAGCAACCAGCCGCTCATGTCAGATGCCCCAGCGGATAACGCGGTCACGAACGGACCCAGACTGCGTCCCCCCAGAATGTAATCGTCAAAGTTTTTGGTTGAACGCCATGCAATAAACCCTATCAATATCATGCCGAAAATATAGACACAGAATGTCACTAACATCGGTGTGCTAATAGCCATCAAAACTCTCCAAAATTATGTATCAGCAATGCCGTGGCTTGCCGTTTTATTACCCTGCCGGAACGTGGCAAAGATATCTATGTTGACCAGGGCGACCGTATCCTGCCGGAAGCGATGGTTATTCACAATCGATTTAACACACCATTTACATCAAATTTGATCCAGAGTAGATAGCATTTTTCTGTAGGTTGCACTCTCTCACATTTTTTTCGGTTGCACCTTTTAAAAGTGTTAACTACCGCAGAGAAAAAGATTCTGTAATTTTTACAGCCCACATCATAAGACTCATATTTATTAACATTTCATTCATTTCCAAGCTTGCAAACCAAGTCACATTTAACACGGTTGCACAAAGTTGCAACATAGTGGATATTTCTCGGTAACTATCAGACCCGTATTTCAGTACAACAGGAGTAAACGGCATGGGAACCACCACGATGGGGGTTAAGCTGGATGACGCCACTCGCGAGCGTATTAAAACAGCAGCATCACGAATCGATCGCACGCCACATTGGCTGATCAAACAAGCCATCTTTAATTATCTCGAAAGACTGGAAAACGACGACGCGCTTCCTGAACTACCGGCCCTGCTGGCGGGTGCCGCGAATGAGGGTGAGGAGTCAACCACGCCGCAGAATGAAGCGCATCAGCCTTTCCTGGAATTTGCCGAACAGATCCTGCCGCAGTCAGTTTCCCGCGCAGCAATCACCGCCGCGTACCGCCGCGCCGAAACCGACGCAGTGCCGATGCTGATGGAGCAGGCTCGTCTGCCGCAACCCATCGCTGAGCAAGCGCACAAGCTGGCGTACAGCCTGGCCGACAAACTGCGTAACCAGAAGACCGCCAGCGGCCGCGCCGGGATGGTACAAGGTTTATTGCAGGAATTCTCCCTTTCTTCACAGGAAGGCGTCGCGCTGATGTGTCTGGCGGAAGCCTTGCTGCGTATTCCTGATAAGGCAACCCGCGATGCGTTAATCCGCGACAAAATCAGCAACGGCAACTGGCAGTCGCACATTGGACGCAGTCCGTCACTTTTCGTCAACGCAGCGACCTGGGGGCTGTTGTTTACCGGTCGTCTGGTTTCTACGCATAATGAAGCCAGCCTTTCACGCTCACTCAACCGTATTATCGGCAAGAGCGGTGAACCACTGGTGCGTAAAGGCGTCGACATGGCAATGCGCTTGATGGGCGAGCAGTTCGTCACCGGAGAGACTATCGCCGAAGCGCTGGCTAACGCGCGTAAACTGGAAGAAAAAGGTTTCCGCTACTCTTATGACATGCTGGGTGAAGCGGCTCTAACCGCCGCTGATGCCCAGGCTTATATGGTTTCGTACCAACAGGCAATCCACGCCATTGGTAAAGCCTCAAATGGTCGCGGCATTTATGAAGGGCCGGGCATTTCTATCAAGCTGTCGGCGTTGCATCCGCGTTATAGCCGCGCGCAGTATGACCGCGTGATGGATGAACTCTATCCGCGCCTGAAGTCACTTACTCTGCTGGCCCGCCAGTACGACATCGGTATCAATATCGATGCTGAAGAGGCAGACCGACTGGAGATCTCCCTCGATCTGCTGGAAAAACTGTGTTTTGAACCTGAACTGGCGGGCTGGAACGGTATCGGCTTTGTTATTCAAGCCTACCAGAAGCGCTGCCCGTATGTTATCGACTACCTGATTGACCTCGCCACGCGCAGCCGCCGTCGCCTGATGATCCGCCTGGTTAAGGGCGCCTACTGGGATAGCGAAATCAAACGTGCGCAAATCGACGGTCTGGAAGGTTATCCGGTCTATACCCGTAAGGTGTACACCGACGTTTCCTATCTGGCCTGTGCGAAAAAACTGCTTGCGGTACCGAATCTGATCTACCCGCAGTTCGCCACCCACAACGCCCATACGTTGGCGGCGATTTATCAGTTAGCCGGTCAAAACTACTATCCGGGTCAGTACGAGTTCCAGTGCCTGCACGGTATGGGCGAACCGCTATATGAGCAGGTCACCGGTAAAGTTGCCGATGGCAAACTGAACCGTCCATGCCGCATTTATGCACCGGTAGGCACGCATGAAACGCTGCTTGCGTATCTGGTGCGTCGTCTGCTGGAAAACGGCGCCAACACTTCATTCGTCAACCGCATTGCAGACACTACCCTGCCGCTGGATGAACTGGTAGCCTGCCCGGTCGAAGCCGTTGAAAAACTGGCGCAGCAGGAAGGCCAGGCTGGTCTGCCACATCCGAAGATTGCCCTGCCGCGTGACCTGTACGGTAAAGGCCGCGAAAACTCAGGCGGGCTGGATTTAGCTAACGAACATCGTCTGGCCTCACTTTCCTCCGCCCTGCTCAACAGCGCGCTGCAAAAATGGCACGCTAAGCCAATACTCGAACATCCGGTTGCTGACGGTGAAATGACGCCAGTCGTCAACCCGGCCGAACCGAAAGACATTGTCGGTTACGTGCGAGAAGCGACTCACAGCGAAGTGGAACAGGCATTGCAGAATGCGGTAAATAACGCGCCGATCTGGTTCGCCACACCGCCGCAAGAGCGTGCCGCTATTTTGCATCGCGCCGCCGTTCTGATGGAAGGCCAGATGCAGCAATTGATTGGCATTCTGGTGCGCGAAGCGGGTAAAACCTTCAGCAACGCCATTGCGGAAGTGCGCGAAGCGGTAGACTTCCTGCACTATTATGCCGGCCAGGTCCGCGATGACTTCGATAATGAAACCCATCGTCCGTTAGGGCCGGTAGTCTGTATCAGCCCCTGGAACTTCCCGCTGGCTATTTTCTCCGGGCAGATTGCCGCCGCGCTGGCGGCGGGCAACAGCGTGCTGGCAAAACCCGCGGAACAAACCCCGCTGATTGCCGCCCAGGGTATTGCCATTTTACTCGAAGCAGGTGTACCGCCAGGCGTGGTGCAACTGTTGCCTGGTCAGGGCGAAACGGTCGGGGCGCAGCTCACTTCCGATGAGCGCGTACGCGGCGTCATGTTTACTGGCTCAACGGAAGTTGCCACGCTGTTGCAACGCAATATCGCGACCCGCCTGGATGCTCAGGGACGTCCAATCCCGCTTATCGCCGAAACCGGCGGGATGAACGCCATGATCGTCGACTCCTCCGCGCTGACGGAACAGGTGGTGGTCGACGTCCTGGCTTCTGCCTTTGACAGCGCCGGGCAGCGCTGCTCCGCGCTTCGCGTCCTGTGTCTGCAAGACGATGTAGCCGACCATACGCTGAAAATGCTGCGCGGCGCGATGGCGGAATGCCGCATGGGTAACCCGGGCCGCCTGACCACCGATATTGGACCGGTCATCGATGAAGAAGCCAAAGCCAATATTGAGCGCCATATTCAGGCCATGCGCGCCAAAGGGCGTCCGGTGTTCCAGGCCGTGCGCGAAAATAGCGACGATGCGCGGGAATGGCAAACCGGTACCTTTATCGCCCCGACGCTTATTGAGCTGGAAAGCTTCGATGAATTACAAAAAGAGGTGTTTGGTCCGGTACTGCACGTCGTGCGTTACACCCGTAATAATCTGGGCAGCCTGATTGAGCAAATTAATGCCTCCGGCTACGGTCTGACGCTGGGCGTACACACCCGTATCGACGAAACCATTGCCCAGGTCACGGGCTCAGCACATGTGGGGAACCTGTATGTTAACCGCAATATGGTCGGCGCCGTCGTCGGCGTGCAGCCATTCGGTGGCGAAGGCTTGTCAGGAACCGGGCCAAAAGCGGGTGGGCCGCTGTATCTGTACCGCCTGCTGGCAAACCGTCCGGAAAATGCGTTAGGCATTACCCTTGCCCGCCAGGATGCAGACTACCCGGTCGATGCGCAGCTTAAAGCCGCACTCGTTCAACCGCTGGAAGCGCTCAGCGAATGGGCAACCGACCGTCCAGCACTTCGTACGCTCTGCCAGCAGTTTGGCGAACTGGCGCAGGCCGGAACGCAACGCCTGCTGCCAGGACCCACCGGCGAGCGCAATACCTGGACGCTGTTGCCGCGTGAACGCGTTCTATGTATCGCCGATGATGAACAGGACGCACTGGTCCAGGTTGCCGCTGTAACTTCCGTTGGTAGCTTAATCCTGTGGCCAGATGATACGTTCCATCGCGACCTGGCAAAACGCCTGCCAGCCGCGGTCTCCGGGCGCATTCAATTTGCTAAAGCGGACAACATCGCCACGCAGCCGTTTGATGCCGTTATTTTCCACGGCGATTCCGATCAGCTTCGCGCACTGTGTGAAGCAGTGGCGGCCCGCGAAGGGGCGATTGTGTCGGTCCAGGGCTTTGCCCGTGGCGAGAGCAATATTCTGCTGGAGAGGCTGTACATTGAACGCTCTCTGAGCGTCAATACCGCCGCAGCTGGCGGGAACGCCAGCCTGATGACAATCGGCTAAGGTTGTGGTTAATTAAGGCTCCGGTAACGGGGCCTTTTTTTATGAAGCCAGAGGGAAGCATGAAACGAATCGTACTGACATGTGCAGCGCTGCTGCTGAGCGGCCAGGCGCTGGCGGATGACTGCGCCAACGCGAACACGCAGATTGAGATGAACACCTGTGCGGCAGAGCAGTATAAGGCGGCCGACGCCAAACTTAATGAAACTTATCAGAATGCGCTGAAGCGCGCCGCTCCAACCCAGCGCGATTTACTGAAAAAAGCGCAAATATCCTGGATAACTTTGCGCGATGCGGACTGTGCATTACTCAGTTCTGGCACCGAAGGCGGTAGCGTTCAGGCGATGATTACCAGCCAGTGCCTGACGGATAAGACCAACGAGCGCGAAGCGTTTCTCGCCTCGCTCTTGCAGTGTGAAGAAGGCGATTTAAGCTGCCCGTTACCACCGGCCAGTTAACGCACGCGGATCCCTTCAATAATCATCCGCTGTACGCTCTCGACCGTTTGGTTAAAAAAGGCTTCATCACGCAGCGTTGCGCCTGTCACCGCCTCTACCTGTGGGGCAAAGTCGGCGTAGTGCTGAGTTGAAGCCCAAATCATAAAAATCAGATGATGCGGATCGACCGGAGCCAGTTTTCCGCTTTTGATCCAACCGGCAATCAGCGCGGATTTCTCATCAATTAGCGTTTTGAGATCCCCCTCCAATTCTGCCATCAATAAAGGCGCTCCGGCCAGCATCTCCATACAAAACAGCCGTGATGCCTGAGGGTAATCGCGCGACACTTCCAGCTTAAGGCGAATGTATTCTTTAATGGCCACCAGCGGCGCAAAGTCTTCGCGAAAAGCTTTCAATGGAGCCAGCCAGATGTCGAGGATCTGCCGTAAAACGGCGATATAAAGCACCTCTTTTGACGGGTAGTAATAAAGTAAATTGGTTTTTGACACGCCCGCCTGCTCTGCCACCTGCTCCAGGCGCGTGCCGTGGATCCCATATTGGGAGAAGATATTTAATGCCGCGGTTAATATGGCCTGGCGTTTTGCACTGACGGCCTGCGAACGCTTACCTGTTTTTTTCTCTGCGCGTTGGACCATGCGCCCTCTCCTTCTTGTGAGGGCGTCAGCATACCAAATCACGCGGTGAATGGTTAAATTAAAGCGATTCCGGAGGTGCCTCTTGCGGCTGCGCTTTTTTCTTTTTGAACTTTAGCTCGCTGACCAGCACGCCAACAATAATGAATGCCGCACCAAGCAATGCAAGTAGCGGTAAGCGTTCACCCGCCAGACGGCCAAAGATCCCCGCCCACACCGGCTCACCGGTATAAATAACCGTCGCGCGCGTCGGCGAAACGCTACGCTGCGCCCAGTTCATGGTGACCTGAATAATCGCGCTGAAAATCCCCAGCCCCAGCGCCACCACCAGCAATCCGGTAGACATTGGCGGCACGGTCTCTCCGGCTGGTCCCATCGCAATAAACGCCACTATCGAAGCCGTTGCCAGTTGCACTACCGTTACCCGCCGTACATCCACTTTTCCCGCCCACGCGCTAATCAGGATAATTTCTGCCGCAATCGCCACCGCACCGGCGAGCGTGATCCACTCGCCTTCGCCTAAAGCCAGTAAATTACCTCCCGGTCCGGCAAGAAAAATCAATCCGATAAAGGCCAGTACAATACCGACGCACGGCATCAGTCCAGGCATGCGCCCCAGACACAGCCATTGTAAAAGCGGTACCAACGGAACGTACATCGCGGTAATAAACGCCGATTTACTGCTGGGAATAAACTGTAGCCCCCAGGTTTGCAGGCTATAGCCCAGCGCAATGGCGATACCGATTGCCACCCCTGCTTTGACTTCCAGCCATGTCAGCTTATGCAGTGTGTGTAACGACAAAATCGCGACCGCCAGCGCGGCAGTGGCAAAACGCACACCGACAAAGAAAAAAGGCCCGCTCAGGGTAACGGCATATTGCACCGCCAGAAACGTGCCACCCCAGAACATGGTGATCACAATGAGGATCGCTTCCTGAGGTTTAACAGAAAAGGAATAACGAGAGAGTAATGACATGAGACACCCGATTAACTGAATGTCATTAGTCTGCGTTGCGTTTTGTTACAGTTCAACCTTGCAGACAAAAAAAACCGCCGGAAGGATCCGGCGGCGGTGGCTACGTAACGTCTGTCTCTGACGCTCAGGCGTCACGACATATCTGACAGATAGCCCGACAATTACGATTTGTTGTTGCCGTGACTATTTTTGCCCCCTTTTTTGCCTGCCTCTGAAGCGCGTTGCGGGTCATTCTTAAAGTTGCCCCCGCTGTGCTGGCCACCTTTTCGACCTGCTTCTGATGCTCTTTCGCGGTCTTCCGCAAAGTTGCCGGAACCGCCCCGATGGTTTGCCATTACTGACCTCCGTCATTGATTAGACATCATATTGCATAGGTACTGAGGAGTGATACCTCACGCAGCGTTACGGGCGAGGCCCTGAAAATAACTGCGTGGGATTAAGCATAGTGAAGCGTGGACTGGGCAGACGCTAACTGTAATATCCTGCAACAGGATCAGGAGTACCAAAGAAATAATCACCCTAAGAAATCAATAAGTCTTTCTTATGACTACCGAATTCACCCCAGTTAAATATGTATCATTTTGCTACAAAGCAGGTTGTTGTAAAAATTGTTATAAATCAAAGAAGTGATTGTGAAATTTGCACTCCTGACAGTACGTCATATCTTTAAAGGTAGGTAGCGAGTCGCTACGAACACGGTTAACTCGAGGAGTAGTGTAAAATGGCAAAAGTTCTGGTGCTTTATTATTCCATGTACGGACACATTGAAACTATGGCCCATGCAGTCGCAGAAGGCGCAAATAAGGTAGATGGCGCGGAAGTGATTATTAAGCGCGTACCAGAGACCATGCAGCCTGAGATTTTCCTTAAGGCTGGCGGCAAAACACAAAACGCACCAGTCGCAACCCCGCAAGAACTGGCTGATTACGACGCCATCATTTTTGGTACCCCCACGCGCTTTGGCAATATGTCCGGTCAGATGCGTACCTTCCTCGACCAGACTGGCGGACTGTGGGCCTCTGGTGGTCTGTACGGCAAACTCGCCAGCGTATTCAGCTCAACGGGAACCGGCGGCGGTCAGGAACAAACTATTACCTCAACCTGGACTACGCTTGCCCACCATGGGATGGTGATTGTGCCTATCGGTTACGCGGCGCAAGAGCTGTTTGATGTCTCTCAAGTTCGCGGCGGTACCCCTTACGGTGCAACCACCATTGCCGGAGGCGACGGCTCCCGCCAGCCAAGTCAGGAAGAATTATCTATCGCCCGCTATCAGGGTGAATATGTCGCAGGTCTGGCAGTAAAACTCAACGGCTAATCTTCAACAGGAGGATTCGAATGCCAACTCAAGAAGCGAAAGCCCATCGCGTCGGCGAATGGGCAAGTCTGCGCAATACATCGCCGGAAATAGCCGAAGCCATTTTTGAAGTCGCACATTATGACGAGAAACTGGCGGAAAAAATTTGGGAAGAAGGTAGCGATGAGGTACTCATCAAAGCCTTTGAAAAAACAGACAAAGATTCGCTCTTTTGGGGTGAACAGACTATCGAACGTAAAAACGTCTAGCGCTCAGACTCCCCCGCGAACACGGGGGAGTTTTTCTTTTATTTAGCCGCCTCATTCAGCACGCTGTCGAACTTATCTATCGGGCAAAAACCATCCGCATCTATCGGACATCCTTTCAGCTCAAGCGTTACGCGCTGCGCCGGGGATTTCAGCGTCAGAACGTCTGCATTACGCAACTGCAGCGAGCTCTGATACACATACTCGATTTTCATCAGATCACGATTTGCGTTGCTGTCATGCCAGCGCTGAAAGACAATCTTCCCGCCAATCGGTGTACGCTCGTTCTGATCGTGAAGCTGGTATGGTTTGAAATCCAGCGCGGTGAGCAGCGAAGCGATGTTTGAGTCATGTCCCACCAGCACGGTTATTTTCGGTGCTTTCGCGCGTTCAGTAACCAGCGCATTATCAATATATTTCACCAGAGGTTTGGCGACGTTCTGCGCCACTTCCGGGGAGGTGAACAGGCTGTCCTGATAGCCATTTTTCAGCTTCGACAGAACCTTCCACTGCTGATCCGATTTAATCTCGCCCCAGGCAACCTTGTCCATCGGGAAGCCTTCGTAATACTGCAGCGTGAAGGCATCGACCAGCGAATTCCCCACCTTCAGCGGCCCCGATACGCCTGGCTCCTGCTGGTATTTCGCGCTGAACGTATCTTTGGCATCGGTCAGGGAACACTGCTGTTTTTCTTTACAGGATGGAGAGTCTTTGTAGTCGGTCATTTGCTCAAGCAACTGATAGCTATCGTTGAGCTGCATTTTACTACGCTCTTTCTCCATGGCCTGAACGGCCTGCTGGCTGAAGGTGGCGGAATCATCGGTGATCACCGGATTAAAGGTGGGATCCATGGTGCCCATTTTTTCCTGATGATGGACCGGAACATCGCAACCAGGGAAAGCGCCGGTGACAAAGAACTGCGCCGTAGCAACAGTGCGCTGCAGGCTGTTAGCATAGGTATAAACCGTATCCGGTGCCGGACATTCGCCCGATTTCACCATCCCCTGCTCTGCCAGCCACTCTCGCATGTAGTGACCCATATAGATTTCCAGCACACCGCCTTTGGTGGTGAGTTGTCCGCCGGGGACATCCCACTCTGGCCATTGCTTGGGGGTGGACTGTTCAAGAACGCTGCCATTATTGGCTAAAGGTGCACGTAAGTTATGCCGACTCATCATCAATACTTGTTGAAGCTGATACCCTTCCGGCGCGGTCTGCGCCTGCGCGGCGGTTGACAATAATACAGCCCCTGCCACGGCTGCGGCGATTAACGATTTATTCATCCCTACGACCTCTTGTTGTTATCAATCACAACAGAGTGTGACAGAAATATGACATATTTCCGGGAACGCTTTCGCAAAACAGACCATCTAGCGTGTCGTTTTAACACCAAACTCGGTTTCGAGTTTACGAATGCCAAGAGGTGTGAAGATGACGTGGCGGCTGCCCTGTTCGGTTTTTATCCATCGCTGTTCACTGAACCAGCGCAGCAGCGTTGCGCCAAGCACACCACCAGGATGATAACGTCGCTCGCTCCAGTCCAGACAACCGCAGGTTAACTTCCGCCGGGATGAACCCGCCGCCAGGACAATCCCCATCTGGGCCAGCTTTTCCTGGCCAAGAGGAGTCAGCATTTCACCATCCGGCGTTAACCACTGACGGGAAACCAACGTATCAAACAACCTCACCGCGACCTCTCCGGCGAGATGGTCGTAGCAGGTGCGGGCATGCCGCAAACCTGGCGGCGTTGTGATTCTCCGGGGCATTGATGTCGCCCACGCAACGCCCATCAGGCGTTCCAGCAGTTCAGCGATATCGGGACTCGCAAGGCGAAAATAACGATGTCTGCCCTGCGCCAACGCTATAACAAAACGTTGTTCGCACAGACGCGCCAGATGCGCGCTGGCGGTCGACGCAGACACATCCGCCACAGCGCTGAGCTCAGTTGCAGTCCAGGCGCGGCCATCCATCAGGGCGCACAGCATACGCGAGCGCGATTTATCGGCCATCACTGCCGCAGTAAGCGCCATTCTCGACTCCAGATCGCCCTCTTCTTCATGTAACATCACGTATGCCATAACGACCTCATTGCCCCTGAATCTCTGAATTAACGATGCCATGAAAGTCGCGCAAAGTCACCGAACCGGTCACACAGCACGCAGCATCATCTCTGTACCCAACCCGACCAGACAAAACAGAAAACAGCGTTTAAACACGAGCGGAGAAATAACCCTTCGCACACGGGTTCCTATCCACTGGCCAATAAGTGCAGGAACAATGGCCAAAGCCGACAAGCTTAGGGATTGTACGGGCAGCGCGTTATGCCACCACAGACCCAGCGCCAATGCCAGGGTCGAAAAGGTAAAAGAGATCCCGAGCGCCTGTACCAGTTCATCTTTCTCAAAGCCCAGGGACTGGATCCAGGGTACGGCGGGCATCACAAACACCCCGGTTCCGCCGGTCAATAAGCCAGTCACAAATCCAATAACGAGGGAGTACGGTTTTTCACGCTGCGGGGCCACCGTGATTTTCTTTCCCGCCAGCGTCCAGATAGCGTAGGCCACCAGCGCCACGCCGAGCGCAAACTGAGTTCGGGTGGTGTCGCCCCCGGTAATCCAGGCGCTGGCAAGCAGAGTCGCCACTACCACTGTCAGCAGCATTGGCCACAGTCGTTTGAGTAATTGGCGTGTATTTCCACCACCGCCAAACTGAAACAGATTACTGATCAGCGAAGGCAATAGCAGCATAGCCGCCGCGGCAACCGGTGAAATAAGCGATCCGAGGATCCCCATCGCCACGGTGGGCAACCCCATACCCGTAACGCCTTTCACCATCCCGGCGAGGACAAATGTGGCGGCAATCATCACCACCAAAGCGGGTCCAAACGCTAAAGAACTCGTCATGTTGCACTTTCCTGGAAAAGAGAAGATGACTGATTCTGGACGTTAATCACTGTGCTTGCTTCGTCAGGCAACGAAATATGCCTTCCAGAGGAAGGCGACGCCATAAAAAAATGCCGGGTTTCCCCGGCACATTTATCAGAACGTTTTCGCCCACCACAACCGAAGTTTCATGCCCCAGTAGCTGGTCCAGCCGCTGGTGGTTGATACCACCCGACCTTCTGACATCACCACCAGCGTGGGCGTGACGCTAATCGCCCAACTGCGGGAAATAGCCCCGTTCGCATCATTGATGACCGGAAATTCCACGCCTTTACGCAACAGCCAGCGAGATACCTCAGCTTCATTTCCGGAGCGTAACGCAATGGTCATCACATTTTCCCCTTCAGAACGCAGCCTGTAGACTTCCGGCGTCGTGAAGCGGCATACGCCGCACCAGCTCGCCCAGAAATAAAGCAACACTGGCTTGTCTTTGCTGAGCGCCGCCAGCGTGACGGTTTCACCATCCAGCGTTTGTAAAGGCGTGCTGTCAAAAGAGGCAGGGAGCTGCGGCGCGCGCCAGGCATCCATCAGCAGCATCGCCCCCGCCAACAGTGCCAGTAAGATCAGCCCTTCGCGCAACCAGCGGCGCAGTTTACTGAGCATTGGCCGCCGCCAGTTTTTCTTTTACCACTTCCTCAAGCGTTTCCCACGGCACCGCACCGGGAATAAGTTCATCGCCAATGATCGTTGCGGGGGTTCCCTGTACACCCACCAGTCGCGCCAGTTGCAGGTTAGTGCTCAGCGTTTCAGCACTTCGGGCGTCCAGCGTCACCGGACTGGCCCCCGCTTTTTCCTGCGCCTGTTTGATACTGACATCGGTATGGTAGCCCTTCTTCTGCATCAGTTTTTCATGTAGCGCCAGAAACTGCTGCGGATGCTCATGCCATGTCGTCAGCACGGTCCGCGCCGCCAGTTCCGAGCTTTCACCTTTAAACGGCAACGGTTTGATCACTACCGCCACGTCAGGATATTTCTGCACAATTTTTTCCAGCATTGGATCCAACTGCTTGCAGTATGGGCAGTTGTAATCGGTGAAGTTTATCAGGGTCAGTTTTGCCTGCTTTGCGCCAATCCGCGGGCTGTTGGGATCGTTAAACAGGGCTTCCTGAATTAATGCTTCAATTTGCTTTTCCTGTTCCGGGGTAAACGGCGCAGGCTCTTTCGCGATACTGACGGCAGAAAACAGGGTTAACAGCAGAACAATCATCATCTTCATGGGGTAACTCCTTTGGCATCGTTCAACGTTTGCAGTACCGCATCGCGGGTTAACAACGTGGGTAACACCTGGCCTTCCGGCAGACCGGGGCCATAAATTTGGTTATACGGCACAGCAACCTGGCCGCGTTTTTTTAGAAATTCGGTAATGGCTTCAGAAGGGAGTGTCCAGTCGCCGCGCAGCGCCACCACATCCGGCTGTTGCAATGCGGCCTGGACGTCATCTTTATGCAAGACGTTGAACTTGTTTACCTTACAGGTGATGCACCAGTCTGCTGTGACGTCAATGAACACACGCTTATGTTGCGCCAGCGCATCCTCAATAGCTTGCTCGCTTAGCGGTTGCCAGTTCACGCTCTCTTTGCCAGTGCTTTGCCCTACGAACCCGAAATGCGGGAGCAGCAACGTCGCAAGCCAGATAGCGGAGCCCAGCATCATCACGCCGAGCAAACGCCGCAAAATATTCATCCAGCGTCCTGGCCGCGGCAAACGCAGTGCCAGACCGGGACGCAGAGCTACCAGCAGCCACGGTAAGCTCATTCCCAGCCCAAGTGCGATAAACAATCCCCACAATGTCGGCAGCGAAGCGGTCAATGCCACCGCCACCGCCGTTCCAAGGAACGGGGCACTGCACGGCGTAGCAAGCAGCGTCGCAAATGCACCTTGCCAGAAATGTCCCGACAGACCGTTGCCTCCGTGAGTCGCCAGCGTGGTAGTCATCGCAGAAGGGAGTCGGAATTCAAACCACCCGAACAGGCTGGCGCTGAACGTCAGCATCACCAGAACCATCACGCCAATGAACCATGGATTCTGAAACTGGATCCCCCAGCCAAGCGCCTGATTGGTTAAACGCAGCACCGTCATCAATAGAGCCAGAGCCATAAATGAGACAAGTATTCCGGCTACCGATGCGAGGAACTGACGACGGACCTGGCGACGACTTTTTTCCTCGACCAGCAAAATCGAGCCCAGCTTCATGCCCAGAACCGGTAACACACAGGGCATCAGATTGAGGATCAAACCGCCCAGCAGCGCCATTAGCACCACTTGCCACAGTGGGAGTGAGGCGTTCTCAACAACCGGGGCTTCGCCAATCGCAAGACGACTTTCCTGGGCAACACCGTTATCTGCCAGCACCAGGGTGACTGACTTACCACGCAGATCCGGCGCGCCTTCTCCCCAACCGTCATGTACAGGTACCGTGGCGCGTAATGTCTCCCCCTCAACATGGATTTGCGGCATGCCAAAATCCGCATCATCAACAGCATCCAGATACAGCCCTGGTGCAGTCCAGCCTCCCGCACGGTGAGCCTCGACGACTAACTCTCCCGCCCGTGCGCCGGCGCTCAGAGCATCGGTCAGGCCGCTGGCAAGTGGGATCTGTCCCATCGCCTGAGCATAGTCATGTGCAAAAGTCGGGTCCTGGGCTGTGGCCGTCACGGAAAAAGGAAAATCCGTCAACAGGCAAACGTTGCTACAGGTGGATAGCGTCAAAACGCCGCTGAGCGTGGCGGGCGCTCTACCGCGCACCACCATCGGGAACGTCACCTTATCGTGATACCCCTGGGTAGTAATATTGGCGACCTCAAAACGAGCAGGGGTTGGCCAGAACCAGTCGACCGCAGGCATTTCCTCTTTCCAGGCGATAGCAGGCGCAACGCCCCCCTCGCCCGGAGAACGCCAGTAGGTTTTCCAGCCGTCCTCCAGTTTGACATCCAACAACAGACGGGTTTCACCGCCAGCAGACGTATCAGCGCGTAACCGCACGCTGGCGTGATCGTTATCGGGTGAACGCATCCAGCCGGGTTCAGCCGCCCAGGATACGGGCAGCCATAGCAATAACAGACAGAGCAGTGTCTGCCTGAAAACAGTCATCATAGTTTTTCTCCGTGAATAATTATCTAACAGTCAGCAACGGCTGTTCTGTCATTCACGGAAGACGCAAAATCGGAGATGCACCCGGAGAGTAGGCGGCGAGATAGCTCGCGGTGGGAAAAAAGGTAGACGAAACACCCGCACTGGCGCCAGCAACGACAGCAGCAGGCACAGCACCAGAATAGCACCTTCAAACAGTACGGGTGGCGCAGCCAGTAATGACTTCGCGCTCAGTTCACAAGGGGTAACGGGTGAGGTTTCATCGGTCTGCACTTGTGCGCTGGCGACAACGCTTGTAACGGCGGTATCCATCTGCAACGCGTGCAGGCCCGCCATGCGTTGTGCGGTGCAAACCATCACCACAACACATGCCAGACAGAGGAACAACCATCCCATCCGTTGACGTTTCGCCATTATACCCTCACTCATTGATGCGAGTTATCTTAACCACTCGCCGGTTTTTGGCAACCTTTACGCTGTAAAGTTATGTCCTTCCATCTGCTGGATATACCGCGATTTCAATCAGATTGAGATCGGGATCCCTGACATAAACCGAGCGAATCGGTCCTGTCGCGCCGGTTCGTGCAACGGGCCCTTCAATAATCTCAACTCCGTGGGTTTGAAACGTCTCTGTCACCTCTTCCAGTGTACGCGTGGTGATAAAACACAAATCCAGCGCCCCCGGCGTTGGCGCGTAGGCTTTAGGTTCAAACTCTTTTCCCCGAATATGGAGATTGATTTTCTGATTGCCAAAGACGAAGGCTTTCCGACCTTGTGCGAAAGTTTCCAACCTCATGCCTAAAAGCTCGACATAAAAACGAACGCAAGCCTCTTCATGATTGGTGGTTAGTACCAGGTGATCCAGGTGGTCGATCATAGTGATATCCATTTGGGTTGCTCGTCTCTGACACTTACCCTATTCATTCACGCGCGACAAGAAAAAGACAATCTACAGGGGTATTTGCAGAACTTAGCGAAATACCTTGCCATTCACGCTTTAAAGGCGAAATGATAATTAATCATATTTTCGTCTTTGTTTATTACACTATAACATTGCTCAAAACACCCCTGAAAATATCACGGAAGTTATCATTCACTATTTACGAAGAATGCCAGAGAATATTTCAATGCCAGCACACAAATAATGCCCGCTACGTACTGATGCGTAAATGAAAGTAAGGGTCAGCGCATTTTCAGGGGATTTCCTTATTATATCCATACGCAATGAATAACGTATTCATTAGCAGATAATTTGTTTATCAAATGTTATTTAGAGTATATGGAAATGAAAAAATATTTATTACCCCTGATTGGGTTACTTTTTACAGTTAGCGCTCAGGCAGCATCATTTACCGACGGTAAAGAGTATATCACCCTGGAAAAACCCGTCGCTTCCGCCCCAGCTGCGCTGAAGTTTTTCTCATTTTACTGTCCTTCCTGTTATCAGTACGATGAAGTTTTTGAAATCACGGATAACGTGAAAAAAGTACTGCCTGCTGATGTCAAACTCACCGAATACCACGTCGACTTTTTAGGTCCGCTGGGGCAAGACATGACGCACGCCTGGTCCGTCGCCATGCTGTTAAACGTACAAGATAAAGTTAAACCGTTGCTTTTTGATGCCGTTCAGAAAAAACAAACCGTTAAAACAGCGGATGATATTCGTAACGTATTTATCAGCGCGGGCATCAGCGCCAGTGATTATGATGCCGCCTGGAACAGTTTTGCCGTGAAATCCCTGACCGCAAAACAACAAGAAATGGCTAAAGCGGTAGATTTAACCGGTGTGCCCGCCATTTTTATCAACGGTAAATATATGATCAATCCAAAAGGACTGAAATCTGACGACCTAAACTCTTTTGTGAAGAGCTACGCGGATACGGTTCGCTATCTGATCACCAAATCCTGACATTTCGCTAATCTCACTTTTCGCACCACACAACAGTCAAAAGCGCTGTTGGTGGTGCGCAATCACATCATTTAGACCAATATCCTTTCTTCCCGGTTGGCATTCGCCGTTATCAGGATTACCCTAAACTTAGCGGTGTTACCTGTTGTCGGGGTACACCTTCTTCAAGTGTTGATTTACACGAGAGAACGCTATGGAATTAAAGGATTATTACGCCATTATGGGCGTGAAACCGACAGACGATCTCAAGACAATCAAGACCGCCTATCGTCGACTCGCCCGTAAATACCATCCTGATGTCAGCAAAGAGACTGACGCTGAGGCCCGGTTTAAAGAGGTTGCTGAAGCCTGGGAAGTCCTGAGTGATGAACAGCGACGTGCCGAGTACGACCAACTGTGGCAGCATCGCAACGACCCTCAGTTCAGCCGTCAATTCCAGCAAGGAGAGGGGCAAAGCTACAGCGCCGAAGATTTCGACGATATCTTCTCCTCCATTTTTGGTCAGCGTGCGCACCAGTCGCGCCAGCGCCCTGCCAGCCGCGGGCACGACATCGAAATAGAAGTTGCCGTCTTCCTCGAAGAAACGCTTACTGAGCATAGCCGCACTATCAGTTACAACCTGCCAGTCTACAATGCGTTTGGCATGGTAGAACGAGAAATTCCTAAAACACTGAACGTGAAAATTCCGGCTGGCGTCGGTAACGGTCAGCGTATCCGCCTGAAAGGTCAGGGCACGCCCGGCGAAAACGGTGGGCCGAACGGTGATTTGTGGCTGGTGATTCATATTGCGCCGCATCCGCTGTTCGATATCGTTAATCAGGATCTGGAAGTTGTCGTTCCTCTGGCGCCGTGGGAAGCTGCGCTGGGTGCGAAAGTAACCGTTCCGACGCTGAAAGAGAGCATCCTGCTGACCATTCCTGCAGGCAGCCAGGCCGGTCAGCGGCTACGCATTAAAGGCAAGGGTCTGGTAAGTAAAAAACATACCGGCGATTTGTATGCGGTGATCAAGATCGTCATGCCACCGAAACCTGACGACACCAGTGCCGCCCTGTGGCAACAACTGGCGGATGCACAAAAGACCTTTGATCCGCGCAAAGAGTGGGGGAAAGCATAATGGCTAACGTTACCGTCACTTTTACCATTACCGAATTTTGTCTGTACACCGGTGTGTCAGAAGAAGAACTGCATGAGGTTGTCGGCTTAGGGGTGATAGAACCCCATGAAGACGAGACGTTTGACGATCATGCGCTGACCGTAATGCGTCGCGCGATGCGCCTGCGTCAGGAGCTGGAACTTGACTGGCCAGGGATTGCCGTTGCATTGACGTTGCTGGAAGAGAACGCTCAGTTACGTCAGGAAAATCGCCTGCTGCGCCAGCGATTGTCCCGTTTTATCAGCCATCCTTAGTGCGTCAGGGCCAGCATGGTGCTGGCCCTTTTATTGTCCGCCCCGCGCTCTTAATGACATTAAGCAGTAGATAGCATACAGTCAGAGATAAGAATTATCTCAAACAATAAGACGTTGAGCCATGCAGCTTAAGCCCCTCACAAAAGGTCGTTTTCACAATATCTGGCAGCAAGATGATGCCTTAATTGAGAAGATATTCCAGGAACTGCTCTCTGAAACGCAGATGATCCACGAAGATGAGTATCTCTATCGCCAGGGACAAGTAGTCGATCGACTTATCATGGTGCAATCAGGCAGAATTTCCCTGCGTTACAGCGCGGAAAATGGTCGCCGTTTTCAGTTGGGCGCAATGGAATGTGATGAGCAACTATTTGGTGAAATGGAGTTTTTTACCGGGTATCGCTGCCAGCTTGATATCGTGGCCGAAGAGCCGTTGACCGTGGCGGTGTGCAGCTGTGATCGTCTTGAAGAAGCGCTAAACCAGCACCCGAGACTGGCGATATTTTTTGCCAGTGCGATGGCGATTGATTATCAGGATATGCTGGAAATCTTCCTGCACCGGATGCTCTACCCTATCGTTCATAACGTGGCGTATGATTTGTATCGCCAGCATCAGAACAAACAGCCGATGGATGGTTTCCATAAAAAATACCAGGAAGCAGAACGGTTCGGCACCACCGATCGGGTCTATCGGCGGGCGGTTAAAGCCCTGACGGATGCCGGACTGGTAACGCGCACGAAGCAAGGACTGGAAATTAAGGATCTGGATGGGCTGCGTAAATTCCTCGGCAATGACATCATTGACTGACACACCATCTCCGTAGAGAAGGTTGGTGTGTCAGTTCAGCGCAATCAGAATTTATAGGTAAGGTTGAAGTAGTGACCGAGTCCGGTGGTGCGCCCTGCTCCGCCATGATTTTCCATCAATGCCATATTGCGGAAATACTTCAGGCCATAACCCACCGCATAATGCTCTGAATGCCAGTAGATACCGTTATACCATTCAATCGCGTTATTGCTGTATAACGGTTGATTAGCAATCTTGTTAGCGGCGAACTGATAGTCAAAGTAACCCTGATAGTTCAGGTAGCTGCCGTTGGCAAAGGTATAGAACGGCGTCGACCAGTTGGTCGAGAACATGTAGCCATCCCACTTGCCTTCGTTATCCGCACCGTAGTTTTCACGCACATAATGCGCATAGATGTTCATTCCCACCAGACCAAACCACGGAACCTTAACATCTGTGCCCAGACCGACATAATGTTCAAATAATTCCCGGTCGCCAATGTTATTTACCGTTGCGATATAGAATTCGTTAAATGGCCCAACGGATAAATCTTTATTTAAAATAGCATCCAGGGAAAACCGTGGGGATATCTTGGCGAAAAAGTTATCGCCACCATGGCGGTCATCCTGCTTGCGGTCAAAAATATCAAAGAAATCGACATAACCATACAGATCGATAATTCCGGAACGCGCCCCAAACTCCAGTTCCAGATAAGTGTCATTACGAATACCATAAGGCACTTTCGCATCCACACTTTGCATTAAGTTCATCTGCATCCAGTTAAAATCATTTTTACGGACGTTGCCATCGGTATAATCAGCAGCAAGCGCTTGCGTACAGCTCATTGCAACGATTGCGCCCAGAACTGTTTTTTTAATCATTGATTTATTCTTCATCATTTTCAATTCCTTTGAGCAAGGTTGAGTGTCGCCTCACCAAATAAATGGCGTGGCGACTGACTATCTAATTAGAGAGGTAAGTGTTATTACTGTGCTTTGTTACGTTTAAGTTTTAATGTACCCATCAACATGATAAAGATTATTAAATATAATACTGGTATTGCGTACATAATTTTCTGCAAGCCCATTGTTTTTTCCATTAGCGCACTGATCGCTGGACTAAACATAGCCCCGGCGCTACCGCTAATTAAAATATATGAAACATTCTGACTACTTGCGCGCTTCACAAATGAAACTCCGTAGGCAATAAAGGAGTTATACAGCGCCGCACAGACGAATCCGTAACTATAAGCCAGATAATCAAGCCCCGAGATGTTTTCTTTCGTTACAATAATGGTCGTAATAACGCAAGCGAGCAAAATAATACTCAACAGGAAATAATGTATCCTCACTCGAGAAACAATAACAGTTGATACTAGCGCCCCAACCAACGCCGCTCCCCAGTATTGCGTAATAATATTACCGGCTTCTTCAAAAGGAATGCCAAATTTGTTCTTCACAAATAATGGTGCCCAAGTCAGGAAGGTATACAGCGCCAGCATACCTAAGAACAGACCAATACCTCCGCTAATAATCCCTGGGTTCCACTCAGACTTCACCGCGTCTGTCCGCTCCTCCGCAGACGCGGTTTCACAGGCAGTAAAACGAGTGAGCGCCACCACACCTAACGTAAGTAAGGCCACCATGCCAACACTTAGATAGCTGTAACTCCATGACATATTGTGCGTCAGGGCGTAGGTGGTGATCAGCGGGAAAACCACGCCTGCGACGTTAAAGGTGGCGTCTTGTACCACCAACATTGTACTTTGAATGCGATCCTGCCATACCGAAACGACAATCGTTCCTGCCACACACAGGCCAATCCCACCGCAAAAGCCCACCAAAGTCATGGCAACCATCACTGGCCATAAGCCGGGGCTTAAGTGCATTGCCAGCGAACAGAGGAACACTATCGAATAGATAATAAACGTCATTCGCTTGACGCCAATTTTTTCTATCAGGAAAAAGGCGGCGATGGTCCCCGCTAATGCCCCACCGTTAAGCAGCGAAAATATCGAGGCAACGGTATTCACATCAGCACTGTAACGTACCGCAATCGGTTCAATCAGCATTCCAAACTGACTGGCAAACCCCGCCATAATAAAATTTGCCAGAAAACTAATCAGTGTAAGTGCTATTTTATTCTTCATATAATGACATCCCTGATTGGTTCAATTAAAAGCCAATGCTAAGCCGTAACGGCTGTATTTAGCGCCAGCTCAATCATATTTTTAAAAGTTAATTGTCGTTCCTCTGCCGTGGTTTCTTCGCCTGTCAGGCAATGATCGGACACCGTTAAAATAGCCAGTGCTTCAATATTAAATTGGTGTGCTAAGGCGTATAAGCCGGCCACCTCCATATCCACACCCAGTACACCAAACTTTTCCAGTGCAGGAATGAGGTTTTCGTCAGGATCGTAATAAAGATCGCCACTGAAAACATTACCGACCTTAATGTCGATTCCGGCCTTCTGTGCCAGCATCCACGCCTGTTGTAGTAATGGGAAGTGAGCGGACGTCGCCATCGTGTAGCCCGCGCTACGTTTTAAATTTGTGACAGAGTCAGTACCGGCAGCGAGAGCCAGAATAATGTCGCGCATTTTGACATGCGGTTGTGTTGCCCCCAGACTACCGACGCGAATAATTCTCTTCACATTAAAATCATGTACCAGCTCATGGGCGTATAGCGTCATAGACGGAATACCCATACCGTGTCCCATCACCGAAACAGGTTGACCAAAATAAAGACCGGTATAGCCCAGCATATTACGCACGTTGGTAACTTCGCGGTAATCCATGAGATAATTTTCGGCAATAAATTTTGCGCGCAGCGGATCGCCCGGCATAATCACAGTTGGCGCAAAATCACCCGCTTTAGCATTAATATGTGCAGTCATAACAATTCCTGAATTATGGGTATTGGAGATATGCAGGGATTGTAACCAGACGTTTGCAGAGGATTGAGGACAAAAGTCCTGCTCAAAGGATCGGCCTCTCATTTCTGAGAGTTAGAGTTGCAGGCTTAGGATGCAGAGGAAAACTATGCCTCGGCAACAGTTAGGAAAAGCAAGACCCAGGACAATAAAAGAACAGATTAGCCCCCAAATCGCTGGTGACTACCGCGTTGGCGCGAGTAGCCATAGCAGCGTCAATATTGTTTTGAAAGTGGTCTTATTGTTATTATCGTATTCCACTCTAAGCTTGGATGCCTGCCATGACCCGATTAAGGTTTAGTGAGATGACTCACGCCGATATACCTGCTGTTCAGTCGTTCCTTATTAAGCATCTTAATTTGTTCTTCAATGCCGGGAGAGTCATGCCTGCTGCCGAAGAAGATATCTTCGATCTCAAGCAGCAGTATATTTTGCAAGAAAGAAATCTATTACTTTGCGCATGGAGTGAAAAACAAGAGCTCATCGCTACACTTGCTGTATGTCAATATGATGATCGTATCACTGAGCTACGTGGGCACTATAATTTGCCTGAAACGGCAGAAATTTGTCGTTGCTACGTGGATGCGCGCTACCGCAGACAGGGAATCGGAAGCCGGTTGTTTGCTTTAGCTCAAATGTTCTGCCAGCAGCAAAAATATAAAACCTTATATCTTCATACTCATCATTTCTTGCCTGGAGGGTATCATTTTTGGTTGCGTAAAGATTTTAGCGTCGTTATGGATATGCAGGATGAATGGCAATTGGTACATATGCAGAGATCACATTATTAAATTAACCCAACGCTAATTAACTGCGTTATTGATAACGATCAATATGATTAAATTGAAAAAATAAAACTGTGTTTATAGTTTGATCAATATCAATCAATTCTCATTTAGCTTTTTATTGTTATTTTCATGTAGACCTCCGAGATAAAGGATTTAAGCATAACCAACTGTAAAATATAACAATTTTAACAGATGTGTGAGGTTTTCCCTATTTATTCATACGGTTGACCTCGTTAACAATTGCCGTTAGAGTCGCTTTTGACAGCATTTCATTACATTTTTGTATATGAATAGGAATATGGTGAGAATTATTCAATTCAATTCCATAACTGCCCCCGCAACTGTAGGCGGATGCAGAATATCCTTGTGTGGTTAATAAGCCACAGGTCACTGTAAAGCTCGTCTTTATGGGAAGGCTGATATTCTGATTACCGTGAGTCAGGAGACCTGCTGTCAACGATGTATACCATTAAGTGGACGGGATGGTCCATGGGATGAATTATTTGACGTAAGCAGTAGTGTATTTATGAATAAGATTTTGGCTAAGTAAGGCTTATTTGCATTTGTTGCATATCTTCATTCTTAAAATTCACGATTTAATGTCATCTATCTTCATGTCTCCTCCCGATATATGGAATGAAATGAGCCATGACCAGACTTTAAGATTCTGGCATCAACGGGACGATGATAATGCACGCTAATTCTACATTTTTCTCTTCTAAAAAAACGCTTCTGGCTATTGTTGGAACCACTGTACTGTTGACTTCCGGTTTTTCTAACGCGGCAAAAACCGAATATCCTCTGACGATTAAAAACTGTGGACGCGATATTACCTTTAATCAGGCACCAACGCGCGTGGCAACCGTGGGTCAGAACAGTACCGAGATTCTCTATTCACTGGGGCTGGCCGATCGCGTCGTGGGTACTTCGTTGTGGTTTGGCCCGGTACTGGATGCTTACAAAGCAGCAAATGAAAAAGTTGCCGTCATTGCGCAAAATATTCCCAGCTTTGAAGGAATTGTGGCTAAAAAACCAGATCTGGTCGCCAGCCAGTTTGAATGGCAAATCGGCCCTGCTGGCACAGTTGCATCATACGAACAGTTTAGTGAACTGAAGGTGCCCGTTTACACCGCGCCAGCTGACTGTGCTAAGGATAACGAAGATGGGGGTGATGGTGTTCGTAAGGGCATGTTTGATATTGCTATGGTGTATCAGGAAGTCGCCGATCTGGCAAAAATTTTTGATGTTCAGGATAAAGGCGAAGCGCTGATTGCCAGCCTTAAAGCGCGTGAATCAGCAGCAAAAAATAAAATTACCGGCATGGATAAGAATGTTTCTGCCGTGTTCTGGTTCTCAAGCGCCGATTTACAGCTCGATCCTTACGTTGCCGGGAAGTTTGGCCCAGCAGCATGGATAGCCCAAACGCTGGGTGTGAAAAATGTCATTGATTCTGCTGAAGAGTGGCCAACGGTGGGCTGGGAAACCATCGCTAAAGCTAACCCTTCTGTCATTGTGCTCGGTGAGATGAGCCGCCGACGCTTCCCGGCAGATGACTGGAAGATCAAGATGGAATACCTCCAGTCCGATCCTGTCACCAAACTGATTCCTGCCGTCAAAGAAAACCATCTGCCGGCCATTGACGTACAGACAATGAATGCCGGGATCAGAACTATTGATGGGGTGGAAAAACTGGCTGACGCTCTGGTTGAATATGGCTTAGCGCATCCGCAGGCTGCTCATTAATCTACATTTTGCGCTATATCACGGCACGGTATAGCGCATCTCCGTTACTCAGGAACGCAGATAATCATGAGTGATTCTCGCAGGATGCGTCGCGCTGTTGGTCAGCTTGCGGTGAGAGTCGGTGGTCATGCCGTTTGGGTCAGTGCGCTGATGTGTTGCGTACTGCTGGCGGGCATTTCCATCGGCGAAACGTTTATCCCCTGGCGGCACGTACTCAGCACGTTGGCAAATCATCTTTTCGATACCCACTATCCTGTCGATGCACTGGATGCCGGGATCGTCTGGAACTACCGACTGACCCGAGCACTGGTCTCAGCCAGCTGCGGCGCCTGCCTGGCTGTTTCCGGCGTAGTGTTGCAGTCGTTGCTACGCAATGCGCTCGCCGAACCTTATCTACTGGGGATTTCTGCCGGAGCATCTACCGGTGCGGTGCTGATTGCGCTCACGGGACTGGGGGCTGGCATCATCAGTATGTCTTTAGGGGCGTTCATTGGTGCGCTGACGGCATTTCTGTTCGTTGCGCTATTGGCGATGGCCGCTGGCGGTAAACAAGGCGGCGGGATTACAACCCAAATCATTCTTGCCGGGATCGCCAGTTCGCAACTGTTCAATGCGATTACGTCGCTTATCATCACCCGCTCAGCAAACGCCGAGCAAGCACGCGGAATTATGTTCTGGTTGTTAGGCAATTTGAGCGGTGTACGCTGGCCCGATGTTGTCTTAGCTATTCCTACCGCTCTGGTCGGTATTGCGCTGTGCTTCTGTTATGTCCGCCACCTTGATGCGTTCTCCTTTGGCGCTGAATCCGCGGCATCGTTGGGCATTCCGGTCAAACGTACCCGCGCAGTACTGATTGCTGCCGTCACCGGCATGACGGCGATTATGGTCTCCATTGTTGGTGCGATCGGCTTTGTCGGTCTGGTGATCCCTCATGCCGCTCGTTTGCTGGTCGGCAACCAGCATCATCGACTGCTGCCGGTTAGTGCGCTTACCGGCGCCATTTTCCTCATTATCGCCGATGTTATTTCCCGCACGTTACTACCCGGCCAGGTACTGCCCATTGGGGTAATCACGGCTTTGGTCGGCGCGCCTGCGTTTTCAATCATTCTGATAAGAGGAAACCAGAACAAATGACGGTAAACCTCGTACAGCCACTTGTTGCCTCTGCGCAAGCCGTTATTGAAGCCTGCAATCTGCGTTGGAAGGTAAAGGGTAAGACGATTGTTGATGATATTTCTCTCCGCGTAACTCCCGGCGAGTTTGTCGGTATCATCGGTCCCAACGGCTCGGGCAAAACGTCACTGATTTCACTGCTGGCCGGTTTGCTGAAGCCGACTTCCGGGCACATCACTCTGCGGCAAAAAGCGCTCCAGCACTATTCGCGGCGTCATCTTGCGCAACAGGTGGCGCTGGTCGAACAACAGGCTGAAACCAGCGAGCGGCTTACCGCTTTACAAGCCGTTTCTCTGGGACGGACCCCCTGGCTTAGCCTGCTCACCCCCTGGTCTGCCAAAGATGACGATATCGTACAAACGATGCTGGAGAAGGTCGATCTCAGTGAATTACAGCACCGCTGCTGGCATACCTTTTCCGGGGGAGAAAAACAGCGCCTGCATATTGCACGGGCGCTGGCGCAGCAGCCGCAATTGTTGCTGATGGATGAACCCACCAACCATCTCGACATTCAACATCAGATTGGCCTGCTGAGTCTGGTTAAACGTGAAAAGCTCACGGTGATTGCTGCTCTGCACGACCTTAATCATGCCGCAATGTTCTGCGATCGCATCATCGTAATGACCTCCGGACAAATGGCGATGCAGGGTAAACCTTGCACCGTTTTTACCCGCGAAAATCTCCATGCCTGGTTTGGTATCGACGCCGTTGTCGAACATGAAGCGGGTAGTGAAAACTGTTTTATTCGTTATCAAAGACCTGATGAATTTTAAGGAAGAATCGATGAAATACCTCAAACAGAGTCTGAAAGTTTTGTGTTTACTCGCCCTCGCCTCTTCAGCCTTCGCGCAAACTCACGAAGTGTTGATGAAGAATCGTGGGTCTGCGGGGCCGATGGTCTACGAGCCGGATTATCTGGAGATCCAACCCGGTGATACGGTGAAGTTTATCCGTAAGCATAAGAGCCACAACGCGGCTTCAATTGCTGAATTGTCTCCAGCTGACTATCCCGGTTTCATGGGAAAAATAGATGAAGAGATCGAGGTGACTTATGACAATCCCGGATTTTACGGCATCAAATGTTCACCGCATTACGCTCAGGGCATGGTGATGATGATTAAGGTTGGCGATACCACGTTACCGGACAGCTATCGGGCATTCAAAGCGCCAGGTATTGCTGATAAGCGCTTTCAGGAAATTTACGCGCGTATCGACAAACAATAATCCGCATTACTCTGGGAGAAATACAAGGTGGCAGATAAAAAACTTGCAGATGGAGAAATCCAGGAACAGCGTCGGGAATGCCTGTGTAAACTGACGAAATTCGTCGGCGCGGCGGGCGTCGCGGCTGCCGTGTGGCCGCTGGTTTCGGCCTTGAGCCCGGATGAGAAAACGCTAGGGGAAAATGAACCGATTGATGTTTCTCTTGCGGGTGTTGCTGCTGGACAAACCATCAGGCGCATATGGCAGGGAAAGCTGATTCTTATTCACCACCGCACGCAGGAAGAGATTGTCGCCGCCAGAAATACCGACTGGCATACGCTTATTGACCCACAGTCTGACAGCGAGAGGGTCTCTGCGGTTCATCCCCAATGGCTGGTGGTTCAAGGGTACTGTCCACATGCCGGATGTGTCCCCAACGCCCAGCCGGGAGGGCTGGGCTGGATTTGTCCGTGCCACGGCTCGGAATTTGATACCTCCGGGCGCGTGACGCGCGGCCCCGCAACGGCCAACCTGGCAATCCCGGATTACGCCTTTCATTCTGATGGTCAGATCGTGCGTATCGGCACTAAGGAAGCCTGACATGATGAGTGAGCGCGTCTATTCGCTTCGCTGGCGAATTCCTTTTCCTCGTTCGATTGCCGGACTCTGGCTGTTCGCTATCGGCGCAATCCTGCTGGTTATGCTCGGCGTGCAGATCCTGACAGGTATCGTACTGGCGATGTTTTACGTGCCGACAGCCGGGCTGGCATTTGACTCCATTATTCATATTATGCGTGCGGTTCGCCACGGAGAACTGATACGCAATATGCATGCTATTGGCGCATCGCTCTTTTTCTTTGCCTGTTATCTGCATATTTTTCGCGGTATGTACTACAACGTGTACCGCAAGCCCTGGACAACAATGTGGTTGATTAGCGTCACGCTGTATATCCTCCTGATGATAACCGCATTTCTTGGTTATAGTCTTATCTGGGGGCAAAAAAGCTACTGGGCGGCAACGGTCATTACTCGCTTTGTCCAGGCCATTCCGCTAGTGGGTGATACGTTATACGCATATTTAGTCGGTAGCCATACGCCGGGAACACCGATGCTTGGCCGCTTTTTTGTTATCCACTTTATTCTTCCTTTTATGATTGTTGTGGCAACGGTTTTTCATATACGTACCGTACAGTCAGCGTTTGCCCAGGCGATGAAAAAGAGGTTCAGCGAGAAAGAGTCCAGGAGCCTGTTGTTCGATTACAAAATTACCGATCTCGATGCCATCAAAATCACCCTTTTTATGATGCTCTTCGCCTGGTTTTTATTCTTTGCTCCGCACTATCTGAGCAGCGCCGATAACTTTATTCCCGCAGACCCAACGATTACACCAGCGATTGTTGCGCCAGAATGGTATTTCCTTCCCTTCTTCTCCATCTTGCGCTGCTTCCCGAATGAATTCGTGGGACTAGCTGCGATGTGCGGTTCGATACTGATTTTCTATTTTCTTCCCTGGCTTGATACCTCCCGGGCTCGTTTTCGCCATTACAGCAAACTGGTCAAATGCGGATTCTGGCTGTGGGTCATCAATGCCTGCTTTTTAGGCTGGTTAGGATCGAAAGCGCTGGTTGGCCCCGACCTTCTTGACGGTTTTCGTAACGAAGAAGGTTGGATACGTGCCGCATCCCAGCTTTCAACGCTGATTTGGTTTGCCTGGTTTTTAATCGTATTACCTTGCCGTCGTTTTCTGGAAAAACAGGACTGATAATGAAACGACTATTGAAATTCAGTGTTCTGTGTTTTTCTCTATTGGGACTGGGCTCCACCTATGCGCAAGAAGCCACGCCTGAACGACAGGAATGGAGTTTCAGCGGCATCAATGGCCAGTATGATAAAGAGCAGCTTCGGCGTGGTCTGCAGGTTTATGAAGAGAAGTGTCGCGCTTGTCACGGCATGAAGCACCTTACCTTTCGAACCTTGACCAGATCCGGCGGCCCGGAACTCACGGAAGAAGAAGCAAGAAGTATCGCTAACGGCTATCAGTTTCCTGAGATTCAGGATGACGGCCAGATGGGTGAGCGGGACGGGACGCTAAATGACAGCTTTATATCGCCATATTTAAACGAGCGGGAAGCTCGATACCTTAATAATGGCGCAGAACCTGTTGACCTGAGCTATATCGTCCGCGCCCGCTCATACGATCGTGGATTTCCGCAATTCCTGTTAGATGCTTTTCTGCCCTACACGGACCAGGGAGCTGATTACGTCTACGCGCTACTCACCGGCTATCTGCCTGACGATCCCGAACTGAAGGCTAACCGCTATTTTCCGGGCGGCGTGATTAACATGCCGAAACCGCTGAATAGCGGAGAGATCCAATGGAGTCCGGCGTCGCAGAAAGCTGAAACTGAGGAGCAATACGCCAGGGATGTTACCGCCTTTCTGGCATGGGCAGCCGATCCGGCGCTCTCTGAACGAAAACAGCAAGGGATTTACGTTATGGGCTATCTGGCTATTATGCTGGGGCTGCTATGGATATTACGACGAATGAAGAGACGTTCGCTCATGTAGCTTTTGCGAGGCGGGGTGATTACTCAGTTCACCAGCATTCAACCGGTCAGCAGCACTGTTGCTCTTGCACGACTAAGACGAGTAAAGGAAGACAAAATATAAACCGAGCAAAACGAAAAAACCCCAAGCTATTTCATAGCTTGGGGTTTATGTTTGGCGGAAGCGTAGAGATTCGAACTCTAGAACCCTTTCGGGTCGCCGGTTTTCAAGACCGGTGCCTTCAACCGCTCGGCCACGCTTCCAATGAGGCGCACTATAAACATCCCGAACGGACCTGTAAAGCACCAATGTGTTCGTTTGCCTGAAAAACAGCCAAAATGTTGTTAATCGACTGAAATAACAACAGATTGACCATTTAATCAGCACAAATACCGACTACAACGCTTAATGTTTTTTGATGTACATATCTTTGGTGTAGTAATTTCCCCGGTTATCCGGCGCAAATCCCCCCACCCACGGCTTCACCAGATGCGTGCGGACATAGTGGTAAACCGGAATCGCAGGGACATCATCACCTAAAAGATCTTCAGCCTGCTGATAGTATTTGCCTCGTTCTTCCAGTGAATTTGCTTTCGCCGCATTACGCATCGCTTCATCAAAGGCGGGATTGCTGTACTTGGTAGTATTCTCGCTATCACCGGTACGGAAAATATTGAGGAAACTTGAAGCATCATCATAATCGGCTATCCACGCATAGCGCACGACGTCAAAATTACCGGTGTGCATAGTGTCCAGCATGGTTTTCCATTCCTGGTTTTGCAGCTTCGCCTCGACGCCAAGGTTTTTCTTCCACATCGACGATGCGGCAATCGCAATACGCTGGTGCGTTTCGAAGGTGTTGTAGAGCAAATTCAAGCTAAGCGGATGCTCAGGACCAAAACCGGCTTCAGCAAGCAGTTTTTTGGCTTCAGCAATACGTTTTTCGAGCGGCCATGACGCATACTCCGGTGCATGCAGTTTCACCCCACCTATTTCCGGCTGGCTGATAACCCACGCTGCTCGCTGCCCCTGCCCCATCACCTTTTGCGCAATGATGTCTTTATCCAGCGCCATATTCAGCGCCCGGCGCACGCGCGGATCATTAAACGGCGCGCGGGTTGTATTGAACTGATAGTAATACGTTGAAAGCTGGGGAGAGACATGCAGTTCATCGCCCATCGTTTTTTTCAGTTGGGCGAACTGATTGACCGGTACGCTATAAACAATGTCGATTTCACCGGCCTTATAGCGGTTTACGTCAGCCGACTCTGAGCTGATGGGCAAATAAGTAACTTTATTAATAACCGTATGCCGATCGTCCCAGTAATGTGGGTTACGCTCGGCAACGATGCGCTCATTGACCACCCATTGCGATAGTTTGTACGGCCCACTGCTGACAAAATGTTCTGGTCGGGTCCACTTGTCGCCAAAACGCCCAATCAGAACTTTATCCAGCGGCACCAACGATGGATGCGCCAGCATCGCCAGAAACGCCGCCGTCGGTTGCGTCAGGGTAATTTCCAGCGTGGTATCATCCAGGGCTTTGACCCCTAGTGTAGCGGGATCTTTATTCCCTTGGGCAATATCAACCGCGTTCGCAACATGCATATTGCCCAGATACGAAGCATAAGGTGAAGCCGTTTGCGGCGAGACCAGACGCTGCCAACTCCAGACAACATCCTGTGCGGTAATCGCAGAGCCATCAGACCAGGTAATGCCCGGACGTAAATGAAAGGTCCAGATAGTATTGTCTTTATTCTCCCAGGATGCCGCAAGGCGGGGCTCGATAGACCCATCCTGATTGACAGCAACCAGACCGTCGAACATATCGCTGATTAAATTAAACTCAACGTTGCTTTCGACTTTATGCGGATCCAGCGATGCCGGCTCACTGCCATTATTTCTCACCAGTTCCTGCTTTTCAGCCAATGCTGTTCCTGCGGGAACATGAGCTGCCCATGCCGCGCCGTTTATTGATATCACACAGGCGGCCAACAGCGTAAACGTAAATACCTTCGATTTGTGTTGAGTCATTCCCTGCACCTTATTGTTCTGTTTTGTGATGACACCGCAATCACTCATAAAGGGATGCAGTAAATAACGCAATATTTTTCAGTGACCTATAAGATGTCGATCTGACATTTTCAAACAATAAGTGGTAACATCTAATTTAGACACTTTTGCTGAAATAATATGCTTAAGTCTGGCGGGTTAAAATGCGTAAAGATGGGTAAAACCGCTGTGTCATTCCCCTTGATTTCATTATCCTCCATCATTAATTACATCTGTCATAAGAGAGTGACTCATGGATCGTATTATTAGTTCTTCGCGCGACCGTACATCGCTACTCAGCACGCATAAAGTGCTGCGCAATACCTATTTTCTGCTCAGCCTGACGCTGGCGTTTTCTGCCATCACCGCAACGGCAAGCACCGTGCTGATGCTGCCATCCCCGGGTCTAATCCTGACGCTGGTGGGTATGTATGGTCTGATGTTCCTGACATATAAAACTGCGGATAAGCCGGTCGGAATTCTGTCTGCTTTCGCATTCACCGGCTTCCTGGGCTACATTCTGGGACCGATTCTGAACACCTACCTGTCTGCAGGCATGGGTGATGTTATCGGTATGGCGCTGGGCGGCACTGCTCTGGTCTTCTTCAGCTGTTCTGCCTATGTGCTGACCACCCGTAAAGACATGTCCTTCCTCGGCGGTATGCTGATGGCAGGTATCGTGGTGGTGCTGATTGGTATGGTTGCGAATATCTTCCTGCAACTGCCAGCTCTGCATCTGGCCATCAGTGCGGTGTTTATTCTGATTTCTTCAGGCGCTATCCTGTTTGAAACCAGCAATATCATCCGTGGTGGTGAAACCAACTACATCCGTGCAACGGTCAGCCTGTATGTTTCGCTGTACAACATCTTCGTCAGCCTGCTGAGCATTCTGGGCTTCGCCAGCCGCGACTAAGTTGTCAACTCGCACTATCCAGCCCCGCTTATGCGGGGCTTTCTTTTTTGGTAAACTGCCGCCAGTTTGACTAACGTAGTGACAAATTATGTTGATCTTTGAAGGTAAAGAAATCAGTACCGATAGCGAAGGCTATCTGAAAGATACCACGCTGTGGAGCGAGCCGCTGGCCGAGAAAATCGCCGAAAACGAAGGCATTACGCTCTCCGCAGAACACTGGGAAGTGGTGCGTTTTGTCCGCGATTTTTATCTGGAATTTAATACCTCCCCCGCTATCCGCATGCTGGTAAAAGCGATGGCCAACAAGTTCGGCGAAGAGAAAGGCAACAGCCGTTATCTCTACCGCCTGTTCCCGAAAGGTCCGGCCAAGCAGGCGACTAAAATTGCCGGCCTGCCGAAACCGGTGAAATGTATTTAATAACGGATACTAAATCCCTTTAGCTCGTCGCCAGGACGATGGGGTTCGCTGAGAACTCTGTCTACCCTGGCGCTTCGCGGCCCCCCGGCTTTCAACCACTTCATCAGTTGTTCCACCCGGTCACTTTCACCGCAGGCGACTACCTCTACGCTGCCGTCATCCATATTCTTCGCGTATCCGGTCAATCCCAGCCGTTGTGCTTCATGCTGGGTGGTGTAGCGAAATCCTACCCCCTGAACCCGGCCATAGACCCAGGCGATTATGCAGACTTTCGACATTGCGGTTCTCCTTATCATCACAGCGCGCGTTGCAAATATGCGTAAAACTCAGGACAATGGCGCCCATTTCTTTGAATTGACAGAATAGTAAATTATGAGTGTACGTTTAGTGTTAGCCAAAGGGCGCGAAAAATCATTACTGCGCCGCCATCCGTGGGTCTTTTCCGGTGCTGTCGCACGTATGGAAGGTAAAGCCAACCTCGGTGAAACCATCGATATTGTTGACCATCAGGGTAAATGGTTAGCACGCGGCGCGTACTCACCCTCGTCGCAGATCCGTGCACGCGTCTGGACATTTGACAAGTCTGAGTCCATCGATATTGATTTCTTTACCCGTCGTCTGCAGCAGGCGCAGACATGGCGTGACTGGCTGGCGAAAAAAGACGGTCTGGACAGCTACCGTCTGATCGCCGGAGAATCCGATGGTCTGCCGGGTGTCACCATTGACCGCTTCGGCAACTTCCTGGTGTTGCAGTTGCTCAGTGCGGGGGCTGAATACCAACGCGCAGCGCTGATTAGCGCTTTGCAAATTGTTTTCCCGGACTGCGCCATTTATGACCGTAGCGATGTTGCGGTGCGTAAAAAAGAAGGTATGGAGCTGACTCAAGGGCCAGTAACGGGCGAGCTTCCGCCAGCACTGCTGCCAATTGAAGAGCACGGCATGAAGCTACTGGTTGATATTCAGCATGGTCACAAAACCGGTTACTACCTCGATCAACGCGATAGCCGCCTGGCCACGCGTCGTTATGTGGAAAATCAGCGTGTGCTGAACTGTTTCTCTTATACCGGTGGATTTGCGGTTTCAGCATTAATGGGTGGCTGCCGTCAGGTCGTCAGCGTTGACACCTCTCAGGAAGCGCTCGATATTGCCCGCCAGAACGTGGAACTGAACAAGCTGGATCTGAGCAAAGCTGAGTTCGTGCGTGATGATGTGTTCAAACTTCTGCGAGCTTATCGCGATCGTGGTGAGAAATTCGACGTCATCGTGATGGATCCGCCGAAATTTGTCGAAAACAAAAGCCAGTTGATGGGCGCCTGCCGCGGCTATAAGGACATCAATATGCTGGCTATTCAGTTACTCAATCCGGGCGGCGTACTGCTGACTTTCTCCTGCTCTGGGCTTATGACCACCGATTTATTTCAGAAAATCATCGCTGATGCCGCAATAGATGCTGGTCGTGATGTACAATTTATAGAGCAGTTCCGTCAGGCCGCCGATCACCCGGTGATCGCTACCTACCCGGAAGGGCTGTATCTGAAAGGGTTTGCCTGTCGCATCATGTAACTTGAAAAGTGGAATATTACCCTTACATAGAGGGTATCTATTTCCCGGGAGGTGACTATGATTGCCAGCAAATTCGGTATCGGCCAGCAGGTCCGCCATTCCCTGTTAGGTTACCTCGGAGTGGTCGTGGATATCGACCCGGAATATTCGCTTGATCAACCGTCAGCCGATGAGTTGGCGGTTAACGACGAACTTCGCGCCGCTCCCTGGTATCACGTGGTGATGGAAGACGATAATGGTCTGCCAGTACATACGTATCTGGCCGAAGCACAACTGAGTAGTGAGCTACAGGAAGAACATCCGGAGCAACCGTCGATGGATGAACTGGCGCGAACAATTCGAAAACAGCTTCAGGCCCCGCGCCTGCGCAATTGATGCAAACACAGACCCGATTAGCTAATCGGGTCTGTGCGTTTTGTTCGGCTACAGATCAACCTTACTTCGCCAGTCCCAGCCGCGGGATCTCAATCGCCGGGCAACGATCCATCACCACCGTCAACCCTGCATCACGAGCCAGTACGGCTGCTTGCTCGTTAATCACGCCGAGCTGCATCCATAGGGTCTTCGCGCCGATGGCAATTGCCTCCTGAGCAACACCCCACGCCGCTTCGGAATTACGGAAGACATCTACCATATCCACTTTCTCTGGTACATCTGCCAGCGTCGCATAGCCCTGCTGCCCCAGCAGTGTTTTTCCGGCAACTTTCGGTGAAACAGGAATAACGTGATAGCCCTGATCGAGTAAATATTTCATAACCCGATAGCTTGGGCGATCGGGTTTATCGCTTGCACCCACCAGTGCAATCGTGCGGGTCGTTGTCAAAATGCCAGCAATATCGGTCTCTTTCATCGTTTTCCTCCAGGCTGTTTAGCAAAGTGTACGACAAACCTGACTTTGCGACCATTCATCCCATACTGGCGCATGAGAGCTAAACTCAAAAATATGTCTATATGTTAGTAAACATGATTATCGAAAAATTTAGATACATCTTATACAGATTTTTTCTGGACAGGAGAAACCTATGAAAGCCGGCATTGTGACAGCCTTAATTGCCCTGTGTTTGCCGGTAACCGTTTTTGCTACCTCTCTACGTCTGTCTAATGATATTGACCTTCTGGTGCTGGACGGAAAAAAAGTCTCCAGCTCATTACTGCGTGGTGCCGAAAGTATTGAGCTGGAAAATGGTCGGCACCAGCTCGTGTTTCGCGTAGAAAAAACCATTCGCCTGTCCAGCCACGAAGAACGTCTGTATATTTCGCCCCCGCTGGTCATCAGCTTTGATACCCAACTCGTCAGTCAGGTTAATTTTCACCTGCCACGTCTGAGCAACGAGCGAGATGCAACGCATTTTGACGATGCCCCACGCGTAGAACTGCTGGATGGGGATTCCATGCCTATACCGGTTAAGCTGGATATTCTGTCAATCACATCCACCGCAAAAATCGTAGATTATGAAATGGAAACAGAGCGCTATAACAAAGCGGCTAAGCATGCGTCTTTACCGCAATTTGCCACGATGATGGCAGATGACAGTTCGCTGCTTTCCGGGGTATCTGAACTGGACCGCGTGCCGCCTCAGTCGCAAACGCTGACTGAGCAACGCTTAAAATATTGGTTTCAACAGGCTGACGCACAAACGCGGAGTAACTTCTTACAATGGGCTGAGAAACAGCCCCCATCGTGACATTTATGTTCGTATACGCATTTTTTTTGTCTTTCTCTTGCAGCGTCAAGTGCTTCCAGTACTCTGTAACAAGGTTAACTTGGGAGCTGTACTATGGAATTAACGACTCGCACATTACCAGCGCAGAAACATATTGCGTTGGTCGCACACGATCACTGCAAAAAGATGTTGATGAGCTGGGTTGAACGCCACCAGCCATTACTGGAAAAACACGTTCTGTATGCTACAGGAACAACTGGAAATTTAATTCAACGCGCGACAGGAATGGACGTCAACGCCATGCTGAGCGGCCCGATGGGTGGTGACCAGCAGGTGGGTGCGCTAATTTCAGAAGGGAAAATTGATGTGCTGATTTTCTTCTGGGATCCGCTCAACGCCGTTCCCCACGATCCTGATGTCAAAGCCCTGCTACGCCTGGCCACAGTCTGGAACATTCCGGTCGCCACCAACGTGTCAACGGCTGATTTTATTATCCAGTCGCCAAACTTCAACGACGCAACGGATATCTTGATCCCGGATTACGCCCGTTATCTTGCAGAACGCCTCAAATAAACGCTAAGCAGGCGGCAACTGCCGCCTGCTTTTCAGGGTTTCCGGGTCACCGGAACGTCTAATTGCTTAAGCTCATCAACAAAACATGATGGCGCGTCTTTGCTAAACAGTAGCCATACCCGATGCCGTGCACGCGTTAGCGCCACATACAGCAACCGCCTCTCTTCAGCATCAGGAAAATCTTCAACAGCCGGGAGTAACGCCTCTTCCATAATCGACTCGCGAGCCGGGGCCGGAAAACCGTCATTCCCGTCATGAAGCCCCATAACAATGACGTAATCCGCCTGCTGCCCTTTGCTGGCATGAATAGTCATAAAATCCAACTGCAGCTTGGGCCAGCGGGTGGCCGCTTTGTCCAGGCTGGCTGGCTTCAGATGATGGTACCGCGCCAGCACCAGAATTCTCTCTTCAGCTTTCACAAAACCCGACAGCTTATCCAGCAACAGATCTAACTGACTTTCATCGAGCAACGTGACAGCTTTTTTATCACCGGTCGTCAGACTGTTCAGCGGTTTCCTGAGCTGATGTGGGTTTTGCTGGATAAACTGGTTTGCGACTTCGCCAATCCGGCTATTAAAACGGTAAGTCGTATCCAGATTACAGCTATCGCCCTCACCAAAATTTTGCTGGAATGCGGTCGTCAGAGAAAGCTGTGCTCCGCTGAACCGGTAAATGGCCTGCCAGTCATCTCCCACGGCAAACAGCGTGGTCTGCGAGTTTTGCTTTCGCAAGGCGGCTAACAGGGCGGCGCGCTGAGGGGAAATATCCTGAAATTCATCGACCAGAATATGTTTCCACGGACTGATAAACCGCCCCTTCTCCAGAATGACAATAGCCTGATGGATCAACCCGGAGAAATCGACGGCATTCTCATCCTTCAGGGCACTCTTCCAGGCCTTGAGCAGCGGCGCCATTAGCTTTATGCGTTTACTGAACAGATCGCGGATCTCCTCCGGAGCATTAGCAATCATCTCCGCCTGTGCTCCACAATGCATCCGCATCAAACTAACCCAGCGATCCAACCGGGAGGCCAGACGGCGCTGTAATTTTTCGTCATCCCAGAAGTTACCTTCGGGTACAGACCACTGCATTTCTTCTTCTAACCATTGTCGCCAGCCTTTAGCCTGAGCCTTTTTCTCACTGCACTGCTGACGCCAGGTCGTTATAAAGAGTTTACTGCGAGCGGCGGCATCATTTTCCAGCTTGCTCACTGTTGGAACTTTTTTGCTACCTTGCGAAATAATGTACAACGCCAGTGAATGGAATGTCCGTGCAGTGACCTCGTCCGTATGCAGACGCTCACGAATGCGGTCATCCATCTCCTGGGCTGCTTTGCGTCCAAACGCCAGCAACAGGATCTGTTCAGCCGCCGCCTCTCCTCGCGCAAGCAACCAACCAGCCCGGGCAACCAACACAGATGTTTTACCGCTTCCAGCCCCTGCAAGTACCAACAATGATTGCTCACCGTTCACTACCGCGCGCGCCTGAGCAGGGTTCAACGGCGAAGATTCAATATGCTGGAAAAACTCAGCATACTCTTCCAGCATTGCCTCGGTGTACGCCTGATTGTGCTGTAAGCGGCAGGCTTCAATGTCCTTCAACCACGCCTGGCATTGACGTAACGCCTCCCGGCAATTTTCAAATTCTTCCAGCCGATTAACCGGGAGCGGTAAAGCGGCAAAGGCACGGCGAATCTGCTGCTGCAGCCCTGACGTTTGTTCGCGCGTCAGCCATTTATTTTCACTAGTACGCGCCGCTATCGCATCCAACTGCTGCTGTAAAACCCCCGCAGCAACGTCACTCATTTCCTGGCTCCACTGCTGCCAGAGTGCATTCAAATGATGATGGAAGCGCTGGGTTTCCGCCCACTCTGTACCGTGAAGACGAACCACCTTCTCATCCGGGAGTACAAACTCCAGCTCGCCCCACACCAGACCACGTTTGCAATGAATAGCCAATAACTGATTGAAGGGAATAAGATACTCGTGACGATCGCCGGAAACTTTAATCCCGGCATTGAGAATAACGGCCCGATCGTAAGGGTGTTGTGCCAGACGTTTTCCAAGAGAAGTAGCTTTCAGTTCCATAAGACTCAAGCGGATCCACACGAAGAGGTTTGCTTATCAGTGTAACCGCCAGAGAAAACGTGCTCCAGCCCAAAAAAACGTTACAATTGCCGAATTCACAGAAAACCAGAGTTAACCGAGGGTTTATGCGTACTGTTCTGAATATTTTAAATTTTGTGCTTGGGGGGTTCGCCACCACCCTGGCCTGGTTACTGGCAACGCTGGTCAGTATCGTGCTTATTTTTACTTTACCCTTGACCCGTTCATGCTGGGAGATAACCCGACTTTCGCTGTTTCCCTATGGCAACGAAGCGATACATGTCGATGAACTGAATCCGGCCGGTAAAAGCGTCCTGTTGAATACCGGCGGCATCGTGCTCAATATTTTCTGGCTGATTTTCTTCGGCTGGTGGTTGTGTCTGATGCACATTGTCTCTGGTATTGCTCAGTGCATAACGATTATTGGTATTCCGGTTGGCATTGCGAACTTTAAAATCGCTGCCATTGCGCTCTGGCCGGTGGGTCGCCGGGTAGTTTCAGTAGAAGTTGCCCGTGCAGCGCGTGAAGCCAATGCACGTCGTCGCTTTGAATAATCAGGACCAATGGCCTTTATGTTAAGTCCTCTGCTCAAACGCTATACCTGGAACAGCACCTGGCTGTACTACGTGCGGATTTTTATCGCGCTATGCGGTACAACGGCGCTGCCCTGGTGGCTGGGTGACGTCAAGCTGACCATCCCTCTCACGCTAGGTATGGTCGCTGCCGCACTTACCGATCTCGATGATCGTCTCGCGGGCCGACTGCGCAATTTAATCATCACGCTGGTGTGCTTTTTTATTGCCTCAGCCTCCGTTGAACTGCTCTTCCCATGGCCCTGGCTGTTTGCTATTGGGTTAACGCTTTCCACCAGCGGTTTTATTCTGCTGGGGGGATTAGGCCAGCGCTATGCAACCATCGCTTTTGGCGCGTTGCTCATCGCCATTTACACGATGCTGGGCACCTCGCTTTACGATCAGTGGTATCAACAACCAATCCTGCTGCTCGCTGGCGCTATCTGGTATAACCTGCTGACGCTCACCGGACATCTTCTGTTCCCCATCCGCCCCTTACAGGACAATCTGGCCCGCAGCTACGAACAATTAGCGCACTACCTGGAACTGAAGTCGCGTCTTTTTGATCCCGACATCGAAGATGAAAGCCAGGCGCCGTTGTATGATTTAGCCCTCGCTAATGGGCAACTGATGGCAACGCTAAACCAGACCAAAGTGTCGCTGCTGACTCGCCTGCGCGGTGACCGTGGACAACGGGGAACACGTCGCACGCTACATTACTATTTTGTGGCGCAGGATATTCATGAACGCGCAAGCTCCTCACATATTCAATATCAAACGCTACGCGATCATTTCCGTCACAGCGATGTGATGTTCCGCTTCCAGCGGTTGATGTCGATGCAAGGACAAGCCTGTTCACAATTGTCTCGTTGTATTTTATTGCGCACGCCTTACCAGCACGATCCGCACTTTGAACGCGTCTTCACCCATATAGATGCCGCACTTGAGCGCATGCGTGCCAGTGGTGAGCCTGCAGATCTGCTCAATACGCTGGGATTCTTACTATCGAACCTGCGGGCTATCGATGCGCAACTGGCCACTATTGAGTCTGAACAGGCTCAGGTACTCTCGCGCAATGAGTCTGAAAATCAGCTTGCTGATGACAGTCCCCATGGATTCAGTGATATCTGGTTACGCCTGAGCCGTAATTTCACCCCAGAGTCCGCACTGTTTCGCCATGCCGTCCGCATGTCGTTAGTGCTCTGTGTTGGTTATGCCATTATCCAGGTAACCGGCATGAATCACGGATACTGGATCTTGCTGACCAGCCTGTTTGTCTGTCAACCAAACTACAATGCCACCCGACATCGCCTGGCGCTCAGGATTATCGGCACGTTGGTTGGGATTGCCATCGGTTTACCGATCCTGTGGTTTGTGCCCTCTTTAGAAGGGCAGCTAATACTTTTAGTGATCACTGGTGTACTGTTTTTTGCCTTTCGCAACGTCCAGTATGCGCATGCCACCATGTTTATCACGCTGCTGGTATTACTGTGCTTTAACCTGCTCGGCGAAGGCTTTGAGGTTGCGCTGCCGCGTGTCATCGATACGCTAATTGGCTGTGCTATCGCCTGGGCGGCTGTCAGTTTCATCTGGCCAGACTGGCGTTTTCGTAATCTACCACGGGTAATTGAGCGGGCGACTGACGCTAACTGCCGCTACCTTGATGCAATTCTCGAACAATATCATCAGGGTCGTGATAATCGTCTGGCCTACCGTATCGCTCGCCGTGACGCGCATAACCGTGATGCTGAACTCGCCTCCGTGGTGTCAAACATGTCGAGCGAGCCGGATGTGACGGCCCAAACCCGCGAAACGGCGTTCCGTTTACTGTGTCTCAACCATACGTTTACCAGCTATATTTCTGCGCTTGGCGCACATCGCGAACAGTTGACCAATCCAGACGTTCTGGCATTGCTGGATGACGCTGTTTGCTATGTTGATGATGCCCTTCACCATCAACCCGCTGACGAGCAACGCGTATACCAGGCGTTAGAAGGGCTGAAGCAGCGAATTCAGCACCTGGAACCACGCCCGGACAGTAAAGAGCCTCTGGTCGTTCAGCAAGTTGGGTTATTGATCGCTCTGCTCCCGGAAATCCGGCGATTACAGCAGCAAATTGCCGCTCTGCCTTCTAATACCCCGGTTCCGGCGTAAGAGAACTTACCCACTCCACCAGCTCCTGGCGACGCGTCGCCGGGAGCGCGGCTTCATGTATCCCCCCTACCGCGCCTTCAAGGGCATAGAGTACTTTTACCGTCAGAGCCGGGTTATTTTGCCGAAGTTTCAGCCAGCACATTTGTGCTCCCAACGACCGCATAGTCCCCTCATCTTTAATTCCAACTTCATTCAGCAGAGTCTCCAGATGAAACGTCATATTTGGCAATTCCCGCAGACGATGCTGGGTAAAGCGACTCTGTTTTTCCTTAACCGCTGCATCCAACGAATATCGCGATAACGACACCAGTTGCTGCTGGTTTTGCCACAGGGCATCGTTCACCTGGTAATAATTAAGTACAAGAGGACGTCCCCGCTTAATAAATGTCAGCCAGACAGGAGAATTTTGTACACAATACTGGGCGCTCTGTTCACAGGCGCGAAGATACAACTCACCATTGGCGACCATGGCAAAGACCGTATCGCCAACCGTCAGACTGTAGCCACCAAACAGTGAGCGATAGTGAATTGTCCCCAGAGAAGCCAGATATTCCTGCGATTTATAGATCCTTGCATAAGAAAGCTCTTTCATAAAAATCCTTTTTAAATCATAACGTAAGCAAATGATTTTCAATAGCGGATCCGTTAATGACGAAAATAGGCAACTTATGCGTATGGGGCAAGATGAATTTTATTTTTCCCGTGACGACGACTAAAAATTGCGAACCTGTTTCCGAAAATAAGGTTGATCTTTGTTGATAGCAGGGTTACTGTATATTCATACAGTGACTCACAGGGCTGGATTGATTATGTACACTTCAGGCTATGCAAATCGTTCTTCGTCGTTCTCTTCCGCATCAAGCAACATTGCGCGCGTTTCATCAGAGAACGCTACCGCTGGGCTTATCAGTGAAGTAGTCTATCGCGAGGACCAGCCCATGATGACGCAACTACTGCTGCTTCCTCTGCTGCAACAGTTAGGGCAGCAATCACGCTGGCAGCTGTGGCTGACGCCTCAGCAAAAATTAAGCCGGGAGTGGGTGCAGTCAGCCGGACTTCCATTGACAAAAGTAATGCAGATTAGCCAACTCTCCCCTTGCAATACGCTGGAATCGATGATTCGTGCGCTACGCACGGGTAATTACAGTGTTGTCATTGGCTGGCTGGCGGAAGAATTAACGGAAGATGAACATGCCGAACTGGTCAAAGCGGCTGACGAAGGTAATGCGATGGGATTTATCATGCGTCCGGTTCGCGCCCAGGCACTTGCGGGGAGACAGCATTCTGGGCTAAAAATTCACTCGAATTTGTATCATTAAGTAAAATTAGGATTTATCCTGGAATTTTTTTTCATGCTTCAATTTGCCTTTGAGCTTTAACGCGTTTTTCGTCCGAACGCCTGTCTCAAGCGGTTTTCAGGAAATCCTCAGTGCATTTAGTCATCAATAAATGTTAAATATTATGTATACAAGCCTTTTTTTTTCATATGCCTGACGGACTTCACACTTGTAAGTTTTCAACTACGTTGTAGACTTTACATCGCCAGGGGTGCTCGGCGTAAGCCGCAGATATCGGTAGAGTAACTATTGAACTGGTCCCCGGGTGAAGGATTTAACCGTGTTATCTCTCTTCGGAGATATTCATGGCGAATTTTGGATGATAACGAGGCGCAAAAAATGAAAAAGACAGCTATCGCAATTGCAGTGGCACTGGCTGGTTTCGCTACCGTGGCGCAGGCCGCTCCGAAAGATAACACCTGGTACGCTGGTGCTAAAATGGGCTGGTCTCAGTACCATGACATTGGTAACAACCAGATCAACAACGTCGGCCCTACCCACGAAAGCCAACTGGGTGCTGGTGCGTTCGGTGGTTATCAGGTTAACCCGTACGTTGGTTTTGAAATGGGTTACGACTGGTTAGGTCGTATGCCGTACAAAGGCGCGACTTACGATGACCACAATAACGGCGCTTTCAAAGCTCAGGGCGTTCAGCTGACCGCTAAACTGGGTTACCCAATCACTGACGATCTGGACGTTTATACCCGTCTGGGTGGTATGGTTTGGCGTGCAGACGCTAAAAACAACCAAGGCTTCAAAGACCACGACACTGGTGTATCCCCAGTATTCGCTGGCGGCGTAGAGTATGCAATTACTCCTGAAATCGCTACCCGTCTGGAATACCAGTGGACCAACAACATCGGTGACGCGAACACCGTTGGTGGTCGTCCGGATAACGGCCTGTTGAGCGTTGGTGTTTCTTACCGTTTCGGCCAGCAGGAAGAAGCAGCTCCAGTAGTTGTTGCTCCGGCTCCGGCTCCAGAAGTACAGACCAAGCACTTCACTCTGAAGTCTGACGTTCTGTTCAACTTCAACAAAGCAACTCTGAAACCAGAAGGCCAGCAGGCTCTGGACCAGATGTACAGCCAGCTGAGCAACCTGGATCCGAAAGACGGTTCCGTAGTGGTTCTGGGCTTCACTGACCGCATCGGTTCTGACGCTTACAACCAGGGTCTGTCCGAGAAACGTGCTCAGTCCGTTGTTGATTACCTGATCTCTAAAGGTATTCCTTCTGACAAAATCTCTGCACGTGGCATGGGTGAATCCAACCCAGTTACTGGCAACACCTGTGACAACGTGAAAGCTCGCGCTGCACTGATCGACTGCCTGGCTCCGGATCGTCGTGTTGAGATCGAAGTTAAAGGCATCAAAGACGTTGTAACTCAGCCTCAGGCTTAAGTTATCGTCTTATAAAAAAACCCCGCTATGCGGGGTTTTTTTTCATCTTTTTCCACTCAAAACAAGCCTCTTGTTACACCAGCCAACCGCTAGTCTTTTCCCAGCAACGCCTGTAAATCCTGCTTCAATGTCGACATTTTGTTCGCGTACTTCTCTTTATGCTCTGCGTCTTCAATCAGCTGCACTATAGTTTCAGAAAGCGTTTTTCCACGCCGCTGCGCAAGACCAGCCAGACGCTGCCAGACCATAAACTCCAGATCGATCGATTTCTTACGCGTATGTTGATGTTCTGCATTAAAGTGCCGCTTACGCCTCGCCCGGATCGTTTGCTTCATACGATTGAGCAGTGCAGGGTTCATGTATTCTTCAATCCAGGCGTTGACCCGAACCGGTTCATTTTCGAGGGTTAGCAACAAATCAACGGCTTCTTTGGCAGCGCTGGCTTCCACATAGCGGGTAATCAACTCCCCCTCGCGATGCTTCTTCACCAGGTACTTCCATTTCCATCCGCTTTCAAGATTTTCAAGTTGTTGATATTTCATTGCGATCTCAATGTTACCGTGTAACTCTTATCAGAATATCAGCTTTTTCGGCATCTGAAGAAAAGAATATCCAGCCTGTGAACTGCCGCGCGTCATCACAACCGTTTCGCGGCGCTTTCCAGGTGTTTAGTGGTGAGGGTTACGGTATAATCTCGTTTTTTACAACAGACTAAAAAACATCAACTTTGACCATTACGAAACTTGCATGGCGTGATCTGGTTCCTGATACCGACAGTTATCAGGAAGTATTTGCACAGCCGCACGTCACTGACGACACCGACACCTTACTTAGTGATACTCAGCCACGTTTACAATTCGCGCTAGAGCAGCTTCTTCAGCACTGGACAACATCCTCGTTCATGTTGGTGAAAGCACCGGAGGAGCTTGAGTATCTCAACCTTATTGCAAAGGCTGCACGTCCCTTGCACACGGATGCAGGAAGCCTGACTGGCGGTCATTACGACATCTCCGGTCACACTATTCGTTATCGTACAGCTGAAAAAGCGGAAGACAATTTTGCGACGTTGACGCAGGTGGTCAGCGCTGACTGGGCCGAAGCTGAACAACTGTTTGGTTGTCTACGTCAGTTCAATGGCGAAATTACGCTGCAGCCAGGTCTGGTACATCAGGCCAATGGGGGGGTGCTGGTTATCTCATTGCGCACGCTGTTGGCCCAACCTCTGTTGTGGATGCGTCTGAAAGCCATTGTCAGCCACGAGCGTTTTGATTGGGTGGCTTTTGATGAGTCTCGCCCGCTGCCTGTCTCTGTTCCGCCTATGCCGCTTAAACTGAAAGTGATTTTGGTGGGCGAGCGTGAATCGCTGGCGGATTTCCAGGACATGGAACCAGAGTTGGCTGAACAGGCCATTTACAGCGAGTTTGAAGATAATCTGCAGATCGTGGATGCCGAAACCATGACGCAGTGGTGTCAGTGGGTCACGCATACTGCCATGCGCAATAATTTGCCTTACCCCGCTCCTGATGCCTGGCAGGTTTTGATCCGTGAAGCCGTTCGCTATACCGGTGAACAGGATACATTGCCGCTTAACCCGCTGTGGATCACCAGACAGTTCAAAGAGGTGGCCCCGTTATGCGAGAGCGAAACCTGCAACGCTGAGCAGTTCAGCCTGATGCTGGCTCAGCGCGAATGGCGTGAGGGATTCCTGGCTGAACGCATGCAGGATGAAATTCTGCAAGAGCAAATCCTTATCGAGACAGAAGGCGAGCGTATTGGCCAGATCAACGCCTTGTCGGTGATTGAGTTTCCAGGCCACCCACGCGCATTTGGCGAGCCTTCTCGTATCAGTTGCGTCGTGCATATTGGCGACGGCGAGTTTACGGACATTGAGCGCAAAGCCGAGCTCGGCGGAAATATTCATGCCAAGGGTATGATGATTATGCAGGCGTTCCTGATGTCGGAACTCCAGCTTGAGCAGCAAATCCCCTTCTCTGCCTCGCTGACCTTTGAGCAATCTTACAGCGAAGTGGACGGTGACAGCGCGTCTATGGCAGAACTGTGCGCATTGATCAGCGCCCTCGCCGACGTGCCTGTTAATCAAAGTATCGCCATTACCGGTTCTGTCGATCAGTTTGGTCGGGCGCAACCTGTCGGTGGTCTGAATGAGAAAATTGAAGGTTTCTTCGCCATCTGCCAGCAACGTGAGCTGACGGGCACGCAGGGCGTTATCATTCCTTCGGCTAACGTCAGACACCTCAGCCTGAATCCCGCGCTGCTACAGGCCATAGAAGAAGAAAAATTCACTATCTGGGCGGTGGACGACGTAACTGATGCGCTGCCACTGTTGTTAAATCTGGTGTGGGATGGCGAAGGCCAGACAACGCTGATGCAAACCATTCAGGAGCGTATTGCCACGGCTACGCAACAGGAAGGTCGTCACCGTTTTCCATGGCCGCTACGTTGGCTGAACTGGATTATTCCGAACTGATCGGACTTGTTCAGCGTACACGTGTTAGCTATCCTGCGTGCTTCAATAAAATAAGGCTTACAGAGAACATGGTAGATAAACGCGAATCCTATACGAAAGAAGACCTTCTTGCCTCTGGTCGCGGTGAACTGTTTGGCGCAAAAGGGCCACAACTGCCAGCACCAAGCATGCTGATGATGGACCGTGTCATCAAGATGACCGAAACCGGTGGCAACTTTGACAAAGGTTATGTTGAAGCTGAACTGGATATCAACCCAGACCTGTGGTTCTTCGGTTGTCACTTTATCGGCGATCCGGTGATGCCGGGCTGCCTGGGTCTCGACGCCATGTGGCAGCTGGTTGGATTCTATCTCGGCTGGCTGGGCGGCGAAGGTAAAGGCCGTGCGCTGGGCGTAGGTGAAGTTAAATTCACCGGCCAGGTTCTGCCGACTGCGAAGAAAGTCACTTACCGCATTCACTTCAAACGTATCGTTAACCGTCGCCTGATCATGGGCCTGGCTGATGGTGAAGTGCTGGTTGATGGTCGTTTGATCTACACCGCAAACGATCTGAAAGTGGGTCTGTTCCAGGACACTTCCGCGTTCTAATCCAGGACTGCGTAGCAGCCAGACATTAACGTTTCTCCGTTTTATCTGGTGTGCAAAAAGGCGAAACCTCCGCTCTGCGGAGGTTTCTTTTATCTAAAGAGACAGAATCAGGCCATTAAAACCCTATCCCCCATGGCTTCTCGCCAGCCTCCCAGCCAGTATGACCTCTGATTCAGCGTCTGATAGGGACACATTTCTTTTGAGCGTCCGGCAATGCCGGCCTGATATCCACGTTGATGTGCCCGTTCCAGGCGATCTCGTTTTTGTCTCTTCATGCCTCGTTTCCCTCATTTTTTGGTCTGGTGGAAAAGAAAACAGTGATTACTAAGTGTGCAATCACACTAAACGAATACCCCTAAACATTAGGCTCGTCAATGCGCAAAATTCACGCCAGTGTCATATTTGTGAGCTAGCCTCTAAATCATTTGTACAAAAATAGTCAGTCAGAACAGCTATCTCCACGGCTAAAAAAATAAAAAAAACCGCCCCGGGCGGTGAGCCAGGGGCGGCATAATTTACAATTATTTAAGCTTATGGGATGCGTTTCAGCTCTTGAGCAATAGCCGTCGCTTCCTGACTCCAGGCGTTAGCAAGAACCTTCACCATCTCATCGTAGCCGTCTTTAGTCTGTACAGCTTCGATGTGGAATGGACGTTTGATCAGTTGTCCCTGATGATTCAGCAACCATTCTCCACTCACGATAACCTTACCATCGTAACGACCGTGGAAGCCGGTTACGGTGACGTTCAGCGTGTCCTGAGTGCTTCCCAGCGGCTGCGAAGCAACAACCCAGCCAGGCAACTGCATGCTGAGGTTAGCAACCAGCGTATTGCGCAATTGCTGATCTAATGGGCTGGCCCAGAGATTATTATTGGCTATAACATATTGCACATCGCTGGTCTGGTAAACCACCCCATTACCGGCCAGATAATCAGGTACCGCAATCTGTTCAACCCACAGCAGACGGTTTCCCTGATTGGCGGAGCTCTGCACACCGCCTTGTGCGATAGGGAGCTGGTAATAGCTTTTATTCTCTCCGCTGGAGCTGCATGACGTCAACCAGACCGCCATCATCACCACTAGCCACTTTTTCATTGTTTCGCCCTCTTCGGCTCTGGATCTTTCTTGTCCTTCGCTTCAAATACCAGCGCATTACTCTTATCGTTCAGCGTTTTCAGTACCGGTTGCAGTTCACGTAGCACCTGATCAAGACGCTGCATATCTGCCACCATCTTGTTGTAGGCCGCAGAACCAGGCTGGAAGCCCTGCATGCTACGATTTAGTTCACGCAGCGTGTTCTGCATATCCGCCGGAAGATCCTGCATCGACTGGCTGGACGTGATCTTGTTCATGTTATCCAGCGTGGTTTGCAGATGCTTCATCGTGCGCTGGCTTTCCGACAGCGTATTGGTTGCCTGCTCAATCATCGGGTTCAGCGGCAGATTATTAATCTTATCCAACGCTTCCATCAGACGCTGTTGGATCTGCGCCAGACCACCGCTCACGGTCGGAATAATTTGATAACCATTAAATTCGCGTACACCAGTAATCGGCGGCTCTTTCGGATAGAAGTCGAGATCGACATAAAGCGCGCCGGTCACCAGGTTCCCGGTTTTGAGCGATGCCCGTAATCCGCGTTTAAGCAATTCCGCCAGATGAGCACCAACATCAGTATCTTCGCCCAGCTGCGCCTTCAGACGTTCTGGTTCGATGCGTACCAGCACCGGAATGCGATAATCATTGTTGAACACCTGGCGCATATTCGGTGAGAAGAAAGGTACTTTACTCACCGTACCCAAGCGGATGCCACGGAATTCCAGCGGCGCACCAGGCTGCAGGCCACGAATCGAATCTTTAAAGAACATCAGATAATCGATATGATCGGTATACAGTGAATCCTGAATACTTTTTTGATCGTCATAAAGATTAAACGCTGACTGTTGTGCGACCGGCTCGCCCTGCTCTAAACCTTCTGGCACATCAAAACTTACACCACCGCCAAACAGCGTGGAGAGCGATCCCATTTCTACGCGCATACCTGCTGAGGTAAGATCTACGGCGATCCCGCTGTCTTTCCAGAAACGCACATTACTTGTCACCAGACGATCGTTAGGCGCATTAATGAAAAGCTGATAGCTGATCGTACGCTTTTGCGCATCAAATGTACTGGTTTCAACCGAACCTACACGATAGCCGCGAAAAAGCACCGGATCGCCCGGACTCAACTGACCGGCTTTTTTGCTGTCCAGAATCACACGGATCCCTTTTGCATCTGGCGGGGCCAGCGGCGGTGAATCCAGCAGTTGGTAATTTTCCAGCTTACTGCCTTTATTGCCAGGCTGCAGTTCAATATAAGCCCCGGACAATAGCGTGCCGAGCCCACTTATACCTTCACGTCCAACCTGCGGCTTCACCACCCAAAAGACAGAATCTTTATGCAGCAGCTTTTCCATTCCGGAGTTAAGGCGCGCTTTAATCTCCACATGGGTCAGATCATCCGTCAGGGTTGCGCTCTCAACGATGCCGACGTCCACACTGCGGCTCTTAATCGTCGTTTTGCCCCCTTCAATACCTTCGGCATTGGTGGTAATAAGCGTGACCTGTGGCCCCTGATGACTGTAGTGATAAAACAGAACCCACGCGCCAATGAGTGCAGTGACGATAGGAAATATCCACACGGGCGACCAGTTTTTTACCTTTTGCACTTTGGCTTCCCCACTTTTAGATTCCATGCTGTCAGGACTCCTCATGGCCTGGTTCTGGTTCACGATCCCACGACAGACGCGGATCAAATGTCATCGCAGAAAACATTGTCATAATGACGACTAAAGCAAACATCAAAGCACCCATTGCAGGATAAATGTTCATTAACCCTCCCATGCGCACCAGCGCAGAGAGTACCGCAATCACAAATACGTCGATCATTGACCAGCGACCGACAAATTCCACAACTTCATAAATCAGGTGCATACGTTCACTGTCGCGTTTGCCGTGCCCTTTGGCGTCCCAGCATAGCCAGGCAATGGCGATCATTTTCAACGTCGGCACCATAATACTGGCGATAAAGATAACTGCAGCCACCGGATACGAGCCTTCGCTCCAGATTAAAACCACCCCCTCAAGTATGGTTGACGGCAGCTTTGACCCGAGCAAATCGGTAATCATAATCGGCAGAATATTGGCAGGAAGATAAAGCATGATTGACGTAAACAGTAATGCCAACGTCCATTGCAGACTGTTTTTACGCCGCACATAACCTTTCGTCTGACAACGTGGGCACACCCGTTCATCAGCGGGAAGTATTGCAGTGCAGCAAGAGCAGGAACGCAGTCCCTGTCGAATACCAGGCACGCCAGGTTTTAAGGCCTGCTTTATGACAGGCATTGGCGCAATATCATCCCATAGCCAGCGACGGTCAACGCACTGAAATGCACGCAACTGTAAAACGCAAAAGAAGCACCACGGAATAAAGCTGCTGCCCACGCCGATATCGCCGTAGGCCATCAGCTTAACAAAGCTCACCAGCACGCCGGCGAGGAAGATTTCTGCCATTCCCCAGCTTTTTAACTGAAACAAAATGCGCGCCAGCCATGCTTTAAGCCGCTCGGGCATCTGAACCCGGTTTACCAGTAGCAGGATCGTCAGCAGGCAAAAGGCCGGAACTAGCTGAACGAATAAGATAAAGAAGGTGCCGAGACTGGCGTAATCTTCAGAAAAGAGCACGCTGGGAATTTGCAGCAACGTCACTTCACTACTCACCCCTGCGACGTTCATATTCACAAAGGGAAAGAGGTTTGACAGCAGCAGCATAAATAGTGCGGCTAAAACATAGGCAGTGGGACGCTGCCGGGGCGCGTCCCACTCAACGGTTAACGTAGTGCCACATCGTGGACATGCCGCTTTCTGACCATGCTCAAGGCGAGGTAACGCCACCAGCATGTCACACTGCGAGCACAAAATATGCTTCGCGGCATGGTGATGTTCGCACATAGGTGCTCCTTTAATTATGCGCCATTCTTCAAAGACTCAAGATACTCCCAGCGCTCAAAGGCTTGCTCAAGTTCTTGTTCCGCTTCGTTCAAATTAGCTAACACCTGTTGCGTTTGCTCGTGAGGCTGACTGAAAAACGCGGCGTCAGCAACCTGAGCCTGTAAGGCTTCCAGCTTAGCTTCCAGTTCTTCAAGCAACGCGGGGAGCTGCTCCAGTTCGCGCTGCAGTTTATAGCTTAGTTTGCTGGTGCCGCGTTTGACAATTTCTGCTTTAGGAGCGGCTGGCTCCTCTGTTTTTTTCGCAACTGGCTGCTTAAACGCCACATACTGCGATTGTTGACTGCGCGCATCATGATAACCGCCGACATAACGACCAATTTTACCGCCGCCTTCGAAGATCCAGCATTCGGTCACGGTATTATCGACAAACTGACGGTCGTGGCTCACCAGCAGCACGGTGCCCTGGTAGCTATCAATCAACTCTTCGAGCAGTTCCAGCGTTTCGACGTCAAGATCGTTCGTTGGTTCATCGAGAATCAACAGATTGCTGGGTTTCAGGAACAAACGCGCCAATAACAGGCGATTACGTTCCCCGCCAGAGAGCGCACGTACTGGCGTCATCGCACGTTTCGGATGGAACAGGAAGTCCTGCAGGTAACCCAGCACATGGCGAGGTTTACCGTTAACCATCACCTCTTGCTTACCTTCAGCCAGGTTGTCCATCACGGTTTTATCGGGATCCAGTTCGGCGCGGTGCTGATCGAAATAGGCCACTTCCAGCTTGGTACCGACGTGAATGCGTCCGCTGTCAGCCTGAAGCTGACCTAACATCAACTTCAGCAGCGTTGTTTTGCCGCAGCCGTTAGGTCCGATTAGCGCGATCTTGTCGCTACGCTGCACCTGCGCGGAGAAATCTTTCACCAGCTGCTTTCCGTCAACCTGGTAATCCACATTCTCCATTTCGAAAACAATCTTACCTGAACGGCTAGCCTCTTCGACTTGCATCTTCGCTGTGCCCATCACTTCGCGACGTTCGCCACGCTCGCGACGCATGGCTTTCAGTGCGCGCACGCGACCTTCGTTACGCGTACGACGCGCTTTGATACCCTGACGGATCCAGACTTCTTCCTGCGCCAACTTGCGGTCAAATTCCGCGTTTTGTAACTCTTCTACGCGCAACGCTTCTTCTTTATCCAGCAGATACTGATCGTAGCTCCCCGGATAGGTCACCAGCTTGCCGCGGTCAAGATCGACAATACGCGTCGCCATATTGCGGATAAATGAACGGTCATGGGAAATGAAAATAATTGTCCCATTGAAAGTTTTCAGGAACCCTTCCAGCCAGTCGATGGTTTCAATATCCAGGTGGTTCGTCGGTTCATCCAACAGCAGCACGCGCGGGTTGCTCACTAACGCGCGGCCCAGCGCCGCCTTACGTAGCCAGCCGCCGGAAAGCGATGCCAGCTCCATGTCTGCTTCCAGGCCAAGCTGTTCCAGTACTTCATTAATACGGTTTTCCAGCTGCCACAGATTGTGGTGATCCAGCTGTTCCTGAACCTTCGCCAGTTCCTGGAGGTTTTTATCACTCGGATCGGCGATCACCAGATGCGAGATATCGTGATAACGCTTGAGGTAAACCGCCTGTTCTGCAATCCCTTCGGCGACAAAATCGTAGACGCTACCCTGCACGTTGCGCGGCGGATCCTGCTGCAGACGCGCCACAACCAGATCCTGCTCATAAATAATACGCCCATCGTCAAGACCCTGTTCACGGTTCAGGATCTTCATCAGCGTCGATTTGCCCGCGCCATTACGGCCAACCAGACAGACCCGCTCGTTATCTTCGATATGCAGTTCAGCATTATCAAGAAGCGGCGCATCGCTAAACGACAGCCATGCACCATGCATACTGATTAATGACATTTAATTTTCCTTTCAGGCTGCGGTAATCAGCCAGCAATTGTGGATCTGACGGTTACGGGCAAAGTCCTGGGAAAGCGTTTTTTGGGTGATTTCTTGTGCTTTCAATCCCAGTTCAGCCAAACCGTCGAGATCCATACGGAACCCACGTTTGTTGTTGGAGAACATGATCGTGCCGTCTTTACGCAGCAAACGTTTCAGATCTTTCATCAGCGCCAGATGATCGCGCTGCACATCAAACGAGTCTTCCATACGTTTTGAGTTAGAGAACGTCGGCGGATCGATGAAAATCAGATCAAACTGTTCATTGGCATCACGCAACCAGCCCAGGCAATCGGCCTGAATTAAACGGTGAGCGCGACCGCTCAGGCCGTTCAGACGCAGGTTGCGTTCCGCCCATTCCAGATAGGTACGCGACATATCAACCGTCGTGGTGCTACGCGCACCGCCCAATCCTGCATGTACGCTGGCGCTGCCGGTGTAGGAGAACAGGTTAAGGAAGTCCTTACCTTTACTCATCTGCCCCAGCATACGGCGCGCAATACGGTGATCGAGGAATAAACCCGTATCAAGGTAGTCAGTCAGGTTCACCCACAGGCGCGCGTTGTACTCGCTTACCTCAATGAATTCACCCTTCTCATTCATCTTCTGATACTGATTCTTGCCTTTCTGCCGTTCACGGGTTTTCAGCACCAGTTTATTGGGCGCGATTTCCAGTACTGACAGCGTTGCGGCAATAATGTCAAACAGGCGTTGACGCGCTTTTTGTGCATCAACTGTCTTCGGTGGAGCATATTCCTGAACCACGACCCACTCACCGTAACGATCCACAGCAACGTTGTATTCCGGCAGGTCAGCGTCATACAGGCGATAACATTCAATGCCTTCCTGACGCGCCCATTTTTCCAGTTTCTTGATGTTCTTGCGCAGGCGGTTAGCATAATCTTCCGCGACCGTGGCAGGCTTGCTGTCCGCGGTGGTCTCTGCAACGTGATAGTTTTTCTGCACACAATCCAGCGGGCCGTTTTTCGCCTTGAACTGCTTGTCGGCACGTAATTGCAGGCTGCTGAGCAGATCCGGAGAGGCGCTGAACAGCGACAAATTCCAGCCGCCAAACTGGTTTTTCATCGTTCGGCCCAGCAGGCTGTGCAGGGCAATCAGCGCCGGTTCGCTATCCAAACGTTCGCCGTAAGGCGGGTTACTGATAACCGTCCCATACGGTCCTTTCGGCAACGGATTGCTCAGTTTGGCGACATCTTTAACGTCAAATGTCATCAGATCGGCGATACCGGCGCGGCGAGCGTTACTGCGCGCTTTTTCAATCACGCGCGCATCGCTGTCGGATCCATAAAAATGCGAGGTATAGTCAGCCAGTCCCTTACGCGCACGCACCTGCGCTTCGGCTTTAACTTCTTGCCAGACGGCTTCGTCGTGCTGCGCCCAACCGCTGAAGCCCCAGTACCCGCGGTGCAGGCCCGGCGCGCGATCGGTTGCCCACATCGCCGCTTCAATCAGCAGTGTGCCGGAACCACACATCGGATCGAGTAACGGGGTTCCCGGTTGCCAGCCAGAACGCATAACAATAGCGGCGGCCAGCGTTTCTTTAATCGGTGCCTGACCCGCGCGATCGCGATAGCCACGCTGGTGCAAACCATCACCGCTCAGATCGAGCGCAATGCTGGCGGTATCTTTGTTCAACCAGACGTTGATGCGCAAATCCGGAGATTCACGATCCACATTCGGACGCGGCATATTTTTACGGGTAAATGCATCGACAATCGCATCCTTGACCTTTAGCGCACCGTACTGGCTGTTACGAATGGTTTCGTTCAGGCCGCTAAAATGAACGGCAAACGTAGCACCAGGGTTAAATATCTCTGTCCAGTCGATTGCCTGAACGCCGAGGTACAGATCAAGATCGCTGTAGACCTTGCACTCTCCCATCGGCAGGATAATGCGCGAGGCCAGGCGACTCCACATCAGGCTCTGGTAAACAAGCCGCGTGTCGCCCTTAAAATGGACCCCACCCTGAACGACCTGACACTCCTGCGCGCCGAGGTTTTCCAGTTCAGTTTTTAACAGCTCTTCCAGCCCGCGGGCCGTACTGGCAAACAGAGAATTCATAATGTCACTTTTACTCCGAGAAAATTGCTGCGCATTATAGCTAATATGGGCTGTATGTCATAAAGTTGAAGGCTTATTTTCATTCGAGGGGCTGTACAGTGGTCACGTTAACCCGACTTTTTATTCATCCGGTTAAATCAATGCGCGGCATTGGGCTCACGCATGCCCTGGCCGACGTCAGCGGTCTCGCCTTTGACCGTATATTTATGATCACTGAACCTGACGGAACGTTCATAACCGCCCGCCAGTTCCCACAAATGGTCCGTTTTACGCCATCCCCATTCCACGATGGGCTGCATCTTACGGCTCCAGACGGCAGCAGTGCACTCGTACGATTTGCCGACTTCGCCACCCAGGATGCGCCAACTGAAGTATGGGGTAATCATTTTACCGCGCGCATTGCGCCAGTGGCTATTAACCAGTGGCTTAGCAGTTTTTTCTCCCGTGACGTGCAGTTACGCTGGGTCGGTCCGCAGCTGACGCGCCGTGTAAAACGACATGTTGATGTTCCTTTATCCTTCGCTGATGGTTATCCCTATCTGCTGGCCAACGAAGCATCCCTGCGCGATGTGCAACAGCGCTGTCCGGCAAGCGTCAAAATGGAACAGTTTCGCCCCAATCTGGTGGTTTCGGGAGCTGGCGCCTGGGAAGAAGATACCTGGAAAGTGATTCGTATTGGCGACGTCATTTTTGATGTTGCAAAACCCTGTAGCCGCTGTATTTTCACTACCGTTAGCCCGGAAAAAGGCCAGAAACATCCATCCGGCGAACCGCTCGCAACACTGCAAACCTTCCGTACTGCGGTAGATAACGGCGATGTCGATTTCGGCCAGAATCTTATCGCACGCAACAGTGGCGTTATTCGCGTCGGCGATGAGGTAGAAATTTTGGCAACCGGCCCCGCCAGAGCGTACGGCGCGGCGGAATCAGACGACACTGCACCCGAACAACAACCTGATGCCACGGTGCTTATTGACTGGCAGGGACAGACCTTTCGCGGAAATAATCAGCAGGTATTGCTTGAGCAGCTGGAAAACCAGGGTATCCGGGTTCCCTATTCATGCCGGGCAGGCATTTGCGGATGCTGTCGAATTCGACTGGTAGATGGCGAAGTTAGCCCGTTGAAGAAATCAGCGATAGGGGACGACGGAACGATTCTGTGCTGCAGCTGTATTCCCAAAACGGCAATCAGGCTGGAGAGCTAAACCGCCTGCTCAAGGCTGAAACTGTCAACTACTGCTTGCGGTTTCAGTCTGTCATTCATTATTTTAATCGCATCGCCAAGCTGCATCGTGCGCCCGGCGATAACCACACCAGGTTGCGCAAGCAGACAAAGCGCGGCGTTTTCACCCGGCTCAACCACTAACAGGTTTACCTGTTCATCGGTATCGCTTAAATCAACACAGGCAGCGTCACCCACGACCGGCGACCAGTTAATACCGTGCGCAACAAAGTGCCAGCTTTTCGGCATTTGCGGTTTGAGATAACGAATCGCCACCAGCGCATTGAGCACCAGTTCCGCTTTTTGTTCTTTGGCTAAATCCAGGTAGCGACATTTTTCTTCAAAGGAAAAATAAAGCGCGGCGTCATCAACACAAAAACCTGACGGAGAAAATGCATCAGGAGTGAGCATTTTACGAGCAAAACGCGAGCGGAATAACATGCCATTGGCTAAATCGAGCATCATACGATCATGCTCTTCATCATAATACCAGCGCCAGTTATCGTCGGGTTTAATTCGCATCAGTTTCTCTCCTTTCCTTAATCATCACCGTTACGACAGTATCCTTTTGCCGCTTCGTTTATTGCCCTAATAATAAAAGCTCAGAATGTTTAAATAAGCAACAGTAAAGGAATATAAAACAACCAGGGCTAGAAATAAAGCCCTGGTTTGTGATTAAGGTAGCATTCAGATATTGCTGACGATTTCTTTTATCAACGGCGGACCTTTAAAAATAAAGCCCGAATAAATCTGTACGAGGGTTGCACCAGCAGCTATTTTCTCACGTGCAGCAATCACCGAGTCGATACCACCAACACCAATAATCGGCAGCTGGCCTTTTAATTCCTGAGACAACTGGCGAATAATTTCTGTACTTTTTAATTGTAATGGTCGACCGCTCAGGCCACCCATTTGATCGCAATTTTTCATTCCTTGAACGAGAGAACGATCGAGCGTGGTGTTAGTCGCAATTACGCCATCAATATTATGACGAACTAAACTGTCAGCAACCTGGATCAGTTCTTCCACAGAAAGATCCGGCGCGATCTTTACCGCCACTGGAACATATTTATGGTGGATCGCTTGCAGATCATTTTGCTTATTTTTAATTGCCGTCAGGAGATCGTCTAGCGCCTCGCCGTATTGCAGCGTACGTAATCCCGGCGTATTCGGTGAAGAGATATTAATCGCGATATAACCCGCATAAGCATAGACTTTTTCCATACAAATCAGATAGTCATCTTTGCCGTTCTCTACTGGGGTATCTTTATTCTTACCAATATTAATCCCCAGAATACCGTCAAAATGCGATTTTTTAACGTTCTCAACCAGGTTATCAACCCCGCGGTTATTAAACCCCATACGGTTGATCAAACCTTCTGCATCGACCAGACGGAACAGACGCGGTTTATCGTTACCCGGCTGAGGGCGTGGCGTCACGGTACCAATCTCAATGGAACCAAATCCCATCGCGCCGAGCGCATCAATGCACTCCCCGTCTTTATCCAGTCCGGCAGCAAGCCCGAGCGGATTCTTAAACGTTAACCCCATACAGGTAACCGGTTTTGCCGGTACTTTCTGGCGCACAAGCGCTTCAAGCGGTGTGCCGGTAATGCGACGTAATTGCTGGAATGTCAATTCATGAGCGCGCTCTGGATCGAGCTGAAAAAGGGCTTTACGAACGAAGGGGTAGTACATGAACTCTCCTGGATTCCCGGTGTGCAAACCGGGGGCGTATTATGTGCGATCGCGAGCAAAAAGGGAATTGACCTGCGGCAATAAATAGCAATCGTTTTCCTGCTTCTGCCGTTTTATTCACTTTTCAACTTTTCTATGCCGTATAAATCATTTCGATAAACAAAATCTCTCTGCCAGACTGCATAAATTGTTATCAATGTTAAGCAAAAGCAAACAATTAGTTATAAGGGGAGATTAAAATTATGCGCGTCATTACTCTGGCGGGAAGCCCACGCTTCCCCTCTCGCTCCAGCGCGTTACTGGAATATGCTCGAGAAAAACTAAACGGTCATGATGTCGAAGTCTTTCACTGGAACCTGCATAACTTTGCCCCAGAAGACCTAATCTATGCCCGTTTTGACAGTCCGGCGCTGAAGACATTTAGCGAACAATTGCAGGATGCAGACGGGCTGATTGTCGCCACGCCGGTCTATAAAGCCGCTTACTCTGGCGCCCTGAAAACCCTGCTCGATCTGCTCCCCGAGCGAGCGCTGGAAGGAAAAGTAGTTTTGCCGTTGGCTACCGGCGGCAGCGTGGCGCATTTGCTTGCCGTCGATTACGCGCTGAAACCGGTACTGAGCGCATTAAAGGCCCAGGAGATCCTGCACGGTGTGTTTGCCGATGATTCGCAGGTAATTGATTATCAACATAAACCTCAGTTTACGCCTAACCTTCAGCAGCGTCTGGACAGTGCGCTTGATACCTTCTGGCTGGCGTTGCATCGTCGCGACGTCCAACTTCCTCAACTGAACACCCTGCGAGGTGCCGCCCATGCTTGATCTTCTCAAGCGTCACACGTCATGGCTGGCACTGAGTGGGTTGTTGTCGTTGTCAACTCTGGGGCATGCCGCAGAATCGGCCCCCGATGCCCTGCGTATTGGTTACCAGAAAGGAAGCGTCAGTATGGTGCTGGCCAAAAGCCATCAGCTACTGGAGAAACGCTATCCGCAGACTAAAATCTCGTGGGTCGAATTCCCGGCTGGGCCGCAAATGCTGGAAGCGCTCAACATCGGCAGTATCGATCTCGGCAGCACCGGTGATATTCCGCCAATTTTCGCCCAGGCTGCCGGAGCCGATCTGGTTTACGTGGGCGTCGAGCCGCCCAAGCCGAAAGCCGAAGTGATTCTGGTGCCGAAAAATAGCCCGATCCAGAGCGTCGCGCAGCTTAAAGAACATAAAGTCGCCTTCCAGAAAGGATCCAGCGCCCACAATTTACTGCTCCGGGCGCTGCAACAGGCTGGACTGAAACTTACCGATATTCAACCGACCTATCTGACTCCCGCCGACGCGCGAGCAGCCTTTCAGCAAGGAAACGTTGACGCATGGGCTATCTGGGACCCCTATTATTCCGCCGCGTTACTGCAAGGTGATGTACGCGTGCTAAAAGACGGCTCAGACCTCAAGCAAACCGGTTCGTTTTATCTCGCCGCCCGTCCCTATGCCGAGAAAAATGGCGCATTTGTTCTTGGCGTACTGGATACCTTTAGCCAGGCCGATGCGTTAACCCTCAGCCAGCGCCAGCAAAGTATTACCCTGCTGGCCAAAACCATGGGACTGCCAGAACCGGTGATTGCGTCTTATCTGGATCACCGTCCGCCAACCACCATTGTGCCAGTCAACGCCTCTGTTGCAGCCCTGCAACAACAAACCGCCGATCTGTTTTATGACAACCGTCTGGTGCCGAAAAAAATCGATATTCGCCAGCGTATCTGGCAACCCACTCAGCAGGCAGGAGAAAAATTATGAGTCTGAACATGTTTTGGTTTTTACCCACCCATGGTGACGGTCATTATCTTGGAACGGAAGAGGGTTCGCGCCCTGTCGATCACGGTTATCTGCAACAAATCGCGCAAACGGCCGATCGTCTTGGGTTTACCGGCGTTCTGATCCCAACTGGTCGCTCTTGCGAAGATGCCTGGCTGGTCGCCGCCTCGATGATCCCGGTCACCCAGCGATTAAAGTTTCTGGTCGCGCTGCGTCCAAGCGTTACCTCGCCAACGGTTGCCGCACGTCAGGCTGCAACGCTCGACAGACTCTCAAATGGCCGGGCGTTATTTAACCTGGTGACCGGCAGCGATCCACAGGAGCTGGCAGGCGACGGCGTGTTCCTCGATCACACCGAGCGCTATGAAGCCTCTGCGGAATTTACTCAGGTCTGGCGGCGCTTGCTGCAAGGTGAAACGGTGGATTTCAACGGCAAACATATTCACGTTCGCGGCGCGAAGCTGTTTTTCCCTCCCGTACAACAACCCCAACCACCGCTTTATTTCGGCGGCTCGTCTGATGTCGCACAAGATCTTGCTGCAGAACAGGTTGATCTCTACCTGACCTGGGGCGAGCCGCCCGAACAGGTGAAAGCGAAGATTGAACAGGTGCGGGCCAAAGCAGCGGCGCTCGGGCGCAAGATCCGCTTCGGTATTCGTCTGCATGTGATCGTACGAGAGACAACGCACGAGGCATGGCAGGCAGCGGATCGTCTGATAGCCCATCTGGATGACGACACCATCGCCAAAGCCCAGGCCGCCTTCTCAAAAACGGATTCGGTTGGTCAGCAGCGAATGGCTGCACTGCACAACGGTAAACGCGACAAACTGGAAATTAGCCCGAACCTGTGGGCAGGGGTAGGACTGGTACGCGGTGGCGCAGGGACCGCACTGGTTGGAGACGGTCCTACGGTCGCAGCACGTATTAACGAGTATGCCGCGCTGGGCATCGACAGCTTTGTGCTGTCCGGCTATCCGCATCTGGAAGAAGCGTACAGGGTTGGTGAGCTGCTGTTCCCGCATCTGGATGTCGCGATACCAGAAATTCCGCAACCGCAGCGCCTGCAACAGCAAGGAGAAGCGGTTGCAAACGAATTCATCCCGCGCAAAGTCGCACAAAGCTAAGGAGCGGCTAATGGCAACGACGAAAAACAGATGGTTATTGCGCCTCGCGCCCTGGTTTTTACCGGTAGGTCTGGTGGCGCTCTGGCAGCTCGCATCATCAATGGGCTGGCTGTCCAACCGCATACTACCCTCTCCGGAGGGTGTTATCGAAGCCTTCTGGACGCTTTCCGCCAGCGGCGAGCTTTGGCAGCATCTGGCCATCAGTTCCTGGCGCGCGCTGATCGGGTTCTCCATCGGTGGATCGATTGGCCTGACGCTGGGACTGATCAGCGGTCTTTCGCGTTGGGGAGAACGCTTGCTGGATACCTCGGTGCAGATGCTGCGTAACGTACCGCATCTGGCGCTGATCCCGCTGGTGATTTTGTGGTTCGGCATTGATGAATCCGCCAAGATCTTTCTCGTTGCGTTGGGCACGCTGTTCCCGATTTACATCAACACCTGGCATGGGATCCGTAATATCGATCGTGGGCTGGTAGAAATGGCGCGTAGCTATGGGTTGTCCGGCTTTTCACTGTTTGTTCATGTCATCCTCCCTGGCGCCCTGCCCTCAATTATGGTCGGCGTGCGTTTCGCTCTCGGGCTGATGTGGCTGACGCTTATCGTCGCAGAAACCATTTCAGCCAATGCCGGTATTGGCTACCTGGCGATGAACGCTCGCGAATTTCTGCAAACCGATGTGGTCGTGGTGGCCATTATTCTCTACGCCTTACTCGGCAAACTTGCCGACGTCAGCGCCCAATTGCTGGAGCGAGTCTGGCTGCGCTGGCACCCGGCTTACCATATAAAGGAGGCTACCGTATGAATACCGCTCGCTTGAACCAGGGTACGCCGCTGTTGCTGAGCGCCGTGACAAAACAATACGCCGCCAATACGGTGCTCAATCAGTTAGATTTGCATATACAGGCCGGGCAGTTCGTTGCCGTGGTTGGCCGCAGCGGTGGTGGTAAAAGCACGTTGCTGCGTCTGCTGGCAGGGTTGGAGTCGCCCACCTCAGGCGCATTACTTGCCGGAACCACCCCACTGGCGGAAATTCAGGATGATACGCGTATGATGTTTCAGGATGCGCGTCTGCTGCCATGGAAGACGGTTATCGATAACGTCGGTCTGGGTCTGAAAGGTCACTGGCACAATGCGGCCCGAGATGCGCTGGCCGCCGTTGGACTGGAGAATCGTGCTCAGGAGTGGCCCGCAGCGCTTTCTGGCGGACAAAAACAGCGCGTGGCCCTGGCCCGGGCATTAATTCATCGCCCTGGTCTGCTGCTGCTGGATGAACCCCTCGGCGCACTGGATGCCTTAACCCGCCTTGAAATGCAGGAGCTGATCGTCTCTTTATGGCAAGAGCACGGCTTTACCGTACTGTTGGTCACCCATGACGTCAGCGAAGCGGTAGCAATGGCCGATCGCGTTTTGCTGATTGAGGACGGAAAAATCGGGCTGGATTTAACGGTGGATATTGCACGACCTCGCCGGATTGGTTCCGTGCGTTTGACAGAACTGGAAGCCGAGGTGTTGAACCGGGTGATGCAGCGTGGCGACAATGAAGTTCAGCTACGCAAGCAAGGTTAAAAATGCCGGATGGCGCTACCGCTTATCCGGCCTACGCGTGAATGGTAGGCCGGACCCATCCGGCAATATTATCAGGCTAACGCTTTGTCAATCTTCTCGAACAGATCGCCGGAGAGATTCTCCAGACCTTTCAGCTGTTCCAGCGCCGCACGCATCTTCGCCTGACGTTTGGCATCATAACGTTTTAAACGAATCAACGGCTCAATCAGACGTGACGCCACCTGCGGGTTGCGGCTGTTCAGTTCAGTCAGCATGTCTACCAGGAACTGATAACCGCTACCATCTTCCGCATGGAATGCTGCCGGGTTGCTGGCCGCGAAGGCACCGATCAGAGAACGGATGCGGTTTGGGTTACTCATGCTAAAAGAGCGATGCTTCAACAGGCCGCGTACCGTTTCCAGCACGTTTCTAGCCGGGCTGGTGGATTGCAGGATAAACCATTTATCCATCACCAGACCGTCATGGTGCCACTTATTGTCATACTCCTGCATCAACGCGTCACGACAAGGAAGCTGCGCCGCGACTGCCGCGGATAGCGCCGCCAGCGCATCGGTCATATTGTTCGCTTCATGGTACTGCTTGCTTACCAGCGTGTCAGCCAGATGGGTTTCGCCAAAAGCCAGGAATCGCAGGCAGGCGTTACGCAGCGTACGCTTGCCAATATCGGCATGCTCAACGCGGTACTCATCAAGATGATTAGCGTTATAGATGGCGAGGAATTCATCCGCCAGCTCGGCCGCCAGCGTGCGGGTTAACGCTTCGCGTACTTCGGTTATCGCCACCGGATCAATGATGTCGAACAGTTCGGCAATTTCATTTACTGAAGGCAGCGTCAGGATCTCTGCCGCCAGCGCCGGATCGATTTTCTCATCCAGCAAAACTGCGCGGAATGCATCGGCCACGTGTACCGGCAGCGACAGCGGTTGTCCCTGCTGATGGCGGGCAACGTTGAGCTTAATGTAGGTCGCCAGCAGGCTTTGCGCCGCGTCCCAACGAGAGAAATCATTACGCGCGTGACGCATCAGGAAGGTCAGTTGCTGATCGCTCCATTTATATTCCAGTTTTACCGGCGCGGAGAATTCGCACAGCAATGCCGGAACCGGCTGGAAGTAGACGTTATCAAAGACAAACGTCTGCTCTGCCTGGGTGACGTTGAGTACGGAATTCACCGGGTGCCCGCCTTTTTGTAGCGGGATCACTTTCCCTTCGTTGTCATACAACTCGAGAGCGAATGGAATATGCAGCGGTTGTTTTTCAGCCTGATCCGGCGTGGCCGGCGTGCGCTGGCTAATGGTCAGCGTGTACTGTTCAGTTGAAGGGTTATAGTCATCACGCACGGTCAGAATCGGCGTACCGGACTGACTGTACCAGCGGCGGAAATGGGAGAGATCAACGTTAGACGCATCTTCCATCGCCTGCACAAAATCATCACAGGTTGCAGCGCTACCGTCGTGACGCTCAAAGTACAGCTGCATCCCTTTCTGGAAGTTAGCCTCACCCAGCAGGGTGTGGATCATACGAATCACTTCCGCACCCTTCTCGTACACGGTCAGGGTATAGAAGTTGTTCATTTCGATGACCATATCCGGGCGGATAGGATGCGCCATCGGGCTGGCGTCCTCAGCAAACTGCAGACCGCGCATGGTACGCACATTGCTGATGCGGTTTACCGCACGTGAGCCGAGATCGGAACTGAACTCCTGATCGCGGAACACAGTTAAACCCTCTTTCAGGCTCAACTGGAACCAGTCGCGACAGGTCACGCGGTTGCCGGTCCAGTTATGGAAATATTCGTGACCGATGACGCGCTCAATATCGAGGTAATCTTTGTCGGTGGCGGTATCGGTACGCGCCAGCACGTATTTGGAGTTAAAGATGTTCAGACCTTTATTCTCCATCGCGCCCATGTTGAAGAAATCCACAGCGACAATCATATAGATGTCGAGGTCATACTCGAGGCCAAAGCGCTCTTCATCCCATTTCATGGAGTTTTTCAGCGAGGTCATCGCCCATGGCGCGCGGTCCAGGTTACCGCGATCGACGTACAGTTCCAGTGCCACTTCACGCCCTGAGCGGGTAGTAAAAGTATCGCGCAGGACGTCAAAATCACCGGCCACCAGCGCAAATAAATAGCACGGTTTCGGGAATGGATCCTGCCACTGAACCCAGTGGCGACCATTTTCCAGTTCACCCTGCGCCACGCGGTTACCGTTGGAGAGCAGGAACGGATATTGCGTTTTATCGGCGATTATTTTGGTAGTAAAACGCGCCAGCACGTCCGGGCGATCAAGATACCAGGTAATATGGCGGAAACCTTCTGCTTCGCACTGGGTACACAGCGCATCGCCTGACTTGTACAGCCCTTCCAGCGCGGTATTCGCCGCTGGGCTAATTTCATTCACGATACGCAGCGTAAAACGTTCCGGCAGTTGATTGATGACCAGAGCGCCCTCTTCTTCTTTATACTCTGTCCACAGCTCGTCGTTTACGTGGATCGACACCAGGGTCAGATCTTCGCCATTCAGGCGCAGGGGCGCGTCGGACGCGCCATGACGGACAACCTGGCTCACTGCGGTGACCACGGTTTTTTCAGCATCCAGGTCAAAGGTCAAATCAATATCAGTAATCTGGTAATCCGGCGCACGATAGTCGTGACGGTATTTGGCTTGTGGCTGTTGTGTCATAAAAAAACCTTTAGCATCTTTAATAGAGTCTCGGCTTCAGTCTATTCCTGTTGCGTAAATCGCGCTACGCAGAATGTTCATCTTTTCAGGCACAAACACCCTTTTTGCTACATTTTTATAACACGTGGCACGAATTGCCCTCGACCAGAAAGAGAGCTTATGGTGTGATCGGGGTTCAATAAATCGCTAAACAGGGTATACTCCAGCGGTTTTCTTAGTTGTTTATTGTACTAAACGCTCCCGTGAGAGGATGCTACTGCGCACCTATGACACAATTCGCTTCTCCTGTTCTGCACTCGCTGCTGGATACAGACGCTTATAAGTTGCATATGCAGCAAGCCGTTTTTCACCACTACTATGACGTACAAGTAGCGGCTGAATTTCGTTGCCGTGGCGATGACCTGCTCGGTATTTATGCCGATTCTATTCGTGAGCAGGTGAATGCTATGCAGCACCTGCGACTGCAGGAGGATGAGTACCAGTGGCTCTCCGGCCTGCCTTTCTTTAAAGCTGATTACCTCACCTGGTTACGTGATTTCCGCTATAACCCGGAACAGGTTTGCGTCACCAATGATAACGGTAAGCTAAACATCCGCTTAACCGGTCCGTGGCGTGAAGTGATCATGTGGGAAGTCCCGCTGTTAGCGGTGATTAGCGAACTGGTACACCGTTACCGCTCACCTGAATCAGGCGTCCCGCAGGCACTCGATGAGCTGGAAAGCAAACTAGTAGAATTCTCTGCTTTAACAAAAGATGTCGATATGTCCCGCTTCCATTTGATGGATTTCGGTACGCGTCGTCGTTTTTCGCGCGAAGTACAGCAGGCTATCGTTAAACGCCTGCAGCAAGAGCCCTGGTTTGTCGGCACCAGTAACTACGATCTGGCCCGCCGTCTGTCATTAACCCCAATGGGTACGCAGGCGCATGAGTGGTTCCAGGCTCATCAGCAAATCAGTCCTGAACTTGCCACCAGCCAACGTGTAGCCCTGGCCGCCTGGTTAAATGAGTATCCTGATCAACTCGGCATTGCATTGACCGATTGCATCACCATGGACGCATTTTTACGCGACTTTGGCGTTGAGTTTGCGACCCGCTACCAGGGATTACGCCATGACTCAGGCGATCCGGTGGAATGGGGTGAAAAAGCCATCGCCCATTATGAAAAACTGGGTATTGATCCGCTGAGCAAAACGCTGGTCTTTTCAGATAACCTCGATCTGAAAAAAGCGATTGAACTCTACCGCCACTTCTCTTCCCGCGTACAGTTGAGTTTTGGTATTGGGACACGGCTAACATGCGACATTCCACAGGTTAAGCCGCTTAATATCGTAATTAAGCTGGTGGAATGTAACGGCAAACCAGTGGCGAAGTTATCTGACAGCCCGGGTAAAACCATCTGCCACGATAAAGCATTTGTTCGTGCACTGCGCAAAGCCTTCGATCTCCCGCATATTAAAAAAGCCAGTTAATCCTTCCAGGGAGCCATTTTGGCTCCCTTATTCGCGTTTATTTCCGAAATCTTTCACTCCAGCTACGAATTCTGCTTGTCTGATTGCAGATGCCAGGTAACATAGGTATCCCCCCCATTATGGGTGGACATGTGTTTATATATCCGACTATTAACAGAGAGAATATTATGAGCGTTGTGCCTGTAGCCGACGTACTCCAGGGCCGCGTAGCCGTTGACAGCGAAGTCACCGTGCGCGGATGGGTGCGTACCCGCCGAGATTCAAAAGCTGGCATCTCCTTCCTCGCCGTTTATGACGGTTCCTGCTTTGATCCTGTACAGGCCGTCATCAATAATTCTCTGCCCAATTACAATCAGGACGTACTGCACCTGACGACGGGTTGTTCAGTTATCGTAACGGGTAAAGTCGTTGCATCACCTGGACAAGGACAGAGCTTTGAAATTCAGGCCACTGAAGTTGAAGTCGCGGGCTGGGTTGAAGATCCTGATACCTACCCAATGGCGGCTAAGCGTCACAGCATCGAGTATCTGCGTGAAGTGGCGCATATGCGTCCGCGCACCAATATGATTGGTGCGGTAGCGCGCGTACGTCATACGCTGGCGCAAGCGCTGCATCGCTTTTTCCACGAGCAGGGTTTCTTTTGGGTATCGACTCCGCTGATCACCGCTTCCGATACGGAAGGTGCCGGTGAAATGTTCCGTGTTTCTACGCTGGATCTGGAAAACCTGCCGCGTAACGATCAGGGTAAAGTCGATTTCGATAAAGACTTCTTTGGTAAGGAAGCGTTCCTGACCGTTTCCGGTCAGTTGAACGGTGAAACCTACGCCTGCGCTCTGTCCAAAATTTATACCTTTGGCCCGACGTTCCGTGCAGAAAACTCTAACACCAGTCGTCACCTGGCAGAGTTCTGGATGCTGGAACCAGAAGTGGCGTTCGCTGACCTGAACGATGTTGCAGGCCTGGCTGAAGCGATGCTGAAATACGCGTTCAAAGCCGTACTGGCAGAGCGTGCGGATGATATGAAATTCTTCGCTGAACGTGTCGACAAGGACGCGATTTCACGCCTGGAACGTTTCATTGACGCTGACTTCGCGCAGGTGGATTACACCGACGCGGTAAGCATTCTGGAAAAATGCGGCAAACAGTTTGAAAACCCGGTTTACTGGGGTGTGGATCTGTCTTCCGAGCATGAACGTTATCTTGCTGAAGAGCACTTTAAAGCGCCGGTGGTGGTGAAAAACTACCCGAAAGATATCAAAGCGTTTTATATGCGCCTTAACGAAGACGGTAAAACCGTTGCTGCAATGGACGTTCTGGCTCCAGGAATCGGCGAAATCATCGGTGGTTCTCAGCGTGAAGAGCGTCTGGACGTGCTGGATGCCCGTATGCTGGAAATGGGTCTGAACAAAGAGGATTACTGGTGGTATCGCGACCTGCGTCGCTACGGTACCGTTCCGCATTCCGGCTTCGGATTGGGCTTCGAGCGTCTGATCGCTTACGTCACCGGCGTGCAAAACGTCCGTGATGTTATTCCGTTCCCGCGTACTCCGCGTAACGCCACCTTCTAAACGTGCGTTATTGTTTCAAAGGCCAGCATTGCTGGCCTTTTTTATACCCTTTTCATGTTATCTGGATACCCATCTCACGTTAAACACAACCATTCAATCCCCTCCACCTGTTACGTAATATTTCATCGCAATACATTTGCACAAAAAATAACCAGTAATTTTATTATGGATTAGCATTTTCTGATTAAATAGTACATTTTTTAGCCTTTCGCACGGCACTCCAGACGTCCAAAAATCGTTATCTGTAAAATCCAAACTTTCCGGTATTACGGAGAAAAAATAACCTTAGCAAAATTAAATATAAGAAAATCATATAAATAGAAATAAAAACGAGAATTTTCAGCTCAGGGGTATCCGAAGTTTGACGCTGTTCACAAAGTTGCACAAAAATAACATTTTGTTACACATTTTTTCTTTTTGAAACCAAATCTTTATATTTGTAGCACTTTGACGGTAGCGAAACGGTAGTTTGAATGGAAAGATGCCTGTCAGACACATAAAGACACCAAACTCTCATCAATAGTTCCGTAAATTTTCATTGACGGAATTTATTGGCGGCAGTGGCAGGTGTCATATAAAAACCGATGAGGGTAATAAATAATGATGAAGCGCAATATTCTGGCAGTGGTTATCCCTGCTCTGCTGGTAGCCGGGGCAGCTAACGCTGCAGAAGTTTACAACAAAGATGGTAACAAGCTGGATATCTACGGTAAAACCGTTGGTCTGCATTATTTTTCTGACAGCGCTGCTGACGATGGCGATCAGACTTATGCTCGTCTTGGTTTCAAAGGGGAAACTCAGATTAACTCCGAGCTGTCCGGTTACGGTCAGTGGGAATACAACTTTGCCGGTAACAACTCTGAAGGCGGCAGTGACGCTCAGAACGGCAACAAAACCCGTCTGGCATTTGCTGGTCTGAAATATGCCGATCTGGGTTCTTTCGACTACGGTCGTAACTACGGTATCGTTTACGATGCTCTGGGTTACACCGATATGCTGCCAGAATTTGGTGGTGATACCGCATACAGCGACAACTTCTTCGTTGGTCGTGTTGGTGGTGTTGCAACCTACCGTAACTCCAACTTCTTCGGTCTGGTTGACGGTCTGAACTTCGGTATCCAGTATCTGGGTAAAAACGAACGTGATGGCAATACCGGTCGCTCTAACGGCGACGGCGTTGGCGGTTCTGTAAGCTACGAAATGGATGGTTTCGGTATCGTGGGTGCTTACGGCGCAGCTGACCGCACCAACGCGCAGGAAAACTCTTTCTACGGCAATGGCGGTAAAAAAGCTGAGCAGTGGGCGACCGGCGTGAAATACGATGCTAACAACATCTACCTGGCAGCGAACTACGGTGAAACCCGTAACGCGACCCGCATCTCAGGTGCTGGTAACAGCGGTTTTGCGAACAAAACTGAAGACGTATTCGTCGTTGCTCAGTACCAGTTCGATTTCGGCCTGCGTCCGTCCCTCTCCTACAACAAGTCTAAAGCGAAAGACGTAGAAGGTATCGGTGATGTGGATCTGGTCGATTACTTCGAAGTAGGTGCGACCTACTACTTCAACAAAAACATGTCCACCTATGTTGACTACAAGATTAACCAAATCGATTCTGACAACAAACTGGGCGTGAACTCTGACGACATCGTTGCAGTTGGTATCGTTTACCAGTTCTAATAGCAGACCTCTTTGTTAAATGCCTTAAAAACAGGACTTCGGTCCTGTTTTTTTATATCTGCCAGCGGATTCTTGCGTCTTAAAAAAACACCTCAGCTTTTCGTCAGTAACGGTTGGCATTTTGTAAATCTACCGTTAACCTGATAGCGGACTTCCCTTCTGTAATCACTATGGAACCTCGTCATGTTTGAGAACATTACCGCCGCTCCTGCCGACCCCATTTTGGGTCTGGCTGATTTGTTTCGTGCCGATGACCGCCCTGGAAAAATAAACCTCGGGATCGGTGTATATAAAGATGAGACAGGCAAAACGCCGGTGCTGACCAGCGTTAAAAAAGCCGAGCAATATATACTGGAAAATGAAACCACCAAAAACTATCTTGGCATTGACGGTATTCCAGAGTTTGGTCGTTGTACTCAGGAATTACTGTTTGGTAAAACGAGTTCGCTTATCAACGATAAACGCGCACGTACAGCACAGACCCCTGGTGGCACTGGCGCACTTCGCGTGGCAGCTGATTTTCTCGCAAGAAATACGTCGGCTAAACGCGTATGGGTGAGCAACCCAAGCTGGCCGAACCATAAGAGCGTCTTTAACTCTGCCGGTCTGGAAGTTCGTGAATACAACTATTACGATGCGGCGAACCACTCATTAGACTTTGATGCGCTGCTGGCCAGCCTCAGCGAAGCTCAGGCTGGCGATGTGGTACTGTTCCACGGCTGCTGTCATAACCCAACCGGTATCGATCCTACGCTTGAGCAGTGGCAAACGCTGGCTCAGCTTTCTGTCGAGAAAGGATGGTTGCCGCTGTTTGACTTCGCATACCAGGGCTTTGCCCGCGGTCTGGAAGAAGATGCAGAAGGTCTGCGCGCATTCGCCGCGCTGCACAAAGAGCTGATCGTTGCCAGTTCCTACTCCAAGAACTTTGGTCTGTACAATGAGCGCGTGGGTGCCTGTACGCTGGTTGCTGCTGATGCTGAAACCGTCGACCGTGCGTTTAGTCAGATGAAATCAGCCATTCGCGCTAACTATTCCAACCCGCCAGCACACGGCGCATCCGTAGTTGCCACGATTCTGAGCAATGAAGCGCTGCGTGCCATCTGGGAACAGGAACTGACCGATATGCGCCAACGCATTCAGCGCATGCGTTTACTGTTCGTGAATACGCTGCAGGAGAAAGGTGCGAACCGCGACTTCAGCTTTATCATCAAACAGAACGGCATGTTCTCATTCAGCGGCCTGACAAAAGAGCAGGTTCTGCGTCTGCGTGAAGAGTTTGGTGTCTACGCTGTCGCTTCCGGACGTGTAAACGTAGCTGGAATGACGCCAGATAACATGGCACCGCTGTGCGAAGCGATTGTCGCAGTACTGTAATCTATCGCGTACAAAAAAGGCCGCAATAGCGGCCTTTTTATTTATCTGCGGTATTACCAGACAGGCATTTCGTCCTGCAGGAACGGGTTATGAAGCCGTTCGTTACCCAGCGTAGAAAGTGGGCCGTGACCCGGAATAAACGTCACGTCATCGCCCAGCGGCAACAGTTTACGTTTAATCGAATCGATCAGTTGGCTGTGATCTCCGCGCGGAAAATCGCTGCGCCCTACGCCACCTTTGAAAATCACGTCACCCGAAATCAGTAACTTTGATTGCTCATCAAAGAAGACCACATGTCCCGGTGTATGACCCGGACAATGCAACACCTGCAACGTCACGTTGCCAACGCTGACCCGATCACCTTCGTTCAACCAGCGATCGGGCGTCAGCGGCTCACAATCGCCCAGACCAAACATGCGGCTCTGCGCAGGGAGACCCTGTAGCCAGAACTCATCTTCTTTTTCCGGACCAATAACCGGTACACCATAATGCTGTGCCAGTTCAGCTGCCGCCCCAACATGATCAAGATGACCGTGAGTAAGCAGGATCTGCATTAGCGTCAGACCGCTGGCATCCACTTCCTGTTTGATTTTCTCGGCATCGCCGCCGGGATCGACCAACGCGGCCAGACGAGTCTGCTCACACCAGATTAGCGAGCAGTTCTGGGCGAATGCAGTGACCGGAATAATACGATAGTTCATACAGCTCCTGTTTCATTAAGCTTATGGATCACCAGTGCCGTGCAGGGCCGGTGTCAATATGCACAAAGTTACTGCTGGGGTAGTATCCTACACCACCTGCGCGCATAGATAACGCAGCTTTGCGAATATTACTTAATGCGATGCCTTCAATATGGAAATCCATGGCCTGCCCTTTGGTGTGGTAGCTTTTCTTGGCCACACCGCGACTGCGCGCACGTAGTTCATTATTGGTATCGACGGAACGATAACCGGAGATCAGCTGTACGGGTTTACGCGTACCCAGCAGGCCCTGCAGACGGAAGAGTTGATCAAACAGTCCGGGGTCAATGGATTTCACTTTATTGGCCCGAAAATCACGGAAAAAGTGGTTAAGTTTTGCTAATTCGTCCTGAATATAGCCCCTGCCATCAAAAAACTCTGCTTTTATTGACTCACCGGTATGCAGGTTATTCAGAGTCAATATACGCGGACGTGGGGTAGAGAGTGTTGCAAACGCAGGCGTAGGCAGGATGGCAGCGCCGAGGGCAATACCACCAAGCGCCAGCAGTTTGCGGCGATTAGCGTCAAATTTGTCCATGGTATTAAGGTCTACAAGGTCAATGTTATCGTATGTATGCTCTAGCGCACGCGGGAAACCTTATCTGGCTAAGTAGTCCACGTCAAGGCTCCCAACCCCAGGAAATACGGGGCTCACAGCCATTTTGCCCCGTTTCCAGCATAACTTACGACAATCATTTTCCTCGAACTGCTTCATTTATCTGATTAATTGCTCGGCTTTTGACACAATTTGTGCGCTGGATCGCGCTGTCAGATCGTAATTGTAAATATCTGTACGATACTGCGTGCGACCATCCGGGCCAACAAATGCGGTCAGATAGTAGAGGTTGACCGGAATATTCTGGCGAATATTCACGTACCGCGTATCCCCTTGCTTCAGGGCATCCGAGATGCGGGTATCATTCCAACCCGCGTCCTGTAGCAGCATATTCGCCAGCTCAGATGCCTTATTCACACGCACACAGCCGGAACTTAACGCCCGCGTATCTTTCTGGAACAGATTGTGGTTCGGCGTATCGTGCAGATAAATAGCGTCCGAACTCGGCATATTGAATTTATAGCGTCCGAGCGAGTTGCGTGCGCCCGGAGCCTGCTGAAAGCGGAACGGCAGATTGGACGCAGTGATGGTGGCCCAGTCAACCTGCCACGGATCTATCGTCTCTTTACTGTTCCAGCCGCGCATTACGGTATAGCCGTGACGTTCAAGATATCCCGGATCATTCCATAACTTAGGCAGAATATCTTTTCGGGCCAGCGTCGGCGGAACGTTCCACGGTGGGTTAACGACCACGTTATTCAGCGCACTACTCATCATCGGCGTTTTGCGATCTGGACGCCCGACAATAACGCGCGAGGCCAGCACCTGATTGCCATTCTGATAATAAACCAGCGAATAGGCAGGAATGTTCACCATGATACCGGTAGACAGCTCACTCGGCAGCAGGCGCAAGCGCTGAATATTTAACGCCAGCACGCCCGCACGCTGAGCAGGCGTTACGTTCAGCCAGTCACGCGTCGCAGGACCTATCGCGCCATCAGCCCCAAGCCCTTGCCACGTCTGAAAACGCTTCACCGCATCGACAAGTTCACGATCGTAAGCGCTACGTCCTTCTTTAGCAGATGTACTGACGGTGGACTCCAGCATTCCCGTACGACGCAAAATTTCACGCAGCGCAGGGATGTCATTACTCCACTCCCCCGGACGTAGCGTCGCGGTACCGGTTAGCTGCGGCCAGGGACGTGTATCACCTACCAGCTTGAGCAGCGATTCATGCATTGCGGCGTACTGCGGATGCTGCGGTGCCAGGCTGGCAACAAACGAAGTTAGTTGACCGTTATCCAGTGCGACCTGCCACTGGTTGATGACAGAAATCGGCGGCGTCGTTAGCGCATAGGGCTTACCGCTGTAAAGCCAGCGATTACCTTTGACAGGGATATTAGCGATAAAGTGCAGATACCCCATCATCGCATCCGAGAGCACAATGTCTCTCGCCTGACCGGTTACTGCCGGATCAGTCAGAAGTGCAACCCAGGTAGTAAACTGCGGCTGAAACCCGGCAATCGCGACCTCGGCCAACTGTTGTTGAAAGGCCTTTACCGCATCACGATTTTCCCACATCGGCTTCATTTCACGTGCGGCATACAGCAATTCCAGCTGGCTCATATACACTGGCGTGAAGCCCGCTGGAAGTTGAGATTGTAATTCGGCGCGGGCTTGATCAACTGACACGCCCTGCGGTAACGGTTGAATCCCCGCCATAATAGCCGTCGCGGAAGATTGTACCTGCGGCTGCGATAATGCTGTTGGCTGTTCACTGACGCTCGCGGAGCTATCGCCAGGGATCATTTCAGGCTCATCGGCCTGCGCATTGAACAGTGGAGCGAATGTTACGGCCAGGCACAAACTGATTGCCGACAGCCGACGACCACACATTTTATTAAGCAACATCCCTTGCCCCCTGTTTTCTTTATCATACTCTATAGCCAGGCACCATAAATCGGGTGTGCAACGCCTGTAGACGCCAATACAACTGAAGTATGACGAGTAAGCCTGCATACCCGTCAGGCTTATCTTCAGTATATAAACTTCGCCAATGTTTTACCTGGTATAATGTAAAGAAGTTAAAAGAAATTGCACCTGCAATTGAGACTTTTCGGAAAAGAAGAAAGGCGGTCAAATGACCGCCTTTCTATTTAGCTTGCCTGCGAGGAGGCATCTTCAGTCCCCGGCAGTGGTTCCGGTAACTGAGGCGCAAATCCGCGCAGCCCCACCACATGAACGTGCTCGGTGTTCTGGAAGACTTTACGCACCAGTTTGTAGGTGGTGCCTTTCTCTGGGCTGATGTTTTCCGGCGCAGCGATAATCAGCTGCATCTGCAAACGCTCACACAGCTCAAACAGAGTCGCAATAGAACGCGCATCGAGTCGTGCTGCTTCATCAAGGAACAGCAGGCGGCAAGGAGAGATGTCTTTCCCGCGCAATCTGCGACCTTCATCTTCCCAGCTTTGCACCACCATCACCAGAATAGACATCCCGGTCCCGATCGCTTCACCCGTTGACAGCGCGCCAGATTCAGCACGCAGCCAGCCGTCAGAGCCACGGTTAACCTCAACTTCCATCTCCAGATAGTTACGGTAGTCCAACAGCTCTTCACCTATGGTTTGCGGCGTACGCTGTCCCATGTCAATCTGCGGATTCAGACGTTGATACAGCTTCGCCAGCGCTTCAGAGAAGGTCAGACGATTGCTGTTAAACAGATCCTGATGCTGCTCATGCTGCTCTGAAAGTACGTCCAGCAAGGTAGCATGCGTTTCACGCACATTGACGTTCAGGCGAACGCTGTTAACCTGGCCAAACGACACACTTTGCAGCCCCTGGTTCAGCATGCGAATACGGTTCTGTTCACGCTGAATGGTCTTACGAATAATGTTCGCCACGCTGCGTGAGCTGATCGCCAGTTTCTGTTCACGAGAGGTTAGCTCTTCCGTCAGACGGCTCAGCTCAATCTCCATCTGTTCGATGGCTTCAACCGGATCGTCGGTACGGATAATATCCTGGCGAATACGTTCACGCAGATGCTGGTAAACCGCGACGAAGAACTGGATTTTGCGCTCTGGGCGTTTTGGATCTTCAGACATACGCAACACATCGCGCAGGTGTTCGTTATCCGCAACCGCCAGACGTAGCGCACCGAGCGCCTTATCCGACATCGAACGCAGTTCGTCACCAGAAAGATAGGCCAACTCGCGACGGTGCAGACGACGTTCCACACCGTTATCTTTCACCATCCGCATGACTGCACACCAGCCGGCTTTGGCGGTGACTACCTGCTCGCGCATTTCATGATAATCACGTTCCAGCTTGCGCAGTCTGCGGGTCAGGTTTTCCATCTCCGCTTCGCAGAAGGTCAGTGCTTTCTCAAGTTGGTTGCGGCGTGCACGGTTGTTGCTGAGCTGCGCATGCAGTTCGTCACGACGGATACGCGCGCGCTCTTCGGCACCGCTGTCCGCACGGACACCAATATCCTGCAGTTCACGTTGTAAATCGTTAAGCAGCTCTTTTTTGGTGTCATAAGAGCTTTTTAGCGATGCCATGACCTGGTTGTACTGGCTTAACTGTGCAGCATGACTGCGCAGCGCTTCACGAGCGCGGGTACGTTCGGCTTCCGCCTGTTCCAGGCGTTCACGCAATTTTTCGTTCAGATCGCTATTACCGCTCAGCATTTCGGCTGAGTCGGAATAACTAAAGTGCGCCCGACGCTGTACGACTTCAGTCAGCGCAAAAGCCTGCTGACGTGCGTCGCGCTGCATCTGCTGGGAATACGTATAGTCTTCCTTCAGCTGTTCAAACTGCTCAGGGTCATTTTGCAGAACTGAAACAATAGGTTCCAGTTTCGCCAACTGATTGCCATGTTGCTGTACAAAACGCGCGGCTTCCTGAGCTTCATCCAGACGCTCGCGAATTTCGTCCACGCGATCGGCCAGCGTGTCATCTGCCAACAGATTCAAGCGCGGCAGCAGGCGGTTCAGCGCGGAGACGCCCTCTTTCGCCTGTTCAAACTGCATACGGCTTTGCTGATTATCATTTTCATGATTGGTCAGCGCACGTTCCAGTTCAACGCGACGGCTATTCAGTTGGCGAATTTCCGCTTCTGGATCGGCTTCAAACGCCACCGACAGATGGCTGCCGATAAAGCGGCTGAACGCCTGATGCAGACGCTGGGTTTTCTGTACATCAAAGGAGAGCGTGGCGAAACGTTCAGACAGCCCTTCACGCTCGGCATGCAGGGTTTCGATACGGCTTTCACGCGCTGCACGACCAAAAATAGGCACCTTCGGGAAGCGGGAATAACGCCATTGACGCTCGGCGGTTTTCACCACCACCGCATTTTCCAGTTCATCAACGCTGAAGACGCTATCATCAAACGACTGCGGATCCCCTTCGATGAAATAGAGATCTTCCGGGCAATCCGTCAGCCCTTCAAGCTGTTCGGTAATTAGTGATAGATCTGGTACCACGATGGCATGGCGCGAAGGACCGTACAGCGCAGAGAAGTACGGGGCATCTTCAAGGCTAACGTCATCATAAATTTCTGACAGCAGCACGCCGCCAAAGCGTTCAGCCAGCGCGTTCAGACGCTGATCTTCCGCACCGCCCGGCTGACTTAAACGTTCAATCTCTTCATCAACCGCATTTTTACGTGCACCGACTTCATCACGCTCAACAATGGCCTCACGCTCGCGCTCCAGCAATTGTTGCAGATACTCGGTCACATCCTGGCTAGAGGTAAACTCTTCGCCACACTGCTCGCTAAGCTGATTCAGGCTATTTTGCGCAGCCAGCCAGACAGGTGCCCGCTTCATCAAATGCTGAATACGGGATTGTAGCTGTTCCTGTTCCTGACGCAGCGTCATACGCTGTTCGCTGGCAGACGAGACGCTGTCCGACAAGGCGGCGATGCGCGCTTCCAGTTCCTGGTGCAGCGCTTCCAGCTCATCGATATCAAACTGTTTACCCTGACGCTTGCAGAATTCGGCCAGCAGACGCTCGGCATCCTGCTGTTCGCGCAGACGCTGCTCCAGTTCGCTCAGTCGCATACGCAATGGCTGAACCTGTTCCGCCAGGTGGCGCTGTTCAACGCCTTCACGCAGCAATTCACGCGCCACGCTCCAGGCTTCACTACGTGCCAGCGGGCCGTTGATAGCCGCCACCAGCTGATAAGCCTGTTCGAACTGGCTATGCGCGGTTTGCGCCACGCTCATTTTTTGTTCAAGCGTTAGCAGTTTTTCAGTGGCTTCCTGCTCTTTGGCCTGGAAAGTCTCCAGCCATTCGGCGGCGCTGTCGGCTGTCAGATCCGGTAGGTGGCAGAGCTCTTTCGCCCGATTTAGGGCCTGAATCGCCTGGGTATACTGGATGGCTCGCGTCTGCTGGACGTCCAGCGCCTGCTGGTAATCGGCAAGCTGGCTTTTCAGCTCATCCACTTCCAGTTCGGCGGCTTCCGCGCGGGCTTCGTTTTCATCCTGGCGGTCAACGGCTTCCGCAACCACCTCATTTTGTTCTTCAAGACGGATCTGCAGTTCTTCGAGATCCGCTTCGTAGCGTTCAATTTTTTCCTGCTGACGCAGCGCGGTTTGCACCAGATTCAGGTGATCGCTCGCGGCCTGATAATCGGCTTCCAGATCGCCTTCGGCGCCGTTATGCTCGCCCAGTTCACGCGCCATATCCACGTGCTTGTACTGCTCTGCCGCCAGCTGCTTACGTGAGGTATACAGTTCACGACGATATTCCAGTGCTTTATCCAGATGGATACGACGTTCGTTGGCATGGCGCATATAATCCGCAGCCACATAGTTGGTCGCTTCGCTGATCAAATGCTTAAACAGGTCGCGGTCAGACTGGGTTACGCGAATCGCTTCAAGCGTCATGCGGTTTTCACGCAGCGCGGCTTCCATATCCTGGAACGCTTTACGGACGCCGCCGTTTTCCGGCAGCAGGTAGTCACGCAGTGAACGGGTAATGGCGCTGGAGATCCCGCCGTACAGCGAGGCTTCAATCAAACGGTAGAATTTACTACGATCAGACGCGGAGCGCAGACGGCGAGCAATGATGCCCAGATCGAACATCAGCGAATGATAATCGGTTATTGAGTTGAACTGCTTAAACTGCACACCTTCCATCTCATCAAGCTTCTCTTTCAGCTCAGGTAGAGACAGTACGCGCGCCTGGCGCTCGTTCAGCGTTTCCGTCACCAGTTGGGTTGGCTGTACCGACATCGGCAGCCCCTGAATGGCAAACGGTTTGATATCCACTTTGCGATCACGACCCGCAACCTGTTGCAGACGCACACCCACGACCACGCGCTGATGACGCGAGTTGAGGACGTCGAGCATTGAGTAACAGACCCCTGCTTTCAGCTTACCGTGCAGACCTTTATCACGTGAACCGCTGGTTGCACCAGCTTCGGTGGTGTTACGGAAATGCAGCAGGGTTAAGTCCGGAATGAGCGCCGTAACAAATGCCGCCATGGTGGTGGATTTACCCGCACCGTTACCACCGGACAGCGTGGTGACCAGCTCATCGAGATCAAACGTACGGGCAAAAAAACCATTCCAGTTAATCAGCGTAAGTGAGCGAAATTTACCGCGTTCAATCATTATTCTTCTTCTCCACTGTCCGGCTGATTCTCTTCGGGCTCATCGTTGAGCTGCAGACGGTTCTCGACCGCCATCGCTTCACCATCACGAATTAAGCGACGCTGTGCTTCACGCGGATCGTCACCGCTACGCACATCCGCGCCAAAGCGGAAGACAGATTCTGTAATACGGAATTTGCTGCTGTCGTGGCCCAGAAACCACACCATGCCTAAGCGGCGCAAGCGGTTGAGCGAAGAACGCACTTTTTCCTGTAGCTTCTGGCGGTCAACGTCAGAACCGGTTGAACGGTTGTTCACCAGCTTCAGCAGTTTGGCTTCATCCGCCAGCGTTAACAGCTCGTCATACAGCTCTTGCTGGGTGAAAATCCCTTCGTTCGCCAGGCGTTCCGGGCTGAGATAGAGATAGCAAAGAATTTTACCCACCATCATGTCCAGTTCAGACAGGACCGAACGCGGAATGAGCGTCGTTGAACGCGGACGAAGGTAAAAGAACCCTTCCGGCGCACGGATCAATTCCACGTTGTAGCGGCTGTAAAACTCTTCAAAATATTCCTGAAAATCCATCAGGAAGGCATGATTATCCAGTTCATCCAGACCGATATGGCGGCCCGAACGTAAGGCGCTATCCAGCGCCGGAAATAACGGATTCGCCAGCGCCTGCGCCAGCTTTACCGGCATCACTTGTTCAATATTTGTCAATGACATGCGCCTGTACCTTGGCTCCGTAATCATTAATCGGCTGCCATTTGGCTGGCAGTCCGGTGAAGTCTGCTTGCGCTACGCCAAGGCGTACCGCCTGATCGATAACAATACGCGCGACGTCGAAATGACGCGCACGTGGGTATTGCGCCAGATACTCGCGCACTACCAAACCGAGATCCAGTGGTGTTTGTCTGGATTTGTAGATAGCCAGCTGTTCTTCGATGATCGCCGCCAGTTGTTCACGGATCTCGTTAAATTCTTCATATTCCAGATCTTCCGGAAGTTCACCGGTGACCTCTTCGTCACGCAGCACCATCTCCTCGTCACGCATATCCAGCAGACGATCGGCGTTGGCATAGGTCAGCGCCCATGGGTCGTCAAAGTAGGTCTGCACGGACTGACGCAGACGCTGGGCGAAGACGCGGTTTTTATCCATATCGATCGCGGTACGGATAAATTTATGCACATGACGATCGTAGCCGATCCACAAGTCAATGGACTGCTGACCCCAGCTAATAATGCGGTCGAGCTTGCTTTGTAAATCAAACACCAGCCGATCAACAAAATGCAAATCATCATGCGTCATTGTGGCGTCCTGGATGCGTAACAGGTTAGCCTGTAGCTTATCCCCCGCCGCCTCCAGCGTATCCTGCAGTTCACGCAGCGTACCAGACGTTTCAGAAAGCAACAGTTCACAGCTGGAAATCGCCGCCCGCCAGTCTTTGTTTAGCAACTGTGCGATGTCGTCTTTTACCTGCTGCTGCTGTTCATCCATGATGCGCTGGGTCAGATCGATACTGTCGAAAATCTCCGCCACCGAGTATTTCAATGGCGCATAGACGTTGCGGTGCCAGTGGAACTCATCGCCACCTTCCGCTGCCACATCCGCCGCGCGCTTCAGTTCGCCTGCAACAATCGACAGTTGCATGGAAAGACGCAGCGTAGAGAACTCGCGCTGACGAATATAGTAATCTGTGATGCCAATCCCGAGCGGCGTTAAACGGTAAATGGCGTTGCCTTCAGCCTGCTCGCTGGTAAAGCGGTTCAGCAGACGTTGACGCACCATATCGTTGATCGCGTTGTTGGCGCGGACGCCGATGGTTTCGCTGGTTTGCTCAAACGCATCACTCACATGGCGGAACGCATCCACCAGTTCACCTTCACTCATCTCACCGTCAAGTCGCTCACCGTTCAATGTGGCGACCGCCAGTAGGAACGAAAGTCTGTCTACCGGCAGAGAGATGGAGAAGTCATTTTTTCTGGCCCAGGCAACCAGTTCGGGGACTGTCTGGGAAAATTCACTCATAGGTTATCCTTGCATCTGCGGCTCGGGCCGGACGTTTAATCGCGGTGACATGAATATAGCGCCCAAGGCTGATATACGGTTCCTGGCGGCAATAGCGCGTTTCTATTTCTGTTAAAGCATCAAAACAGTCATGCTGTTTTTGTTTATCACGCAGATAATCATGAAACACCCTCACGCCCGTTTTACCGGTTATCTCCCAGCCAATCTCCTCCAGCCAGCCATAGACCTGCTGAGGGTCGCGCGGGAAATCGGGAGACAACGTGCGCCGTTTCTTTTTATACATTCCCTGCTGTACATAGCCGAAATTACCGACCAACACATTACGCATCAACAGGCCATTTGCATTGTAGAACATCAGCGATAAAGCACCGCCCGGGCGTAACATCGACCACAATGTTTTTAAGACGGCTTGTGGATCGGCCACCCATTCCAGCACAGCATGAAACAATATCAGATCAACCTGAGAATCCAAATGCTGTGGGATGTCCTGAGCGGCACAATGTATAAAATGCATGTTGTCGCTCACACCTTGCTCTTCTGCCGCCCGTTGCGCTCGCGCCACCATCTCAGCAGAAAGATCGCACAAGGTAACGTGATGGCCCCGCTGCGCCATCAGAATGGCTGTCTGCCCTTCTCCGCCACCCGCATCAAGCACACGCAATGTCTGGCCCGCGTAGTCGGCAAGAAGTTTGTCCAGATCCTGCCAGAGGATCGTCTGGCGAAGCTGACCTTTAGTGGTGCCGTAAATGTTACGGGAAAACTTCTCTGCAATGTCATCAAAATTGCGATCCCGCATCGGGCTCTCCACACGCTGGCTTTAGGGTGACTAAGTAAAACCGCTATTTTGTCACACCCACGCCGAGAATGAACCTTCCTGGTGTAATATCCCTGCAGATCCCCTGCTGTATGGTTAAAAAAGGAACCAAAAAGGATGCTTTTTACGCTGAAGAAAATGATTGGCGGTATGATGCTGCCACTTCCGCTAATGCTCATTATCATGGGTACAGGCCTGGTGCTGCTCTGGTTTAGTCGCTTTCAAAAAACAGGGAAAGTGTGCATTAGCCTGAGTTGGCTGGCGCTGTTACTTCTTAGCTTGCAACCCGTCGCTGATAGCCTACTGAAACCGATTGAGGACAGCTATCCAACCTGGCAGGATACACAAAAAGTGGAATACATTGTGGTGCTGGGCGGAGGGTATACCTGGAATCCTCAGTGGGCACCAAGTTCAAACCTAATCAGCAACAGTCTTCCGCGTCTGAATGAAGGTATTCGCCTCTGGCGTGCTAATCCGGGATCGAAGCTTATCTTTACCGGTGCTGCGGCAAAGAGCAATAACGTCAGTACTGCAGAAGCAGGAGCCCGCGTAGCGCAGTCACTGGGTGTGCCACACGGTGATATCATCACGCTGGATAAACCTAAAGATACTGAAGAAGAAGCCGCAGCGGTTAAGCAGGCCATCGGCAGCGCGCCGTTCCTGCTGGTGACCTCCGCATCGCACTTACCACGAGCAATGATTTTCTTCCAACAGGCTGGACTACACCCGTTGCCCGCGCCGGCTAATCAGTTAGCGATTGATTCACCGCTAAATCCGTGGGAACGCGCGATCCCCTCTCCCGTCTGGTTGATGCACAGCGATCGTGCTGGTTACGAAACATTGGGTCGCATCTGGCAGTGGTTAAAGGGATCGGAGCACTGACAGAAATATTGCCTGACGGCGACGCTAACGCGGCTTATCAGCCCCAGGCGTTCAGCGCAGAATTGTAGGCCGGATAAGGCGCTCACGCCGCCATCCGGCAATGCCGTAACGGGATAGTCAGGCGAGCCACGGCAGCAGTGATTTCGTTGCCAGGTCAAAGTTGGTGCGATTAAAACGTCCGGTGTTGACCAGTTGCGCCACCTCATCCCATAACACATACAGCCAGCGCCGCCAGATGAAGGACTCCGCCACGGGCGCGCGTTGCAGGTATTGCCAAAGCAGGCTTTCCGCCAGCGCGTTATCCATTAAACGGAACAATTCATACTCTCTGGGCGCCCACAGCATCAACCCCGGTCCCACCATGGCCAGTAGCTGATCGCTACGGGCGTCTTTGAGCATGCTACGTAAACTGAAATTACCGTGGATTAGTACGCAGTTATCATTGAATCCTTCAAATAACGCGGGTAAACACTCACGGGTACGAAACAGGATGCGCTTATCCTGCATCGTCAAGCCAGTATTGTTGAACTGATTTAACGTGGTCCACAGCACCTCAACACGCTGGCGATACCAGGATGGCCAGATATTCTCTTGCGTGTTATCCACCATGCCCACGCAGCCACGGCTATCCTGCCGATGCCATGACAGCAGACCTTCTACGATCTGATCTTTTAAATGTTCCCAGCGTTCGGGCGTTCGGGCTGGCGCTTCCACCGGCACACCCCGTAAACGCTCAAGCAGTAACACATCGGGGCCGGGATGCTCTTCGTGGGTTAAGACCCCGTAAATGACGGGCATACGCACCGTACCGCTGCGCGCTAACATGGAGGTTTTCCATGCCAGTTGCTGCGCCATACCTGGCGTGGTGAAACTTCTCGCCATCAGCGGCATCGGATTTCCCTGGCTGTCGTACAGTGACCACAGGGCCGTATCCACTTTTTCATTCACGCATTCTATACGACTGAGTTTTTCGCCCAGCAGGTGGCTGAGTTCGGCACGCAACTGTTCCATTTCAGATTGCCCTCATAAATGCTACTGCTTTCATAATGAGCGTCGGGCAGACAGATGTCACCCGGATGAGATCAATTGATGAAAAGAAAAGTGGAGGGAAAGCGCAACGATACGACACTCCTCCCAAAAATACGCATCAATATGGGGGAGTGCCGTGAGAAAAACTAAGGCATTTCGGCGCGAACGCGCTCGAGATCTTCGGTAGTGTCTACGCCGGTACCCGGGACTTCTTTTGCGACGGCAACGTGAATTTTTTCGCCGTACCACAGCACTCGCAGCTGCTCCAGCATTTCGATATGCTCAAGCGGGCTAGGCTGCCAGTTAACATAGCGGCGAATAAAACCGGCGCGATAGCCGTAAATGCCCAGATGGCGCAGGAAGGTGTCCCCCACCGTTTCCAGACTTTTGGCGAAACGATCGCGATCCCATGGGATGGTCGCGCGTGAAAAATAGAGCGCATATCCTTCAGCATCCAAAACGACTTTTACCGCATTCGGATTGAATGCCTCTTCCGCACTGTGAATCGGAGCCGCAAGAGTCGCCATGCCGACCTGACGTTGCGCCAGATTCTCAGCCACCTGGCGAATAATGACCGCCGGAATCATCGGCTCATCACCCTGTACGTTCACAATAACGGTATCATCGCTAAAACCACATTTCTCGACGACTTCCGCCAGGCGTTCCGTACCAGACTGGTGATCGGCGCGGGTCATGCACACTTCCCCCCCCACCGCTTCTACCGCGCGAGCGACATCCTCGTGATCGGTGGCCACGATGATACGTTCAGCGCCAGATTCACGCGCACGCTCCAGGACATGCACGATCATAGGCTTGCCGTTGATATCCAGTAGCGGCTTGCCCGGCAGACGAGTGGACGCATAACGCGCAGGAATAATGACCACAAAACTCATGATTTACTCTCATCAGCAGTCAGAACGCGGGCTTCGGTTTCCAGTAACACAGGAATGCCATCACGCAGTGGGAAAGCAAGGTTATCCAGTTTACAAATCAGTTCCTGTTTTTCCTGGTTAAACCAGAGTTTGCCATTGCATACCGGGCAGGCAATGATTTCAAGCAGACGATGATCCATAGTTCCTCCAGATGGACCGGATTGTGAATCCGTAAATATTAACATAATCGCTTAATGGGCTGGGTCTATTTCCCAACCATGGCGTGCATCAGCAAATAAACCTTCAGGATAACGTCCCAGCGTCACGCGTGTTGCCAGTTGCCAGCGGGCAAAATCGTCAATCGCCTGAAACAATCCTTTTTGCAAAGTCACCCCAGGCTTAACCCCATCCTGTAACCACAGCGAAATCACGTCCAGCACGCCCGTTTTACGGTGCATTTTGGCATCCATTCGCCCAACCAACTGCCCGCGGTGCAGCAACGGCAAGACGAAATAACCGTACTGACGTTTTGGTGCTGGCGTGTAACACTCCAGCCGGTAGCTAAAATCGAATAGCTGCTCTGCCCGTTTACGATCCCAAACCACCGGATCAAAAGGCGATAACACTGCGCTGTGGGTCGCCGTTAATTTGCCCGCCAGCGCCTGTTCGAGTAGCGGCTGAAGGTGGCTATGCAGCCACAGCGTTCCCAGCCCTTCAACGTCGACAGGAATAATCTGTTGCTGTTCCGCCCGTTCGTTGCACCAGTTTTTTAGCGCCGGGCGCTTCAGGCGGTAGTAGTCTGCCAGCCATTGTTCGCGGAAAATCCCCAGACTGCGGGCGCTGTTATCCAGCATGACGCTTTCAGCATCTTCCTGCGAAAGTGGGTCGCGTTCATCGTCCCAGTGTGGCATGACGCGATAGGTTAAATCATACACTCGCTGGAAATTACGCCGTTCCACCACCATCACTTTCCCGGCAGTGAACAGCCCTTCAAGATGACGCTTCTGCGGTTTCCATTCCCACCAGCCGCTGGTCCCCTTACGTGGATGCTCAAAATCAGCAGATCGTACCGGTCCGTTATGCTGGATGTGCTGGAGCAGTTGCTCAATTTCATGAGCATGTTCTTTCATCCACGCCACTTTATACTTCCAGCCCATATTCTCCGGGGCCAGCATGCGGTGACGTATCAGCATAAAATCGCTGCGCGGCAAAAAGCAGGCCTCGTGCGCCCAGTATTCCATCAGTTCGCCCTGCTGTAACGAGTCGTCCAGCCATTGGGGTGAATAATCGCCTAAACGACTAAACAGCACCAGGTAAGGACTTCGCGCCACAATATTGATGGTATCGATTTGCAGTAACGACATGCGCGAAATAGTCGCGAGAATATCTGCCGGGGTTGCCCGACGGCGTGTTTTTTTCAGCAGACCTTGAGCGGCAAGGTGAAGATGACGGGCATCCGTCAGAGAAAGGTGCGGCAACGACATCTATGGCCTCATAAATGATTCGCTGCCGCAGCGTGAATCAGTTAGCGAGTCAGCGAGATTAAGCTATCCAGCAACATGTCAGGCCGATCGCCTGACAAATGTGCGTCAACAGGTAAATACCACCAGTTTTCATCGGCAAATGCCCGGCACTTAACCGCATCTTTTTCCGTCATCACCAGCGTTTGCCCGGCGTTTACAAACGCACTGACGTCACTGTAGGTCAGAGACTGATGGTCTGCCAGCGCAATGCTTTTTTGCACGCTGGCACCGCATGCTTTCAGCGTGGCAAAAAAACGCGGAGGGTGACCAATGCCCGCCATGGCGACAATATTGGGCAATTGCGCTACATCACGGCGTTCGCCTGTACGTAAATTAACGGCCAGCCCCGGTTCAAGTCGCATAGGGATTTCCCCTGGTTGCGCAACGCCACCGTTAACAATAGTCGCATCCACCGATTTTAGACGACCTGCGCGTTCCCGCATTGGACCAGCGGGAAGCCACCAGCCATTGCCAAACCGACGTTCGCCGTCAATAACCACGATTTCAACATCTCGCGCCAGACGATAGTGCTGTAGCCCATCGTCGGTCACAATAATCTGCACGTCATGTTGGGCCAAAATGGATTTTACCGCATCCGATCTTACCGGGGATACCGCTACCGGCACGCCGGTACGTTGGGCGATCAGCACAGGTTCATCACCCGCTTCTGCGGTAGTGGTCTCTGCGGTCAATAACAACGGATAAGCGGCCGCTTTCCCGCCGTACCCACGCGACACCACGCCCACGCGAATCCCGCGTTGCTGCAGTTGTTCAACCAGCCAAATCACCACCGGTGTTTTGCCATTGCCGCCGGCAGTAAGGTTTCCGACCACCACAACCGGTACTGGCGCGCGCCAAGCGCGTTTAAGCCCAAGCTTGTAGCATAGGCGGATCCCGCCACTCACCAGGCCATAAAGCCAGGAGAGTGGAAGTAACAATCGCCACAGCGGCGATTCACCAGACCAGATACGTGCGATCATTGACCGAATTGCATTTTGTGTAATTGCGCATAGACCCCGCGCTGCTCAATCAGGTCGCTATGGGTTCCGCGTTCGACAATCAGACCATCCTCCACCACGATGATTTCGTCGGCTTGTTCAATGGTTGAAAGACGGTGAGCAATGACCAGAGAAGTACGGTTTTTCTGTAGCTCATCCAGCGCAGACTGAATCGCACGTTCAGATTCGGTATCAAGAGCTGATGTTGCTTCATCAAGGATCAGAATTGGGCTGTCACGCAACAAGGCACGGGCGATAGCGATACGCTGACGTTGTCCGCCGGAAAGCAGGACGCCGTTTTCACCAATCACCGTATCCAGACCATTATCCATCTTGTTGATGAAATCCATGGCGTAGGCCATCTGTGCCGCTTTTTCGATCTGCTCACGGCTGTACATATCGGTACGCGCGTAGGCGATGTTGTTGGCAACCGTATCGTTAAACAGGTGCACATTCTGCGAAACCAACGCAACCTGATCGCGCAGGGATGCCAGGGTATATTCGCGCAGATCGTGTCCGTCCATCAGAATCTGCCCTTCATCAATATCGTAGAAGCGCGTAATCAGGCTGGCGATGGTGGATTTCCCTGAGCCCGAACGGCCAACCAGAGCAACGGTTTTACCCGCGGGAATATTCAGGTTGATGTTACGCAGAGCCGGTACTTCACGTCCCGGATAGGTGAAAGTCACGTTGCGGAACTCGAGATCGCCGGTAGCACGCTCGATAACACGTTTACCTTCATCTTTCTCCTGTTCGCTATCCAGAATCGTAAATAAGGTCTGGCATGCCGCCATACCGCGCTGGAACTGCGCGTTGACGTTGGTCAGCGATTTCAACGGACGCATCAGCGCGATCATTGAGGAGAAGACAACCGTAATTGTCCCTGCCGTCAGGTTTTCCATTACGCTTGGGAAGCTGGCCGCATATAACACGAAGGCCAGAGCCAGAGACGCAATCAACTGGATGATAGGATCGGAGATAGAAGAAGCGGAAACCATCTTCATACCCTGCAAACGCATCTTGTTGCTGACCTTATCAAAGCGCTTGGTTTCGACTTCCTGACCACCAAAAATCAGAACTTCTTTGTGGCCTTTCAGCATCTGCTCCGCACTGGTCGTAACCTGCCCCATAGTGTTTTGCATGTTTTTACTGATGCTACGAAAGCGCTTGGAAACCACACGGATCGCCACTGACACAATTGGCGCCAGTACAATCAGGATCAGTGACAACTGCCAGCTGTAATAGAACATCATGATAAACAGGCCAATGATTGAGGCCCCTTCACGTACCACGGTGATCAGCGCGCCGGAAGACGATGACGCGACCTGCTCTGAATCATAGGTAATACGTGACAACAGCGTACCTGTAGACTGTTTATCAAAAAAGGAGACTGGCATGCCCATCATATGACCAAACAGGCGGCGACGCATGGTCATGACCACTTTGCCTGACACCCATGAGATACAGTAGCTGGAGACATAACTGGTTAAGCCACGAACTATCATCAGCCCAATGACCACCAGCGGCATCCACAGCAGCACCGAACGATCCGTTTTACCAAAACCATCATCCAGTAATGGTTTAAGGAGCGATAACATGAAGGTATCGCTGGCCGCGTTAAGGACTAACGCTATACCCGCCACGATCAGACCCGATTTAAAAGGCGCTATGGTTGGCCATAGTCGGCGAAACGTCTGCCACGTAGAGAGATCTTTATCGTTATGCATTCAAAAAACCAGCATTTGTTAGAATAGCCGCATATTCTACCCGTTATCCTCCGACACGCCAAACCACTGATGATACCAACGAGGTAAAATCTGATCCCGCAAGCTGTGTATTCGCCAGTTTTTTTGGTAAAAATCCAGCGTAATCTGCCCCTGATGTGGTGTATCCAGCCATTGATAATTTTGTTTCCGATAACGTTGCTTCACTTTCCTGGATGGCAGACGCCAGGCATTGTAACGGGATGCAGAGGCTAATGCAGCCTGCCCGTCAACTCGCTGAATGAGTGCCAGTGATGATGAAGTATTGCTGCCATGATGCGGAACCTGCATCACCGTAGACTGCAGATGCTGCCAGTAGTGACTTAGCATTTTTTGTTCAGCGGGAGACTCAATATCGCCGGTCAGCAGAACACTCTGATACCCATCATCAACTTTAACCACGCAGGAGTGGTTATTCCCCTGCCCTGTACTTCCACGCACAGGCCAGTGCGCACTGAAGGTTAACCCTTGCCATTGCCAACGTTCTCCGCGAAAACACGGGAGGTGTCCTTTCCAGCCTAGCGGACTTCTTATCCATAGTGATGGCCAGGCTTGTTGTAAGGAGTGCAACCCTCCCCGGTGATCCATATGTTCATGACTTAAAATGACCCCTTCTGGCTCCAGATTATGCCAACGCAACCAGGGAATAATCAGCTGTTGCGCGCTATCGCCTTCAGGCCATGCCAGACCGGTATCGTAAAGCAGCGCTTTTCCATTACGCACAATCACCATCGCCAGCCCCTGCCCGACATCCAGCATATGCACTTGCCACACATCTGTACGCGGTGCACGCCAAAGCGGCCCACTCAGCAAAAGTAGCGCAGAGAAACAGACCACCGGTAGCGTACGCAAGATATTTAGTCGCCATGCGATAATCATTATTCCGGGTAAAAATGCGAGCCATTGCCAGCGTGCATCAATATTGATCCACCCTTCAGGCAGGCTCCTGAGCCCCCAAAATAGTAGCGCCAGAGAACGATCCGCTAAATACCACAGATTCGATTCAATCATCACCAGTCCGGCTAAATGCACGATCATGCCTGCTAATATCAAGGGTACGGAAATAAACGTGACCAAAGGGACGGCAAACAAATTAGCCGGAAACGAGGTCAGACTAAAACCGTGAAACATTGCGATTTGTACGGGAAGAAGCAGAAGCGTAATACCCAATTGCAGATGAGCCAGCGCCAGAAATTGACGACCAGCACGCGACAGCGGCCAGTCCGGGAGCGGTACCCATTGGTACCAGAACAGCAGTGCCGCAACGGCGGATGCAGACAACCATAGACTTTGCGAAAGAACGGCAACAGGATCCACCACCAGAATGGCTGCCAGACAGCAGATCCATACCGACCATCCGCTCCACTGCCTGCTGCTAAGTCTTAGCGCCCCCCAGACTAGCAGCGCAACAACCGTTCGTAATGCCGGGGGTTGCAGCCCCGTCAGCCAGGCATATAATGTGGCGCAGATAATCCCACCCACTAATGGAACCTGCCAGCAAATCCATCTGGCGGGCATAAAAAATTGTCCCGCGCGAATTATTCCGCCAGCCAGAAGTGCAGCAAACGCAATATGCAGCCCGGAGATTGCCATCAAATGAGCCGTGCCGGTATCACGCATAATCGTTTTCACCTCTTGTGACACGGACAAGCGCTCACCCATTCCCAGACCCAGTATGACCTGCTGCCAGGGATAGTCGGCGAGTACCGTTTTCAATGAGTCGAGAAATCGCGAACGCAAACTGCATTGTGGTGTGATAACCGAAGCCTGTAAGAATCGCCCCGTCAACGGTTGATGCTGCGCCAATGCGTAACGCTGGCTATCAAATCCGCCTTCGTTTAATTGACCGTGTACGGCGCGGACTTTCAACGTCATCGCCCATGTCTGACCCGCACAAACATCACCGGGTAAATACTGTCCGTACAAGACGATTCCTTGTGCAGGAAAGATTCGTCTCCCCTGAAGGTGAGTGATTTGGCCGTAGTGCGTTGTCATATTGTCAGTTCCGGTTATCCGCACAATGGCTTGCTGGTTTTTCTCAGGCAGCGTATTACCGGCCCACAGAGCCTCTTTCGCAGCCAGGATTCCCCAAAGAAAAAACAGCAGGGTTAGTCCGGCGGAACGTATATATTTGTGGGGGAGAAAACAGAGCAGACATGCCAGACAAAATACAATGCTGATACACAACATGCCTGGCAGCGTAGGTAATAGCATGAGTGGGAGAATGCCGAATAATGCACACGTACTCACCGTTGTTATTTTCATCAATAACCTCCCTGTTACAGGGAGTGTGCAGTACTCTTCGACGATTGTCTGGCATCAATTTATCGTTATACGACCTGAGTTCCGCAGACATTTAGTGGGGGTTGTAACGTACAAATTAACTGGGATGAGGATTCCAGGATAGGCGCACAGAAATGAAAAAAGCACCCATGTGGGTGCTTTTCTCGGCGTTAAGTCTCGCTAAAAACTTAACCGTAAATATTGGCGCGGTCGCGCAGTTCTTTACCTGGTTTAAAGTGCGGAACGTATTTCCCTTCCAGATCCACTTTATCGCCGGTCTTCGGATTACGTCCGGTGCGTGGTGCGCGGTAATGCAAAGAGAAGCTGCCGAAACCGCGGATTTCAATACGCTCGCCCTGCGCAAGAGTCGAGGCCATATGTTCCAGCATCTCTTTAACTGCATCTTCAACCGCTTTCGCGGGAATATGAGGTTGCTGGGTTGCAAGTCTTTCAATCAATTCTGACTTGGTCATGATTCCTCCGGTTCCTTAAAGGCATAATTAGCTGCTGCATTGATTAAGGGCGGCCGTAGCCGCCCTTTGTCATTGATTACAGGACGAATCCTGTAATCTGTCAAGCTACTCGTCATCCTTTGTGCCGTTAACAGCACAAAGGATTTAGAGCACTCGATATTACTCGCCTTTAGCTGCTTTGAAAGCTTCAGCCATTGCGTTGTTAGAGAAGTTAGCATCTTCCTGTTTGTTAACAGTTGCGATTGCATCTTTCTCATCAGCTTCGTCTTTAGCACGAACAGACAGGCTGATTGCACGGTTCTTACGATCAACGCCGGTGAATTTAGCTTCAACGTCGTCGCCTACGCTCAGAACCAGAGTTGCATCTTCAACGCGGTCACGTGAAGCTTCAGAAGCGCGCAGGTAACCTTCAACGCCGTCAGCCAGTTCTACGGTTGCGCCTTTAGCGTCAACTGCAGTGACTTTACCGTTTACGATTGCGCCTTTCTTGTTCAGTGCAACCCAGTTGTTGAACGGATCTTCTGCGAGCTGTTTAACGCCCAGAGAGATACGCTCACGCTCTGCGTCAACCTGCAGAACAACTGCTGCGATTTCGTCGCCTTTTTTGTATTCACGAACTGCTTCTTCGCCTGCAACGTTCCAGGAGATGTCAGACAGGTGAACCAGGCCGTCGATGCCGCCGTCCAGGCCGATGAAGATACCGAAGTCAGTGATAGACTTGATTTTACCTTCAACACGGTCGCCCTTGTTGTGGGTTTCCGCGAACTGCTGCCATGGGTTGTTTTTGCACTGCTTCAGACCCAGGGAGATACGACGACGTTCTTCGTCGATATCCAGAACCATAACTTCCACTACGTCGCCAACGTTAACAACTTTGGACGGGTGGATGTTTTTGTTGGTCCAATCCATTTCGGAAACGTGAACCAGGCCTTCAACGCCTTCTTCGATTTCAACGAAGCAGCCGTAGTCGGTCAGGTTGGTCACGCGACCAGTCAGTTTGGTACCTTCTGGATAACGCTTAGCGATAGCTACCCATGGATCTTCGCCCAGCTGTTTCAGGCCCAGAGATACACGAGTACGCTCGCGGTCGAACTTCAGCACTTTAACAGTGATTTCGTCGCCAACGTTTACGATTTCGCTCGGATGCTTAACGCGTTTCCATGCCATGTCGGTGATGTGCAGCAGGCCGTCAACGCCACCCAGATCAACGAATGCACCGTAGTCAGTGAGGTTCTTAACGATACCTTTAACTTCCATGCCTTCCTGCAGGTTTTCCAGCAGCTGATCGCGTTCTGCGCTGTTTTCGGATTCGATAACGGCACGACGGGAAACAACAACGTTGTTACGCTTCTGATCCAGCTTGATTACTTTGAATTCAAGCTCTTTGCCTTCCAGGTGCAGCGTGTCGCGGACCGGACGAACGTCTACCAGGGAACCCGGCAGGAACGCGCGAATACCATTCAGCTCAACAGTGAAGCCACCCTTGACTTTGCCATTGATAACACCAGTAACGGTTGCAGCTTCTTCGTAAGCTTTTTCCAGCGTGATCCAAGCTTCGTGACGTTTAGCTTTTTCACGGGACAGCAGGGTTTCACCGAAGCCGTCTTCTACTGCATCCAGAGCAACGTCAACTTCGTCACCAACCTGGATTTCCAGCTCGCCCTGGGCGTTTTTGAACTGCTCTGCCGGAATGGCGGACTCAGATTTCAGACCAGCGTCAACCAGTACTACGTCTTTGTCGATAGCAACAACAACACCACGAACGATGGAACCCGGACGGGTTTCGATTTCTTTTAAGGATTCTTCAAACAGTTGAGCAAAAGATTCAGTCATGTTTAATCTTCAGGTTTCATATTTAACGTCCACCTGGCTCCATGCCGGATGGGGTTGTTTAACATACCCGCTGTCAATCCATTGCAACGGGGGTACTGCAAATTCGGTCGCACTTAAGCGAGAGCCAGTTTTTGGCGCGCGTATTGTAACGCTTTTTCAATCACTTGCTCAATGCTTAATCGGGTTGAATCCAAAACTAAAGCATCAGCAGCAGGAACCAGCGGCGCTACAGCACGGTTACGATCGCGATAATCTCGTTCTTCGATCTCGGCCAAAAGGCGTTCAAAGTTAACACTAAAGCCCTTCTCCTGCAACTGTAGCATACGTCTATGCGCACGTTCTTGCGAGGAGGCGTCCAGAAAAATTTTCACCGGCGCATCCGGGAACACCACGGTCCCCATATCACGTCCATCAGCAATCAGACCTGGGGTTTCGCGAAATGCGCGTTGACGACGTAAAAGCGCTTCACGCACGCGAGGAAACGCCGCGACCTGAGAGGCGGCATTCGCCACTTCCTGGGTACGGATTTCACCGCTGACATCCTCACCTTCAAGAATGACTTCAAGGTTGCCGTCTGTTGAGATAAAACGCACATCCAGGTGTGAGGCAAGCGGTACCAGAGCATCTTCAGAAGTGACATCAACATGGTGATGTAACGCTGCGAGCGCCAGTACGCGGTAGATCGCGCCTGAATCTAACAGATGCCACTGCAATGCTTCCGCCATTGCCTTGCACAAGGTGCCTTTTCCTGCACCGCTTGGGCCATCAATGGTAATAACCGGGGCAATTGCCGTCATCTTTTTCTCCTTAAACGGGCGTACATTAACGTGAACGCCGCGCATTATACGCGCCAACGCTAATGATCGTTAATACAGAGTGTAAAAACCCGATTAGTCTGTAACGATATGTGGAAGAATTGCGCAATTATAGCGGGCTGGCGAGAAACCAGCCCGGAAGATGGCACTGTTTTACTTTTTATCTGCTGCGATACGTTCACGCATATGCTGAGCGCGATCGTCAGATGCCGGATGAGAATCCATCAGTGATTTTGCATGGCCTGCGTCCATCGTGGCAAACTTATCAAACGCAGTCACTAACCCCTGACGGTCAATACCGCGTTTTTTCAGCAAATCATAGGAAAAGTCATCCGCATCCGATTCCTGGCTACGGGAGAAGGCTGAGTTAATCACACCTTCCGCCAGATCGCCCAACTGAGACTGGGAAAGCTGAGAAGCGACGCCGCTGGTCGCAGAAATAGCATCGCGCGCAGCAAGTGTGGCATACGCGGTCTGCATTGCTTTACGTGAGTGCCCTAAAGAAACATGGCCCAACTCATGACCCAGCACGCCTTCAATTTCATTGTCGGTCATCAGGTCCATCAAGCCCGAATAAACACGTACACATCCATTCGCCATTGCCCAGGCATTGATATCACTGGTCATATAAACTTTATAGTTGACCGGCGTTCCATCAATGTTATTACCCAACGCTTTCGCAATTTTATTCAGACGCTTAGTGTATTTGCTTTTTGCGCCCGCCAGCTGGTTTTCACTATCCATCTGCTTACATGAGCTGTTAGAGAGGGATTTGACATCAGCATCGGTAAGCGTCGCAGCTTTATAAGCTGCCATACCAGAACTGGCAACAAGGTCGCCATTTACACCATTTTTATAACCTGCCAGCAACGTAGCGGAAACAGTCAATGCCAAAAAGAGTGATTTATTTTTCATGCTAATCTTCCGATGATATTTATAATAAAAACAAATAAATAAGTTAAATCATCCACAAGTTAGCATTAGTTGTAAGCGTAAAAACAGTGCGGTTACGGACACAGAAACGCCAGTCCGGGGACCGACGTTTCGTGAGGATCAGGCAGGAGTACTAATACGCGCCAGCTGTTCGAAATAATCCGGGAAGGTTTTGGCGGTACATTTTGGATCAAGAATGGTCACAGGCGTGTCAGATAGCGCCACCAGCGAGAAACACATCGCCATGCGGTGATCGTTGTAGGTCGCGATGTCCGCAAATTGCAATGTTGCAGGCGGGGTGATGCGGATAAAGTCATGCCCCTCTTCCACTTCCGCGCCCACTTTGCGTAACTCCGTCGCCATCGCGAACAGACGATCGGTCTCTTTGACGCGCCAGTTGTAGATATTACGTAATGTTGTGGTGCCTTTCGCAAACAGCGCCGCCGTTGCAATGGTCATCGCCGCATCAGGAATATGGTTCATATCCATATCCACTGCGTTCAACTCGCCGCGAGTACAGGCAATAAAATCGTCGCCCCATGTAATGGTAGCACCCATTTTTTCCAGTACATCGGCAAAACGAATATCACCCTGCATGCTGTTACGGCCAATCCCGGTAACTTTTACCGTACCGCCTTTAATGGCACCCGCCGCGAGGAAATAGGAAGCGGAAGAAGCATCGCCTTCAACCAGGTATGCACCCGGTGACTGGTACTGCTGCTGCCCCTTCACGACAAAGCGCTGGTAGTTTTGATTTTCAATTTCAACACCAAACGTTTTCATCAGGTTCAGTGTGATATCAATGTAAGGTTTGGATACCAAGTCACCTTTAATTGCAATCGTCGTATCCTGCGGCGCAAGCGGCGCAGTCATCAGCAGCGCAGTGAGGAACTGGCTGGAAACGCTACCGTCTACCTCAACCTGGCCTCCGGTAAAGCCACCGCGCAGACGTAAAGGTGGATAGTTTTCCTGCTCCAGATAGTCAATTTTGGCTCCGCCCTGGCGCAGCGCATCAACCAGATGGCCAATCGGGCGCTCTTTCATGCGCGGTTCGCCCGTCAGCACGATGTCATTGCTGCCCAGACATAGCGCTGCGGCCAGCGGGCGCATGGCGGTTCCGGCATTACCAAGGAACAGTTCTACTGAGCCTTGCGCATGTAATGCACCACCATTGCCAATAATCTCGCAGCGGGTACGATCAGCAGAAAGGGTATAGCTAATCCCTAACACATTCAGAGCATTAAGCATATGGCGAACATCATCGCTGTCCAGCAGGTTGGTCAGGACAGTGGTGCCATTGGCTAATGCGGCCAGCAGCAAAGCGCGGTTAGAAACACTTTTGGATCCAGGCAGATTGATTGTGCCATCCACCCGCGCAATGGGTTGTAACGTCAGGGATTCCATGAAACTCGACTCTCAAAAACAGACATAAAAACCCCACAGACGGGCTGTGGGGATGAAAAGTACAGCAGATTAGCCGCGACGGCGTTCAAAATCGACCATGAAATCGGTCAGTGCTTTTACACCTTCAAGCGGCATTGCATTGTAGATGGACGCACGCATACCGCCGACCACACGATGCCCTTTCAGCGCATGCAGGCCCGCGGCAAAAGACTCTTCCAGGAACAGTTTATCCAGTGCGCTGTCAGCCAGCTGGAACGGTACGTTCATGCGTGAACGGTTGGATTTCGCCACATCGTTACGGTAGAAATCGCTGTTATCAATTACGCCGTACAGCAGTTCCGCTTTTTGCTGGTTAATCTTATCCATTGCATTAACACCGCCCTGCTTTTTCAGCCATTTAAAGACCAGGCCAGACAGATACCAGGCAAAGGTTGGCGGCGTATTGAACATGGAATCGTTGTCATTCAGCACGGTATAGTCGAGGATTGACGGGCATGATACATGAGCTTTACCCAGCAAATCTTCACGGACGATGACAATCGTCAGGCCGGCCGGGCCGATGTTTTTCTGTGCACCGGCATAAATTACGCCATAACGGCTAACGTCAAGCGGTGCGGAAAGAATGGTAGAGGACAGATCCGCCGTGACCACAACGTTGCTGGCAAAATTCGGCGTTTCATCGATCGCAATGCCATCGATAGTTTCGTTCGGACAATAGTGCAGGTACGCCGCGTTATCAGAAAGCTGCCATTCACTCATCGGCTTAACAGCACGCAGGCCGTCCACGGTGACTTTGGCATCAATAACGTTTGGTGTGCAGTATTTTTTCGCTTCTTTAATTGCACTGGCGGCCCAATAACCGGCATCGACGTAATCCGCGGTGGTTTTATCCCCCAGAATATTTAACGGGATACCCGCGAACTGCCCACGACCACCGCCATGGCAGAACAACACTTTATAGTTGGAGGGGATGCTAAGAAGATCACGAAAATCCTGCTCCGCTTCCTCGGCGACCTGGATGAATTCTTTGCCACGGTGGCTAATTTCCATCACCGACGTGCCAAGACCGTTCCAGTCGCGAAGATCCTGTTGAGCCAGTTTAAGTACTTCTGCCGGTAGCATTGCCGGACCTGAACTAAAATTAAAGACCTGAGCCATTTCCCCTCACCACGTTGTGTTGTTGTCCAATCAACATCCTGTCATTGACGATAATCCGGTGACAGACATTGGTATAAGTTATTCCTGTGGATATCGGTTTTATCATTCAGTGACACGCGCCGCAATGGGTAAAACTGACCAGGGTAAAAATGTGTCATTGGTCACACAACAGAATCTATCGGATTGACGGGTAAAAACCGAGATTTTTGCTGTCAGGTAACCCGTTTTGCCCGACTGGCCTTCGACCATTCTGGATTTGCACAGCGTGGACATAATTGATGATCTCCGGCGTTCATTTGCACCACTTCGCTACAACGTATACAGGCATAGTCTCCTGCTTCAGGCATTACTTTAAATCGTTGCGTACAGTGCTTAGGTAAAATACTGAGCCCCGGCTTTACGTCTTCATCGGCAAAGAAGTAGACGCTGATTTGTCCATTCGTCTCCAGAATAGCCAGTTTTACCTGTCCCAATTGCTCCACGCCGTTCAAACGCAGTTCCATAAAGAATTCAAATTCCGTCATATTGGCACTATTGAGCTTTGACCATGCCAGCTCGCCGTCTTCAATGATCACGACGGGTTTGCCCTCCAGCAGGTCCTCCATTTTTTCACTATGCGCCATCAGCCACATCACCAACCGATACAGCACAGCAAGAGTAATAAAAACCACCAGCACTGGCAGCATCGGGACATCGTCATAGAATGCCACGTCTCCCGCTGCAGAACCCAGCGTAAGGATGATCAGCACTTCAAAAAGCGACATCTGGCGTACGCCGCGACGTCCGGTGATTTTTAAAAACAGAAAAACCAATATAAAGGTGTAGAGGCTGCGTAACGCAACTTCCCCCAGAAAATCCATGGGCACCTTATCAAGCGCCATACGGTGCAAATCGAAAGCTTTCATTAATATGCTCTAAACGTGGTTGGTTGTAAGAAAGCATAGCCAATGCTTTTATTTACGCCTGAGCTCCGGCGGCGATAGCGCCGTTCATTGAAAACCCGTATCATTGCGCGCTTTCCGTACGACAAAAGTGATTTTCATGACGCAAACATTTATCCCCGGCAAAGATGCCGCTCTGGAAGACTCCATCGCTCGCTTCCAGCAAAAATTGCTCGACCTCGGTTTTCAAATTGAAGAAGCCTCGTGGTTGAATCCCGTCCCTAACGTCTGGTCTGTACATATTCGCGACAAAGAATGCGCGCTGTGCTTCACCAACGGTAAAGGCGCGACGAAAAAAGCGGCGTTGGCTTCCGCGCTGGGCGAATATTTTGAGCGTCTGTCGACTAACTATTTCTTTGCAGATTTCTGGTTGGGCGAAACTATCGCCAATGGCCCGTTCGTGCATTATCCGAACGAAAAATGGTTCCCGCTGACAGAAGAAGACGATGTACCAGAAGGTTTACTGGATGCACGTCTGCGAGCGTTTTACGATCCAGATAACGAACTGACTGGCAGCATGCTTATCGATCTGCAGTCTGGTAATGAAGAACGTGGCGTCTGCGGCCTGCCGTTTACCCGTCAGTCGGATAACCAGACTGTCTATATTCCGATGAATATTATCGGCAACCTGTATGTTTCTAACGGCATGTCCGCGGGTAACACGCCTAACGAAGCGCGCGTTCAGGGCCTGTCTGAAGTCTTTGAGCGTCATGTGAAGAACCGCATTATTGCGGAAAGCATCAGCCTGCCGGAAATCCCGGCCGAAGTCATGGCGCGCTATCCGGCAGTGGTGGAGTCCATCGCCACACTGGAAGCTGAAGGTTTCCCAATTTTTGCCTATGATGGCTCGCTGGGCGGCAAGTATCCGGTGATTTGCGTTGTCCTGTTCAACCCAACCAACGGTACCTGCTTCGCTTCCTTCGGCGCACACCCGGATTTCGGCGTGGCGCTGGAGCGTACCGTCACTGAACTGCTGCAGGGCCGTGGTCTGAAGGATCTTGATGTCTTCACCCCACCGACCTTCGACGATGAGGAAGTGGCAGAACATACCAACCTTGAAACTCACTTCATCGATTCCAGCGGTTTGATCTCATGGGATCTGTTCAAGCAGGATGCCGATTATCCGTTCGTTGACTGGAATTTCTCTGGCACCACGGAAGAAGAGTTCGCCACCCTGATGGCCATCTTCAATGCTGAAGATAAAGAAGTGTATATCGCTGACTATGAGCACCTGAGCGTTTACGCGTGCCGCATTATTGTTCCGGGAATGTCTGACATCTATCCGGCAGAAGATCTGTGGTTAGCTAACAACGCTATGGGCGCCCATCTGCGTGACACCATTCTCTCTCTGCCGGGCAGCGAATGGGATAAAGAAGACTATCTCAATCTGATCGAACAACTGGATGAAGAAGGGTTTGACGACTTCACCCGCGTACGCGAGCTACTCGGTCTGGCGACCGGTGCGGATAACGGTTGGTACACCCTGCGTATTGGCGAGCTTAAAGTGATGCTGGCGCTGGCCGGTGGCGATCTGGAGCAGGCGCTGGTGTGGACAGAATGGACGATGGAATTTAACGCCTCCGTCTTTAGCGCGGAACGTGCAAACTACTATCGCTGCCTGCAAACATTGTTGCTGCTGTCTCAGGAAGAAGACCGTCAGCCGCTGCAATATCTGAATGCGTTTGTCCGCATGTACGGTGCCGAGGCGGTTGAAGCGGCAAGTGCGGCATTGAGTGGCGAAGCGCCATTCTACGGGTTGCAAACCGTTGATAACGATCTGCAAGCTTTCCCGGCGCATCAGTCTCTGCTGAAAGCCTATGAAAAACTGCAGCGCGCGAAAGCGGCACATTGGTCAAAATAATGACAGTCAGCCTGCGCTAAGTAGGCTAAAAGTATTGTCTGGGATATATTACGGGGCGCTTTAAGCGCCCTGTTTTTTTATTTTGGTCAAATCGGAAAATAAATGTAAAAACAAGGTTAAATATTAGTAGTTGATATTAAAAAAATTAGCATATTAATGTGGTTTTTTATCTCAATTACTCCATTTTAATTAACCGTCTGACAGGAGACAAAAAGAAAAAATTCAACTCACTTTATAATTTTTAAAATTTATTTTTACATGGATAATCAACAAGTTACTCCGTAATCGCATAAAAACCATGCGTCTTGCGGGCCTATAAGCCAGGCGAGATATGATCTATATCAAATTCTCATCTATAATGCTTTGTTAGTATCTCGTCGCCGACTTAATAAAGAGAGAGTTAGTGTGAAAGCTGACAACCCTTTTGATCTTATTCTACCTGCTGCAATGGCCAAAGTTGCCGAAGAAGCAGGCGTCTATAAAGCAACGAAACATCCGCTTAAGACGTTCTATCTGGCAATTACTGCCGGTGTATTCATTTCAATTGCCTTTGTTTTCTATATCACCGCCACAACCGGTACCGGAACTATGCCTTTCGGCATGGCAAAATTAGTAGGTGGTATCTGCTTTTCCCTGGGGCTGATTCTTTGTGTTGTCTGCGGCGCAGACCTCTTCACCTCAACCGTATTGATTGTCGTAGCAAAAGCCAGTGGTCGTATTACCTGGGGCCAATTGGCTAAAAACTGGCTTAACGTTTATGTCGGTAACCTGGTGGGTTGCTTGCTCTTCGTGCTATTGATGTGGCTTTCCGGCGAATACATGACCGCCAACGGCGCGTGGGGGCTCAACGTCCTACAAACAGCCGACCACAAAGTGCACCATACTTTTGTTGAGGCGGTAAGTCTTGGCATCCTGGCTAACCTGATGGTGTGTCTGGCCGTATGGATGAGCTACTCGGGCCGCAGCCTGATGGACAAAGCGTTTATCATGGTATTACCGGTCGCAATGTTTGTTGCCAGCGGTTTTGAGCACAGTATCGCAAACATGTTTATGATCCCTATGGGTATTGTAATACGCGATTTCGCCACCCCGGAATTCTGGACCGCAGTTGGGTCTTCTCCGGAGAATTTTTCTCACCTGACCGTGATGAATTTCATCACCGATAACCTGATTCCGGTTACGATCGGTAACATTATCGGCGGCGGTTTGTTGGTCGGGTTGACATACTGGGTCATTTATCTGCGTGGTAACGATCATCATTAATCTGATGATGCCCATTACACGCAGTAAATAAAAAATCCACTTAAGAAGGTAGGTGTTACATGTCCGAGCTTAATGAAAAGTTAGCCACAGCCTGGGAAGGTTTTACCAAAGGTGACTGGCAGAATGAAGTAAACGTACGTGACTTCATTCAGAAAAACTACACTCCATATGAGGGTGACGAGTCCTTCCTGGCTGGCGCAACTGATGCGACCACTGCACTGTGGGACAGCGTGATGGAAGGCGTTAAACAGGAAAACCGCACTCACGCGCCTGTTGACTTTGACACCTCCGTTGCTTCTACCATCACTTCTCACGACGCAGGCTACATCAACAAAGCGCTCGAGAAGATTGTTGGTCTGCAGACTGAAGCTCCGCTGAAACGTGCGATCATTCCGTTTGGCGGCATCAAAATGGTTGAAGGTTCCTGCAAAGCGTACAATCGCGAACTGGACCCGATGCTGAAAAAAATCTTCACCGAATACCGCAAAACCCACAACCAGGGCGTATTCGATGTTTACACCAAAGACATTCTGAACTGCCGTAAATCCGGTGTTCTGACTGGTCTGCCAGATGCGTATGGCCGTGGCCGTATCATCGGTGACTACCGTCGCGTTGCGCTGTACGGTATCGACTACCTGATGAAAGACAAATACGCTCAGTTCGTCTCTCTGCAGTCCGATCTGGAAAACGGCGTAAACCTGGAAGCAACTATCCGTCTGCGTGAAGAAATCGCTGAACAGCACCGCGCTCTGGGTCAGATCAAAGAAATGGCTGCTAAATATGGCTGCGATATCTCTGGTCCGGCTACCAACGCTCAGGAAGCTATCCAGTGGACTTACTTCGGCTACCTGGCCGCAGTTAAATCTCAGAACGGTGCAGCAATGTCCTTCGGTCGCGTATCCACCTTCCTGGATGCTTACATCGAACGTGACCTGAAAGCAGGCAAAATCACCGAGCAAGACGCACAGGAAATGATCGACCACCTGGTCATGAAACTGCGTATGGTTCGCTTCCTGCGTACTCCTGAATATGATGAACTGTTCTCCGGTGACCCGATTTGGGCAACTGAATCAATCGGTGGTATGGGCGTTGATGGCCGTACTCTGGTTACCAAAAACAGCTTCCGCTTCCTGAACACCCTGTACACCATGGGTCCTTCTCCGGAGCCGAACATCACCGTTCTGTGGTCTGAAAAACTGCCTCTGAACTTCAAGAAATTCGCCGCTAAAGTGTCCATCGACACCTCTTCTCTGCAGTACGAGAACGATGACCTGATGCGTCCGGACTTCAACAACGACGACTACGCTATCGCTTGCTGCGTAAGCCCGATGGTTGTTGGTAAACAAATGCAGTTCTTCGGTGCGCGTGCAAACCTGGCGAAAACCATGCTGTACGCAATCAACGGTGGCGTTGATGAAAAACTGAAAATGCAGGTTGGTCCTAAATCTGAACCGATCAAAGGCGACGTTCTGAACTTCGACGAAGTTATGGACCGCATGGATCACTTCATGGATTGGCTGGCTAAACAGTACGTCACTGCACTGAACGTTATCCACTACATGCACGACAAGTACAGCTACGAAGCCTCTCTGATGGCGCTGCACGACCGTGACGTTATCCGCACCATGGCGTGTGGTATCGCTGGTCTGTCCGTTGCTGCTGACTCCCTGTCTGCAATCAAATATGCGAAAGTTAAACCGATTCGTGACGAAGACGGTCTGGCTATCGACTTCGAAATCGAAGGCGAATACCCGCAGTTTGGTAACAACGACTCTCGCGTTGATGACATGGCGGTTGACCTGGTAGAACGTTTCATGAAGAAAATTCAGAAACTGACTACTTATCGTAACGCTATCCCGACTCAGTCTGTTCTGACCATCACCTCTAACGTGGTTTATGGTAAGAAAACTGGTAACACCCCAGATGGTCGTCGTGCTGGCGCGCCGTTCGGACCGGGTGCTAACCCAATGCACGGCCGTGACCAGAAAGGTGCTGTTGCCTCTCTGACCTCCGTTGCTAAACTGCCGTTTGCTTACGCTAAAGATGGTATCTCTTACACCTTCTCTATCGTTCCGAACGCTCTGGGTAAAGACGACGAAGTTCGTAAGACCAACCTGGCGGGTCTGATGGATGGTTACTTCCACCACGAAGCGTCCATCGAAGGTGGTCAGCACCTGAACGTGAACGTCATGAACCGTGAAATGCTGCTGGATGCGATGGAACATCCGGAAAAATATCCGCAGCTGACCATCCGCGTTTCTGGCTACGCAGTACGTTTTAACTCCCTGACTAAAGAACAGCAGCAGGACGTTATCACTCGTACCTTCACTCAGACCATGTAATTGGTTTTGACTGAAATCGTACTTTAAAAAGCGTACAATAAAGGCTCCACGTAAGTGGGGCCTTTTTAATAGCCTGCTTTGTCAGCCATCTATACTTATGGATAGCAGCCAAAACAGACTCGACACAGTTAATAACTGTGCACTAACACTGGCCCCGGATGGGCCACACCTGGAGAAACACCGCAATGTCAGTTATTGGTCGCATTCACTCCTTTGAATCCTGTGGCACTGTTGATGGCCCGGGCATCCGTTTTATTACCTTCTTTCAGGGCTGCCTGATGCGCTGCCTGTATTGCCATAACCGCGACACGTGGGATACGCACGGCGGTAAAGAAGTTACCGTTGACGAATTAATGAAAGAGGTGGTGACCTACCGCCACTTTATGAACGCCTCCGGTGGCGGCGTGACAGCGTCTGGCGGCGAAGCTATCTTGCAAGCTGAATTCGTACGTGACTGGTTCCGGGCCTGTAAAAAAGAAGGTATTCATACTTGTCTGGATACTAACGGTTTTGTTCGCCGCTACGATCCGGTGATCGATGAGTTGCTGGAAGTCACCGACCTGGTCATGCTCGATCTCAAACAAATGAACGATGAAATCCATCAGAATCTGGTGGGTGTGTCTAACCATCGTACACTCGAGTTCGCGCGTTACCTGTCCAACAAAGACATCAAAGTGTGGATCCGCTATGTTGTCGTACCTGGCTGGTCTGACGATGACGACTCCGCACACCGCCTTGGCGAATTTACCCGCGATATGGGCAACGTTGAAAAAATCGAGCTGCTGCCTTACCACGAGCTGGGCAAACACAAATGGGTGGCAATGGGCGAAGAGTACAAACTCGACGGCGTTAAGCCGCCGAAGAAAGAGACCATGGAGCGCGTGAAGGGTATTCTCGAGCAATATGGACATAAAGTGATGTATTGAGTTTTATGGTGGGTAACAGATACGTTACCCACCTGACTCTGCCTTAACGCCCTCTTCTCGCCAGTAACGGGAAAATCAATCCCAGTCCAACCAGCACAAATGGCGTCACAATATTCAGCGTGAGCTGGAATGTCCACTCAGGGGTGAAGGCTTCCATTTTCGGGAAAATCCCGGTCAGACAGGCAAATGCGGTAAAGGCAAAGCACCAGATCCCCACGGTCATCGCAAGCGATCGGTTGCGAATAAAGACATATTCTGATTTATATTTTTGCGCCAGACGAATAACGGCAATGAATGCCACAAATACCCATAAATAACGCAATGGCATCACGACAGAGTTAAGATTCAATAGCCATTTATACAGATTGTTCATGTCGCCAATTCCCAGTGTTGGCAACATAATCAGAATCGCCACCAGCACCAGCGTCAGAATATAACCATTTACCGGCGTACCGGAAGCGTTGGTTTTACACAGGCTCTCGGGAATATATTTACGATCAGCATCACCCAGCAGAACTTTAAGCGGTGCATCAATAGAAAATACCAATGCCGCAATCTGTCCCAGCGTATTGGCAATCGCGTAAATAACCATCAGCGAATTACCCATACCATAATACTCACCCAGTTTCTGGAAGGCGTAATATTGACCATTCGTCATCAGATCATCTGGAATATGCCGGGAGTCAAACATCATTCCCATAGCCAGCGACCCGAGAATCGCACATACCGCCACCATAACAGCCAGAACGAGCATCCCTTTCGGAAATTCTTTGCCCGGATTACGTGTCTGATTAACGTATGGCGAAATTTTCTCCGCGCCGCCCACGGCAAAGACCAGCATGGAGATCGTGGTAATGTAGGTAAAATCAATGTGCGGGATAAACGATTCCCAGGTGATATTAGTTGTCGCTATCTGCACATCCGTAATTGCAGGCGCAGTTACCGCCATCACGACATACAAAATGGACATCACAAACATCGCGATGCCTGCAACTGACCCAACAATTTTCAGCGATTTCATGCCACGGGACGCAACCCACATGAAAAAGACAAACAGCGCCAGTGTCAGCCCCTGCAACGCCACGACGGTGTACTCTTTAATCAACGAACCATCGCCCTTCAGCGCCCATCCCAGCGCAATCAGAATAGCCTGCGGTTTTTGCGCCAGATAAGGAATATGCACAACCCAATAGGTCCATGCAGCAAGATAGGCCAGCCCTGGCCCCATGGTATGTTTAATCCAGGTACTGACGCCGCCTTTACCCTCTTTAAAAGTTGAGCCAAGCTGCCCGACGATCAACGCATAAGGTATAAAATAGAGCGCGAAAATAAAGATCCAAGAGGAGACAACAACTAATCCCTGATTGGCATAGTTGTTAACGACGTTGCCAAAACCCCAAACGGTAATAAAAGACATCAATGCAATGTTGTACCATCGCAATTGTTTTTCCTGCACACCAGCCATACGCAATCCTTCGTGGAAGCTTTATGATTATAAATAAATGAGGCGTGGGATTATGCGCGGTAAAATGAGCGAGCGGAAACGGCAGGATGTAAAACTATAACCTTCTGCACACTTTATTTTCAGGAAAGAAGTGTGTGATTAAATAATGCAGGTTCCCATAAAGCATACATAAACAGTATGTATGGGAACCTGTTCATATTCTGTTAAATCAGGTCAAATGTGCGCAATAGAATTGGGTGTATGGCCCGTTTTACGCAACAGCATCAGTAAATAAATAAACGATACGCTGGCGATCATGATAAACAGCAAGCTATCTGAATAATTCTGCATCAGCATCGCTGTAAATGAAGGACCCAGCAGACTGCCCACGGTATAGCTCAATAACAATGCCTGATTCATGGCGACCAGCTGATGATGCTCCACCTTTTCACAGGCCCAGGCCATCGCGACCGGGTAGAGGGTAAAGCCTGCCGCACCCAACATAAACAACGCGGGCGCCATCGCCGCCTGATTCAGCATGGCGATACTCCCGACGATCACCACGAAGACCTGGACGCGTAAAACCAACAGACGTCCCAGCTTGTCCGCCAGACGGCCAATCGGCCATTGCCCCAGAATACCAGCACTTACCAGGACCGCCATCCAGAAACCAATGCTGGCATTACTCACCCCCTGATGATTGAGATACAGCGGCATCAGGCCATACAAAGACCCCAGCACAATCCCGGAAATAATACAGCCATTCACGCCCAGACGCGCCTGGCGGAGTTTCAGCATGGAGACAATAGGCGTAGACTGCTGCTCATCACCCTGCTGATTGGCAATGCGCGTAAATAGCAGTGGCAAAACACCCGCCAGGATAGTACCCGTCACCCACGGCAGGACGTTCATCAATTCCGTGGATACTTTACTCACCAGCAGTTGGCCTAAAAACGTCCCCACGTAATAGATCATCATATAGGCGGCAAGCAAACGTCCGCGATTACGCGAAGTCCCGCTGCACATCAGCGCGCTTTCCACCACCACCCAAATCATGGCGCAGCCAACACCAGCGATAAAACGCCAGGTCATCCAGCTCCAGAATCCCACCATAATCCCCAGCCCGACACAGCCCGCGGCAAAAATAAGCGAGGCGATATAATAGCTGCGGTTAAAACCAAGGTGTTTTATTAAATACCCTGTCAACAACGTCCCTACCAGATTACCGGTAAAGTAGGACGAGCTCACCACGCCTACCTGCCAGGTGGGAAGATTTTCATGGGCGAGCCAAAGCGGGACGAGCGTGTTTAACACGGCGATCGCCAGGGTCAACAGAAGTAGCCCGCACAGCAATAGCATGACGGGACGGGTATAGGTGGACATGAATAAAAACCGTGAGGAAGTTCAAATTTCATGCGCATCATGCCACTGCTAAAAACATTGTCAATCGGCGTAATCAGAGGGCTGAGGCGCTTTCTGGTCGATCGATTTGCATTACTGATTCTTAATGTGAATAGATAAAAAATACAAAATCACATCTGCTTGTTTTTATTGATCTAAAACAAAAATCTCGCGTTACGTTCAGTCGAAAAATTTCATGGATTACCCTTACTTTTATTTCTTACTAAACTCAATGCGGGATGCTGAGCTGCATTGTCTTCAAAATAGAACAGTGAGTTCTTATTTAGGCATCTACTCCAGATATCGTTCTTTTCGTAGACTTAAACTCATCAAATTTCCCCCACTGATGCTGAACAGGAGAAATATCATGACTAAACCTTACGTAAGACTTGATAAAGATAATGCGGCAGTACTGCTGGTCGACCATCAGGCAGGCCTGCTCTCTCTGGTTCGGGATATCGATCCCGATAAATTTAAAAACAACGTGCTAGCCCTGGGTGACTTAGCAAAATACTTCAACCTCCCAACCATTCTGACAACCAGTTTTGAAACAGGACCAAACGGGCCGCTGGTACCGGAACTGAAAGCGCAATTTCCCGATGCGCCCTATATTGCTCGCCCAGGAAACATTAACGCATGGGATAACGAAGATTTCGTGAAGGCAGTGAAAGCGACCGGCAAAAAGCAGCTGATTATCGCTGGTGTCGTGACGGAAGTTTGCGTCGCCTTCCCTGCGCTCTCAGCTATTGAAGAAGGCTTTGACGTCTTTGTGGTAACCGATGCTTCAGGCACATTTAATGAAATTACCCGTCATTCAGCTTGGGATCGGATGTCTCAAGCAGGCGCTCAGTTGATGACATGGTTCGGAGTAGCGTGCGAGCTGCACCGCGACTGGCGCAACGATATCGAAGGTCTGGCAACGCTGTTCTCGAATCACATTCCGGACTACCGCAATCTGATGACCAGCTACGACACGTTAACTAAGCAGAAGTAAAACCAGGGCGAAAGCCCTGGCCTGACATATTGCCTGATGACGCGCAGCTTTAAGGCCTACAGATCTGTAGGCCTGATAAGACGCAAACCGCCATCCGGCATAGTTTGGATTAACTCGCCACCGCCATACCGACTGTCATATGCAGCCCGTAGAACACGCCACGACCAATCAGCTCGCCGACTAACAGCAAAATAAACGCCACGGAAAGCAGCGGAACAGCAGGCTGGTAGCCCTTCACTTGCGGTACAATCCAGCAGCACAACGCTAATGCCAGCGCCACAATCCGCCACGCCATCAGCGAGCCGTAATCCGGAACCAGCGCAGAAGCCTGTTGAACAGAACTGTGGATCGTCGCCAGTTCAGCCCCCTGCATGACAGACATGATGGCGCTTACGACCAGAGCAAGCACTGAAATTGCCGGCAGCAGGCGCATCGCCCAACCATCCACGCCAGCAATTCTCAGTAACAGATACCCCAGCAGCGGACCGCCCATAAACATCGTCAGGAAGAAGCCCAGCGGAGTCCAGACGCTGTACCAGGTCGGCACAGTATCAATGGTGTTATAAACGCGTACCATCATCCAGACAAAAACCACACCCAGCACCATGGTGACAACTAACCACAGATTGCGTAATGCGGGCGACATTTTTTTCAACGTGGCCAGCAACCAGCCGATACCACCAACGGCAAAGAAGATTGAACCGCTGGCAATTTCGTTACTCAACGCCGAAGACCCAACGCGATTGAGCGAGTTAAAGGCGCGCATCGGCGAGCCCAGGTGGAGCATAGAAGCAATGAAGCCAATGCCCATTAATACCCACAATCCAAACATGCAGGCAATCACGCGCTGCTGCGATTCTGGACGCAAGTCACCTTTCATCAACGCCAGCGCAAGAACGATAAAGCCACCAACCACACACTGTCCGAAGACCGTGAAGATCATCAGCGGCCATTCATGCCATCCACTTCCCATCTTACACCTCCTTCGGATTGGCCAGATAACCTGTGGTATCCCCGGTCGGGCGGCTATTGGCGTTAGGTTTGATGACAATACTCGGTTTGGTAAAGTGCGCGCCCGGCAGTGGCGCAACCGCAGCCAGGGTGCCATGCTTTTTGCGCAGCTCTTCAATCGGACCAAAATCCAGCGCACGCAGTGGGCAGGATTCGACGCAGATAGGTTTTTTACCTTCAGCGACGCGCTCATGGCAGCCATCGCATTTAGTCATATGCCCTTTTTCAGCATTGTACTGCGGCGCGCCGTAAGGACAGGCCATGTGGCAATACCGACAGCCAATGCACACGTCCTCATCGACAACGACAAAGCCATCTTCACGTTTGTGCATCGCGCCGCTCGGACACACCTTGGTACAGGCTGGGTCTTCGCAGTGGTTACACGCAATGGAGAGGTAATAGGCAAAGACGTTCTGATGCCAGACGCCGTTATCCTCCTGCCAGTCACCGCCTGCATACTCATAAATGCGGCGGAAGCTGACCTCCGGGGTTAAATTTTTAAAATCTTTGCAGGCCAGTTCGCAGGTTTTGCAACCGGTGCAACGGCTGGAATCAATAAAAAATCCATACTGGGTTGTCATCGGTTACTCCTTACACCTTTTCAACCTGAACAAGGTTCGTGTGTGATGGGTTCCCCTTCGCGAGAGGAGACGGACGCTGGGTCGTCAGGACGTTAATACAACCGCCCTGGTCCACGCGTTTTGCGTCCGGGTCATACCACGCCCCTTCGCCTAGTGCCACCACGCCAGGCATCATACGCGGCGTTACTTTCGCCTCGATGTGCACTTCACCACGATCGTTAAAGATGCGCACCTTGTCGCCGTTGTTAATGCCGCGTCTCTGCGCATCCATCGGGTTGATCCACATTTCCTGACGGCAGGATGCTTTCAGAACATCAACGTTGCCATAGGTAGAGTGGACGCGAGATTTGTAGTGGAACCCGGTCAATTGCAGAGGGAATTTCTCCGCCAGAGGATCGTTTATGCTTTCAAACCCTGGGGTATAAATCGGCAGTGGATCAATCACATCACCTTCCGGCAGTTCCCAGGTCGCCGCGATCTCGGCAAGTTGCTGCGAATAAATTTCGATCTTACCTGACGGAGTAGTCAGCGGATTGGCGTCAGGATCCTCACGGAACGCCTTGTACGCCACGTGATGCCCTTGTGGGTCGCGCTGTTTAAAGATCCCCTGCTTGCGGAATTCTTCAAACGTTGGCAGTTCAGGAATTGCTTTGCGCGACTGCTCGTACAGATGACGCATCCACTCTTCCTGAGTGCGACCTTCTGTAAACTGCTGCTCAACGCCTAGGCGTTTCGCAAGCTCGCTGGTCATCTGGTAGATAGTCTTGCATTCGAAGCGTGGTTTGATCGCCTGATCGGTGAAAATCACATACGACATATTCCCGCAGGAGGCATCCAGTGCGAAGTCCATCTGCTCCGAAGCGGTACAGTCCGGCAGCAAAATATCCGCGTATTTCGCCGAGGAGGTCATATGGCAGTCGATGACAACGATCATCTCGCACTTCTTATCATCCTGTAGGATTTCGTGTGTGCGGTTGATGTCGGAGTGCTGGTTAATCAGGCAGTTACCCGCATAGTTCCAGATCATCTTAATCGGAACATCGAGCTTATCTTTACCACGAACACCGTCACGCAGCGCCGTCATCTCCGGACCTCGCTCAATGGCGTCCGTCCACATAAACATCGAGATACTGGTTTCTACAGGGTTTTCCAGCGTAGGCATACGTTCAAACGGCAAACTGTATGAGCCCTCACGCGCCCCGCTGTTGCCGCCGTTAATCCCAACGTTACCGGTCAGAATAGCCAGCATAGAAATGGCGCGGGTCGCTATTTCACCATTAGCATGACGCTGCGGTCCCCACCCCTGGCTGATGTATGCCGGTTTAGCGCTACCGATTTCACGTGCCAGTTTGACGATTCGTTCAGCAGGAATCCCGGTAATTTGCGCTGCCCATTCCGGGGTCTTGGCAATACCGTCTTTGCCCTGCCCAAGAATATACGCCTTATAGTGACCGTTTTTCGGTGCATCTGCCGGTAAGGTTTTCTCGTCGTAACCTACGCAATATTTGTCAAGGAACGGTTGATCAACCATGTTTTCGGTGATCAGAACATACGCCAGCCCATTTACCAGCGCGGCATCCGTACCTGGACGGATGGGGATCCACTCATCTTCACGACCCGCACCAGTATCCGTGTAGCGAGGATCGATAATGATCATGCGGGCATTGGATTTCTGTCGCGCCTGTTCAAGGTAATAGGTTACCCCACCCCCGCTCATACGGGTTTCACCTGGGTTATTCCCGAACAGGACCACCAGCTTGCTGTTTTCAATGTCTGACGGGCTGTTACCGTCTGCCCAGCCGCCGTAGGTGTAGTTCAACCCGGCAGCGATTTGCGCTGAAGAGTAGTCACCGTAGTGGTTCAGGTAGCCACCACAGCAGTTCATCAGACGTGCTACCAGCGTTTTGCCCGGTGGCCAGGAGCGTGTCAGGGTGCCGCCCAGCGTACCTGTGCCGTAGTTCAGGTAGATAGACTCGTTGCCGTAGTCTTTGATAAGACGCTGCATATTGCTGGCAATGATATCGTAGGCTTCATCCCAGCTGATACGCTCAAATTTACCTTCGCCACGCTTGCCGACGCGTTTCATCGGGTATTTCAGACGATCGGGATTATAGACGCGACGACGCATGGAGCGACCTCGCAGACAGGCGCGTACCTGATGCAAACCGTCGTAGTTGTCATCACCGGTGTTGTCGGTTTCAACATACTTTATTTCACCATCTACCACGTGCATACGCAGAGGACAGCGGCTACCACAGTTCACCGTACACGCGCTCCAGATGACTTTCTCACTGGCCTGTGTTGGATTAAGGGCTTCTGCAGCATTTGCAATACGGGTAAATGGCAGGGTAAACGCGCTACTGGCCACCGCCAGTCCGCCTATCGCCGTCGTTTTCACCAAACCTCGGCGACTAACCTCAGCTGCCAGCATGGCATCGGGGATCTTAGTTTTCATAGTGGCTCACTCTGCTGCTCACAATCAACAAAAGGCAAATATCCGTTGTATAGATTTTTATATAACGTTACTATCGATATAAAGACTGGTAGATACTGAATTTGCGAAAAGACAGAGATAAATACTGACTTTCATTTGAAGGCAGTATTACTCCTATGGAGGTAGATGTTATTGTCCAGCGTCAAACAGGCATAAAAAAAGCGCCCGGAGGCGCTTTTTTAGCAGGGAAAGGTAGCTTAGCCGATGAATTCCAGGCCATTCATGTACGGACGCAACACTTCCGGAACCTGAATGCGGCCATCAGCCTGCTGATAGTTTTCCATTACCGCAACCAGCGTACGTCCTACCGCCAGACCAGAACCATTCAGCGTATGTACTAAACGGGTCTTTTTGTCGGATTTACTGCGGCAACGCGCCTGCATACGACGAGCCTGGAAATCCCACACGTTGGAGCAAGAGGAGATTTCGCGATAGGTGTTCTGCGCCGGGATCCACACTTCCAGATCGTAGGTTTTGCATGCGCCGAAGCCCATGTCGCCAGTGCACAGGATGATCTTGCGATACGGCAGACCCAACAGTTGCAGGACCTTCTCAGCATGACCGGTCATCTCTTCCAGCGCGTCCATAGAGTCTTCCGGGCGAACGATCTGCACCATCTCAACTTTATCGAACTGGTGCATACGGATCAGACCACGGGTATCACGACCGTAAGAACCTGCTTCAGAACGGAAGCACGGCGTATGCGCAGTCATTTTGATCGGCAGCGCATCTTCGTCGATGATTTCGTCACGTACCAGATTGGTCAGCGGCACTTCTGCCGTTGGGATCAGCGCATAGTTGCTGCTGTCAGCTTCTTCATCCAGCGGACGGGTGTGGAACAGATCGCCAGCAAATTTCGGCAGTTGGCCTGTTCCGTACAGCGTGTCATGGTTAACCAGATACGGAACGTAGTTTTCGCTGTAACCATGCTGTTCGGTATGCAGATCCAGCATAAACTGAGACAGCGCACGGTGCATGCGTGCGATCTGGCCTTTCATAACAACGAAACGAGAGCCAGTCAGCTTAACCGCCGCGGCGAAATCAAGACCCGTGTGCATTTCACCCAGAGTAACGTGATCGCGCACTTCGAAATCAAACTCACGTGGTGTACCCCAGCGGCTGACTTCGACGTTGTCATTTTCATCTTTACCCACCGGAACTTCGTCCGCTGGCAGGTTAGGAATGGTCAGCGCAATATCGCGGATCTCGGCCTGTAAGTTATCAAGTTCAGCTTTCGCGGCATCCAGCTCTTCGCCCAGTTTGTTCACTTCCAGACGTAAAGACTCGATATCTTCCCCGCGCGCTTTTGCCTGGCCGATGGATTTCGATCGAGAGTTACGCTCTGCCTGCAGGTTTTCAGTTTGTACCTGCAGAACTTTACGACGCTCTTCAAGAGCGCGCAGCTTATCTACATCCAGCTTAAAGCCCCGGCTTGCCAGTTTTTCTGCGACTGCGTCTGGCTCATTACGCAGCAGATTGGGATCGAGCATGCTTATCCTGTGCTTATCGAATTAAAATAGGAGAAAGTGACCACAGCCTGCGGTCACAGGGATACAGAGACAACATTACCGCAACGATAACACTAACGGTAGCGTTTTATAGGGCTATTTTGATCCTGTCCGGCGAGCCAGGCGAGCTTTTCGCCAATCTTGCCCTCAAGACCTCTGTTTGTGGGGTGATAATAGCGCGTTTGTGCCATTTCCTGCGGGAAGTACTCTTCTCCGGCAGCATAGGCATTTGGCTCATCATGGGCGTAACGATACTCCTGACCGTAGCCCATCTCCTTCATCAGCTTCGTCGGCGCATTGCGAAGGTGAACCGGCACGTCGTAATCCGGACGTTCACGTGCATCAGCCAGCGCAGCTTTGAAGGCGGTGTAAACTGCATTACTTTTCGGCGCGCAGGCCAGATAAACAATCGCCTGAGCAATCGCACGTTCGCCTTCCGCTGGTCCCACACGGGTAAAGCAGTCCCATGCGGAAATTGCCACCTGCATGGCGCGAGGATCGGCATTGCCCACATCTTCAGAGGCAATTGCCAGGCAGCGACGAGCAACATACAGCGGGTCACCGCCTGCACTAATGATGCGCGCATACCAATAAAGCGCTGCATCCGGTGCACTGCCGCGAACCGACTTATGTAATGCGGAGATGAGATCGTAAAAACGATCGCCTTTATTATCGAAGCGTGCGCTGCGCTCACCGGCAATTTCAGTGAGCAATTCTGGTTTCAATACACGCTTGCCAGAATCATCAACTTCGGCCATATCGGCCATCATTTCCAGCGTATTCAGCGCCCGGCGCGCGTCACCATTAACCAGTTCGGCAATAGCCCGACGCGTCTCTGGCGGCAGTACGATATCCTGGCCGCCGTAACCCCGCGCTTTATCTGACATCGCCTGGTCCAGCACCTGTTCAATATCGTCGGTGGTTAACGATTTCAGTAAGTAAACGCGTGCGCGTGACAGCAGCGCCGAGTTCAGTTCAAACGAGGGGTTTTCGGTGGTGGCGCCAATAAACGTGATGGTACCGTCTTCAATATGCGGTAAAAACGCATCCTGCTGGCTTTTATTAAAACGGTGAACTTCGTCGACAAACAGGATCGTACGCCGACCAGCGTTACGATTCTGACGCGCACGCTCAATCGCTTCACGAATCTCTTTTACACCAGACGTAACCGCCGAAATGCGTTCGACATCGGCGTTGGCGTAACGGGCAATGACTTCGGCAAGCGTAGTTTTTCCCGTCCCCGGCGGCCCCCATAAAATCATGGAGTGCAGGTGCCCCGCCTCGATAGCGCGCGGCAAGGGTTTACCCGCAGCCAGCAAATGCTGCTGGCCGATATACTGCGCTAAATTTTCTGGCCGCATACGTGCGGCCAGTGGCTGAAAGGTATTATCAGAAAAGTCGAGCGACAGATTGCTCACTCACACGCCTCTACTTACGTTGATCGTCAACCGTTACACCTTGCGGCGGGGTAAAGGTGAATTTGGAAGGTTCAATCGCACCATTCTGCTGAGATTTCAGCTGATAGCTGCTGCGCTGATCGTCTTGCTCAACGGCGCTAAACTGATGGATCGTCCCGTCACGCCCAACATTGATCGTAAACTGCTTCAGGTTACCGCTGCTGGTTTTTGGCGTCAGCACGAAATCATCGCCGTTTTGCTTAATGTTGTACTGCTGCCAGTCACTGGCCTGGTTACGCGCGATCAGCATGAACGGCGTATTGCCCGTGGCGTCTTTCAGCCAGGTCGCGGTCGCCTGTTCAACAAACGGGTTAAAGAACCACAGCGTTTTCCCATCGGAAACCAGGATGCTCTCATCAGGCTGGGTCATATGCCAGTTAAACAGATTAGGACGTTTAACCCATAAATCACCCTGACCTTCCTGCACCGCTGCGCCGCTGCCGTCCGTGACCTTCTGAGTAAAGCTGGCATGGAAGCTACTGACTTTATCCAGACGGCTTTTCAGGTCGCTGGCAGCGTCAGCCCAGACGCTGCTCACCACAAAGCTCGACAGTAATGCACAGGTGATTGCGATTCTTTTCATCGTTATTCCTCAAAATACGTCACTCCCAACGGGGAGATCCCTCTGCTATCCATTTCAGGCCAAAAATCAGCATGAGGAAAGTAGAAAATACTGAATTACTTAACTTTGCAATCATTCGAAGGGCGGCGGAGCCAGCACTTCACGATTACCATTATGCCCTTGTTCGCTGACAATACCCTGCGCTTCCATCTGCTCGATGATGCGCGCCGCTCGGTTGTAGCCGATGCGGAACTGACGCTGGACGCCGGAGATTGAGGCTTTGCGTTTCTGGGTCACAAAGTTTACCGCCTGATCGAACAGCGGATCCAACTCTTCGCCACCATCAAAACCGCCACCGCCTCCTTCGCTTTCGCTGTCAGAAGTAATGCCGTCGACGTATTGTGGACGACCGCGCGCTTTCCAGTCCTGAACCACTGCGTGAACTTCTTCATCGCGGACAAAGGCGCCGTGAACACGCACAGGGATCGTCGAGTTCGGTGCGGAATAAAGCATGTCACCCATACCCAACAGCGATTCCGCTCCGCCCTGGTCAAGGATGGTACGCGAGTCAATTTTACTGGACACGGTAAAGGCGATACGCGTTGGAATGTTCGCTTTAATCAGTCCGGTGATAACGTCAACCGATGGTCGCTGGGTTGCCAGCACCAGGTGGATCCCCGCCGCACGCGCTTTTTGCGCCAGACGAGCAATCAGTTCTTCCACCTTTTTGCCAACCGTCATCATCAGGTCGGCGAATTCATCCACCAGCACAACAATATACGGCAGTTTTTCCAGCACCGGATGCTGAACATCCATACTGTCACCCGGTTTCCAGTACGGGTCCGGAATCGGACGCCCCATGCGGGCGGCTTCAGCGATTTTCTCGTTATAACCGGCAAGGTTACGCACGCCAAGCGCCGACATCAGCTTGTAGCGACGTTCCATTTCATTGACGCTCCAGCGCAAGGCGTTAGCAGCATCTTTCATATCGGTCACGACTTCGGTCAGCAGATGCGGAATGCCTTCATAAACCGACAGTTCCAGCATTTTCGGGTCAATCATGATAAAGCGAACGTCTTCCGGCTGCGCCTTATACAGCATGCTGAGGATCATGGCGTTCACCCCAACAGACTTACCGGATCCGGTTGTCCCTGCTACCAGCAGGTGCGGCATTTTTGCCAGATCGGCCACCACCGGTTCGCCCGCAATATCTTTACCCAGCACCACAGTCAGCGGAGATGAGTTATCACGGAATTTAGCGTTATCCAGTACTTCACGCAGATAAACGGTTTGACGTTTTTTATTCGGTAACTCCAGTCCGACATACGGTTTGCCTGGAATAACCTCGACCACACGTACCGCTGCGGTCGACAATGAACGCGCCAGATCTCGCGACAGATTGGAAATACGCGCCGCTTTAACCCCAGGAGCCAGATTAAGCTCAAAGCGGGTAATCACCGGGCCTGGAGAGTAGTTCACCACATCGGCTTTAATGCGGAAATCCGCCAGACGCGCTTCCACCAGACGTGCCATTTGCTCCAGCGCGAACGTATCTATCGGCTCAACCTCGCTCGGCGGCAGTGTAAGCAGATCTAACGATGGCAGCGGCGTGCTTGGACGGTGCGCCGGACGGCTGTCGCCATTACGCATCAGCAGCGGATGGATCAGACTATCCTGCGGCGGCGGCGTAACAGGCTGCGCTGGCTGCTGATAATGCTGCTGCGGTGCAACAGGCTGCGCCGGCTGCTGATAATGTTGCTGCGGTGCGACAGGCTGCGCCGGCTGCTGATAATGCTGCTGCGGTGCGACAGGCTGCGCCGGTTGCTGATAATGCTGCTGCGGTGCGACAGGCTGCGCCGGCTGCTGATAATGCTGCTGCGGTGCAACAGGTTGCGCCGGTTGCTGATAATGCTGCTGCGGTGCAACTGGTTCCTGGTACTGCGGCGCAGGCTCCGGCATCACGCCAGGCGTAAACAGTGGCTCATGCGGCCCCTCATCTACCAGCGTTTTCATTGGCGAAAATTCAAAGTCATCGAGCGAGAACGGATTCGCTCCGGCAGGCTGTTCACCGGAATAGCGCTGCTGCTGAGAAGAAGCAAACTGGCGAGCCAGTTCCGCTTCTGCGGCTGAATCTTCGTCATCAGTCTGGTGGGTATCGTCCTGATACTCTTCGCCATAACGATGCTGCTGCGACTGAGCGAACTGGCGTGCCAGCTCGTCCTGCTGCATTGCATCCATTTCATCGTCATTGTACGCATCTGTATCAAGCTGCTCTTCGCGCGCTTTCTCTTCAGCCATACGCTGTGACGGCAGTTTGATGCCATACGACGCCAATTCCCGGCGAGTAGGCACGCGCACACGATTTGGGCGCGGTAACTGCGGGCCAATCCCCTCTTTCACCTGCGGACGCGGCGCACCGCTGCCCGCAAGGCTAAAGACAGGTGCAGCTGCTGCTGCACCCGCCCCTAAAGCGGCGCTTTTTACACCGGCAGCCAGCGGTGCAACAGCAGCAACAGACTCAACGGGCGGTATGGATGCAGTCGTCGGCATAGATGGCGTAGACGGTTTAATACGCTCAGGCTCCTGAGCAGGTTCTGGAATCGGCTGATACCATGCGGCCAGTTGCTCACGCTCACGCGCACGTTTCTCTTCGACTTCTTCAAAGTAATAGAGCGGCGGACGAGTCGGTTTAACTTCTTCAACCACGGGCTCAGGTTCCACCACAAGCGGTTGTTCAACCACAGGCTGCTGGAACGTAGTGCTCTGTTGAGGGATTGATTCCTGCTGATAAACAGGTTGCGGCGCAGGCTCCGGCTGATAAGCAGGCTGCTGGAATGTGGCGTTCTGTTGAGAGGTCGGATCCTGTTGATAGACAGGCTGCAGCACAGGCTCTGGCTGATAAACAGGTTCCGGCTGCGGCGCGACTGGCTGCGCATAAACAGGTTCCGGCTGCGGTGCGTAACATTGCGGCTGCGGACTCTCCTCCACAACCGGCTGTTGCCATGGCTCATACGGCTGCTGCACCGGAGGTTGCGCGTACTGGGCTGAATGCGGATAACCTTCAGGCGTTGGTGCAATCGCGGCATCACCGGTTTGCGGGCCTGGTGCGGATTGCCAGGCTACGGCTGGAGCCGGTTGCTCCATAACAGTGTTGGTCACGGGCGAGGTTTGCAGCAACGGATCTACCGGCGCGCTCCAGGCCTGAGCGGACGTTGTAGCTGCAGCTGCTGCAGCCACAGGCTCGGTCACCGAGTGGCCGTTAAGCAGTGGGTCAAGCTCGTCATATTCAGGCAGCGTCGCGCGATTGCCGGAAAACAGCACATCGTTAGGATCGGCAACCACGCCACGGGCGCTGTATTCAATTTCGTCTTCATCATCCATGCGTTTGCCGGAGAACAGCGCCGCATCGGTATGACGACCAAGCGGGTTGGTAAATTTCTCTGCCAGACGCTTACGGCGCGCTAACGCACCGCGCAGAATACGAGCCCGACGCGATTCATGGGGTTTGCCATCAGCGGCATCGACAGACTCTTCTTCATCTTCATATTCTTCGTCATCGACCCAGGTATCGTCGCGGCGGGTACGGTTGCTGGCAAACGTCAGGATATTGAGTAACCAGCCGCCCAGTTTTTCCGCAATGCTCACCCATGACCAACCGGTGAAAAGCGTTAATCCCGCCGCCCAAATGCACAACAACGTCAGCGTGCCGCCGCTGCTGTGCAGTAAGGGTTGTAGCGTAGTGCTGAGCAGACTGCCGATCACGCCGCCAGAGGCGAAATACCAGATGTCATCGGCGTTAATTGCGGCCAACCCGCAGGAAGTGAGAATCAGCGCCAGGACGCCAATAATGCGCAGCGAGACGGCAAAATAATCGACGTATTCGTCGCTGGCCTGGTGTCGCCAGGCAAACCAACAACCGCCAACAATGATGACGGGAATGGTGTAGGCCATGACGCCAAAAATAAAGAACAGCGTGTCCGCCAACCATGCTCCGGGTATTCCCCCCAGATTATGGATAGGTTCATGCCATGCGGTTTGTGACCAACTGGGATCCGAAGGGTTAAAGCTGAGTAAGGCAGCCATCAACCAGACGGCAAAAAGGGCAATAAGGATCAGTAGCGCTTCCAGAAGTCGGCGCCCGCTGCTTAACTTCGTCAATGTGACGTCTTTGTCTTCAGTGTATTCCTGGCTCAAAAACGGCTCTCCAGGTTTCAGGCTTTTCCTGCCCGATGCTAAAACGGACAACAGCACCGGGTTACCCCGGCACTGTTGCTGTATGGATTAACAGGAGTGTAATCAAACTGCGTCGATTTTGCACCTGTTCCGTGTTAGCGCGTCTTAATTACCAGACGATTGCTCTGTTTGACTTCTTCCATGACTACATAAGTACGTGTGTCATTCACGCCAGGCAGACGCAGCAGGGTTTCCCCCAACAGCTTACGGTATGCCGACATATCCGGTACGCGTGTTTTCAGCAAATAGTCGAAATCACCGGAAACCAAATGACACTCTTGAATTTCTTCAAGTTTTTGTACTGCAGAGTTGAATTGTTCAAACACATCCGGGGCGCCACGATTCAGAGTAATCTCAACAAAAACCAGAAGTGATGCATCCAGATAATGCGGGTTTAACAGCGCTGTATAGCCCTGAATAAAACCCTGTCTTTCCAACCGACGCACACGCTCAAGGCAGGGCGTTGGTGAAAGTCCCACACGTTTAGAAAGCTCGACGTTAGAAATACGCCCATCCTTTTGCAGCTCATTAAGAATGTTACGATCGATACGGTCGAGATCTTTGCCAGGGCGCTTCTTACTATCTACCATTATTATTGTCTCTCTGTATTCCTTCCCTACTCCTGCCTGACTCTACCAACATCACTGTTCAGAGTCGCTACCCATCAAAATAAACCGCAACCCAGAGGGATTTTCGGTTCGCAATGTCTGGGTTTATGGTGAGAAGACCGTTGCCTGTCGGCGGCTATCGACATCACGAATGGCATCTGTCCACACCATGCGTAGATTTCGCTAACACGGTAAACATGGTATCTACATGCATGATTATGCAGCACATACATGACACAGTTTTTTTCTTCCTTGAATGTTTTCGCAAAACAGCAGGGGATTGTCAAAGCAAAACATCGATTTTTAGTACAACATGCCAGTTATTCATTCGCAGTGATGGAAAATCGTCATTTTATCACCTTATAACTGACCGATTTTAAGTAGAAATCGTTATAGTATTACGGCTAATCACCCCGTTCATCGGTTTCTGCTATTACACATATTGTTAACAAAATCGCCATACTCTTTTTTTACGTCTGTAAATTCCCTACAATCCTGCTCATTGCCTGCCAACAACTATGGGGATCTCATGGGCGCAACCAAACACAGTAAACTTCTTATTCTGGGCTCTGGCCCTGCGGGATATACCGCTGCGGTCTACGCTGCACGCGCTAACCTGCAACCGGTACTGATTACCGGTATGGAAAAAGGTGGTCAGTTGACCACAACAACAGAAGTGGAAAACTGGCCTGGCGATCCGCACGATCTTACTGGCCCGCTACTGATGGAGCGTATGCACGAACATGCGTCCAAATTTGACACTGAAATCATTTTTGATCATATCAGCAAAGTTGATCTGCAAAACCGTCCTTTCCGTCTGACCGGCGACAGCGGTGAATACACCTGTGACGCACTGATCATCGCCACCGGCGCTTCAGCACGTTACCTGGGTCTGCCTTCAGAAGAAGCATTCAAAGGCCGTGGCGTTTCCGCCTGCGCGACCTGCGACGGTTTCTTCTACCGTAACCAAAAAGTTGCGGTGATCGGCGGCGGCAACACCGCTGTTGAAGAAGCGCTATATCTGGCGAATATCGCATCTGAAGTGCATTTGATTCACCGTCGCGACAGCTTCCGCGCGGAGAAAATTCTCATCAAACGTTTGATGGATAAAGTTGAAAACGGCAACATCGTGCTTCACACCCACCGCACGCTGGAAGAAGTGACCGGCGATCAAATGGGCGTAACCGGACTGCGTCTGCGCGATACGCAAAACACTGACAACGTAGAATCACTGGACGTTGCCGGGTTATTTGTCGCTATCGGTCACAGCCCGAATACCGCTATTTTCGACGGTCAGTTGGAACTGGAAAACGGCTACATCAAAGTTCAGTCCGGTATTCACGGCAATGCCACTCAAACCAGCATTCCGGGTGTCTTCGCAGCCGGTGACGTGATGGACCATATTTATCGCCAGGCGATTACCTCTGCGGGCACGGGCTGTATGGCCGCGCTTGATGCAGAACGTTATCTCGACGGTCTGGCGGACGCTTGCAAATAAGTTTTACAAATCAGTAACAAAAGTAAAAAAGGCGACTATAAGTCGCCTTTATTTTTGCCTCGTTGTAACATTGCCCTGCCCAAAAATTCCAATAACTCACCTGCTAAGCGTGCAATGAATAAAACCCGTCAAAAAGAGCTGACCCGCTGGTTAAAACAGCAAAGTGTAATTTCCCAACGATGGCTGAACATTTCGCGCCTGTTGGGGTTCGTGAGCGGCCTGTTAATTGTCGCTCAGGCCTGGCTCATGGCCCGAATTCTGGACCATATGATCATGGCCAATATTCCCCGAGAGGCGCTTCTGCTTCCTTTCATCGTGCTGGTATTGATTTTCATCCTGCGGGCATGGGTCGTCTGGTTACGCGAACGGGTCGGGTTTCACGCAGGGCAGCATATTCGCTTTGAAATTCGCCGCCAGGTGCTTGACCGTCTGCAACAGGCAGGTCCGGCCTGGATACAAGGCAAACCGGCCGGGAGTTGGGCCACGTTGATCCTGGAGCAGATTGACGATATGCATGATTACTATGCACGTTATCTGCCGCAAATGGCGTTGGCCGTATGCGTCCCCTTATTGATCGTGGCGGCGGTATTCCCGTCAAACTGGGTGGCCGCCCTTATTCTGCTTGGAACTGCCCCGCTGATCCCGTTGTTTATGGCGATGGTTGGTATGGGTGCTGCCGACGCTAACCGCCGCAATTTTCAGGCTCTTGCTCGCCTCAGCGGCCATTTCCTCGACCGCCTGCGTGGCATGGAGACGCTAAGAATCTTTGGTCGCGGTGAAGCCGAAACGGAAAGCATCCGCGCTGCGTCACAGGATTTCCGCCAGCGCACTATGGAAGTCCTGCGCCTGGCTTTCCTGTCATCCGGTGTCCTTGAGTTCTTTACCTCCCTGTCCATCGCACTGGTCGCGGTTTACTTCGGTTTTTCCTACCTTGGCGAACTCGATTTTGGACACTACGGCACAGGTGTCACATTGGCTGCCGGCTTCCTCGCGCTCATTCTGGCGCCGGAATTTTTCCAGCCCCTGCGCGATCTGGGCACGTTTTATCACGCCAAAGCACAAGCCGTTGGTGCAGCAGACAGTCTGAAAACCTTCATGGAAACCCCGCTTGCACATCCTGAGCGTGGCGACATTGAGCTGACAACAAAAGACGCTGTTTCAATTGAAGCACAAGATCTGGTCATCACCTCGCCGGAAGGTAAAGTGCTTGCAGGCCCGCTCAACTTTACCCTGCCAGCGGGCCAACGTGCGGTGCTGGTTGGCCGCAGCGGTTCCGGCAAAAGTTCGTTGCTCAATGTCCTGTCCGGATTTCTCTCTTATCAGGGATCGCTGCGAATTAACGGCTTTGAACTACGCGACCTGTCGCCTGATTGCTGGCGCAAACAGCTGTCCTGGGTTGGACAAAATCCGCAGCTCCCTGCCGCCACGTTACGCGATAACGTGCTGCTCGCTCGCCCCGATGCCAGCGAAGAACAGCTGCAGGACGCACTCGACAGCGCCTGGGTCAGTGAGTTTTTACCGCTACTGCCGCAGGGTGTAGATACACCAGTAGGCGATCAGGCGGCTCGACTTTCTGTCGGACAAGCGCAGCGCGTTGCCGTGGCTCGCGCCTTACTCAACCCGTGTCAGTTGCTGCTGCTTGATGAACCCGCCGCCAGCCTGGATGCACACAGCGAACAACGCGTGATGCAAGCGTTGAACGCAGCGTCACGCCGCCAGACTACGCTGATGGTGACACACCAACTTGAAGACCTTGCCGACTGGGATGCTATCTGGGTGATGCAGGAAGGACAGATCGTTGAACAAGGCACTTATGCCGAACTTAGCGCAGCCAACGGGGCGTTTGCGACATTACTGGCTCATCGTCAGGAGGACATCTAAATGCGCGCTTTGCTACCTTATCTGACGCTGTATAAACGTCACAAATGGATGTTAACCCTGGGGATCGTTCTGGCGATCGTCACACTGTTGGCAAGTATTGGTTTGCTGACGCTTTCCGGTTGGTTCCTGTCGGCTTCTGCTGTGGTGGGTGTCACCGGGATTTACAGTTTTAACTATATGCTCCCTGCCGCCGGGGTACGCGGTGCGGCAATCACCCGCACCGCGGGCCGCTATTTCGAGCGACTGGTCAGCCACGACGCGACGTTCCGCGTGCTGCAACATTTGCGTATATATACCTTCAGCAAACTGCTGCCGCTCTCTCCTGCTGGCCTGTCCCGTTATGGACAAGGTGAATTGCTTAATCGCGTGGTGGCGGATGTCGACACGCTCGATCATCTCTATTTACGCGTGCTCTCCCCGCTTGTAGGCGCTTTTGTCGTCATCATGGTGGTCACGCTGGGGCTAAGCGTTCTCGATTTCACGCTAGCTATTACTCTCGGCGGTATTATGCTGCTGACCTTATTTATCTTGCCCCCACTCTTTTATCAGGCAGGTAAAAGCACCGGGCAAAGCTTGACGCATTTACGTGGGCAGTATCGTCAGCAGTTAACATCCTGGCTGCAGGGCCAGGCTGAACTGACCATCTTTGGTGCCAGTGAACGTTACCGCGCCCAAATGGAAGCCACCGAGTTGCAGTGGCATGAAGCTCAACGACGTCAGTCTGAATTAACGGCGCTATCACAGGCGGTCATGCTGTTAGTCGGCGCACTGGCAGTGGTTGTGATGTTATGGATGGCCTCAGGTGGCGTAGGTGGCAATACCCAGCCGGGTGCGCTGATCGCGCTGTTTGTCTTCTGTGCGTTGGCCGCATTTGAAGCATTAGCCCCCGTCACCGGCGCGTTTCAGCATCTCGGACAGGTTATTGCCTCTGCGCTGCGCATCACCGAACTGACTGAACAGCAGCCAGAAGTCACCTTCCCGGATGCCGGTTCCCCGGTTTCTGAGCGGGTCACTCTCACGCTACGCGATGTATCATTCAGTTATCCGGGACAAGCACAAAAAGCGCTCGACACCCTTTCCCTGCAGGCTCAGCCCGGTGAGCATATTGCGATTCTCGGTCGCACCGGATGCGGTAAGTCAACGTTACTGCAATTGCTCACCCGCGCATGGGATCCGCAGCACGGCGAAATTCTGATTAATGAGCAGCCGATTTCAGCCCTCAGTGAAACTACGCTGCGCCAGAGCATCAGCGTCGTGCCACAGCGCGTGCACCTTTTCAGCGCGACGCTTCGCGACAATCTTCTACTGGCGGCACCGCACGCCAGTGATGACACATTATCCGCGATGCTGTGCCGCGTCGGTCTGGACAAACTGCTTGAGGGTGATGGACTCAACGCCTGGTTAGGCGAAGGGGGTCGACAGCTTTCTGGTGGCGAACTTCGTCGTCTGGCTATCGCTCGTGCCTTATTGCACGATGCCCCACTGATGCTGCTGGACGAACCGACCGAAGGGCTTGATGCAACAACAGAAAGCCAAATGCTTGAATTAATTGGCGATGCCATGCGTGATAAAACCGTACTGATGGTGACACATCGTCTGCGCGGCTTGTCACGTTTTGATCAAATAATAGTGATGGACAACGGACACATTATTGAGCAAGGTAATCACGCAGATTTGTTAGCCCGGCAGGGGCGTTATTACCAGTTTAAGCAACGTCTGTAAGCTATTATTGAACGATCAAACTCACGTAGTGGAGTTTCGCAGTCATGCGCCTGGTGCAATTGTCCCGCCATTCTATAGCCTTCCCTTCACCGGAAGGCGCTTTACGCGAGCCTAACGGTTTGTTGGCGCTTGGCGGCGATCTCAGCCCAGCCCGACTGTTAATGGCCTATCAGCGCGGAATTTTCCCGTGGTTTTCACCTGGCGACCCCATCCTTTGGTGGTCGCCCGATCCACGCGCCATTCTTTGGCCCGAGAAATTTCATCTCAGCCGCAGCATGAAACGCTTTCATAAAAACTCGCCTTATCGCGTGACGCTCAATTACGCGTTCGGTCAGGTGATTGAAGGCTGCGCGAACGACCGGGAAGAAGGCACCTGGATAACGCATGATGTAGTGGACGCCTACCATCGCCTGCACGAACTGGGCCATGCGCACTCCATTGAAGTGTGGCGACAAAATGAATTAGTGGGCGGTATGTATGGCGTGGCGCAAGGTACACTATTTTGTGGCGAATCAATGTTCAGCCGTCAGGAAAATGCGTCCAAAACCGCACTGCTTGTTTTTTGCGCTGAATTTATCCGTCAGGGCGGAAAATTAATCGACTGCCAGGTATTAAATAGCCACACAGCTTCGCTGGGCGCCGTCGAAACCCCTCGTCGGGAGTACCTTGAACACCTGAGCAGACTGCGCCAGCAGCGGCTACCGAGCCATTTCTGGGTTCCCAGGACGTTATTTTCGCCTCAGGGGTGAATGTTTTCGGCACATTTTTTGTCGGGGTGTTATAATTGTCGCGCAGAGTTGGTTTAGCCCATTACCCCGCCGCCGTTAAGGAACAGTTCGCGTCAGGCAACGCCTATCGTTTATCTCCTCGTTCCCTTACACGTTGCGCTTTAAGTGCGGCTTTGCCGTGTGTGGTTAGAGTAATGCGCCAAACCCGATTTGCTGTGTTTTAAACGCACAAATCTTTACTTATTAAAAGAACTTCGGCATTATCTTGCCGGTTCAAATTACGGTAGTGATACCCCAGAGGATTAGATGGCCAAAGAAGACAATATTGAAATGCAGGGTACCGTTCTCGATACGTTACCTAATACCATGTTCCGCGTAGAGTTAGAAAACGGTCACGTGGTTACTGCACACATCTCCGGTAAAATGCGCAAAAACTATATCCGCATCCTGACGGGCGACAAAGTGACTGTTGAGCTGACCCCGTACGACCTGAGCAAAGGCCGCATTGTCTTCCGTAGTCGCTGATTGTTTTTAACGCCCGAATGGCGTCCAGATAATAAAAGGTCGGTTTAACCGGCCTTTTTTGTGGGCTGAGGATATGTGTTTAATCCTCAATCATCCGCGCATATTCTTCCGTTAAGAAATCTACTAAAGCGCGCACTGACGGCAATAATCCCCTGCGTGATGGAAAGACTGCGTGAATAATTTCTCGCTTCGGTTCCCAACCGTCGAGCAACGCCACCAGTTCACCCGCGGCTAATTGATCTTTTACCATCAGTTGCGGAAGCTGCACTACCCCCACACCGGCAACTGCGGCTTCACGTAGCGCCAGCATATCGGTGGTAATCATTCGCGGCGTGAAATGCACCTCTGCCCGCGCGCCCTGCGGGCCAAATAACTCCCAACGATGTACATGTTTGCCCGAGGCGAGACTCAAACCAGGCCAGCGAGTCAGCTCCGCCGGAGAGTGTAGCGCCCCCATTTGCTCGATTAACTGCGGGCTGGCATACAAACGATGCCCCCTGTCCGCCAGCACACGCATCACCAGGTCGCTATCCTCAAATGGTCTGGGCCTGACGCGAATCGCCACGTCCAGACCTTCTCCAACGACGTCAACACGACGATTTGTCGCCTCCAGTTGCACTGATACGTCAGGATAACGCGCCATAAAACGAGCAAGCATCGGCCCGATATGCACATGCAGTAACGTGACCGGGCACGTCAACTTCACCACGCCACGCGGTTCAACCTGTAACGCGGCAATGGCATCCTGCGCCGCCTGCGCTTCAACCAGCATCGCCTTACAGTGTTCGTAAAAGGTTTGCCCCACTTCCGTCACGTTAAACTGGCGGGTGGTTCGCTGAATCAGTCGAACTCCCAGCCTCTCTTCCAGTTGCGCTATCCGTCGGCTTAGTTTTGATTTCGGTTCATCAAGCGCCCGACCCGCCGCCGCGAATCCTCCTTCCTCTACAACATGCACAAACCATGCAAAATCATTGAGATCTGGCTTCGTCATCTAATTGTCCTATTTATGAGACAGTGAGAACTATTTTAGCTACTACTCAGTTCGCTGTCATGAATATAAGCTTATTCACATCAAGATAACGCCACTGAGGAGACACAAATGAAACACGTAACAGGCGTCTACACCGCACCTCGCCCGCACTGGGTTGGCGATGGATTTCCGGTTCGCTCGATGTTTTCTTACCAGTCTCATGCTGAGCAACTAAGTCCGTTCCTGCTGCTGGATTACGCCGGTCCACATACGTTTACGCCGGGTAACGAAAAACGCGGCGTAGGCGAGCACCCTCACCGTGGTTTTGAGACGGTGACCATCGTTTACAGCGGCGAAGTTGAACACCGTGATTCAACTGGTCGCGGCGGCATTATCGGCCCCGGCGACGTGCAGTGGATGACTGCGGGTGCAGGAATATTACACGAAGAGTTCCATTCACCAGAATTTACCCGTCAGGGCGGCGAACTGGAAATGGTACAGCTGTGGGTCAATCTGCCAGCAAAGGACAAAATGGCCGTTCCGGGTTACCAGGGCATCAACAGCGATGTGATCCCCTCTGTCGCCCTGCCTGATGAAGCAGGAAGCGTTCGGGTGATTGCGGGCAGCTATCAGGATACAAAAGGCCCGGCACATACCTTCTCGCCGCTGAACGTTTGGGATATGCGTTTACAACGTAATCATCAGCTCACGTTGTCCCAGCCGGAAGGATGGAGCACTGCGCTGGTGGTATTGAAAGGGAATATCACCGTAAACGGCACTACGTCTGCCAGCGAAGCGCAACTGGTGGTGCTGAGCCAGCAAGGGAAAACGCTGCATATTGAAGCCTCCAGCGACGCCAGCGTGCTACTGCTTTCTGGAGAACCGTTGAACGAGCCGATTGTAGGTTACGGTCCGTTTGTAATGAACACGAAACAAGAAATCGCTGAAGCCGTACGCGATTTTAACTCCGGCCGCTTTGGCCAAATCTGAATCGAAGGAGAAGAATATGTCCAGTCCTGCAAACTTTAATGGTTCACGTCCGGTCATCGATGTAAATGATTCCGTCATGCTGCTTATCGATCATCAGAGCGGGTTGTTCCAGACCGTCGGCGACATGCCAATGCCAGAACTGCGTGCGCGTGCCGCCGCGCTGGCTAAAATGGCGACCCTGGCGAAGATACCGGTGATTACCACGGCATCCGTACCGCAGGGACCTAACGGCCCGCTGATCCCTGAGATCCACGCTAATGCGCCACATGCCCAATACGTGGCGCGTAAAGGCGAAATCAACGCCTGGGATAACGAAGACTTCGTGAAAGCGGTAAAAACAACAGGTCGCAAGACGCTGATTATCGCCGGTACGATTACCAGCGTGTGCATGGCTTTCCCGGCTATCAGCGCGGTTGCGGAAGGCTATAAGGTCTTCGCAGTGATCGACGCTTCCGGTACTTACAGCAAAATGGCGCAGGAAATCACCCTGGCTCGCGTTGTTCAGGCTGGCGTCGTGCCGATGGATACCGCCGCCGTCGCTTCTGAAATTCAGGGCACATGGAACCGTGAAGACGCCGCCGAATGGGCGGAAGTGTATACCAAAGTCTTCCCGGCTTATCAGTTGCTGATCGAGAGCTACAGTAAAGCCCAGGAAGTCGTGACCAACGGCGAAAAACTGGACTCTCAGCGCTAATCCTATCCTCCGCGCCTGCCTGGGCGGAGGAATATGTATATTGCGTAACCAAACGAGAGTTAACACGTAAATTCTGCTTGACCGTTTTAGCGCAACTCCCTATAGTAGCGCCCCGTTGCCCCCCAAGCGGTCAGGCAGCAATACAATATGGTGAGGTGTCCGAGTGGCTGAAGGAGCACGCCTGGAAAGTGTGTATACGGCAACGTATCCGGGGTTCGAATC
>NZ_JAOWDX010000025.1:0-216 GCF_030334485.1 Citrobacter sp. Cf072 | reverse complement strand
CTGAGAGCGCAGCGAACAGACTGCCCGCAGGGCGAGCGAAGCGAGTCAATCCCCGCCTCACCGCCATATTTAAAGAAGAGATCGTACGCAAGTACGGGCTTTTTTTTCACATGTTGCACAGCCTGGCGGGGATGAAAAGCCCGGACCGGGGTTCGACTACTGGCGCAGCCAGTTGGACAGACTGAGAGCGCAGCGAACAGACTGCCCGCAGGGCGA
>NZ_JAOWDX010000024.1:0-560 GCF_030334485.1 Citrobacter sp. Cf072 | reverse complement strand
GCTCCCACTGCTTGTACGTACACGGTTTCAGGTTCTTTTTCACTCCCCTCGCCGGGGTTCTTTTCGCCTTTCCCTCACGGTACTGGTTCACTATCGGTCAGTCAGGAGTATTTAGCCTTGGAGGATGGTCCCCCCATATTCAGACAGGATACCACGTGTCCCGCCCTACTCTTCGAGTTCACAACCTGTGCATTTTGGTGTACGGGACTATCACCCTGTACCGTCGGACTTTCCAGACCGTTCCACTAACACACAAGCTGATTCAGACTCTGGGCTGCTCCCCGTTCGCTCGCCGCTACTGGGGGAATCTCGGTTGATTTCTTTTCCTCGGGGTACTTAGATGTTTCAGTTCCCCCGGTTCGCTTCATTACGCTATGTATTCACGTAATGATAGTGTGTCGAAACACACTGGGTTTCCCCATTCGGAAATCGCCGGTTATAACGGTTCATATCACCTTACCGACGCTTATCGCAGATTAGCACGTCCTTCATCGCCTCTGACTGCCAGGGCATCCACCGTGTACGCTTAGTCGCTTAACCTCACAACCCGAAGATGTTTC
>NZ_JAOWDX010000023.1:0-219 GCF_030334485.1 Citrobacter sp. Cf072 | reverse complement strand
GGTGGGTGATGACGGGATCGAACCGCCGACCCCCTCCTTGTAAGGGAGGTGCTCTCCCAGCTGAGCTAATCACCCACTTCTCAATTTCTTACTCTACACGGCGGAGACTACATAAAGTAGTTGGTGGGTGATGACGGGTTCGAACCGCCGACCCCCTCCTTGTAAGGGAGGTGCTCTCCCAGCTGAGCTAATCACCCCCGCTGTGTGGAGTCGCATTAT
>NZ_JAOWDX010000022.1:0-251 GCF_030334485.1 Citrobacter sp. Cf072 | reverse complement strand
GTTTCGCCGTACTGCACGCAGAATTCGCGGGCGGGATGGGGCTCATAAAAGGAAGGCACCCAGTCAGTGACGTCGTTTTCAGCAAGCAGGGTGGAGGAAATAGTCTGGATATCCTGCTGCTGAAAGATGCGGAAGTTCTGCCGCAGCCCTGCCCGCCAGAGCGGGGGCGAAACAGTCAGCTGGTAATTCATCTGCCAGTCGTTGTTCTCCCTGAGCTCCACGCCGGTGATGATGCCGTGAAGATAACGCAG
>NZ_JAOWDX010000004.1:0-419 GCF_030334485.1 Citrobacter sp. Cf072 | reverse complement strand
TCATTTCTTATTACGGAGAAATGAAACAGTGTGTCGTTTCAATTTTCAGCTTGATCCAGATTTTTAAAGAGCAAAACTTCGCAGTGAACCTTTTCAGGTACACTCTGAAGTTTTCTTGTGTTTTTGCAGTAAAGATGGTGGAGCTATGCGGGATCGAACCGCAGACCTCCTGCGTGCAAGGCAGGCGCTCTCCCAGCTGAGCTATAGCCCCATCGTAGTTATCTCATTCACCTTAATTCCTGCTGAGACAAGGCGTGGAGCGGCGAAGCATACTGAAGTATGCGAGTCGTTTCACAACGCGGTATCAGAAAGAATTTGGTAGGCCTGAGTGGACTTGAACCACCGACCTCACCCTTATCAGGGGTGCGCTCTAACCACCTGAGCTACAAGCCTGCAGAGATTTTCTTACTGCTAATTTT
>NZ_JAOWDX010000021.1:0-318 GCF_030334485.1 Citrobacter sp. Cf072 | reverse complement strand
ACCTGACGGTCATTCCCCGTCGTGTTGCGCTGGTCATGCGCGACCGTGACTGTCCGGTCGTGTCCGGATGCGTTTTCTTTCCCTACGGTCACCGTCTGGCCCAGTCCTACAGTGATGCTCTGGTTATTGCCGATGGTCTCCGTATGGTCCACCTTCACATCAGTGGTTCGGTTGTTCAGTACCTCCGTATCCATGTTCTTCTGCGCGTGGATATAGACCTGCTCATTGCCCGTGGCGTCATCGAATTTCAGTTCGTTAAATCCGCCGCCTTTGTAGGTCTTCGAGCGGATGGTCATCTGCGTTTTCGTGCCCGGCAGG
>NZ_JAOWDX010000003.1:0-224 GCF_030334485.1 Citrobacter sp. Cf072 | reverse complement strand
GACACCCGCACCCAGCAGGAGCTGTCTTCGTTTCCCGGGCAGTAGCGGTCCCAGTGAAAACGCACCCGCACCCGGCCATGCTCGTCGCAGAAAATTTCCTCGCCTGCCGGCCCGGTGACAATGGCGCTCTGCGGGCCGTCCACGGCGGGTTTGGGCAGCGGGGAGGCACGCCATGTCCGGTCAGCCGGGATGACGTCCAGGTGGTTACTGAGTGTGGTGCCTTC
>NZ_JAOWDX010000020.1:0-55468 GCF_030334485.1 Citrobacter sp. Cf072 | reverse complement strand
TCTCCCCATGCGAGAGTAGGGAACTGCCAGGCATCAAATAAAGTGAAGAAGCCCATCCTGACGGATGGGCTTTTTTGCGTTTCCGATTTTATCACGGACTGATAAAGGAAATTCCGATGGTCATTCTCTACGTTCAACTATATAAAAACCGTGTAGTTGTACGCAATACTACCACTCAGCAAGAAGTTTCCGGATTCCGAACCTTCAGCAATCAGCGACTCCTGATTGCCGAGTTCTTCGAAGCAGAAAAACTGATACAAGACCTTGTCGATCAACTGATGCCACGCTCTAAGTGGCGTCAGCTTTTTTGGCGGAACTCTTTTGGGCTTCTGGCCCATGCGCTGGAGATGAACGAAGGTGGACTGTCGCAGGTTGAAGAGCGAGCTATCCTTGAAGTGACCTTTGGTGCCGCAGACGGTAGGGCTAAGTGTCCTCAGGTTATCTCTGGTAAGGTGCCTCTGAGCGATGCCGGGGTGCGGAGCACTTTTCTCCAGGGGGAAACTGATTTCCGCAATAGTCGGCACTCCTGAACACGCTGTGACTATTGGTTATGACGTGAAACTTTCTCACCTTCAACATACACGCTCGACATTCGCATGATTCCTGGGTATCTTCAGCTATCTGGATGTCTAAACGTTTAAACGTATGTAGTGAGGTTATCAGGTTATGCCAATTCGCGTGCAGGACGAGCTACCCGCCGTCAATTTCTTGCGTGAGGAAAACGTCTTTGTGATGACGACATCCCGCGCTTCCGGTCAGGAAATTCGACCACTGAAGGTGCTCATCCTCAACCTGATGCCCAAGAAGATTGAAACGGAAAACCAGTTCCTGCGCTTACTGTCTAACTCACCGCTACAGGTAGATGTTCAGCTATTGCGCATCGATGCCCGCGAGTCACGTAACACCCCTACGGAGCATCTGAATAACTTTTACTGTAATTTCGAGGATATCTGCGATCAGAACTTTGACGGACTGATCGTGACCGGCGCGCCGTTGGGTCTGGTTGAATTTAATGACGTGGCTTACTGGCCGCAGATTCAACAAGTGCTTGAATGGGCGAAAGATCACGTTACCTCAACGCTATTTGTTTGTTGGGCGGTGCAGGCCGCGCTGAATATCCTGTACGGAATTCCTAAGCAAACCCGTACGGACAAACTTTCAGGCGTCTATGAGCACCATATTCTGCATCCTCATGCGCTGCTGACGCGTGGATTCGATGATGCGTTCCTGGCTCCGCATTCGCGCTATGCCGATTTTCCTGCTGCGCTTATTCGCGACTACACCGATCTCGAGATTTTTGCTGAAACCGAAGAGGGAGATGCCTACCTGTTTGCCAGCAAAGATAAACGAATTGCCTTTGTGACGGGCCATCCGGAATATGATGCCCATACGCTCGGCAGTGAGTATTTTCGTGACGTCGAAGCGGGCCTAACGCCGGAAGTGCCCTATAACTATTTCCCGAAAGATGACCCGCAAAACAAACCGCGGGCAACCTGGCGTAGCCACGGTAATCTGTTGTTTACCAACTGGCTCAACTATTACGTCTACCAGATCACGCCATATGATCTGCGTCACATGAATCCAACGCTGGATTAATCTTCTGTAGCAGACGATCCTTAAGCGTTTCAGCATATTGAATCAGGCACCTTCGGGTGCCTTTTTTATTTCCGAAACGCACCTCACGGTGTAATTAAATTTTATTTATATTGTTATCAATAGGTTAATTGATAATTAAATTAAAAATGGAAATTGTTTTTGATTTTGAAATTTAAATGAGTAGTCTTAGTTGTGCTGAACGAAAAGCGCACAACGATCCTTCGTTCGCATTGGGGATGTGTTTGGATCAATGACGAGGAACTACGCAATGAATCAACAGGCAACGACAACCGATGAACTGGTCTTCACCAGGCCGCGTGGCGAACAGGAGCAACAAATTCTGACCGCTGAAGCAGTAGAGTTTCTGACTGAACTGGTGACAAGATTTACGCCAAAACGCAATAAACTTCTGGCTGCACGTATTCAGCAGCAGCAGGATATTGATGACGGTAAGTTGCCTGATTTTATTTCGGAAACAGCTTCCATTCGTGAGGGTGACTGGAAGGTTCGCGGTATTCCTGATGATTTACTGGATCGCCGCGTAGAGATAACCGGACCCGTTGAGCGCAAGATGGTTATCAACGCGCTGAACGCGAACGTCAAAGTCTTTATGGCTGACTTCGAAGATTCGCTGGCTCCTGAGTGGAGCAAAGTTATCGACGGGCAGATAAACCTGCGCGATGCGGTCAATGGCACCATTAGCTATACCAACGAAGCGGGTAAAATTTACCAGCTCAAACCTAATCCGGCTCTGTTGGTATGCCGCGTTCGTGGCCTGCATCTGCCGGAAAAACACGTCACCTGGCGTGGCGAATCCATCCCGGGCAGCCTGTTCGATTTTGCCCTCTATTTCTTCCACAACTACAAAACGTTGCTGGCAAAAGGCAGCGGCCCTTACTTCTACCTGCCAAAAACGCAGGCCTGGCAAGAAGCAGCATGGTGGAGCGAAGTGTTCAGCTATGCAGAAGATCGCTTTAATCTGCCGCGCGGCACCATCAAAGCGACTCTGCTGATTGAAACGCTGCCGGCCGTCTTCCAGATGGACGAAATTCTGCACGCCCTGCGTGACCATATTGTCGGTCTGAACTGCGGTCGCTGGGACTACATTTTCAGCTATATCAAAACGCTGAAGAACCATCCGGATCGCGTGCTGCCGGACCGTCAGGTGGTGACGATGGATAAGCCATTCCTCAGCGCCTATTCGCGTCTGCTGATTAAAACCTGTCATAAACGTGGCGCATTCGCGATGGGCGGCATGGCAGCGTTCATTCCCAGCAAAGATGCGGAACGTAACAACCAGGTTCTGACCAAGGTAAAAGCGGACAAAGCGCTGGAAGCCAATAACGGTCATGACGGCACATGGATTGCCCATCCGGGACTGGCAGATACCGCAATGACGGTGTTCAACGACGTGCTCGGTGAAAACAAAAATCAGCTGTTCGTGACCCGTGAAGAAGATGCGCCGATTACTGCAGAACAACTGCTGGCGCCTTGTGAAGGTGAGCGTACTGAAGAAGGCATGCGCGCCAACATTCGTGTTGCGGTGCAGTACATCGAAGCGTGGATCTCCGGTAACGGCTGCGTACCGATTTACGGTCTGATGGAAGATGCGGCCACTGCCGAAATCTCCCGTACCTCCATCTGGCAGTGGATCCACCACCAGAAGACGCTCAGCAACGGCAAGCCGGTTACCAAACCGCTGTTCCGTCAGATGCTGGCCGAAGAGATGCTGGTGATTCAGGACGAGCTGGGCGAACACCGCTACAGCAGCGGGCGTTTTGACGATGCCGCGCGCCTGATGGAGCAAATCACTACCTCTGATGAATTGATCGATTTCTTGACCCTGCCAGGCTACCGCCTGCTGGCGTAATCCACCACATAACAATATGGAGCATCTGCACATGAAAACCCGTACTCAACAAATCGAAGAATTACAGAAAGAATGGACTCAACCGCGCTGGGAAGGCATCACCCGTCCATATAGCGCGGAGGAAGTGGTGAAATTACGTGGCTCGGTCAACCCGGAATGCACGCTGGCTCAGCTTGGCGCGGCGAAAATGTGGCGTCTGCTGCACGGTGAATCGAAGAAAGGTTATATCAACAGCCTCGGCGCGCTGACTGGCGGTCAGGCGCTGCAGCAGGCGAAAGCCGGTATTGAAGCGGTCTACCTTTCAGGCTGGCAGGTGGCGGCAGATGCCAACCTGGCATCCAGCATGTACCCGGACCAATCGCTGTATCCGGCGAACTCCGTCCCGGCAGTGGTGGATCGGATCAACAACACATTCCGTCGCGCCGATCAGATCCAATGGTCAACAGGTATTGAACCGAACGATCCGCGCTATGTGGATTACTTCCTGCCGATCGTCGCCGATGCAGAAGCGGGTTTTGGCGGCGTCCTGAACGCGTTTGAACTGATGAAATCGATGATTGAGGCTGGTGCAGCGGCCGTTCACTTCGAAGATCAGCTCGCATCGGTAAAAAAATGTGGTCACATGGGCGGCAAAGTTCTGGTGCCGACTCAGGAAGCTATCCAGAAACTGGTGGCCGCCCGTCTGGCAGCCGACGTCATGGGTGTTCCGACGCTGGTTATTGCGCGTACTGATGCTGACGCAGCCGATCTGATAACGTCTGACTGCGACCCATACGACAGCGAGTTCATCACCGGCGAACGTACCAGCGAAGGGTTCTACCGTACGCATGCGGGTATTGAGCAGGCGATCAGCCGTGGTCTGGCCTATGCACCTTATGCGGATCTGGTGTGGTGTGAAACCTCCACGCCGGATCTCGAACTGGCGAAGCGCTTTGCCGATGCGATTCACGCGAAATTCCCCGGCAAACTGCTGGCCTACAACTGTTCGCCGTCATTTAACTGGCAGAAAAACCTGGATGACAAAACCATTGCCAGCTTCCAGCAGCAACTGTCGGATATGGGTTACAAATACCAGTTCATTACCCTGGCGGGCATCCACAGCATGTGGTTCAACATGTTCGACCTCGCACACTCCTATGCGCAGGGTGAAGGCATGCGCCACTATGTTGAGAAGGTTCAGCAGCCAGAATTTGCGGCGGCTAAAGACGGTTACACCTTCGTGTCCCATCAGCAGGAAGTGGGTACAGGCTACTTCGACAAAGTCACTACTATCATTCAGGGCGGCGCTTCCTCGGTGACCGCGCTGACCGGCTCGACCGAAGAATCGCAGTTTTGATTAATGCCCGGTGGCGCTGTGCTTACCGGGCCTACGAAGGGATGTAGGCCGGATTAGCGAACGCGCCATCCGGCATGACGTTGTGCCGAATGGGAGAAGTCGATGACGCGTGGCCTGGAATTACTGATTGCTCAGACGATTTTGCAAGGTTTCGACGCCCAGTACGGGCGTTTTCTGGAAGTCACCTCCGGCGCGCAGCAGCGTTTTGAACATGCCGACTGGCATGCGGTTCAGCAGGCAATGAAAAGCCGTATTCACCTTTACGATCATCACGTCGGTCTGGTGGTGGAGCAGTTGCGCTGCATTACAGACGGCAAAAGTACCGACGCGGATTTTTTACTTCGCGTGAAAGAGCATTACACCCGGCTACTGCCGGATTACCCGCGCTTCGAGATTGCGGAGAGCTTTTTTAACTCCGTTTACTGTCGGTTATTTGACCACCGCTCGCTGACTCCCGAGCGGCTGTTTATTTTCAGTTCTCAGCCAGAGCGTCGTTTCCGCACGATCCCACGCCCGTTGGCGAAAGACTTTTTTCCTGATACCGGCTGGGAGTGGCTGCTAACTCGCGTCCTTAGCGATCTGCCCCTGCGTCTTCCGTGGCAGAATAAACATCGTGATATCCACTACATCATCGAACACCTGACCGAAACCTTGGGAGCGGATGTGTTGCCAGGCTGCCATTTACAGGTGGCGAATGAACTGTTTTATCGTAACAAGGCAGCCTGGCTGGTCGGTAAGCTGATTACCCCTTCTGGAACGCTGCCGTTTTTACTGCCAATCCACCGGACAGACGAAGGTGAGTTGTTTGTCGATACCTGCCTGACCACGACGGCGGAGGCGAGCATTGTGTTTGGCTTCGCCCGCTCCTACTTTATGGTGTATGCCCCGCTGCCCGCGGCACTGGTGGAGTGGTTGCGCGAGATCCTGCCCGGTAAAACCACCGCTGAATTGTATATGGCGATTGGCTGTCAGAAGCATGCAAAAACGGAAAGTTATCGGGAGTATCTGCTCTACCTGGCCAACTGTGATGAGCAGTTTATTGAAGCGCCGGGGATCCGCGGTATGGTGATGCTGGTGTTTACCCTGCCGGGCTTTGACCGGGTGTTTAAAATCATTAAAGACAAATTTGCGCCGCAAAAAGAGATGTCTGCCGCCCACGTCCGCGCCTGTTATCAACTGGTCAAAGAGCACGATCGTGTGGGGCGGATGGCTGACACCCAGGAGTTCGAGAATTTTGTGCTGGATAAACGGCAAATCGATCCGGCGCTGATGGCGCTGTTATTGCAGGAAGCCCCGGAAAAAATTACCGATCTTGGCGATCAGATTGTCATTCGCCATCTGTATATCGAACGACGGATGGTGCCGCTGAATATCTGGCTGGAGCAAGTCGAAGGTCAACAACTGCGCGATGCCATTGAAGAGTACGGCAACGCGATTCGTCAGCTGGCCGCCGCCAATATTTTCCCCGGCGATATGCTGTTTAAGAACTTCGGCGTCACCCGTCACGGGCGCGTGGTGTTCTACGATTACGATGAAATCTGCTACATGACGGAGGTTAATTTCCGTCATATCCCGCCGCCACGCTACCCGGAAGATGAGATGAGCGCTGAGCCGTGGTACAGCGTATCGCCTGGAGATGTCTTCCCGGAAGAGTTTCGCCACTGGCTATGTGCCGACCCGCGTATCGGGCCGCTGTTTGAAGAGATGCACGCTGAGCTGTTCAGCGCCGACTACTGGCGTGGTCTGCAAACGCGGATTAAAAACGGGCATGTGGAAGATGTTTACGCCTACCGACGCAAACAGCGTTTCAGCGTGCGTTATGAAACCGACCGTAGGCCGGGTAAGGCGTAACCGCCACCCGGCAACCCCATCTTAGCGAAATCCGCCGTACGCCAGCGTCACTTCTTTCGCTGCTTTGATTGCCATTGCGCCAAACTCGGTCACACGGTCATCGGTAATGCGTGAGATTGGCCCGGAAATGGAAATCGCGGCGAACGGCTCGCGGTGCTCGTCATAAATGCACGACGCCACGCAGCGCAGACCCAGCGCATGTTCCTCATCATCAAAGGAATAGCCGCGCTTGCGCGTCTGAGCCAAATCCTCTTTCAGATGCACTGGCGACACCAGCGTGGCGTGGGTATAAGCGTGTAGTCCTTTGCGGTGCAGCAGCCCAGTCACCTGTTCTTCGCTCAGTTGGGATAAAAACGCCTTACCCGCCCCGGAAGCATGCATCGGCAGTTTGCCGCCGATAGGCGCGGACATGCGCATCAGTTGGGTGCACTGCACCTGGTCGATAATAATGGCCTGATGATCGCTTTGATCCAGCACGGCGAGGTTTACCGTCTCACCGGAGTCTTCCATCAGCTTGCGCAGGATCGGATGCACAATCGCCAGCAGATTACGGCTTTGCAAAAAGCTGCTGCCGACGATAAACGCGTGTGCGCCCACGGCCCAGTGCCCTAATTCACCGACCTGACGAACAAATCCCTGCTGCTGCATGGTGGTCAATAATCGGTGAGTCGTGGAGTTTGGCAGGCCGGCCTGCTGCGCCAGCTCGGTCAGCGCCACGCTGCCGTTGGATTCCGCAATCCACTCCAGTAGCTTCAGGCCGCGCGTCAGGGATTGAACCTGCCCGGTTGCGGGCGCAGTAGTAGCGGCGGGTTTTCTACCGCGTTTCGCGGGAACGGGGGCAACCATGGCAGACTCCTTTTCTGTATCGTGGAAATCATTTTCGTTTTATTCAATTATAATGCAAGAATTCCTGTACTGATCGGATGAGTGAAGCTGAACATGTCTCATGTTGGCCGTTGTTCTCTTTTCCGCCTCTCAGGTTTGTGCCAGTATGGCCTGTTGAGTTTTTTTCGGTCTGGTTGAGCGTTGTCGGGAGCGAGTGTGAGCAGCAAAGTAGAACAATTACGTCAGCAGTTAAATGAACGTATTCTGGTGCTGGACGGCGGTATGGGCACCATGATCCAGGGATATCGTCTGAGCGAAGAGGATTTCCGCGGCGAACGCTTTGCCGAATGGCCGTGCGATCTGAAAGGCAACAACGACCTGTTGGTGCTCAGCAAACCGGAGGTGATCGCCGCGATTCACAACGCCTACTTCGAGGCGGGCGCGGACATCATCGAAACCAACACCTTCAACTCCACGACTATTGCCATGGCGGATTACCAGATGGAATCCCTGTCGGCGGAAATCAACTTTGCGGCAGCCAAACTGGCGCGCGTGGCGGCAGACGAATGGACGGCGCGCACGCCGAACAAACCGCGCTACGTCGCGGGCGTGCTTGGCCCAACCAACCGTACGGCGTCTATCTCGCCCGACGTCAACGACCCGGCTTACCGCAATATTACCTTTGATCAGCTGGTGGCCGCCTACCGCGAATCCACCAAAGCGCTGGTGGAAGGCGGCAGTGACCTGATCCTGATTGAAACCGTTTTCGATACCCTCAACGCCAAAGCCGCTATTTTCGCGGTTAAAACTGAATTCGAAGCGCTGGGCGTTGAGCTGCCGATTATGCTCTCCGGCACCATCACCGACGCTTCCGGGCGTACGCTCTCCGGCCAGACCACTGAAGCATTCTACAACTCCCTGCGCCACGCCGATGCGCTGACTTTTGGTCTGAACTGTGCCTTAGGTCCGGACGAGCTGCGCCAGTACGTGCAGGAACTGTCGCGTATTGCCGAATGCTACGTTACCGCACACCCGAACGCCGGGCTGCCGAACGCCTTTGGTGAGTACGATCTCGATGCCGACACCATGGCGGCGCAAATCCGCGAATGGGCCGAAGCGGGCTTCCTGAATATTGTTGGCGGCTGCTGCGGCACCACGCCGGAACACATCGCTGCCATGAGCCGCGCGGTGGACGGACTGCCGCCACGCCGCTTGCCGGAAATCCCGGTTGCCTGCCGTCTGTCTGGCCTTGAGCCGCTGAACATCGGCGACGACAGCCTGTTTGTGAACGTCGGCGAGCGTACCAACGTTACCGGTTCGGCGAAGTTTAAGCGCCTGATCAAAGAAGAGAAATACAGCGAGGCGCTGGACGTCGCCCGCCAGCAGGTAGAAAGCGGCGCGCAGATCATCGATATCAACATGGATGAGGGGATGCTCGACGCCGAAGCGGCGATGGTTCGTTTCCTCAACCTGATTGCCGGTGAACCGGATATCGCCCGCGTGCCGATTATGATCGACTCCTCGAAATGGGAAGTAATCGAAAAAGGGCTGAAGTGCATTCAGGGTAAAGGCATCGTTAACTCCATCTCGATGAAAGAGGGGGTTGAGACCTTTATCCATCACGCGAAGCTGCTGCGTCGCTACGGTGCTGCAGTGGTGGTGATGGCCTTTGACGAGCAGGGCCAGGCCGACACTCGCGCGCGCAAAATTGAGATCTGCCGTCGGGCGTACAAGATTCTTACCGAAGAGGTGGGCTTCCCGCCGGAAGATATTATCTTTGACCCGAACATCTTTGCGGTGGCGACCGGGATTGATGAACACAACAACTACGCGCAGGACTTTATCGGGGCCTGTGAAGATATCAAACGCGAACTGCCGCACGCGCTGATCTCCGGCGGCGTTTCTAACGTTTCATTCTCGTTCCGTGGCAACGACCCAGTACGTGAAGCCATTCACGCAGTATTCCTCTACTACGCCATTCGCAACGGTATGGACATGGGGATCGTCAACGCCGGACAACTGGCAATTTACGACGACCTGCCCGCCGAGCTGCGCGATGCCGTTGAAGATGTGATCCTCAACCGCCGTGACGATGGCACCGAACGACTGCTGGAGCTTGCTGAGAAGTATCGCGGCAGTAAAACCGACGACACGGCGAATGCCCAGATGGCGGAGTGGCGCAGTTGGGACGTGAAAAAGCGCCTCGAATACTCGCTGGTGAAAGGCATAACCGAGTTTATTGAGCTGGATACCGAAGAAGCTCGCCAGCAGGCCGCGCGCCCGATCGAGGTTATTGAAGGACCGCTGATGGACGGCATGAACGTGGTTGGCGACCTGTTCGGCGAGGGCAAAATGTTCCTGCCGCAGGTGGTGAAATCCGCCCGCGTGATGAAGCAGGCGGTGGCATACCTTGAACCGTACATTGAGGCCAGCAAAGAGAAAGGTTCCAGCAATGGCAAAATGGTCATCGCAACCGTGAAGGGCGACGTGCACGATATCGGTAAAAATATCGTCGGCGTGGTGCTGCAATGTAACAACTACGAAATCGTCGATCTTGGCGTGATGGTGCCCGCGGAGAAAATCCTCAGAACGGCGCGTGAAGTGAATGCCGATCTGATTGGCCTTTCCGGGCTGATTACCCCATCGCTGGACGAAATGGTCAACGTGGCGAAAGAGATGGAGCGTCAGGGCTTCACTATTCCGCTGCTGATTGGCGGCGCGACCACCTCGAAAGCGCACACCGCAGTGAAAATTGAGCAGAACTACAGCGGCCCGACGGTGTACGTGCAGAACGCCTCGCGTACCGTTGGCGTCGTCGCTGCGCTGCTCTCTGACACCCAGCGTGATGACTTTGTCGCCCGTACGCGTAAAGAGTATGAAACCGTGCGTATCCAGCATGCGCGTAAGAAACCGCGTACTCCGCCCGTAACGTTACAGGCTGCCCGCGACAACGATGTGGCCTTTGACTGGGAAAACTACACCCCGCCGGTGGCGCACCGTCTGGGCGTACAGGAAGTGGAAGCCAGCATCGAAACCCTGCGCAACTACATCGACTGGACGCCGTTCTTTATGACCTGGTCGTTGGCCGGGAAATATCCTCGAATCCTCGAAGATGAAGTAGTGGGCGAAGAGGCGAAGCGACTGTTCAAAGATGCCAACGACATGCTGGATAAACTCAGCGCTGAGAAGACGCTGAATCCGCGTGGCGTGGTGGGTTTATTCCCGGCCAACCGCGTGGGTGACGACATCGAGATTTACCGTGACGAGACGCGTACGCACGTCATCAACGTGAGTCATCACCTGCGCCAGCAGACGGAAAAAGTCGGTTTCGCCAACTACTGCTTGTCTGACTTTGTTGCGCCGAAATTGAGCGGTAAAGCGGATTACATCGGTGCTTTTGCGGTCACTGGTGGTCTGGAAGAAGATGCGCTGGCGGACGCCTTCGAAGCCCAGCATGACGACTACAACAAGATCATGGTGAAAGCGATCGCTGACCGTCTGGCGGAAGCGTTCGCAGAATATCTGCATGAGCGCGTACGTAAAGTCTACTGGGGCTATGCGGCGAATGAGAATCTCAGTAACGAGGAGCTGATCCGCGAAAACTACCAGGGGATTCGCCCGGCACCGGGCTATCCGGCGTGTCCGGAACACACCGAAAAAGCCACCATTTGGGAACTGCTGGACGTGGAGGCGCATACCGGGATGAAGCTCACCGAATCCTTCGCCATGTGGCCAGGTGCGTCGGTTTCCGGCTGGTATTTCAGTCATCCGGACAGCAAGTACTACGCCGTGGCGCAAATCCAGCGCGATCAGGTTGAAGATTATGCCTTCCGTAAAGGGATGAGCGTGGCAGAAGTGGAGCGCTGGTTAGCGCCGAACCTCGGCTACGACGCCGACTGATTCACAAAACTGTCATCTTTCTTTACAACAAACAGGGCGCTCAATGAGTGCCCTGTCTCTTTATTACGTTTAAACCCTTATACTGAAAGAAGGTTCGCGAGCGCTGTTTGCCGGATGGCGGCGTAAACGCCTTATCAGGCACGCTATCTGCGCCGAGCCCAGGAACATATAACGATAAGGAGTACCTGATTCCGTGTTAACTCTGTTACACCTGCTTTCTGCCGTCGCGATGCTGGTTTGGGGTACGCATATTGTGCGTACTGGTGTGATGCGCGTCTTTGGCGCGCGTTTACGCACCGTGCTCAGCCGTAGCGTTGAAAAGAAACCGCTCGCCTTTTGTGCGGGTATCGGCGTGACGGCGCTGGTGCAAAGTAGCAACGCCACCACCATGCTGGTGACCTCGTTTGTTGCACAAGATCTCGTGGCGCTGACTCCTGCGCTGGTGATTGTGCTTGGTGCCGACGTGGGGACCGCGCTGATGGCGCGTATCCTGACCTTCGATCTCTCCTGGCTGTCGCCACTGCTGATTTTTATCGGCGTGATCTTCTTTCTCGGCCGTAAGCAGTCCCGTGTGGGGCAACTGGGGCGGGTCGGTATTGGACTGGGGCTGATTTTACTGGCGCTGGAGCTGATTGTGCAGGCAGTAACGCCGATCACTCAGGCTAATGGCGTACAGGTTATTTTCGCTTCACTTACCGGCGATATCATGCTGGATGCGCTGATTGGCGCCATGTTTGCGATTATCAGTTACTCCAGCCTGGCGGCGGTACTGTTGACGGCAACGCTGACCGCGGCGGGCATTATCTCGTTCCCGGTAGCGTTGTGTCTGGTGATTGGCGCCAACCTCGGCTCTGGTCTGTTGGCGATGCTCAACAACAGTGCTGCGAATGCTGCTGCTCGTCGTGTGGCGCTCGGCAGCCTGCTGTTTAAGCTGGTGGGCAGCCTGATTATCCTGCCGTTTGTTCATCCGCTGGCCAATCTGATGGATGAACTACCGCTGCCGAAATCTGAACTGGTTATCTACTTCCACGTCTTCTACAACCTGGTGCGCTGCGTGGCGATGGTGCCGTTCGCCGAACCGATGGCGCGTTTTTGTAAACGCATCATCCGCGATGAGCCGGAGCTGGATGCGCATCTGAAGCCCAAACATCTGGACGTCAGTGCGCTGGATACGCCGACGCTCGCTCTGGCTAATGCCGCCCGCGAAGCGCTGCGTATTGGCGATGCGATGGAGCAGATGATGGACGGGTTGAAGAAGGTGATGCACGGCGAGCCGCGCGAAGAGAAAGAGTTGCGCAGGATGGCGGATGACATCAACGTGCTGTATACGGCGATTAAGCTCTATCTGGCGCGGATGCCAAAGGATGAACTGGCGGAAGAGGAATCACGCCGTTGGGCGGAGATTATCGAAATGTCGCTCAACCTCGAACAGGCTTCCGATATCGTTGAACGTATGGGCAGCGAGATTGCCGATAAGTCGCTGGCCGCCCGTCGGGCATTCTCGGTAGAAGGGCTGAAAGAGCTGGATGCACTTTACGATCAGCTGCTCAGCAATCTGCAGCTGGCGATGTCGGTGTTCTTCTCAGGCGATGTGACCAGTGCCCGTCGTCTACGCCGCAGCAAGCACCGTTTTCGTATTCTCAACCGTCGTTATTCGCATGCGCACGTCGACCGTCTGCATCAGCAGAACGTGCAAAGCATCGAGACCAGTTCCCTACACCTGGCGCTGTTGGGCGATATGCAGCGTCTGAACTCGCTGTTTTGCTCCGTGGCCTACAGCGTGCTGGAACAACCGGATGAAGACGATGAGCGGGATGATTATTGAGTGAGCTGAAGCGGTAGGCCGGATAAGGCATTTATGCCGCCATCCGGCATCAGACAACAAATCAACTAAAAGCAGTGGCCTGCTTCAACAGCAACCGCCTCTTCACCCGCTTTAAAGATATACGTGGTGTTCGGGCCGCCGAGCACGGACTTACCGTTACTCACCTTGATCCAGTTACCTTCCGGCAAGCCAATCACCGTCAGCTCCGGTGCCACAACCAGCAGTTCGCGGATACGCTGTTCACGCGTTTCGCCTTTGTGGCCTTCCGGCAGCGCGTTGGTGAAATGTGGGTTAATCTGCAGCGGGAACAGACCCAGCGCATCAAAACCTTTGGGATCGACAATCGGCATGTCGTTGGTGGTGCGGATGGTCTGGCAGGCAAGGTTGGAACCCGCGCTCCAGCCGATGTACAGCGCACCGCGTTTGACGACATCCACGATCGGCGCCAGCAACCCGCGCTCACGACTCTCTTTCAGCAACTGGAAGGTATTCCCGCCGCCGACAATCACCAGCTCGGCGTTTTCAATGGCGGCAATCGGATCGGCAACGGTATGAATACCCGTAACGTTGACGCCCATTGGCGCAAAGATGGCTGCCGTTTTCGCCGTGTACTCATCCCAGGTTTGCGTCACGCCAGCGAACGGAATAAACACCGCCGTGCGGCGACCATTCAGTTGCTCTGCGATCAGCGGCAGCGCATGTTCCATCCAGCCTTTGCCCGGCAGCGTCGAGTTACTCAATAAAAGCAGTTCCATCATTTCTCCATGTAATCAGAAAATTACAAACCGCGCTAATGCTACCACTATCAGCCTGACGCCTTACTGATATGGCTCACGATGTTGGAAGGGGGACAGAAGCTGTGGCTATTTTTTAAGTGTCAATCCAATACCGAGCGCCTTCATCACCGCCAGCGTGGTTTTCAGCGTCGGGTTTCCTTTCTCACTAAACGAGCGGTAGAGTTGTTCGCGGGATAATCCCGTTTCTGCCGCGATGCTCGCCATTCCCTTAGCGCGAGCCACCACGCCCAGTGCTTTTGCAATGTACGTTGCATCGCCTGTTTCGAGGGCATCCGCCATAAATACAGCAATTTCTTCATCATCAACTAGCGCAGCAGCGGGATCGTAGTGAGTAAGTTTATTCATGGCGGAAGGTCTCCTGATAGTCCAGTGAACGGGCGAGCATTCTCCAATAGGTTTAACATCACCAGCTAAACCATTCGGCAGTCGAAAAAGTCGTGCGGCAATGAGCGTTTTGGCCCTGCGATCCCGAAGATTCTGTTCCCAGCGTTGGAAAACCGTGGTCTGAAGAATTTCCATGATTACGTTCAATGTATTTTATAAACTACATTATGAATTGACAAGTTGAAAGTAGAGAATAAAAAACAGGGATGTAAGAGGAAATGCTGGTGGACATAAACAGGAAAGCGCCTCGCAGTAATGTGTAATTTTCCAGGATGCTGCGGTTGATACGCGAAACGATAACAGGGGAGAGGGGCTGCTTTGTGCCAGAAGCGGACGTTCACGTCCGTTCTTCAAATATTGGCCCGATAATTCAGCGTTAAATTTTCCGGTTAATACGCAACGCATCCACAACGAGTGAAAACGCTGGGGAAGGCTGTTTACGGCTGGGATAATAAAGATAGTAGCCGGGAAAAGGACGGCACCATTCTTCAAGCACACGAATCAGTTTTCCTTCCTGCAGATGTGTGCCGAACTCCTCTTCAGGTAAAAAGGCAATGCCCAGTCCGGCCAGAGCTGCATCAACAACGTGTTCCGATGTGTTAAACGTCAATTGACCTTCAACCCGAACGTGAAATTTGCCGTTTTCCTGCTCAAACTCCCAGGCGTAAATTTTCCCCGATTGAACCATGCGCTCATTAATACAGCAGTGTTGCATCAGATCGCGTGGCGTCTGAGGGGCGGCGCACCGGGCGAAATACTCTGGGGAAGCTACAGCCGCCATGCGCAGTTTCGGGCCAATGGGTACAGCTATCATATCTTTGTCAATAGTGTCTCCGAGCCGCACGCCGGCATCAAAACGATCCGCAACGATATCCCGGAACCCGTGGTTGGCATCAAACTCAATATGAATATCAGGATATTCGCGTAACAGTGGCGTCAGCTTTGGCAGCAGCGTGGTCTTCAGAACATTAGGTCCACATGTAATACGGACGGTCCCGGCAGGTTTATCACGTAGTGCCGTCAGCATGTCCAGCTCGGCTTCAATCTCATCAATACGATGTCCCACAGACTGCAGCAGGCGCTCCCCGGCTGCCGTCACTGACACACTGCGCGTGGTCCTTGTCAGCAGGCGGATTTGCATCCGTTCTTCCAGCCCGGAAATCGCCTGGCTCAGTGCGGGCTGGGTCACGCCGAGCTGGGCGGCAGCGCGCGTAAAGCTGCCCTCACGCGCCACGGTGACGAAAGAGAGTAAGTCGTTGAGATTGCGTCTGGCCATGCTCGTTTCCGGTCCATTTATAAATTTTGCTTATAAGGGTATTAAGTATTCATTAGCTAGTTAACCCGCTGCATATTGGTAACAATAATGCGATGAAAAAGTCAACGCTAACCCTTATGCAAAACGCTTACCGCAGAACGTCACTGTTGCTGCTCCTTGCCAGCCTGCTTTTCGTCACGCAGTCCGTTATGGCGGGTGGCAACGACCGGGGAGTGGCACAGGAGACGCTAATGAAAATTGAGATCATTGTGGAGGGAGAAACCGCCACCGCCACCCTCTTTGATACGCCGACAGGCCGGGACTTTGCGTCTTTGCTTCCCCTCAGCCTGACGCTGGAAGACTATGACGATATTGAGCGTATAAGCGACCTGCCGCGCAGGCTTTCCACGGTGCAGGCACCGGACGGCATGACGCCGGAAGCCGGAGATATCACTTACTACGCGCCCTGGGGCAACCTGGCGATTTTTGCCCGGGGCAGGGCTTACGCCCGTTCACTGATCCCGTTAGGGAAAGTGGATTCCGGACTGCCGGTCCTGCAGCGCCACGGACCTCTTGCGGTACAGATCAGGGTCGCCAACTGACCCGCAGCACCTTCCGTACCGCGATTATCCCTCTTATCCCGTCCCCGTATGCCGTTTCAGCTCTTCCTGCAGCGCTGAAGACTCCGGGGCACAGACTTCATGTTATCTACTGAAAAGAAATCCCTGAATGAGTAATAAGACAGACGAAAACAGAAAAAAAAACACCGGAAGCGGGAAACAGCCTGCGCACTGGAGTGGTGTCTTTGCCATGACGCTGTGCGTCTTCGCCCTGATCGCCTCCGAATTTATGCCGGTCAGCCTGCTGACACCGATGGCGCAGACCCTTCGTGTCACCGAAGGCATGGCCGGACAGGGCATCGCTATTTCCGGGGCATTTGCAGTGGTAACCAGCCTGTTTATTTCCGTGCTGGCAGGCACGCTTAACCGGAAAACGCTGCTGCTCGGCCTGACCTGCATTATGGCAATTTCCGGTGCTGTTATTGCGATGGCACCCAATTACCTGACCTATATGGCGGGCAGGGCCCTGATTGGCATTGTGGTCGGCGGGTTCTGGTCGATGTCGGCCGCGACGGCAATGCGTCTGGTCCCGGTGCATCGTGTTCCGCTGGCGCTGGCTATTTTCAACAGCGGCAATGCTCTGGCTACCGTCGTGGCTGCCCCTCTGGGCAGCTGGCTCGGATCGGTTGTTGGCTGGCGGGGGGCCTTCTTCTGCCTGGTGCCGGTCGCCATCATCGCGTTTGTCTGGCAATTACTCAGTCTGCCTTCCATGCCGGTCACCCGTCAGGCCGCGGCTTCCCGCAACGTATTCATGTTGTTTCGTCGCCGGGTGGTCACGCTGGGCATGCTGGGTGTGGGGATCTTCTTTATGGGGCAATTCACGCTCTTTACCTACATCAGGCCTTTCCTTGAGACGGTGACGCGGGTGGATGCTGCAACGGTGACCCTGGTCCTGCTGGTTATTGGTGTCGCGGGTTTCATCGGCACTACGCTGATTGGCCGGGTGTTGAAACGCGGGTTCTACCCGACCCTGATGGCCATCCCGGTACTGATGGCCATCACCGCGCTGGCACTGATTGCCTTCGGCAGTCAGGTAGCCATCGTGACGGCGCTGCTTGGGCTGTGGGGGCTGATTTCCACTGCCGCACCGGTGGGATGGTGGGCATGGGTTCCGCGTACCTTCCCGCAGAATGCCGAAGCGGGTGGCGGACTGATGGTGGCGATGGTGCAGCTGTCCATTGCTCTCGGTTCGACGGTGGGCGGCCTGCTTTTCGACCATCACGGCTACCAGAGCACCTTCCTGGCCAGCGCCGCGATGCTGATTATCGCAACCGTACTGATCTTCCTGACCTCGCGGGCAGACACTTCTGCCGCAGACCATTCATAAACCCAGGAGTAATGCCATGACAGTTAAAGCTTACGGTGCCCATGCGGGCACACTGCCGCTGGAGCCGATGGATATCACCCGTCGCGCCCCCGGTGCCCATGATGTGCAGATTAATATCGCGTACTGCGGAGTCTGCCATTCGGATATCCACCAGGTACGCGCTGAATGGGCTGGAACGCTCTATCCCTGCGTACCGGGACATGAAATTGTCGGTCGTGTAGTGGCCGTTGGCGATCACGTCTCCGGTTTTTGTGCAGGGGACCTGGTGGGGGTCGGCTGCATTGTCGACAGCTGCCGGCACTGCAGTGACTGTGACGACGGACTGGAGAACTACTGCGACCATATGACAGGGACATACAATTTCCCGACGCTGGATGCGCCAGGCCACACGCTGGGCGGATATTCGCAGCAGATTGTGGTGCATGAGCGCTATGTCCTGCGCGTCACTCACCCGGAAGCGCAACTGGCCGCCGTGGCTCCGCTGCTGTGCGCGGGGATCACAACGTACTCACCACTGCGTCACTGGCAGGCGGGCCCTGGCAAAAAGGTCGGAGTGGTCGGTATCGGTGGACTGGGACATATGGGGATCAAGCTTGCGCACGCCATGGGCGCGCATGTCGTGGCCTTTACCACGTCTGAGTCCAAACGTGACGCCGCCATAGCGCTTGGTGCAGATGAGGTGGTGGTCTCCCGTCATGCCAGCGAAATGGAAGCCCATGCAAAGAGCTTCGATTTTATCCTCAACACCGTTGCTGCGCCGCATAACCTCGACGTGTTCACTGCGCTGCTGAAACGCGATGGCACGATGACCCTGGTGGGTGCGCCGGCCACGCCGCATGGCTCGCCAGAAGTGTTCAGCCTCATCATGAAGCGCAGATCGATTGCCGGGTCGATGATTGGCGGCATTTCTGAAACGCAGGAGATGCTCGATTTCTGCGCCCAACACGGCATTGTCGCCGACATTGAGCTTATCCGCGCCGACCAGATTAACGATGCCTATGAGCGCATGCTCAGGGGCGATGTGCATTACCGGTTTGTCATTGATAACGCCACCCTGGCTTAATGATAAGGAGACCATCATGAATAAATTTACGCTGGCGCTGGGGCTGTTGATCAGTGCATTTGCTTCCTCTGCGGCGGATATGTCCCGTGGGGCCGATAATTTTTATAAAAGCGATAAGGTGACGCAGCAAAAAGTCACCTTTAAAAACCAGTATCAGATGGCCGTGGTCGGCAACCTGTTTATCCCGAAAAAGATGAGCCAGAACACCCGACACCCGGCGATCGTCGTTGGTCACCCGATGGGAGCCGTTAAGGAACAGAGTTCAAATCTTTATGCGCAGAAGCTGGCGGAGCAGGGTTTTGTCACGCTGGCTATCGATCTCTCTTTCTGGGGAGAAAGCGAGGGCAAACCGGGGCACCTGATTTCACCGGAAATCTACACAGATGATTTCAGCGCGGCGGTTGATTATCTAAGCACACAGCCGTTTGTCGATCCGGATAGCATCGGTGTATTAGGTATCTGCGGCAGCGGAAGTTTTGTTATCAGTGCTGCCAAGATTGACCCGCGTATGAAAGCCATTGCCACCGTCAGCATGTATGACATGGGGGCTGCATTTCGCAACGGCCTCAACCATTCCCAGACGCCGGAACAACGAAAGGCCTTTATCCGGTCAGCCACAGAGCAGCGTTTAGCAGAGTTTCAGGGAGGCGAGACGGCCTACATTCCCGGTACCGTGAATACACTGGACGCTTCAACGCCTGATATTCAGCGCGAGTTCTTTGATTTCTACCGCACCGAACGCGGCGGCTACACCCCACAGGGTCAGAAAGAAGAACTGACGACGAAACCGATGCTGAGCAGTATTGGCAAGTTTATGAACTTCTATCCGTTCAACGATATTGAAATCATCTCGCCGCGCCCGATGCTGTTTATTACCGGCGATCAGGCTCACTCAAAAGAGTTCAGCGAGGACGCTTTCAAACGCGCCGGTCAGCCTAAAGAACTGTATGTCGTACCGGGCGCAGGGCATGTCGATCTGTATGACCGTACCGACGTAATCCCTTTTGACAAGCTGAAAGACTTTTTCCGTAAAAATCTGCAATAACACGTTCAGTTAAGGAGTATCTGACATGAACTACAAACATCTGGGGCGTACCGGTCTGCGGGTGAGCCGCATCGGTCTCGGTACCATGAATTTCGGTGAGCTGACGGATGAGTCGGCCAGCTTCAGGATCATGGATGAAGCCGTGGATGCAGGTATCAACTTTTTCGATACCGCTGACGTCTATGGCGGGCCGCAGTCGCCGGATATGGCAAAGGGTTACGGAACATCCGAAGAAATCATCGGTAACTGGTTAGCGCGCAGTGGTCAGCGTGACCGGGTAGTGCTGGCCACGAAAGTTTACCAGCCGATGGACACGGGTCCGAACGACAAATACCTGTCTGCCTACCATATCCGCCGGGCCTGTGAGGCCAGCCTGAAAAGGCTGAAAACTGACCATATCGATCTCTATCAGATGCACCATATCGACCGGAACACGCCCTGGGAGGAGATCTGGCAGGCCATGGAACAGCTGATCCGTGAGGGTAAAATCAGCTACGTTGGCAGCAGTAACTTTGCTGGCTGGGATATTGCCACTGCACAGTGCAAGGCTGACGCGCGCAACCTGCTGGGGCTGGCATCGGAACAGAGCCTGTACAATCTGACCCAGCGCACGATTGAGCTGGAAGTCATTCCGGCGCTGCGTCATTACGGTATTGGCCTGATCCCCTGGAGCCCGGTCGGGATGGGGATGCTGGGCGGTGTTCTGAAGAAAATTGCCGGTGGCCGCCGGGCATCACCGCAGTTGCAGGCACAAATCAACCGCCTGCGGCCACAACTGGAGGCCTGGGAAATACTGTGTGATGAGCTGGGGGAAACACCATCAGACGTCGCGCTGGCATGGCTGCTGCAGAACCCGGTGGTTAGCGCCGTGCTCAGTGGTCCGCGTACAGTTGAACAGCTCCGTCAGAATCTCAATGCCCTGACGCTGTCTCTTTCAGACGATACGCTCAAAAGGCTGGATACCATCTGGCCGGGACCAGGCGGTGAGGCACCTGAAGCTTACGCGTGGTAAAAGGTTATCAGTGTTAACAATTACCGACCTTCGGGTCGGTAATTATGTTATTTAAGTCAGATTTATTTATTACCTGAAGATCTTGTTCTTGTCTTACTGCTTTGAGGTCCGCTCCTCGCTCTAAGCAGACCTCCAGAAAACGATACATAATGCCGACAACTAGACTTCAATCCCTTTGTGCTTCAGTTCTTTTCTGATAATGCGCTTAATCCAGGCTGCCAACGATTCATCCCCATCCTGCCGTTGTGCTTCTTCCATCGCTTTGCGCAGTTCCGGATCCAGACGGAATTGAAACGGGGGATTGCCTCTTCTTTCATTCATGTGTGTTGACACCTTAATTACACAAGAGTAGTGTGAGTATGTGTGATGACACATTACTCTCACACACCAAAAATGACAACGCCCCGAAAGTGCGGGAACACGATCAGGGCGTCTTACCACAACATTATACGAGGTAATGCTATGGCTGATGCTAATAGTACCACTAACGCCTGTTTTGCGTCTTCTTCTCTCATACCGCAAGCTGACCTGCTTTATTTTCCACTCGCCGAGGCGTTCCGCCATCTTGATTGTCGCCATCTCACCACCGAAGAAAATCTGGCGCTATCGTTTGGCTGTGAAGAGGCGCTGGCAGGGTTGTACCATACGCTGAATTTTATGGGCGAGAGCCTGCTGACTATGTCAGGTGAAAGTCAGGGACATTTTTCCCATGAGAGCGTATGCCAGTTAGGACACAGTCTGGTAAATATCAGCCAGTTGATTCCCGCGCTGGCGCGGTTGGAAGCGAAAGCCGATCAACAACTGTTCGCTAGCGACTCCCTAAACTAATCTGGAAAGCGCCTCGCAGACTTCTTCTTCGGGGCGTGACAGGCCTGTGCAACCACCTTAGTGTGACGTGATGATTTGCTGGTCGGGGAATAGGAAATGCTCGCTTATTACGCTAATCTTAGGCATGTCATGCGCACTGCTATGGGGGTTATCATGCGCACTGTGTCTAAGGTAAAAAAATCAGTCAATGTCTCTCTGGCTCCAGAGATACTGGAAGAGGCGCGCAAGCTTAAAATCAATCTGTCAGCGGTTTTAACCGAAGCCCTAATCGAAAAATTTCGCGAGAACAAACGTGAAGAATGGCTGCGGGATAATAAAAAATCGATAGAGGCATTAAATCAATGGGTGGAAGAAAACGGTTCGTTCAGTGATTTTCAAAGGACATTCTGATGGAGCAGTATTGCGCTTATGAGAATACAGGCAGTGGAAAAAGCGTTTATCCGTTTTTAATTAGCTTACAGCATCCGGTGGCCGCTGTTTTGCAGCATGTACTGGTCGCACCCGTTATAGCGCTAAGCCAGTTTCCCAACGAAGTCCCGCCAGCTAAAATTTGCCCGGTTGTTAGCATTGGTGGGCAAGCCTATGTGGTGATGACGTACATGATGACAGGCATACCTGTGAAGAATGTGGGTAACTTTGTGGGAGATCTGACCGCAAACAGGGCAGAACTTCGAGATGCGATTGATTTTCTGATTAATGGCTATTAGAGCGCCCATCCCTGGCGCTCTGTTCCTGCTTCGTTACCCCGCCCGCGCAAATTCTGCCGCTTCGGCGATTAGCGCGTCATCCGGGCGTACGCCGGTATACATGGCGAACTGCTCTACGGCCTGTAAGGCAATCACCTCTGCACCGCTGATGGTCTTTTTACCCAACTGCTGTGCCAGCTTAATCACCGGTGTTTCCGGCGGTAGGGCGACGACGTCAAACACTACGCTGGCGGCAGCGACCATCGCTTCGCTGTAGGCCAGTTCATGACTCTCTTTGCCGCCAGCCATGCCGACGGGCGTCACGTTGACCAGAATATCGCAGGCAATCCCTTCCGACTGGGGCTGCCACTGGAAACCGTACTGTTTTGCCAGCGCCGGGCCGCTCTCGCGATTGCGTGCGGCGACGATCACATCGTGAAAACCGGCATCGCGAAACGCGGCGATAACCGCTTTACCCATTCCACCGCTGCCGCGAATCATCACGCGTGCGCTGCTATTGAGCTGGTGGCTGGCAATCAGGCTTTTTACCGCAATGTAGTCGGTGTTAAATCCTGTCAGCGTACCGTTGTCATTGACGATGGTGTTGACGGAATCAATCACTTTTGCGGAAGGGTCGATGGCATCCAGAAACGGCATACAGCTTTCTTTGAACGGCATAGAGACCGCACAGCCGCGAATTCCGAGTGCGCGAACACCTTTCACTGCGGCCTCAATATCCTGCGTGGTAAAGGCTTTGTAGATAAAATTTAAACCTAATTTTTCATACAGATAGTTGTGAAAGCGAGTGCCAAAGTTGCCAGGGCGACCGGCAAGCGACATGCACAACTGGGTGTCGCGGTTAATCATGTTAAATTTCCTCGGCGTGAGACAATATGTACTGTTCGGCTTCCTGCGACCAGACCCCCTGATGACGCTCCAGGATATCGCGCAAGGCTGGATCATCAATCTGGGTGAGCGCGGTTAATGGTAAGGCTTTGCCGGTGTAAACCAGTTTTTTCCCGCCGCCGACTGTTGGCAGTTCCAGCGTGGTTTCACCTGCCGCATTCAGCCCCAGAATGTGCGTCACCACTTTTGCGGCCTGAACCTTCTTCTCTTCGATAAGTTTAACCGCCGCGCGCATGTCGTCGGTATTGCCGCCAGACGTCCCAACATAATGGGTGAAGGCGTAGTGTACGTCGTAGAAGTTAATCGGCGCGCTAAATTGCTTATCCTGCGGACCAGCAAAGAAGTTCATGCAACCATCGGCAGCCAGCAGGGAAGAGGCCAGCGTAACCAGCTGTTCGTTTGGCACAAACACAAAGATGTCGTCGAATCCGTGACCGCCGCTCAGCGCCATCAACGTGTCATACGCCGCATCCTGGGCGTGGAGATAATGGATCAACGTTTGTGGTTCTGATGGATAGTGCTTGCGGGCGTAGCTCAACTTGTCGTTATTGGTGTCGGTTACCACCAGCATCGCCGGGTTAACCGGGCCATGCAGTGCATAGTCGATCGCCAGCAGTCCCATCGGCCCGGTGCCGCCGAGTATCAGTGTACGTCCCTGCGGACGAATGCCCATCTTATGGTTATAAGAGCCTTCCTGCAGGTGATAGTTGGCGTTGAATGCGCCAATCACGCAGGATAGCGGCTCAACCAGCGAACCTTCAAAATAGGTTTCACCTTCGTAGGCCAACAGGCAGTCCTGCTCCATGACTTCATCAGGAATGATGACGTGCGTGGCTTCACCGCCCACCCACGGGAAGGAGTAGCCGGGACAGTCCGGGCGATCCGGCAGTTGCAGGTTAGCCTGAATGACATAGCGCTGGCCGGGTTGAAACTTATGCTGCCATTTTTTGCCTACGGCAATAATGTCGCCGCAAAACTCATGACCGATGATGATCGGGTTGGTGGCCACATCGTCCGGCACCTTTTTGTGGTTCTCGCCCTGGTTAGCCTCTTTCCAGGAAGAAAGGCACAGACTGTCGGTTACGACTGAGGCCAGAATTTCATCGTCCTGCATTTCAGGAAGGTCGAAGGTTTCCAGGCGCAGATCGCGTTTACCATAAAGACGTAAAGCTGTTGTTGTTTGCATTGTTACCACCTCTTCCTCTTTCGAGGACTATTTGTTGAAGTTGCCCCGGCATTGCCGGAGCGAAAAATCAGGACAGGAAGCCCAGTGCGTTACCGATAATTCCCAGCGCAAACAGGGCGAAGATTAGCCATACCGGATTTATTTTCTTGTTGAGCAGACGCACCATCAGCAGCGTCAGACCCAACGCCAGCAGGCCGGGGCAGAGTTGGTCGAGAATGTTCTGCATGGTCATGGTGACGGTGGTGCCGTCTGCGCCAGGCGTTTGCGATACCACCAGCGGCACGTTGATGCTGGTCCATTTGGTGACCAATACTCCCATCACAAACAGGCCGAGAATCGATGCGCCTTCGGTCAGTTTCTGCAGCAGGTTGCCGCCCATGTCGCTGACGATGTTGACCCCTTTACGAAAGCCAAGCTGTAAGCCGTACCACTTCATTGCCAGACGTACTACATTGAAAATAAAGAAGAACAATAGCGGGCCGAGAATGTTACCGGATAGCGCCAGCGATGCGCCGAGCGCGGCGGTAATCGGGCGCAGCGTTCCCCATACCAGCGGATCGCCGACGCCTGCCAGCGGACCCATCAGGCCGACTTTGATGCCGTTGATTGCGCCATCGTCAATTTCCGCACCGTTGGCGCGTGCTTCCTCCATTGCGGCGGTGACGCCAATCACTGGGCCGCAAACGGCAGGGGTGGTATTGAAGAACACCAGGTGGCGTTTGAGTGCGGCAACCTGATCCTCTTTTAGTGGATACAAGCGCTTGATGGCGGGGATCATGTCGTAGCAAAAGCCCAGCCCATGAATGCGTTCGAAGTTGAATGACGCCTGTTGCAGGTTGGAGCGAACAAACATGCTAAACAGGTCGGATTTGGTCAGTTTTTTCTGTTCCATGATGGGCTCCGTTAGTCTTCAAGCTGATCAAGAGCTTGAGAAGAGGGGGCTTGCGCCTGCGGTTCAGTCTTACGCCACTGTGGGTTCAACTGGATGTAGACCAGCGCGATAATCACGCCAACCCCACCGAAAGCCAGCAGGCTCAAATCGAGATAACCCCCAGCGATAAACCCGAGGAAGAAGAAGGGCATCAGGTACTTCACACCCATCATGCGCAGCACCATGGCGTAGCCGACCACCACGATAAAGCCACCGGCAATCTGCAATCCGCGGGTGACGAATTCCGGAATGGCGTTGAGCATATTGCTGACCATATCGGCGCTGACAAACAGCGAGACGATTAATGCGGGAATGGCAACGCGCAGCGCCTGTACACCGAGAGCGGAAACGTGCAGCATGTCGATGGTACGAAAACGGGCGTCTTCGGCGGCTTTATCCGCCGCGTGCTGGAACACCACGGTAATGGTACGGGCGAATACCGTCAGTACCTGGCCTGCCGCCGCCACCGGCAGGGCGATGGCGATACCGGTAGCAATGCTTTGCTGACCGACGATAACCAGAATGGCAGAGATAATACTGGCGAGCGCCGAATCGGGAGACTGCGCTGCGCCGACGTTCATCCAGCCAAGAGCGATTAACTCCAGCGTGCCGCCGAGCATAATCCCGGTTTTTAAATCACCGAGGATCAGGCCGATAACGGTACAAGCAATTAGCGGACGGTGGGTCTGGAACTCATCCAGCACGCTGCCCATCCCGGCAATACAGGAAAATAGGAATATGGCGATAATTTGTAGGGTACTTATTTCCATAATATGTCACCTTGTGAATGTGATCATCCCTGCCTGTTAAAACATAAGTACACAGGCATTTTTATTTATTCAGCGAACGATTGTTCTTCTATTTTTTCGAGAATATTAATAGATGGATCGGATGCGACGACGCGTAAATCCAGCGCGACACCCAGTTTATCTAACTCACGAAACGCATGAATATCGTCGTTATCTAAAGAAACGGCTTTGGTTAATTGTTTTTTACCTGGTCGCCAGGCCATGCCGCCAATATTTAATGTGGTGATTTTTACCCCTTGTTTTACCATTGCTAATGCATCCTGCGGGCGGGTAAATAGATAAAAAACGGTTTCGTTCTGGTATTGCGGATTATGGTAAACTGCGACCGCCTTTTCGATATTAACAACGTTCACTTTCATTCCCGGCGGGGCGGCCTGACGTAATAATGTACGACGTACTTCATCGTTATAAACGTCGTCATTACAGATAATAATCCGTTGGGCATTTGCCACCTTCGACCAGACGGTGGTGACCTGACCGTGGATCAGGCGGTCATCAATACGAGCAAGGGTAATGTTCATCAGAAATCCTCTTCGGCCGTTTCCAGATGTTTCCAGACGACACAGGTTTGTTGAGCAATGGTCGTCAGGTGTTCGCACAGTTCATCCACATTCATGCTGCTTTGGTTGTCTACCAGCTCCAGCGCCAACGGCAGTGATAACCCGCTAATGACCCGTATCGCCGGATTGTGCATTGCCAGCGTCGCGGCAGCATTCCAGGGACTGCCACACTGCAAATCGACGGCAATCAGCCATTCATCGCCAGTGTGAATACTTACTAACTTTTTCAGCTTTTCCACGATGTCGCTGGCGTTCTCTCCGGGGACAAATGCCACGGCTTCAACGTTGGCATCACCGTAGACCATCTGTACCGATTCCAGCATGGCGCAGGCCAGTTTGCCGTGAGCACAGAAGATTGCATTGACCATAAAACCTCCTTAACCGCGCGTTTTTCCGCCCGCAATGTTAGTGGTTACTCCGGTTATGTAACTGGCGCGCTCAGACAAAAGATAACAAACAAAATCAGCGACTTCGCTTAAGCGTCCTGAGCGACCAATTGGGATCGCGTTCTTGGTGTAGCCCTCGCGCAGCTGTTCGACGGTGATGTTGCGAGTCCAGGCCAGCGCTTCTTCATATTCGGGGGTCCGCAGTCCGGTTTTTTCCAGAATGCCAGGTGCAATGCCCACCACACGAATGCCGTGTTTGCCCAACTCTTTCGACCAGGAACGGGTAAAGCTATTCAATGCGGCTTTGGTGGCGGCATAGCAACTTTGGCCCTCTGAACCTTCCAGCCCGCTTTCTGAAGAGACATTCACAATCACGCCGTTACGCTGTTTTACCATTTGGCGTGCCGCTGCTTGCGACATTAAGAACACACCTTTCTGGTTGATATTCACCATTTTTTCAAAAGCGGCTTCGTTGAGTTCATATTGCCCGGCGGGGGCTTTTTCATCGACCAGTAGCCGCGGAAAATTAACGCCTGCGTTATTCACCAAACCATCGATACGCCCATAGCGGTGGATAATTTCGGTAACGGTATGATTGACTTCTTCGGCGCTGGAAATATCTGTCGGCCAGAAATGATATCCTCTATGGCCTTCATATTTACCGTCACCACCGTGAATATCTGCCATTTGCACATTAGCGCCCTGCGCTAATAACTCTTCAACAATCGCCAGCCCAATACCGGATGCACCACCGGTAACAATAATGACTTTGCCCTGCAAGTTTAACCACGTTTGCATAATTAACTCCCGATTTCAGATAAGGGGATCCCACATAAAATTAATTATGGCAGGACCAATTAGAATTTATTTACTTCAACAATAATTCAGCGGTATGGCTGTTGGTGACTAAACAATTAATATAATTCCCACGTAATGCGCCTAATATCCCACTGTATTTTTCTTCACCCATTGCAATGCCAATGGAATAACGCGTCTGTTTTAATTTATTGGTTTCGATGGAGAGCGTCTTTTCACTCATATTGGTTTCTACGGTTGCACCGTTGATATCGTAAAAGCGCGAGCAAATGTCTCCGGCGACCTGGCGAGCATGCAGGTCATCACTCTCTTCACTGCCGTAAAAAGCGTGCCAGTTGGCGCCATCACGTATTGCCGGAGATCCAATCCCAACCAGCGCGATGTCCAGATTATCCCAATAAGCGGAAATCGATTTAAAATGTCGTGACTGCATGATCCCGTTACGGATCAGCGGGTTTTCCAGCAGTGCCGGGAAATCTGCCAGGTGTGATTCCCCTTTAAGCTTTGCCGCAGCGCCGTAGGTCAACGTATTGACGTGGTAACGGCTTTCAAGCTTGCCGGACGGTCCGCCGATAATCGGCACGCAGATCAGCTGGCGCGACTGGCTGGCAGGGGATAACCCTTCCACCAGTCCCCGCACCGCGCGGCCCCATGAGAACCCGATAATGTCCCCAGGTTCCAGTAAGCGTTCCAGCAACTGTGCACCGTGCACACCCATCATGGTGAGTTGTTCGTCTTCCTGTTCACTGTCGCAGGAGACCACCACCGCTTCTTTCAGGCCAAATTTCTGTTTTAGCTGCTGTTCCAGCCACAGATTTTCGTTGTAGTCGTAATTAATGGCGATGGTGACGATACCCTGCTCGCGTCCACGTTTTAGCAAACGGCTGATCGTGGTGCGGTAAATACCCAGCTCGCGGGCGATTTGCGCTTGTGTCATATCCTGTTCGTAATACAGCTGCGCTATCTTTACGATCAGGCGGATATCATCGCTGTTTTCCGTCGCCATTTTTGGACTCCTGCACATTTGTGCAAATCACGAAATTGTCTTCTTGATCTGATATAACCCCAATTGTTCTCCATCTCAAAGCTATTTTCACTTATTTCAGTGCCCTGTAATGACCGATTGTGTTGCACATTTGATGTGGTGATGGCGTGCTGTCGGCACATATGTGCTTGTCTCTCTAATGTATTGATTCTGCTTGTTTTCACCCAACAAAATTGCAGGGATGGATCGCTGACACTTTTGTGTCAAAAGGTGTGACGGATCACAAATAGCGCGTGGGCAGTCGAACACGATTATTTTTTATCGTCCGCAAGGTAGGGTATATTTCGCTTTTAATACACAAAAGCATTCAAGTTGTATCAAGGCGGCAAGGGAACGAATTCCTGGGAGCATAGATAACTATGTGACCAGGGTGAGTGAGGGCAGCCAACGCAGAGACGGCTTGAAGGATGAAGTGTATACAGGAGAAATTATGCTGCCCGACTCATCCATCCGATTAAATAAATACATCAGTGAAAGCGGAATCTGCTCGCGTCGCGAGGCGGATCGCTTTATCGAACAAGGGAATGTCTTCCTGAATGGTAAACGCGCCACCATCGGCGATCAGGTGATGCCTGGCGACGTCGTAAAAGTGAATGGTCGGTTGATTGAGCCGCGTGAAGCGGAAGATCTGGTTTTTATCGCGCTGAACAAGCCGGTAGGAATTGTCAGCACCACCGAAGACAGCGAACGCGACAACATTGTTGATTTCGTGAATCACAGTAAGCGCGTGTTCCCTATTGGCCGTCTGGATAAAGATTCCCAGGGGCTAATCTTTCTGACCAACCACGGCGACCTGGTGAATAAAATCCTGCGTGCCGGTAACGATCACGAAAAAGAGTATCTGGTGACGGTAGATAAGCCGGTCACTGATGATTTTATCCGTGGGATGGGGGCTGGTGTGCCAATCCTCGGCACCGTCACCAAGAAATGTAAGGTGAAGAAAGAAGCGCCGTTTGTGTTTCGCATCACGCTGATTCAGGGGCTGAACCGTCAGATCCGTCGTATGTGCGAACACTTTGGCTATGAAGTTACCAAGCTTGAGCGCACACGCATCATGAACGTGAGTTTGTCCGGCTTGCCACTGGGTGAATGGCGTGACCTGACGGATGACGAACTGATCGATCTGTTCAAGCTGATTGAGAATTCATCCTCAGAAGCTAAACCGAAGGCGAAAGCGAAGCCAAAAGCCGCCACAGCAGGCATCAAGCGTCCGGTAGTGAAAATCGAAAAATCGGCGGAGAAAGAGAAATCGCGCCCGGCGGCAAACGGCAAGCGTTTTACCTCGCCGGGGCGTAAGAAGAAAGGACGTTAACGTCTGCCGCGCGTTGGCGTATTCGCCGACCAGGAGAATGACGCGTCTGAATCCGGTTTATAAGCCTGCTTTTTCTTCAATTGGCGGGCTTTTTTAGCTTCTGCTTCGCGCAAGGCCATCAGTTTATCGATGTACTCTTTCTTGATGCTGTTTGTTTCAGCGTTGGTCAGCAGGCGACCATGTGCAATGCGCGCGCGGTCAAGCAGCGTTTTCAGTTCACGCTGTTCGCGCTCGGTCATCTCTTTTTGGGTAATGCGGGGGAGTGCCATACGGGTGCCCTCTGTTAGCCGATATCCTCAGTGTACGGTAATTCGTGCAGAATAAAACTAATCCTGAAAGAGCCTCGCAAAATATAGCTTGTTGAAGTGACGGAATTTCTATTCTGATTTAGCGTAATGACAGGAAAACGTGTGGGTTACACATTTTATTGTTTGTATAAAATTTTATACAAGGATGTGTTATGCTTTCAATAAGGCGAGCCTTAAAGCCCATTGTCTGGATTGGCAGTTCATTTGATGATTTACGAAGCTTTCCTGAAGATATACGTAAAACCGCTGGTTTTCACATCGTTTACAGGCGGGATTAGAATCTGCTGACTGGAAGCCGATGCCAGAGATAGGTCGCGGTGTTGAGGAGGTAAGGCTCAGGTATGAATCTGGCGCATACCGAATCATCTACATTGCTCGCTATGCTAACGCGGTCTATGTATTGCATTGCTTCAATAAAAAGACAAAACGTACTTCTGAGCACGATAACCACATTGCTAAAGTTAGATATCGAACGGCTTTGTAAGAAGACAGGAATCAGAAATGAACAATACCGTTGATAATAAGGTTCGCCATGTAACCTCTCCGGATGTCAATATTTTTGCCGAACTGGGATTTGCAGAAGCGGAAGCGAAGAGCCTAAAGCATGATGCTGAATGCGAGGTAGAACAACTCATTCTCCTGAAGCAGCAGTTGATGCAAGAAATTTCCGGATGGATTCATGAAAACCATCTGAAACAAGCGGAAGCTGCTGTGAAACTGAATATTTCCCGGCCCCGTGTTTCAGATGTTGTTAATCAGAAAACCAACAAATTTACCCTTGATGCGCTGGTCATGATGCTGGTGAAGTTAGGAAAACCAGTAACAGTTCAGATTGGGTAATATTAGATCTAGATATTGTTTCATTGTATCTGATCGCTGCGAGCGCTTTCCCAGCTTAGCCCGAAACGAGCGAGATATTTGCGCAGGCGGTCTGCATCGTTAGGATTGGCTTTTTTCTGCCGTGAGACGGCAAACAGTTCGCGTCCGGCTTCCGACAGCGACGCGCAGCGGCGGCACACTTCCAGTACCGTTTCTAACTGGCGGCGATCGAACAGGTCAATGTCCATATTCACTTCAGGCTGCGGAGTTGCTATCTGCCAACTCTCCTTTAGCAGCGCAATCTCTTCTTCGACAAGGGATAAGGTGATGCGACCTTGTTCGGCAAGCGTCGCCATGCGCGCGATGGATGAACTGAGTTCGCGAAAGTTGCCGCGCCATTGCGCCTGTGGGGAGCAGGCAAATGCCAGATAGGAAGCGCGGGCTTCTTTATCGAAACGGATTTGCGTCTGTTTGCTGTTGGAGAAACGTTGCAGCTCATACTCGACGTTCGGCGCGATATCTTCCCGCCGCTGCGCCAGACCGGGCAGGGCGAAGCACCACATGTTGATACGCGCGTAGAGATCCTCGCGAAAACGGCCTTCAGCGACCCATTGCCGCATGTCGCGATGGGTGCCGGCAATCAGCTGAAAATCGCTGCGTACTTCTTTGTCTGACCCAAACGGGAAAAAGGTTTTTTCTTCAATTGCTTTGAGTAGCATGGCCTGCTCGTCCAACCCTAATTCGGCGATCTCATCGAGAAACAGCACGCCGCCATCGGCCTCTCGCAGTAATCCGCTACGCGCCGTGAGCGCACCGGTAAACGCCCCCTTCACGTGACCGAACAGCGTGGACATCGCATTGTCGCCGCGCAGGGTCGCGCAGTTAACCGCCACCAGTTTTCCCGCTACCAGATGCCGCGACTGGCGTAGCTGGAAAATGCGTTTCGCGAGGAAGGATTTGCCCGCGCCGGTAGGGCCGGTGAGCAGGATCGGGTCGGTCGAACGCAGAGCGACCCGCTCAATGCGATCGATCAGTTTATTGAAGGTGGCGTTGTGCGTATCAATCCCGGCTTTCAGAAAAGAGACCGACTGCTGCTGTTCGCGCTGAAAACGACTGGTGAGCGTGGCGTAGCGGCTTAAATCGAGATCGATAACCGAGCAGATGCCAGCGGCGATGGCCTCATCGGATGAACCGCGTGGCGCCGGGCTGGTTTGCAGCAGGCTGGCGGGCAGGTAGCGGGCTTCCGTCAGCAAAAACCAGCAGATTTGTGCCACGTGAGTGCCGGTGGTGATGTGCACCAGATACTCTTCGTTTTCCGTATCAAATTCATAATGCGTGGCAAAGTCGAGAAACGCGGCGTAGACCTCTTCAAAGTCCCACGGATCGTTAATGGTGACGGCATGCGGGCGAACCTGGGTGTGCGGCGAAAGCAGCGCGACGTCTTCAATCAACCGTTGCGCCATGCTCTCATCGCGTGGCTGGTGGAGGAGTTCCAGCCTGTCGACAGGGAAATCGGGTTGTTGGCATAGCCCAACCGTGGGTCGCCACTTCTTAAACCGATTGGCCCGCTTGCCGCGCTTATCGAGCACCGTTCCCAGTACGCCAATCACTACCCGCCGTTTTTTCATGGTTTATCCAAAAAGATAAATAAGAGAATAAAAGATAAAAAAATTAACCCGTCAAGACAACCGCCATTATTGGCATCAATAATTAAAATTATAAAAATCAATTAATTAACAATTAAATATGCCTTTTTAATTCCTGGCACGCTTCTGGCAATAACACTTGCGTCAATCACGCTGAAAGCGCAGGGGGTTAAACCCCGCCGGCACGTCAGGAACGGCACAGGCTGTTTTCCGGGAGTGTTCCGTCAGCTGATGACACACAGTGGGTTCGATTCCCAATTTCATCCCCGAATGAAAACTGGTTGTTAATCATAGAAATAAAGCGGAGTGATGCGCAGTTAGCACGCTCCAGAACAGGCTGCCGGTAAAGATGCCGTGCGGCAGGCAAAAGGGAATTCCCCTGCCGCTTCGCCCCTGCACCCGCGCCTGAACGATATTAAGGAATATAAAATGGCTAAGAAAATCACTATCCAAAAAGCGCAGTTAGGTCTTTTATCCCGCGAGGGTGATTACTATCAGGTGTTGGAAGCGGGTCAGCATCGTTTACCGTGGTTTAACACCCCGGAAGTGCTGATCGTCAACAGGGATGGCGGCGAAGTACCGCAGGCATTAGCGGAGTATTTACGCCGCTTTCAGCCCGAGTGGGTGGCGCGTTTCTGCCTGGTCGCGGATACAACGGATACCGAAGCCGCGGCGCTGTATATCAACGGCGTTTTGCAGGAGATCCTGCCACCGGCATCGCGCCGTCTGTACTGGCAGGCCGATGAAGCGCTGAAGCTGGTACGGATGGATACACGTCAGGTTTTGGTTCCTGTTGACGTGATGAACGCGGTGTTACAGCCACGTCGCAGCGGTGCGGTGAAAGGTCGCGAAGCTATCTTAACGGTGCAGGTCCCGGCGTGGCACGTCGGTGTACTGAAAATTGATGGTGAAACTCAGGCGCTGTTGCTGCCGGGGGTAACAGCATACTGGAAGGTAAACCATCTGATTGAAGCGGAAGTGGTGGATACCCGTTTGCAGGTGCTGGAGGTTGGCGGCCAGGAGATACTGACCAAAGATAAGGTCAACCTGCGTTTAAACCTGGCGGCGAACTGGCGTTATAGCGATGTGTTGCTGGCATTCGGTCAACTGACTAAACCGCTGGATCACCTTTACCGTGAATTGCAGTTTGCGCTGCGTGAAGCGGTGGGAACGCGCACGCTGGACGAATTGCTGGAAGATAAGCAGGTGATCGATGAAGTGGTGAGCGCGCAGGTGAAAGCCCGCATGACGCCGTTTGGTATTGAGGTGGCTTCACTGGGGGTGAAGGATATTGTCCTGCCCGGCGATATGAAGGCTATTTTGTCGCAACTGGTTGAAGCGGAAAAATCCGCCCAGGCCAACGTGATCCGACGTCGCGAAGAGACTGCCGCCACGCGATCGCTGTTAAATACGGCAAAAGTGATGGAAAACAACCCGGTAGCGCTGCGCTTAAAAGAACTGGAAACCCTCGAAAGAGTTGCTGAGCGCATCGATAAAATCTCGGTGTTCGGGGGCCTGGATCAGGTGCTGCACGGTCTTGTGAACATAAAAGGATAAGAATAATGAGCGACAACACAGTGGACGGCGCAATGCGCGAACGGGTATTGCGCCAGCTAAAAGAGGTTGAGCAGCGTTATGGCGTCAGGGTGCTGTATGCCTGTGAATCCGGCAGCCGTGGCTGGGGATTTGCCTCGCCGGACAGCGACTACGACGTGCGATTTCTCTATGTTCATCCCCCTGAATGGTATCTGCGGGTCGAAGCGCCACGCGATGTTATCGAGCTGCCGATAGATGATGAGCTGGACGTGTGCGGCTGGGAATGGCGCAAGGCGCTGGGGTTACTCAAAGGCGCAAACCCGACGCTTATCGAATGGCTGGATTCGCCAGTTGTCTATCAGCAGGATGAAGTGACCGTTTCGGCGCTGAAAGCGTTGGTGCCCAAATGGTTTTCTCCGCTACGTGCCCGCTGGCACTACTACTCGATGGCGCGGAAAAACTTCCGTGGCTATCTGCAAGGTGACGACGTGCGATTGAAGAAGTACTTCTACGTCATTCGGCCGCTGCTGGCGGTACGTTGGGTGGAGGCGGGCAAGGGCGTACCGCCGATGCGTTTTGCCGACCTGCTGGCGGGAGGTGAACTGGATGCGCCATTGCGTCATGAAATTGATGAGCTGTTGGAGCGCAAGCAGTGTGCGGGTGAAGCGGAATACGGCCCGCGCCGTCCACTGTTGCATGCGTTTATCCGCGCCGAGCTGGAAAGAGGAGAGATTCCACCGGCGTTACCGGATTGCCGGGAAGGCGATGTCAGGGAGCTGGACAGATTGTTATATGAAACGGTGATGCGCTGAAAATGCCCGATGGCCTAAGAACCATCGGGCGTTGACGTCTACTTATTCAAACAAGTTATGGTGTAGCTTCTGTACAACCTGCTCGGCTTCAGTACCGGGTACCAGGAAGCACAGGTTATGGCTGGACGCGCCGTAGCAAATCATTCGAATGTTGAATGGCTCCAGTACGCCGAACACCTCTTTACCCACGCCGCAGGCTTTGGACAGGTCGTTGCCAATCAACGCCACCAGCGCCAGGCCTTCTTCCACTTCAACCCGACACAGGGCAGACAGTTCCATCAGCAGAGACTGTGTTAACAGTGTATCGCCGGTGGACGTTGAACCGGTGGTATCCAGAGTCAGCGCGACGCTGACTTCGGATGTGGTGATTAAATCGACCGAGATATTGTGGCGTGCCAGGATGCCGAACACTTCCGCCAAAAAGCCGCGAGAGTGCAGCATATTCAGGCTATGCAGCGTCAGCAGCGTCTGCTTACGGCGTAATGCCAGCGCCCGGAACAGCGGTGGATTCGCGGTTTTATTACATACCAGCGTACCGCCTGCTTTTGGATCCTTACTGGAGCCCACAAACACCGGAATATCGCTACGTACGGCTGGCAACAGGGTTGCCGGATGCAGTACTTTCGCGCCAAAGGTCGCCATTTCCGCGGCCTCTTCAAAGGCAATTTCATCAATACGCTGCGCAGCCGGAACCACGCGCGGATCGGTCGTGTAAATGCCGGGAACGTCGGTCCAGATATCAACGCGCGTTGCGTGTAGGGCTTCTGCCAGTAAGGCGGCGGTATAATCGCTGCCGCCACGTCCCAGCGTGGTGGTGCGGCCCTTGCCTTCACTGCCGATAAAGCCCTGAGTAATCACCAGACCTTCGCTCAGACGCGGGGCCAACTGGAGCGTTGCCAGTTCAGCCAGCGCCGTGACGTCGGGTTCTGCACGACCAAAACGATCGTTAGTGCGCATCACTTTACGCACGTCAAACCACTGCGCTTGCACGTTGCGTTCACGCAGGATCTCGACGAACAGCAGGGTAGACATCAGTTCACCGTGGCTGACCAGTTCGTCGGTCAGCGCGGTTGAGGTCGCCAGTGACGCCGCTTCTGCCAGTGTGGTGATGTTTTCCAGCAGACGTTCGATCTCTTCACGGATCACGTTTGGATAACGCAGGCGTTCCAGAATATTGAACTGAATTTGACGAATGGCATCGAGTTTTTCGAAGCGCGCGGTTGGCTCCAGCCCTTCAGCCAGTGCGACCAGCAGGTTGGTGATTCCCGCAGAAGCGGAAAGTACCACCACACGGACGTTAGCATCAGAAAGCACTACATCAGCGCTGCGATTCATGGCATCAAAATCCGCCACGCTGGTACCACCAAACTTGGAGACAACTACATCAGTCATAACTACCTCGTGTCAGGGAATGAATAGAGCGACCATGGCACATAAGGCAGAACGAAAACCGGTGCAGGCGCAAATGCAAATACCGTATTTATAAATAAAATGTGTAGCTTGCACTGTCAACGCTGGGATTATGCGGATTTTTCATGCTGCAACTGCGTTGAGTAACGGTACTAATAACAACGCTGATAACCGCTATACTTTTTAGCCACGTTTGGCGGATGCCCTGGCAATGGCATTAAAACAATCACACTTTTCTGTGACTGGCGTTACAATCGATCTCAGTCACAATTCTCAAAATCAGAAGAGTATTGCTAATGAAAAACATCAATCCAACGCAGACCTCAGCCTGGCAGGCACTACAAAAACACTTTGAAGAAATGAAAGACGTTACTATCGCGGATCTTTTCGCGAAAGATAGCGATCGTTTCACTAAGTTTTCCGCGACGTTTGACGATCTGATGCTGGTGGATTTCTCCAAAAACCGCATCACTGAAGAGACGCTGGCTAAACTGCAGGATCTGGCGAAAGAAACCGATTTGGCGGGTGCCATCAAGTCCATGTTCTCCGGTGAGAAAATCAACCGTACTGAAGACCGTGCCGTGCTGCACGTGGCGCTGCGTAACCGTAGCAATACGCCGATCATCGTTGACGGCAAAGATGTGATGCCGGAAGTGAATGCGGTACTGGAGAAGATGAAATCTTTCTCTGAAGCGATCATCTCCGGAAGCTGGAAAGGCTATACCGGCAAAGCCATCACTGATGTAGTAAACATCGGTATCGGCGGTTCTGACCTTGGCCCGTTCATGGTGACCGAAGCGCTGCGTCCGTATAAAAATCACCTGAACATGCACTTTGTGTCTAACGTCGATGGTACGCACATTGCCGAAGTGCTGAAAAAAGTGAACCCGGAAACCACACTGTTCCTGGTCGCTTCCAAAACCTTCACCACCCAGGAAACCATGACCAACGCCCACAGCGCGCGCGACTGGTTCCTGGCGACCGCTGGCGACAACAAGCACGTAGCCAAACACTTCGCAGCGCTTTCCACTAACGGTAAAGCGGTTGGCGAGTTTGGTATTGATACTGCCAATATGTTCGAGTTCTGGGACTGGGTTGGCGGTCGTTACTCCCTGTGGTCTGCAATCGGTCTGTCCATCATCCTGTCCGTAGGCTTCGACAACTTTGTTGAGCTACTCTCCGGCGCGCATGCGATGGACAAACACTTCTCCACCACCCCGGCTGAGAAAAACCTGCCGGTGCTGCTGGCGCTGATCGGTATCTGGTACAACAACTTCTTCGGTGCCGAAACCGAAGCGATTCTGCCGTATGACCAGTATATGCACCGTTTCGCGGCCTACTTCCAGCAGGGCAACATGGAATCCAACGGTAAATACGTTGACCGTAACGGCAATGCGGTGGATTACCAGACCGGCCCAATCATCTGGGGTGAGCCGGGTACTAACGGCCAGCATGCGTTCTACCAGTTGATCCACCAGGGTACCAAAATGGTGCCGTGCGATTTCATCGCGCCGGCAATCACCCACAACCCGCTGTCGGATCACCATCCGAAACTGCTGTCTAACTTCTTCGCGCAAACCGAAGCGCTGGCTTTTGGTAAATCTCGTGAAGTGGTTGAGCAGGAATATCGCGACCAGGGTAAAGATCCGGCTACGCTTGAGCACGTTGTGCCGTTCAAAGTGTTCGAAGGTAACCGTCCAACGAACTCCATCCTGCTGCGCGAAATCACGCCGTTCAGCCTGGGTGCGCTGATTGCGCTGTACGAACACAAAATCTTCACTCAGGGCGCGATCCTGAACATCTTCACCTTTGACCAGTGGGGCGTTGAGCTGGGCAAACAGCTGGCGAACCGCATTCTGCCAGAGCTGAACGATGATAAAACTGTTTCTTCCCATGATGTTTCTACTAATGGGTTGATTAACCGTTACAAAGCCTGGCGCGCCTGATGGCGCTGCGCTTATCCGGCCTACAGGCACATATCCTGTAGGCCGGATAAGGCGTTTCGCCGCCATCCGGCATTAATGAAATAAAAAAGCCGATATTAATATCGGCTTTTTTATAAGATTACTCCAGGATATCTACGTTTTTACTTCACCCTTTAATTGAGCTTAATCCTAAAATAATTTATTCAACGTTACCCTGTTTCTGATATTTTCAGATTTACCGGATATTGTGTTTTTACTATTATATTTTAACTATTTGAATTAATTTGTTTTTTATTATTTGCTGTTAATCATTTTTTCTCTCGTTATCTAATTGTCCTAAATTCCCTCTCGACCTAATTTGCATACTTCGCTTGTGTATACTCGATCTCGCCCGAAATTCTTTTGGGTAAATCTCCATTCATACAATGAAGGGAATTTGTGATGAAAAAAGTTCTGTATGGCCTTTGGGCTATATCTGCGCTTGCGGCGACCTCTGTCTATGCCGCCCCCGTTCAGGTGGGTGAGGCTGCAGGGTCGGCTGCCGCGTCGGTTTCGGCAGGAAGTTCCTCCGCAACCAGCGTGAGCACCGTAAGTTCTGCGGTGGGGGTTGCCCTGGCGGCGACCGGCGGCGGCGATGGTTCTAATACCGGAACCACAACTACCACAACCACAACCACCAGTACCCAGTAATAAAGGTACGTTTAATTCTAACCACACTTCGGTGTGGTTATTTTGGAATTGCCAAAAGTCTGTGGGATTTGTAGGCCGGGTAAGCGTCGCGCCACCCGGCAATAATGCGGAGAAACGTCGTGAAGCGACCAGCGATCATAATGGTTTGCCTGCTACTGCAGGCGTGCTCAGCCACTACCGAAGGGCTGGGTCATTCGCTGTGGGATAGCGTGTTTGGTACTCCCGGCGTACAGATGACGGACGATGAAATTCAAAACATGCCTTACGCCAGCCAGTACATGCAGCTCAACGGCGGTCCCCAACTGTTTGTGGTACTCGCGTTTGCAGAAAACGGACAGCAGAAATGGGTGACTCAGGATCGGGCTATTCTCGTCACGCAGCATGGGCGCATTGTGAAAACGCACCTTGGCGGGGACAACCTAATCGAGGTGAATAATCTGGCGACAGACCCGCTCATCAAGCCAAATCAGATAGTCGACGGCACAACGTGGACCCGCACGATGGGCTGGACTGAACATCAGCAGGTACGCTATGCCACCGCGCGCTCGGTTTTCACATGGGATGGCGCAGACACCATCAAAGTCGGCAGCGATAACACGCCGGTACGGATCCTTGATGAAGAGGTCACCACCGATCAAACGCGCTGGCATAACCGCTACTGGGTAGACAGTGACGGCATGATTCGCCAGTCGGAACAGTATCTTGGCGCAGGTTTCTTCCCGGTGAAAACCACGCTGATTAAGGCGGCAAAACCATGATGAAACAAATGATTACTGCGCTGACATTCAGCCTGTGCGCGGCATCTGTTTTTGCTGCGGGCAGCGTAAAAGTGATTACGACAGGTAGCACAGAAGCAAAAATGCTGACCGGGGCTGAACATCTGCTCGACCTGGTTGGACAGCCGCGGTTAAGCAATAGCTGGTGGCCAGGCGCGGTTATCAGCGAAGAGCGGGCAACAACTGAGGCACAACGTCAGCAGCAGGCATTACTGGCTCGTCTGGCGACGTTGAGCGCTGAAGCAAGCGGTGAGGATGCTGGCGCTATCAACGCATTACGCCAGCAAATTCAGGCGCTGAAGGTGGCCGGTAGACAGACGATTAATCTCGACCCGGATGTAGTGCGTACCAGTGAGCCAGGCAACCCGCCGTTGCAGGGTAATTACACACTGTGGGTCGGACCGCAGCCCACGGATATCACGCTGTTGGGTTTGCTAAGCCACACAGGTAAACAGCCGTTTATACCCGGACGTGATGTTGCCAGCTATCTCGATGGGCAGCATCGGCTCAGCGGCGCGGATCGTAGCTACGCCTGGGTTGTCTATCCCGACGGACGCACACAAAAAGTACCGGTCGCCTACTGGAACAAACGTCACATTGAGCCGATGCCCGGCAGCATCATTTTTGTCGGGTTGTCGGACTCTGTCTGGAGCAGCACCCCGGATGAAATCAATGCCGACATTCTTCGCACCCTGACCCAGCGGATACCCGAATAATGAGAAAAACTTATCTGCTCAGCCTGTTGGCGCTGGGTATCAGTGCGGCCTGTCACGGTGAAACGTATCCTGCGCCGATTGGTCCTTCCCAGTCCGATTTTGGCGGCGTGGGGCTGCTGCAAACCCCAACCGCACGCATGGCGCGTGAGGGCGAAATGAGCCTTAACTACCGCGATAACGATCAGTACCGCTATTACTCTGCGTCGGTGCAGCTCTTCCCGTGGTTGGAAACGACCCTGCGCTATACCGATGTGCGTACCAAACAATACAGTAGCGTGGAGTCGTTTTCTGGCGATCAGACTTACAAGGATAAAGCTTTTGATCTCAAACTACGTCTGTGGGAAGAGAGCTACTGGATGCCGCAGGTGGCGGTAGGTGCACGCGATATTGGCGGAACGGGCCTGTTCGATGCGGAGTATATTGTGGCGAACAAAGCCTGGGGACCGTTTGATTTCTCACTCGGTCTTGGCTGGGGATACCTCGGGACCAGCGGCAACGTCAGCAATCCGTTTTGCTCATACAGCGATAAATTCTGTCATCGCGATAACAGCTACAAGCAGGCGGGTTCCATTGACGGCAGCCAGATGTTCCACGGCCCGGCGTCGCTGTTTGGCGGCGTGGAATATCAGACACCCTGGCAGCCGCTGCGTCTGAAACTGGAGTATGAGGGTAATAATTACCAGCAGGATTTCGCGGGCAAGCTGGATCAGAAGAGCAAGTTTAACGTCGGCGCTATTTATCGCGTCACCGATTGGGCCGACGTTAACCTCAGCTATGAGCGCGGGAACACCTTTATGTTTGGGTTCACGCTGCGGACTAACTTCAACGATTTGCGCCCAAACTATAACGATAACGCCCGTCCGAAGTATCAGCCGCAGCCGCAGGATGCCATCCTGCAACATTCGGTGGTGGCGAATCAGCTAACGCTGCTGAAATACAATGCCGGGCTGGCTGATCCTAAAATCCAGGTGCAGGGCGATACGCTGTATGTAACAGGCGAACAGGTGAAATACCGTGATTCACGCGAGGGGATCGAGCGTGCCAACCGGATCGTGATGAACGATCTTCCTGACGGGATCCGCACGATCCGTATTACGGAAAATCGCCTTAACTTGCCGCAGGTGACGACCGAAACAGAGGTTTCCAGCCTCAAGCGCCATCTGGAAGGCGAGCCGTTGGGCCATGAGACTCAACTGGCGCAAAAACGCGTGGAGCCGGTGGTGCCGAAAACGACCGAGCAGGGCTGGTATATCGATAAGTCGCGCTTCGATTTCCATATCGATCCGGTGTTAAACCAGTCGGTGGGCGGCCCGGAAAACTTCTATATGTATCAGTTGGGCGTGATGGGTACGGCGGATTGGTGGGTGACCGATCATCTGCTGACCACCGGGAGTTTGTTCGCCAATCTCGCCAATAACTATGACAAGTTTAACTACACCAACCCGCCGCAGGATTCGCATTTGCCGCGTGTGCGTACCCATGTACGTGACTACGTGCAAAACGATGTTTACGTGAATAACCTGCAGGCCAACTACTTCCAGTCACTCGGCAACGGTTTTTACGGACAGGTGTACGGCGGCTATCTGGAGACCATGTACGGCGGCGCGGGGGCAGAAGTGCTCTATCGTCCGCTGGACAGCAACTGGGCGTTTGGTGTTGATGCCAACTACGTGAAACAGCGTGACTGGCGTAGCGCGCAGGACATGATGAAATTCACCGACTACAGCGTGAAGACCGGGCATTTGACTGCGTACTGGAATCCTTCTTTCGCCCAGGATGTGCTGGTGAAAGCCAGCGTGGGTCAGTATCTGGCCGGGGATAAGGGCGGAACGTTGGAGATCGCCAAACGCTTCGACAGCGGTGTCGTGGTGGGTGGTTATGCGACTATCACTAACGCCTCGCCGGATGAGTATGGCGAGGGTGATTTTACTAAAGGGGTGTACGTTTCCGTGCCGCTGGATCTGTTCTCGTCTGGTCCGACCCGCAGCCGTGCGGCGATTGGCTGGACGCCGTTAACACGTGATGGCGGTCAGCAGCTTGGGCGTAAGTTTGGTCTGTACGATATGACCAGCGATCGCAGCGTGAATTTTCGGTAATCGAGCCGTTTGCCAGCCGGATGGCGCTACGCTTATCCGGCCTACAAAGAGCCTGTATTGCAGGCCGGATAAGGTATTTACGCCGTCATCAGGGAAGTTACAGGCGACGCAATAATTTTGCCGGGTTTCCCGCGTACACGCCTTTCTCGGTGATCGATTTGGTCACTACGCTTCCTGCGCCGATGACCGCGCCATCGCAGACAGTGACCGCCAGAATGGTCGCCCCGCTGCCGATCGAAACATCGTCGCCAATCGTAATGCGTCCCCAGCTGTTGCGGTCGGCGTTGGGTTTTCCTTCGCGGAACATATCGTTGGCGAACATCACGCCATGCCCGATAAAACAGCGGGAACCGATGGTGACATATTCGCAGATGAAGGTGTGCGACTGAATTTTGCTGTCTGCGCCAATCTGCGTGCTGCCCTGGATTTCAACAAATGGTCCGACAAAAACGTTGTCTCCCAATGTGCAATCGTAGAGATTGGCGGGTTCATAAATCACCACGTTCTCACCGCAGGTAACGTTGCGGATAGCAGATTGTCGAGTATTCACCATATTCATTCTCTTAAAGCTGTTTTTCCATGACGTACAAGACGCTGGTTTGAGAGTCGGTAGTGAAAGCGATTTCTTTCACAAATATCATACCTTGCTGCTCATAAAACTGCCGTGCACGGGGATTTTCAGCCAGTACGTCAAGCCAGAGCCGTTGCTCATTTTGCGCTTTGGCCTGGCGGACAACCTCGGAAAATAGCTGCTCGCCATACTGCTTACCGGTTTCTCCTGGCATCAGGTAGATCTTATGGAGTAGCGTTCCTGGTTGGCCTTCGGGTTCAATGGATTGCCGCAAGCTATATTTCGCAAAGCCAACGGGCGTGTCGGCAAAAGCGATAAGCCAGAAGGTTTCCATACTTGCCAAACTCCGGGCGATCGTGGGCAAGGAATACTCCTGTTCAAGATAAGCATCCAGTTCGAGCGGATTTTTCCATAGATGCGCAAAATGATGTCGATAGCTGGTATATCCCATCGAGCTTAACAGAGCGGCATCATCAGCGGTTGCCATTTGAACTTTAAGCATTTCGTATTCCGTTCAGGATATTAGAGGCAGGAGCATTGTTGCATTATTATTGAGCTGCACAAAACATAAACAAAAAATGTAGATCTCTGTCACATTTTTGCGTTATACAGGAACCTCGCCACTGAGTAAGAGGTGCTGTTATGACGTCGCTATCTCGTCCGCGCGTGGAGTTTATCTCCACTATTTTACAGACCGTGTTGAATCTGGGACTGCTGAGTCTGGGCCTGATCCTGGTTGTATTCCTCGGGAAAGAAACGCTGCATCTGGCGGACGTGCTGTTCGCGCCGGAACAAACCAGCAAGTATGAGCTGGTGGAAGGGCTGGTGGTTTACTTCCTCTACTTTGAATTTATCGCGTTGATTGTGAAGTACTTTCAGTCAGGGTTTCACTTTCCGTTGCGCTACTTTGTCTATATCGGGATCACCGCGATTGTGCGGTTGATCATCGTCGATCATAAAGCGCCGATGGATGTGCTGATCTATTCTGCAGCGATCCTGCTGCTGGTGATCACCCTGTGGCTGTGTAATTCCAAACGGCTGAAGCGAGAGTAAAAGACAACACGCCGCAATCGGGCTGCGGCGTGTAGACGTAGTTAATTATTGGCAAATATCTTAATCAGGCTGGTACTACTTGCTTTCATTTGCTGCTTCCATCATGAGCTGTTGCTGCTTTTCTTTGGATAAGCGAGCAATGCCAAAACCAGTGAAACCCCATAACGTCGCAAAGAAAATGCCACTCCAGCAGAGAATCGCCCACGGAAGATAGCTTAATGTTGCAACACCAAGCGTACCTGCCATGTAGGCTCCCGCCGCAGTCCAGGGCAGAATCGGCTCGAATATGGTGGCAGAGTCTTCTACTGTCCTTGCCAGATTTTTTGGGTGTAGCCCACGCTCAATATAAGCGCTTCGTAGCATTTCAATCGGAATCAGGATTGAGATCTGACCATTACAGGTCACGCTAATCATTGTTAAACCACAGGCAATAGTCGCAAGAATCATGGTTCCTGTGGAATGAACTAGTTTAAGTAGGTTGTGGACAATGACTTCTAAAGCACCGCTCAGAGCCAATGTTCCCGCAAATGAAAGGGCGCAGAAACAAATCAGCAGCGTACTCATCATCGAGTTCATGCCACCACGGTTAAGCAAATTACCCAATAGGGGATTAACATCTTTATCGGCAAGCATTGAAACGTTAAATCCGTCTACGGCGCTTTTTACAATATCGTGCAGAGTGAAACCCTGAATGACGCTGGCGTTGATCATGGCAACCAGTGCCGAAACTAACATAATTGGAATGGTTGGTTTCTTGGTAATCGAGCCGTACAGGACAATAGCAATGGGTAACAGTAACAACAAATTAAAATGGTAAATTCCCTTTAATCCCTCTGTAATTAACTGAACTTTATCGGGAACGGTTGAGCCGCCGAGATCGCCATTCATACCATAGAGGGTCATGACAACAGCAGAAAGGATCAAGGAAGGAAGGGTTGTGTAAAGTAAATGAGCGATATGTTCATAGAGATCTATCTGGGCGGCCATCGCTGCCAGGTTAGTGTCACCAGAAAGGGGAGACAGTTTGTCCCCGAAGTAAGCTCCCGCCACAATAGCGCCAGCAGTTGCTGCCAGATTAGCCTCCATTCCGATGGCCACGCCCATAAACGCTACACCGACTGTGCCCGCTGAGCCCCAGGATGTTCCTGTGCACACAGAGACGACTGCAGTGACAAGCAGGGCTGTCACATAGATCATTGAAGGGTTTATCAGATTAAGGCCGTAATAAATCATCAGCGGAATAGTACCGCCTATCATCCATGTCCCAATCAGTAGACCCACGCTGATCAAAATTAAGAGAGCGGGCATCGTTTTGGCGATTTTCTGCGAAATTGATTCAAGGATTGCGTTGTAGCCGTACCCCAAACGCTTAACCAATAGTGCCGCAATGACGGTCGAAAGGACCATTAATGGCTCAGGTGGTAGATCGAAAGCCGCATAACCAACCCCCAGCAATAAGACCATCGCCAGTATCGGTAACATTGATTCCACCAGAGTTGGTGTTCTTGGAGTATTGTTATTATTCATGGAGGGAAACTCCTTTAGTGTAGGGTATGCTCTGATAAATCCGTTCAAATGCTTCTTTAAGAATGGTTCTCGGCGTGGCAATGTTCACACGGAAAAAACCAAGTCCTTCATCGCCAAAATCTGATCCCCAACTCATCTCAACACCTGCGAGCGAAACAAACCAATGGCGTAGCTGCTCTTCGCTGATGTTCATCGCTCGGTAGTCAATCCACAACATGTAAGTTCCGCCACCAGAGGCTAAAACCCAGTCTGGAAAATGAGTCTGGCAAAAGGATTGAACCCAACTCCTGTTTTCGGCTAAATAATCTTTTAATGCTGCTAACCAAGAATCACCATGGCGGTAAGCACAGAGAAATGCAGGAACAGAGAAATAACCAGGATTATGGATACCTGCTGCAATAAGAGCTGATTTAAACTTTTCTCGATACTTATTATTAGCAATAACAATATTGGCGATTTCAAGTCCGGCCATATTGAATGTTTTTGCCGGAGATGTACAAATAAACGAGTTTTGTGCAACGTATGAACTTATCGAAGAAATTGTTTGATGTTGTTTTTTGATGAAATTGAAGTCTGCATGAACATCATCAGAAATAATAAAAACGTTGTATTTCTCTGCTAATGAAGCTATTTTTCTTAGATTATCTTCTGACCAGATTGTTCCTGTTGGATTATGCGGCGATATTAGAATGAAACAACAAGCCGTTTTAAACTTATCTTCGAGATCCGCAAAGTCTATTTCATAGGAGCGGTCACGATAAAGCAACGCACTTTCCAGCAATACTCTATGGTTGACTTCAACTGCATGGCTAATAGGATGATAGGCTGGTGCCAGGCTGACAATAGCATCTCACGGTTGGGTAAAATTCTGGATATATAATGAAACGGCTTGTACCACTCGTGGGCAAAAAACAATGTGTTCAGGGTTGACCTTCCACGAGTAATGGCGTTGATACCACTGTGCTGTCACTTGCTGCCAGTCATCACTTAATAATGTATAACCGTAGATACCTTTCTGATTTGCGACTGATAATTCAGAAACCATAAAATCAGCTACCGGGATATCCATATCAGCTACAGATAGAGGGATGATTTCACGCCCCTTGTTATTATATTTAGCGCTATAGGTTCCGTCGCGTGAAATAACTTTATCAAAATTATAAACTTTCATATTTGTTACTCGCCCGATTTCATCTTTAGAGTAATGTAATATTTCGAGGGTGGAAGTGTTATTCTGTATTTTGTTTTCGTCATTATGAAAATTTGCATATGTGATGCTTATCACAAAGATGTTAACTATCTGTCAATAAAAATAATCCGGCGAGTGTAAACGTTTTACATCGCTTAACCGCCTGTAATTTACATAAAAAAAGGGCGCTCCGTAGAGCGCCGAATAACAGTCACAGGTTGGGATAACATAAGTTGAGGGTTGCAGTGGCATTGCCCGTTGCCGGGCAGTTACTTCGGTAAAACTTAACCTTTCACACCACCTGCCGTCAGTCCGTTGACCAGCCAGCGCTGCGCCAGCAAGAACACCAGAGTGATCGGAATGGCTGAAAGTACAGCTGCGGCGGCAAAGTCGCCCCACAAATAGTTCTGTGGATTGAGGTACTGCTGCATACCTACCGCGAGGGTATAGCTGTTCACATCACGCAGCAGCAGTGACGCGACCGGTACTTCGGTAATAGCGGCAATGAAAGACAAAATAAACACGACCGCCAGAATCGGAACGGAAAGTGGTAGCAGCACCAGGCGGAATGCCTGCCACGGCGTTGCGCCATCCAGCGCGGCCGCTTCTTCCAGCGAACCGTCGATGGTTTCGAAATAACCCTTAATCGTCCATACATGCAGCGCAATACCGCCAAGATAGGCGAAGATCACGCCGCCGTGCGTGTTCAGGCCGATAAACGGAATGTACTGACCCAGGCGGTCAAACAAAGCATACAACGCGACCAGAGACAGCACCGCCGGGAACATCTGGAAAATCAGCATCCCTTTCAGCAGGGTTGCTTTGCCCGGGAAACGCATACGGGCAAAGGCGTAAGCACAGGTGGTGGAAAGCGTCACGATACCGATCGCGGTAATGCTGGCCACTTTCACCGAGTTCCACAGCCATAACAATACCGGGAATGGCGGTGGCGTCACGCGGCCATCCGCGTGTTCAACGCTAAAGCCCAGTGCCAGTTTCCAGTGTTCCCAGGAGATGTTTTCCGGGATCAAACTGCCGGTGGCAAAGTTACCTTCGCGCAGCGAGATAGCGATAACCATCAGCAACGGGAACATGATCGCCGCGATGAAAATCAGCAGCAGCAGGTGCGTTGTTAAGAGACGCAGTTTCTGAGATTTGGGTTGTACCATAGCCATGTTCGTTGTCTCCCTTAATCAAACTTCATACGTGTGGCTTTCAGGTTCACAATCGCCAGCGCACCCACCAGCAGGAAGATCAGCGTGGCAATCGCCGCCGCCAGACCGAAGTCCTGACCACCGCCGCCTTCAAAGGCGATACGGTAGGTGTAGCTCACGAGCAGGTCGGTATAACCGGCTGGCGTGGTGGTGCCGAGTCGGTCCGGGCCACCGTTGGTCAACAGCTGAATCAGCACGAAGTTGTTAAAGTTAAAGGCGAAGCTGGCGATCATCAGCGGTGTCAGCGGCTTAATCAGCAGCGGTAGCGTTATCTTAAAGAAGTTCTGGAACGGACCTGCACCATCCATCGCCGAGGCTTCATACAGATCGTCAGGAATCGCTTTCAGCAGACCCATGCACAGGATCATCATGTATGGATAACCGAGCCAGGTGTTGACGATAATAATCATCGAACGCGCGGTGGTTGGGTCGCTGAACCAGGCCGGTTTGACACCAAACAGTGCGCTCAGCATCATGTTGATTTCACCAAAGCTCTGGTTGAATAAGCCCTTAAAAATCAGAATCGAGATAAACGACGGTACGGCATACGGAAGAATCAACAGCACACGGTAAATCGCTTTGCCTTTGAGTGACTCCCACTGTACGAGACAGGCCAGCACCATCCCCACAGCAACGGTGAGGATCACAGTCAGAACGGAGAAGACCACCGTCCAGACAAAGATGGCGAAGAACGGTTTCTGGATGCCTTCGTCGGTAAACACGCGAGTGAAGTTATCCCAGCCGATGGCAACGGTATAGCCTGGACTGAGTTTTTCGCTACCCCAGTTACCGTCAGCGTTAATCGCCTGATAATAACCAATATCGTTATTGGCGCGGTATTTTACGCCGCTCTGGCTGTTGGTGAGCGTACCGTCATCAGCGAGTGTATAAAGTGGCTGCGTGCCGGAAAACTGGCGCAGTGAACTCATAATCACTTTGCTTTCATCCGGCAGGATGGCGGTCAATTGGGTTAATGCCTGGCGATTTTGCGTGATGATGCGCAGCGTTGCACGCTCGCCCGCTGGCAGCGCTTCGGCTTCTTTCAACTGCAGTTTCTGTTCGCCGCCAAATTTAAAGGCGTCGGAGAGATAATTCTTGCCGGTTTCACCGTCGGTGAGAGCCAGTTGCCACTCATCACCCGCCGGATACAGGCCAAAGTTGTAGGTTTTCCCAGCCTGATACGAACGATCCATCAGGACTTCCTGAGCGCGTTCAAAGGTCAGTTGGTTGGTACTGCTGTAGTTGGTAAAGGCAATGGCGATCGTACAAATCAGCGGAAACAGGACAAACAGCCCCATACCGGCAACGCCCGGGTAAACATAGCGCCAGGCATAGGCTTTACGGTTAGCGAAAATATACAGGCCAGCAGAGCTTAAAATCAGCGTCATGATGGCAAACAGGTACTCCCCCTGAGCGTACATCAAAACAACAAGGTAACCGACCAGCAGCCCAAGCAGACCCATCACTGACCATTTCAGCGTGTCGCTTTGCCACCAGTGTTTCTTTTTAATGACATCCATGGGGTTCAATCCTCAACAACAATGAAAACCTGTTGGTCAGCGTGCCTGATGGCGCTGCGCTTATCAGGCCTACGGTGTGTTGTAGGCCGGATAAGGCATTTATGCCGCCATCCGGCACGTGTGCTACAGCATTACTTGGTGATACGACCTTGTGCATCTTTCAGCGCGGCATCGACGGTCTGACGGCCGCTGGCTGCGTTGATCACTGCGGTACGAACGGCATACCAGAATGCGGACATCTGTGGGATGTTCGGCATGATTTCGCCTTTCTGGGCGTTATCCATGGTGGCGGCGATGCGTGGGTCTTTTGCTAACTGATCCTGGAAGGATTTCAGCGCAACGGCGCCCAGCGGCTTGTCCTTGTTCACTTCATCCAGACCCTGATCGGTCAGCAGGTAGTTTTCGAGGAACTCTTTCGCCAGTTCTTTGTTCGGGCTGGCGGCGTTGATACCGGCGCTCAGAACGCCAACAAATGGTTTAGACGCTTTGCCTTTGAAGGTTGGCAGCAGCGTGACGCCGTAGTTGATTTTGCTCTTGTCGATATTGGACCACGCCCACGGACCGTTGATGGTCATCGCGGTATCGCCCTTGTTAAAGGCCGCTTCGGCGATGGAGTAATCGGTATCCGCGTTCATGTGTTTGTTCTTGATCAGGTCAACCAGGAAGGTCAGGCCCGCTTTCGCGCCGGCGTTATCCACGCCCACGTCTTTCACATCGTACTTGCCGTTTTCAAACTTGAATGCGTAACCGCCGTCGGCGGCAATCAGCGGCCAGGTGAAGTACGGCTCTTGCAGGTTGAACATCAGCGCGGATTTACCTTTCGCCTTCAGTTCTTTATCCAGTGCAGGAATTTCTTCCCAGGTTTTCGGTGGGTTTGGCACGAGGTCTTTGTTGTAAATCAGCGATAGCGCTTCAACCGCGATCGGGTAGGCAATCAGTTTGCCGTTATAGCGTACGGCATCCCAGGTGAACGGATAGAGTTTGTCCTGGAACGCTTTGTCAGGCGTGATTTCAGCCAGCAGGCCAGACTGAGCGTAACCGCCAAAACGGTCATGAGCCCAGAAGATGATGTCCGGGCCGTCGCCGGTCGCGGCAACCTGCGGGAATTTCTCTTCCAGTTTGTCCGGGTGCTCAATAGTGACTTTGATCCCGGTGTCTTTCTCGAATTTTTTGCCCACTTCAGCGAGGCCGTTATAGCCTTTGTCGCCGTTAATCCAGATAACCAGCTTACCTTCTTCAATCTTGGCGAGAGCCGAGGCGGAAAACATCATCGTCGTTAATGCAGACAATGCGAGGATGCGTGCGCCAGTTTTGATTTTCATAGTTCCCATCCTGTTTGGTGATTTTGCAGAGGTGGCTTAACGGTTACTAGTTTCTTTATACGACAACCTCTTTCCATCCTCCTTACCCCTACGCCCCACCCGCTCTTTATGTGATCTGTGTTACATAAATGTGAGTATTGCGTACTGGCGCACATAAAAACCCACCGATTTTTGCAGGCTGCATCACGAAATTCCTCTGCGGCGGGTAGCCCGGGTCTCAGACGCTGCTCTCTCATCCTCCCGCCTCCTCCCCCATAAAAAAGCCGGGGGGTGGAGGATTCACGCAGTCAAGTGATCGCGCATAGTCAGCCCATCATGAATGTTGCTGTCGATGACAGGTTGTAACGAAGGGAGAAGGGCATGGCGAGCGTACAGCTGCGAAATGTAACAAAAGCCTGGGGTGACGTGGTGGTATCGAAAGATATTAATCTCGACATTCACGAAGGGGAATTCGTGGTGTTTGTCGGACCGTCAGGCTGCGGTAAGTCGACCTTGCTGCGTATGATCGCCGGGCTTGAAACCATCACCAGTGGTGACTTGTTTATCGGGGAGACCCGGATGAACGACATTCCGCCCGCCGAACGCGGTGTGGGCATGGTCTTTCAGTCCTACGCGTTATACCCCCATTTATCTGTCGCGGAAAACATGTCATTCGGCCTCAAACTGGCCGGGGCGAAAAAAGAAGTGATGAACCAGCGTGTGAACCAGGTTGCGGAAGTTCTGCAACTGGCACACCTGCTGGAGCGTAAACCAAAAGCGCTTTCCGGCGGACAACGTCAGCGTGTGGCGATTGGCCGTACGCTGGTCGCCGAACCGCGAGTATTCCTGCTGGACGAACCGCTGTCAAACCTCGACGCCGCGCTGCGCGTGCAGATGCGTATTGAAATCTCCCGCCTGCATAAACGTCTTGGTCGCACGATGATTTACGTCACCCACGATCAGGTCGAAGCGATGACCCTGGCTGACAAAATTGTGGTGCTGGATGCCGGTCGCGTAGCGCAGGTCGGTAAACCGCTGGAGCTATACCACTACCCGGCTGACCGCTTTGTTGCCGGGTTTATTGGCTCGCCGAAGATGAACTTCCTGCCGGTGAAAGTCACCGGGACGGCCATCGATCAGGTGCAGGTTGAACTGCCTAACCGCCAGCAAATATGGCTCCCGGTAGACAGCCATGCGGTGCAGGTTGGTGCCAACATGTCTTTAGGTATCCGCCCGGAACATCTGCTGCCCAGCGATATCGCCGATGTCACCCTCGAAGGTGAAGTGCAGGTGGTCGAGCAGCTTGGTCACGAAACACAAATTCATATCCAGATCCCCGCCATCCGTCAAAACCTGGTTTACCGCCAGAACGACGTGGTGTTGGTAGAAGAGGGTGCCACATTCGCTATCGGCCTGCCGCCAGAGCGTTGCCATCTGTTCCGTGAGGATGGCAGTGCATGTCGTCGGTTGCATCAAGAGCCGGGTGTTTAAGGTATCCCATTAAAAAAAAGCGCAAAACCGTCAAGGTGAAGCGTTTAAAGAAAAGCAATGATCTCAGGAGATAGAACGATGATTACTCTGCGCAAACTCCCTCTGGCGGTTGCTGTGGCGGCAGGCATTATGTCTGTTCAGGCAATGGCTGTGGATTTCCATGGCTATGCACGTTCCGGTATTGGCTGGACGGGTAGCGGCGGTGAACAACAGTGTTTCCAGGCAACCGGCGCCCAAAGTAAATACCGTCTTGGTAACGAATGTGAAACCTATGCGGAAATTAAATTAGGTCAGGAAGTGTGGAAAGAGGGCGATAAGAGCTTCTACTTCGACACTAACGTTGCCTATTCCGTCGCACAGCAGAATGACTGGGAAGGGACTGACCCGGCCTTCCGTGAAGCCAACGTGCAGGGTAAAAACCTGATTGAATGGCTGCCAGGCTCCACTATCTGGGCAGGTAAGCGCTTCTATCAGCGTCATGATGTTCACATGATCGACTTCTACTACTGGGATATTTCAGGTCCTGGTGCTGGTATTGAAAACATCGATCTGGGCTTCGGTAAACTGTCTCTGGCCGCGAGCCGTTCACAGGAAGCGGGTGGCTCATATGCTTTCAGCAGCCAGAATATCTATGATCGTACCAAAGACACCGCCAACGACGTATTTGACGTTCGTTTAGCGCAGTTGGCAACTAACCCGGATGGGATGTTGGAACTGGGCGTTGACTATGGTCGCGCGAATACCACCGATGATTACCACCTGGCAGACGGCGCATCTAAAGACGGTTGGATGTTCACCGCTGAACATACCCAGAGCATGCTGAAGGGCTACAACAAGTTTGTTGTTCAGTACGCGACAGATTCTATGACCACTCAGGGTAAAGGTCTGAACCAAGGGTCTTACGGTTCATCCTCCTTCACTGTTACTAACCCAGACGGTAGTAAAACGAATTACGCCAATAACGTTATTAATAACAACGGTAGCCTGTTCCGCGTACTTGACCACGGTGCAATCTCCCTGGGCGACAAATGGGATCTGATGTACGTCGGTATGTACCAGAACCTCGATATGGATAACGACCTGGGGACCGAATGGTACACCGTCGGTATCCGTCCGATGTACAAATGGACACCGATCATGAGCACCCTGCTGGAAGTCGGTTACGACAACGTCAAATCTCAGCAGACTGGCGATCGCAACAGCCAGTACAAAATCACCCTGGCGCAACAGTGGCAGGCTGGCGACAGCATCTGGTCCCGCCCGGCAATTCGTGTCTTTGCAACCTATGCCAAATGGGATGAAGAGTGGGGCTACGTTAAAAATGGTAACGACGTAACCAAATACGCCGCTGCAACCAACTCTGGTATCAGCACAACCAGCCGTGGCGACAGCGATGAGTGGTCCTTCGGTGCCCAGATGGAAATCTGGTGGTAATTCAGCACTAACCTGACGTAAAGACCGAAAGAGGGGCGCCAGCCCCTCTTGATTACGGTTTAGCGCGCTATTGCCTGGCCACCGCTGAACCCATGCTATCTGAGGTGATAACAATGAAAATGAAGAAAAGTCTCGTTGCCCTTTGTTTATCTGCAGGGTTATTTGCCAGCGCGCCTGGCATCAGCCTGGCCGATGTAAATATTGTTCCGCAAAACACCACCGCGGCTCCAACTATCCCCACTGCTGCGCTACAACAGTTAACCTGGACGCCGGTTGATCAATCCAAAACCCAGTCGACACAGCTAGCGACAGCGGGTCAGCGTCTTGATGTTGCTGGTATTACTGGCCCAGTCGCTGCGTACAGCGTACCCGCGAATATTGGTGAGTTAACTCTGACGCTGACCAGTGAAGTCAACAAACAAACCAGTGTATTTGCACCAAACGTTTTAATTCTTGATCAGAACATGACGCCATCTGCGTTCTTCCCCAGCAGCTATTTCACCTACCAGGAACCCGGCGTGATGAGTGCCGATCGTCTGGAAGGCGTAATGCGTCTGACGCCAGCGCTGGGCCAGCAAAAGCTCTATGTTCTGGTCTTTACCACAGATAAAGATCTCCAGCAGACCACGACCCTGCTTGACCCGGCAAAAGCCTATGCCAAGGGTGTAGGTAACGCTGTTCCGGATATTCCTGACCCGATCGCCCGTCATACCACCGACGGTCTGCTGAAGCTGAAAGTCAAAACCAGTTCCTCCTCCAGCGTGCTGGTAGGGCCGCTGTTTGGCTCATCCGGCCCTGGCCCTGTCACGGTTGGCAATACCGCCGCGCCTGCGGTGGTCTACGCGGCCCCGGCAGCAGCCGTTGCTGCTCCAGCGCCACAACCGGTGAAGAAAAGTGAGCCGATGTTAAATGACACGGAAAGTTATTTTAACCAGGGCATTAAGGATGCCGTGGCGAAAGGCGATGTCGATAAAGCGCTGAAGCTGCTTGATGAAGCTGAACGTCTGGGATCCAAATCTGCCCGATCCACCTTTATCAGCAGTGTAAAAGGCAAGGGGTAAACGTCTCCCCGCAGTGCTGATTTTGCAACAACTGGTGCGTCTCCTGGCGCACCTTTTTTTATCTGTAATGATTAGGCATGTGTATGTAATTTGATAAATTCCACTCTGAAATGGAAAGTAATCTAAACGTTTTCTGAATTTAAGCTGCTTTTTATACAACGTACTTTTCCCTGCATTGTTCGGGACGTATGGTTCTCTGCAA
>NZ_JAOWDX010000002.1:0-228 GCF_030334485.1 Citrobacter sp. Cf072 | reverse complement strand
TTTTTCATTTCTTATTACGGAGAAATGAAACAGTGTGTCGTTTCAATTTTCAGCTTGATCCAGATTTTTAAAGAGCAAATATCTCAAACGTCACCCGAAGGTAAGTTTTGAGATATTGAGGTCGGCGACTTTCACTCACACATACCAGCAAGTGGCGTCCCCTAGGGGATTCGAACCCCTGTTACCGCCGTGAAAGGGCGGTGTCCTGGGCCTCTAGACGAAGGGGAC
>NZ_JAOWDX010000019.1:0-239 GCF_030334485.1 Citrobacter sp. Cf072 | reverse complement strand
GCTGAAACGGCAGCCTGCGTGAGCAACTCCCCGAAACTGTGGCCCGGCAAACGTTTTACCCTGACCGGTCACCCGTCAGAGACGCTGAACCGCGAATGGCAGGTCACCGGCTCTGTACTGGAAGGAAGGCAGCCACAGGCGCAGCACGGCAGCTCCGGTGAAGGCACCACACTCAGTAACCACCTGGACGTCATCCCGGCTGACCGGACATGGCGTGCCTCCCCGCTGCCCAAACCCGC
>NZ_JAOWDX010000018.1:0-304 GCF_030334485.1 Citrobacter sp. Cf072 | reverse complement strand
CATGGCCGGGTGCGGGTGCGTTTTCACTGGGACCGCTACTGCCCGGGAAACGAAGACAGCTCCTGCTGGGTGCGGGTGTCGCAGGCGTGGGCCGGTACCGGATTCGGCAACCTCGCCATTCCGCGTGTGGGTCAGGAAGTGATAGTGGACTTCCTCAACGGCGACCCGGACCAGCCCATTATTATGGGCCGCACCTACCACCAGGACAACCGCTCGCCGGGCAGCCTGCCGGGCACGAAAACGCAGATGACCATCCGCTCGAAGACCTACAAAGGCGGCGGATTTAACGAACTGAAATTCGATG
>NZ_JAOWDX010000017.1:0-203 GCF_030334485.1 Citrobacter sp. Cf072 | reverse complement strand
ATTTGGCAACCTCGCCATTCCGCGCGTGGGTCAGGAAGTGATAGTGGATTTCCTGAACGGCGACCCGGACCAGCCCATTATTATGGGCCGCACCTACCACCAGGACAACCGCTCGCCGGGCACCCTGCCGGGCACGAAAACGCAGATGACCATCCGCTCGAAGACCTACAAAGGCGGCGGATTTAACGAACTGAAATTCGATG
>NZ_JAOWDX010000016.1:0-220 GCF_030334485.1 Citrobacter sp. Cf072 | reverse complement strand
GGGTGGCGTTTTTCTCGAGAAAATCTGTGGCGGTGAGGTCAGGCAGGCCGCTGGCGATATCAACGCAGAGCAAAAAGGGGGTGGAGAGATTCTGGCTGAGGGTGAAGCTGACGACGGCGGTGCTCATCGCCAGTAACCCATCCACGTCGAGCGTAAAGCGCAGTCCCTGCTGTGACATGAGTTACTCCGTGACGTATTCATACGTTTGCAGAGAACCATA
>NZ_JAOWDX010000015.1:0-104292 GCF_030334485.1 Citrobacter sp. Cf072 | reverse complement strand
GTTTGTGTGAAGTGATTCACATCCGCCGTGTCGATGGAGGCGCATTATAGGGAGTTTCCTGTGGCCCGCAACCCTTAAATGACAGAAAAATGACTGACTGCTGCATTCCACAGCAAAACCCCGCCTTATACCCATTTACGCACAGAGTTATCCACAATCGTAAGCAAATTATCTGTCAGCGTCCCTGAAAAGGGAGAGAATCGGTATGAAAACCTCTATATAGAAAGAAATTCACTCTACGCTATATAAAGAAGAAAAGCTGACAACTTAAGCTCCATAATCCCTACCACCTTTGAATTACGCCCCCCATCAGGCGATAATACCCGCACAAACCGTGATTCCAGGACCGTGATGAGACACTCACTGCAACGTACTGCTATACGCAAACGCCCGATGAAGCTTGGCACCACCGTGATCCTCATGGTTAGTGCAGTTCTCTTCTCCGTGCTGCTTGTCGTTCATCTGATTTATTTCTCGCAAATTAGCAACATGACGCGCGATGCGTTAGCGAGTAAAGCGATTGCCGTCGCGCGAACGCTAGCCAACTCTCCGGAGATCCGCCAGGGACTAATGAAAAAGCCCGAGGAAAGCGGTATTCAGGCGATTGCCCAAGCGGTGAATAAGAGCAACGATTTTTTGTTCATCGTCGTCACCGATATGCACAGCATTCGTTACTCCCATCCCGAAGCACAGCGAATCGGCCAGCCATTTAAAGGCGATGACATTTTGCTGGCCCTGCAAGGTAAAGAGAATGTCGCCATTAATCGCGGGTTTCTGGCTAAAGCCCTGCGGGTATTCACCCCTATATACGACGAACATCACCAGCAAATTGGCGTGGTGGCGATCGGTCTTGAGCTAAGCAGAGTTGCTGAACAGATCAATAACAGCCGCGGCAGCATCATCTGGTCAATCTTATTTGGCGTGCTGGTTGGGCTGCTCGGTACATGGATATTCGTTAAGGTCCTCAAGCGCATTCTGTTTGGTCTGGAACCTTATGAAATCTCCAATCTGTTCGAACAACGCCAGGCGATGCTGCACTCTATAAAGGAAGGAGTCATTGCCGTTGACGAGTGCGGTGAAGTGACGTTGATTAACCAAGCTGCGCAGGAGCTGCTGGATTATCACAAATCACAAGATGATGCCCAGCTCTCCACGCTCAGCCATGCGTGGTCACAAGTGGTCGATTTTTCACAGGTACTACATGACGGAACGCCGCGCCGCGATGAAGAGATCATGGTGAAGGATCGGCTACTCTTAATTAACACGGTCCCGGTACTCAGCAACGGTAAAATCATCGGCGCCATTTCAACCTTCAGAGATAAGACTGAAGTCCGAAAGTTAATGCAACGCCTGGACGGTATGGTCAACTATGCCGATGCACTTCGTGAACGATCCCACGAATTCATGAATAAATTGCACGTGATTCTGGGATTATTGCATCTGAAAAGTTATAAGCAGCTTGAAAATTACATCCTAAAGACCGCGAACAATTATCAGGAAGAAATTGGCTCACTGTTAGGAAAAATAAAATCTCCGGTGATCGCAGGATTTTTACTCAGTAAGATTAATCGCACATCTGATTTAGGCCATAGCCTGGTCATCAGCAATGAAAGCCAGCTACCGGAAAATAACAACGAAGATCAGGTGGCGGTGCTGATTACCGTTCTGGGGAATCTGATTGAAAACGCCCTGGAGGCGCTAGGTCAAGAACCTGGTGGTGAGATCAGCATATCCTTGCATTATCGACACGGCTGGTTGCATTGCGAAGTGAATGACGATGGTCCGGGGATCGCCCCCGAAAACATTGAGCACATCTTTGAGAAGGGCGTTTCGTCAAAAGGAACCGAACGGGGCGTAGGTTTAGCGCTTGTTAAACAACAGGTTGAAAACGTTGGCGGCAATATATCCGTCGAGTCTGAACCTGGGATCTTCACCCAATTTTTTGTACAGTTACCGTGGAATAGTGAGAGGGCCAGCAGATGATCAATGTCTTAATTGTCGATGACGATGCAATGGTAGCGGAATTAAACCGTCGTTATGTCGCGCAACTCTCCGGTTTTCACTGTTGCGGCACAGCCTCCACGCTGGAGAAAGCAAAAGAGATAATCTTTCATAGCGGTCATCATATCGATCTGATTTTGCTAGATATTTATATGCAAAAAGAAAACGGCCTGGACCTGCTACCGGTTCTGCACAGTGAAGGTTGCAAGTGCGATGTCATCGTCATCTCTTCTGCAGCCGATGCCACCACCATTAAAGATTCACTTCACTACGGCGTCGTTGACTACTTGATCAAACCTTTCCAGGCGTCCCGGTTTGAAGAGGCGCTCACCGGCTGGCTACAGAAAAAAACTGAGATGGAAAAGCATCAGTACTATGAACAGTCTGAGCTTGACCAGTTGATTCACGGCAGCTCCTCCAATGAACAAGAAACGCGGCGCTTACCCAAAGGATTAACGCCACAAACGTTGCGCACGTTGTGCCAGTGGATTGATGAGCACCAGGATCAGGAGTTCTCCACGGATGAGCTGGCTAACGAGGTCAATATCTCGCGCGTCTCTTGCCGTAAATACCTTATCTGGCTCGTCAATTGTCACATCTTATTTACCAGCATCCATTATGGCGTGACCGGCAGACCTGTTTATCGTTATCGCGTGCAGGCTGAACACTACTCATTGCTTAAACAATATTGCCAATAAATACACTTGGGATTATTTGTTATTTGAAAGTAACAATTATTAAAATAATGAAAAATCCCTATTTCACCAGCTGACACTGCAAAATTATAAATTTGCGTTAGATCAAATATATTTGTATCCGGCATGTTAAATGTATTATTTTAATATTGACAAATATCACACTGTTTTTAATTTCAAAATCGCTAACAAAAGTTAATTAAGTATTATCTAACTCGCAGAGTGTGTATTTTTACCCATAAAGGATTAGTCTGAAATTAACCAGACATACAAAATCTAGACTGGTAGCAATGGAGACCATGCTACGTACCATGGACACCGTACATTTTTGTGAGCAAATAAAAGTATCCGCACGCCGACTTCATCACATCATGAAATGGCGTGACCGTGATCACATAAATAACCCACTCACTCATTCTGTCGGTGGTTCATGTAATAGCGGAAAACGCAAAATAGATAAATTACAGCGTCAACCGCGGCTCTCCATGTTCAGCTCTGCTTCCCATCGCCTGAGGATTCTCTCCTCTGATCAAAGCCACAGAAAAAACCAAATATCGCCATAACTTTAAAAAAAAATTCTAGCAAGACATTTGAACATTAATCGCAAATACGGACATATCGAATACTGACCATTTTTTGATGCTTATTCTGGCAAAAAAGAATGTGGCACAGATCCATTTTTCAAAAAATTGACTGGGTTTTTCGCGAGGGTAAATAAAATGTTATTTAGTATACAACTTCTCATAATATTAATATGTTTGTTTTATGGTGCCAGAAAGGGCGGTATCGCGCTGGGTTTATTAGGCGGTATCGGCCTGGTCATTCTGGTTTTCGTTTTCCATCTCCAGCCGGGTAAACCACCTGTAGATGTCATGCTGGTTATTATTGCCGTGGTGGCCGCATCGGCAACCTTACAAGCCTCCGGCGGTCTTGACGTTATGCTGCAAATCGCTGAAAAGCTGCTGCGCCGTAACCCAAAATATGTTTCCATCGTCGCACCTTTCGTTACCTGCACCCTGACGATTCTCTGCGGTACAGGGCACGTGGTATACACCATCCTGCCAATCATTTATGACGTTGCCATTAAGAACAATATTCGCCCGGAACGTCCGATGGCGGCGAGTTCCATCGGTGCGCAGATGGGTATTATCGCCAGCCCGGTTTCTGTAGCCGTTGTGTCACTGGTGGCAATGCTGGGTAACGTAACGTTTGAAGGCAAGCATCTCGAATTCCTCGACCTGCTCAGCATCACCATCCCGTCTACCCTGTTGGGTATCCTGGCGATCGGTATCTTCAGTTGGTTCCGTGGTAAAGATCTGGATAAAGATGAAGAGTTCCAGAAGTTCATTTCTGTACCTGAAAACCACAACTATGTGTATGGCGATACCGCCACGCTGTTAGACAAAAAGCTGCCGAAAAGCAACTGGCTGGCCATGTGGATCTTTCTTGCCGCTATCGCCGTTGTTGCCGTACTCGGCGCGTTCTCTGAGCTGCGCCCTACCTTTAGCGGCAAACCACTGTCAATGGTACTGGTTATCCAGATGTTCATGCTGCTGACGGGTGCGCTGATTATTATCCTGACGAAGACCAATCCCGCTTCAATATCTAAAAACGAAGTCTTCCGTTCCGGTATGATCGCGATTGTGGCGGTGTACGGTATTGCCTGGATGGCCGAAACAATGTTCGGCGCGCACATGACAGAAATCGAAGGTGTGCTGGGCAATATGGTGAAAGAGTATCCGTGGGCCTATGCAATTGTTCTGCTGCTGGTATCCAAATTTGTAAACTCCCAGGCAGCGGCGCTGGCAGCGATTGTTCCGGTCGCACTGGCAATCGGGGTTGATCCAGCGTACATCGTGGCTTCCGCTCCGGCATGTTACGGTTACTACATTCTGCCGACCTACCCGAGCGACCTGGCGGCTATTCAGTTTGACCGCTCTGGCACCACCCACATCGGCCGCTTCGTTATCAACCACAGCTTCATTCTGCCTGGTTTGATCGGCGTAAGCGTATCCTGTGTCTTTGGTTGGATCTTCGCCGCAATGTACGGTTTCCTGTAATCACAGTTCGCGTGCCGTCCGCGTTGGTACGGCACGCCACCATTAAGACACAGAGAATTTTAAAATTCCTGAGAAAAATGAAAAGGCTGGAAGCAAATGTCAAAAGTTGAATTCACTTACCAGGCGGCTTTCCCACTGGGGGAAGACAAAACTGAGTACTACCTGCTGACATCCGATCACGTCAGCGTCGGCGAGTTTGAAGGCGAAACAATCCTGAAAGTAGCTCCTGAAGCACTTACGCTACTGGCCCAACAAGCCTTCCACGATGCCTCCTTCATGCTCCGCCCAGAACACCAACAGCAAGTCGCCTCAATTCTCCATGATCCCGAAGCCAGCGAAAACGATAAGTACGTGGCGCTGCAGTTCCTGAGAAACTCCGAAATCGCCGCCAAAGGCGTGTTGCCAACCTGCCAGGACACCGGTACGGCAATTATCATGGGTAAAAAAGGTCAGCGCGTTTGGACCGGCGGCGGCGATGAAGCGGCCCTCTCCAAAGGCGTATTTAATACCTATATTGAAGATAACCTGCGCTACTCGCAAAACGCGGCGCTGGATATGTACAAAGAAGTGAATACCGGCACCAACCTGCCCGCACAAATCGATCTGTACAGCGTGGACGGTGACGAATACAAATTCCTGTGCGTGGCCAAAGGCGGCGGCTCAGCCAACAAAACCTATCTGTATCAGGAAACCAAAGCGCTGCTGACTCCCGGCAAACTGAAAAACTTCCTGGTTGAGAAAATGCGCACGCTGGGTACTGCAGCTTGCCCGCCGTATCACATCGCATTCGTCATTGGCGGGACGTCAGCGGAAAGTACCCTTAAAACGGTGAAATTGGCCAGCACACACTACTATGACGCGCTGCCGACTGAAGGTAATGCTCACGGCCAGGCGTTCCGCGATCTGCAACTAGAACAGGAACTGCTGATCGAGGCACAGAAACTCGGCCTTGGCGCTCAGTTTGGCGGGAAATACTTCGCACATGATATCCGCGTGATCCGCCTGCCTCGCCACGGCGCATCCTGCCCGGTTGGTATGGGCGTTTCTTGCTCCGCAGACCGTAATATTAAAGCCAAGATTAACCGCGAAGGGATCTGGATTGAAAAACTGGAACATAACCCAGGTCAGTACATTCCGGAATCTCTGCGCCAGGCGGGTGAAGGTGAAGTGGTTAAAGTTGACCTTAACCGCCCGATGAAAGAGATCCTCGCCCAGCTCTCTCAGTACCCGGTTTCTACTCGTCTGTCACTGAGCGGTACTATCATTGTCGGTCGTGACATTGCCCACGCGAAGTTAAAAGAGCGTATTGAGTCCGGCGAAGGTTTACCGCAGTACGTGAAAGATCATCCGATCTACTACGCGGGGCCGGCCAAAACGCCTGCAGGCTATCCGTCCGGTTCTTTAGGCCCAACCACCGCGGGTCGTATGGACTCCTACGTTGACCTGTTGCAGTCTCACGGCGGCAGCATGATCATGTTGGCGAAAGGTAACCGCAGTCAGCAAGTGACTGACGCCTGCCACAAACACGGCGGCTTCTACTTAGGCAGCATCGGTGGTCCGGCAGCGGTACTGGCGCAGCAGAGCATTAAGCATCTGGAATGCGTGGAATACCCGGAGCTGGGAATGGAAGCTATCTGGAAAATCGAAGTAGAAGATTTCCCTGCTTTCATCCTGGTCGATGACAAAGGCAACGATTTCTTCCAGCAAATCGTCAGCAAACAATGCGCTAACTGCGCGAAGTAACCCATTCGGCCCGGCACTGGACTGGCACTAAATTTTTGGCGTCAGTCCAGCGATCCCCCCGGGCCAACTTTATCCCCCCATTTACTGGTATTGAATTTTTGCCGTTCACAGGGAATAGTGACCTTTTCCATTACGTGTGAATTCGCAATGCTCCGCACTCTGAACCCCACAATCTTGCACACTGGCGCAGTATTCCTGGCGCTGATCCTTATCTACACCGGTATCTCTGCCTCGGAGAAAATCACCTGGCTGATGGAAGTCACGCCGGTCATTATTGTCGTACCGCTGTTGCTGGCTACCATGAAGCAGTACCCATTGACGCCGCTGCTTTATACGTTGATTTTCTTGCACGCCATCATTCTGATGGTAGGCGGGATGTATACCTACGCCAAAGTTCCCGTCGGTTTTCAGGTTCAGGAATGGCTGGATCTCAGTCGTAACCCCTATGACAAGTTGGGTCACTTCTTCCAGGGGCTGGTACCAGCCCTGACGGCAAGAGAGATTTTAGTGCGCGGCAATATTGTCCGTGGTCGTAAGATGCTGGCATTTTTAGTCTGCTGCGTAGCCCTGGCGATTAGCGCAATGTATGAACTGATCGAGTGGTGGGCAGCGCTGGCAATGGGACAAGGTGCGGAAGACTTCCTTGGCACGCAGGGTGATCCGTGGGATACCCAGTCGGACATGTTCTGCGCCCTGCTCGGTGCGTTAACAACGATCCTCGCGTTGGCGGGCTGGCACAATCGGCAGTTGAAAACGGCCGGAGAGCGCTAACGCTTCTCCGGCAATCTGCGCTACCTACTGCGATACTTGATAACCAGAATCGGCAAGGCGAACAACAGTGTCAGAAAGTTCGCCATGCTGACAGCGGTATCTTCAATCAATAACCCATAAGCCAGCCACAACACCAACCCGCACACAAACATCACATACATTAAACCGGAGATACCCTGGGTGTTGCGGGTGGTAATAACCTTAATCGCCTGCGGCAAAAAAGAGAGCGTCGTCAGCGTTGCCGCCAGATAGCCAATCCAGGAATGCCACTCCATAGCTAGGCCTTCACATCGCTGGCCACTACCACCGGAATCTCCGGAGTATTCGACTGTTTGACGGGCGACGGCACTTTTCGGTACTTATCCAGCAGGTGGATCTGAATCTTACGCAGCATATCGCCATTCAACCGGTAGTAACGGAAATAGAGCACCAGTGTCACAACGAAAAAAAGCGTGGGCAGCGCGATCATGATGAACTGCATGCCGAGGATGGTCTCAGCAGATTGCGTCGCATTCGGAACATAACCAATCAATCCCAGCACCACCGCAATAAAGAAAGCGGAAAACGCCGAGCCACCTTTGACCACCATTGTCTGCACGGCATAGGCAATACTCTCGCAGCGGACGTTAAACTTGTATTCACCGTAATCTACGGTGTCCGCCACCATAATCACCTGCAGTACCCAGAACAGCGCCGTACCAATGTTCAGAAGGATCCCTGCGGTAACAATCAGGAAAGTATTGTGGAATGCCCCCAGAGCCATAATCAGCAATACGCCTGCGCTGAGAACTGGCATAACCGAAGCGCCAGCCCACAGTACCCGGCGAGAAAGCGCCTTTGACAGACGGGGAAAGAGAATCAATGTCAGCAAGTTAGCTGCTCCGGCATAGGAGAGGTAGTATGGGAAAAGGTCAGCATCACCCACCACGTAGGTGAAGTAGTAAATCGCAAAACCTGTAATGATATTGGACGCTACGTTGTAAGCCAGCGCCATCCCCAGCAAGCAGGAAAGCTGATCGTTTTTGTAGATAAGCGCAAGGATTGATTTCAGCGTCAGCCGGGTGCTGTCTGCGGTAGCTTCGCTGTCAGAGGAATACACTTCATGCACATTGCGCAAGGTTACGAGGGTAGAAACAATAAAAAATGCGATCAGCACCAGCGTAAACATCTGAAAACCAAAACCACGATCGGCTCCGCCAACATAGTTTACAAAGGGTAGCGTCACGCCCGCGGTGACAAACCCTGCAAGGCTGGCGAAAAAACGAGGGAACGGCACCAGTTGTTCACGTTCGCGTTTATCCAGCGTAATCGTGGGGACCAGCGACCAGAATGGAATATCCATAATGGTGTAGGTCATCCCCCACAAAATATACGTCACGCAAACAAATACGACCTGCGCAGTACCCTCAAACAGATGTGCGCTAAAAAGCAAAAACAGCACCAACGAGTTCGCCAGCGTACCGAGTAAGATCCAGGGTTTAAATTTTCCCCAACGCGACCGGGTGGCATTCACTATCCACCCCATCACCGGATCGTTAAACGCGTTCCATATTTTTGCCACCAGGAACAAGGTTCCGACGACGCCCACCGATAATCCCACCACGTCGGTGTAGTAATACATCAGGTACATGTACACAATACCGATGGCGAAATCCTTACCGAACGCTCCAAATCCGTAACTGAGTTTTGTTGTCAGAGAGATGCTCATAGGGTATCGGGTCGCTGTTACCAGCGCCCGCCTTCTGTAAGAGGAAACGTCAGAGGTTAAACGCCGGATGCTCTGCCCGGCGTGATTGTGTATTAACGGTGCAGCCAGGCCGGCAGCCAGTCGCCGTGAGACGCGATCAGGTCGTCCACCAGCGCATAAATCTCTTCAATCCCCAGTACCGCGGCGGTATGCGGATCCATCATCGCCGCGTGATAAACACGATCGCGGTTCTCCGTCAGGATGGCTTCCGTTAGCAGAGTCTGAACATTGATATTGGTTTGCATCATCGCCGCCAAATGTGACGGGAGAGCACCGACTTTCGTTGGCTGAATACCATTCGCATCAACCAGACAAGCGACTTCAACACAGCAACCTTGCGGCAGGTTATCGATCAGATTGTCATTGCGAACGTTGCCATAGACGACGCTTGGTTCACCGGTCCAGATAGCGTTCATGATAGTGCTGGCATATTCGCGCGACGGTTTAATGTCGATCCGCTCAGCCGTTTCGTACTCTTCCAGCTCTTTTTTCCAGTTCGCCAACTGTTCCACACAACGTTTCGGATATTCATCCAATGGCACCTTATAGCGCTCAATCAGATCTTCACGCCCCGGTTTGATAAACCACGGCGTATATTCGGCGAAGTGCTCCGACGATTCGGTGACGAAGTACCCCAGTTTTTTGAACATTTCATAGCGCACAATGTTCTGGCAACGGGTATTTCCGTGAATATTCGGTTTCGGCGCCTGACCGGATTCATAGGCCGCCAGCAGCTCCGGGTAGAGATTCACATAGGCGCCGTCCGCCGTTTTGCGCTCCAGCTCCAGATAAAATGCCATATGGTTGATCCCGGCACTGCGATAGCGCAAAGAGGCAGGGTCAATGTTCAGATCGCGGGCCAACTCCTCCGCCGTCCCCTGCACCGAATGACACAGCCCAACCTGCTTAATATGCGGATAGCGCGCATACATTGCCCAGGTGTTCATCGCCATCGGGTTAACGTAGTTAAGCATTGTGGCCTGCGGACAGACTTCGGTCATATCCTCACAAATCTGCCATAAATGCGGAATGGTGCGCAGCGCGCGCATAATGCCGCCCGGCCCCAGCGTGTCGGCAATCGTCTGCTCCAGACCATGGCGTTTACACACCGTAAAATCGGTGACGGTACAGGGTTCATAGCCGCCGATCTGGAAAGCGACCACCACAAAATCAGCATCCTGTAATGCTGCTTTTTGATCGGTATAGCAGGTGATTCGTCCAGACGCGCCCGCAGAATCCATCAACTTGCGCACAACAACGTGTGACTCTTCCAGACGCGTAGGATCGAGATCCATCAAGGCGATATGCGCAGATTTAAGCGCATCGCGGTGAAAGACGTCCCCAAGAATATTTTTGACGAAAATCGTGGAACCGGCGCCGATAAAGGTAATTTTGGGTGCAGACATCATGACTCTCCAGAACATTAGTGAACACAGTCATGGTGGCACAGCGTATAGCTGAAAACTTCCGACTTCTCTGCTGAGCATTCCCATAAACTCAGATCATCACTCTGCACCCTATTGGATCTGAGTTTATGGGACAAAATTACCCAAAAAGCAGAGTATGTGGCCGCAAAATGTCGCTATGCTCAATGGTAACGGTCCAATTTGTGTCCTGATTCTCAGCCTTAATACGTGTTAAATGACATGATTCTGATAATTCAGGAAATGGAGCAACCATGAGCACATTACCGACATCGCCTCTTCCTCCCGATCCGCACATGTGCAGTAGCGATGAAGAACAAACCCGCAGCCCACTATCGCTGTACTCAGAATATCAACGGATGGATATCGAGTTGCGCTCACCGCATGCTATGCCAGCCAGCCACTGGCATGGGCAGGTGGAGATCAATGTGCCGTTTGATGGTGACGTCGAGTATCTGATCAACAACGAAGTCGTACAGATAAAACAGGGACACATCACGCTATTCTGGGCCTGCACACCGCATCAACTCACGCGTCCGGGCAGTTGCCAAAGTATGGCTATCTTCAATTTACCGATGCACCTTTTCCTCTCCTGGCCGCTGGATCGCGAGTTGATCAACCATGTTACCCATGGAATGGTCATCAAATCGCTGGCGTCGCAGCAGTTGAGCACCTTTGAAGTTCAGCGCTGGCAACAGGAACTGAACAACCCGAACGAACAAATTCGCCAGCTCGCCATTGATGAAATTGGTCTGATGCTCAAGCGGTTTAGCCTTTCCGGCTGGCAGCCTATACTCGTCAATAAAACCTCGCGGACCCACAAAAACAGCGTGTCGCGGCACGCCCAGTTTTACGTCAGCCAAATGCTGAGCTTTATTGCCGATAACTACGATCAGGCGCTCACCATCAACGACGTCGCGGAACACGTGAAGCTCAACGCCAACTACGCGATGGGGATTTTCCAACGCGTGATGCAACTCACCCTGAAGCAGTACATCACGGCAATGCGGATCAATCACGTCCGCGCATTGCTAAGCGATACCGATAAAACCATTCTCGACGTTGCGTTGACCGCCGGATTCCGTTCCAGCAGCCGTTTTTATGACACCTTCAGCAAGTTTGTCGGCATGTCGCCGCAGCAGTACCGCAAACTAAGCCAGCAGCATCGGCAAACAATGGCTGGTTGATATCATTCGGCCATATCAGTATCAGCCAAAAAAATAATCCCCCTGTCGATAAACGGTGGTGAAAAACCGCCAATAAGCAAACGTAACCATATGTTTAAAAACAAATTAAACATAAATCAGACTATTTTTCACCCGCTTTACAGCCCGTTTTGACAGGATAATACTTGCCTGCGTCACATTCATACGGTGTGTCTGCAATTCATAGATTGCAACCTTTCCACAACCGGGTAAAAGATGATGAAAGTATTAATTGTTGAAAGTGAGTTTCTGCATCAGGACACCTGGGTCGGTAGCGCTGTCGAACGTCTGGCTGACGCATTAAGCCGCCAAAATGTTACCGTCATTAAGTCCACCTCATTCGACGATGGCTACGCAATCCTCGCCGCCAATGAAGCCATTGATTGCCTGATGTTCAGCTATCAAATGGAACAACAAGACGAACATCTGAACGTCAGGCAATTGATCGGCAAGCTCCACGAGCGCCAGCAAAACGTTCCCGTATTCCTGCTGGGCGATCGCGAAAAAGCCACCGCATCGCTGGATCGCGACCTGCTGGAGCTTGTCGATGAATTCGCCTGGATTCTGGAGGACAGCGCTGACTTTATCGCTGGCCGTGCCATCGCAGCGATGACTCGCTATCGTCAGCAGTTGTTACCACCGCTGTTCAACGCCCTGATGAAATACAGCAATGTCCATGAGTATTCCTGGGCTGCACCGGGTCACCAGGGCGGTGTCGGTTTCACCAAAACACCTGCCGGTCGACTGTACCATGACTACTACGGTGAGAATCTCTTCCGTACCGACATGGGGATTGAACGTACCAATCTCGGTTCTTTACTCGACCATACAGGCGCATTTGGGGAAAGTGAAAAAAATGCTGCCCGCGTGTTCGGTGCCGACCGTTCCTGGTCCGTAGTGGTCGGGACTTCCGGCTCTAACCGCACCATCATGCAGGCTTGTATGACCGACAACGACGTCGTGGTGCTGGATCGTAACTGCCATAAATCCATCGAGCAGGGGCTGATCCTCACCGGGGCAAAACCGGTGTACATGGTGCCAAGCCGCAACCGGTACGGCATTATCGGGCCTATCTACCCGCAGGAAATGCAGCCTGAAACTTTACAGAAAAAAATCAGCGAAAGCCCGCTGACCAAAGGCAAAGCTGGGCAAAAACCGTCTTACAGCGTTGTGACCAACTGTACCTACGACGGTGTTTGCTACAACGCCAAAGAGGCGCAGGATCTGCTCGCACAAACCAGCGATCGCATCCACTTCGATGAAGCCTGGTACGGCTATGCTCGCTTCAACCCAATTTATGCCGATCACTACGCCATGCGTGGCGCGCCGGGCGATCATAACGGTCCTACCGTTTTTGCCACCCACTCGACCCACAAACTGCTGAATGCGCTCTCTCAGGCATCTTACATTCACGTTCGTGAAGGTCGTGGGGCCGTGAACTTCTCCCGCTTTAACCAGGCGTACATGATGCACGCCACCACCTCTCCGCTGTATGCTATCTGCGCCTCAAACGACGTGGCGGTCTCCATGATGGACGGTAACAGCGGCCTGTCGCTCACTCAGGAAGTGATCGACGAAGCAGTCGATTTCCGTCAGGCCATGGCACGGTTGTACAAAGAGTTCACCGCCGAAGGCGACTGGTTCTTCAAACCGTGGAACAAAGAAGTGGTAACCGATCCGCAGACCGGTAAAACCTATGACTTTGCCGACGCGCCAGCCACATTGCTGGCTACCGATCAGAACTGCTGGGTGATGCGTCCGGGTGAATCCTGGCACGGCTTTAAAGACCTGCCGGATAACTGGAGCATGCTGGATCCGATCAAAGTCAGCATTCTGGCGCCGGGGATGGGCGACGATGGCGAACTGGAAGAGAACGGCGTACCGGCCGCACTGGTTACCGCCTGGCTTGGCCGCCACGGCATCGTGCCGACCCGAACCACCGATTTCCAGATTATGTTCCTCTTCTCCATGGGGATTACCCGCGGGAAATGGGGCACACTGATCAACACGCTGTGCTCTTTCAAACACCACTACGATGCCAATACCCCGCTGGCACAGGTGATGCCAGAACTGGTTGAGGAACATCCTGACACTTATGCCAACATGGGTATTCACGATCTGGGCGACACCATGTTCGCCTGGCTGAAAGAAAACAACCCAGGCAGCCGTCTCAATGCAGCCTACTCCGGTCTGCCGGATGCGGATATTACTCCGCGTGACGCTTACAACGCGATAGTCAGTGACAACGTTGAGATGGTGGCGATTGAAAATCTGGCGGGACGTATTGCGGCAAACTCCGTGATCCCTTACCCACCGGGAATTCCGATGCTGCTGTCCGGTGAAAACTTTGGCGATGCCAACAGCCCGCAAATTGGGTACCTGCGTTCGTTGCAGTCCTGGGACCACCACTTCCCTGGATTTGAACATGAAACCGAAGGAACGGAAATTATTGACGGTGTTTATCACGTTATGTGCGTGAAAGCATAAGGTCTCTTTTTAGATAGTCCGATGTTTAAGGTAGACATGTCATTCTTGAGTAATTCCTGAGTATTGCTGCAAAACAATAACACTGTCATACCTTTTTGCGCGGGACCACCCCGCGCTTTTTTTATACGCAAATAGCATCTTTCCACTTGCGTAAAAAAATGTGTACATAAGAAAAATCCCACCAAACATTGTAATTAATTTCAGACACGTTATTTTATTGCGGTCCTGGTTTCATCATACAATTTCAATTTAGCCGATTTGGCTCATCTGATGTTGAGCTACGGTGTTTTTTCATATTCCTGGAGTTGGGTATGAAGCTTTGCAGCAAAGAAGCTTGTGTTGTTGTATTAACGGAGAAGGATGTTTGGTTAAGGATTAACGGTAAAGACGCCATCAGTTTAAAAGCTAATCATATGGCACTGGTGGCATGCGATAATAATATTATCGATTTTTCATCACTTAATAACGCATTGGTTGTACATATTAGCCGCGATATCATTAAAGACTATCTGCGCTTTTTAAATAAAGACCTTTCACAGATCCCACTCTGGCAACGCAGTGCCAGCCCAGTGATGACCTCAGCGTGTCTGACGCCGGATGTCTTCAGGGTGGCTGCCCAACATAGCGTAATGGACACAGTGAACGAAGCTGAAAGAGAGCGTACGCGCTCGCTACTGTTCACGGTGTTATCACGCTTTCTCGACAGCAAAAAGTTTATCTCTTTGCTCATGTATATGCTGCGCAACTGTATCAGCGACAGCGTTTATCACATTATTGAGAGCGATATACATAAAGACTGGAATTTAAGCATGGTTGCCAGTTGCTTATGCCTGAGTCCTAGTTTGTTAAAGAAAAAGCTCAAAAGTGAAAATACAAGTTACAGCCAAATAATTACCACCTGTCGCATGCGATATGCCGTCAATCAATTACTGATGGACGGCAAAAACATTTCCCAGGTCTCTCAACTGTGTGGATATAACAGTACCTCATACTTTATCTCCGTATTCAAAGAGTTCTATGGGATGACACCTCTGCATTATGTTAGTCAACATAGGGAGCCATCCGCCGCCTGATTTTTAATCAGTTAGCGATAAGCCATAATAATATCAGCATTAGCGATACCCCAGCTCCGTCATCATTAAACAGACTTTTGACGAGGTATGATAAGGCGTCATTTATCCTTATCAGGAGTTAGAAAATATGTCGACGGATGCTGATGCTCACAAAGTGGGCTTAATCCCCGTCACCCTTATGGTGTCGGGGAATATTATGGGTTCCGGTGTATTCCTGCTACCCGCAAACCTTGCGTCAACTGGCGGGATTGCAATCTACGGATGGTTGGTCACGATTATCGGTGCTCTGGCACTGTCGATGGTGTACGCCAAAATGTCGTCCTTAGACTCCAGTCCCGGTGGTTCTTATGCTTATGCCCGCCGCTGCTTCGGTCCTTTTTTGGGCTACCAGACCAACGTGCTGTACTGGCTGGCCTGCTGGATTGGTAACATCGCCATGGTGGTCATTGGTGTCGGTTACCTGAGCTACTTCTTCCCCATCTTAAAAGATCCGCTGGTCCTGACGCTGACCTGTGTCGTAGTACTGTGGATCTTCGTATTACTGAACATTGTCGGACCGAAAATGATCACCCGCGTGCAGGCCGTCGCAACGGTACTGGCGCTGGTACCAATTGTCGGGATTGCCGTCTTCGGCTGGTTCTGGTTCCGCGGTGAAACCTATATGGCGGCCTGGAACGTCAGCGGCATGAACACCTTCGGCGCGATTCAAAGCACTCTGAATGTTACCTTATGGTCATTTATCGGGGTAGAAAGCGCCTCCGTCGCGGCTGGCGTGGTTAAAAACCCCAAACGTAACGTACCTATCGCCACCATGGGCGGCGTGCTGATTGCCGCGGTTTGCTACGTGCTCTCCACCACCGCGATCATGGGTATGATCCCTAACGCGGCGCTACGTGTTTCAGCCTCTCCGTTCGGTGATGCCGCACGCATGGCGCTGGGTGACACCGCAGGGGCAATTGTCTCCTTCTGTGCTGCGGCCGGGTGTCTTGGTTCTCTGGGCGGCTGGACGCTGCTTGCCGGGCAAACCGCCAAAGCCGCAGCCGATGACGGCCTGTTCCCACCGATTTTTGCCCGCGTGAACAAAGCCGGTACGCCAGTGGCCGGGTTAATTATCGTCGGCATTCTGATGACCATCTTCCAGTTCAGCAGCATGTCGCCGAACGCAGCGAAAGAGTTTGGTCTGGTCTCTTCGGTCTCCGTTATCTTCACCCTGGTGCCGTATCTGTACACCTGCGCCGCGCTGCTGCTGCTCGGCCATGGTCACTTTGGTAAAGCACGCCCGATGTACTTACTGGTGACCTTTATCGCCTTTGTCTACTGCATCTGGGCGGTTGTCGGTTCCGGAGCCAAAGAAGTGATGTGGTCGTTCGTCACGTTGATGATCATCACCGCGCTGTACGCACTGAACTACAACCGGATCCATAAAAACCCGTATCCACTGGATGCCCCGGTAAACAATAACTAACACCAACAATCGTCGTGGCCCGATGGCGTAAGTTCATCGGGCCAACGTTCTCCCACCGCTCTTCGAAACATCAACATTAAGAACTTAAGGTTGGCTTAATTTTACTTTGAGAGGATTTGCGCCACATAGTCGATGGAACCCCCTTAATGTTAAAGCTCTTGTTTAAAAGGCCCACTCTCGGGCTAATCAGCTGGCTTCTGCTGATCTCATTTTATCTTGCGACCTTCCTGAACATTGCGTTCTATAAACAAGTGCTGCAAGACCTGCCTCTGGACTCTGTGCGTAGCGTGCTGGTGTTTTTATCAATGCCGGTGGTCGCGTTCAGCGTCATGAACATTGTGCTGACACTGGCCTCATTCCTGTGGCTTAATCGCCTGGTGGCGTGCATTTTCATTCTGGTTGGCGCATCGGCCCAATATTTCATCATGACCTACGGCATCATCATCGACCGCTCAATGATCGCCAATATGATGGACACCACCCCCGCCGAAACCTTTGCTTTGCTGACGCCACAACTGCTCATCACGCTCGGAGTGAGCGGCATTCTGGCCGCACTTATTGCCTGCTGGGTAAAAATCAAACCGATCACGTCTGTCATGCGCAGCATACTGTTCCGTGGCGCGAACATTCTGATCTCCGCACTGCTGATCGTGCTGGTCGCTGCGTTCTTCTATAAAGATTACGCTTCACTGTTTCGCAACAACAAAGAACTGGTGAAATCCCTCAGTCCATCCAACAGCATTGTGGCGACGTCATCCTGGTATTCACACCAGAGGCTGGCCCACCTGCCGCTGGTACGCATTGGCGAAGATGCACACCGCAATCCGTTGATGGTGAAAGAAAAGCGTAAGAACCTGACGATTGTGGTTCTCGGCGAGACTTCACGTGGCGATAACTTCTCGCTGTCAGGCTATTCGCGCCAGACCAACCCACTGCTGGAAAAAGATAATGTGGTCTATTTCCCCCGCACAACGTCCTGCGGAACGGCAACGGCAGTATCAGTACCCTGCATGTTCTCGGATATGCCACGCGCGCACTACGACGAAGAACTGGCGCAGCATCAGGAAGGCGTGCTCGACATTATTCAACGGGCGGGAATTAACGTTCTGTGGAACGATAACGACGGCGGCTGCAAAGGGGCTTGCGACCGGGTTCCACACCAGAATATGACTATGCTGAACCTGCCGGGGCAGTGTATTGACGGTGAATGCTACGATGAAGTCCTGTTCCACGGGCTGGAAGAGTACATTAATAACCTGAAAGGCGACGGCGTGATTGTGTTGCATACCATCGGCAGCCACGGTCCGACCTATTACAACCGCTATCCTGCGCAGTTTAAGAAATTTACGCCAACCTGCGATACCAATGAAATCCAGACCTGTTCACAGCAACAGTTGGTCAATACTTACGACAACACTATTCTTTACGTTGACTATATTGTTGATAAAGCAATCAATATACTGAAAGAGCACCAGGATAATTTTACCACCAGCCTGGTCTATCTTTCCGATCACGGCGAATCCTTAGGAGAAAATGGCGTCTATTTGCACGGCCTGCCGTATTCGATTGCACCTGATACGCAAAAACATGTGCCGATGCTGCTGTGGCTCTCCGAGGATTATCAGCAACGCTATCAGGTCTCTCAGACATGTTTGCAAAAACGGGCAAGCTCAGAAGATTTCTCACAGGATAATCTCTTCTCAACCCTGCTGGGATTAACGGGCGTACAAACACAGAAATATCAGGCGGCGGATGATATTCTGCAACCCTGCCGGGGAGGCTAAACGAATGAAAATCCTGATTGTTGAAGATGATACGTTGTTATTACAGGGACTGATACTCGCCGCGCAAACAGAAGGCTATGCCTGCGACGGCGTATCAACGGCCCGCGCAGCGGAGCAGTGTCTGGAGACCGGACATTACAGTCTGGTGGTCCTCGACCTGGGCTTACCGGATGAAGACGGCCTGCACTTTCTGAACAGAATCAGACAGAAAAAATACACCGTGCCGGTACTTATCCTCACCGCCCGCGACACGGTGAAAGACCGTGTCAGCGGACTGGACGTGGGTGCTGATGACTATCTGGTCAAACCGTTCGCACTGGAAGAACTGCATGCCCGCATCCGGGCGCTGCTGCGTCGGCATAACAATCAGGGTGAAAGTGAACTCATTGTCAGCAACCTGACGCTGAATATCGGTCGGCGCCAGGTGTGGATGGACGGGCAAGAGGTTATCTTAACGCCGAAAGAATACGCACTCCTGTCACGCCTTATGCTCAAAGCGGGCAGCCCAGTACACCGGGAAATTTTGTATAACGACATCTACAGCTGGGATAACGAACCGTCGACCAATACGCTGGAAGTGCACATTCACAATCTGCGCGACAAAGTCGGAAAATCTCGCATCCGCACGGTCAGGGGATTTGGCTATATGCTGGTTGCCACTGAGGAAAGCTAAGTGAAGCTGCTGCAATATCTAAAACAACCGCTCCCGCTTCGTCATCGCCTGATGCTGACGATTGGTCTTATTCTGCTGGTCTTTCAGCTGATTAGCACTTTCTGGTTGTGGCATGAAAGTACCGAGCAAATACAGTTATTCGAACAGGCATTGCGCGAAAATCGCAACAACGATCGCCACATCATGCATGAGATCCGCGAGGCCATCGCCAGTCTGATCGTCCCCGGCATCTTTATGGTCAGCCTGGCGCTGCTGATTTGCTACCAGGCAGTGCGACGTATTACTCGTCCGCTGGCAGATCTGCAAAAAGAGCTGGAGGCGCGGGCAGCCGATAACCTGACCCCGATTGAAATTCACAGCTCAACCATTGAGATCCAGGCGGTTGTCTCCGCGCTCAACGACCTGGTAACGCGGCTAACCAGCACGATTGAAAACGAACGCTTATTTACCGCCGATGTCGCTCACGAACTGCGCACACCGCTGTCAGGCGTGCGCCTGCATCTGGAATTATTATCCAAAACCCATAAGGTCGACGTTTCGCCGCTAATTGCCCGGCTAGATCAAATGATGGACAGCGTATCGCAACTGCTGCAACTCGCCCGCGTCGGACAGTCGTTTTCGGCCGGGAGCTACCAGCATGTCAAGCTGCTGGAGGATGTTATTCTGCCCTCCTACGATGAACTCAGCACCATGCTGGACCAACGTAAACAGACGCTGCTCCTGCCACAAAGCGCGGCGGACGTTGTCGTGCCTGGTGATGTTACGCTGTTGCGGATGCTACTACGAAATCTGGTGGAAAACGCGCATCGTTACAGCCCGGAAGGCACCCATATTACGATTAGCCTGAACACAGAGCATGATGCCGTCCTTGCCGTTGAAGATGAAGGGCCGGGCATTGATGAAAGTAAATGCGGGGAGTTGAGTAAAGCGTTTGTGCGTATGGACAGCCGCTTTGGCGGAATTGGACTGGGGCTGAGCATTGTCAGTCGCATCACCCAGTTACATCAAGGGCATTTCTATTTGCAAAATCGCCAGGGAGCCAACGGCACTCGCGCATGGGTGGAATTGGCGAAAATTCAGTAAGAGCTCACCCATACATACAAAAAGCTGCTGACGATCAGCAAACTGCACACGGTGGTCAAACTTTCATAAATACGGGTTTTCATGACACTCTCCTCCGAAACTATGGAGGAGAGTTTGCCTGAAGGATATTAAGCCAACCTTAAGGCCACGCGCCGGATGGCGGCAGACGCCTTATCCGGCCTACAAAGTACAATGCTACCCGTAGGCCTAAAATCTGCGTGCCATCAGGCAATGACACGATTACTCATCAATACGCGGATGCTGCTGCACCAGACGCGTGCGCTTAACCTGTAGTTCAGCAATTTCCTGATCGATATCTTCGATTTTCTGTTCAATGTTATCGTAGTGTTCGCCGAGGATCTCTTTCGCTTCCTGAATATCCGAAGCGGCAGGCGTGGCCCCTTTCAGCGGCTGATTGGCGGTCTCTTTCATGGTCACGCCGGTAATTAAACCAACCACCGCAATCACCATCAGATAATAAGCAGGCATCATCAGATTCTGCGAGCTTTCCACCAGCCATGCGGCCAATGTCGGAGTCAAACCAGCAATCAATACCGAGATATTAAACGCGGCGGCCAGTGCACTGTAGCGAATATGCGTCGGGAACATCGCCGGTAACGTTGACGCCATCACCCCGGTAAAGCAGTTGAGGATCACCGCCAACATCAGCAACCCGGCGAAAATCAGACCGATAACATTACTGTTAATCAGGATAAATGCCGGAATCGCCAGCACAAACAGCGCAATACTGCCCATGATCACAAACGGACGGCGCCCGAAGCGGTCGCTGAGCAACCCCATAATCGGCTGCACAAACAGCATACCAATCATGATGGCGATAATAATCAACACACCGTGGTCTTCGGAGTAATGCAGGTTATGCGACAGGTAGCTCGGCATATAGGTGAGCAGCATGTAGTAGGTGACGTTGGTAGCAATCACCAGACCAACACATGCCAACAAGCTGCGCCAGTGCTTAGTCGCAATCTCTTTAAACGAAACCTTCGGACCTTCCTGTAGACCCTGACGATCGCCCTGCTCCAGTTTATCCACGTGCTGCTGGAACGCCGGCGTCTCTTCCAGCGCATGACGCAGGTACAGACCAATCAGCCCTAACGGTAGCGCCAGGAAGAACGGAATACGCCAGCCCCAGTCAAGGAAATTTTCCTCGCCGACGACGGTTGAAATCAGAACCACCACGCCCGCACCCAGCACAAACCCGGCAATCGAGCCGAAGTCCAGCCAACTGCCCATAAATCCACGCTTACGGTCCGGCGAATATTCCGCGACAAAAATCGACGCCCCGGTGTACTCTCCGCCGACCGAGAATCCCTGTGCCATCTTACACAGCAGTAGCAGAATCGGCGCCCAGATACCAATTGAGGCATACGAGGGAATAAGACCGATACAGAAGGTACTTATCGACATAATCACAATGGTGATAGCCAGTATCTTCTGACGACCGTATTTATCGCCGAGCATACCGAAGAACAATCCGCCAAGCGGTCGAATCAGAAAGGGAACAGAGAAGGTAGCGAGTGCAGCAACCATCTGCACGCTGGGGTCAGCCCCCGGGAAGAACACTTTACCTAATGCGTAAGCAACAAATCCATAAACACCAAAATCGAACCATTCCATCGCATTACCTAACGACGCTGCGGTAATGGCTTTTCGCAATTTACCGTCATCAATGATGGTAACGTCGCGCAGCGTTATCGGTTTTATTTTTTTCCTTTTTAGCATACTCGTCCTCATAGACTTAGCCCTGTCACGCTCCAGTTCGAGTCCCCCAACGCCCATGCGTCAAGGTCATCACCGAGCGGGGAACGCACAGGCGCATTCCCTGTAACAAGCGTAGCAGGTTTACTTACACTGACGAGAAACGCACAGTACAACCGAACCTGTTGACGCCTGATTGGGCGGTTAATGACCTCTTTACCCTAACAGCGTTTAAATTTGTGATCAACTTCACATATAGTTTTTCATTTCGTCAACATGCGTAAATTAGGTCATTCTTAGTCATCTTTTTTACATGTAACGCTTGTGATTTACTGACAATTAAATACAAGAATAAATCGCTTTATTGCACCAACAATCACAGCGGTCATTATTATTCTGCTAGCAAAAAAAACACCTAATCCCTTCACAAAAAGATCACAGCTTTTTTAATAATCAGAGCGACCGGGAACTTTTGCTCGGAATATGTGATGAAGATAACTAAAACATCGTTTTATTTTGATTGAATCAACGTTCCCATGAATGCAAACTAATTCCAGACGCAATATCCCTGGGAGCAGCAACACGCTCAACGTATGCCGCGTTAGATTTTATAAAACAAAGAGATAGCGATTTTCTTTGTTAAGAGAAACCAGTAACCATTTGAATTTATTAATTTTTACCCTCTTGCGCTAGTGTTAGCGGCGACAAGACATGAGGACGTTTATGAAAATTAAAGCCACGATTGAACGCATCCCCGGCGGAATGATGTTGATTCCTCTGTTATTAGGCGCAGTGTTAAATACGTTAGCTCCGGATACCGGTGCGTATTTCGGTTCGTTTACCAAAGGAATGATCAGCGGAACGGTACCGATTCTGGCAGTGTGGTTTTTTTGTATCGGCGCATCTATTGATTTACGGGCAACCGGCACGGTATTACGCAAGTCCGGTACGCTGGTAATAACCAAAATAGCCGTGGCGTGGGTAGTGGCAATGATTGCGGCTTCATTTATTCCTGATACCGGTATTCAAACCGGGTTCTTTGCAGGCCTCTCAGTTTTGGCAATTGTCTCCGCAATGGACATGACCAACGGTGGTTTGTACGCCAGCCTGATGAACCAGTACGGCACCAAAGAAGAGTCCGGCGCATTTGTGTTGATGTCTCTGGAATCCGGCCCGTTGATGACCATGGTCATCCTCGGCTCCGCGGGTCTGGCCTCCTTCGAGCCACACCATTTTATCGGCGCGGTATTACCGTTCCTGATTGGCTTTACATTAGGCAACCTGGATCATGACCTGCGTTCTTTCTTCAGCAAAGCCACACCGGTGCTGATCCCGTTCTTCGGCTTCGCATTGGGTAACACCATTAACCTGAGCGTAATCGTTGATACCGGTCTGCTGGGTATCTTGCTGGGTGTCGCGGTTATCGTCATCACCGGTATCCCGCTGATTATTGCAGACCGTGTTATTGGTGGCGGGAACGGTACGGCAGGCGTGGCAGCCTCTTCAGCAGCAGGCGCTGCGGTGGCAAACCCGGTGATTATCGCCCAGATTAACCCGGCGTTCGAACCGGTTGCCGCATCCGCTACGGCGCTGGTTGCCGCCAGCGTAATTGTCACCGCCATTCTGGTGCCGATTATCACCGCGCTGTACGCCAAACGTTTTAATAAAAACCTGGTCGCCAACGAGACGGTGGCCACCCCGGCAGACTCTCTGCACCACTAACTCTGTCTTAGCCCCACTGACCGTCCCTGCTCAATTGATGAGTAGGGACGGTGCAAAAATCTCCTCAACCATCGCATCAGCCAGTCGTTTCGCCGAACACAATCGCGGCATTCCTAACGCCACATTTTGCCAACGCTGCGTCACCGACCAGCTCACCGGATGACGCTGCGCATCGCACCAGTCGCCTAACCAGCTCAGCATATCGTTATACTCGCCCGATCCGCCGACAACTGGCGTGCTGAGCCAATGATGATAGTAATGACGCGTAGCAGGCGCCGCATTCACGTTGTCCGCCAACGCCTGAGCGGCCATGGTTCGCAGGTTGTCTTTTAGCATTAACACCACATCGGCATTCGCTAACCGGCAGGCGTCACCGAAGGCTCCCCAGCGCAACTCCTCCAGCGCAACAAAACAGCGTCCAGGTAACGACCAACCGTCATATGCGCCAGCCCGCCAGCGGGTAAAAATTTGTTCGCTGTGTTCGCCCGCCTGAACCGTCAGGCCACGCTGGGTCAGCGCCTTCTCTTTATACGCAGCGCGTTGGGTAAACCAGTCAGTCAGTGAATTTATTTGTTGTAAAAGACCAGGGGTTGAAAGCCCACGCGGGTGTTCGGTTTGTTGTAAAAACCTCAGCCCTTCGGCAATACGCACCAGCGCCAGATGGCCTGGGTCGATCATGCCCGCCAACTTCTCTACCAGCTTAAGACGCATCACCAGATGCTCGCTGGATACTCCCGCCATCACCCACGCCCGTAGTTGTGTCTGGGATAACACCTCCTGCGTCAGACGCGCACGCAACCGCTGCTGCTGTTGCAGAAAACCGCCGGAACGTTTGGTTTCATCTCCCTGAACCAGATCGACCATAAACTTCGGGTAGACACACTCCAGCGTCCTCCCGGGGCCTTCCAGTAAAACGTTAGTCATGTGTGCTCGGTTGCAAAAAGGGTATTGATATCGTCACGCAGCAAACGGGAATCTTCATAAAGCCATGCCGCAATCGTAATGCGCTGCTGCAATTGCTCATTCATTGCATTCACCGCGGATTCATTTTGTTGGCGTAGCGTCAGACTCTCACTCAGGCTCGCCTGCAATTGCGCCAGACACAGTGAAAAATCTGCAAAAAACGTGGCCATGCCTGCCGTAACGGAAATATCGACCTGAGCAACTAAAGCTTTACGAATTTGTTGGCAAAACTGGGAGACATACTGCACAAGGTTCTTATGCAAAGCGCCCATATCAATGAGATAACGCGTTTTTGTTTCGACGTAATCATTCCATCCCCAGTTGGGTTGATTTAGCCAACGAGAGAAAGTGTCACGTACCGCACCACCAGTAGACGGCGCATTTTCTGCCGGAATATCCTGCTCAATGGCCTCGTTAAACAATTGGCGGGTATTGAAATTAAACATCGCTGTATGGAACGCTGGAAAACGGATCCGCGCACGAAAACCGGCGTGGTTTAGCTCCTCTTTCACCCTTTGCTCAATTGGCCGCATCGCGTCATTTAGCGCCCGGGAGAGTGTCGACTCAAGCTGTTCAAAACGCAGGGCTAAGTCACGGCTGATGCTTTCCTGCGCCGCCAGCAATACCCCCTCACAGGACGAGCGAATTTTATCTAACACAATTTTCGCCTGCCCTTCATCGTGCAGCACCAGCATTTCTCCGGCCATTTCTGCCGAGGAGACGCCAGCTCCCAGGCTATGTTGTGACATCATCAGGACGTTTTCTTTGACAAAGAACGTGTTGATACCGCAAAGAATCTCGGTTTGTTGCTCTCTGAGATAGGCTGCAGCAGCTTCCAGCGCCAGTTCTACTTCATGGCTGACTTCATCGCTCACCCGCCCCTGGCTCACTTCTAACTGCTGCATATCCTCTTCAATATGCGTGATGTTCAGCCGCAGTTCGTCATAGGCGACCGTTAACCCGTGGGCACGAAACTCCAGATATTCGTGCACGCTTTGCGCATAGTTCAATAACTTATGTGACGCTGAGCGTAGCGCATACAGCGATGCATTGGCGTAAGCGGCGTGAATCACTTTCTGGATAGGCTGTTCAAACAGCGAGTCTTCCCACAACAGGTCGGCGGCATGACGGATATGCTCCGTATCTTCAAGATCAGTGGTGCGCCAGCGTCTGCCAAGCGCCGCTTCGGCAAAATCCTGCACCCAACGTTGCACCTGATGATCCGGCAGTCGCCCACGGGCCGTCAGCTCATGACGCGCCCTGTTTGCCAGATAGCCCCACATTGAGGAAACCGGATAGATTCTTTCAGGGGCAATGCCACCTTGCATCAACGTGCCAGAAATCAACGCCCGCACCTGCTCTTCATCGTCACTGTTGCGGTCTTTCTGATCGAACTTGTTCACCAGCGCATACAGCGGTACTGACTTGCCAACCGCCATAATCGCCTGACGCACTTCCTCATCAGAAATAGATTTCAATTGGGTGTAATCCAACACTGCCAGCACCGCAGAGGCCCGTACCAGCTGTTCATTAAGCATTTTTTGTAAGTGCGGTTGTCCCGCCTCGTTCGGCCCCGGCGTATCCAGCAACGTTAATTGCCCTGGGTAGCTTGCTTGTCCGGCCAAATGGACAAACTCAACCTCAATAACCGGAATATGCTCAATCGCGGCATAGGCAGCAAAAGGAAAATCAACATCCAATGCTTTTGACAGGCGCACCAGGTCGTTCAGACTTTTAAGGCAATGGAAAATAGGCTGTGCGCCAAGATAATACCGTTCAAATGCCACGCCGGTTTCAATATGCTGCAGCAGGACATTCATATCCTTGTCAATTTCCAGGGTCTGCGTAAGACGCTGGCGATCGCACTCGCGCACACGCTGCTGTAAAACCTTCATTAAGGCATCAATCGGCGCGACATGTGAAAAATGCAGGACTGGCTCTTTCTGCCCCGGCGTATGACGAATTAGCGTTGGTAACGCCGTCATGGGGCGATTACGATTAGGTAAAACTTCTGTCCCTACAATCGCGTTAATCGTCGTCGATTTTCCCGCTTTCATCGTGCCAACAATCGCCAGCACCATTTCCAGACGCGTAATCTTGCGCAACTCATTATTGAGCGTTGCTTGCTGGACATCCATGCCACGCGCGCTGAAGTGCAGGGGCTGAACAACCTGACTGCCATGCTCTCCTTGTTTTAGCGCGACATCATCCAACGACGTCATGGGCAATTTTTGCAATTGCCTGAGATGTTCAAGCGAGAGCATCAGCAAGCGTTCCGCTTCCTGACTTAATTCATATATTGTCTGTGTGTGCATGGAAAATCTTTCCTTAACGCAAATAGCATTGCTTTTATTTAGCCCAATCGTTTTATTTATAGATTTTTTGGCTTTTATAATTACGTGTGGAAATAATTAAAATCAAAACAACCAATTGATATTATTAAAATAAGTTTGGCGTACAACCGCTGGCCTGAAACCTCTCACTTATGTAATAAGTAAGAAAGATAAACAGCGTAGTTCAGTTTTAAAAAATGCCAGCTTAATCCCCCTACTAAAATTAAGGGGGATTGAGATATTCAATCACAATGACTTAGACATCCGCAGGCGATGTTACCTATGAATATCAGATATTTCGCCTCACCTTATCTTAAATAACCTGACGTAGCAATTTCCCTTAAAAAATATTACCCCATACTTTCATTGAGGTAAAAGCAAAGGGTCTTTACAGCAGATCATTTGCGTAATCACGCAGTAGTCCCGACAAAAGCAGGGATTTTATGTATAATTGCGGCCTTTTTCGGCAATCTGCCATTTTTTGGGCGCATTTGCCCCTGCTGACTTTTGAGGAAATCCACATGTCATTACCACACTGCCCACAATGCAACTCCGAATACACTTACGAAGATAACGGCATGTTCATCTGCCCGGAATGCGCGCACGAATGGAACGATGCTGAACCGGCACAGGACAGCGACGAACTGATCGTTAAAGATGCCAACGGCAACCTGCTGGCCGACGGCGACAGCGTTACCGTCGTGAAAGACCTGAAGGTAAAAGGTAGCTCTTCCATGCTGAAGATCGGTACCAAAGTGAAAAACATTCGCCTGGTTGAAGGTGACCACAACATCGATTGCAAAATCGATGGCTTTGGCCCAATGAAGCTGAAATCTGAGTTTGTGAAAAAGAACTGATGCAAATTGCCTGATGGCACTACGCTCATCAGGTCTACACCAGCTCATCTGCCAGGCGGGAAGCTCATACTTCCCGCCTGGTTTATTTATGCAGACGATAACTACACTTAACTGGTTTCTTTTACCTGAGGTAAAGATTATGCCGTTAAGTCCCTATATCTCCTTTGCAGGCAACTGCGCTGACGCTATCGCCTACTATCAAAAAACGTTAGGCGCTGAACTGCTCTACAAAATCAACTTCGGTGAAATGCCCAAATCGGCGCAGGATAGTGAAGATGGTTGCCCTTCAGGCATGAAATTCCCCGATACCGCCATTGCCCACGCCAACCTGCGCGTTGCGGGCAGCGACATCATGATGAGCGATAGCGCCCCGGACGGAAATGCTCACTACTCTGGCTTTACGCTAGTGCTCGACACGCAAAACGTCGATGAAGGCAAACGCTGGTTTGATAACCTGGCAGCAAACGGAAAAATCGAAATGGACTGGCAGGAAACCTTCTGGGCCCACGGTTTCGGTAAAGTGAGCGACCAGTATGGCGTGCCGTGGATGATCAACGTCGTCAAACAACAGCACCCCCCTACAGAGTAATCCAACGGGAGGCCAGCCCTCCCGTACTGTCATCAAATAGCGCTCAACTCTTCATCATCGAGTAACTATCCCTTAACGAAAACGTCACATTGATCCGCCACGATGGGGCCACTTTTTTAGGGAGGCCGCAGCATGCAAACGATTATTCGCGTCGAAAAACTCTCCAAGTCCTTCAATCAACATCAGGCGCTCAATGCGGTTGATCTGAACATCTGTTCCGGTGAGATGGTGGCTCTGCTTGGGCCGTCCGGCTCCGGCAAATCCACCCTTTTACGTCATTTAAGCGGCTTGATCGTCGGTGATAAATCACCCGGTAGCCGCGTCGAGCTGCTGGGCCGCACCGTTCAACATGAAGGCCGCCTGGCGCGCGATATCCGCAAAAGCCGCGCCCACACCGGCTACATCTTCCAGCAGTTCAATCTGGTGAACCGCCTGACAGTGCTGGAGAACGTCCTGATTGGCGCGCTCGGCAGCACGCCGTTCTGGCGCACCTGTTTTAGCTGGTTTACCGCTGAGCAGAAACAGCGTGCATTACAGGCGCTGACCCGCGTGGGCATGGCGCATTTTGCATACCAGCGTGTTTCCACGCTTTCGGGCGGACAACAGCAGCGCGTCGCAATCGCCCGCGCGCTGATGCAGCAGGCCAAAGTGATCCTTGCCGATGAGCCGATTGCCTCACTGGACCCGGAATCCGCACGCATCGTGATGGACACCCTACGCGACATCAACCAGACCGACGGAATCACCGTGGTCGTCACGCTGCATCAGGTGGATTACGCCCTGCGCTACTGCGAACGCATCGTCGCGCTGCGCCAGGGCAACGTCTTCTTTGATGGCAGCAGCCAGCATTTTGATAACGATCGTTTTGACCATCTTTACCGCAGCATGAACCGCGTCGAACAGAACGCGCAGGCTGCATAGTTCTAAAAAACCAGGCGTTATTGGCGCAGCCAGGCTGGAGACGGCCAGCGCGGAAAAACCGGAGCGTACACGCAGTACGTGAGGATTTTGAGCACTGCCCGGATTCAGGCTGGCAAGTGAAATAGCCTGGAACAATGACTAATTAAGGAAACGACATGAGCTATAAGACAGTTGCCGCGCTGGCTTTCACCAGCATGTTTAGCGTCAGTACCTTGTTAAGCCCGGCGCATGCCGAAGAGCAAGAAAAAGCGCTGAACTTTGGCATTATTTCGACCGAGTCACAGCAAAACCTGAAGCCGCAGTGGGAACCGTTCCTGAAGGACATGGAAAAATCACTGGGCGTGAAAGTGAACGCCTTCTTCGCCCCGGACTACGCCGGGATCATCCAGGGCATGCGCTTTAACAAAGTGGATATCGCCTGGTACGGCAACCTCTCGGCAATGGAAGCGGTGGATCGCGCTAACGGGCAAGTGTTTGCCCAGACCGTCGCCGCCGACGGATCCCCGGGTTACTGGAGTGTGTTGATCGTTAACAAAGACAGTCCGATCAATAACCTGAACGATCTGATCGCCAAACGTAAGGATCTGACCTTCGGCAACGGCGATCCCAACTCAACGTCAGGCTTCCTTGTTCCCGGCTACTACGTCTTTGCCAAAAACAACATCTCCGCGAGCGATTTCAAACGCACCGTTAACGCCGGACACGAAACCAACGCCCTGGCCGTCGCCAACAAGCAGGTCGATGTCGCCACCAACAACACCGAAAACCTCGACAAGCTGAAAACTTCCGCGCCGGAAAAGCTGAAAGAGCTGAAGGTGATCTGGAAGTCACCGCTGATCCCGGGCGATCCGATCGTCTGGCGTAAAAACCTCTCCGAAACCACCAAGGACAAGGTGTACGACTTCTTTATGAATTACGGCAAAACGCCGGAACAGAAAACCGTACTGGAACGCCTTGGATGGGCACCGTTCCGCGCCTCCAGCGATCTGCAACTGGTGCCGATTCGCCAGCTGGCACTGTTTAAAGAGATGCAGGGTGTGAAGGACAACAAAGGGCTGAACGAGGAAGAGAAAACCAGCAAAACCTCGGCGTTGAAAGCGCAGCTCGATGACCTTGACCGTCTGACCGCCGCACTGGGCGCTATGACCAGCGTCACCAAAGCGGTGCAGTAACCCTGGTGCCCGGTGGCGCTTCGCTTACCGGGCCTACGGTGTTTTGTAGGCCGGATAAGACGCCTGCGCCGCCATCCGGCAATAACCTATGCACGGAGCTAAACATGCAAACCATCACCGTCGCCCCGCCCAAACGTAGCTGGTTCTCGCTGCTGAGCTGGGCCATTCTGCTCGCCGTACTGGTGGTCTCGTGGAAAGGTGCCGAAATGGCTCCGCTCACGCTGATCGAAGATTCCGGCAATATGGCAACCTTCGCCGCCGACTTCTTCCCACCGGACTTCAGCCAGTGGCAAGACTATCTCGGTGAAATGGCCGTCACCCTGCAAATCGCCGTCTGGGGGACTGCCCTCGCCGTGGTGCTATCGATTCCCTTCGGCCTGATGTGCGCCGATAACCTGGTGCCGTGGTGGATTTACCAGCCGATGCGCCGCCTTATGGACGCCTGCCGCGCCATCAATGAAATGGTCTTCGCGATGCTGTTCGTGGTCGCCGTCGGGTTAGGGCCATTCGCCGGGGTGATGGCACTGTTTATCCACACCACAGGGGTACTCTCCAAGCTGCTTTCCGAAGCGGTAGAAGCCATTGAGCCGGGTCCGGTAGAAGGTATTCGCGCCACCGGAGCCAACAAAATTGAAGAGATTCTGTACGGCGTTCTGCCACAGGTCATGCCGCTGCTTATCTCCTACTCACTGTATCGCTTTGAATCCAATGTTCGCTCGGCCACGGTAGTCGGCATGGTGGGCGCAGGCGGTATTGGCGTGACCTTATGGGAAGCGATTCGCGGCTTTCAGTTCCAGCAAACCTGCGCCCTGATGGTGTTAATCATCGTCACCGTCAGCCTGCTGGATTTCCTTTCCCAGCGTTTGCGTAAGCACTTTATCTGATTAGCGAGGCATTGATTGCTATGCACTTGTCTACACATCCGACCAGTTATCCAACGCGTTATCAGGAAATTGCCGCGAGACTTGAGCAGGAGCTACGTCAACATTATCGCTGCGGTGACTATCTGCCCGCCGAGCATCAGCTTGCCGCGCGCTTTGACGTAAACCGTCACACTCTGCGCCGCGCCATTGACCAGTTGGTTGAACGCGGTTGGGTTCAGCGTCGCCAGGGAGTCGGCGTGCTGGTGCTGATGCGCCCGTTCGATTACCCGCTTAATGCCCAGGCACGCTTTAGTCAGAACCTGCTGGACCAGGGCAGCCACCCCACCAGCGAAAAACTGCTGGCGGTGCTGCGTCCGGCCTCCAGCCACATTGCCGATGCGCTCAGCATAAACGAGGGCGATAACGTGATTCACCTGCGCACCCTGCGCCGGGTTAACGGGATCGCACTGTGCCAGATCGACCACTATTTTTCCGACCTCACGCTGTGGCCGCTGCTGCAAGGCTTCAACAGCGGTTCACTGCACGACTATCTGCGTCAACAATCCGGTCTGACGCTGCTGCGCACGCAAACGCGCATCAGCGCCCGCCGCGCGCAGGCCAAAGAGAGCAAGGTGCTGGAAATCCCCAATATGGCGCCGCTGCTGTGCGTGCGCACCCTGAACCACCGTGAAGGCGAAGAACACGCGGCGGAATACTCCGTCAGCCTGACCCGCGCCGACATGATCGAATTCACTATGGAGCACTGAATGCATTTCGATACCGCCACCCGCCAGCGCTGGATGCGCGCCCTGGCTTACAGCAATGCCGATGCCCTGAACGCCCGTATCAACGCGCTCAAACTGACGCCGGACTATGAACTTATCCGCGCACCGGAAAGCGGACTGATGCAGATCCAGGCCCGTATGGGCGGTACCGGTAACCGCTTCTTTGCCGGTGACACCACGCTTACCCGCGCAGTGGTACGCCTGAAGAGCGGCACGCTGGGTTACAGCTACCTGCTGGGACGCAACAAACAACATGCCGAGCAGTGCGCGGTGATTGACGCGCTACTGCAGGAACAAACGCATTTCCAGAACCTAATGGAAACCTTAATTGCCCCGCTGGAAGCGGAACGCGATGCGTTGATTAACGCACGCTGTGCCGAAGTCAACGCCAGCCGGGTCGACTTCTTCACGCTGGTACGCGGAGATAACGCATGACCTTACAGACCGCATTTAATTTACCCGTTCAGGATGCTCAGCAGAGCTTTCGTCGCCTGCTGAAAGCCATGAGCGAACCGGGCGTAATCGTCGCCCTGCATCAGCTGAAACACGGCTGGCAGCCGCTGGGTCTGGCGACCACCAGCGTGCTGCTGACCCTGGTCGATGGCGACACGCCGGTCTGGCTGGCGCCGTCGGTGGATAACGATATCGCCCGGCAGAACCTGCGTTTTCACACCAACGCGCCGCTGGTGGATCAACCACAGTTGGCGGCCTTTGCCGTCGCCGACGAACGTATCAGCAGCGAACAGCTTAACGCCCTCTCCGCCGGTTCAGCCGTCGCACCAGAAACCAGCGCCACGCTGATTGTGCAGGTCTCTGGCTTAAGCGGTGGACGCATGCTGCGTCTGACCGGCGCGGGCATCGCCGAAGAGCGCATGATCGCGCCACAGCTCCCGGAATGCCTGATTCACGAACTCACCGAACGCCCGCACCCGTTCCCACTGGGGGTCGATCTGATCCTCACCTGTGGCGAACGCCTGCTGGCTATTCCGCGAACCACCCATGTGGAGGTGTGCTGATGTACGTCGCCGTCAAAGGGGGCGAAAAGGCGATAGCCAACGCCCACGCCCTGCAGGAAAACCGACGCCGGGGCGATGAGACCATTGCTGAACTGAGCGTGGCGCAAATCGAACAGCAGATGAACCTGGCCGTTGATCGGGTGATGACCGAAGGTGGCATCGCTGACCGCGAACTGGCTGCACTGGCGCTCAAACAGGCCAGCGGCGATAACGTCGAGGCCATCTTTTTGCTCCGCGCCTACCGCACTACGCTGGCAAAGGTAGCTGTCAGCGAACCGGTTAACAGCGCAGAAATGCGTCTTGAGCGCAGAATCTCCGCGGTCTACAAGGATATTCCCGGCGGGCAGCTGTTGGGGCCAACCTATGACTATACCCATCGCCTGCTGGATTTTACCCTGCTGGCGAACGGTGAAGCGCCGCCGCTGCGCACCGCTGAGAGCGAACAAGATGCCTCCCCGCACGTCTTTTCCCTGCTGGCGAACCAGGGCCTGGCAAAACGTGAAGAGGATGATGGCGCGACACCCGACGACATCACCCGCACGCCGCCGGTTTACCCCTGCTCACGCGCTTCACGTCTGCAACAGTTGATGCGCGGTGACGAGGGATATTTGCTGGCGCTGGCCTACTCCACCCAGCGCGGCTACGGGCGCAACCACCCGTTTGCCGCCGAAATCCGTAGCGGCTATGTGGCACTGGAAACCGTACCGGAAGAGCTGGGATTTGCGGTGAACGTCGGCGAACTGCTGATGACGGAATGTGAAATGGTCAACGGTTTTGTCGCGCCAGAAAATGAATCCCCCCATTTTACCCGCGGCTACGGGCTGGTGTTCGGTATGAGCGAACGTAAAGCGATGGCGATGGCGCTGGTGGACCGCGCCCTACAGGCAGCCGAATACGATGAAACGGTCACAGGACCGGCGCAGGATGAAGAGTTCGTGCTGGCGCATGCGGATAACGTCGAGGCGGCGGGTTTTGTTTCGCACCTCAAACTTCCCCATTACGTCGATTTCCAGGCCGAACTGGAACTGCTCAAACGCCTGCAACAGGAGGCCACCCGTGACCACTAACCTCTCCGGCTACAACTTTGCCTATCTTGATGAGCAGACCAAACGCATGATCCGCCGCGCAATTCTGAAAGCGGTAGCGATCCCCGGTTACCAGGTACCGTTTGGCGGACGTGAAATGCCGATGCCATACGGATGGGGAACCGGCGGCATTCAACTTACCGCCAGCGTGATTGGCGAGCCGGACGTGCTGAAAGTGATTGACCAGGGCGCGGACGACACCACTAACGCCGTATCGATTCGTAATTTCTTCAAGCGTGTGACCGGAGTGAATACCACTGAGCGTACGGAAGATGCGACGCTGATCCAGACCCGCCACCGCATCCCGGAGACGCCGCTGGTGGAAGATCAAATAATCATCTTCCAGGTACCGATCCCCGAGCCGCTACGCTTTATCGAACCGCGTGAAACGGAAACTCGCACCATGCACGCGCTGGAAGAGTACGGCATCATGCAGGTGAAACTGTATGAAGATATCGCCCGCTTTGGTCATATCGCCACCACTTACGCCTATCCGGTGAAGGTCAACGACCGCTACGTCATGGACCCGTCGCCCATCCCGAAATTCGACAATCCGAAGATGGACATGATGCCGGCCCTGCAACTGTTTGGCGCAGGCCGCGAAAAACGTATCTATGCCGTTCCACCTTACACTCGCGTGGAAAGCCTCGATTTCGACGATCACCCGTTTACCGTGCAGAGCTGGGATGAACCTTGTGCCATCTGCGGCTCAACCCACAGCTATCTCGATGAAGTGGTGCTCGATGACAGCGGCAAACGCATGTTTGTCTGCTCCGACACCGATTACTGCCGCCAACAGAGCGAGGCCCTCAGCAAATGACGCAACCGCTGCTTTCAGTCAACAACCTGACCCATCTCTACGCGCCGGGCAAGGGCTTCAGCGATGTCTCTTTTGACCTGTGGCCAGGCGAAGTGCTGGGTATCGTCGGCGAGTCCGGTTCTGGCAAAACCACGCTGCTGAAATCGATCTCTTCACGGCTGACGCCGCAGAGCGGTGAGATTTTGTATCAGAACCGTTCGCTGTACGGCATGAACGAGGCCGACCGTCGCCGTCTGCTGCGCACCGAATGGGGCGTGGTGCATCAGCATCCGCTGGATGGCCTGCGACGTCAGGTCTCCGCAGGCGGCAATATCGGCGAACGCCTGATGGCCACTGGCGCGCGTCACTACGGCGATATCCGCGCCACCGCGCAGCGCTGGCTGGAGGAGGTGGAGATCCCAGCCTCGCGTATTGACGACCTGCCAACCACTTTTTCCGGCGGTATGCAGCAGCGCCTGCAGATCGCCCGCAACCTCGTCACCCATCCCAAACTGGTGTTTATGGACGAACCCACCGGCGGGCTGGACGTTTCGGTACAGGCCAAACTGCTGGACCTGCTGCGCGGCCTGGTGGTGGAACTGGATCTTGCAGTGGTCATTGTCACCCACGATTTGGGTGTGGCGCGTCTGCTGGCAGACCGTTTGCTGGTGATGAAGCAGGGTCAGGTGGTGGAAAGTGGATTAACCGACCGCGTGCTCGACGACCCGCACCATCCGTACACCCAGTTGTTGGTGTCGTCCGTTTTGCAAAATTAAACATCGGATGCCGGATGGCAGCTTACGGGGCGCTTTTTGTAGGCCGGATAAGCACAGCAACATCCGGCAATAAGAACCATGAGGCTCAAATGATCCGCGTTGAAAATGTCAGTAAAACCTTTGTCCTGCATCAGCAAAACGGCGTGCGTCTGCCGGTGCTGCAAAACGCCACGCTGGAAGTGAAAAACGGCGAATGCGTGGTGCTGCACGGTCACTCGGGTAGCGGCAAGTCCACGCTGCTGCGATCGCTGTACGCCAACTATCTGCCGGATGAAGGACACATCCACATTCGCCACTGCGATGAGTGGGTCGATCTGGTGCAGGCCCCGGCGCGCAAAGTGTTGGAAGTTCGCCGTTCAACCATCGGCTGGGTGAGCCAGTTCCTGCGCGTAATCCCGAGGATTTCCGCGCTGGATGTGGTGATGCAACCGCTGCTGGATCTGGGTGTCTCCCATGAGGAGTGTGCAGCCAAAGCGGCTAACCTACTTACCCGCCTGAACGTGCCGGAGCGGCTGTGGCACCTGGCACCGTCGACCTTCTCCGGTGGCGAACAGCAGCGCGTCAACATCGCCCGCGGGTTTATCGTCGATTACCCGATTCTGCTGCTCGATGAACCCACCGCCTCGCTGGACGCCAAAAATAGCGCCGCCGTCGTCGCATTGATTGAAGAAGCAAAAGCCCGCGGCGCAGCAATTGTCGGTATTTTTCACGATCAAACCGTGCGCGACCGCGTAGCGGATCGTCTGCATCTGATGGGAACAACAGCATGATTATCAATAATGTAAAGCTGGTACTGGAAGATGACGTGGTGCAAGGATCGCTGGAAATCGAGGGCGGGGTCATTCGCGCCTTTGCTGAAAGTCCGAGCAGCCTACCTGAGGCGCTGGACGGCGAAGGCGGCTGGCTGCTGCCAGGGCTTATCGAGCTGCATACCGATAATCTCGACAAATTTTTTACCCCGCGCCCGAAGGTAGATTGGCCTGCCCACTCGGCGATGAGCAGCCACGACGCGCTAATGGTCGCCAGCGGCATTACCACCGTGCTGGACGCAGTGGCGATTGGCGATGTGCGCGACGGTGGTGACCGTCTGGAAAATCTGGAGAAGATGATCAACGCGGTGGAAGAGACGCAAAAGCGTGGGGTCAATCGCGCCGAGCACCGCTTGCACCTGCGCTGCGAGCTGCCGCATCACACTACCCTGCCGCTGTTTGAAAAACTGGTCGGTCGTGAGCCGGTGACGCTGGTGTCGCTGATGGATCATTCCCCCGGCCAGCGTCAGTTCGCCAATCGTGAGAAGTACCGCGAGTATTATCAGGGCAAGTATTCGCTCACCGACGAGCAGATGGCCCGTTATGAAGAAGAACAGTTAGCGCTGGCTGCGCGTTGGTCACAGCCCAACCGCACGGCGATTGCCCAGATGTGCCGTGAGCGCCAGATTGCGCTGGCGAGCCATGACGATGCCACCTGCGATCATGTGCTGGAATCGCATCAACTTGGCAGCGTGATCGCCGAATTTCCCACAACTTTCGAAGCCGCCGATGCCTCACGCCAGCATGGCATGAACGTGCTGATGGGCGCACCTAACATCGTGCGCGGCGGTTCTCACTCCGGCAACGTGGCGGCACATAGGCTGGCTGAGCTGGGGCTGCTGGATATTCTCTCCTCCGACTACTACCCCGCCAGCCTGCTCGATGCGGCATTTCGCGTAGCGGATGACGACGCTAACCGCTTTACGCTGTCGCAGGCTATTCGTCTGGTGACCCGCAATCCGGCGCGGGCCTTAAATCTCGACGATCGCGGCGTTATTGCCGAAGGTAAACGCGCGGATCTGGTGCTGGCGCATCGCAAAGGCGGCAACATCCATATCGACCACGTCTGGCGTCAGGGCAAAAGGGTATTCTGACTATGGGTAAACTGATCTGGCTGATGGGGCCGTCCGGCTCCGGTAAGGACAGTCTGCTGGCAGAATTGCGCCAGCAGGAACCGGCGCAACTGCTGGTGGCGCATCGCTACATCACCCGCGCCGCCAACGCCGGGAATGAAAATCATATTGCGCTAAGTGAACCAGAGTTTTTTACCCGCGCCGGGCAGAATCTGCTGGCGCTGAGCTGGCACGCCAACGGTTTCTACTACGGCGTCGGCGTGGAGATAGACCTCTGGCTGCACGCTGGTTTTGATGTGGTGGTCAACGGCTCGCGTGCGCATCTGCCCCAGGCGCAGGCCCGTTATGGCGCTTCTTTGCTTCCCATTTGCTTACAGGTTTCTCCGGCAGTTCTCCGCCAGCGCCTGCAGGCTCGTGGGCGGGAGAGCGAAACGGAAATCGCCGCCCGTCTTGAACGCGCAGCCCGCTACGCCCCGTATGACTGCCACATCCTGAATAACGATGGTAGTTTGCTACAGTCTGTCGATACACTGCTCGCACTGATGGGACGCAAGGAGAAGAAACATGTCTGTCTGTGAATTACGCCGCGCCACGCTCTACGATACCGATGCGGTTTACGCGCTCATCTGCGAGTTGAAGCAGGGTCAATTTGACCTGCAGGCTTTTAGCACTGGTTACGCCGCTAATCTGCAAGATGCCAATATGCACTACCAGCTGGCACTGATCGACGGACAGGTCGTCGGCTTGATCGGTCTACACCTGCAGTTTCATTTGCACCACGCCAACTGGATTGGCGAAATCCAGGAACTGGTGGTGATGCCGCAGGCGCGAGGGTTAAGGGTTGGCAGCCAGCTACTGGCTTGGGCCGAAGCCGCCGCACGCGAAGCGGGCGCAGAAGTCACCGAGCTTTCCACCAGCACCCAACGCCTTGACGCACACCGTTTTTACCAGCGCGAAGGCTATACCATGAGCCATTTTCGCTTCACCAAACCGCTGTAGGGGGAGCCATGAGTCTGACCATTACGCTAACGGGAACGGGCGGCGCACAGCTGGTGCCGACATTTGGCTGCGACTGTGCGGCCTGCCAACGAGCACGCTTACAGGCGCAATATCGTCGACGCCCTTGTAGCGGGGTGGTCAAATTCAACAATGCGGTGACACTGCTGGACGCGGGGCTCCCGCATCTGATGGACGACTGGCCAGCGGGCAGCTTCCAGCAGTTTCTGTTGACCCACTATCATATGGATCACGTGCAGGGGCTGTTTCCGCTGCGCTGGGGCGTGGGGGCGACTATCCCGGTGTACGGACCGTCGGATGAAGAGGGTTGCGACGATCTGTTTAAGCATCCCGGCATCCTCGATTTTAGCCATACCGTCGCGCCATTCGTAGTGTTTGACCTGCAAGGATTGCAGGTCACGCCGCTACCGCTCAACCATTCAAAGCTGACGTTTGGTTATCTGCTGGAGACCGCACATAGCCGCGTGGCGTGGCTCTCCGATACCGCCGGACTTCCCGACAAGACGCTGAAGTTTCTCCACAATAACCAACCCCGGGTGATTATCATCGACTGCAGCCATGCCCCGCGCACCGAGCCACCGCGCAATCACTGTGATTTAAATACCGTTATCGCGTTGAACGACATTATCCGCTGTCCACGGGTGATCCTGACGCATATCAGCCATCAGTTCGACCTGTGGATGATGGAAAACCAGCTTCCCGCAGGGTTTGAGGCAGGATATGACGGTATGGAGATTATGCTGGAGTAAGGAAATTTGCCGGATGCGATGAAAACATCTTATCCGGCCGACAAGACGACAGTCAGGCGACTTTTCCATAAGCATAGAGAGATTGCAATGCATACATGCACTGTGCTCAAGTGCATGCATTAACATAAAATGGCGAGATGTTGAGCTGACAGCGAAATCCCTTACAGGGGATAAAATATTCTTACATTTAGATAGTTACAGTTAACGATCGTAATCTTCTTCCATTCTGCGTTCTTCGTCTTCTAACTGACGCCGTTCTTGATCAAGCTGGCGCTGACGGTCATCCAGTTGGCGACGTCGATCTTCAAACTGGCGGCGGCGATTGTCATATTGCCTGCGCCGGTCGTCACTCATCTGGCGCTGCCAGCTTTCATCACGGGAATCATCATAATCCCGCCCGTTGTCCGGTTTGTATGCGTCGTTTATCGCCTGCTGAATATTACCAATGGCGTCATCGATAATATCCGCCTGCGCCGATACGGTGGTCAGCATCAGCAAACTAAAAAGAAGGAATGTCGCGGAGCGTTGCATAAAACCAGCCTCATCAAGAAACTCGCCCCACGGTAACCAAAGCGTATTTGCGCGGGTAGCGGAGGAATCTCAATTACGCGAATGCCGCAGCGCCTGCGCCAGCTCTCCCCGAGTAAAAGGCTTACGCAATAGTGCCACATCCGGCAGCGCCGGGTTATGCGCCGGGCGTAAATCCTGACCGCTCATCAGCAAGATGGACAACTGCGGATAATGTGCCTGGGCATGGTTAACCACATCCACGCCGCTTAAACCACCAGGCAGCATTAAGTCACTGATAAAAATATCAATCTCGGATGAAGCCGCCAGCATATGCATCGCCTGTTCGCCGTTGGCGGCCTCTAACGTCAGGTAGCCCAGCAGGTGTAATTGCTCGCACAACGTCTGGCGTACATCGTCCTCATCCTCGAGCACCAACACCAGTTTTTCATCGTTGGTCGTTGTGTGTTGCGCTACCGCTTCCACTTGAGCCTGCACCGGAACAACGGCGCGAGGCAGTTGCAGCCGGACAGTCGTTCCCTGCCCGGGGGCGCTTTCAATCTCCACCCGGCCACCGGACTGGCGCACAAAACCGTAAACCATCGACAGCCCAAGCCCACTGCCGCTGCCAGTCTGTTTGGTGGTGAAAAATGGCTCGAAGACCTGCGCTTTCACTTCCTGCGACATCCCACTTCCCTGGTCGGCTACCTCCAGCATCACCATGTCCTGCTTACGCCCATCGCTGCGCGTAACCCGTTGATTCCAAGTACGGATTTTTATCGTGCCCGCCTGCCCGTCCATGGCGTCACGGGCGTTCATCACCAGATTGATAATGGCGTTTTCCAGTTGGCTGACGTCAATCCACGCGGGCCAGGCAGGCGACTGGGCTTCAATCTCCAGCGTCAACGTGGCCGGAAGAGAGTGGCGCATCAGTTCGCCCAGGTTTTCCAGCAAGGTTTTCAGCTCCACCGCATGAGGGTGCAATGACTGTTTGCGCGAAAAGGCCAGCAGCCGTTGGGTAAGCAGCGCCCCGCGCTCGGCGGCTTTTAGCGCCCGATTGACCCGTGGCGCATCGGGCGACTCCGGATTCACCAAATCCAGACTGCCAATAATCACCGCCAGCAGGTTATTGAAATCATGCGCTAATCCACCCGTCAGTTGCCCCACCGCCTTCAGCTTTTGGCTGTGCAACAGCGCTTCTTCCAGCCCCTGACGCTCGGTGCGATCGATTTCCATCTGGCTGGTTTTTTCTTTTAGCAGTCGAGTGGTGTGCTCCAGCGATGCCGTATTGCGGGCAAAGACGCTAAAGGCGCGGGCCAGCTCGCCCAGCTCATCGCGCCGCTGCAGGGCCGGGACACTGACGTCTGATTCACCGTGCGCCAGCCGGGTCATCGCCCGCGAAATGGCCGTTAGGTTGGAGCCGAGATTACGGTAGATATACCACCCGGCAAAACCGGTGATCACCACCGCCAGCAGCGCAAACACTAAAATAAACAACGCGCCGGATTGCAGTTCCTGATGGTTTTGCGCCACCCGCTGCTCTGAGATCAGCGCCACCTGCGAGGCATACTGGTTGATATCGCTGTTGAGGATCGCCACCAACGCTTTGATGTGGAACATATACCAATTGATGGCTAAATCACTTTGCTCCAGCGCGGAGGAGAGCGGCTCCAGCTTATGCAGCTCCTGGTTGAAGTCGTTGAGGATACCGCTAATCAGCGGATTGGCATGCAGCAAGGGAAGAGCGGGCATCACTGCATCCAGTTGTTTCACCACCGAACGCGGCGTGGGCGTGTCGATGGCGGCAACAATTAAGCGGTCCATCTGCCCCAGCAGCACATCGTCCTGCGCGCCGGTGAGCTTTTGCAGATGACGTAAATAGCTTTGATTTTGATACAGCGAACTGAGCAGCGCGTTACGTTCCAGGTGCCGCCGCTGACCGCGCTGCAACATACCTTCTACGCTGCTTTGTAGCTCCTGGCTGCGCTGGATAATTCGCTCGACCAGCACCGGCTCCTGCTGTGCCAGCGGCGCGGTAGCCAGTTGTTCCAGCGACTGCTTCAGCGCCCTTTGCGTCTCCTGCAGCCGCTCCGCTTCCCCTTTGTATTCCAGCGCCCCGACTACCTGCGACAGCCGCACCGCCGCTGTCGCGACGTTCGCCGTATCCCGTGCCAGGTTCATGCTGCCGGTCATGTCGTCAACGGTTTGCTGCTGCACCTGCTCCTGGATCTGGCTTGCGTGCTGAAACCCCAGCACCGCCACGCCGCTCACCATCAGCGTGACCGCCACCACCAGCAGATTGAAGAACAGCAATCGTCCACGCGCACTGGCGAAAAAGTGACGTCCCGGTTGCGGCATATCACGCTCCGTGAAGAAAAATCGCAATATGACAAATATGAACGGCTTCTGACATTTTGCATTTACATTCCTGTGATGGACTGCTGATATCGGCCACCCCACAGGAGATCCGCCATGAGCAGGACACCAGTTCTGGAGATGCGCAACATTGCTAAAGCGTTTGGCAAATTTTACGCGCTGAAAGGGGTCGATTTAACGGTCTGGCCGGGCGAGATTCATGCCCTGATGGGCGAGAACGGTGCGGGGAAAAGCACCCTGATGAAGATCCTCGCGGGCGCCTATACCGCCACCAGCGGTGAAATCCTGATTGACGGTCAGCCGTTTCACATTCGCGGCCCCAAAGATGCACTCAGCGCAGGCATCACGCTGATTTATCAGGAGATGCAGCTCGCGCCGAACCTGACGGTGGCAGAAAATATCTTTCTTGGCAGCGAGCTGTCGCGCGGCGGTCTGGTCCAGCGTAAAGAGATGGTCATGCAGTCACAGAAAGTCATCGATCGACTCGGCGCCCAGTTTAAGGCCAGCGACCGTGTGATGACGTTGACCATCGCCGAACAGCAGCAGGTTGAAATTGCCCGTGCCCTGCACCGTAACAGCCGCATTCTGGTGATGGATGAACCCACCGCCGCCCTCTCCTCACGTGAAACCCACCGCCTGTTTGAACTGATCATGCGCCTGCGCGATGAGGGGATGGCGATTATCTACATCAGCCACCGCATGGCGGAAGTGTACGAACTCTCCGATCGCGTCAGCGTCCTGCGCGACGGGCAATATGTTGGCAGCCTGACCCGCGACAAGCTCAACGCCTCGGAGCTGGTGCGCATGATGGTGGGCCGTCCGTTGAGCGACCTGTTCAACAAAGAGCGCGACATTCCTTTAGGTAAAGCACGCCTCAACGTCCATCACCTTACCGACGGCCATAAAGTCCAACCGTGCAGCTTGCTGGTGCGCTCCGGGGAGATCGTCGGCCTGGCCGGGTTAGTCGGCGCCGGGCGTTCTGAACTGGCGCAGCTGATTTTTGGCGTGCGCAAAGCCATCGGCGGCATGATTGAAGTGGACGGTGAACCGGTGGTGATCCACTCCCCGCGCGAAGCAATTGACCACGGCATTGGCTTTCTGACGGAAAACCGCAAAGAGCAGGGATTATTTTTAGAGCTGGCAGCGGCAGAAAACATCACCATGGCAACGCTGGAACGTGACGCGAACTGGGGCATGCTCGATCGCAAAAAGGCGCAGGCGATTTCTGATGACGCCATCAAATTGCTCAATATTCGCGTCCCGCATGCCCAGGTCCGCGCAGGCGGCTTGTCCGGCGGCAACCAGCAAAAGCTGCTGATTTCGCGCTGGGTGGCGATCGGGCCACGCATTTTGATCCTCGATGAACCCACGCGCGGTGTGGACGTCGGCGCCAAAAGCGAGATCTACCGGATCATGAACGATATGGCGCGCAAAGGCGTGGCGATCCTAATGATCTCCAGCGAACTGCCGGAAGTGGTCGGGATGAGCGACCGCGTGTACGTCATGCGCGAAGGCAGTATTGCCGGCGAGCTGAACGGACAAAGTATTACCCAGGAAAATATTATGACGCTGGCAACCGGCGTGAACGACTCCCATCATCAGGCGGTACCCCATGAATAATCCAACCACTCCCCAGCAGGTGGCGAAATCCGCCTCCGCAAAAAAAATGCTGATGAGCGATCTGATGCAAACGGTCGGTATCTTACCGATTCTCATCCTGATAGTGGCGGTGTTTGGCTTTATCGCGCCTAACTTTTTTACCGAGAGTAACCTGCTGAATATTACCCGTCAGGCGTCGATCAACATCGTGCTGGCCGCTGGCATGACCTTCATTATTTTAACCGGCGGCATCGATCTTTCGGTTGGTTCGATTCTCGGCACCACCGCCGTCGCAGCCATGGTGGTTTCTCTCATTCCTGAGTTTGCCATGCTGTCAGTCCCTGCTGCACTGTTGCTCGGCATGGTGCTGGGGTTGTTTAACGGTGCGCTGGTCGCTTTTGCCGGCCTGCCGCCGTTTATCGTCACGCTTGGAACCTATACGGCGCTGCGCGGCGCAGCTTACCTGCTGGCCGACGGCACGACGGTGATTAACTCCAACATCAGCTTTGAGTGGATCGGTAACAACTATCTCGGTCCGGTTCCGTGGCTGGTGGTCATTGCGCTGGCGGTGGTGGTGGTGTGCTGGTTCATTCTTAGGCGCACCACACTCGGCGTTCATATCTATGCGGTTGGCGGCAATATGCAGGCCGCGCGCTTAACCGGTATCAAAGTGTGGCTGGTGCTGCTGTTCGTCTACGGCATGAGCGGTTTGCTCTCAGGTCTTGGCGGGGTGATGAGCGCCTCGCGGCTGTACAGCGCCAACGGCAACTTAGGCATGGGTTACGAGCTGGACGCCATCGCGGCGGTGATCCTCGGCGGCACCAGCTTTGTTGGCGGGATCGGCACCATCACCGGCACGCTGGTGGGGGCGTTGATCATTGCCACGCTCAATAACGGCATGACGCTGATGGGCGTCTCCTATTTCTGGCAATTGGTGATCAAAGGGGCGGTGATCATCATAGCGGTGCTGATCGACAAATACCGTACCCGACACCATCAAAGTGCATAGACAAGCTTACTGGCCTACTCATTCGTAGGCCTGATAAGCGCAGCGCCATCAGGCGTATAACAACAATACCCTACGTGAGGAAACGAGTATGCGTTTGAAGCCATTAGTGACCGCGCTCTGTGCTGGCGCCCTGCTTGCTGCAGCTCCATTTGTGCAGGCAAAAGAACTGAAATCCATCGGCGTTACGGTGGGCGATCTGGCCAACCCGTTCTTCGTGCAGATCACCAAAGGCGCGGAGCTGGAAGCACGCAAACTGGCAGGTGATAGCGTTAAAGTCACGCTGGTTTCCAGCGGCTACGATCTGGGGCAACAGGTGTCGCAAATCGACAACTTTATTGCCGCCAAAGTCGACATGATTATCCTTAACGCCGCCGACTCCAAAGGCATTGGCCCGGCGGTTAAACGCGCGAAAGACGCCGGGATCGTGGTGGTTGCCGTTGACGTAGCGGCGGAAGGCGCAGACGCGACCATAACTTCCGATAACACTCAGGCAGGCGAAATGGCCTGTAAATACATTACCGACCGTCTGAAAGGGAAAGGCAACGTCGTCATCATCAACGGGCCGCCGGTTTCTGCCGTCCAGAACCGTGTGGAAGGCTGCCAGACTGAGTTTAAACGCCACCCGGACATCAAGGTGCTGTCGCATAACCAAAACGCCAAAGGCAGTCGCGAAGGCGGGCTGGAGATCATGACCGCGTTGCTGGCGGCGAATCCGAAGATCGACGGCGTGTTCGCCATTAACGATCCCACGGCGATCGGCGCCGATCTGGCGGCAAAACAGGCGCAGCGTAGCGAATTCTTTATTGTCGGCGTAGATGGATCCCCAGACGGTGAAGAAGCGCTGAAGCGCGAAAACTCACTATTTGTGGCGACTCCGGCACAAGATCCGCAGGTGATGGCTGCCAAAGCGGTTGAAATCGGCTATGACATATTGCAGGGGAAACCAGCCCCGAAAGAACCCGTGCTGATCCCAGTGACGATGATCGATAAAAACAACGTCGGCAGTTATAAGGGTTGGACGGTTAAATAGCCCGCCACAACAACGCCGGTTGGCGGCAAAGATACCTTATCCGGTCTACAAGATCGCTATGAATTTGTAGGCCGGATAAGCGCGGCACCATCCGGCATTATATTAAGGAGGATTCAGCCGATGAAACGCTCCGCAATAAACGAGATCCTTGGCCACACGCGCCAGTTTTTCTCTCAGCACGACGTGCATCTCCCCCCTTTTGCCAGCTTCCCCCCGACCCAATGGCGCAAGCTTGATGCCGCTGCCTGGAGCGAAGTGTTCGACCTTAAGCTCGGTTGGGATGTCACCGCGTTTGGCGGCAACAATTTCGCCGCGCAAGGATTAACGCTGTTCACCCTGCGTAATGGTTCGCCGAAAGGCATGCCTTACGAGAAATGCTACGCCGAGAAAATCATGCATGTTCGCGATGCACAGGTCACGCCGATGCATTTTCACTGGCGCAAACGCGAAGACATTATCAATCGCGGCGGCGGCAATCTCATTGTAGAACTGTGGAATGCAGGGATCCGCGAGCAAACGGAAGACAGCGACGTTAGCGTGGTAATTGACGGCTGCCAGCAAACCCATACCGCAGGCAGTCAACTGCGCCTGACGCCGGGTGAAAGCATCTGCCTGCCGCCGGGCCTGTATCACAGCTTCTGGGCGGAAGAAGGTTTTGGCGACGTGCTGGTTGGCGAGGTCTCTTCTGTTAATGACGACGACCACGACAACCATTTTCTGCAACCGATTTCCCGCTACAACGACATTGAAGAAGACGAACCGGCGCTGCTGGTACTGTGTAACGAATATCGCCTGTTCCGCTAACCAAGGAGCACATTATGCCGTTGATCTCACTCGCTGATGGCCTTGCCCATGCCCGCGAGCACCGCTATGCCTTAGGGGCGTTTAACGTTCTGGATTCACATTTCCTGCGCGCGTTGTTTGCCGCAGCAAAGCAAGAACGTTCGCCGTTTATTATCAACATTGCCGAGGTGCATTTTAAATATATCTCGCTAGATTCTCTGGTCGAAGCGGTCAAATTCGAAGCCGCGCGGCATGACATTCCGGTAGTGCTGAATCTTGACCACGGCCTGCACTTTGAGTCGGTGGTGCGAGCGTTACGCTTAGGTTTCAGCTCAGTGATGTTCGATGGCTCCACGCTGGAGTACGAAGAAAATATCCGTCAGACCCGCGAAGTGGTGAAGATGTGCCACGCCATCGGCGTGTCGGTGGAAGCTGAGTTGGGCGCAGTCGGTGGCGATGAAGGCGGTGCGCTGTACGGTCATGCCGACGAATCACTGTTTACCGACCCAATGCTGGCGCGTGATTTCGTTGACAGAACCGGGATTGACGCGCTGGCGGTCGCCATTGGCAACGCCCACGGCAAATATAAAGGCGAACCGCTGCTCGACTTCCCGCGTCTGGACACCATTCGCCAGCAGGCGGCAATCCCGCTGGTACTGCACGGTGGCTCCGGCATCAGCGACGACGATTTCAAGCGCGCAATTGAACTCGGCATTCACAAAATCAACTTCTATACCGGCATGTCGCAGGCGGCGCTGTCGGCAGTGGAGACGCGGATGGCGAATCGTCAGCCCTTATACGACGAATTCGCTGAACTGCTGCTCGGCATTGAGGAAGCCATTACCGATACCGTTTCAGAACAGATGCGCATTTTTGGCAGCGCGGGACGGGTCTGATGGAACGCAAAGGCGTTATCGCCGCAGGCAACATGCTGGTCGATCATGTGCATCAAATTGTGCAGTGGCCGGAACGCGGCTGGTTGGCGGAAATCACCCGTAGCGAACGCGCCACGGGCGGTGCGCCGCTTAATGTGCTGCTGACGCTGGCAAAAATGCACACTGGGCTGCCGTTGCAGGCGGTGGGGTTAATCGGTCAGGACAGCGATGGCGACTACATCATGGCGATGCTGGAGCAGTATCACGTTAATCGCCAACACGTGCAGCGCACGACATTCGCGCCCACGTCAATGTCGCAGGTGATGACCGATCCCAGCGGCCAGCGCACCTTTTTCCACTCGCCGGGCGCCAACAGACTGCTGGATTTGCCCGCTTTTGAGCAACTGGATACCTCGATGAAAATCTTCCATCTGGGATATCTGTTACTGCTCGACAGTCTGGACATGCCGGATAAGGAGTACGGGACGCGTAGCGCAAGGCTGCTGGCGCAAATGCGCGACAACGGCTTTGAAACATCGCTGGATCTGGTCTCACGCAAGGGCGACCCGCGCTACCAGCCACTGGTGATGCCAGCCTTGCGCCATCTCGACTATCTGGTAATTAACGAGCTGGAAGCCGGAGAATTTAGCGGGCTGGAGATCCGCCAGTCCAACGGCGAGCTACATATCCCGCATATCGCTACCGCCGCGCGCGAATTATTGGATGCAGGCGTACGCCAGCGGGTGGTTATTCACTGTCCGGAAGGTGCCTGGGGTGAAGCGCCGGATCTGCCGGGCGTCTGGATCCCGTCGCAGTACCTGGCGCAGGAGGAGATCGTTGGCAGCGTCGGGGCGGGTGATGCGTTTTGCGCCGGATTTTTGTATGGCTGTCATGAGCGCTGGTCGCTGACGGACAGCGTCAGGTTGGCACACGCCTGTGCGCGGGCAAGCTTGCTGTGCGCCAATGCGATAGACGGCGCGAAGACGCTGGCAGAGTTAAAAGCGACTATGGCTGATGCCTGATGCGCTACACTTATCAGGCCTACGGGGTCGTTATCGCTTTTGTAGGCCGGATCAGGCGTTTACGCCGCATCCGGCAACTGCACACGATCACGCCGCCTTATCGTGATGCTGCACGTCGGCGGCAAACACATAACCCAACCCGCGCAGGGTTTTGATCAACATCGGTTGATGCGGGTTAATCTCTATTTTTCGCCGCAAGCGCATGATTAACACGTCAATAGTGCGGTCAAACACCTCAACACTGTCGCTACGCGTCAGCTCCAGCAGTTGTTCCCGGCTCAGCACCCGGCGGGCATTTTGAGCCAGCGCCAACAGCAGGCTGTATTCCCCCTGCGTCAACTCCACCTTCAACTGCTGGGGATTACGAAGCTGGCAACCGGCGGTATCGAGATGCCAGCCATTGAAAGAAAGCCCCGTGGTCTGTGGGCCGCCGTTTTCTGCCGTTAACACGCCAACGCGTCTGAGCACCGCCTTTACCCGAGCCACCAGCACCCGCGCATTGAACGGTTTACCGATATAGTCGTCAGCGCCCATTTCCAGCCCGACCACCACATCCGACTCGCTGCCAAGCCCGGTCAGCATCACCACCGGTAATCCGGGCCTCATCTTTTGCACCTGCTGCAGCACCATCAGACCGTTGATGTCGGGCAACATCATATCCAGCAATACCAGCGCGATCTCCGGCTGAGTCTCAATGCAGCGCAACGCCTCCTGCCCGGTGTGACAAGCGGTCACCGCAAAGACGTGTTCGTTCAGCACATCCTGTAAAAGCGAGCAGACTGCCACGTCATCATCCACAACCAGAACAACGGGTTTCATCATTCGACTCCGTCCACTTCGTTATCATCTTATTGTGAGTAATATCAGGCGAAGTGAAAGAGCACACATGATCTATCTGATAAAAATATAATCCTTGTCACACTATTCAGTAAACATAATAGGTTTTCCTCTGCTCAGCACTTTGGGCACAAATACCTAATAAGAATAACTACGCAGATCACACTTCCTTTCTTTAAAATAAAACATTCGAACTTATGATAATGACAAAATTAAAGCAGCGATATTTACTATTTTAATAAATTCACAGTACATATGATAAATGGAGATTCATATGAATAAATCTCAGCCGTTCCGCCTGAGCAGGATTTTTATTGCATTGGTCGCGACTACCGGAATATTAGTTAATCCTGTATTTGCCAGTGAATCATCCCAACCAGCGTCACAATATACAAAGCAACAGAATCAGCGTTATTTAACATCATTACCTTTTGCCGATCGCCAGGATTTTGACGATGCGCAGCGTGGTTTTATCGCACCACTGCCTAACCAAGGTATTCTTAAAAATGCCGACGGAAAACCCTTTTATCGCGCAGAAGATTATAAGTTTGATATCAATGCCCCTGCACCAGAAACAGTAAACCCCAGCTTATGGCGACAGTCGCAGATCAACGGTATTTCGGGCTTGTTTAAAGTAACTGAACGGATGTATCAGGTACGCGGCCAGGATATTTCCAATATCACTTTTATCGAAGGTGATACAGGTATTATCGTTATCGACCCATTGGTTACCGCTGGGGCAGCAAAAGCCAGCCTGGACCTCTACTATCAACATCGTCCGCAAAAACCGATTGTTGCCGTTATTTATACCCATAGCCATACCGATCACTATGGCGGTGTGAAAGGCATTGTCTCTGAAAATGACGTGATATCTGGCAAAGTGCAGATTCTCGCCCCGGCAGGCTTTATGGAAGAAGCCATCAGCGAAAACGTCTTGCTGGGCAATATTATGAGTCGCCGTGCTCTGTTCTCCTACGGCCTGCTTCTGCCTCGTAACCCACAAGGAAATATCGGCAACGGTCTGGGCGTCACGCTGACAACAGGTCTGCCGACTATCATTGCCCCAACCCAATCAATCATCAAAACCGGTGAGAAAAAAGTCATCGACGGCCTGGAGTTCGATTTCCTGATAGCGCCAGGCAGCGAGGCGCCTTCCGAAATGCACTTATATATTCCGGCGCTCAAAGCGCTCTGTACGGCAGAAAATACGACGCACACGCTGCATAACTTCTATACGCTACGCAGTGCAAAAACACGCGATACCAGCAAATGGACCGAGTATCTGAACGAAACACTTGATATGTGGGGCAGCCAGGCAGAAGTGTTGTTTATGCCGCATACCTGGCCCGTCTGGGGTAATCAGCATATTAACGACTATATCGGTAAATATCGCGACACCATCAAGTATATCCACGATCAAACTCTGAATATGGCTAACCAAGGCTATACGATGAATGAGATTGGCAACATGATTCAACTACCACCAACGCTCGCCAATAACTGGGCCAGTCGTGGCTACTACGGTTCGGTCAGCCATGACGCGCGTGCGGTCTACAACTTCTACCTCGGCTACTTCGACGGCAACCCGGCAAATCTGGATCCTTACGGACAGACAGATATGGGTAAACGCTACGTCAAAGCGTTGGGTGGTGCAAAACAGACCATTGAGCTGGCTCAGGAAGCCTATGACAAGGGTGATTATCGCTGGACGTCAGAACTGCTCAAGCACGTGATTTCCGCTGAACCAGACAACCAGGCGGCTAAGAATCTGCAAGCGAATGCGTTTGAACAGCTGGGCTATCAGGCCGAGTCCGCCACCTGGCGCGGTTTCTACCTCACCGGCGCGAAAGAACTGCGTGAAGGCGTGCGTAAATTTACACACGGCACCACCAATTCCCCGGACACCATCAACGGAATGAGCGTAGAAATGCTGCTCGATTACATGGCCGTTCGTCTGGACAGTGAGAAAGCATCAGGTAAACACATCAGCCTGAACTTCAACCTGGACAAAGGCGAGAACCTGAATCTGACGCTCAACAACAGCGTGCTCAATCATCGTCAGACCCTGCAACCAGATGCCGACACCTCATTCTATATCAGCCGTACAGATCTGCACGACGTGCTGACAGGCCAGGTGAAAATGAGCGATCTGGTACACGCGAAGAAAGTCAAAGTGATTGGCAAAGCCGCGAAGTTGGATGAAGTGATAGCGATGCTGGATCAATTTGATTTGTGGGTTAATGTCGTTACACCCAATTAATAACAAGCCGCTTCCAGAGATATTTTCAATCTCTGGAAGCATATTTATTCACACAACAATGTGCAATCGCAAAAACAATAGAATAAATAAATGAGTTATGAACTCGGTGGGCATGCAAAGATATTTTATCTCGTTAAAAAATTGCCATGCTGCTGACGCTTTATATTTTTATATTCACTCATGATATTGTTCGCGATAAACAGGATGTATTTTGTTATGCAAACGGTTAACTCCAGCATTGTGATACCGCTGAGAATAATAGGCTGGTTCCTCTCGCTGCCATTATTAACAGGATGCAACTTCTCTCCCGCCATTCCGGTCATCGGTGCTTACTATCCCGACTGGCTGTTCTGCCTCATTGGCGGTGTCATCCTGACACTCATAACCCGAAAATTCATTCTGCATAAATATAGCGGATTGGCCTTTATCGGGATTATTTATACCGCCCTTTTTGCCCTCTACTCCATGCTGTTCTGGCTGGTATTTTTCTAACTTATTTTGAGACGCCCCTATGGAAAGCTCGTCGAAAAAAGCTCCGCGTAACAAACTTCCCGCGCTGATGCTGTTGGTACTTGCGCTGGTTATTTTGGTCTTCGTCATCTGGAAACTGGATAGCTCACCCGCGACCAATGACGCCTACGCCTCAGCCGACACCATCGATGTCGTGCCAGAAGTCAGTGGTCGCATTGTCGAACTGGCTGTTTCCGATAACCAGCAGGTCAAGCAAGGAGATGTGCTGTTTCGTATCGATCCCCGTATCTATGAAGCGAATCTGGCAAAAGCACAAGCGTCGCTCGCCGCTCTGGATAAACAGATCATGCTGACCCAGCGCAGCGTAGATGCACAACAATATGGTGCTGACTCCGTACGGGCTACGGTAGAAAAAGCGCGAGCAGCCGCTAAGCAAGCCAGCGATACTCTGCGCCGTACCGAACCACTACTGACGGAAGGTTTTGTCTCCGCGGAAGATGTTGATCGCGCCAGAACGGCACAACGCGCCTCAGCGGCAGATCTTAATGCGGTGTTATTACAGGCGCAGCAGGCTGCCAGCGCGGTGAGTGGCGTTGATGCCCTGGTAGCTCAGCGCATCGCCGTAGAAGCCGATATCGCCCTGACCAAACTGCATCTTGAAATGGCAACAGTACGCGCACCCTTCGATGGCCGCGTGGTGGCATTAAAAACCTCCGTCGGGCAGTTTGCTTCCGCCATGCGACCCATTTTTACCCTGATTGACACCCGTCACTGGTACGTAATCGCCAATTTTCGCGAAACAGAGCTGAAAAATATCCATGCAGGCACACCAGCCAATGTTCGCCTGATGAGCGACAGCGGCAAAGTGTTTGTCGGTAAAGTGGATTCAATCGGCTACGGTGTATTACCTGATGATGGCGGTATGGTGCTGGGCGGTTTGCCGCGTGTTTCCCGCTCTATCAACTGGGTTCGCGTTGCCCAACGCTTCCCGGTAAAAATCGTGGTAGATAAACCGGATGAAGAGATGTTTCGCATCGGCGCATCGGCGGTTGCTACCCTTGAGCCACAGAAATGAAAGCACTTAACTGTTTGCCTCTGCCACTGGTCAGGCTATTGGCGTTTTTTCACGAAGAATTAAGCGAACAACGTCCCGGAAGACTCCCACAAATCATGCAGCTCTGGGCGGGTTGCCTGCTGGTGGTACTGATCTCGATGACCTATGAGATCCCCTTCCTGGCGCTTTCGCTTGCCGTACTCTTTTATGGTATCCAGTCCAATGCTTTCTATACCAAATTCGTGGCGATTCTCTTCGTCGTCGCCACAGCATTAGAAATTGGTAGTTTATTTCTGATCTACAAATGGTCTTATAGCTACCCTCTGGTCCGTCTGATCATTGCCAGCCTGATCGTTCTGGCCTGCATGTTCCTGATGCGAACCCATCGTCTGGGGCTGGTTTTCTTTGCCGTGTCGATTGTTGCAATATACGGGCAATCTTTCCCCGGCATGCTCGACTACCCCGAGGTCGTCGTTCGCCTGACGTTATGGTGCATCGTCGTTGGTCTGTACCCCACGCTACTGATGACGCTGACCGCCGTTTTGTGGTTTCCCAGCCGCGCTGTCAACCAAATGCGCGAGGCCCTGCGTGCCAGGCTGGGTGATGCCCTCAATCACCTGACGGCACCGACAACACCGCTTGCGGAAAAATACATCGAACGAGAAGTGCTGGCGCTGCAAAAGCTGAACATCTTTTGTCTGGCAGATGACGCAGACTGGCGAGAAAAGAGTGCCTGGTGGCAGGCTTGCGTTGCCACAACCACCTATCTGTACACCACGCTCAATCGCTACGATTTCACGGCACATAACCCGGCAACCCGCGATCTCCAGCAGAAACTGTGCTGTGAAATAACCGCACTGCAAGATGCGGTTGCTCGAGGTATGCCCTGGCAAAGTGAATGGGAACTCAGTCAGGCAGAAGCCACAACGGCCCGCGAATGCGACCTGGAACCCCTGTGCCAAACCCTGCTACAGCTTGGTCACATGGACCCTAATACGCCGCCAGCTCCTGTCGCTAAACCGCCCTCAATGGTATCTGACGCGTTCACCAACCCAGGCTATATTCGCTACGCGTTAAAAACACTGCTGGCATGTCTGATTTGCTATGTCTTTTACTCCGGTACCGACTGGGAAGGCATTCACACCTGCATGCTGACCTGCATTATTGTCGCGAACCCCAGTATCGGCTCGTCATACCAGAAGATGGCACTGCGCTTCGGCGGCGCATTTTTCGGCGCAATTCTGGCCCTGCTGATGACGATTTTTGTCATGCCCTGGCTGGACAATATCGTCGAACTTCTCCTGGTGCTGGCGCCACTTTTTCTGATGGGTGCCTGGATTGCCACCGGCTCAGAACGTTCCTCTTATATCGGAACCCAAATGGTCGTCACCTTCGCGCTGGCAACACTTGAAAACGTCTTTGGCCCAACCTACGACCTGGTGGAAATCCGCGATCGCGCCTTCGGCATTTTGATCGGCACTCTTGTTTCCGCGGTGATCTACACCTTTGTCTGGCCGGAAAGCGAAGCCAAAGCGCTGCCACAAAAACTGGCAAGCTCGCTGGGACTGCTCAGCAAATTACTGCGGATCCCACGTCAGCAGGATGCTGTTCTCATGCGCACTTATCTTCAGATGCGTATTGGTCTCCATGCGACGTTTAACGCCTGTGATGAAATGTGCGAGAGGGTCGCGCTGGAACGCCAACTCCCCGGCGATGAACGCATGGCGCTTATTCAACGTAGTCAGCGCGTTATTCACCTGGGCCGTGACATTCTCTATGCCTGGGATACCACCCGAAATGACGCCCCGACGCTGGATAACGCGGTATTGCTGGAGAGCGCAACACACCTGGCCGATGCGCTGGAAAAATACGCAGCCGACCTGGCGACAGCATCCAGCCTTCCGCCGTCGATTGAAAACCTGTCCCCATCTCAAGACATTTTACCAACGTTACCCAAACAGGAGCGCTGCATCATACAGCAGATAACCTGTTTACCCGACTGGACTCACCCGACGCTAATACCAGCAAGCGAGCAGGAGCAAGGAACCTCCCAATAATGAACCGATATCTCCCTCGATTACTCCTCTGCGGCATACTCAGCGGCGCAACGGTCCTTTCCGGCTGTGCACTGATCCGCAAAGATTCTGCACCACATCCGCAATTACAGCCTGAGCAGATCTCACTGGCTAAAGACATTCATCTGGCAAGCTCAGGATGGCCACAGGCACAGTGGTGGCGGCAGTTTAACGACCCACAGCTAAACTCGCTTATTGAAGCAACGCTGTCTGGCTCCCATAACCTCGCCGAAGTGAAGCTGCGTGAAGAGAAAGCGCAGTCGCAGACTGAACTGCTGGAAGGGCGTTCTCAGCTCCAGATGGCAGCGCTGGGCATGGTTAACCGCCAGCGAGCGTCTGCCAACGGTTTCCTCGGCCCCTACGCACTGGATGCGCCACGATTAGGGATGGACGGCCCCTACTACACTGAAGCGACGATTGGTCTGGTCGCCGGACTGGATCTCGACCTGTGGGGCGAGCATCGTTCCGCTGTCGCGGCAGCTATTGGCGCACAAAATGCCGTGATTGCCGAAACCGCAGCAGTGGAACTCTCCCTGACGACCGGCGTCGCGCAGCTGTATTACAGTATGCAAGCCAGCTACCAGATGCTTGATTTGTTGCAGCAGACCCACGATGTTATTGATTATGCCGTGAAGGCCCACCAGAGTAAGGTCGCTCACGGGCTGGAAGCAAAAGTACCGTACCATGGCGCACGTGCGCAATTGCTGGCAGTGGACAAGCAAATCGTCGCGGTTGAAGGACAAATCAAAGAAACTCGGGAATCACTCCGGGCGCTGATCGGTGCCGGCGCAAAAGATCTGCCTGAAATCAAACCGGTCGCACTGCCAACTGTCGATACAGGAATACCCGCAACGCTCTCCTACGACCTGCTTGCCAGGCGTCCGGACTTGCAGGCTATGCGCTGGTATGTGCAGGCTTCGCTAAACCAGGTCGAGGCCGCTCGCGCCCTGTTTTATCCGAGCTTTGATATCAAAGTCTTCTTCGGTTTAGACGCTATCCATATCGATCAACTGTTCAAAAGCACCAGCAGGCAGATCAACTTCATCCCCGGCCTGCGTTTACCGCTGTTTGACGGAGGTCGTCTGAATGCCAATCTGGAAGGCGCCCGCGCAACCAGCAATATGATGATAGAGCGCTACAACCAGTCGGTGCTCAATGCAGTGCGCGATGTCGCGATTAACGGAACACGTCTGCAAACGCTCAATGAACAACGGGTAATGCAGATGGAACGCGTAGATGCCACGCATTACACGCAAGCAGCAGCAGACGCGGCTTACCAGCGAGGCCTGAGCAGTCGCCTGCTGGCAACAGAGGCCAAATTACCCGTGATCGCAGAAGATATGTCGCTCCTGGTCATAGATACCCAACGACTCATGCAGAATATTCAACTCATCAAAGCGCTTGGCGGAGGTTATCAAGCCCCTGCTAACAAGAAGTAGCGTTCTCCGACCTCGCCGCGTGATATCCGTCACGCGGCATTTTCTTTCGTCACGTCAAATATGACGACAGCCTGTTTTTCGTCAGGGTTTTGCGCAAAATTCGCCCGTAATATCGATGAATGCCCCTGATAAAAACATGGCATAAAAGATGCATAACTAAAGCGACAGCGCGTATGCGCGATTTGATTAACTGGAGCGAGACCGATGAAAAAAGTCGTCACGGTTTGCCCATATTGCGCATCAGGTTGCAAAATCAACCTGGTGGTCGATAACGGCAAAATCGTCCGGGCTGAAGCGGCGCAGGGGAAAACCAACCAGGGTACTCTGTGTCTGAAGGGCTACTATGGCTGGGATTTTATCAACGATACCCAGATCCTGACCCCTCGTCTGAAAACCCCAATGATCCGTCGCCAGCGTGGCGGCAAACTGGAATCTGTTTCCTGGGATGAAGCGCTTGATTACGTCGCCACTCGTCTGAGCGCCATCAAAGCGAAGTATGGCCCGGACGCTATTCAGACGACCGGTTCATCTCGCGGTACGGGTAACGAAACCAACTATGTAATGCAAAAATTCGCGCGCGCCGTTATTGGTACCAATAACGTTGACTGCTGCGCTCGCGTCTGACACGGCCCATCGGTTGCAGGTCTGCACCAATCGGTCGGTAACGGCGCAATGAGTAATGCTATCAATGAAATTGATAACACAGATTTAGTGTTCATCTTCGGGTATAACCCGGCGGATTCCCACCCGATCGTGGCGAATCACGTGATTAACGCTAAACGTAACGGGGCGAAAATCATCGTCTGCGATCCGCGCAAAATTGAAACCGCGCGTATTGCCGACATGCACATCGCGTTGAAAAACGGCTCGAACATCGCGCTGCTCAACGCCATGGGTCATGTCATCATCGAAGAAAAACTGTACGACCAGGCGTTCGTCGCCTCCCGTACGGAAGGATTCGAAGAGTACAGCAAGATTGTCGAAGGTTACACGCCGGAGTCCGTCGAAGATATCACTGGCGTTAGCGCGCAGGATATTCGTCAGGCTGCACGTATGTATGCCACGGCAAAAAGCGCGGCTATCCTGTGGGGTATGGGTGTTACCCAGTTCTATCAGGGCGTGGAAACCGTGCGTTCACTGACCAGCCTCGCAATGCTGACCGGCAACCTCGGTAAGCCAAGCGTGGGCGTTAACCCGGTTCGTGGTCAGAACAACGTTCAGGGCGCATGCGATATGGGCGCGCTGCCGGATACCTATCCGGGCTATCAGTACGTTAAGTTCCCGGAAAACCGCGAGAAATTCGCTAAAGCCTGGGGCGTGGAAAGTCTTCCTGCACATACCGGTTATCGCATCAGCGAACTGCCGCACCGTGCTGCGCATGGCGAAGTCCGCGCGGCGTACATCATGGGTGAAGATCCATTACAGACCGATGCTGAACTCTCCGCAGTGCGCAAAGGCTTTGAGGATCTGGAACTGGTCATCGTGCAGGATATCTTCATGACCAAAACCGCCGCTGCCGCAGACGTTATTTTACCGTCTACGTCATGGGGTGAGCATGAAGGCGTATTCTCCGCGGCTGACCGTGGCTTCCAGCGCTTCTTTAAAGCCGTTGAGCCGAAGTGGGATCTGAAAACGGACTGGCAGATTATCAGTGAAATCGCCACCCGTATGGGCTATCCGATGCACTACAACAACACCCAGGAAATCTGGGACGAGTTGCGTCATCTGTGCCCGGATTTCTACGGTGCCACTTACGAGAAAATGGGCGAACTGGGTTATATCCAGTGGCCTTGCCGCGACACCTCAGAAGCCGATCAGGGGACGTCTTATCTCTTTAAAGAGAAGTTCGACACCCCGAACGGCCTGGCGCAGTTCTTCACCTGCGACTGGGTAGCGCCAATCGACAAACTCACCCCAGAGTACCCAATGGTACTGTCTACGGTGCGTGAAGTCGGCCACTACTCTTGCCGTTCGATGACCGGTAACTGTGCGGCGCTGGCCGCGCTGGCGGATGAACCGGGCTATGCCCAGATCAACACCGCCGACGCAGAACGCCTGGGCATCCAGGACGAAGAACTGGTGTGGGTTAACTCGCGTAAAGGTCGGGTCATTACCCGTGCGGCAGTCAGCGATCGTCCAAACAAAGGCGCGATTTACATGACCTACCAGTGGTGGATTGGCGCATGTAATGAGCTGGTAACCGAGAACTTAAGCCCGATTACCAAAACGCCAGAGTATAAGTACTGTGCCGTTAACGTTGAACGCATTGCCGATCAGCGCGCTGCCGAGCAGTATGTTATTGATGAGTACAACAAGCTGAAAGCCAGTCTGCGCGAAAGCGCGATGGGTTAGTCCGTTTACGTACCTGTTCTGCAACAGCCTCCGCCCGGAGGCTGTTTTTTTATCCATACGATCTCTTTATACTGTTCATTCCGTACCCTAAATAAAACTCAAAATGAAACAACTCATTGCATTGATGTTCTTTATGACATTCTTTGCCCATGCCAGTGATACTGAGCCAGGAAGCCAGTACTTACAGGCCGCTGAGGCAGGGGACCGTCGCGCACAGTACTTTCTTGCCGATACCTGGTTCAGTTCGGGCGATTTGAGCAAAGCCGAGTATTGGGCGCAAAAAGCCGCCGACAATGGCGATGCCGACGCCTGCGCGCTCCTGGCGCAAATCAAAATTACGAATCCGGTCAGTCTGGATTACCCCCAGGCCAAAACGCTGGCGGAAAAGGCAGCCAAAGCGGGCAGTAAAGCGGGAGAACTGACCCTGGCGCGGATTCTGGTCAACACCCAGGCAGGACACACAGATTACCCCAAAGCCATTACCTTGCTGCAAAACGCCTCTGAAGATCTGGAAAATGACTCCGCCGTCGACGCGCAAATGCTGCTCGGGCTGATTTACGCCAACGGCGTGGGGATCCCCGCAGACGATGAAAAAGCGACGTGGTATTTCAAACGCAGCTCCGCCATCTCCCGCACCGGTTATTCCGAGTACTGGGCCGGAATGATGTTCTTAAACGGCGAGCAGGGCTTTATCGTGAAGAATAAACAGAAGGCGCTGCACTGGCTGAATCTGAGTTGTATGGAAGGGTTCGATACCGGATGCGAAGAGTTTGAAAAGTTAACAAACGGGTAATGGTTTGCATTGCCGGATGGCGGCATAAACGCCTTATCCGGCCTACAGTTCACCGTCTTCCGTAGGCCGGATAAGCGCAGCGCCATCCGGCAATCTTTCATTAATTAATGATTAGCGGTCTTATCAAATTTACCCAGCATCTCGCGCTCGTAAGCCAGCGCCTTCTTGCGGTCAAATTTGTGCTCCCACTTGGCGATAACCAGCACCGCCAGCGCATTCCCCACCACATTCAGCGCGGTACGCGCCATGTCGAGGATACGGTCAACACCGGCAATAAACGCCAGGCCTTCCAGCGGGATCCCCACGCTGCCAAGCGTAGCCAGCAGTACCACGAAGGAGACGCCCGGCACGCCCGCAATCCCTTTCGAGGTCACCATCAACGTCAACACCAGCACGATTTCCTGCCACAGCGACAGGTCGATACCATACAGCTGCGCAATAAAGATCGCGGCAATACTCTGGTACAGCGTTGAACCATCAAGGTTGAATGAGTAGCCGGTCGGCACCACAAAGCTGGTGATTGAAGCCGGTGCGCCATAGGCTTCCATCTTCTCGATAATACGTGGCAGTACGCTCTCGGAACTGGCGGTAGAGTAAGCCAGAATCAGCTCATCTTTCAAAATGCGGATCAGGATCCAGATGCTCAGACCGCAGATACGCGCCACAATCCCCAGCACCACCAGCGCGAAGAACAGGATGGCAAAATGCACCAACAGCACCAGTTTCGCCAGCGGCCACAGTGAGGCAAAACCGAAGTTCGCGACGGTCACAGCAATCAGCGCAAAAACACCGACTGGCGCATAACGCATCACCATGTGGGTAACTTTAAACATGGTTTCTGAAATCGAGCGGAACACAGTCACCAGCGGCTCGCGGTGGGTTGCTGGTAGTGAAGACAAGCCTAAACCAAACAGCACCGAGAAGAAGATAATCGGCAACATATCGCCTTTCGCCATCGACGCGACGATATTAGTCGGCACCAGCGACACAATCGTGCCCATCAGGCCATGTGCGTGGCTCTGCACTTCTGCGGTCGTATTTTGATATTTCGAAATATCCACGGTCGCCAGTTGCGACATATCAATCCCGGAACCCGGCTGGAACACATTCGCCAGCGTGATGCCAAGAATAATCGCTACGGTGGTGATCACTTCGAAATAGAGAATGGTTTTGGCGCCAATACGGCCCAGCTGTTTTGCATCACCCACCCCGGCAATACCAACCACCAGCGTGGAGATAACAATCGGCACGACGATCATTTTGATCAGATGGATAAAGATATCGCCCGCCGGAGACAGCAAGTTGACCACCAGCCATTCGCGGCTGTCGCTATGGTAATGCAGGTAACTCCCTAGCAGAATGCCCAGCACCATGGCGATTAGAATCTGCCATGCCAGGCTGACTTTCAAATTTTTCATAACAACGGACTTCCTCGATGGAGCGCTATTCCACATGCGGTGTGTGGGAATAGTACATACTGAAAGGGTATGAATTGTGTTGCGTTCGTTTATGGAGTTTTTTAACGCTTATTATCATTATCATCTGCATGGCATTCCGCGCAACCCTCTAAGAACAGGGCTTTTGGCTGAATTTATGCATAAAAATGCAATTTTATCGCGGTATTGATGAATAACTTTTTGTTATAAAAGAATTTTAATATGTTCAAAAATGAAGAAGTCATAGCGTGAGTTTTTTTCGCTCACCAGTTCGTTTGCCTGTTTTTTAAACAGGCAAAATGATACAAATCACAAATAAAACAAATTTATTTTTGCCGATTCTGCAACAACTTCGCCATATTAATAGAGTCAACGAGCTGTGCCCGGTTCACCCTCGGCGAGTTTAAATCCATAACTTTTTGCCAAACTGAAATAGCCTGGGCGTAGTCTGCCTGCATAAACGCATCTGAGGCTAACAACATCAGCGCGGTGACCTCTGCCGGGTCCAGCGCCAAGGCCTTATCAATCATCTCGCGAGTGGGCGGCGCCATATGTTGTCCGGCCTGGTAATACAATACCGTTGCCATCGCTGAATAGATCTCAGCATTTTCACCGCCGACACGCAGCGCCTGCTCGTAGGCCAGCAGCGCATTATGATACGCGTTTTGCCAAAGATAGTACTCCCCGAGTTGCGCCCATTTCACGCCGTCCCGTGGATTGGCTCGAATCTGCGATTGCAGCAAAAGCAACTGTTTTTCCTGAATATTTTCATCAGAGAAAGCATGTAAAGGGTCCGCCAGTCGCGTCTGCTCCTGACGAACCGCCTGCCATTTTGGCGTCAACAGGTAGCCTCCAATGCAGGCCACAACCATCAGTACCGCCGCAGCGGTCAGCCGCTTCACGGGCATTGGGCGTAACAGCGGCTCGCACTGGCTCATTATTCACCTTCCTCCGTATGCTGACGTCTTCTCACTCGCCAGACCACGACACCTACCAGCAACAACAACAGGCACGGCAACGCCCACAGCAGCAGCGTTTGCTCATTCAGCGGCGGATTATAACGAACGAAGTCACCGTAACGCTCGGTCATCCAGGTGGTTATCTCAGCTTCACTTTTCCCTTCCGCCACCATGCTATAAACCTGATGGCGCATACTGACCGCTACCGGCGCATTGGATTCCAGCAAATTTTGGTTTTGGCACTGTGGACAACGCAGTTGGCTGGCAATAGACAGCGCTTGTTCCTGCTGCTGCGGGTTGGCAAACGTCCATGTGTCCACAACCTGGGCATGCGTAGCGAAAGTAATGAAAAACAGGACGAGCGTTAAGAGTAATAACTTTCTGCCGGATGGCGCTGCGCTTATCCGGCCTACGGTTTGCGCACCTTGTAGGCCGGATAAGGCGTTTACGCCGCCATCCGACAACGCTGTGATTAATTTACGCATCGCGTTTCCTTCCTCGCCATCCGCTCAGCAGCGCGCCAAAGACCATTAATAGTCCCCCACCCCAAATCCAGCGCACGCCGGTCTGCACGTACAAGCGCATGGCATAACGGTCTGGTCCGGTTTTTTCACCCATTACCGCATACCAGTCATGCATCAGGTTCCATCGGATCCCCGGCTCCATCATCTGTTGACGACGCGCGGCATAGAAGCGCCTTTCAGGTTGCAGGCTGCCAATGCGTTTTTCATTGTGCCACAGCGTGATCTGCGCTTTTTCACTGGTGTAGTTACCTTTGGCTTCCAGGTCGAGACGCTCAAAACGGAAAATGTAACCCGCCAGTTCAACCTGCTGCCCAGGGCTCAGGTTCAGGCTTATCTCCTGACGGCTACCGCTGGAAAAGACGATCCCCGCCGCAAACACCAGCACTCCGGCATGCGCCAGCAGTGCCGGAAGTTGGATGCGGAAAGACACTTTGCGGCTTCTGACCATTGCCAGCACAATAACCAGCAGCATCAGTAGGCCAAAGGGCAGCGTAGCGCGGTTAAAGTACGGTGCGCCCACGGAAAGCCGCCCCCAGCCGAACAGCCCGTAAATCATCGGGTAGAGCGTGCCAATCAGCACAATCAGCAGCACCGCACTAAAGAGCAGCAGCGCAACCAGAATCAGCATCTCGCGTGACCAACCGCCAAAACGAGCATTCTGCCGGACTTGCTGGCCCCGCCAGGCGTACAGCCCGAGCGACGCCAGACTCAACACGGTAAACAGCGCAAACAGCGGCGCGGCACGAACGTTATCCAGCGCGAAAGCATGCACCGAAACGAGAATGCCGGAACGCACAATCAGCGTCCCCAGCAGCGATAAAATCAGCGTGACGATCGCCAGCAGCAGCGACCAGTGGCGGAAGATCCCGCGCTGGCGCGTGATATACAGGCTATGTAGTAGCGCGCTGGCAGAAAGCCAGGGTAATAAGGAAGCGTTTTCTACCGGGTCCCAGAACCACCAGCCGCCCCAGCCCAGCTCGCAGTAGGCCCACCAGGAGCCGAGGATAATCCCCAGCGTCAGCGCGCACCAGCCGGGCAAGGCCCAGCGCCAGCACACCCAGGCGCTCTGCGCATTAAAGTCACTACGTAGCAGCGAGGCCAGCGCCACGCCTGCCGCCACCATCAAACCACCGTAACCCAGGTACAGCAGCGGTGGATGGAGGATTAACCCGAGATGTTGCAGCATCGGGTTAAGGTCGCGCCCTTCAATGGCTGGCGGAAAGATACGCACGAACGGATCGGACCATACCACCACAAACAGCAGCAGCAGGGCCGTTATCATTGAAAGGACACTGAGCGTCAGCGGAAACAGCGCGTTGGTATTACGCCGATAGCGAAGAGCAAATAGCGCGCTCCAGGCGGAAAGAAACAGCACCCACAGCAGCAGCGATCCTTCATGACCGCCCCACACCGCCGCCAGTTTTAATCCCCACGGCAGCAGGCTGTAGCTGTGCTGGGCAACGTAGACCACCGAAAAATCGCTGGTCAAAAAGCAGAATACCAGAATGGTAAAGGCCAGTAGCAGCAGGGCAAATTGCGTCCACACGCCCACGCTTGCCAGGCGCATCACCCCCTGCCAACGCTGGCGGACACCTACCAACACGGCAAGCGGGGTCAACACGTTGACCCCGAGGCTTAATAACAGCGCCAGAAAACCGGCTTCAGGAAGGAGAACGTCCAGATATCACCTTACGCAACGGTTAGCTGACCCGCATAGAGGATAAAAAAGCGCAGCAGCAGTACGCCGGTCAGGCTAGCGCCGCACACTGCCAGCACGCCATGAAACGTCGAACTGCGGTTGGCCCAGGGTTTTAGCAGCATCGGCAGTATCAACCCAAGCCCAGCCACGCCAAGCCAGAACCACCAGGTCCAGAATCCGCCGCCCAGTGCCGCCGCCAGCGCACGCATTTTGCCGTCATCGCCCAGCGCCAGGCCGACGAAGAACGCCGCCAGCAGGAAGATCTCCAGCCATACGACCGGGACTTCCATGCGATGCACAAAGTGCGCTTCCGTACTGTGCGGGTTGCTACGATGGCGTAACGCCATGGCGATCAGCGCCACTGCCGCGCCGGAGGAGATCCCGGAGAACAGAAACAGCACCGGCAGGATCGGGTTATTCAGGAACGGATAGGATTTCAGCGCCGACAGCAGGAACCCGGTATACGCCCCGAGCAGGACCGCCAGCACCAGCATCAGCGTCTCAAGCGCGCGATGGAACGGCGTGATTAGCGTCAGTAGTTTTGACACAATCGTCAGTCGCGGCACGAACCGCTGTTGCAGGGCAATCACCTCTTTTTCAAAGATTTTTGCCAGCCACAGCACTAACACCACCATATACAACTGGAACAGCATGACCCCCATCGACATCACCGAGGTGAAGCTATAGTGGAACATCAGTTTCCAGAAAGTCCATGGACGCGTCAGGTGGAACACCAGAATCAGCAAACCGAGGATAATTGCCCCCGGCCCTAACACCAGCGTGGTGCGCAGCAGCGTGCTGTCTGAACCGCCCGCCTCCGGATGGAAGCGACGCAGCAGAATCGCCAACGTGACCAGTCCGGCAGAGATACCTATCAGGAACAGATAGATGGCAATGGGCCAGTCCCACACCAGTGATTCAAAATGAAATGCAGAAGCGGATGTCATTGGCTCACCTCCCCAAATTTAAAGGGAACGCGGTAGACCTTCGGTTTTGTACCCAACGCCAGTTTGTAACGGTAGGTAGTTTTCTGCTGCAACAAACGGGATATATCGCTGTTGGGATCGTCCAGATTACCAAACGTCAGCGCCTTCGTCGGGCATGACTCAACGCAGGCAGGCTGTTTGCCCGCTTTCAGGTTGGTTTTCCGGCAGAAATCACATTTATCCGCCGTTTTGCTCACCGGATGGATAAAGCGTACGCGATAAGGACACGCGGCGATACAGTACTGGCAGCCAACGCAAAGGTCCGGGTTCACATCCACAATGCCGCTGGCGGCATCGCGATACGATGCCCCCGTCGGGCAGACGTCAACGCAGGGAGCGTGGTCGCAATGCTGGCACGAGTGACGGAAGAAGCGATACTTCACATCAGGAAATGTCCCTTGCGGCTCACTGCGGATAATCGTCAGACGCGATACGCCTTCCGGCACGTTGTTAACTTCCCGACAAGCATCCATGCAGGCCGTACAGCCAATGCATAAAGACTCATCATGAACCATACCGTAACGCACGCCGTTGATGCTCAGCGTCTTCGCCACAACGCGCCCCGCCGTCCCGCTCACTGCCACCAGCGCGCCGACGCCGGTGATAAACTGGCGACGAGAGCAACTCATGGATGCTCCTTAAGCAACGGAACCGACGCCGGGTTAAAGTTCGGATTGTTACGTTGATCGCTGTGGCAATCGACGCAAATCTTGATCCGTCCTTTATCGCTCAGCGTCTGCATCGTGTCTTGCTTCGGATGCAGTGAGTGACAGCTGGCACACGCCACTTTGGTTACGTGGACATCGTGCGGCCAGAACGCTTTTTGCAACTGCTCAGGCAGGTGACAGGACATACAGACGCTGTTCTGCTGCTCCACGTTGTACATCGGCTCATTAAAGCGCATCACATCTTTCACCCCTTCGCGGTGGTTCGGTGACGGCTGGCCGTGACAATTGGTGCAGGTGACAGGCAGTTTGTTATTCGGGTTGATGGCTTCCGCATGCTTACCATGCATACCTTCGGTATCCGGCTTGTGACAGTCCAGACAGGCGGCATCCGGATTACGCTGTTGGGTAACCGTCCAGCGTTGATCCGACTCCTGCGGCGTTGGCGTGGCAGTGATTCCACTCAGGCTCCATAACAAGCCTGACGCCAGCACCCCAGCAGTTAATAACGAACGTAATACGCTCATATTCACTCCGTTGAGTTATCCGCCCCTTGCGGGGCGAAATGGGGTTATTGGCTTAACAGACCGTTTTTACGCGCCTGTTCTTCCCACTGCGGAATCACCGTTTTGATGAAGTCCTGCTTCTCAGCATTGATTTGCTGCATGTTCAGACCAATCGCCGCCTGGGCTTTCTCTTTGGTAGAGATATCCGGTAACGGGATTTCATGCGTGATGCCTTTGGTCGCCAGCAGACGGACCAGTTTGGTACGTGCGTCAGCGGCTTTATCCATTGCGCTACCCAGCATCCGCAGACCTTCTTCCGGGGCGTGCATGTGAATACCGTGTGAGGCGATAGACAGGTCCCAACGCCATTGCGCGTGACGGATATCTTCCAGAATCGGCTTCATTTCCGCTTCGGTCGCACCCGCATCCCATGCGGCTTTCGCTTCGAAGTGCGCACGAACAAGCTGGTCTTCAACTTTGATTTTCAGGTCATGAATGGCCTGTTTACGCTCGGCGACCACTTTTTGCAGGGACGCTTTGTCCTGGGTGTGGCAGTTCGCACAGGTCTGAGCGAAGTTATCGAACGGATTACCAATCTTATGGTCGGTGTAAATCTTGCCTTCCGCGTTCTGCACTTTCGGCATGTGGCAGTCGATACAGGTCACATTGTTCTTGCCGTGAATGCCTGCGCTCCAGGTTTCATACTCCGGGTGCTGCGCTTTCAGCATCGGGGTTTTAGACAGGGAGTTGGTCCAGTCAGAGAAGGCGATGGTGTCGTAGTACTTCTCCATGTTCTCGACTTTCATGCCGTCGTCCCACGGGAACTTAACGGCTTTGTTTTTACCGTCGAAGTAATATTCCACGTGGCACTGGCCGCAGACCATGGATTGCTGGTCAAAGCGACCGGCTTTCTCAAACGGTTTGCCGATTGTTTCCATCGCGCGTTCAGCATAAGGACGCGACAGCGTCAGTTCTGGCTTGCCTTTGGCAAAGTCTGGTGACGCGGTGTTATGGCAATCGCCGCAGCCAAGATTATTAACAATTTCAGGACCGCCGCGCGCCCATTTACCGTGGAAGTAGCCATCTTCACCGTCTTTCTGGATCAGACGCGCCACATCCGGGCTTTTACAGCTCCAGCAGGCCATCGGCAACGGACCATCTTCTGCCGTTTTGGGTGCGCCGGTACGTAAGGTTTCACGAACATCGGTCACTGCATACGCGTGCCCGCGCGGTTTGTTGTAATCGCGCGAGAAGGGATATCCCGCCCACAGGATCACCAGACGAGGATCTTCTGCCAGCGCATCTTCACGGGCTGATTGCTCAGACGTGGCTTTCCAGGAGAGATATTGATCGGGATGCTGAGGGGCGAAGACTTCATTCTTCGCTTCAACGGTGACGGTTTTTGCGGGTACGGGGGTTTGTTCAGCGTGAACTGCAGAGATAAATAATAAAGGTACTAACAGGCTGAAGAAACGGCGTACGCGTGATTTTATCCTTGCCATAGGGGTCTCATCCAGATGACGCCATTATCTGCAATGGCGGTTCTTTTATTGTTTTCCATAACAGCAACCACACGAATACTGTCATGACATTGCTCCACCCTATTTGTAACAAGAAACCACACTGAAAATGTTGTCTTTAATCAATTGTAAGTGTATGTAAAATACCACTTTAGAGTTAGTAACTCCCTTTGATTGCTCCCTCTTTTGTCTAATTCAGAGACAGATCACCTTTTCAACAATCCTTTAGATAACCACATGTTATCGCGAGATTTAGTCAATTTTGCTAGCTCCCTTCAAAATTCAGTTTGTCGCTAATTTGCACAATTCGTTTATTGCGTGATCTGCCGCGCAAATACTAAACAAAACTCTCAAAGCCCCTACATTTAACGTTTATGAGACATATTATTAACATCCTACAAGGAGAACAAAAGCCATGAGCCAAATACATAAACACGCTATTCCCGCAAACATTGCGGATCGTTGCCTGATAAATCCGGAGCAGTACGCAGAGAAATACCAGCAATCCGTTAACGAACCCGACACATTTTGGGGCGAACAGGGAAAAATTCTTGATTGGATCAAGCCGTACAGCCAGGTGAAGAACACTTCCTTCGCACCAGGCAACGTGTCAATTAAATGGTACGAAGACGGCACTCTGAATCTGGCCGCAAACTGTCTTGACCGCCACCTGCAGGCAAACGGCGATCGTACCGCCATCATCTGGGAAGGCGATGACGCAACCCAAAGCAAAAACATTACCTATCGCGAGTTGCATCGCGATGTCTGCCGTTTCGCCAATACGCTACTGAATTTAGGCATTAAAAAAGGTGACGTGGTGGCCATTTATATGCCGATGGTGCCGGAAGCTGCGGTCGCCATGCTGGCCTGTGCCCGTATTGGCGCGGTGCATTCGGTCATCTTCGGTGGTTTCTCACCGGAAGCCGTCGCCGGACGTATTATCGACTCCAATTCACGCCTGGTGATCACCGCCGACGAAGGCGTACGCGCCGGGCGCGCTATCCCACTGAAAAAGAACGTGGATGATGCGCTGAAAAATCCAAATGTGAAAACCGTTGAACATGTGGTCGTGCTCAAACGTACCGGTGGAAAAACGGAATGGCAGGAAGGTCGCGACCTGTGGTGGTCCGATCTTATCGAGAAGGCCAGCTCAGAACATCAGCCGGAAGAGATGAACGCGGAAGATCCGCTGTTTATCCTGTATACCTCCGGCTCAACCGGCAAGCCGAAAGGCGTACTGCACACTACCGGCGGGTATCTGGTCTACGCCGCCACCACCTTTAAGTACGTGTTTGACTACCATCAGGGCGATATTTATTGGTGTACCGCTGACGTAGGCTGGGTAACCGGGCACAGCTACCTGCTGTACGGTCCGCTGGCCTGCGGCGCAACCACGCTGATGTTCGAAGGCGTGCCAAACTGGCCTACCCCGGCGCGTATGTCGCAGGTTGTGGACAAGCATCAGGTCAATATTCTGTATACCGCACCGACCGCCATTCGCGCCCTGATGGCGGAAGGCGATAAAGCGATTGAAGGCACTGACCGTTCGTCGCTGCGTATCCTGGGTTCAGTTGGCGAGCCGATCAACCCGGAAGCATGGGAGTGGTACTGGAAGAAGATCGGCAACGAAAAATGCCCGGTCGTCGATACCTGGTGGCAGACTGAAACCGGTGGATTCATGATCACCCCGCTGCCGGGCGCCACCGAACTGAAAGCCGGTTCTGCAACCCGTCCATTCTTTGGCGTACAGCCTGCGATTGTCGATAACGAAGGTAATCCGCTGGAAGGCGCGACCGAAGGCAATCTGGTGATTACCGACTCGTGGCCGGGCCAAGCGAGAACGCTGTTTGGCGATCACGAACGCTTTGAGCAAACCTACTTCTCTACCTTCAAGAATATGTACTTCAGCGGCGACGGCGCGCGCCGTGACGAAGATGGCTATTACTGGATCACCGGACGTGTGGACGATGTGCTGAACGTCTCCGGCCACCGTCTGGGAACGGCTGAAATCGAATCGGCGCTGGTGTCGCATCCGAAGATTGCCGAAGCCGCGGTGGTGGGGATTCCGCATAATATTAAAGGCCAGGCGATCTACGCATACGTTACGCTGAATCACGGTGAAGAGCCGTCACCTGAGTTGTACGCCGAGGTTCGCAACTGGGTGCGTAAAGAAATTGGCCCGCTGGCAACGCCAGACGTGCTGCACTGGACCGACTCCCTGCCGAAAACCCGCTCCGGCAAAATTATGCGCCGTATTCTGCGTAAAATCGCGACGGGCGATACCAGCAATCTGGGCGATACCTCGACCCTCGCCGATCCTGGCGTCGTGGAGAAACTGCTCGAAGAGAAGCAGGCCATCGCGATGCCATCATAACCATAACTGTGAAATGCCCGATGGGCGCAGCTTATCGGGCCTACAAATCCTATCCCTACCCCTCCCCTGACCGGGAGGGAAATATAAAAACCCTCCCCCAAAGGATTTCGCGTTGCAGGAAGGCGGCAAGCGAGCACATCCCCAGGAGCATAGTTCACTATGTGACTGGGGTGGGCGAGTGCGGCCAACGCACCTGCGGCCTGAAAGACGAAGGGGGCCTCTGGAGAACTCTGTGATGAATGACCAAATTTATCAGCGGATAGAAGACAGTGCGCGTTTCAGGGAGTTAGTAGAAAAACGGCAACGGTTTGCCACCATTCTGTCCATCATCATGCTGGCAGTTTATATCAGCTTTATTTTACTGATTGCCTTTGCGCCTGGCTGGCTGGGTACGCCGCTCCACGCGGGAACCAGCGTCACCCGGGGTATTCCGATTGGGGTCGGTGTGATCCTTATCTCCTTCATTCTGACCGGGATTTATATCTGGCGGGCAAACGGTGAATTTGATCGCCTGAACAATGCGGTTTTGCACGAGGTTAAAGCATCATGAAGAGAGTCCTGACGGCGCTTGCCGCCACGCTGCCCTTCGCCGCAAACGCGGCGGATGCTATTAGCGGTGCAGTTCAACGCCAGCCAACCAACTGGCAGGCGATTGTTATGTTCCTGATTTTCGTCATCTTTACGCTCGGCATTACCTACTGGGCGTCTAAACGCGTACGTTCGCGTAATGACTACTACACCGCCGGCGGTAACATCACCGGTTTCCAGAACGGGCTGGCGATTGCGGGCGACTATATGTCGGCGGCATCGTTCCTTGGAATTTCCGCGCTGGTATTTACCTCCGGTTATGACGGGCTGATTTACTCACTCGGCTTCCTGGTCGGCTGGCCAATTATCCTGTTCCTGATTGCTGAGCGTTTGCGTAACCTCGGTCGTTACACCTTTGCTGACGTTGCTTCTTATCGTCTGAAACAGGGTCCAATCCGTATTCTGTCGGCCTGTGGTTCCCTGGTGGTGGTCGCGCTGTATCTGATCGCCCAGATGGTCGGCGCAGGTAAACTGATTGAGCTGCTGTTTGGTCTGAACTATCACATCGCCGTCGTACTGGTTGGCGTACTGATGATGATGTACGTTCTGTTTGGCGGCATGCTGGCAACCACCTGGGTACAGATCATTAAAGCTGTTCTGCTGCTGTTCGGCGCCAGCTTTATGGCCTTCATGGTAATGAAGCACGTCGGCTTCAGCTTCAACAACCTGTTCACCGAAGCGATGGCAGTACACCCGAAAGGCTCCGCGATTATGAGCCCGGGCGGTCTGGTAAAAGATCCGATATCCGCCCTGTCGTTAGGTCTTGGATTGATGTTCGGTACAGCAGGTTTGCCGCATATTCTGATGCGTTTCTTCACGGTCAGCGATGCCCGCGAAGCGCGTAAGAGCGTATTCTATGCCACCGGCTTTATGGGTTATTTCTACATCCTGACCTTTATCATCGGCTTTGGCGCGATCATGCTGGTAGGCGCTAATCCAGAGTACAAAGATGCTGCAGGCGCACTGATCGGTGGTAACAACATGGCGGCGGTTCACCTGGCGAATGCGGTGGGCGGTAACCTGTTCCTCGGCTTCATCTCTGCAGTGGCGTTTGCCACCATCCTGGCGGTGGTTGCCGGGCTGACGCTGGCGGGCGCTTCGGCAGTTTCTCACGACCTGTACGCCAACGTATTCCGCAAAGGCGCAACCGAACGTGAAGAGCTGAAGGTGTCAAAAATCACCGTACTGGTACTGGGTGTGATAGCCATCCTGCTCGGCGTGCTGTTTGAGAACCAGAACATCGCCTTCATGGTGGGTCTGGCGTTCGCCATCGCGGCCAGCTGCAACTTCCCGATCATCCTGCTTTCCATGTACTGGTCGCGTCTGACCACCCGTGGCGCAATGCTGGGTGGCTGGTTAGGTCTGTTAACAGCGGTAGTATTGATGATTCTCGGCCCAACCATTTGGGTCCAGATCCTCGGTCACGAAAAAGCCATTTTCCCGTATGAATATCCAGCGCTGTTCTCCATCAGCATAGCGTTCCTCGGGATCTGGTTCTTCTCTGCTACCGACAACTCAGAAGAAGGCAACCGCGAACGCGAGCAGTTCCGTGCTCAGTTCATCCGCTCCCAGACCGGGTACGGCGTAGAACAAGGTCGCGCGCACTAACCTCCCCTCTCCTCCGGCTTTCGGGCCGGAGGATTACATCCTTTCTTAGAACATCAGCCTCGCGACCAGCGGCGCCACCAATACCATCACCACACCGGAAAGCATCATCACCAGGCTGGCAACCACGCCCTCCTGCTGACCAAGCTCATAAGAGCGCGCCGTGCCTGCGCCATGCGATGCGGCGCCAAATCCTGCGCCTTTCGCCATTCCTTCACGAATGGAAAGGCGTAAAAACAGCACATCGCCGACCGCCATGCCGAATACGCCGGTCACCACCACGAACAAGGCCACCAGGTCCGGCTGCCCGCCCAATGGCTCTGCCGCTGCCAGCGCAAATGGCGTGGTGACGGAACGCACCGCCAGACTGCGTTGGATCTCATCAGGCAACATAAACAGGCGCGCCAGCCACACGGAACTGGTGACGGCCACCAGCGTTGCCGTTACCACGCCCGCCGTCAGCGACATCCAGTGACGCTTAATCACCGCAAGGTTGTCATACACCGGAACGGCAAAAGCGATGGTCGCCGGTCCTAACAACCACAGCAACCAGTGCGATTCACCAATATAGTTTTGCCAGGAGATATGGCCGAAGACTAGCATCAGCACCAGCAGGGCTGGGGTGAGAACTAATGGCATCAGCGGTAATTTACGAAAACGGCGATACAAACGCTTATTAGCAAAGTAGATACCCAGCGTAATCACCAGACACAGCACGCTTAGCTGAAAATTACTCACGGTTTAACCTACTCATTTCATAGCGATACACTTTATCCACCACCCACGCCGTTGCGCCGAGCACCATCAGCGTACTGATCGCAATGACGGCAAATATACGCCAGCCATCAACCAGCAACAGCTGCGTGTAGTTCACAACGGCGACCACCGCCGGGACAAAAAACAGCAGCATTTCAGCCAGTAACCAGCGAGCACCTGCGCGAATCCAGTTCAGCGGGATAACCCGGCAGACAATTAACGCCAGCATCAGCACCATCCCTACCAGGTTGGCAGGAAGCGGCAGATGCAGCCAGGAGACAAGATATTGAGCAAATACAAATAGACCTGCGTACAACAGAACCTGAACGGGGATCTGGAGTCGATGAATAACAGCAGGCGTTACGCGGCTTATCGCCACAGCCATGAGGGTATGTCCTTAAAAAATAGAGAGCGCCAGTATAGAGAGCCCCCGTCCAGGACTGAAATGAATTAAACTCATTGCAGGCATAGTCTTAAGGAATAATCATGGATATCAGAACGCTGCGATATTTTGTTGAGGTGGTTCGTCAGCAGAGCTTTACTCGCGCAGCGGAGAAGCTTTTTGTCACCCAGCCCACCATCAGCAAGATGTTGAAGAACCTTGAAGACGAGCTTAATTGCACGTTGCTCATCCGCGACGGGCGGCGGTTGTTGTTAACCGACACCGGGCAGGTCGTTTTCGAACGCGGCCTGGCGATCCTCGCTGAGTTTCGCCAGCTTGAAGCCGAACTTAGCGACATTAATCACCTCAACAGGGGTGTGCTGCGCCTCGGTATCCCGCCGATGGTCGGTATGTTGATGGCCGGGCCTATTAGCCTGTTTCGCCAGCGCTATCCCGGCGTTGAGCTGAAGGTCTCTGAATTTGGCGGCTTAACCGTCCAGCAGGCGGTGATGAACGGCGATCTGGATGTCGCGATGACCGCGCTGCCGGTTGAAGAAGAGAGTGGTCTGGCGACCTTACCGCTTTTCAGTCATCCGCTCTGTGTGCTGGTCCCCCGCTCCGGTCAGTGGACAACATGCGAATCCATTTCCCCCGAGGCACTGGCGGAACATCCGCTACTGATCTACAACGAAGATTTCGCGTTGAGCCGCCAATTGCTTGAGCTGTTTAGCCAACACAACGTCAAGCCCCGCATCGCGGTACGCAGCGGGCAGTGGGATTTTCTGGCTGCGATGGTACAAGCCGGAGTCGGGATTGCCATTTTACCGGAGCCGATTTGCCAGCGTCTGGATAAGCAAACATTGCGCTGGATCCCTCTGGAGAGTGATTTACGCTGGCAGTTGGGCATGATTTGGCGCGAAGGTGTGTATCTGTCGCACAGCGCCCAGGCGTGGCTCAAATGCTGTGAAGGGTTTTGGCTACCGCAAGCGTCGTAAAATGCCGGATGCAGCGCAAACGCCTTATCCGGCCTACAACGTGCTGCCGTTTACTGATTCTCGATCAACAGCGCTTCCAGCAAGTCCAGATCGTGCAGCAGCTTTTGCAGCGTTTCATTACTGATTTCCCGCGTCGCGCGCAGGTGATAAAGCTCTGCGCGTTCTGAACGCAACGCTGCCAGGCGGAAACGTCGCTCGAGGTTTTCTTCCTGCATCGAGCTTTCCACATCGTTGCGTCCGTCGGCGCGACGACGCAGGTTACCAATCACGCGGGAACTCACCTCGGTGAGTAACTGGTTATCGATGTTCTCTTCGGTGTCCGCGGCCAGTCGCTCCTCCATTTTCTGGATCGCGACAATCGCCACTTCTGCCGTAGCAGCGCGAGCAATACGTTCCTCTTTCTGCTGCTGCGAGTGGTCTGCCACTTCCAGATGTTGTAGCAGAATCGGCAACATCACCACGCCAACAAACAGCGAGAACAGAATCACGCCTGCGGCAAGGAAGATCAGCTCATATCGCGCCGGGAATCCGCTACCGTCCGGTAACAACAGTGGAATGGAGAGCACACCGGCGAGGGTAATTGCCCCGCGCACGCCCGCAAAAGAGGCAATCAGGATTTCACGCGTTGTCCAGGAGCCGAATTCCATTGGTTTTTTCTTCAGGAAGCGCAGACTGAATTTTTTCATCGTCCACAGCCAGCCAAAACGTACCAGCATCAGCGCCACGTAAATCAGCACGATATCGGTAAACAGCATCCAGATTTCAACGTTCGGATCGACCTCTGCCGCCGCTAAGGAAGACTCCAGAATCCCCGGTAACTGTAGCCCTAACAATAAGAAGACCATGCCGTTAAACACAAACTCCAGCATTGCCCAGGTACTGTTAGCACGTAAACGCATCGCCAGTGGCGCGCGGCGCATCACCCCGGAACGGGTGATCGTCATCCCGGCAGCGACCGCCGCGAGGATACCGGAAACGCCGATGTGTTCCGCAATCAGGTAAGACGCAAACGGCAGCAGGAACAGCAGGACGATTTGCGTTGCCGGCTCGTCACCGCCCCAGCGGCTGAGGAAGCGCAGGGAGCGCCCGTACAGCCAACTGACGACAAAACCAGCCAGGATACCGCCAATCGCCACTTTGAAGAACTCAAGCGTTGCGCCACCAACGGTAAATACCATCGTCCCCATCGCCACGGCGACGGCAAACTTCAGAGAGACCAGACCGGAGGCGTCGTTCATCAACGCTTCGCCTTGCAGGATGCCCATGATTTTCTTCGGTATGCGCCCCTCCCCCACAATGCCGGAAAGGGCAACAGCATCGGTTGGCGAAAGGACGGCGGCCAGCGCAAAGGCTGGGATAAGCGGTATCCCCGGCACCAGCCAGTAAATCATAAATCCAATGCCGACCACCGTGACCAGCACCAGCGCCAGCGCAAGGCCGAAGATCTCTCGCCCATGCTCGAGAAACTCACGCGTTGGCGTCTTCCAGCCATCGGCAAAGAGCAGCGGCGGGATGAACAGCACCAAAAACAGCTCAGGATCGAATTCCACATGCAAACCAAACGTCGGCCACGCCAGCAAGGCGCCGATGGCGATCTGCATTAGGGGTAAAGGGAGTTGGAAGGGCAATACGCGAGTAAATACCCCCGACAGCGAGACCACAAGGGTCATGATGAGTATGGTGAAAAAGATTTCCATGCGTTCCCTGTTTGCGATGTTTCTTATGATTGGTGATGAGAGGCGTCGTGCCTCAATTCTATCTAATTGAGAGTAACGCAAAAGACAACGAGTGTGTTCTGAAAATAAAAACGGGCGGCCAAAGCCACCCGTTTTGAGGATCTTTATCGAATAAAAATCAGATAGCCCAGCCGCCCGCGTAGAAGGCCACCAGCGCGATAGCGATAACCACCGTGCCGATGTTCAGCTTGCGCCATTCGCCAGAGACTAGACGGCCAATCACCAGGGTAGCAAAGCCAATCATAATGCCGGTAACGATGTTACAGGTCAGCACGATAAATACGGCCGTTACCAGACCCGCCATTGCGTCGACAAAGTCAGCAAAGTCGATTTTCGCAACGTTGCTCAGCATCAACAGGCCCACATACATCAGTGCAGGCGCCGTTGCGTATACCGGTACAAGATACGAGAGCGGAGAGAGGAACAGGATCAGCAGGAACAGGACGCCAACGGTGATCGCCGTCAGGCCAGTTTTACCGCCTGCCGCCGTACCCGCTGCGGATTCAATGTATACCGCCGCAGGAGCAGCGCCCACCAGACCAGAGAACACGCTGCTCAGGGAGTCGGTGGTCAGCGCTTTGCCGCCGTCGATAATCTGTCCGTCTTTATCCAGCAAATTCGCCTGTCCGGCTACGGCACGAATGGTGCCGGTCGCATCGAAGACGGCGGTCATAACAAGCGCCAGCACGCTCGGCAGAACGATAGGATTCAGTGCGCCCATAATATCCAGGCTGCCGATCAGCGAGTTGCCGTTTTCGTCGCTCAGAGACGGCATGGCAAAAATACCGGAGAAATGCACGGCCGGGTCGAAAATCAGGCCAACAATGGAAATACCGATAATAGTCAGCAGGATGCCGCCCGGTACTTTCAGTTTTTCGAGGCCAATAATCACCGCCAGACCAACCAGCGACATAATCACCGGGAAGGTATCGAAATCGCCCAGCGCAACCGGCAGACCGTCCAGCGGATTCTTAATCACCAGACCAACGCCGTTTGCCGCAATCAGCAGCAGGAACAGGCCGATACCGATTCCCGTACCGTGCGCAACGCCCTGCGGCAGATTGCGCAGGATCCAGCTACGAATACCCGTCGCGGAAATGATGGTAAACAGGACACCCATCAGGAACACCGCGCCCAGCGCAACGGGCACGCTGATATGTTGCCCCAATACCAGGCTGAATGCGGTAAACGCCGTCAGAGAAATGGCGCAACCAATCGCCAGCGGCAGATTTGCCCACAGGCCCATCACAATAGAACCGATGCCCGCGACCAGACAGGTTGCCACAAATACAGCGGCAGGCGGGAATCCGGCTTTACCCAGCATCCCTGGAACCACAATAACGGAGTAAACCATGGCGAGGAACGTCGTTAATCCGGCAACGACTTCCTGACGAACGGTACTGCCACGAAGCGAAATTTTAAACCAGGCGTCGAGTGAACCGCCGGTACGCGCTGAAGGCGTAGACATAGAAAACATCCCCTGAGAGTTTATTTTTTCGTCATTATGCGTGCTGGACAATCCACTGCCTGCTAAACGTTTTCTCCATGTGCCAGGTTTGCGTCATTAGGGGTGTCGCAAAAAAGCAAACGTTTAGCTCCGCGCATAAAAAACGGGTGGTAAAAAAAAGCAAACGATTATCCAGCGATCATACGCCGGTTTTCAACTGAACTTTGCCGCTTTTTACTCATTTCTTCTTATAACGCACAATAAACAACCAGTCGATGCGCAAACGTTATCGTCAATGCGCAATCTGGTAACAAATTTCGCCAGATTGTCGCAACAATCGTTCTTATTTTTCGCGCAAACTCGCACAAGAAAACCGGTGAAGATGCGGTAAATTTTTTGGCTAAAAAATCATCGTTTCACTGGCAAATGAAGGGAGGTAGCTTACACTTACATTATCAACACAGGCCGGAACCTCCCCTAATGTGCTCGACTGAGGGGTGTTGATGTCGGGGGAAACCCTCCCGTGAACCAGCGGGATAGAGTGAAAGACAAAGACCGGAACCAAACTAAAGCGCCCTCTGTGGCGCTTTAGTTTTATACCCGTCATACTTCACGTTGCAGGTGTGTTGGCTGCGTTTACTCACCCGAATCACTTAGTTTACTAAGCTCATCGGGATTCGTGCTCTTGCCGCCTTCCCACAACGCGAATTATTTAGGGTATATATCCGTCATATATTTAAACCAATCAATCATCTTCCAGCAGACGCGCCCCGGTTCCTTGCTCGCCCAACTGATCGCCTGGGTTACGCAACGGGCAATCGCTGCGCGACAAGCAGCCGCAACCAATACATCCATCCAGCTCATCGCGTAGCGACACCAAAGTATGAATGCGTCGGTCCAGCTCTTCACGCCATTGCGAAGAGAGCTGTTTCCACTCTTTAGCGCTAAGTGAATGTCCTTCAGGTAATACGCCCAGCGCGTCGCCAATCGTTGCCAGCGGGATCCCAATACGTTGAGCAATCTTGATAATCGCCACGTAACGCAACACATCACGTTTGTAGCGACGCTGATTACCGCTGTTGCGCATGCTGCTGATTAACCCTTTGCTTTCATAGAAATGCAGGGTCGAAACTGCCACGCCGCTACGCTTTGCAACTTCACCTGGCGTGAGCAGCGCTTTTATCCGGGGTAATTTCTTTTCCATAAATCGCTTTACCTCAAGTTAACTTGAGGAATTATACTCGCCCACAGACAAAACGACGAATCGAATACTGAGAAAGAGGCAGCCCTATGTCCCATCAGCAGATTATTCAGACCCTTATTGAATGGATTGATGAACATATCGATCAGCCGCTGAACATTGAGGCGGTTGCGAAAAAATCAGGTTACTCGAAGTGGTATTTACAGAGAATGTTCCGCACGGTGACGCGCCAGACGCTGGGTGACTACATCCGCCAGCGACGACTTCTGCTGGCGGCGGTTGAACTGAGGACGACTGAGCGACCTATTTTCGATATCGCGATGGATCTTGGTTATGTATCGCAACAAACCTTTTCGCGCGTGTTTCGCCGCGAGTTTGATCGTACCCCCAGCGATTACCGCCACCGCCTGTAAGCTTATTGCCCGCTCTGCGTCAGTATGGCGGGCGACCGTTGTATCCAGTGCATGAACTCCTGAGACGGTAGCGCCTTCGCAAAATACCAGCCCTGACAATACTGTACGCCGCGTTCAAGCAGCCATTCGATTTGTTCCTTCGTTTCCACCCCTTCCGCAATCGTCTTCAGGTGTAAGCTTTGCGCCATCTCAATAATATGTTCGGCAATCAAGTGGCTGGTGCTGTTAGTGGACAACGTGCTAATAAACGATTTGTCGATCTTCAGGATATCGACATTCAGCGCTGATAAATTATGCAGATTGGAATATCCCGTGCCAAAATCATCAAATGCCACTTCATAACCCGCCTTGCGGAACGCCTGGATTACTGGGGTCATTTTATGTACATCTATGAACCCCCGCTCCGTCACTTCGACTTTAATTTGCTGGGCCGCCACGGAGTACTCACGATTTTTGTCGTTAATCAGAGCAATCAATCGGGATGAATGAAAGTCAGAAGCGGAAAGGTTAATCGAGATATAAAGCTGAGGATGCGCCGAAAGAAAATACCCCAAATCGTTGAATACCTCTTCAACGACATAATCCGTGATCCGCTCAATCATTCCCTCTTTTTCAGCCAACGGAATAAACTCCGTCGGGCTCATCACCTCACCTTTACAACCCGGCCAGCGCAGCAGAGCTTCAGCACCAACACATTGTCCATTCTTAATATCAATGATCGGCTGGTAATGCAGGCAAAGCTGACGTTTTTTGATCGCGCGTTTTAGTAAGCGCCGGGGAGATAAGTATTCCTGGCGCGTGCGCCACCACATTAGCAGTATCAGGATGCTGCAGATAATCCCGAAGGGAATGGTTAACGCCGCCTCGTGATAGAAAATCTGACTTACGCGGTTGTGTGAGGTCGACACAATGATCGCAATTGGGCGTTTTTCTGAATGCACGATGGTGTAAAAGCGATCGTCTTGTTGAAAGGTCGAAGCTTCACCGCGTACGAGAGGCGCGAATTGCGCAATATTTGCCGCTTCGCTGGCAGAGAAAAACGTATCTGTTACTGTGTCATATACGCCCCAGGACAGATCCGGATCATCTGACATGACTTCGCTGTAGGATAATGGATTTATGACTGCGACGTAGTTCCCACGTTGCATGTACGTCATTCTGTAGCCAGCGAAAAAAGGGGTATCGCGGTAGTAATAGATGGCGATATCCGGCGTACGTTTATAGTCGGCTGTCGGCATAATATAAGTAACAGGCGGCGCCATAGACGTAGAGCACAAAAAATGATCGCCCTGCGCATAAATTAGCTCACTGATATATAAACGACCGCGAATAATATTCAGCATACTTTTCTGATGTGCCGGGGTACACATCTTACCCTGATACAACTGGGCCATATCACGCGCCAAATCGGCTTGTAGGATTACCAATTCTGTTTTATTTAACACCAGTTGAGCAAAAGAGCGGAGTTGGTTATGGGTTTCGGTCATCGCCCGGATATGTGCAAACCAAATCGCCAGCACCACGGGGAACAATACCACCATGAATGTTCCCAGGAACTTCAGCATCTTGCGTCGCGCACTGTGATTCATGTCAGCCCTATTTCCCTGTTTCGTATATGCCAGAACCCATCAAGGCAGGATGCTATAAACACCGACTGATTAAGTTGCATGAATCTATCAGTATTAGCAACAGACTTCTCTATGTAAAAGTCTGATAATAGTTGATGATGATATTATTTTTCCGTAAGGCAAACTTAAAGTTATGCTTATTTCATAACGTTATTATCCCCACGGAGTAATTTTTTATGAGCATTATCCTGGCTGCGTTTAAGAAATTCATTAAAGTTTTTTAACGTTTAATTTAGGATAAATATAACAAGCAGACTAAATACATGTTTAAAACATGGTTATTTATTATCAACCCTTCATTAAATTAAACCACACAATCAGAGTGGTTTTAGGCCTACAAAAATAGCGTCCAATAGTGGTGAACAAACGAGCACTTGTGATATAGTTCACAAAAATAATGTAACAGAAACAATGTTTCATTCATGTTATTGCCCGTCGATAGCCAGAGTACTACACCCTCGGTGAACACCCCCGCGCTGTCCTGGGCATCCAGACTTTCTGAGGACGTTTTTCATGGCAACGATAACAACTGGCGTGGTTCTTCTGCGGTGGCAATTACTCAGTGCAGTGCTGATGTTTTTAGCCAGTACGCTCAATATCCGTTTTCGTAAATCAGACTATATTGGCCTGGCCGTCATTAGCAGCGGTTTGGGGCTGGTGTTTGCCTGCTGGTTTGCGACTGGATTGCTCGGCATAACCCTGGTGGATATGTCCACTATCTGGCAGAACATTGAAACCGTGATGGTTGATGTGATGAGCCACACACCGCCAGACTGGCCGATGGTGTTGAACTGATAACAAAATTGCATATGGCTACCCCGGTCTTGAGGTAGCCATAATTTTCAGCGAAAAGCAGAAGGATTAGAACGGAATATCGTCGTCGAAATCCATCGGCGGTTCGTTAGACGGCGCTGCCGGAGCGGACTGCTGCGGACGAGACTGCGCGCCGCCGCTGAACTGATTGCCGCCCTGCGGCTGCTGAGGCTGACCCCAACCACCCTGCTGCTGGCCGCCACCTGCCGGAGCACCACCGCCCTGACGACCGCCCAGCATTTGCATGGTGCCGCCAACGTTAACAACAACCTCAGTGGTGTACTTTTCTACCCCGGACTGATCGGTCCATTTGCGGGTACGCAGCTGACCTTCGATATAGACCTGGGAACCTTTACGCAGATATTCACTGGCCACTTCCGCCAGTTTGCCAAACAGCACAACGCGGTGCCATTCAGTCTGCTCTTTCATTTCACCGGTCGCTTTATCACGCCAGGATTCGGAAGTAGCCAGCGTAATGTTGGCAACTGCGCCACCATTCGGCATATAGCGTACTTCCGGGTCCTGGCCCAGATTACCGACGAGAATCACCTTGTTTACGCCTCTGCTGGCCATGATCGTGTCTCCTGAAAAACGTTACTGAATAAGTGTAAGCGCGGGATTGTAGCATTTCCAATAGCGCTTTTACTACGTTGCGAAGTTGATTCCAGTAAACAACCCCCGCCAGACATTGTTGCACAGGAACATGCGTTTTGCATTCCAATACTGTATATCCATTCAGGTCAGGTTGTGTCATAATTAACCGTTTGTGATCGCCGGTAGCACCATGCAGCCAGGCAAAAAAGCGTTTAATCCGGGAAAGATGAATGGATAAGATCGAAGTTCGGGGCGCCCGCACCCATAATCTCAAAAACATCAACCTCGTCATCCCGCGCGACAAGCTGATTGTCGTCACCGGGCTTTCGGGCTCAGGCAAATCTTCGCTCGCTTTCGACACCTTATATGCCGAAGGGCAGCGTCGTTACGTTGAATCCCTTTCCGCGTACGCGCGTCAATTTCTGTCGCTGATGGAAAAACCGGATGTCGACCACATTGAGGGGCTCTCTCCTGCCATCTCAATTGAACAAAAATCGACGTCCCATAACCCGCGATCCACGGTAGGTACAATTACCGAAATTCACGACTATCTGCGTCTGCTGTTTGCCCGCGTTGGCGAGCCGCGCTGTCCGGATCACGACGTTCCCCTGGCAGCGCAGACCGTTAGCCAGATGGTGGACAACGTCCTGTCGCAGCCGGAAGGCAAACGTCTGATGCTGCTGGCGCCGGTAATTAAGGAGCGTAAAGGCGAGCACACCAAAACGCTGGAAAACCTGGCGGGCCAGGGCTATATCCGCGCCCGTATCGACGGCGAAGTGTGTGACCTTTCCGATCCGCCCAAGCTTGAGCTGCAAAAGAAACACACTATTGAAGTGGTGATTGACCGCTTTAAAGTACGCGACGATCTCACCCAACGACTGGCTGAATCCTTTGAAACCGCGCTGGAACTGTCCGGTGGTACGGCGGTGGTCACCGATATGGACGACCCGAAAGCGGAAGAGCTGCTGTTCTCCGCTAACTTCGCCTGCCCTATCTGCGGCTATAGCATGCGCGAACTGGAACCTCGGCTGTTCTCGTTTAACAACCCAGCGGGCGCGTGTCCAACCTGTGACGGTCTCGGCGTGCAGCAGTATTTCGATCCTGACCGGGTGATTCAAAACCCGGAACTGTCGCTGGCCGGTGGTGCTATTCGTGGTTGGGATCGCCGTAACTTCTATTATTTCCAGATGCTTAAATCTCTGGCTGAACACTATAAATTCGACGTTGAAGCCCCATGGGCCAGCCTGAGCCCTACCGTGCATAAAGTGGTGCTGTACGGTTCGGGTAAAGAAAATATCGAATTCAAATACATGAACGATCGCGGCGATACGTCCGTACGTCGTCACCCGTTTGAAGGTGTGCTGCACAATATGGAGCGCCGTTATAAAGAGACGGAATCCAGTGCAGTACGCGAAGAATTAGCCAAATTCATCAGTAACCGACCGTGCGCCAGCTGTGAAGGGACGCGTTTACGTCGCGAGGCCCGCCACGTATTTGTTGAAAATACGCCGCTGCCCGCGATTTCCGACATGAGCATCGGTCATGCAATGGATTTCTTCAACAATCTGAAGCTTGCGGGTCAGCGGGCGAAGATTGCTGAGAAAATTCTTAAAGAGATTGGCGATCGTCTGAAGTTCCTGGTCAACGTCGGCCTCAACTATCTGACGCTATCGCGGTCGGCGGAAACGCTATCCGGCGGTGAGGCCCAGCGTATTCGTTTGGCAAGCCAGATCGGCGCAGGTCTGGTTGGTGTAATGTACGTGCTGGATGAACCGTCTATCGGTTTGCATCAGCGCGATAACGAGCGTCTGCTGGGTACGCTTATCCACCTGCGTAATCTGGGTAATACCGTCATTGTAGTCGAGCACGATGAAGATGCGATTCGCGCCGCTGACCACGTTATCGATATCGGCCCCGGCGCGGGTGTTCACGGTGGTCAGGTCGTCGCCGAAGGGACGCTCGACGACATCATGGCAGTGCCTGAGTCGCTGACCGGCCAGTACATGAGCGGTAAACGCAAAATTGAAGTACCGAAACAGCGCGTGGCGGCTGACCCAGAGAAAGTGCTGAAGCTCACCGGCGCACACGGCAATAACCTGAAAGATGTAACCCTGACGCTGCCGGTAGGTTTATTTACCTGCATTACCGGGGTTTCCGGTTCGGGTAAATCGACGCTGATTAACGATACGCTGTTCCCGATTGCGCAGACGGCGCTGAACGGTGCGACGCTGGCTGAACCTGCGCCGTATCGCGACGTTCAGGGCCTGGAACATTTCGACAAAGTCATCGATATTGACCAAAGCCCGATTGGCCGTACGCCGCGTTCTAACCCGGCAACTTACACCGGCGTGTTTACGCCAGTGCGCGAACTGTTTGCCGGCGTGCCGGAGTCACGTGCACGCGGTTACACCCCGGGGCGTTTCAGCTTTAACGTCCGCGGCGGACGCTGTGAAGCCTGTCAGGGCGACGGCGTGATCAAAGTCGAAATGCACTTCCTGCCGGATATCTACGTGCCGTGCGATCAATGTAAAGGCAAACGCTATAACCGCGAAACGCTGGAAATTAAGTACAAAGGCAAGACTATCCACGAAGTGTTGGATATGACGATTGAAGAAGCACGCGAGTTCTTCGATGCCGTTCCGGCGCTGGCGCGTAAGCTGCAAACACTAATGGACGTTGGCCTGACGTACATCCGACTGGGTCAGTCCGCTACCACACTCTCGGGCGGCGAGGCGCAGCGCGTGAAGCTGGCGCGCGAACTGTCAAAACGCGGTACCGGGCAAACGCTGTATATTCTCGATGAGCCGACCACCGGTCTGCATTTTGCGGATATTCAGCAACTGTTGGACGTGCTGCATCAGCTCCGGGATCAGGGCAACACCATCGTGGTGATTGAGCACAATCTGGACGTGATTAAGACCGCTGACTGGATTGTCGATCTCGGTCCGGAAGGCGGCAGCGGCGGCGGCGAAATTCTTGTCTCCGGCACACCAGAAACGGTCGCTGAGTGTGAAGCCTCACACACGGCACGTTTCCTCAAGCCACTGTTGTAATTACGCAACACTTATCAGGCCCACAGAACAGGCGTAAAGCTTGTAGGCCTGATAAGGCGCTTGCGCCGCATCAGGCAACGGTTGTACCTGATGGCGCTACGCTTAACAAGACCGTTCAGGGCTGCGTCAGTATCCGCCGTTTATCAGCAGGCAGCGTGTTCACAGCCTGCTGATAAGAGGCGTCAACCAGATAATAAATCTGTGAATCCGGTAGCGAGCCGTCCAGATACACCGTACTCCAGTGCGCCTTATTGAGATGCCTGCTTGGCCGAACATCGCTATGCTGCTGGCGCAACAACTCTGCCAGTTCTGGGCTGGTTTTCAGAGACACCGCCGGGCGTTCTTCCACCTCTTTTACCATGGCAAAAAGCACATCTTCGACTTTGATTTGCGTGGCCTTCCAGTCACTGTGAACGCTCTGCTCCGCGCCCATTTTTGCCATGCAGTATTGCAGCAACTCCGAATTCGTCATCTTTATTCCCCTTACCAGCATATTGCCTAATGAGAACATCATTTATTCAGTGTGCAGCAAGTCCGCAAAAGGTAAAAGCCAGCAATGTAAATTTGTTTAAAAAAACAGCAACCCGCAGCCAGTGTCCTCAATATTCCGAGTTGACGATCACCTCTTCACCAAACGCACCGGCCTGTGGCAGCGGCTTATAAGTGGAGTTAGAGGCGCGCAAAATGCGAATACCACGAATGCCCACGTCGCGAGCGGCAGTGATGTCATTATCGGAGTCACCGTAGAACATGCGGATATTTTTATCCTGTAACCACTGCGTTTTGGTGTTCTGGCCCGGCTTATCGCCGGCAAAAATGACCGGATTCATATTGCCTGCCGGGATGTGAAAGTTATCAGACAACGTTTTCGACACCGTTTCAGTCTTCGTCTGGCTACGCCCGGTCACGAAAAAGATGCTGTCACCACGACGCACATGCATATCAATTAGCTGGCGCGCGACTTCTTTTGGAATACTGAACTCGTCCCAGCCGTTATTCATTTTTTCCCAGAAGGCCGGATTCTTCAGGTAATCCTCACTGTCCGGAGAATACGTTTTTTTACCGCGCCAGAAGCCTGGGCTGGAAAAGAGGACAGTGTCATCGATATCAAACCCGACCGCCATCGGCGGACGTCCGGTCAGGCTGTTTTCAATTTGTGCCACGGAGACCCAGTGAATGGGAGCCTGCTCAGCGAGCGTTGCAACATTGGTGCCTGGATTGAGCTGAGAGGGAGAAGAAACGAGTGCCTGGGCTGGCTGATTTAGCGTGAACAATAAACAAACGGCACTCAGTGCCAACGTAAACTTGCGCATATTTTTCCCTAAGTAGTCAGTTAGTTATCATTTTTTTATTAACAACTGGTCAAAAAACTATCTGACCTTACCCCTTAGGAGGAGGGAAAGGAAGGATTTTCTCTGGTTTTGCCCTGGAAAAGGAGCACGATCACACAGGAAAGCGAGCCTGATGGCACGACGCTTATCAGACCTACAAACGAAAATCCATATACCTTTGTAGGCCGGATAAGGCATTTACGCCACCATCCGGCAACATTCAAAGCCGGTTACATGACGGCGGCAAATGCCTTTGCCACGCGCTGCACGTTACCGTGATTCAACCCAGCTACGCACATGCGACCGCTGGCGATCAGGTACACACCGAACTCATCGCGCAGGCGATCAACCTGGGCTGCGCTAAGCCCGGTATAGCTGAACATACCGCGCTGTTGCAACAGGTAGTCAAAGTTACGGCCCGGGATCTCTGCATTCAATACGTTAACCAGCTCCTGACGCATCGCCAGAATGCGGGTACGCATCTCTTCGACTTCTACCAGCCAACTGGCTTTCAGCGCGTCATCACCCAGTACCGCGGCAACTACCTGCGCACCAAAGTTTGGCGGGCTGGAGTAGTTACGACGCACCGTCGCTTTTAGCTGCCCCAGAACGCGGCTGGCGGTATCACCATCTTCACATACGACAGACAGTCCGCCGACACGCTCGCCGTACAAGGAGAAAATCTTCGAGAATGAGTTACTGACCAGAGCGGGCAAACCGGCGCTGGCAATGGCGCGAATCGCATAGGCGTCGTCTTCTATTCCACCACCGAAGCCCTGGTAAGCAATGTCCAGGAACGGAATCAAATCGCGTGCTTTCAGGATCTCAATAACGCTATCCCACTGCGCAGGAGTTAAATCCGCGCCCGTCGGGTTATGGCAGCACGGATGCAGCAGCACGATGCTGCGCGCCGGTAAGGTATTCAGCGTTGCCAGCAGGTCGTTGAAACGAACGCCGTTAGTCGTGTCGTCATACCATGGGTAAGTGCTTACTTCGAATCCAGCCCCCTCAAAAATCGCGATATGGTTTTCCCAGGTCGGATCGCTGACCCATACGCCAGAATCAGGGAAATAGCGTTTCAGGAAGTCTGCGCCAACCTTTAACGCACCGGAGCCGCCCAGCGTCTGAATAGTTGCGACGCGCTGCTGCTGGAGAACCGGATGATCTGCGCCAAACAGCAGCGGCGCAATAGTATGACGATACGTGTTCAGACCTTCCATCGGCAGATACAGCGAAGCACCATGCGGTTTGGCATTAAGTCGAGCTTCCGCTTCCGCCACCGCTTTAAGCTGAGGAATAATTCCGTCTTCGTTGTAATACAGGCCGATGCTGAGGTTCACTTTGTCGCTACGTGAATCTTCTTTGAAGCGCTCCATGAGCGATAAAATCGGGTCGCCGGCGTAGGCGTCAACTTTTTGAAACACGTGTGGTTCTCCAGGTTTACAGGCAAGGGTTAAGAACACAATAAACCGTAAGCGGGAGAAGATCGAGAGGATGTTGAGGGTAATATTGCCGGAAGGCGGTGTAACCGCCTGTCCAGCACATCATTCTGCTAATCGATATACTTCATCGCCACCCTTGAGGTCAGACGCGTAATAAGTTCGTAAGCACTTACTTTCGTCATTTCAGCAATGCGTTCAACGGGCAGTCCCTCACCCCACAGAATCACCGAATCGCCGGCTTTATCCTGCGCTTCGGGGCCTAAATCGACGCAGATCATATCCATCGCAACGCGACCGACGATCGGCACTTCACGGCCATTGACCAGTACCGGCGTCCCAGACGGCGCCGCGCGCGGATAACCATCACCATAGCCCATTGCCACCACACCCAGACGCGTGTCGCGCTCGCTCAACCAGGTACCACCATAACCAACCGGCTCGCCCGCTTTGTGCTCACGCACCGCAATCAGGCTGGAGGTCAGCGACATCACCGGCTGGCAGCCAAAATCAGCACCGATAGAGTGGTTTTCCAGTGGCGACACACCATACAGAATCAGTCCCGGACGCGCCCAGTCGAAGTGAGACTGTGGCCACAGCAGAATACCGCCCGATGCGGCAATCGAACGCTGCCCAGGTTTGCCCTCGCAAAAGCTGTTGAAGATATCGAGCTGTTTTTCGGTCGCGCCGCATTCAGGTTCGTCTGCGCGCGCAAAATGGCTGACGATATTGACCGGCTGGCGCACATTTTCACATTGCGTTAGGCGCTGATAAAACGCCTCGGCCTGCTCAGGGCGTACGCCCAGGCGGTGCATACCGGTATCGAGCTTCATCCAGACGGTAACGGGTTCAACCAGATTAGCTGCTTCCAGGGCTTCGAGCTGCTCCTGGTTATGGACGGCTGTATGCAGACGCTGCGCGGAAATAGTCGGCAGATCGGAGGCATCAAAAAATCCCTCCAGCAGCAGGATGGGCTGCGTGATCCCTCCCGCTCGCAACCGCAGGGCTTCTTCAAGACGAGCGACACCAAAAGCGTCCGCATCGGGGAGCGTTCGCGCGGTCTCTAACAGACCATGGCCGTAGGCGTTCGCTTTCACGACCGCAACCAGTTTACTGGCAGGGGCCAGTTCACGCAGACGTTGCAGGTTGTGTCGCAGAGCGCGGCGGTTAATGACTACAGTTGCCGCTTGCATTTGTATTCCTTAGAAATTACTCATCATCATATTGAGGACCGGCATAGTTGTCGAAGCGGGACCACTGTCCGTTAAACGTCAGGCGCACCGTACCGATCGGACCGTTACGCTGCTTACCAATAATAATTTCGGCGATGCCTTTTAAGTCACTGTTTTCGTGATAAACCTCATCACGATAGATAAACATGATTAAGTCGGCATCCTGTTCGATGGAGCCGGATTCACGCAGATCCGAGTTAACCGGACGCTTGTCGGCGCGTTGTTCCAGAGAGCGGTTAAGCTGCGACAGCGCCACCACCGGCACATGCAATTCTTTCGCTAACGCTTTCAGCGAGCGGGAGATTTCTGCAATTTCCAGCGTACGGTTGTCGGAGAGTGACGGCACGCGCATCAGCTGCAGGTAGTCGATCATGATAAGTCCGATACCACCATGTTCACGGGCGATACGACGGGCACGCGAGCGCACTTCCGTTGGCGTCAGGCCGGAGGAGTCATCAATATAGATGTTTCGTTTCTCCAGCAAAATACCCATTGTTCCGGAAATTCGTGCCCAGTCTTCATCATCCAGTTGACCGGTACGGATTTTGGTTTGGTCTACGCGTGAGAGCGAGGCCAGGGAACGCATCATGATCTGTTCCGAGGGCATTTCAAGACTAAAGATAAGAACCGGCTTATCCTGCAACATCGCCGCATTTTCGACGAGGTTCATCGCAAATGTTGTTTTACCCATCGACGGACGCGCGGCGACGATAATTAAGTCTGACGGCTGCAAACCCGCCGTCTTTTTATTGAGGTCGTCATAACCGGTGTTCACCCCGGTGACGCCGTCGTGCGGCTGCTGGAACAGTTGCTCGATACGCGCGACGGTGGCGTCGAGCACATCAGTAATATTTTTCGGCCCTTCGTCTTTATTTGCGCGGCTTTCCGCGATTTTAAAGACACGGGATTCAGCAAGGTCCAACAGATCTTCACTGGAACGGCCTTGCGGATCAAACCCGGCTTCCGCGATTTCGTTCGCAACCGAAATCATGTCACGAACAACGGCACGTTCGCGGACGATATCCGCATAAGCGCTAATATTCGCCGCACTTGGCGTATTTTTAGATAACTCAGCCAGGTAAGCAAAACCGCCAACGCTGTCCAGTTGTCCCTGAACCTCCAGCGACTCTGCCAGTGTGATCAGATCGATGGGTTTCCCCATCTCCTGCAGGCGATGCATTTCCGTAAAGATATGCCGGTGCGGCCGGGTATAAAAATCTTCCGCCACCACACGCTCGGCGACATCGTCCCAGCGTTCGTTATCCAGCATTAAACCGCCCAACACCGACTGTTCCGCTTCAATCGAGTGCGGCGGTACTTTCAGCCCGGCGACCTGGGGATCGCGCTCACGAGCATCAGTCTGTTGTTTGTTGAAGGGTTTATTTCCTGCCATAGTGAATGGAGTTACCGAGATAATGATTGGGTCGAAAGATTACCACATTTCTTTTGGAGGAAGCATGGCAACACGTATTGAATTTCACAAGCATGGTGGCCCTGATGTACTCAAGGCGGTGGAGTTTACACCCGTAGACCCGGCGGAAAACGAAATCCAGGTCGAGAACAAAGCTATTGGGATCAACTATATCGACACCTACATCCGCAGTGGTCTTTATCCGCCGCCATCTCTGCCCAGCGGCCTGGGTACCGAAGCTGCCGGCGTAGTCAGCAAAGTCGGCAGCAAAGTGACACACATTAAAGCTGGCGATCGCGTGGTGTACGCCCAGTCTGCCCTTGGTGCCTACAGCTCAGTGCATAACGTTCCGGCCGATAAAGCCGCCATCCTACCCAACGCTATCTCATTTGAACAAGCCGCAGCCTCATTCCTGAAAGGGTTAACCGTTTTCTATCTGCTGCGTAAAACCTATGAAATTCAGCCTGATGAGCCGTTTTTGTTCCATGCGGCTGCGGGCGGCGTCGGGATGATTGCCTGCCAGTGGGCAAAAGCATTGGGCGCGAAGCTGATTGGTACCGTCGGCAGTGCGCAAAAAGCGCAAATTGCGCTGCAGGCCGGCGCATGGCAGGTCATTAACTATCGTGAAGAAAGCATAGTTGAGCGAGTGAAAGAGATAACCGGCGGAAAAAAAGTACGGGTGGTGTATGACTCGGTGGGGAAAGATACCTGGGAAGCCTCGCTGGATTGTTTACAGCGCCGGGGACTAATGGTCAGCTTTGGTAATGCTTCCGGGCCGGTGACTGGCGTGAACTTAGGTATTCTGAACCAGAAAGGTTCGCTGTACGTGACCCGTCCTTCACTCCAGGGGTATATCACCAATCACCGCGAATTAACCGAAGCCAGCAATGAGCTATTCTCGCTAATTGCCAGCGGAGTAATCAAAGTGGATGTCGCGCCTGGTCAGACGTTCGCACTGCGCGATGCACAGCGTGCTCATGAAGTACTGGAAAGCCGGGCAACGCAGGGATCGAGTTTGCTAATCCCATAATGCTTCGACTTCCCCTAAATAATTCAAATTGCAGGAAGGCGGCAATTGAATGAATCCCCAGGAGCTTACTGGAGTAAGTGACTGGGGTGAATGAAAGCAGCCAACACACCTGCGGTTTGAATTATGACGGGGAAGTAAAGAATTAGGGCTTCCCGTGGGAAGCCCTTTCTTTTTTTAGTTCGGCTGTATGTAGGGTACAGCTCGATGAATTCGTTAACCTGGCAATAGTGACAGATTTGATAATCAATTCCTATTTGGTTCTAAAGGCAATGTTGCAGGTTGTGACGCACCACTCAATACCTTAGTAAAATCGACGGTTATTGCGCTGATACTGTGGGACTTTTGGCGCTTTTATCGCCTTGATAACCCACACCACGGCAACAGCCAGTAGCAGCCAGGGCAACAGTTTAATCATCAAGGCAAATAGTCCGCCCAGAAACATCACTGCGGTGGCTACGACCAATGCAGCCAGAACGCCCAGCAAAGATACGCCGGTGACCATCAGCATGATAAAAAATCCAATCACAAAAAGTAGTTCCAGCATGGCTCTCTCCCGAAATGAAATTCTCTCCATTGCTTTACAAGAAACATGCCAAAAATAATGTATTGATTTATAAAGAAAACGCCCCGCGACAAAGCGCAGGGCGTGGTGAAATTAACTAACTTTTGGCGAAAACTTAACGCTTGTCAGCGACCAGCTTCAGCGCATGCTCCAGTACGTTAATATCTGCCCCGGCTTTATGCGCATTTTCGCTCAGATAGCGACGCCACTGACGAGCCCCAGGGATCCCCTGAAACAACCCCAACATATGGCGCGTCACATGTCCCAAATAGGTCCCCTTACTCAGTTCACGCTCAATGTACGGGTACATGGCGCGCACCACGGTAACCGGATCGGTATCTTCGCTGGTAGCTGCAAAAATCTCGCGGTCAACGGACGCCAGAATTCCTGGGTTTTGATAAGCTTCACGACCTACCATCACGCCATCCATATGTTGCAGATGAATTTTCGCTTCTTCCAACGATTTAATGCCGCCGTTGATCGACATCGTCAGATGCGGGAAGTCACGCTTTAGCTGATAAACACGGTCATAATCCAGCGGTGGAATTTCGCGATTTTCTTTCGGGCTTAACCCGGACAGCCAGGCCTTGCGGGCGTGAATGATAAACATCTCACATTCGCCGTTGCCAGATACCGTGTTGATGAAATCGCAGAGGAATTCGTAGCTGTCCTGATCATCAATGCCGATACGCGTTTTCACCGTTACCGGAATCGACACCACGTCGCGCATTGCTTTGACGCAATCGGCGACCAGTTGCGCATTCCCCATCAGGCAGGCGCCAAACATGCCATTCTGCACGCGGTCGGAAGGGCAACCCACGTTGAGATTGATTTCGTCATAACCCCGCTGTTCAGCGAGCTTTGCGCACTGCGCCAGCGCCGCAGGATCGCTCCCGCCCAGTTGCAATGCGACCGGATGCTCTTCTTCGCTATACGCCAGATAATCGCCTTTACCATGAATGATCGCGCCGGTGGTTACCATCTCCGTATAGAGCAACGTCTGGCTGGACAGTAAGCGCAAAAAGTAGCGGCAGTGTCTGTCCGTCCAGTCGAGCATCGGCGCGATAGAAAAACGATGAGCGGGAAAAGCGGTAGACTGAGATTCAGGCAGCATGGCGAATATTCAAGCATCCGGTTAAAAAAGGGGCGCTACTATAGCATAGACCGTTACGATAGTGAGCCACATCCTCGCGGCTCACTCCCCCTGCCCCTCAACGAACGCTATTTACGCCCCAGTTTTCCGTCGTGTGATCCGAAAAACTGCGGCGGATGGTCGACCCAGCGATCCTCACGTGTAGCGGCATAGACCGGGTTAAGCGGATAATAAATGCGGTTATATTTTTTGTTCGCCTCACCCACGACTAACAGACGCACCTCTTCACTGGTGTTATTGATAAAGGTATGGCACACGCCTGTACCTGCCGGGAAACCGACGCTGTCGCCCGGCTCTAGCTTCCATAAATACCCGTTAATCCAGGCCTCAGGATAACCTTCCAGCACATAGATAAACTCTTCCTCATCGCTTTCAGCGTGCGGGTACGACGTGCGCCGACCCGGCGGCAGGCGTTCATGATGAATGCCGAGTCGTCCTAACCCCAATTTGCGGGCAAGCGGCGCGCCAATAGCAAATAGCTCATCGCTGTCGGGATAAGTGGAGTCATCAGCCCCCTCAACCTCACGCCAGTGGCGAATACAATCGGGTCTTTTCATGGTTATTTTCCAGTATTGCGATGCGTCAGGTATAGCACACCGCGGTGGATCTCGGCGTTTTAAGCAGAACATGTTAAAGTAAGGGATTAACCTTCCACGCAAATCGAGGCGCCAAATGGACAAAACCACTACGCAAGAGTTATTGGCTCAAGCTGAAAAACTCTGTGCGCAACGCAACGTGCGGCTTACGCCACAGCGTCTCGAAGTGTTGCGCCTGATGAGCCTGCAGGAAGGGGCTATCAGCGCCTATGACCTGCTCGACCTGTTGCGGGAAACTGAGCCGCAGGCCAAGCCGCCAACCGTGTATCGTGCGCTCGATTTTCTGCTGGAACAAGGGTTTGTGCATAAGGTGGAATCCACCAACAGCTATGTCCTTTGCCATCTGTTCGATCAGCCAACGCACAGTTCCGCGATGTTCATTTGTGACCGCTGTGGTGTGGTAAAAGAAGAGTGCGCAGAAGGTGTGGAAGACATCATGCATACGCTGGCGGCCAAAATGGGCTTTGCTCTGCGACATAATGTTATTGAAGCACACGGGCTGTGTCCGGCCTGTGTAGAAGTTGAGTCATGCCGCCATCCTGGCGAGTGCCAGCATGACCATACGATTCAGGTGAAGAAGAAAGTGGGGCGCTAGGTAAGCGGGAGAGCGTACATCCTTGTACTCTCAGGAGGGAGGGGTTAATTACCAGCGGTAATCATTACGTTTTTCCCAATCGTTAACTTCTTTCTCCGCCTGATCTTTCGCGTAACCGTAACGCTCCTGGACTTTACCGACCAGTTGGTCACGTTTACCTTCAATGACCGTCATATCATCATCGGTCAGTTTGCCCCATTGCTCTTTCACTTTACCTTTAAACTGCTTCCAGTTGCCGCCGACTTCGTCTTTATTCATCATCAAGTCCTCATCGTTAGGTTGTGAATAGCGAGAGTGCCATGTCCAGACACATGCTGTTTTTGCTGGACGTGAGAATAAGTGTAGTCAGTGATTCTGGGTTTTATTTACTATTCGGAATTTTTAACCATCCAGATTAGGCAAACCAGGTTCCATTACGCCAGTGACGCCGCCAGATAAAGGCCAGCGACAGCCCACGCAACGCGAGGAAAACGGTTAACGCCAGCCACAAACCATGATTTCCCAGCCACGGCAACGTCAGGAGCGTTAAGGCGAATCCCACTGCGGCAACGGCCATACTGTTGCGCATTTCTGCAGCCCGCGTCGCGCCAATAAACATTCCGTCGAGCAGATAACACCAGACACCCACCAGCGGTAACACCACCTGCCAGAAGAGATAGCGATCGGCCAGTAGTTGGATTTGCGGCAGCGAGGTCAGTAGCGCAACAATCTGCTCGCCAAACAGGGCATAAACCAGCGAAAACAGAATAGCCACAATACCGGACTGCCGACAGGCCGCCCGCCAGACGTCCAGTAACTGGCTACCATCTCGCGCCCCATAGGCCTGGCCCGAATGCGCTTCCACGGCATAGGCAAATCCATCCAGCGCGTAGGCGGTAAAGGTTAGCAGGGTCATCAGAACGGCATTAACCGCAATAATATCGCCTCCCAGACGTGCACCCAGCACCGTGATAGCGCCAAAACAGAGCTGCAGCAGCAGCGAGCGCAACATGATGTCACGGTTAAGCGCCAGCAAACGACGGAAGTTGCCACGCCACGCCTGCTTCAGCATTGCCAGCGAAATTCCGCGCATATGCAGGACTTTGCGCACCATCATCAGGCCGATCAGTAAGGTGGCATATTCAGCAATCACCGTCGCCAGTGCCGCACCTTGCACGTTCATATGCAGGCCCATCACCAGCCATAAATCGAGCACAATGTTAAGAATATTGCCAACAATCAACAGGATAACCGGCGCACGCGCATACTGAACGCCAAGCAGCCAGCCGAGCAGCACCAGATTAGCCAGCGAGGCGGGTGCGCTGAGCCAGCGGATTTCAAGGAAACGCCGGGCTTGTTCCAGTACCGCTTCACTTCCCCCGACAATATGCAGCGCTACATCGATAATCGGCGTACGAAACAGTGCGATAAGCAACCCCGCGCCCAGCGCCAGCATTAGCGGCTGCAACAGTGCGCGCGCCAGCGCCTGTGGATTTTTCGCACCAAATGCCTGGGCAGTAAGACCCGTGGTGCTCATGCGCAGAAAAAGCAGCAGCATAAAGAGAAAACTGGTTGCCGTAGCACCAACCGCAACACCGCCAAGATAGACCGGACTATCCAGATGACCAATCACCGCGGTGTCCACCAGTCCCAGCAGGGGAACGGTGATATTGGAGAAGATCATCGGTAAGGCGAGGTGCCAGAGTGCTTTATCAGAAGAGGTAAAGAAAGGCATACAGGAGGGCCTGAGAAGAAGTTAGACGAACTGGGCAATGTGATGCAGGCCCGGCAAGCGTAGCGCTACCGGGCACATTGCCGGATGGCAACGTAATCGTCTTATCCGGCCTACAGAGATTCAACAGAAAATCAGAGCCATTCACCGTTACGAATGACACCTACCGCCAGCCCTTCAATGGTGAAGCTTTGCTCACGCAGGTCGACAACGATAGGTTTAAATTCGCTATTTTCTGGCAGAAGTTCAACCTTGTTGCCCTGCTTTTTCAGGCGCTTAACCGTAACTTCGTCATCAATACGGGCAACAACAACCTGTCCGTTACGCACGTCCTGAGTTTTATGCACCGCCAGCAAATCGCCGTCCATAATACCGATATCTTTCATAGACATACCGCTAACGCGCAGCAGAAAATCGGCGTTCGGTTTGAACAATGAGGGATCGACCTGGTAGTGGCCTTCGATGTGCTGCTGCGCCAGAAGTGGCTCGCCTGCCGCCACACGACCGACAAGCGGTAATCCCTCTTCTTCTTCCTGCAGCAGTCTAATACCGCGCGATGCGCCGGAGACAATTTCCAGCACACCTTTACGCGCCAGCGCTTTCAGATGTTCTTCAGCGGCATTTGGGGAACGGAACCCCAAACGCTGCGCGATCTCCGCACGCGTCGGTGGCATACCTGTCTGGCTGATGTGATCTCTAATGAGATCAAACACCTCTTGCTGCCTGGCCGTTAACGCTTTCATTCCGCCCCCTGGGTGTATATACAGTTATGCTGTGAGTATATACAGCTAAAGGTGATTTTGGAACCGCAAACTGCACAAAAAGCAGGAGATTTATGAAGATGTGGAATCCTTATCGCAAATGCGACCACAACAGGATGCCCCAGGTAATCAGAGCGACAAAAATAGACAACAATACCGCCGCCGACCCCATATCTTTCGCCCGGCCGGAAAGTTCGTGATACTCAGAGCCTATACGATCAACTACCGCCTCAATCGCACTGTTGAGGATTTCAACGATCATCACCAGCATCACGGAACCAATCAACAGCACGCGAGTAATCGCATCGACGTCCAGCCAGCAGGCGATAGCTACGCCCAGCAGTACGGCAACGCTTTCCTGGCGGAATGCCGCCTCATTGATCCATGCGGCGCGAAAACCTTTCCAGGAATAGCCTGCAGCTTTGATAATTCGGGTGAATCCAGTGGTATTATTGGCCATCAAAAAGAACCTTTTTACATTATTAGCGTCAATGTCATTGTAACGTTACCCCGTTTGTTTCAGGGTGTGGCAAAGCAGCGCGAAGTATGACGGGATACCACAGAAATTCACTAAACTTTCTGATATCCTTGCAGCGCATTTGCATTATTAACCAGAGGCTTTACATCGTTTATGTCCGGCTGGCCACGAATTTACTACAAATTACTGAATTTACCATTAAGCGTCCTGGTAAAAAGCAAGTCTATTCCGGCAGAACCTGCCCCGGAATTGGGACTCGATACGTCTCGTCCCATTATGTACGTCCTACCGTACAATTCAAAAGCAGACTTGCTGACGCTGCGTGCCCAATGTCTGGTGCACGATCTCCCCGATCCCCTGGAACCGCTGGAGATAGACGGGACTTTACTGCCGCGCTACGTGTTTATTCACGGCGGCCCGCGTGTGTTCACCTATTACACGCCAAAAGAAGAGTCCATCAAGCTGTTCCATAACTATCTCGACTTACATCGCAGCAATCCAGACCTGGATGTGCAGATGGTGCCGGTTTCGGTGATGTTTGGCCGTGCGCCAGGGCGTGAAAAAGGTGAAGTTAATCCGCCGTTACGTATGCTAAACGGCGTACAGAAATTCTTTGCGGTTTCCTGGCTGGGTCGCGACAGTTTTGTCCGCTTCTCCCCGTCGGTCTCCCTGCGTCGTATGGCGGATGAACACGGTACGGATAAGATCATTGCCCAGAAGCTGGCACGCGTGGCGCGTATGCACTTTGCTCGCCAGCGTCTGGCCGCTGTCGGCCCGCGCCTCCCTGCCCGCCAGGATCTGTTTAATAAACTGTTAGCTTCAAAAGCGATCGCTCGCGCGGTAGAAGATGAAGCGCGCAGTAAAAAAATCTCCCACGAAAAAGCGCAGCAAAATGCCATTGCGCTGATGGAAGAGATTGCCGCCAACTTCTCCTACGAAATGATCCGTTTGACGGACCGTATCCTGGGCTTTACCTGGAACCGTCTGTATCAGGGGATTAACGTTCATAATGCGGAGCGTGTACGCCAGTTGGCGCACGATGGGCATGAAATCGTGTACGTTCCGTGCCACCGCAGCCATATGGACTATATGCTGCTGTCGTACGTTCTGTACCACCAGGGTCTGGTTCCGCCGCACATCGCAGCCGGTATCAACCTGAATTTCTGGCCAGCGGGTCCGATTTTCCGTCGTCTGGGCGCATTCTTTATTCGTCGTACCTTCAAGGGCAACAAGCTCTACTCCACCGTATTCCGTGAATACCTGGGCGAGTTGTTCAGCCGCGGCTACTCGGTTGAGTACTTTGTCGAGGGTGGACGTTCACGTACTGGTCGTTTGCTCGACCCTAAAACCGGCACCCTGTCGATGACTATTCAGGCGATGCTGCGCGGCGGTACGCGTCCTATTACTCTCGTACCGATCTACATCGGCTACGAGCACGTAATGGAAGTGGGCACCTACGCAAAAGAGCTGCGTGGCGCGACGAAAGAGAAAGAAAGTCTGCCACAAATGCTGCGTGGCTTAAGCAAGCTGCGTAACCTGGGTCAGGGCTACGTCAACTTTGGTGAACCAATGCCATTGATGACTTACCTCAACCAGCATGTGCCAGAATGGCGTGAATCTATCGATCCTATCGAGTCTATCCGTCCGGCCTGGCTGACGCCGACGGTGAATAACATTGCTGCCGATCTGATGGTGCGCATTAACAACGCTGGCGCGGCCAACGCCATGAACCTGTGTTGTACCGCGCTGTTGGCTTCCCGCCAGCGCTCTCTGACCCGTGAACAGTTAACCGAGCAGCTCGACTGCTACTTGAGCCTGCTGCGCAACGTGCCGTACGCGGCGGACTCAACCGTTCCTGCGCAAAGTGCCAGTGAACTGATCGACCACGCCTTGCAGATGAACAAGTTTGAGGTCGAGAAAGACACCATCGGTGACATCATTATTCTGCCGCGCGAGCAGGCGGTCTTGATGACGTACTACCGCAATAACATTGCGCATATGCTGGTTCTGCCTTCGTTGATGGCAGCCATTGTGACTCAGCATCGTCGTATTTCACGCGTCGCGCTACAGCAGCATATTGATGCGTTGTACCCGATGCTGAAAGCCGAGTTGTTCCTGCGCTGGGAGCGCGATGAGCTTGCCGGGGTGATTGACGAACTGGCCAGCGAAATGCAGCGCCAGGGGCTGATTACTCTACAGGATGGCGAGCTGCATATTAATCCTGCCCGCTCCCGTACGCTGCAGCTGTTGGCTGCGGGTGCTCGCGAGACGTTGCAACGCTACGCCATCACCTTCTGGCTACTGAGCGCCAACCCGTCGATCAACCGTGGCACGCTGGAGAAAGAGAGCCGCACCGTGGCACAACGCCTCTCAGTGCTGCACGGCATTAACGCGCCGGAATTCTTCGATAAAGCGGTGTTCAGCTCTCTGGTGCTGACGCTGCGTGACGAGGGATTCATCAGCGATACCGGGGATGCCGAGCCGGAAGAGACGATGAAGATCTATCAGATGCTGGCCGAACTGGTGACGTCGGATGTCCGTCTGACCATCGAGAGCGCCACACAGGGCGAGTAAGCATTAAAAAAACCGGTCGAAATGACCGGTTTTTATTTTGCAGGCTAAGCCAAACTCAAAAGTGCCAGTAGCTCATCGCCAGTCCTAAGAACAGTATTAGGCCTACATAGTTATTGTTCATAAACGCTTTAAAACAGGCATCACGCTCACGATTAACGATCAGCTTCTGCTGATACACAAACAGCGCACCCGCCACCAGCAGAGACCAGTAATAGCCCGGTCCCAGCCCGTTCAGCCACCCAACCAGCGCCATCAGCACCAGTACACCGACCTGCAGAATACCAATAATGAGTTTGTCGTTCTGGCCGAACAGGATCGCGGTCGATTTAATGCCAATCTTCAGGTCATCATCCCGGTCAACCATCGCATACTGTGTGTCATAGGCCACCGCCCAGAGAATGTTGGCGAGGAACATCAGCCAGCAGCTCAGTGGTACAGACTCGCTCACGGCGGCAAACGCCATCGGTATAGACCAGCCAAACGCCGCGCCCAGCACCACCTGCGGCAGATGCGTGTAGCGTTTCATGAAGGGATAGACCCACGCCAGCGCTAGCGCCGCAACGGACAATAAAATGGTCATCGTGTTGAGCGTCAAAACCAGCAGGAAGGCCAGCAACACCAATACGACGAACAGCGTTCGGGCTTCTTTTTCGGTGACGGCACCGCTCGGCAGCGGTCGATTCGCGGTGCGTTTAACGTGGCCGTCAAATTTCCTGTCGGCATAATCATTCACCACGCATCCAGCGGCGCGCATTAACCAAACGCCGGCGACAAATACCGCTAGGATCCACAGTTGCGGCATGCCTGGGGTCGCCACCCACAATGCCCATAGCGTTGGCCAGAGCAGCAGTAAGGCGCCGATCGGCTTATCCGTACGCATCAAGCGGTGAAACGCCAGCAGCTTATTCTGCGTCAGACTCCACTCCATCTTTATCTTCCTCTCAGTACAACGGCGATGCAGGCAGAAAAAGCTCGGTAAGCATCAACGGCTTACCGCTCAGCCGCAGGCGGGAACGACGCCCCCACAGCGCTGCATCGCGGCCAATCTCAATAAAATCTCGGGTCAATGTCGATGACGTAAACAGGTAGCGTCCGAGCGGGGTTTTCCCCAGGTTTTGTAAAGCCAGTTCAGGGCCACACAGGGTAGATTCAGGCACCACGGTACGCCCGGCAAGCCAGGGTTCACCATCCGCGCATAACAGGATTTCGCGTAACCAATAGCGGGACTCTTTAGGCAGCAGCGTCAGTTCTTCAGCCACCTCATTTTGCCCAACGAACGCTTCGCGAATCAACGTGACGGTGACTTCTTTGCCCTGCTGCTCAAAACGTTTGGTCATGGAATCTTCCAGTAACAACCAGTCGAGCAGTTGCGGGGCCAGCGCCGGGATCGCATCAAAATAACGCAGCGCACGCAGTTGCGTTAACGCAGGGTGTGGCATGCCTTACTCTCCGATTTATAACCTAAAGGCATTGTATCGCAGAAAAGGCATTACGGGGTGAGCAAACACAATTAAGTGATCGGCAGAGCAACATAAGTGTAACAATCAGCATAGAAAGCTAAAAATTACGGGGAACCCTGCCCTCTAGTTAAAAACAGAGTAATTTTCTGTTGTGCTCGACTCTGCCGGCACATCGCAGGTTCTGATTTGCAAAAAATTTAGCTAACCAGTGACCAGTATTACTTGACCGCTATAAACCGACAACGGCAGTGTCAATCACCATGCCCCCTCCACTTCCAGTGTTAAGCGCTGTCCATTTTAGTGATATAACTTTTTCCCTTTTATATCAGCGTATATCAACCGATGTTGACTGTACCGCTGCCGATAACCACGCCGCCGCAGTCAATGGCGTCACCGGTTCTGGCGGCAGGGAGGCCGTCAATAAACACAGTGCCTGAACCACTGGCTATCTTACGTGGGTGAGGCGGATGTTTGGGTTTATCGTGGGGTGTCAGTGGGTCACCCATACGGGCTGCAGGTAGTCCGTCGACAGAAACCGTTGGAGAACCCGCAGTAATAACGGTTTCGTGATAACCATCGTGCTGGGTGCCTTTGTCGTTAAGTCGGGCTGCTGTGGGCATGGGGATTCTCCATCGATCATATGAACGTCTGACAGCAGAGCAAGATCACGGATCTTTTATCTGAGAAAATTCTATTTATGTATAAAAATAAACTTTTCATGCTCTTTCTCTGCCTGGATGTTGTGTCCGTCGGATATACTCAATAATATTTTCTCAATTTCATTCAATAATTACCTTTCCTTTTCATCAAATTAAAGTGTTTCATAAGAAAAATAAAAAATGGGAAATAACACCATCCAATTAACATCACCCATGACATCATGAAAAGTACGCGCCATCGGATGATTACCCCCTCCCCTAATATTATATCAGTGATGAGCAACGAACAAAATGACACAAACCATCCACAGATACAACCGATAAACAAAGTCCATACAGGTTTCATTGTATAGAAAATGTCAAATACTACCAATAAGAAAATTGAAGATAAAAAATATATAACAAAATAAATAAAAAAATAAAAATCATGAACCTGATGTTTTTCTACAGCTTTATACAAAAAATGAAAATGAATAACCATAAAAATAAAAAGCACTAAAAAAATGAAAGCCGTTTTAAACATTTTCATCTGGCAGTATCCTTTTCTTCCAGTCTACGCTTTCTTATCTCAACCACAGCTGCCCATAACGAATTTGGTAGCGTATACGTATCCATATCAGGCTCTATATGTTGTAGCAATTTTGAAGACCATTCAGCACAACTAAATGCTCCGGGCTCCTCATCACCATCATCTAAAGCAATAGCGGCGTTTTTTAGCACCACTATCTCTTCATCCGTAACAGGTAAAGATACCATTTTAACTTTATATGGAAACCATTCACTTTCAAGTTTATCTTTCGATTCGCCCTCAGGATTTTCCTGATAAGCAATGAAATCATTCAAATTTGCAAATTCACCACTAAATAAAAAACCTGATCCACGTTGTCCATGTCCATTTTCTAGTTTCTTATATGGATTATAACTTCCATTAGGATCAAAAAGATACGGCCCCAAAGAATCATTTTTGATGTTAAAATACACAGCAGAATGATCTCCACCGATTTCATATGTTGAATGCTTTTCTATTATAGTTGATGTTATAAGTATGACTTCCGATGTATAATTTTTTTCTTTCCCGTTTATGGCGAACTCTGATTTACTATTAACCACCTTGCGTGCTGTCTGTCCGTATTGTTCTGGTTCGCCCTGATCTGTTATTTCTTCTTTTGTACCATCAGGAAAATAAGCAATATGTCTTCCTGACTCATCATCACCTAACGCCGCCAGTACACTCGGTTGTAACGTCCCTACTGGTGTTCCCGGACTCCCCCCGCTGTTGAGATTGATTTTCGGCCCCATAATGTCCACGCCGCCCGGGTGGATGACCACAAACGAACCGCCCACCTTCAGGCTTATCCGGCTGCTGCTTTCCAGCACAATATCGTCCTGTACCTTGAGCCCCAGCGCGCCGCTTATCTTCTGCGCCAGGTCTCCCTTCACCTCCAGGCTCTTCATCCCTTTCACCAGGCTGATATGGTC
>NZ_JAOWDX010000014.1:0-725 GCF_030334485.1 Citrobacter sp. Cf072 | reverse complement strand
ACCTGACGGTCATTCCCCGTCGTGTTGCGCTGGTCATGCGCGACCGTGACTGTCCGGTCGTGTCCGGATGCGTTTTCTTTACCCACCGTGATGGTCTGCCCGAGTCCCACAGTGATGCTCTGGTTATTGCCGATGGTCTCCGTATGGTCCACCTTCACATCAGTGGTTCGGTTGTTCAGCACCTCCGTATCCATGTTCTTCTGCGCATGGATATAGACCTGCTCATTGCCCGTCGCATCATCGAATTTCAGTTCGTTAAATCCGCCACCTTTGTAGGTCTTCGAGCGGATGGTCATCTGCGTTTTCGTGCCCGGCAGGCTACCCGGTGAGCGGTTATCCTGGTGGTAGGTGCGGCCCATAATAATGGGCTGGTCAGGGTCGCCGTTGAGGAAATCCACTATCACTTCCTGACCCACACGCGGAATGGCGAGGTTGCCGAATCCGGTACCGGCCCACGCCTGTGACACCCGCACCCAGCAGGAGCTGTCTTCGTTTCCCGGGCAGTAGCGGTCCCAGTGGAAACGTATCCGCACCCGGCCATGCTCGTCGCAGAAGATTTCCTCGCCGGCAGGACCGGTGACAATGGCACTCTGCGGGCCGTCCACGGCGGGTTTGGGCCGCGGGGAGGCACGCCATGTCCGGTCGGCCGGGATGACGTCCAGGTGGTTACTGAGTGTGGTGCCTTCGCCGGAGCTGCCGTGCTGCGCCTGTGGCTGCCTTCCTTC